>NC_019682.1:5567500-6817500 GCF_000316575.1 Calothrix sp. PCC 7507 | reverse complement strand
CTAAGAATATAAATCATCAAGGTGATGATAAGTATTGGGCTGATCAGGATGTTGACCCTGATTTAAAAATTTTTCGCCTACATTGGAAAAAAGAAGAGTATGAAGAGAATGCTCTCAAGCCAAAGGAAGGCCAACTTATCATTCTCAGACAACGTGCTAAAACAACGCATATTGTCAAACTCCTGAACAATACTTTATACAAAGAGCTTTATGATACGGAATTTAATATTTATCGTCTCGTTCAAGTAGTTTGGATGGCAGATTATTGGGGTGTTCCGCCAGATCAAGACATTCTATTTGGTTATCATGTCCACCTCGAAGGGGGTAAAGTTATGGAGTTGGAAACCCTACCTACATTCAAAAACCATTGGAATAACAGAGGCGGATTAGCAGGATTTCAACAGCATATTTTAAAAGTGCTTAAATTAGGTTAAAAATAGCAATCGATACCTAATAAAGACTAAGCGATCGCCTACTCTTCCACCACATCCATCAATTCTTCAATCGTCACCTCAAAAGCACAGACGATTTTCTGAACAGCAGTCAAATCTACCATACTCATCCCAGGATGTCGGGCGTAACTTTTAACTGTACACAAGCGATCGCCCAATAAAATCAACGCAAATCGAAAGCTATCAATAAATTCTAGTAACATTTCTCACAAAAACATGGCAGTATTAGTGCCAATTAACCAGTAGTTAATAATAGGCTTACTTCCGTTTTAAATACTATATCTCCCCCTCATCCGGTTAGCTTGTGGCAAGATTGAAATCAGATAATATCGTATTCAACTAGGCAAACCGAATGCTGGGACACACACTTGTTGGAAGATATCAAATTATTAGCTATTTGGGAGGTGGAGGATTTGGTGAGACTTTTATCGCTAGCGATACTCAATTACCTGGTTTACCTCAATGTGTTGTCAAAAGACTCAAGCCTCAAGCATCAGACCCAGTAACTCTAGAGACAGCTAGACGCTTATTTGATACGGAAGCTAAAGTTTTGTATAAATTAGGAACTCACGATCGCATTCCGCAACTTTTAGCTTACTTTGAGGATAAAGCAGAGTTTTATCTTGTGCAAGAATTCATCGAAGGTCATGATCTGAGTAAAGAATTAATACCAGGTAAAACTCTGAATCAAGATGAGGTAATTGTTCTTTTACAGGAAATTTTAGAAATTTTAGAGTTTGTCCATCAACAGAAGGTAATTCACCGCGATGTCAATCCACACAATTTACTCAGACGTGAGCAAGATGACAAATTAGTATTAATTGATTTTGGTGCAGTTAAACAAATTAGTACCCAGGTGATTACTCCGCAGGGTCAAACTAAATCTACTGTTGCTATAGGTACTCCTGGATATCTTCCTGGAGAACAGGCTCAGGGTAGCCCTAAATTTAGTAGCGATATATATGCAGTGGGAATAATTGCGATTCAAGCTCTCACGGGATTACCACCTGAGCAACTAGTTAAAGACCCTGAAACTAATGAAATTATTTGGCAAAATAACGCTACAGTTTCACTGGAATTTGCACAAGTTTTAGATAAAATGGTGTGTTATGACTTTCGAGAGCGCTATTCTTCAGCAACGGCGGTGTTACAAGCGCTGCAAGAGTTAAAGCAACCATCTGCACTCACCATAGCCTTGACTCCTGCACCTCCACTAAATAATTATAAAAATCAAATAAATAAAAAAAATATACTTTTTAAGGCTTTATCGGCGATACTTGTCATAGGCATAAGTGGAACTGCATCTATATTTATTATTGATACCATTCATTCTAATAATGCTACAGATTTATATAACCAAGGAAATACACTTTTTGATTTACAGCGTTATCAAGACGCACTAGCAGTATATGAAAAAGCGGTTGATATTAGACCAGATTATGCTCAAGGATGGTATGGTCAGGGCAAATCATTGTATGAATTGAATAAATATAAAGAAGCATTAGCAGCATATGATAAAGCGATTCAAATTCAGCCAGAATATTTAGAAGCTTGGAGTGGAAGAGGCTTTAGTTTAAAAAATCTACAGCGATATCAAGAAGCGATCGCCTCTTTTGATAAAGCCCTACAACTCAAAAATAATTATCCAGAAGTCTGGCTGGCAAAAGGTCAAGCCTTAAGTAATTTAAATCAATATGAGAACGCAATTAAGTCGTATGATAAAGCAATTGATTTGAAACAAGATTCTTACGAAGCTTGGTATAATAAGGGTTGGGCACTACATAATTTAAAGCGATATGATGAGGCGATCGCTGCCTATGATAAAGCTGTTGAATTTAAGCCAGACTATGAGCAAGCTTGGTATAATCGGGGCAATGCATTAGTTAATTTACAGCGCTATGAAGATGCATTTACAGCATATAATCAAGCAGTAAGATATAAGCAAAATTATTATCAAGCTTGGTTATCAAGAGGTAATATACTCGTTAATTTACGACGTTATCCAGAAGCAATTGAATCTTTTAATCAAGTAATTAAATATAATACTGACAGCTATCAAGCATGGTATAGTCGGGGCTGGTCGCTACATCAAAGCCAACGTTATGAAGAAGCAGTTCAATCTTATAATAAAGCTATAGCTGTGAAGCAAAATGATTATCAAGCTTGGTATGGCTTGGGAAATTCGCTTTATGTTTTACAGAAATATGAACAGGCGATCGCAGCTTATAATAGAGCAGTCAGGTACAAAGTTGATCACTACGAAAGCTGGTATAGCAGAGGTAATGCTTTAGTAAATTTGCAACGCTATCCAGAAGCGATCGCATCTTATGCAAAAGCAATTAAATATAAACCTGATTACCAGCAAGCAATAGACGCTCGTAACCAAGCACAGAGTCAAACACAAACTGAAAAAACACAGCCTGTAGTTGTCCCAACTATACCAATTCCTCAACTTACTAGTCCAAGACAGCCCAAACCATAAAAGATATGGCTGATAGAAGAAGCCGAAAAAATTAGCTTATTATATCAGCCTAAATAATTTAAAATTTATAGTTTTAGCTTTGGGACAAATGGATCAATTTATCTCTTTTTCATGGGATAAATAAGCGAACTAAATCTTTTATAGCTGATAGCGTCATGCTGCTAATCTAAGTAGATTTGCTATGAATGACTACCAAATATTCACCTCTTGTAGGTTATTTTCAGCATTTAAATGCTCAATTTTACTATTTGAACGACTGTTAATGCTAGAGTTGACTTTTTTGCTAGAAGAAAGTGTTTTTGATAGAGCTATATTTTGACTTTGAGATTGTTGCTGCTGTTTTTGAGTATACTCCTGCAATTTGATTTGAGCTTGAGTATAAACGGGAGTATTATCAGGAACTTGGCGGAGGAATTTTACAGCACCATCAAAATCACTAACAGATGCTAGATTGTAAGCTTTTTGTAAAAAGTAGGTGGCTCTGATGTATTGCTTTTGTTTATATTCGGCTAATTTTTCTTGAACTACATTATTAGCGGAACTTTCGATGGGAATTTGACGAAGATAGTCTAAAGCTGTGGAAAAATCTTTCACTTTTGCTTTTTCAAAAGCTTTTGTTAATAAATCTTGTGTGTTTCCTTCGATGTTAGAGTGTGCTTGCTCAACTAATTTTTCTATTCTCGTTTGCCAATATAAAATGTCGGGAACTTGAGCAGCAGCACTAAACAAATCGCTCCATCTACTGTCATGTAAAGCTTGTTCAGCTAATTGATATTTTTCAGCAGCGACTTGCCATTGCTGTTGCCATTCTTCAATTGTGGCTTTTGCTTCTGGATAGACATTGCTCTGGGCGGGAATCGATTTAGCTAAGGCGATCGCCTCTTGTAAATCTCCAGATTGATATTCTTCTGTGGCTTTATATAAAGTTTCGGTTTCTGAGCGTATTGCTGGAGAATGAGCTAGTAAAGAATACATACCCAATCCCATCAACACAGAATTAGTTACTAACCCTACTCTCATTCCTGTTAGTAGTGGAGATGACGACGGCGATGGTGATATAGAAACTTGGGTGAAATTTTTACCCTCATCTGTTGCCATTAAAGATAGACGATCGCGTGCTGCTAAAATTTGCCTCGATGATGCCTGAGTATCCCACATCATTTGCTTCAGGATACGCAGCACTTCACTCGTAGACTGAAAGCGTTCTTGGAAATCGTAGCGGATCATTTGGCTGAGAATCGCGGCTAAATAATCACTAACTGGTGTGTGATCGGTACGCCAAATAATTTCATTGGTATAAGTATCAACTTGGAATTGCAGTGGTGATAATCCAGTTAAAGCTTGAATAGCAATCATACCCAAAGCGTAAATATCGCTGTTGGGACGTGTTTGACCAATAAATTGTTCTGGTGGTATGTATCCTAATGATGTGACAGGAACTTTATAGATGGGTAATTCTACATCTATGCCAAAATCAACTGCTTGGATGGAGCCAAAGTCAATCAGGACTAGCTTACCATCGAAAGCACGTCTGACTAAATTTTCTGGCTTGACATCACAGTGAATAACACCTTGAGAGTGAACAAATTCCAGAATTTCTAAGACATCTTGGAGAAATTCAATAACCGCGCTTTCACTCCAAAGACCCTCTAAGTTTGTTTTGATTGGCAGTTCCGCAGTCAGTGCGTGCCCTTCAATAAACTCTTGCACTAAGTAGAAACGCTCATTTTCTTCAAAGCAAGCAATGAGTTCAGGGATTTGGTTATGACATCCTAAACGCTTGAGAGTTTCCGTCTCAGTGAGAAAACGTAATCTCAATGTGTCTAAGTAACTGGGCTGGGAACTGTTCACCTTCAGTTGTTTAACAACACATTTTGGATTTTCGGGATAATCTATGTCTACAGCTATGTATGTTTGTCCAAATACACCCGCACCTAGGCTTTGGACGATTTGATAACGTGCTTGTAGTACTTTACCGATCATGTAGTGGGTCATGAGCTGGTTACTGAGTAAGTCCTTATATTATGTTTTCTAACATTGCTCCCTGTTTCCGGAATGCCTCCAGAATTAATCACTATCGGGTTGATTACTGGAATAAAAACTTTGTTACTCTACATATTATTACTAATAAAAATTAATATAAATGTGATTTTTATAACAAGAACATCTGTAACTATATAAAGTATCAAATATTGCTGCTTTTATTGAATGCCAGCATTTTTTTTACTGTAGAGACTGTGCCAGTTTGTGTATTCGCTCCAGTACGTAATACTACTTGTCAAACTCAATTATATGTCAGATGTCCAGTTGTCATGTCTAGAAAACGAGACAAAAAGCTTAAAACTTAATAAAAGTTTTTATTCGTCCTGGCGTGCATGGTTGATAATGACCGACTTGAAAATACTAGCCCCCAGTTCATGACGACTACTTACTTTCTGGGATTTCGTCTTTTTCTTCTGGCGGGGCTGAAAAAGAATTCCCAGTTACCTCGGCTAGAGGTTTAACCACTCGGGCGATCGCTTCTTGAACAAAAGCTTTAATAAACTCATCTCGGCGGTTGATTTGAAACTGACGCTGCACAACCTCCGTCATCCCACCATCACCCCAATCTTGATCGTGGCGAAAATATTCAATAAAACTCTTCCCCGCAATTCTGGTTAAATAAGCTGCTGTCACGCCTTGAACTGCCCTACCGATGATAAAGGTAGCCGGATTTGTTTGCAAAGCTGTAGACAGTAATTGAATTGCTCCCTTGACAATCCCTAAACTGGCAATAGTTTTCGCTAAAGAAAGCGCCAACTCTCGTCCCCGTTCCATATTCAACTCGCAGCCGTAAATTCTGCCAATTTCCACCACCATTTGAGCATTGACGGCGGCTGTTGCTAATAAATCTACGACTGGTAAGGGGGTGACTGACACCACGCCAGCGCCAATCCACTGAAAGCGCTCGACTATTTTATCAGCTTGACGACGACGCTGGGCATCAATGAGTTTTCTGGCTTCCTCTCCTAGTCGCAGGGATTGCAGCAGAATATTATCGGCTACCAAATCCTCACCCTCAGCCCGTAAAATGGCTGCCATCCGCCGCAGTAACGGTACTATATCCGGTTCAGGTTGGAAGGTTTCGCCAGTTTCTAGTTTTGCAGATTGGGGATTAGCAGCGATCGCTACGACATCATTTGTGGCAATAAATCCGTGTACCCGTTGACGTAACCGCGCTAGGATAGATTCTTTATCCTCATCTGTATATAGATCAGTTTTGTTGAGTACGAGGAGCGATCGCTTACCAATTTCCGCCAAACCCCGCAACGGCTCATATTCTGAGCGCCGTAAATCATTATCCACCACAAACAATAGTAAATCTGCTTCCGTCGCCAGTGCCCGCGCTAACTGTTCTCGTTCCGTTCCCGCCACCCCTGCTTCGAGAATCCCTGGCGTATCTGTAATTAAAATTTTGCGTTCTAATCCCTTCAACCGCAAACAATAGGTTTCTCCCACCTGGGTTGTACCCATCGGTGCATCCACCTGTCCCACCATCCGTCCCATCACGGCATTTACCAGGGAAGTTTTGCCAGCACTTCCCGTACCGAAGACTACGACTTGGATTTCGCCCCGTGCTAAATTGACTTCAATTTCCCGCGATCGACTCAATAAAGCTTGTCGTGTGACTTCATCTTGAATTTGTGCTACCTGTTGGCGCACAGCTTGTAGAGTCGAAGAAGCCGCATCAGACTTAGCCGCCGGAATTTGTGCAGATGTCACTCGCTGACGCTGACGACGCGATCGCTGCTCACCCGATCGCAGTATCAGCACATAATAAACAAAAGCAGCAACCAAAGCCCCTATGAGGACAATTAGCAGCAACAGCAACAAATTACCCAGCAAGGGAGAATAGGACAACTGCCAATAAAGGCGTGACAGGGAATCAATCAGCCACAGGCTAAGTCCCAAAATCACAATTAAACCAACAATCAGCGTGACTATGCGCGACAGAGGCATGGATGGCATAGTTTAGTGGGTATTAACTAGGCGGATGCTTCTAATCTTAATAGTTTCAGCCGAAGATCAGTAGGAGACAATAGCTACAAAAACAGTGGATTTTTCGGATTAGCCTGAAACCTCAAAAATTAAGGGATGATAATCTTACCATCCCTGAAATAATTTAGATATCTGGTGAAATTATGCAAGTTCGTAGTCAGGACTTCAGTCCTGATTATTCTAAGCACTTTATTGCTTACTACAAACCCTCAAAACAAACTTGGTATAGAAGTAGGATTTCATAGGAAAATCATCACATGCAGCAGTGCTACTCCGATATCCAACATCCAAAAGCCAAAATTGACTATGGAGTTGGGCGAACTTTGTTTTGTGGGTTTACCTGCTTTGAGATTAGCGTCTAGTGCTTGTGCTAGTTCATTCATGCTCAAAGACTGGACAAAACTTAAACTCAGAGGATGAGTTGAAATGGCTTTGGCGTAGGTGGCGTTGAGGTAAGGAGCGTATTGTTGCTTTCCTACCACATGAGTTTGAAAGAAAGGTAAACTCAGGGCATTGATGTAACGACGCGCTTGAGCCGGATTATCGCCGATGATCTGGGAATGTAAGCCTGTTGGCTCGTTGAGACTATTACCATTACCGATGGTGGAAAAGTGGGTTGCACCTACGAGGGTGACGAGATATTTATGTGTGGTAGCAAACCAAGAGAAGGGTAAAATTTGCTCGTATAAAGCTGGTGCGACGGTATCATCACTACTACCGACGAGCATGATGGGAATTTGCACTTGGCTTAAGCCAGCTTTGCCAAAAATGGAGCTGGTGATCGGGTTAACGGCGATCGCTGCTTTCACTCTCCCATCCCGCAAGTTATACTCTTTGGCAAACTTTTTACTATTCAATGCCAAAGCACGACACTGGAGCAATAAAGACATGTTCCAAGTATCTTGCAGCGCTTCTGGTTGGCAGTCTTGTTTGAGTTGTTCAAAGTTAATTTTAGCCCCAGCCAAGGCTAAAGCTGTGTAGCCGCCAAGAGATTGACCGAAAACTCCCACTTGTTGCAGATTTAACCGCCCTTTCCACCGGGGATCAAACTGGTTACTTTTTTCCAGTTGATCTAGGATATATTTCACATCTAAAGGTCGGTCTGTAAATTCGTTTGATTCTGCTACTTGGCTAGCTTTGGCATTTAATTGTTGAGTGTTGCTACCTGGATGAGTGGGAACAACGACGACAAAACCATAGGAAGCTAGATGAGTCGCTAAATATTGAAAGTTACTGCTGTCTGTACCCAAACCGTGAGAAATCACAATTACAGGTGCTGGAGTTGCGACATTAGGAATGTAAATATCAGTCAACAATAATCTGTTGCGTGTCGAGTCGAGCAGCTTCAGTGTCTGTTTTTGCAGCTTAAACGTTCCTGGAAGCCGTAAATCTGGCAATTTGGCAAAGTTTATTGACTCTGGAGCGATCGCCGCTTCTATCTGAGATTTTTTGGTGACTGCAGCGATCGCAAGGCTTGTTTCATTCACCAATTTTTCCAGTTCTGCAGCTATTTCCAAGCAATGCGCTAAATCAACGTCAATAATCTTGGTAGGATACTTTCGTAACAAATTTAATAACGTTAGCCCTCCTGGTTCCGCAGAGGCTAAAATTAGCGCCGATCGTAACGCATCAAATCCTGGCTGTGGTTGCTGCGATTTGTTTTGGATTACTGCTGCTAACCGTCGCAGTAGGAACTCCCCTTGTGGTGTGCGGAGAAATTGGGAAACCACAATCGGACTAATTTTTACAGGAGTGCTTAAAATTCGCCGTAATTCCTCAAGCTGCTGTGGTGGTAAATACTGTTGATAAACAGCTAATTCGTCCTTAATTACACCTGTTGTTGCATAGCTGTCTAAAGTATTGACTGATATCGAAAGGTCTAAAGCAGAATAAGATGCATGAACTCGCTCTGCTGCCAGTACTGAATTACTAATTCCACATGTTGGCAGCAGCATTGAAAGAACCAGCGATAGCGAATTTTTTCTCAGGGTGCTGGCCCAATTACCAAACGAACTAATCATCGCTCAACTATTTCGCTGATGTTGTGTCACGAGGCGTTGGCTTTGGTAGTTATTCGGACACCCTGGTAAGGTTAATTAATCTTAAATCGCCTCAGTTTTATGGATTTTTTTTAGTTTTTTCTCTTGATTACAAGAGCAAAGATTGACTGTAAATGCGCCAAACAAGTAGGTAAAATATCTACTTTGTAAGAGGTTTAATCAATTAAATGACGCTTACTGTGAAATCATAACAAATAAAAAAATACGCTGCCTCAGTATTTCTAATGTAGCTTTAAATATGCAATTAATACTCTGGATTTAAAAGCTAGTAAAAACTCCTAAAAGTGCTGTTCAGTCAGCTTTTCTTAAGGCAATTACTACCGCACCAACTACAACTAAAACAGCTCCAAATATTCCGAGTAATGTCATTTTTTCATGTGGAATTAAAGCAGGTACAATTACTGATACAGTTTCTACTGCTATTAAGGTAACAATAGGAGCTAAAGCTATTACTGCACTTACCCGTGATGCTTCCCAATGTGCTAATGATTCAGCAAAGGCTCCATAGGCAATGAGAGTATTTAAAGCACAAAAAAGTAACATTCCTAAATGCAAGTTACTGAGTGTCAAAACTATTTGATTTTTGGCGAATGGCGTGAATAAAAAAGCACATCCTCCATAAATAATCAGCATAATCTGAGCGGAAGATAAAGACTGTAATAACTGCTTTTGTGCTAAAGCATAAATAGCCCAAGCTGCTGATCCCAGCACAACTAACCCACTACCTAAAAGGTATTGACCATGTCCTGTAATTAAATTTGTTAGTTGTTCATGGAAAAACAAAATGTATCCCAGAATTAGCACACTCACGCCAAGCCATTGACGCAGCTGATAGTGTTCTTTAAAAATCACCAATCCCCCTAAACCTAATAGGAGACTAGATAACTGAATAATTACTTCAGCGTTAGCAGGGGATGTCAGTGATAAACCTTGCAAAAACAGCAAGTAATTCAGTGCCAAAAAAATTGTGGCGATCGCTAACAACTTCCAAGACGCAGCACGTAGTCGCTCTAACGTCGGTAATTTCCCCTGCACTCCTAAATAAATAGCCAGCAACCCAAACGACACCGAAAACCGAAACCAAATGACTGTGTAGACATCAAGCACTTGTAGCGTTACTGTCAGGGCAATAGGTAGAATTCCCCACAAAAAGACCGTCAACATCGATAACGCTAGCCCTAAGCGCCAGCGACCAGAACTTTGATGCATCATTAGTCAAGGGTAAATATACGACAAACGGCATCTGTGTAAGAGTTGAATGACACTGAATTAATCCCTCAAACAGCGTTTCCATTGTTTTTGCACAGGTACTTATTATCTCTGCTATGTTGCTCATGAGCAGAAGGGGTACAGGAAAGAGCTAGAGACAAATCGATGGTATCAGCCATGTTTGTTGAGAAAGGTGAGGAGTGGGGGTCTGAAGAATTATGGCTAATTGGGTAGACATGATAGCAAGTACAGGATAGGAATCATTCATACTGACTAATTCGTCCTGGTGCGCTGGCGTTGACTGGACTAGGACAAATGTTTAGTGATGCTCTGAAAGCACCAGAGTGATCGCACTTTCTTGGTTAACATAAGCGATCGCTTTTTTGTACGATATAGAATTTGATGTTCTTTTATATGGGTCGCCCGGGATTCGAACCCGGAACTAATCGGTTAAAAGCCGAGTACTCTACCGTTGAGTTAGCGACCCGTTTATTTAATTTTCGCAACTTTGTAAGTCTAGCACAAACATCCTTGGATTTGTAAAGTGCTTTAGAAAAAGTTCGCTGCTAACCTGATAGATGTGGTGAGACTACCTCCTGGATCTAACACAGTCAAATTTGCGCCAGTGTTGAGGGCGTTGCGGGTAGCACTCCACGGCTCTAAACAATAAAATTCCTTGCCTTTAACTGTCCAAAATACCAACCAGGTAGAAAAATCATCATAATCTAAGGTGAGCTTTAACTTCCGGCTACTATCGATCACCGTGGCAGATTTGCTCTTGAGTTGTCCAAAGGCAAAATCAATCTCGTCCTGGTTAAAATCAAAATTGCCGTCAAAGGAGTGAAATTCTTTGGTTTTATTGTCTTGATACTGGTTTGAGGGAATCTCAAACTTTAGTTGAGTTTTATCACCACAGAGAAAGTAAGGATGGAAACCAGCAGAAAACGGCAATGGTTCCGAGGACAAATTTTTATACTCCTGACGAACTTCTAGGGTGTTACCTTGCAATTCGTAGGTAAAAGCCAGTTGAAAGTCAAAAGGATAAACAGCCTTGGTTTCCTCGTTGCTGTTGAGAACAACCGTGAGGCTAGCTTTATCTTCTGTTCTTTGCTCAGTAGCTTCCCAAGGTAAGTCACGGGCGAAGCCATGTTGCTTAAGGGTATACTGCTTACCGTTGTGGATATATGTATTATCCGGTAGGTTGCCGCAGATGGGAAATAAAATCGGATTCCCACCCCTGACACTTAATTCAGGATGTGTAAACCGTTCAGTGTCTAGATAGAAAATTTCCTGTCCCCCAATCCGCCAACGGGTGATGATACCACCGCGTTCTGGTACGACTTCCACTTCAGATTTTGCGGTTTCGTCCGAGAGGATGTAGGTTTTGTATTGTTGTTGTTTTTGGGCGATCGCAAACATAAATTTCATCCTAATTTGTCATTTGTCATTTGTCACCCTCATCTCCCCTCTCCCTAGTCAACAGTCAACAGTTAACCGTCAGCCGTCAACCGTCAACCGTCAACCATTAACAATCTACTCGTCTTCCGCAAATACAAAGCGATATAACTCGCTAGGATCTGGTTCCGGACTGCTTTCGGCGAACTTCACAGCGTCGTCGATAACTTCCTGAATTTTCTTCTCAATGGCTTTGAGTTCCTCCTGATCCGCCAGATTTTGCTCAATTAAATAAGCTGCTAACTTTTTAATGGGGTCACGAGCAAACCAAAATTCTTTCTCAGCTTTGCTACGCATTTCATCTGGATCAGCCAGGGAGTGACCCCGGAAACGATAGGTTAGGGCTTCAATCAATGTTGGTCCCTCACCTGCACGGGCGCGGGCGACGGCTTCTTGAGCGACGGCGCGGACTGCTAAAACGTCCATCCCATCTACTTCCACACCCACCATGTTAAACACACTGGCTTTTTTGTAAATCTCTGGGTCAGAAGTAGCGCGATCGTGAGCCATGCCAATTGCCCATTTATTGTTTTCCACCACAAAAATAATTGGCAGTTTCCAGAGCGCTGCCATATTTAGTGTCTCAAAAAACTGACCGTTGTTAGCAGCACCATCACCAAAAAAGCAAGCGGTCACTTGGTCGGCGTTGGCATCTCCCATCACCTCGCGACGGTATTTGCTTTGAAAAGCCGCACCAGCTGCGACAGGAATACCTTCGGCGACGAAAGCATAACCACCCAGCAAGCCATGTTCTGCAGAGAACATGTGCATGGAACCACCGCGCCCCTTGCTGCAACCTGTGGCTTTGCCAAATAGCTCTGCCATTACCTCTCTGGCTGGTACTCCTGCACTCAGCGCATGGACATGGTCACGGTAGGTACTAGAAACAAAATCTTCCCCTGGTCGCATCGCTTGGATCACACCAGTAGAAACAGCTTCTTGACCGTTGTACAGATGGACAAAACCAAACATTTTGCCTCTGTAGTACATTTCAGCGCATTTATCTTCAAAAAAGCGCCCTAAGATCATGTCCTCATATAACCGCAGCCCTTCTTCTTTGGAAATTCGGGCAGTAGCAGTATCAAATTTGGGTAATGTACGTTCTTGAACCATTATTTTTTTAGTATCCCTGTCTTAAATCGGAAAGCTACCATCTCTAATAAATTACTCTCATACGGCCAAGCTGTTAATCAGCTAAAGTTTCTGAAGTCAACAACCAAGCTCAATGCACCAGTCAATGTTTTGCGGGAGTAGGGAAATTTTTAGCTTTTTAGCGTGGACTCTGCTAAACTTGCACCCTCAGAATATATTGCTCCCGACTTTGCACTCCCTTTTATTAGGCTACCAGTCAGAATAGCTCCCTTTCTGCATATTCATGAACAATTTGGCAAAAATGAGCGCAGATAGTTTTACCCGTTGTTAGTTAAGGAGGGAACAGGCAACAGCGAAGAGAGCTTAACAGAAAATTGCCTATTGCCTTCTTCAAGAATTGTAATTAGAGTCAGATAATGATACAATCTTTTTCTCTATTTATCAGGATCACCTATCCAAAGTAGTGTTTCTGACACTACATAGCAGCGTAGTCCTCCAAATAAAGCAATCTAGATTCTGGAAAGATTTATACCGCTGTTATTAGCGGTGTTTGTGCTTTATAGTATCAAAGGTTGATGTCAATACTGACAGATAAATTACTAAGAATTAAGACAAACAGCTGACGCTTCCTAGGCGAAGGCAAAATATTGGTACTAAAATATGACTCAAATTTCGGGAAGGCACAAAACGAGCTGTTGCAATATACACTTGTAATGTCAAGTCAACACGATATTATTATGGCACGGTTTTACATGCCTGGAATGCTCTAGGTGAATTATGTCGATTACGGTGCAGAGGAAGTAGGCTGTGCGAATTCCGCTAGATTACTACCGAATTTTAGGACTACCGTTAGCGGCAAGTTATGAACAATTGCGGCAGGCATACAGCGATCGCATTGTGCAAATGCCGCGACGTGAGTATTCACAAGCAGCAATTTCTTCTCGCAAACAACTCATAGAAGAAGCTTACGTGGTTTTATCAGATCCCAAAGAACGCAGCAGTTACGATCAGCTGTATCTTGCCCATGCCTATGATCCTGATGGTACTGCCTCTCGGACCGTAGCAGTAGACAATCGCCCAGAGAACAACAACGGTGGCATTGACGCCCAAAGTCTCAGCATCGAAATTACCCAAGACGAATTAGTGGGTGCTTTATTGATCCTGCAAGACCTAGGGGAATACGAAATCGTATTGAAACTGGGTCGTCCATACCTGGTAAATAAAAACAGCACATCTACTAGAACAGGCAATTATCCGACGAGCGAGGAAGACCCCAACAATCCCGATCGCCCTGATGTTGTCCTCACTATTGCCTTGGCGTGCCTAGAACTGGGTCGTGAGCAATGGCAGCAAGGCCACTACGAAAACGCCGCCAATTCTCTAGAAACTGGCCAGGAAGTTTTATTCCACGAAGGTTTATTTGTGAGTGTACAGGATGAAATTCAGGCGGATCTGTACAAATTGCGACCATATCGAATTTTAGAATTACTGGCACTACCAGAAGTCAAAACTGCTGAACGACGCCAAGGTTTGGAATTATTGCAGAACATCCTAGACGATCGCGGCGGGATTGATGGCAATGGCGATGATGAATCTGGCCTCAACATCGATGACTTTCTGCGATTTATCCAGCAGTTGCGGAATTACTTGACAGTCGCAGAACAACACAAGTTGTTTGAGGCGGAAAGCAAACGCCCCTCTGCTGTCGCCACCTACTTGGCCGTCTATGCCTTGATAGCACGGGGATTTGCCCAGCGTCAACCAGCTTTAATTCGCCAAGCAAAACAAATGTTGGT
The DNA here is from genome assembly GCF_000316575.1 of Calothrix sp. PCC 7507. Lineage (GTDB taxonomy): Bacteria > Cyanobacteriota > Cyanobacteriia > Cyanobacteriales > Nostocaceae > Fortiea. The sequence continues at coordinate 6,802,916 of NC_019682.1, read as the reverse complement.
GCGTCTAGGCAAACGCCAAGATGTACATTTAGAACAATCACTCTGCGCCCTACTGCTAGGGCAAACCGAAGAGGCCACCCGTGTTTTAGAACTCAGCCAAGAGTATGAAGCCCTAGCTTTTATTCGGGAGAAATCTCAGGACTCTCCAGACATACTACCGGGGCTATGTCTATATGGAGAACAGTGGTTACAACACGAAGTTTTTCCCCACTTTCGAGATTTGGCAAAGCAGCAAGCTTCCCTTAAAGATTATTTTGCCGAACAAAAAGTCCAAGCTTATTTAGAAACCCTGCCAACAGATGCTGAAGCAACCAATGAGTGGGCTGTAATTAACCGCCAGTCATTTTCTCCTCTCCAAGCAAATAGTAATCGCCGTCGTCACCCTGCTGGAAATTCTCGACAATTTTATCAAAACCGCACACCAGATCCAGAATTACCAGGAACACCCTCAAGATCCTCATCATCCAGTTGGAATATATCAGCTACTCCTGCGGCTGCTGGGAGTACAACATCAGAAACTTCTATGGCACAGATGCCTACTGCGGAACGCACAGCCAGAGTTGCTAACCACAGCTTGAATGGTTCAGCTAAGGCTTCTCCACCTAGTAACACTCAAAAGCACCGACGAAGAAAGCCAGCATCATCTAACAGTCGAGACCAAGTATCAGAAAATCGTCATCGCTATCCTCAACGACGGCGCATCTTTGCCAATACGCTAGAAGGCAAAACCCGTTTGGTGTGGACGGTGTTGGCCTCTTTGGTAGCTGTATTAGTTTTATGGTTAATTATCTCCACAACTTTTGGCTGGGTAAAAAATCTCTTTTTCCCTCAAGCATCTTTACACGGTGAACAGTTATTCATCCAAATTGATCAACCACCAATAGCCATTCCTGACAAAAATAGTCCGCAGCCATCACCAGAGGAACCTTTAGCTAATGCCACTGCAGAGGAAACCATTCGCAATTGGCTATCTACTAAAGCGATCGCTCTAGGACCAAAACATGAAATTGATAGCTTACAAAAGATTTTAACTGGTTCAGCCCTATCCCAATGGCGTTTAATTGCCCAGCAGGATAGAACGGATAACCGTTATCGGCAGTATGATCACAGCGTGAAGGTAGAATCTATAGACAAAACTGAATCAGATCCAGACCACGCAGTAGTACAAGCTACGGTGAAAGAGTTAACACAGTTTTATGAAAATGGTCAAATTAAGAAGTCTTCAGACGAAACTTTGCGAGTTCGCTATGACTTGATTCGCCTAGAGGGTACATGGCGGATTCAGGGTATGTCCATTGTGAATAAGATCAGCATGAACTATTAGCTAACTCCAAAAGCATTGTGTCAAGTTGAAATTTGTGGATATACGATGTTCGTAGTCAGGACTAAGGGACTTCCAACTAAAAAATATCCTATCACTGAGTAGGCAGGGGGGCAGGGAGCAGGGAGCAGGGGGAGAAAGAAATATTATCTAAGTAAATTGGATAATTTATTTTCTGGAAGTCCCTAAAGTGCTTACTACGAAATTATGAAAAAGCAGGGGAGCGGGGAGCAGTGGTGCTTTCGCCCACAAACACTCGGTTTGTACCTTTTCTCCTACCCCCTGCCTCTTATCAAATGTATTGAGGGATATTCTCCTAATCCCTAAACCCCAGCCAAGCGACGAAATTCTCCCACCAGGAGTTTGTCAAATTACCTACAGTCAGCCTCATTTTTTGACGAATGTCTTGGATATTCCAATTTGTTAATCTAGCCAGAGTTTGTGCTTCCTGTTCAAAACGCCTCGACAAAGTCCGTTTGTATTCTCGCCCCGCTGGACAATTGAGTTCACCACTGAAAGGATGTTGTAAGATATAACGCCCCTGAAAAGATTCGCGGTTGGAAGTTGCTTGAAATGTGGGGTCTTCGGGAAATTTGTCGCGGGTGTAGCGGACATGTAACCGGGTGATAAAGACATCACTAGTAGGAAAAGGACGACGGAAGCGGGGAGATACTGGCGCATCAGCGGTAGAACCATCTAGCCAGAATACACCTGCTTGTTTGAGTTCTTCAGGGGTCAAAGGTTCAGCAGAACAAGGGTCGCAACTGCCCATATCCCATGCATATTCTAAAAAACCTACTTTCCGGTCTTCTTTGGTGTAGGCAGTTTGAAACATAGATTTGTAAAATTCGCCAAATTCTTTTTTGACAAATATGGGAATGTTGGCATTGGAAGGAACTTTGACTGTGCGGTAGTTTGTGATTTCTGCTTGTCCTTTGGGTGAGAGAATGTAGACAATCAAGTCTTGTTCAGTGGTGGCATTAATCATCCCTAACCGAATAGGTAATAAGAACTTGGGTGACTTATAGGAAATTTGCAGAGGTCGGAGTAATTGATAACCAGATTGCTCAAATTTATCGAGATTGACTTTGGCAACAAAGAATTTCATTGAGGAGCGGATGTAGGGTTTGAGTAGCTCTTTTGCTCCTTTAGGAATTTTATAACCACTGCGGTTGAGCCAAGTTTCCAATCCACCTGATTCTTTAGCACTGAGAATCACAATGTCGTATTCCCCAACATTGAAACGTGCCTCGACGGTGACACCTAAACTATCAGCGCTCCTTTTCCTAGCTGAACTCTCGTTTAGTGCAGATGGTGCAGCTGAGGGTCTTGGAAGATTCTCAGAGTCATACATTGGCGCACAGGGATCTGAGTCGAAGTACTCTACCAATCGCGGCGCACTGAAAGCATCTAAACGCTCGATAATTTTGGGTTCAGCAACGCGGACTTGCTCTTTTTGCAGTACTGTTGGTACGGGTACTACCATTGCAAAATCTTTGACTTCACCTTGAAAGTCGTTTGCCATTGTCAAAACAGTGCGATCGCCATCCCGGACAATTACCACCTGAGAAGCTTTGTTGTACAGCTTTGTATCAGCTTTGGCTACATAAAATCCACAGAATGCCCAAGCTGCAGGTGTAAAAGACAGTACAACTACAAATATCAACAGTAAAGAAACTAAGTATCTTAAAGGCTTCATCTAAATTATTCCTCCAACATATTAAGTATTGATCTCAAACTGTGGACTTCGGAAGTCGAAGTTTGGTGTTTGGAAGTCGAAGTTTGGTGTTTGGAAGTCGAAGTTTGGTGTTTGGAAGTCGAAGTTTGGTGTTCGGAAGTCGAAGTTTGGTGTTCGGAAGTTGAAGTTTGGTGTTCGGAAGTTGAAGTTTGGACTTCAAAGTTACAAGCATTCTCCCTATCACCCCGTCACCCTGAATAAGGATCGGATAACAAGAGTGAAGATGAGGAGGATATAGCTTCCTCACCTCCCTTATCTCCCCCTACTTCTTCATCTCTCTGTTCCCCCTTTCCTCGCCAAGAAAATTTCGGGGCTAACCAAAGAGCATCTAGCAGTATGGTTAATGGTGCAAGTATAAATAGTGCCCAGAAAACTGCAGTGGAGACAAAGAAATAATTACGCAAGATAAAAGTTAAGATGGCGATGCACATTGCCCAAACTACACGACCAATTCGAGCATTGGGAATTGACCGAGGATCAGTCACCATAAACAGGGCAAATAAGAGCAGAGAACCGCTCATCAAACGGTGCAAGTAAACATCCCAAGTCCAACCCAGCCAAAGATTGCGAATCGCTTCTAGGAGAGAGTAAGCACCTAAAAAAGCGGCTGTAGTGTCCCAACGACCGACTCGTTGCAAAATCATCCCGCCAGTCCCGACAAATAATAGTCCATACCACCAGTCTTCTCCCCACTGTCCTGGTGAAACCCAAGCGTCAGGAGTGAATACCAAAGCGGTAATTATCCCAAAATTGCCAGGATTGAAGACATGTTTATCCCCCACCCGCAAAAGAAATTTACTAGCGATCGCACAAACTGCCCCTAAAGCCATCGTCGTCCAGTGGTCAGCCCGCAATAGTAAACTCAGTCCCAATGAGGTAATCAACGCACTACGCAGACTAAGGGATTGGTGGCTGGGGACTGGGGATTGGGGACTGGGGACTGGGGATTGGGGACTGGGGACTGGGGATTGGGGACTGGGGACTGGGGATTGGGGACTGGGGACTGGGGATTGGGGACTGGGGATTGGGGATTGGGGATTGGGGACTGGGGATTGGGAAGATAGGGAGGATGAGGGAGAAATAACTCTTGACTCTTGACCCTTGACTCTTGACCATTGACTCTTGACTACAGAAAATATCCCTTGAGTCAATAAACAAGTAGCGATCGCCACGCCAATTAACTCAGGCTTCAGCGTCCAGTCCCTTGTCCCAATTCCCAAAACTAAGAATAAAGAGAGAAAGAGAATTTGATAATCACGAATATCCTTGAATAACATTCACCCGTCGATTCAGCGATCGCTTTGAGAGGTTTCATCAATTTAGACGGGTATAAGCGCAAACATCTTGTCGTTACAGATTTTGTTACAAACTAGGATTGGGGACGGTTGACGGTTGACGGTTGACTCTTGCCTATTGCCTTTCCTTGTTGACCCTTGACTCAATTCCTGCTTACAAGGTAAGGTAAAAATAATTAAATAAAAATTAAATCAGTCTGCCTAATCCAATATTTGCCTTGAGAGCATTTGCAAATCAAGGTAAACGGGAGCGGAGGAACCATATTTGGGGCGTATCTTCACTACAGGCTTAAGTATGAAACACATACTTCATACCTAATCCCTCAGAAGAAGGACATCTCTCAGTTCTAGCCCGTCAGCTAACTTCGTAGGCTTTGAGAGGAGACTGACCGAGCAGCATTTTTACTAGTAATAATGCTTGGTTCTCGTCAGTGTCCTTGGCTGGTAACTTTGCACTTCGTTGTACCTGCCCTCGGCCATAAGGAGAGGATAAACATATCTTATTTTCTGGCATTTGAGGCAGGATTGTTCGCCTTGAGGTAAAGTTTACTATGTTCCAGAATAAAAAACATCGCATTGCGCTGATTTCTGTTGATGGCGACCCCGCTATCGAGATTGGTAAAGAAGAAGCTGGGGGTCAAAACGTCTATGTACGTCAGGTAGGTTATGCACTGGCTCAACTAGGCTGGCAAGTGGACATGTTTACTCGTTACAGTAGTCCTGAGCAAGATGCCATTGTGCAACACAGTCAGAACTGTCGCACTATTCGTTTAAAAGCAGGCCCATCTGAGTTTATCGGACGAGATCACTTATTCGACTATCTGAGCGAATTCTTGAGAGAATTCCAGCAATTTCAACAAAATCAAGGATTTCAGTATCCCATAATTCATACCAATTATTGGTTGTCTTCTTGGGTGGGGATGGAATTGAGAAAGCAGCAACCGCTGATTCAGGTGCATACTTACCACTCTCTAGGTGCAATTAAATACAGAAGCATTAGTAATGTTCCCGTCATTGCCATTCAAAGATTAGCTGTAGAAAAAGCCTGTTTAGAAACTGCAGATCGCGTGGTGGCGACCAGCCCTCAAGAGCAGAAACACATGCGGATACTGGTTTCCCCGAACGGACGGATGGAAATGATTCCTTGTGGTACGGATATTGATAGATTCGGCAAAATTGCCAAGTTTGCAGCTAGAGAGCATTTAGGCATAACATCTGATACAAAGATGGTGCTTTATGTCGGTCGCTTTGATCAGCGCAAAGGGATTGAAACCTTGGTGAGAGCGATCGCTAAATCTGAGTTAAGAGGTAAAGCTAATATCCAGTTAGTGATTGGCGGTGGTAGCCGTCCAGGACAGAGTGATGGTATTGAACGCGATCGCATTGCAAACATCGTTGCTGAATTAGGGCTAAAAGATTGCACCATCTTTCCTGGACGCTTAGATGATACTGTCCTCCCTTACTATTATGCCGCCGCTGATGTATGCGTAGTACCCAGCCACTATGAACCTTTTGGTTTAGTTGCGATTGAGGCGATGGCTAGTCGAACTCCCGTCGTCGCTAGTAATGTGGGCGGATTGCAGTTTACTGTTGTACCAGAAGTCACAGGGTTACTCGTCCCACCCAAGGACGAAGTAGCTTTTGCTGCTGCTATTGACCGTATCCTCACCAACCCAGATTGGGGAAAACAACTAGGCGAAACTGGTCGGCAAAGAGTAGAAATTGCCTTTAGTTGGGATAGTGTAGCCTCCCGACTAGCCCAACTATACACTCGTCTGCTAGCTCAAAGTACACTCGTAATCGAGAACAAACCACAGCTAGTAGCTTAACTGCCCACATCATACAAACAGTAAAATATCAACCACTCAACAGTTATCAGTACAAGTAACTGATAACTGTTAACTGTTAACTGTTCACTGAATTTAACCAAGGAGTTAGAACCCATGTTGAAGATTGGAGATGATGTTAGACATCAAGCCACAAAGCAGGTTGGCACAGTTTTCGGTTATGGACATCAAGTAATGCACGGCATGTATCTCACCACCCTGAAAGCCAGAGTGACGAAGAATAGGGGAACTCGTCGCAGCAGCAAATTTATTGAGGATATCTATACTACTTGGGTTGCGGAAGATGTAGCTTGAAATCCTCTCACCATTAATCAGAAGTACCTGATAAAGCAGGAGATTCCAAAGAGCGCTCTTTGGGTTCCCTCTTTCCACGACTCAGCTTACCTGAAGGAGTTTCTTCTTTTGTCACTAACTGTTAAAAGCACTATCAAATTAAAACAACATAATATCGCCTTACAAAAATTACTTATTATAAACGTCCCCAATATGAATTCCCTGAGCTTCATTAATATTAGTAATAAACTTCCCATGCTGATTTATGACATCAGCTATTTTATTAATATTCTGTGTTGCTTCCGGTTTCACCTCATCCCACCCCTTATTTGGTAAACCCTTACCACCTCGTAATTGTGCGATCGCAAAATCTACTCCCGTCATATAGAATTGTGGAATTTGTTCTTGCTTATATTGACTCCGTACGCTATCGGGTAAGGTTTTACCAACATAATTCATAATATTAGAAACCCTGACTTCCGTATCTCCAGGTTGATTGCCAGCACCATGCAAAGCTTCAAGAAAATGATAGGTGTAGATGCTGAGTGATTCATCCCGAACGTAGAAAGAAGATTACGTACCTTCCGAAGAAGTAAACACAATTCGACCTTTACCTTTTTTCAATTCCTCAATCAAGCCTTTTGATGGAGATGCTTCAACAAATCCTGCTGGGGTAACTGTTACAGGTAGCGATAGTTTATTATAAGCTGACTCTCCGACACCAATTAAAAGCGCATATCCATGAGTAAATTTATTGCTCATTACTATTTCTCCTGGAGTTTAAGTATAATTTGCTTCTGTAACAATTTTTAATTTTTAAGTACTTATACGGTCGATGAACACCAAAATTATAGTGTATGTCATAATCAACACTAGTCATCAACAGTATTTTTTTAGTTTTTTTGAATTTCCATCCAGTAAGGGACTGGCTGATTAATAATGTACCAATTGAGTAGCTACAATCCTCAACGGTGCGTGACGCTACAAAATCATATATCGCTCTACTCAATGCATTGTCGCAGCGTCACACACCCTACAAATTGGTATTTTATTTTCCCGGAAATCCCTAACAGCAAAATACCAAAAACTAAATAAATATTTGTATGCTGAGTTAATGGGTCTTAATATTTTTGTTTAAAACTGGTGCAAGAAGATTTTAGGCTAATTGTTGATTTAGTTTCAGTTCTCGCCGTCGCCGCCTGTGGGGGACTGTTGGCGGCGCTGGTAAAGCAACCCGTTTTGCTGGGGTATCTGATCGGTGGGATGATTGTTGGTCCTGCTGGGCTGGGACTGATTAAAGAAGTTATTCAAGTAGAAACTTTAGCCCAGTTCGGGGTGGCATTTTTGTTATTTGCCTTGGGAGTAGAGTTTTCTTTCTCGGAACTCAAAAAAGTTCAGGCGATCGCCCTAGGAGGAGGAGGACTACAAATTACTCTGACGATTCTCATCACGGTTTTGCTGTGTGGTGTCACCGGAGCCTGGGACGTATTACCCGCTAAGGGAGTATTTTTAGGATCAATTCTGTCTTTATCTTCCACAGCAGTTGTTCTGAAGTGCTTAATGGAGCGCAACGAAACAGAAACGCCCCACGGACAAGTGATGCTGGGAATCCTGGTAGTCCAGGACTTGGCCCTAGGACTGATGCTAGCAGTGTTACCCGCTCTGCATGAACCACCTGAAGTTATTGGTATAGCAGTATTAACAGCGCTGTTGCGGATTGGTTTATTTGCGGCTGGTGCCGTTGCAGCGGGGATTTGGCTGATACCACCTTTGTTAAGACTCCTCGCCCGTACTGAAAGCAAAGAACTATTTTTATTAGGTGTAGTGGCGCTGTGTTTAGGTATTGCCCTGCTCACTGAATATTTAGGGCTATCGATTGAAATGGGGGCATTTGTCGCCGGTTTGATGATTTCCGAGGTGGAATACGCCGATCAAACCCTGACTTATGTCGAGCCGCTGCGGGATATCTTCGCCAGTTTATTTTTTGCCGCCATTGGCATGTTAATCGACCCAGTGTTTCTATGGAACAACCTAGAATTAATTCTGGCATTAGTAGCACTGGTTTTTGTGGGGAAGTTTTTGATTATCACACCCCTAGTAAAGCTGTTCCGCTATCCGTTAAAGACAGCGTTGATTGCTGGATTAGGACTGGCTCAAATTGGGGAATTTTCCTTTGTGCTAGCTAGTGAAGGACAGGCTTTGGGGTTGGTTTCTCGACAGATATATTTACTAATTTTAGGAACCACAGCAGTCACACTGGTAATTACCCCGTTTGTATTGCGGTTAGTACCATTTCTGTTTAACTTCGCCGAAACTATGCCTTGGCTGAAACCCTATTTAGAAGAAGAACAGCCACGGGATGTTTCCGAAGAATTGCCATCGAAAGACCACGTTGTAGTTTGTGGTTATGGGCGAGTGGGTAAGAACTTGGTGAAACTGTTACAGCAACACCAGCTACCTGTAGTCGTAATCGACCAATCAGAACGCAGAATTCAACAATTACGCGATGCTGGGGTTGCTTATGTCTATGGTAATTGTGTGAGTCTGCACGTTCTCGAAACCGCTGGAGTGAACCACGCCAAAGGAATGGCGATCGCACTTCCCGATCCGATGAGTACTCGTCTTTGCCTCAAACGCGCTTTGGAGTTGTGCCCAGAATTAGATTTAGTGGTTCGCGCTACCCAAGATAAAGATATTGAAATGCTTTATCAACTGGGAGCTAGGGAAGTTGTGCAACCAGAGTTTGAAGCCAGTTTAGAAATGGCAACTTATTTATTAACCGATGTGGGTTTGTCACCTGCTGTGATCCAACGAGAAATGCAGCAAATCCGCAACGATCACTATTTAGCCTTACGACCAGAGCGTTCTGCAACTGAAGTTTCCCGTGATTTACGACAAGCAACTCTCGATTTAAATCGCCGCTGGTATCCCCTCCCCTCCGGTTCGCCGTTAATTGGTATGAGCCTCGAAGAAGCCGATATGCGCTACTTAACAGGGGCAAGTTTAATGGCAATTCGCCGCGCTAACGGTGAAGAAATAGACTACCCCAATAATCAAACTAAATTAGAAGCAGGCGATCGCCTTTTGGTCGTGGGAGCAGATGAAGAACTAGCTGCTTTGGCTGAATTTGCCCTAGGTAGGGCAGTTGTCCCCGGAGAAAACAGTGCTTGTCAATGGATAACTGTGAACGCCGATTCGCCCGTTTTAAGCAAAACTCTAGTAGATTTAGATGTTCGCCAATATGAAGTAGAAGTGCAAGCAATACGACGAGATGGCAAATTTATCCCCTCACCTGAAGGCAACATGGAATTGCGAGATGGCGACCAAATATTATTATGTGGCAGCTTGTCCAGTCTTAATCAGCTGCAACCCCTGTTTTCGCTGAATAATATTTTACCGCTGGGATAAAACAGTTATCAGTTATCAGTTATCAGTTACTTGTACTGAGCGTAGTCGAAGTATCAGTTATCAGTTATCAGATTGTTCACTGTTAACTGTTCACTGATTTAATATAAGCGATCGCCTGTTTCCAAACTGTAGTTTGCTGACTGTTTTCATCCACAATACACACACAGTTTGGATCTTGCCAAATTACCCTACCTGTTAGTAAATCGCCTGTCAGCAGTTTGAACTCTACGACTGCTGTTTGTTTAATCAGAGTTTGCACTTGCCGAATACTGGGGAGTGAAGTATCAAATTCAGTGGTAAGCATTTTTTATGTAGATGAGAATATGTTTAATTAAGGGAATGGGGAATGGAAAATACTTTCCCAATGCCTCATTCCCAATTCATTGATAATTCATCTTTAGGTAAATGGCAATCGAATTTACTAAGTATCACGGTCTAGGTAACGACTTTATTCTGATTGATAATCGCTCAACATCCTTACCAGTGCTGACTCCAGAGCAAGCAGTCGAGTTGTGCGATCGCCATTTTGGTATCGGTGCTGATGGTGTAATTTTTGCACTACCTGGAGAAAATGGTACTGACTACACCATGCGGATTTTTAATTCCGATGGTTCAGAACCAGAAATGTGCGGTAATGGTATTCGCTGTTTAGCTGGTTTCATAGCCGATTTAGAAGGCGAATCCCGAAATAAAGACCTGTATCACATTCATACCCTAGCTGGCGTGATGGCACCCCAAATATTGCCCAATGGTCAAGTAAAGGTGGATATGGGCCTACCTAAATTACTCGCTGGCGAAATTCCCACCAGCCTTGCACTAGCTGAAGAGAAGGTGATTAATCAACCGCTGGAGGTAGCAGGGAAATCTTGGGATGTCACCTGTGTCAGCATGGGAAATCCTCACTGTATTACCTTTGTGGAAGATGTCGCCGCCATACCCCTAGAAGCGATCGGCCCGCAATTTGAACATCATCCAGTTTTTCCCCAACGCACAAATACCGAATTTATTCAAGTAGTGCGTCCTGATTACCTGAAAATGCGGGTTTGGGAACGAGGCGCGGGGATTACCTTAGCTTGTGGAACTGGTGCTTGTGCGGCTTTAGTTGCGGCTGTATTGACCGGGAGAAGCGATCGCACCGCGACTGTAGAATTACCGGGTGGCCCATTACAAATTGAATGGTCCCAAATTGACCAACGGCTGTATATGACGGGCCCAGCACAAAAGGTTTTCACTGGTAGTTTATAAACTGATAACAATTCAAAAAAAGAATGCTGCGGATGTGTAAGTTAGGTTGTAGCTTGCTTCTCCTTAGGGGTACGAGAAGCTACGTGAACGGCGTTTATCTCCCTCAACCTAATCTACATCTGCAGCGACATTAGTGGTGGGTGAAGCGGAACGTCACCCTGCTATTCAATCCAAGTCTAAGATATTATGGAAGCACTCAAAGAGAAAGCGCAGTGATTGGGAACCAGCTTATGCAAGCAATCCTTTTAAGTCGCGAAGAGGTTGCACGTCGAGCAAAGCAACTGTACGAGGGTGGAATCCGTCAAAAAGTTGAGATCGCGGAAAACATTGGCAAGATGGTGATCATCGACATTGAAACAGGCGGTTATGAAGTTGATAAAACTGGACTACAAGCATCACGTAACCTCAGTAAGAAACACCCAAACGCTCGCCTATTTGGTATTCGCATCGGCTATAACGTCGCTGTCTCATTTGGTGGTGTCATGGAGCGGGTCTAGAAGTGATTTCTGGAATTGTGACGGATAGACACGCAACTGTCGCGCTGACGTTTTTGCTGCCGAACGGCTCAACCATACCGATTGAGTTTGTCATAGATACAGGCTTCACTGGGGAACTTTGCCTTCCTCTCGAAGCAGTTTCACTGATGGGTTTAACCTTCAGACACGATACATCTGCAAATTTAGCAGATAACAGCGAAGTGTTGCTCCCGCTTTACGAGGCGATTGTTCTTTGGGGTGGTGAAGAGCGGGAAGTCCTTGTCATTGCGACAGGAAGACGACCCTTGCTTGGAACTGCTTTGTTGGATGAGCAAGAACTTATCATTCAGTTTATAGTTAGCCCTCTTTATCCACTCGCCACAACCACCGGAGATAATTATGGCAAGCGAATCTGTTTCAGTTTCTGGCCCTGTCGATATCGAGTCAACTGTAAAGCAGCCGGTGGCAACCACCGACGATCTGAGTTCGCAGCGGTTCTATCATGGCACACGGGCTGACCTGAAGCCGGGAGACTTAATCAAGCCCGGATACACCTCTAACTACGGTAAGAGGAAGAAGGCGACCTACGTCTACCTGACTGCCACCCTGGATGCAGCCACCTGGGGGGCGGAACTGGCACTCGGCGAAGGTTCCGGCAGAATCTACATAGTGGAACCGACCGGCCCGATTATGGATGACCCCAATCTGACGGACAAGAAATACCCGGGTAATCCGACGAAGTCATACCGCTCTCGGGAGCCGCTACGGGTTGTGGGCGAGGTCACGGATTGGCAGGGGCACTCCCCCGAAGCGCTTAAGGCCATGAAGGACAACATTGAGCGACTTAGGCGACTTGGTGTTGAGGCAATCGACGACTGAGTTACTCCCCGCATCATCGGGCACTCGATGAGCTTCCGGATGCGAGCTGATGGGGCGCTCATGTTCCTGATCCTGCAACCCAGCTTGAGAAACTTATGGCATTCAGATTGAATGCTCTTGTAATCATGGTATAACTGAAGTATAACTGAAATGTAGGGATTACCCTTCAGGACACTATGAAAACTGCAATTTCTCTTCCAGATTCAGTTTTTGCAGAAGCAGAAGCACTAGCCCAAGAGTTAGGATTGTCACGTAGTGAACTTTACACAAAAGCATTACAAGCATATTTAAAGAAGTACAACCGGAATCAAATCCTGCACAAGTTAAACCAAGTTTACTCAAAAGAGTCTTCGGAATTAGATCCGGTGATGGCAAGGATGCAATTTATGTCTATGCCACATGAGGATTGGTGATGTATCGGGGAGAAATTTGGTGGGCGAACTTACCTGATCCATTAGGTTCAGAACCTGGATACCGTCGTCCTGTTTTGATAATTCAAGATGATATTTTTACTCAAAGCCGTATCAATACAGTCATTGTCGTTATTATCACTTCAAATATTCAGTTAGCAGAAGCACCAGGTAATGTATTGTTATCTAAAGGATCATCAGGGTTGTCCAGAGATTCCGTAGCTAATATATCTCAAATTTTCACAGTTGATAAAACGTTTCTAGTTGAACGTATTGGTTCATTGCCAGACTATTTGCAAGAGGAGATAGATGAGGGACTACGAACAATCTTGTACCTTTAGCAGCGCCAGCTAATGCCATTTTGGATTTTAGACTATTCGCTTCGTCATCTCAATGGGCGTACACCTCATTATTGCTGTAATGTTGGGTTAGCTGATAAACTACCGCTAGTCTAAAAACGTTGCCATGTTGAATGTAACAATTGATGAGATTCAACGCGATCCCTTAAAATATCTCCGCCAAGTGGAAGCTGGTGTCACGTTTATTATCATTCAAGCAGATAAACCGATCGCTGAAATTAGACCTATTTCATCCAGCGGTAAGCAACTACGACCATTTGGCTTGTGTGCTGGTGAATTTACTGTCCCCGACGATTTTGATGCAACTTTGCCAGAGGATATTTTGAGTGCTTTTGAGGGGAAATGAGTTCAACTCTCTTTGCCGCCGCATAACTTTTCTCATTCTTGAGAATTTTATCCTGTTCACAACTTTGCGAATAGATCTGCCAACACCACGTTAGAAAACAAAAATCCTTGGGGATCGCTTAAACGCAACCTTCCTTCCACAACTTCTACCCAACCTTGTGCAAAGTGCGATCGCAAACATTGATGAATATCTGCAACTTTCTCTTCTCCAAACTCTGCAACCAAACTCGATAAACTCAAGCCTTCAGCCAAACGCAAGCCTAACATTAAGGTGTCTAATAATACTTCATCAGGTGGTGTCACTTCACAATTAATTGCACACCCAGCTTTCACCCACTGGTAATACTCCTGAGTTTTCCGGGGACGAGTAAACCGCTTTCCCTCTACATAACTCGCCGCACCCATACCGAAGCCATAGTAAGGACGGTTTTCCCAATAGACTCGATTATGTTGACATTGATGTCCTGACTGGGCATAATTAGAAATTTCATAATGCTGATAACCAGCAGTAGTCAAAATTTGCTGTGCCATTTGGTACATTTTGACTGTGGTTTCGTCCGTTGGCAAGGGATTAGAACCAGGTTGATAGTAACGCCCAAACGCGGTTCCTGGCTCAATTGTCAAGTCATATATAGAAATATGAGTTGGTGCAGTAGCTACAGCCTTTTCTAGAGAATCTTGCCACTGATCTAAAGACTGATGCGGCAAACCAGAAATTAAGTCTAAGCTAAATTCGGGAATCTCGACTTGGCGGATTAAGTCCAAAGCTGTAAAAATATCTGCAAGTGAGTGCGATCGCCCAGCAATTTTTAATAACTCTTCTTGAAAAGCTTGTACACCAAAACTTACCCGATTCACCCCCAGGCTGCGGTAGCCTGCAATATGTGCTAAATCAAATGTGCCTGGGTCAATTTCCATAGAAATTTCCGCCCCAGCTAAAATACCAAAACGCTCTGCTAATGCTGCTAATATCTGCTCTAACTGTGCTGTTGATAGCAGTGAAGGCGTACCCCCGCCAAAAAAAACTGTTTTTAGTGGTTGACCAAAAGCTGGTGAGTTAGCGATTTCGTGACATAGCACCTCCACATATTGGGAGATAGTACCAGAAGTTTCACCCCGCAGGCGATCGCCCACGACAGATACAGGAAAATCACAATAAAAGCACCTCCGCCGACAAAACGGAATATGCACATAAGCAGAACTCGGAATACCAAAAACATTCACTTTTTGAGCCATTGTGAGAAAGAATAAAACTAGCCCTATTGAAAATTACCAAGAATGAAAATTATTAATTTATTGACATTTTTATCGTTTTACAACAAAACAATGACAAATATGAAGAGAAAAGTATTTGGTTATAATATTTGCAGATATTGCCTGCCTAAACCTAAGAGTGTAAGTAAATATTTCTGAATCTATTTTAGCGAAGAAATAAAAAATACTTAACTATATTGGTTAACACATCTGCAGGAAAACAACACAACCATGCTTGACGCCATTATCATTCTCTCATTCATCCTGGCAGCGTCGGGAATAGGGTTCTACAGCATTGAACTGTTACCTGATGGAACATTAGATGGTGTTACGGATCTCAACGCCTTACGCTTAGTTATTGCCGTCTTTGCTGCCATTATTGGCGGTGCAGTTGGCTTAAGGTTTCAGACTACATTTCGTCGTCTAGAAACACAAGTCCGCGAAATGCCACTCGAAGTGATCTTAACGCGGGCGATCGGTTTAGTGATTGGGCTATTAGTAGCTAACTTAATGCTAGCCCCGTTATTTTTGCTACCCATACCCACGGATTTTAGTTTTATTAAACCCCTAGTTGCAGTTGTTGGCAGCATTATGCTGTCTGTAACGGGCATGAATTTAGCAGATACTCACGGTAGAGGCTTACTGCGGTTCATTAATCCCAACACCGTAGAAACGATGGTAGTAGAGGGAACTCTCAAGCCTGCTAACACCAAAGTTTTAGACACTAGCTGCATTATCGATGGTCGAATTGAAGCACTCCTCGACACAGGGTTTCTGGAAGGACAAATTATTGTCCCACAGTTTGTTTTGCAAGAACTGCAACAAGTCGCCGACGCCAGCAAAGACCAAAAACGGGTAAGAGGTAGAAGGGGTCTAGAAATTTTGAATCGGATTAAAGAAGCTTACCCCGATCGCATTTTGATCAACCCATCTGACTACGAAGATATTCCCACAGTAGACGCCAAATTAGTCCGCTTCGCCCAAGAAATCAGCGGTACTCTCCTCACCAATGACTACAACTTGTCTAAAGTCGCTAGTGTGCAGAAAGTCCCGGTGTTAAATGTCAACGATTTGGTTAACGCCGTTCGTCCCACCTATTTACCAGGCGACAATCTAGACCTGAAGATTCTTAAGGAAGGCAAAGAACCTAGTCAAGGGATTGGCTACTTAGACGACGGTACAATGGTTGTCGTTGAAGAAGGCAGCAGTTATATCGGTGGTGAATTGCGTGTAGTAGTCACGAGTGCCTTGCAAACCACAGCAGGACGGATGATTTTTGCTAAACCCCAAGCTTCCGCTTTAGCATGAGACTATGGGTTCAATTCAAGTAAAATTAAGCGATCGGTGCAGGTTAACTGTACCGATTGTTTATTGAGATTTACTGAAATCTTATTGACCTGCGTCATTTCCTAACTCAGCCTGTAAATATTGTAATTGCTCTATTGACAAACCCGTAATTCGCGCTATCTGCTCTAGTGACATACCTGTATTAACTAGATTTCTAGCCACTGCAATTAAAGCTTCAGCTTTACCTTCAGCTTTACCTTCGGCTTTACCTTCTTCTAAGATTTCTTGATAAATCACTGAGTCACGCATAATATCTGACCTCAAAATTCTTTTAATGACATCTTTCTTTAATACTAACCCAGCTAAAATTGCTGTAGCAGCCGCAAGATTACTTTGAGTTTTTAATTCGCCAATACGATTAATTTGCTGCGCCACATCGTTAAGTACTGATTCTGGAGAAACTGTACTACTTAATACTGCCAATGGCAAGAGTCCAGGTGTTGTGAGAAAGTCCTCTGTTGGTTGTTCCCAAAGTCTGAGGACTTTAAATTCATGGCGTGTTCCAGGGATGATAAAGGTATTTTGTCGCGCTAAGTCTGAATCTGTGCGCTTGAGATAAATCACGACTTGATGCATTGCTTTTTGCGGAAAGCGGCGATAACCGCGAACGCGATAATCTAGCATCCGAAAAGGGATTTCTGAATCAACCTGGGTTTGGAATTCTATGTGTAATATATCTTGAGCAGATTGTAGCAGAATTAGAGCATCAGCCCGAATGGGTTCGAGAGATAATTCTTGAGGACTAAGTTCGGTTAATGTGATAGATTCTCCTAACAACCAAGTAGCAAAGTCAGTGGAGAAGTTTTCAGCCAGGAATTTGCAGATATTGTCAAACATATTGATAGTGAGAAAATAGGGGCTGATTTGCCCCTAAAATTGTGGTAGCGATCGCTATGTGATAGCAATGTGAGAAAATAGGTATTTCTGCATTACATAATTTTTCAACATAACTCCCCTAATTTCTACTTGTTGTTCTCTAACTATGCTAAATCCCTGGTTTTGAAAAAAGGGTTTTGCAGTAATGCTAGCTTCTGTATATAACCGTTTAATTTCTCGTAATTTTGCAGTATTTTCTATATGTTTTAGCAGTGTTGAGCCAATCCCCTGTCTTTGGTATTTGCTATGACAATAAAAACAATCAATATGACCATCAGGATCTAATTCTGCAAACCCAACTATCTCACCATTATTTTCAGCGATATAGGGTTGCTTGACTTGTAACCTTGCGTGCCAAACTTCATAATCTAAACTTTTCGATGCCCAAGCATTTACTTGTTCTTGAGTATAATCACGAATATTGATTTCATGAACTGTATCATAAAACAGTTGCATTATTATCTGGGTATCAGACGGTTGATACTCTCTGAGTATCATATTGCATTTACCTCGCTCTCATAAATCTCTAATGGTAAATCATCAGGGTCTTTAAAAAATGTAAATTTCTTCCCAGTAATTTCATCGATTCTAATATTTTCTACTTCTATATTTTGAGATTTTAAGTAAATAACAGTTTCTTCAATATCATCAACTTTAAAAGACAGATGTCTTAAACCACAAGCTTCTGGACTACTAACTCGTTGTGGAGGATTGGGAAATGAGAATAACTCTATTTGGCTATTTTCTCCTACTTGCAAATCTAATTTATAAGAATTTCTTTTAGCACGGAAAGTCTCTTGAATAATCGAAAAACCTAAAACTTCCACATAAAACTTTTTTGAGCGTTCATAATCAGAACAAATTATCGCTACATGATGAATGCCACTAGTTTTCATGAATTAAAAATGACATAACGAATTATGAGGGCAGGTATTACCCCACCCTAACAATTATTCTTGTAAAACTGTCTTGGAGACAATTCTAGTTTTTTTGCGGTCTGCTTCTGAAAGTTCTTCACCGGCTTGGAGGCGGGTAGCGGAAGTTTGCAACACCGTTGCTGCATTTGTATCTCCTATTTGCAGGGCAGTTTTAGCCGCAGTTTGCAGCATAGTTGCAGCACCAGCGCGATCGCCCTGTTGTAATTTTGCTTCGGCTAATTGGGTTTGTCGATACTTGGCTAATGCCAAGATAGACTGTTGCACATCGGGATTGGTAGTTGGTTGGTAAACTTGCACCACATTTGCATATACTGGCACTATGGGAGAGAGTAAAGCCTGTTTTTCTACTGCTGGGTCATCATAGCGGATTTGCAGATGCCCAATTTCTTGTTCACCTGCTGGTAACTGTCCTAAATAAATATTCGCTAGCACGATCCGTTTTGCATCTTGCATTAAGTCTCCTAAACGCACGACAAAGCGTCCATCTGTTTCTGATTGCACAGGTAACTCAATAGTGTCTGGGGAGACTTGGGCGATGGGTTTGAGTTCTGCTAGCCGCACCTTTGGCGCGAGGGACAATAGTAAATAGGCATTAGTTAAGCCTACTGATTGAATCCGTCTAAACAAGCGGCTAAACTGCTCTACAGCTTGTTCTGGATGCTCAATATAGCCTAGAGTTCCACCACCTGCATCGGCGATTTTTTCTAATAAATCCTGGTTCCAGCTATTGCCAAATCCGAAGGTGTTGATTGTCAGGTTGAACTTAGTAGCCCTGTGAGCAAGTTCTAAACAGCGCTTGTTGTCATCTGGGGTGATATCCCACTTCCAAATCCGCAAGCCGCTTTCACCATGACCATCTGTCAGTAAAAACGCCTGGGAAACAGTGCCTTTTGTGCCCTTCATTAGCTCTGTAATTCCCAGTGCTAAACCTTCGGCAATCACCGTACCACCGCTAGCACTCAGTTTGTTTTTAATCTGAGATTTGATGCTTTGGGGGTCTTGGACAATTTGATTAGGGATGATGACTTCTGCGGAACCAGCAAAAGCCACAACTGAGAGACGATCGCCTACTTTAAGTTGATCCAATAATCGTTCTGCCGCCTGGATCACCGTGTTAATTGGCGATCCATGCATGGAACCACTTTTATCGAGAATCAAGCATAAATTGAGCGGCAAAGTCTGCTCCAACTCACCAGCAATTGCCGAAATCGAAATCCCCAATTGACGCTGGCTACTTGCTTGAGCCGCATCAATATTTGTATCATTTAACGCCGACAGCAATTTAACTTTCATTGGTGAGGAGTATCTTGCAAAACGGTTTTGGAGACAATCCTGGTTTTCTTGCGATCGCTTTCAGATAAATCTTGTCCAGATTGTAGTTGGGTAGCAGAGGTTTGCAACACTGTCGCCGCACCAGTATCTCCCATTTGCAAAGCAGTTTTAGCAGCAGTTTGCAACATAGTTGCAGCACCAGCGCGATCGCCTTGTTGTAATTTTGCTTCTGCTAACTGGGTTTGGCGATACTTGGCTAATGCCAAGATAGATTGTTGCACTTCGGGATTGGTAGCGGGTTGGTAAACGCTGGTGACATCTGCATACACCGGCTGATTAGCTGACAATAATCCTGTTTGATTTTCGGCAGGATCATCATAGCGGACTTGGATATTAGCGATCGCCTGTTTACCTGCTGGCAACTGTCCTAGATAAATATTAGCCAAGATTACCCGTTCTGTATCCTTCATCAAGTCTCCCAACCGCACCGCAAAGCGACCATCCCCTTCTGGTTGCACTGGTAACTCAATGGTATCTGGAGAAACTTGGGCTACTGGTTTGAGTTCCGCTAGCCGGACATTAGGCATGAGGGAGAATAGCAGATAAGCATTAGTCAAACTCACAGCTTGCACACGGCTAAATAGGCGGCCAAACTCTGCTATCGCCTGATCGGGACGTTGAATGTAGGATAATGTCCCCGAAGCCGCATCAGCAATTTTTTCTAAAATATCTTGATTCCAATTGTCGCCAAAACCCAAGGTATTGAGAGTCAAGTTATAGCTTGCAGCCAATTGGGCGAATTTCAAACAGCGATCGTTATTCCCGTGTTCATTTTCGCCATCAGTCAATAAAAAAGCTTGAGAAACAGTTTCCTTTTTGCCCTTAGCCAACTCCTCAATCCCCAAACGCAAACCTTCATCAATAGCCGTCCCACCGTCAGCAGCTAGGCGGTTGATTTGCCTTTTGACATGTTCTGGGTCTTCAATAACTTGATTAGGAACTAGGACTTTAGCACGGTGATCGAACACTACCACACTCAGGCGATCGCCAGGATTAAGTCGATCAACCAAACGACACGCCGCCTCCTTCACCGTTTCGAGCGATCGCCCACCCATAGAACCACTATGGTCAAGAATTAAACATAGATTTAGTGGCACTTGGCGGTCTAAAATTTCCGCGATCGCCGAAATCGAAATAGACAACTGACGTTGAGAGTTCAGTTGAGTGGCATCTAAATTAGCATCATTTAACGATGGCTGCAAACTAACCTTCATAACTCAAACTTCCTATTTAGGATATACACATTATTTATAAATAACTACAAAGCACAACATCAGCGCTACGGAAAACAAAGTTGGGGAATAGGCAATAGGCAATAGGAAGAGAATAATTAATCACTCCTGACCCCTGACTCCCGACCCCTGACACCTGACAAATGCCCAATACTTCGACTCCTTTCGACTTCGCTCAAGGCAAGTCGCTCAGTACAAGTGACAAATGACAACTTAGATTAATATATTCAGAATATCCTACAAGCCAAGTATTGGTAGATGTCCAGTCCCCTGAAGGATTAGGGAGAAATCCGCACCTTAAGGAGACATAGCATCGCGCTAGGATGTATTACAGTTAACGGCACAATTTCAGGCGATCAGTTGCTATGGACATTTCCCCCATCAAGGCTGTTCAAGCCCCTTACTACGGCGACAACTCCTACCGGACACCGCCACCAGATTTACCCTCTCTATTGTTGAAGGAACGAATTGTCTATCTGGGGATGCCGCTGGTAGCTGCTGTCACAGAATTGATCGTCGCTGAACTGTTGTTTTTGCAGTCCGACGACCCCGACAAGCCCATTAAAATTTATATCAACTCTACTGGCACTTCCGGTTATAGTGGCGAACCCATTGGCTTTGAAACCGAAGCCTTCGCTATCTTCGACACCATGAAATACATCAAGCCTCCCATCCACACCATCTGCATCGGTTCCGCGATGGGTATGGCTGCCATGTTACTCAGTGCTGGTACTCCAGGCTGCCGCGCCAGTCTCCCCCATGCCTCGATTATCCTGCATCAGCCCAAGAGCTACGCCCAAGGTCAAGCAACGGATATTCAAATTCGAGCTAGGGAAGTTTTGGCTAACAAAGCATCGATGGTGAATATTCTGTCTCGTACCACTGGACAGCTACCAGAAAAAGTTGCCAAAGATATGGATCGCCTCCTTTACATGACTCCCTATGAAGCTAAAGAATACGGCTTGATTGATCGAGTCTTTGAAAAAGAAGAACTTGCAAATCCCCCACTACCCGCTAGTGTCCTTTAGTAAGTGCTGAGTGCTGAGTTAAGAACTCACACACCAATTAATTACAAACGGAGTAACGAAAATGCCTATAGGTATTCCTAAAGTCCCTTACCGGATGCCCGGGGGTCAGTTTACAGACTGGATCAGCATCTACGATCGCCTGTATCGGGAACGGATTATTTTCTTGGGGCGAGACATTGATGACGAGATTGCCAACCAGATTATTGCTGTTATGCTGTATCTGGATTCGGAAGATCCAGGTAAAGATATCTATTTATATATCAATTCCCCTGGTGGTATGGTCACCTCCGGTTTGGCCATTTTTGACACCATGCAACACATCAAATCAGATGTGGTGACCATTTGCGTGGGTTTAGCCGCCTCTATGGGGTCATTCCTGTTGGCAGCGGGTACCAAAGGCAAACGCATGGCCTTGCCTCACTCACGGATTATGATTCACCAACCCTCTGGTGGTACCCGTGGGCAAGCAAGCGATATCGAAATTGAAGCTAGAGAGATCCTGCGGATTCGTCACCAGCTCAATGGGATTTATGCTGAAAAAACTGGTCAGACTATAGCCAAGATTGAAAAAGACATGGATCGTGACTTTTTCATGTCTGCTGCGGAAGCTAAAGAATACGGTTTAATTGACCGTGTGATTGAGGAAAGACCGTAGAAGAGGCAGGGGGCAGGGGGCAGGCTTGCCGTGAGCGTAGCCGAATGGGAGCAGGGGCAGATAAGGAGTAAAATTCCTAGTCCCCAATACCCAATACCCAGTCCCCAGTCCCCAGTCCCTAGTCCCCAGTCCCCAGTCCCCAATCCCCAATCCCCAGTCCCAAAACGTTAAGTGTGAACCTTAAATTAGAAAATTAGTCTTTATCATTAATACCTCAGGCTTTAAGCTGATAGCTGAGAGCTAGATATTCGCTCTTCTGATGAACTCAAGATGGATCTTGGCGATTGTTACCGTTTATTGGGTTTAAGGTCGGGAGCCTCTTTTGCCGACATCAAAACGTCTTATCGACGATTGGCGCAGCAATACCACCCCGATATCAACCCTGATGACAAAAAAGCTAAAGATAAGTTTATTGCCCTAACAGAGGCTTACAAACTCCTTTTGACGGTTGTACCGCCAGAGGAGACATTTCTCAACTCCAGCCGGTCACGCACGTCTTGGTATGATGACTTAAAGACATCACCTCAGGAGAAAGCACCAGCAGCGACTACTGTCAAAACCCAACCACCAACGACTCCAAAGCCGCCACATCTGGCAGAAATTGAACAACGGCTGAAGTGGAAGACTTATGAACAGTTGCAGCGGTTTTTGAAAGAGAGACGATTTCCCCAGGCGATCGCCCTAGCGGAGGCTTTAGCAGATCGTTTACCAGCCGATCCAGAAGTGCGCCAATGGCAAGCGATAGCCTATCAGATTTGGGGACGGGCGCTAATTACGCAAAACCAACTTTTAAAAGCCAGAATTTATCTCAAAAAAGCCCTAAAAACTGACCCCCACAACAAGACTCTCTGGAATGAAGTCCAACGCGACTTCCAAAGATTAGAACAGGTTTTTTAATTCTGATGGAGATTTTATAGCGCTTCCCATTCAGATGAGATACAGAATTATATCACGCTGTGTAAGGGCACGGCACTGCCGTGCCCTTACCGATGGACCTCACGCTTGTTGAGAAACGCCATATACAATTTTGGTGTTAGTTTGTAGCGACTGTCTTTAATTGTGTCAGTCTAATAGTCTATGTCCTAATTTACCTGAACATTGCTACATCATAAACTACACTCTGTTAGAATGCAGAACTATGGCAGTCGCTCTCAGTCTTGGCGCTATTGCCCATCCAGCCTTTAATTCGTCCGCCTAAGACTGATGCCGCCACTGGCGACAGGCCGATGTTATCTTCGGAGTTCTATGTCTTTTTCTAATCTCGGCTTGTCCAATGAAATTATCCGTGCAGTCACCGAGCTAGGGTACACTAAACCCACGCCAATCCAGAAACAGGCAATCCCTGTCATCTTGTCAGGTGGGGATCTGCTAGCTGGTGCCCAAACTGGGACTGGGAAGACCGCCAGTTTCACCTTGCCACTCTTGCATCGGTTGTCGAATGACAGTGTTAAAAGCACGTCTAATCCATACCCACCAATCCGGGCGCTGATTCTCACTCCGACTCGTGAACTCGCTGCACAAGTGGAATCAAGCGTGCGTGAATACGGCAAGTACCTGAATTTGAACACAATGGCGATGTTCGGCGGGGTCAGTATTAATCCGCAAAAACGGCTTTTGAAGGGTCGGGTGGATATTTTGGTGGCTACCCCAGGGCGGCTGCTAGACCATGTACAGCAGGGCACGGTGAACCTGTCACATGTCGAGGTTTTGGTGTTGGATGAAGCAGATCGGATGTTGGATATGGGTTTTATTCGTGATATCCGTCGTATTCTCTCGCTCCTGCCCAAACAGCGACAAAACTTATTATTTTTCGCTACCTTCTCGGACAAAATCAAGGCGCTCGCCACTGGACTGCTGAATCACCCGAAGATGATCGAGGTGGCACGCCGCAACGTTACTGCCGATACTGTGGCGCAGAAAGTCTATAAAGTAGAACGTGACAGGAAGTGCCAATTACTTGCTCACCTGATTCGGAAAGATAATTGGTATCAAGTGCTAGTGTTCACTCGCACTAAGTATGGTGCTGACCGTTTGGTTAAACAGTTGACCCAGGAGCGGATTCAAGCACTAGCTATTCATGGTAATAAGAGCCAGTCGGCGCGTACCCACGCTTTGGCAAAGTTCAAAAACGGCAGTCTACAGGTATTAGTGGCCACCGACATTGCCGCGCGAGGTCTTGACATCAGCGAACTACCTCATGTGGTCAATTTCGATCTGCCCAATGTCGCATCCGATTATGTTCATCGTATCGGTCGCACTGGTCGCGCTGGTGCTTCAGGTGAAGCTGTGTCGCTGGTGTGCGTCGATGAATACCAGCTGTTGACAGAAATCGAAAAACTGATTGAACAGCGCTTGCCTTTTGAAGTAGTTGCTGGCTTTAGTGCCAATTCCCACACCGTGCCCGCTGAACCAATTTCTGATGAACGCAAGCACAAACCCCAAGGTAGCAAGCCTCAGACTCGCTCTACTGCTAAACAATCAGCACCGCAGACTGTGATAGGTGGCAAAAAGTCTGATCCGCGTACCTCCTCGTCACGCCGTTGGGCTAAACGCGATCGCTGATCTTTTCTAACCCATCGCAGACATCACAGACTAGGGATGCACGGGGTAAAGAGTTATACCGTTTCACCAAAACAGTGCTGAGTAAAAAGTAAAATTGATTGCACTCAGCATATAGGGTAGTCACGCCCCTAGATCCTTCACTGCGTACCCTACGGGAAGCAAGCTACAGGACGCTGCGCGTTTATTTAGGAAAAAAATAAAAATATTTTTTTCGAGACACCTAGTGCGTTTAAAAAATATGTCCAAGTTTTCAATCCTCTAGTTTTAACTATGGGGTTATACAAGGATTTCCACAATTTGCGTGCTGCCGTGGGTTAATGTTTTGTGCCCAGATGGATAGACAGGTTCATCGAAAAGTTTTACAATCTGACTGATTGTGGTAAATTTACCTATTGCCCAATCTACATAACCATAGTAAAGATTTTCTAGTGATTTCGTCTAATAGCATAATCACTACACTAGTATAGGAAAGTCTTTCGTAAAGGGCAGCAGACAAATGGATGTAAAGCTGATTTTAGCTGGATTAACAGTTATATTTACGATTTCGTGCTTGTTTTTTGGCACGAAAAATGGATTTTATGATTCAGAAAACTATCACGGCAATGGCTCTGCACATTGATCAAGGTCTGAAGTTTGGCATCCGACTCCCAGAAATTCAACAAGAAACACAGGCGAGGACAAAACTCCCTTATCATCTAGATTGAGGGCTTCTCGTTACCCAACTTTACCGAATCAGCGGCGGTTCGGCGAAAGCGTCCTCCCCAATCAAAAATCTCTATTTTCAGGGTGTAGGGGCGCACTATGAAACTTACCCCTATGATCACAAAACCAAAACTTGCTTAATTCTTGGCTTTTGGGATATATCCATGAAAATGAGGTTTAAATCAGTGAACAGTGAACAGTTATGAAAGTTTCAGACAGGGATTTTACCCCAACTGAAACTCGCTACTTATAGAAATAGAGGACTCTGACTCCCAAAGTCTTGCAACATTTTTTTGTGCTGATAACTGATAACTGATAACTGATAACTGTTGAGGGGAGGTGAGCATGAGGGATAAGCTGTCGGCATCCTCTCGCGCTGATGCTGGGGAAACTAGCGAATTAGACTGTTTGCCCTATAGTGTGCAGCATCACGATGAGGGTATATGTTTATTAGTCAGGATGGGGCCATACCGGATCATCCTTGACTGTGGCTTGGGTGATATTTCATCGCTAGTTAAAGGGTTAACTAAGTCAGCAGAACAAAGAAATTCGACACAACCGGCAGATTTAGTCTTAGTTAGCCATGCTCATCCAGATCACGCTAGAGGATTGCTGGCATTAAATCAAGCTTTCCCGCTTTTACCGATATACGCTAGTGAAGTAACTAGCAAGTTGCTGTCGCTCAATTGGTTAGACCAAGATATTCCAGAAATTCCCCAATTTTGTCAGGCCTTGCCGTTGCGATCGCCTGTAGAATTCCAAGAAGGTTTAGTAG
The DNA here is from genome assembly GCF_000316575.1 of Calothrix sp. PCC 7507. Taxonomy (GTDB): domain Bacteria; phylum Cyanobacteriota; class Cyanobacteriia; order Cyanobacteriales; family Nostocaceae; genus Fortiea. The sequence goes on along the minus strand of NC_019682.1, from coordinate 6,776,619 downwards.
CAGAATTATTTCCCGCTGGACACTTACCAGGGGCTGTAGCAATTTTACTCACATATACAACCGGGCAGCGTGTTTACAAGCTACTGTATACAGGGGACTTTTTCTTATCCAACTCCCGATTAGTAGAAGGTTTACGTTTAGAAGAATTACGGGGATTGCAGTTAGATGTGCTGATTATTGAAGGCACTTATGGCACATCTCGTCATACCCACCGTCGTAACCAAGAAAATCAACTAGCAGAGCGAATTCATCGAGCGATCGCTGACCATGCTTCTATATTACTCCCCACACCTGCGTTAGGTTTGGGGCAAGAATTGTTAATGCTGCTACGTTCTCATCACCACTTCACAGGACGAGATTTAGATATTTGGGTTGATGGTGCTGTCGCCACTGGCTGCGATGCATATCTGGAACTGCTACCCCATCTCCCCCCATCTGTACAGAACTTCGCCCGTCATCAACCCTTGTTTTGGGATGAACGGGTGCGTCCCCGTGTGCGTCGCTTGCGAGCAGAACATCGAGAGACGATAGGACATGCGCCCTGTATTGTTCTCACGGACTCTACAGCTGATTTCAGCAAATACTGCCAACCTGACAGCGGCCCTTGGCTGATTCTGCTCCCGGAAAAAATTGATATCAAAGTTAACAAAAAATATCCCGCACCCACTACCATCGAAAGTTATCTCCTCGCCCAGCATAGTGATGGGCCAGGTACTACCCAGTTAATTCATAACTTACGACCCCAACATGTAATCTTTGTTCATGGTTCCCCCGCCTATTTAGCAGACCTAACAAGCTTAGAAGAACTGCAAAATCGTTATCACGTCCATTCTCCCGCCGCTGGTATTTTGGTGGAATTACCGATTGGTGAGACATTTTTGCAACCAGCAGCCCCAGAAACTAATTATGAAGGTGAATTGACGGAGTTGGGGACAGTGATTACAATTACAATCCCTGAGGCTATCACCGCCGACCCGCGTTGGCAACAGTTTGCTGATACAGGCTTAATAGAAGCCCGTTGGCAAGGGGAAGAACTTGTATTGCGGGGATTGTCACAACGAGAATTGCTCAACCAAAATGGCGATCGCTTCACTTGGTCTGATGTAGACTGTTGTGGTACCTGTCGCCATCAAAGAGGCCAACGGTGTTGGAACTCCGCATCCCCGTTATATAACTTCAGAGTCACTCTGGAAGGCTACTGTCCCGCCTTTGAACGCTTAAACGATATTCAAAATAATTCTTAACAGTTATCAGTTATCAGTTATCAGTTATCAGTTATCAGTAGAGAGTGATGTATTGATTCTGGGATCAGAGTCCTCCACTTTTAATGGTTACTGAGCGCAGTCGAAGTAAAGTGGTAGGTTTCAGTGGTGGTCAAATCCCCGACTGAAACGGTGATAACTGTTCACTGTTCACTGATTTAATATCCCTTCCCATGAGTGGTTTACAGTCTAGAGGCTGGCAAAGAAAAACTTTTAAGCCCAATCCCTGCTATGTAAAAAAGCCAAGAGTCCAGAGTGGGAATAATGACTCTGAACTCTTGACTTTCGACTATTTCATTTATTCAGGATTTAAGTCTGTGTAACGGTTGCGGATGCGTTCAGCGTCCGGACAGTCCTCAGTAGTCAAAGGTTCTACATTACCGCGTGGCACTGAGGCTAATTTTTGTGTTACAGCGCCAATGCTTTCTAGGCGAACCATCTCTTCCCAAGAACAAACTTCGTCTTCTTCATCCGTTTCATAGCGTAGGGTTACTAAATCTCCCTCTATGTCAATAATGCGGGCGCGTTCGATCCAGCGTTGCTGGTCCCGCAAGAAAACACATACCTCCCGCGCGTCGCAACACAATTGATAAATCTTGCGGTGTAGCATGTACTGCTTCTGCCTTTTTAAACAACGTAGTTAAACCTGTCAAAATCTGGGTTTGATCCCAATACATAATGCCCGTCAGGGTTTAGCTTTAAGGTTTAGTATAACTATATATGTTGACTCCGCCCCAAGAATTGCTTGTAGTTTTCAGCATCTCGGTAAGTTTTGGAATCATCAATCAGTAAATACTGCGCCAACGGAACTAAATCTCCTTAAGGCTCATGAGAGCGAACGTTAACTTCGTAGAAGTCATACAATTCGGGATTTGTCCTAACCAGGTTAATACTTGCTGGTGAGTCCTTCGCACCATTATGTAATAATAGATACTCCAAAACAAGTGTTGATTGCGGTTGTTTGAGTTGCCTACTTATAGTCATTGGCATTCCTGGGAAGTCCGGTAACTCGGCTGTACTTTTGCCCCTATGTATTTGATCTTAACTCATTCTCTTGCTGACCTGAACGGTTTTCAACAAGAACATCTCAAGAGTTTTTGAGTTTAGGGTGTTTTCTAGAAATAATTTTACCCATTGGAGGGCAAACAACCGTTTGCCCCTACGGTTCACTCACAATTCCCTGGTAATTTTTATTCTGGAAATCGCCTTATTAAGGGTTTTAAACCTGTGTGGTGTCAATCCAAAATCCAAAATCCAAAATCTAAAATCTAAAATTGTCTGACTCAGCACTACTCAAGTGTTGTGGAAGTATCAGAAAGATTTGTACCCTAGGGGAAATTCCATTCGCAGTTCTGTGGGCGCTTCTCGTTTAATTTGTCCTGCACGAACTGCGTCGTATAGGGCTGCAATAGCGGCCAAATCTTCCGGTTGATAGCACTTAGTCGCCAGCACTTGATGGAGTAGACCCTCAGATTCAACACTAAGACATCCAGTTTGGAAAGCAGATTCAACGAGTGTGCGAATCATGTTGATTAGGGCATGGTGAGCAGTTTACCACCTCTATTGTGAAACATTTTTTAACCTGGTTGATTGATATAGGACAGATAGCATGGTGATTATAATTACATTATTTTGTGATAGGGATCACATAAATGTTGCATATTAGAGATTACTGAAATGACGATATACTAATATAATTCAGGTTAAGCTATAGAAAAATCATCTGCATGGATGTTTTTTTATAAAAAACACTAGAATAAAAATATACTCCTTATACAGTAAAATCCGAATAATATTCGAGAAATATCAAAGACAAATAAACTTGCGGAAATCTTCATCTTTTTGACTCAATTGCACCCAGTCTAAGTTTAAAGACGAAAATTTTTGCACCAAGCGATCGCACGCCGGGCGTTCTGTGGCATAGTGTCCAGCATCAATTAAAATTAGCTGGCAGTCGCGACTTTCTTGAAACTGATGGAACTTACAATCAGAAGTCAGATAAGCCTGGGCACCTGTTTTCACCACCGCCGAAATATAGCTAGCCCCCGAACCGCCCAAAACTGCAACTCGTGAAATCTCCTGTTGTAAATCAGCAGTGGGCGAAACCAGCAGATGCGGGGAAGAAAGACGAGTTTGGATGATTGCCAACAAATCCTGTAAAGTTAGCGCAGGCGCTAGTGTTCCTACCCGCCCGTAGCCTAATCCTGCTTGCGTGGGGACTATGGGAGCAACCGCTTGTAGTTCTAAAATTTGCGCCAAAACATCAGCCGTCCCATCTTCTACCTGATCAAAATTGGTATGGGCACTGTAGACACCGATATTGTGAATAAAAGCTAACCTCACCATTTCGCCGATCGCCTCACCACTGCGGAGAGACTTGGGAGGATTGAAAATTAGGGGATGATGGGCAAAAATCAGATTAGCATGGAGTGCGATCGCTTCTTGCATTACCGCTAAAGTTGGCGTCAAACACACCAACACCCGTGCTTCCTCTTGCAAAACACCGGGTTCAACCTGCCAACCACAATTATCCCAGCTTTCACACCAAGCCGGATTTGCCCATGTTTCAAACCAAGTAATTAAATCAGCAATTTTCATCAAATTTATCTTGTTTTTCAAAAATTTTAGATCGTTCCGCTCCCCTACACTTGGAAAGGTAAAAAGAACAAGCGTAAAGTATAAAAGGACTAAAGTATAAAAGGCTACTGGCAAATCCACCCAGCAGCACACACAACACGAAAACCAATATTGTAGTTGCGGTAGCCGCGGCGGCCGCCGAAGTCGTTGCGAGACGCGGAACGGCAGAGTACAGGATGGAAGTCCCAGGAACCACCCCGCAGCACGGCTTTTCCTTGCTTTTGAGAATAATTATTATTATCATCAAACCAATGACTACCGTCTATTGGCGCACCTGCATAGTCACTGTGCCAATCGTCAAGACACCATTCCCATACATTCCCGTGCATATCGTATAAGCCAAAGCCATTGGGCGGAAAACTACCTACTGGCATCGTTTGCTGTCTATAATTTCCCTTGATACCTTTACCATAAATATAGTTAGCATTGTAATTTGCCACTTTATCTGTTGTCGTCTCACCAAAATAAAATGGAGTCGTCGTACCTGCACGACAAGCATATTCCCATTCAGCTTCACTTGGTAATCTATAATCCCGACCTGTTTTTTGGGAAAGTCTCACACAAAATTCTACTGCATCATACCAAGAAACTTTCTCTACAGGACGATGATCATCTCTTTTAAAATGAGATGGTCTTGGGTCTAAATCTCTATTAATTTTAGGAAAAGAATTAGCAACTTTCTCCCACTGTTCTTGAGTGATAGCATACTTTCCGATAAAAAAAGATGGAACTGTTACTTGATGTCTGGGGTGTTCGGTACCACGATTTTTTTCTTCATTTTCAAAACTACCCATGAGAAAGGTTCCACCAGGAATCTCAATCATCTCTAGCTTTACACCAAACCCCAAATCTTCTGCAAAATATTTAGCTTGATAAGTGCTAGTTACACTTCTAATGTCATTATTCTCTGCATATAATTTCACTGTTTCAAATTGAAATACTGACAAGTCTCTAGGATTAGGTTTTATAGTATCTGTTGGTAATTGCTGTCCTGTAATACCCGCTTTTTTTAGCGCTGCCTCAATATCATTAACGACTTTAGGAAATCCTTGAGTACTATCTGATGCTAATTTGTCAGCCAGTGTTGGAGAAAACTTGCGAACTTCTGTATGTGTAATTCTATGCCATATTGGCAGTATTACTTTTCCAGAATTTATCTCCTTCTGCACCATCCCTTGCAACTCACGCTGCGTCCAGCTTTTGTTAATAAAATGCTGACTAAGTACGATTATTCCAAACCTTGATTCTGAAAGTCCTTTATCAATTGAAATGCTTAAACTGTCCCCAATTACTAAAGAAAATTCATCGTACCAAACACGATAACCTTTTTCTTTTAGTTTTTGAGCCAATGGTCGCACAAAATCATCTTTATCCTCACTTGCATGGCTAATAAATATGTCATGCTCATACTCATTTTGCATAACTTGAGTCTAACTATTACAAGTTTTGAATCTTAATATTTTGAGGCTTATAGCACTTCTCAACCTAGTGAGGTATATCGGTAAGGGCACGGCACTGCCGTGCCCCTACGGTTTCCGATATAATTTTGTACCGCACCTGAATGGGAAGCGCTATATTCTAGTTTGTGTATTAGCAATAAGATATAGCGGTTTTCAGTTGGATTCAATACACAATTATATCGTCGCGTGTAGGGGCATGGCACTGCCATGACCTTATGAGTGTATTGGACTTAGACGATGACCTCTATAGCGGTATCAATTTTACCACAATGCCAGGTATCGGAATTATGCAATAGAGTACCTCGACTCCGCTCGGTAACCGAAGCGCCGCACTGAGCGGAGTCGAAGTGTCAAAACCAACGGCAGCGGTATATTTATTCCTGTAAATCACTTAACTTATCCTGAAATATGGACAACCAACTCCCGCGTATGACTACGCTGACGGTGTTCCCATATATAGATACCTTGCCACGTTCCCAGCACCAAGTGACCGCTATTAATAGGAATATTTTCCGAGGTATGAGTTAAGGCTGTACGGATATGTGCTGGCATATCATCAGCACCTTCCGCATCATGGATGTATTTACCCGACTCTGGCACAAGTTTAGCCATATAATCAGCTAAATCCACCAATACATCAGGATCGGCGTTTTCTTGAATCACTAAACTAGCTGAAGTGTGGCGTAAAAATAAAGTACAAAGTCCAGTTTGCACCCCCGACTCAGCAACTATGGCAGCAATTTTTGAGGTGATATTGTAGAATGACTTGCCAGTGGTGGAAACTCTCAGTAGTTTTTGGTAATGTGTCATGTGTCAGAGACGCGATTAATAGCGTCTGTACAAGGATTATTCTCTATATCCCAAGCATATAAATAGTACGTCACGGTGCGAAGGAATCACCCATTACAAAACGCCCCAATGCTGACTGTACAAGTTTCTTTATTTCAGACTTCAGACTTCAGACTTCATACTTCTAATATAGTTAATCACAGCTTGGGCGATCGCTTCATTGCCATCTTTAGCAAGTGGTTGAGATTGCTTTGGCGGCTGCAGAGGTTGAGAGATAAAATCCCAATTACCTTGAAAAAACTCAGATGGTGTAAGGATTTGATGCTGATTATAATTCTTCAATCCTGCTAACATAAAAGCCGACTCCGCAAAATCATCACGGGTGATTGTGACGATGGGTAAATCTAGTTTTGTCGCTTCCGCAAAAGTGCCGTAACCTGGTTTAGATACTACGCGCTCACAAAGAAGCATAAAATCTACTGGGCGGTATTTTTTGTCGGTAATCTTCACCACATTAGGTAAATCAGGTGCAGATTGATCAAAGACGATGAATTGATAATCGGGAAATCGCTGTAAGTTGTTGTAAGGAATCTGCTGCAAACCCAAACCGCCAAAAGTCAGTAAAATCGTCTTGTCTGGCGGTGCAGTTATCCCCCAAGTAGCGCGTAAATCATCAGCAGCGTGACGGGGAGTACCACCAGTTAAGCCGACATCTGTGATATTCTGGAAAGCCTGCATCGGTTCGTGGAATGGAAGACGAAATAAGCGATCGCATTTTGCATAACAATCACTAATCCAATCAGCAATTTCCAGAAATTCCCCTCCCCAATCCCGATATATCAAGTCCCAACCAAAGTTACTCATCATCCAGCAAGGGATATTTGCGGCTTTAGCCATGAGAGACGCGAGAAAAGGAATATCTGCCAAGATGAGATTGACACGATTTTGGCGAATAAAATTCACTTCCCCAGCAATCAGTGAATTTTGATTTTTCTTGATTTCCCGCAACTTTTCTAAAGTCGCGGTTTTATCCATAGTCAAACTATCTGGTTGCACCACACCCAAATCAAATGCACGGGGACGATGGATAAAATCACCTTCTATATAGCATTCTAGCAACCACCGAGGAGCAGTAGTTGTCATAATTAACAAGACTTCTGGATACAGCTTTTGAATTGTCGCGGCGACAGATGCTGTGCGAGTTGCATGTCCGAAGCCGTGGTTAGTGATAGCTATGTATAAGATTGGGCGGTTCATTTAGTTAAGGAATAGAGAATTGGGAATATCTTCAATTTCATATCTTATACTTACCTAAGAACTTGTCCTGTCGTAACATATAAATATTAGGTTTTAATACTCTTGAGAGATTTTTGATATTCACGAATTATTTATCTTGGCTAGAGGAATTAAATCATGGCTCAAACTTTACGTAAATTAATTACATTCGATGAATTTAGTGCTTGGTATCCCGAAAACTCGCCAAGACGTTATGAGCTTTATGATGGTGTAATTGTTGAAATGGCAAATCCAGTAGGCGATCATGAAGAAGTAGTTGGATTTTTAGTGGCAAAAATAACTTTAGAATTTAGTCGGCTTAATCTTCCATATCTCACCCCTAAAACTGCTTTTGTCAAACCCATAGAAAAAGATTCAGCTTACTCGCCAGATTTATTGTTTTTAAATCGTCCTAACTTAATTAATGAACCACGTTGGAAAAAGGAATCTACTGTTAGTCAATCTGCATCGATTCCTTTGGTAATTGAGGTTGTCAGTACGGCAGTCGCTTCAAGCCGGGAAACCCGTCCAACGCGCTGCCTCACTAACTGGCGTGATGATTACCTCAAAAAATATGCTGATTACGAGGAAATGGGAATTCCTGAATATTGGATTGTAGACTACGCTGCATTAGGTGGTAGGGAATTTATTGGTAAGCCAAAACAACCGACTATCTTGATTTGTGCTTTAGAAGAAGGTGAATATGTGGTTAACAAGTTTCGTGGTGGTGACAGGATTATCTCGCCAACTTTTCCCGAATTAAATCTGACTGCACAACAAATTTTTCAGGCTGGCGATGAACAGTTATCAGTGAACAGTTAACAGTTATCAGTGAACAGTTAAGAGATTTTCTATTTACAAAATTCTTTAACTCTCTCAACTAATTGCTCAATTTCTGATTCTAACGTCAAGTAATGGACAGAAGCACGGACGCAATTAGGATTAGCAATTGTGCGAGTTAATATTTTTTGTGATTCTAAATATTGCACCAACTGGAGATTAGTTTGGGTTTGGTTGGTGAGTTGGAAAGAGACTATCCCACTTTCAGGTGGAGAAGTCCGCAAGCATTTGACATCTGGTAACGCCGCCAACTGTCGCCATAGGGACTCACTGTTACGGAGAATTTGCTGATAACGTTCCTGAGATGTTCCCCACTCATTATGTACTGCGATCGCTGTTTTTAACCCTGGATAAAGCGTAAAACTTGATGTCGCTACCTCATATCGTCGCCCATCTGGACGCCAATTCACAGGCTGCGCTTCACTATTGACAACCACGCCACGCAACCCAATAAATGTAGGGTTTAAACTTTCTCTGGTTTCTGGTTTTACATACAACCCACCGACACCCGCAGGACCACACAACCACTTGTGGCCGGTGAAAGCATAGAAATCTACACCCAATTCCGCTAAATTTAAAGGCAATGCACCAACAGATTGGGCAGCGTCTACTAAAAGTAGGGAGTTATTGTTTTTGCATATTTCTACTATTTTGTCAAGGGGTAAAACTTGTCCTGTGTTCCAGAGGACATGGCTTAAAACCACGAGGCGCGTGTTGGGGCGCAAGTGTTGAGCGATCGCTTTCACAGAGTCGCCCTCATTTAAAGTTACCATGAGGGGACAGGTGGTAACTTCCACGGCGAATCTACGGGCAATTTCTTGTGTAGTAGCAATCACACCCGGGTGTTCGCAATCGGAAAGTAGTAAGTGATCGCCTGCTTGCCAATCAATACCCCACAGTCCGATATTACAGCCCACAGTGACGTTTTCAGTGAAGGTAATTGTTTGTGGTGATACATGCAACTCAGATGCGATCGCTTCTCTTGTCGTTTTTATCTCCTCGTCAATCCAATGACCAACCTCTGTGCTGAAAGGGCCTATATGCTGAATGTGAGTTTGACTTTGGGCAATAACATCTAACACCCTTTGAGGCATAGGCCCTTGTCCCCCATAATTGAAATAAATCTTATTCCCTAAAGCGGGAAATTGCTCTCGATGATCATCCAAGGGAGTTTTTGCCGTGTAAATACTAGTCATCAGGAATTCAAAATACAATCATTCTACAGTTACGAAACGTAAATATACCTGAAACCCTTACTAATGACAAATAACAATACCTTCGCGATTTTTCTGTAGGTTGGGTTGAGCGGAGCAAAACCCAACAAATGCGTTGGGTTTCATGCTTCAACCCAACCTACGAATCTCATGACGAATAACAATCCCCATAAAGTACTAATTTATTGTTAATTTAGATAGATGTTAATCAATGCCGAACTCTTACTACAATACCAACGCTGCAAACGCCGACCTTTTTTAGATATTCACGGTGACAGAAGCCAGCGAGATGTCCCTAATGAATTGTTGCTAAAACTGCAACAAGACAAAATCGCATATCAACTAGGTGTTTTGGCAGAATTTACATACAGCCAACCAGATTATCCCAAAAGAAACTGGGCAGCGGGGCAAGCAGCAACTTTAGAATTGATGCAGCGTGGGGTTGAGTACATTCGCCAAGGAGTGCTGTTAGTAAATTACAACGAATGGAGTGAAGATATCCCCGAATTTCCCAGGGATGGAGAATATACCCTCCTCAGTCGTCCAGATTTACTCATCAAACAACCGGGAGAATCTCGCTTTGGCGATTGGATGTATGTTCCAGCGAGTTTGGAACTTGGTAAACGTCCCAAGCAAGAATATCAAGTAGTCGCCGCATTTCACGCCCAAGTTTTAGGAACAGTTCAGGGAACTGCACCAGATATAGCTTGGCTGAAATTGCGTACCAAAGACACAGGTTATGAGGTGGATTTACTCAAATGGACGCCACAGATGCAGCTTATTTTGGCAGAGTTGATTCAAGCCTTGGAAGCACCAAATGCACCAGAAGTCTTTATTTCGCGCCAAAAATGCACCCTTTGCCCTTGGTATAGTCAATGTTATGCGATCGCGCAATCTCAAAAACATCTCTCACTGTTACCAGGAGTGTCACCGCTACGCTACACTCAACTGCAAACACTTTCCATTACTACTCTAGAATCTCTCGCCAACACTAGCCCTAGCGCCCTAGAAAATCTCCTGGGTTTCGACAGCATAGTCGCACCCAAACTAGTAGTACAAGCCCAGTCTGTATTAGAAAATCGTCCGTTTATTTTACCTTATCCCTTACCAACCGAGAGCATTACATTCACCGCTCCCATAGAAATTTATTTTGATATTGAAGCCCAACCAGACTTAAATTTAAATTATCTTTTAGGCGTTTTGGTTGTGGATACACAAGCCAAAACAGAAAAGTTTTATTCATTTCTTGCAGAACGTCCGGAAGAAGAAGAATCAATTTGGCAGCAATTTCTGGATTTAGTGGGACAATATCCCGAAGCGCCAATTTATCATTTTTGCGTCTACGAATTTGATACCGTCAAAAGGTTAGCAAAGTTATATCGCACTCCTTACTCTTCAGTAAATCCCATCCTGAATCGGTTCGTGGATGTGTATGAACAATTAACCCAAAGCGTCGCCTTACCCATCGAAAGTTATGCCCTCAAAGCGATCGCCCGTTGGTTAGGATTTGAGTGGCGTAATCCCGAAGCCACTGGTGCCAAGTGTATTTACTGGTATGACCAATGGTTAGAAACAGGCGATCGCACCTTATTAGAAACAATCCAACTCTACAACGAAGATGACTGCCGCGCTACCCACAGCGTGAAAGACTGGCTAGTCAACTTTTTCTAGGCGAACTCCACTTTAAAGAGCGATCGCTCTTTAAATGGGTAACATCCAGAGGTAATTGCACTGTAAAAGTGCTGCCTTTACCCAATTCGCTTTGTACATTTAATCTACCTTGATGTGCTTGAACAATAGCTTGAGCGATCGCTAATCCTAATCCAGAACCGCCAGTATTACGAGAGCGATCGTTACTCACCCGATAAAAGCGATCAAAAATTCGTGTCAGTTCATGTTTCGCGATACCAATCCCTGTATCTTGAACTTTAATTACAGCATTATAGTCATTGCGATCTAAAAAAACTGTCACCTCACCTCCTTTCTGTGTGTATTGAATCGCATTGACAATTAAATTAGAAAATAAGCGATAAAGCTGGTCAGAATTACCTATAATATTCAAAGGTTCATGCACTTGTATTGAAGATTTCAGCTTTACCTCTGCAGTAGTTGCCATTGCTGTAAACTCCTCAATTAAATCGCTAACAATATCAGTTAGGCAGCAAATTTCACATTGTAACTTTTTCGCTTGTCTATCTATACGCGCTAACATTAATAAATCAACAACTAAACCTGTTAGCCGCTGATTTTGACGTTGTATAGTTTGCAAAATATCCCGTGCTTCTTCTTCGTCTATTTGTGCCATCAAAAGTGCTGATTCTACAGTTGCACCTGTTGCGGCTAAAGGCGTTCTTAATTCATGTGCTGCATCTGCCGTAAACTGTTGAATTTGTCGATAGGATTGATAAATTGGCTGCATAGCTAATCCTGATAGCCACCAACTAGCACCAGCAATCATACCCATTGCCACTAGCAGTCCTAACACCAAAATTAGTTTTACACTATCTAAGTAATGATTAAACTCTTCTAAACTACGCCCTACTTGCATATATCCCCAGTCTTGATGATTTTGGGTATGCAGTGCTAGAGTAATTTGATGATAATTTTTACCTTTACTATCTTTGAAAAATTGCCAAGTTTTTTGATTAAAAACATCAGGTAATCCCTTGGGATAATAACCAGCATTAGCAACTAATTTTCCGGAAGTATCAAAGAAACGTATATAGTAGCTAGTTTTAGTCACAATACCAAGAAGATGGCGTTTAGAATGCGGCTGTTGTTGACTACAATTAGTAGCTCCAGTTCCGCAGTTATCTATATTTGGGAATAACTGATGTGCTAAGGGTTCCAAACGTCCGGGTGACTGTAGTTTTAGTTCGATACTGTCATGAAGTGTCCCCGCTACAGACTCAATTTCACTATCTAAAGCCACCACATGGGCATGGAACACTGCTCGATAAAAACCGAAAGCAGATATACTTAAAATTAAACCCATAACGATGGCATAATACAGAGCCAACCGAATACGGGTGAGACGAAACAGCTTATTTTGATTCATTAGTGAAATTAAGACGATATCCCATACCGTGCAAAGTTTCAATCAAGTTAGGACAGTCGCTATTGGTGAGTTTACGACGTAATAAACGTATTTGCGCCGCCACTACATTACTACTAGATTCCGCATTTACTTCCCAAATTTGATTGCGAATTTGTTCAGTCGTGACAATTTGCTTGGGGTGCTTCATAAAATATTCCAATAGTTGAAACTCTTTATTAGTTAAAGGAATGCTTTGCTGTTCGCCTATAGTATTTTGCCTGACAACTGTACTGTTGCCATAATCTAGAGTCAAATTACCAAGAGTCAATTGTTGAGGTTGGAAATGTGGAGAGCGACGCTGCAAAGCCCGCAACCGTGCTAACAATTCCACCATTCCAAAGGGCTTAACTAAATAGTCATCTGCACCCGCATCTAAGCCAGTAACTTTATCTTCCATGCTATCTCTAGCTGTTAGCATCAAGATAGGGAGAGGATTGACTTGAGAACGCAGCCTTTTACACAGTTCTAAGCCATTAATCCCTGGAAGCATCCAGTCAAAAATCGCTACTGTATATTGTGCCGAGCCATTTTCTAAGTAAGTCCATGCTTCAGTACCATCCATTACCCAATCAACTAAGTACTTTTGTTGATTTAAAGTACGCTTAATAGCAGTCCCTAAATCTGGTTCATCTTCGACGAGCAGCACCCTCATATCAAATTCAGTAGTTTAAGGTTCGTTGTAAATTTGTGACGTAAACATAGTTTGCAATTGTCATAGAATTTTCCCCTAATAAATAATTTGATAGAAGTTTATAAAATATCATCATTTGCTATCTAAACTTGTGACTTAGTAGAGACGAAACGAAGCCATACCTATGGGAATGACTGCATCAATGTCAACTTCTTGAGCCGAGAAACTGTAGACGGAACCTTTACCAATATTTCTTCTTTTTATTTTGTTAAGGTTAATCTCAAACTTAGTTTTAGCAACAACTGGTTCGGGGAAAGCTAGTAGTATTGTTTTACCGTTGACAGATACATTAGTGTTAATCTGATGTTCATTTTCATCCACAACATCAATATCCCTAACGTCATTACTCACAGTTACATTATCTGGAACTTTGATCAGTAGTTGGGTAACAGCTTTGCTATTTTGGGGAACGTGCAACCGGAACGTATGTCTAAAAATTCCCCAGCGTGTGGGAGGGAATTGTACATTTCCATCAATATGGGGAACCTTACCATCATCTGTTCTATCACTTGCATAGCTAGGAGCAATAATAGCTGTACTACTCAGAGTCAATATAACAGCGTAAATAAATGACCTCTTCATATTTACCTCTAAAATAATTAAATCTGTCCGTCTCGCTCTAACTTCAACGCTATAGCCTTTTCTACAGTCATCGCACAGATTTGATCTACAGCGATGTTGTTATTTCTTATTGGCGCTTGCGTCTAAAAAAATTCCACATAATTGACCCCATTGAGAACAGATGCCAATTATTTCAGGTCAAAAATCGTGATCAATTCAATTTTCTTCTGGCTTTGACTGATACCAAGCCTGATACCATTGCTGCATCTGGTTAATTTCAGCCGTTTGAGTTTTAATGATGGACTGAGCTAAATTACGAATTTTTGGTTTGTGTGTTTTTTTAGCAGCCATCTTTGACATCTCCACAGCCATGCGATGGTGAGGAATCATTTGACGGATAAATTCTTTGTCAAAATCTGGTGCATTTTTCAATGTTTCTAAATTTACATTCATACCTCTCATGTTCTGGTTCATCGGCATTTTCATCATCTCTGGGTTCATCTGCTGACTCATGCCCTGATGTCTTGCCATCATTTCTTGATGAGTCATGGCTGTTACAGGTACTTCTTTGCCATACCATGCCTTATACCAAGTTTGCATTTGCTGAATTTCGCGGTTTTGGTCTTTTTTTATCACAACCGCTAGGTTCTTAATTTCTGGATGTTGAGCGCGACTTAATGCGAGTTCAGCCATTTCTAATGCTTGCCGATGGTGAGGAACCATCATTTCCATGAAATGCTGATCTACCTGATTCATCATCCCTCTTTGGGGAGAAGGAGTAATTTCCGGGGATGGATGATGAGTATTATGTCCTGGATTGGGAGTTTGGGCTTGTGTGCTATTTATGATTAATAATCCTCCAATAGCACTACTACTCAACAACCCGATAAGACCATAAATCAAATTTTTGTTCTTCATAAATTCACCTCTTTGAGGGACTGAAGAGTTAAGTCACAGCCGCAAAACTTCATTTATTTGTTTGACTATAATTCTAGCTTTTCATTTCAGAATGAAATCAAGATGAAATATTGTTTTGTCTCAATATTTATTTACAATACGATTGCTCCCATCGTGTGCTTGGCGCCATCTTGCAGCATCCTTGAAGGTTAATCTGATATTCCATTGCCTGATAACTTCTGCTCTGAGTTACCAATGGCAATACATTGATTGTAAAACCACAGATATATACAGACAAACTATATTTATCTATGCTTTTGAAGCTATAGAGTTTCTTAACAAGCGTGAGGTATATCCGTAAGGACACGGCAGTGCCGTGCCCCTACACAGCGTGATCTAATTTTGTACTTCATCTGAATGGGAAGCGCTATCATAGTTATATGAGGTATCTATCGATTAAAATTAAATCTACCGTTGACTTTTTCACCTTTAATATCAACAGTAACTTTTACCTGATATTGACCAATTGCTTTTTCAGTTAACTTTGCTGTGTAATGTTTATCATTGGCATCATAAGTAAACGCAACCGTCTTTTGTTTGCCATCAGGTAGCTGAATTTGAGCCGTTACTTTTGCATCAGATACTGTTTGGTGATTGTCACCTTTTAGCACGTATAAATCCATGTGAGTTGCGCTTGCTTCTTTCTCAGGAACAAATTCCAGGTGATAACTTACTGTCTCTGCAACTTGACCTCCATGAGATTCACCATGATGGCTATCTTTTTTAGTAGCAGGTGAAGTTTGAGCGATTGAGGTAGAAGCGGCTGGACTATTTTCTGTATTAGCTGCTTTATTACTATTACTACAAGCTCCTAAAAATAGTAGTCCTACACTGCCAATAACAATCAAACCGGATTTAAGTGAATTCATGGGTTTATTCCTCATTGCTCAAAAACTGCTTTTGGTACTTTTCCATCCTCTACAACTGACATAGTAATATTAGGCAGCAAGAACTTAGCAAACTTAGCATATAAAGCTGGTAATACCATTAAAGTTAATGCCGTAGAAGTAAATAATCCACCTAAAACTACTATTGAAAGTGGGTGTAAAATTTCTTTTCCGGGACCACTCTCAACTACTAGAGGTGCTAATCCTAAAGCAGAGGTAAAAGCTGTCATTAAAATGGCATTCAGACGTTCCATTGACCCTTTAATCAGAACTTCTTTAAGTGGTATACCGATCGCAAATTTGGTGTTGTAATTATCCACAAGTAACAAACCATTGCGGGTAGCAACTCCAAATAGAGTGATAAAGCCAACCAAAGAGGCAATGGAAATTATTCCTCCAGACAAAGCTACTGAAAATACTCCCCCCACCAACGCCAAAGGCAAGTTAATCATAATCATGGCGGTAGAAGGGATAGATTTGACGGAAAGATACATGATGACTGTAATTGCAACAAAGGCGATCGCACTCGAAATTAAGATATTCTGAGTTGCTCTTTCTTCTGCCTCAAATTGTCCTGCATACTGGATATAGTAACCAGAGGGTGGATGTACCTGTTGATTAACTTTGTCTCTAATTTCATTAACAATGGAACGCAAATCTCTACCATTAGCGTTAGCGGATACAACAATCAAGCGGGATACATTTTCTCTATTGATAGTATTAGGCCCAGTACCATTTTCAATTGTGGCCACCTGTGCTAGAGGAATTTTTTGTCCATTAGGAGTATCAACTAACAAATTGCGAATCATATCCAAATTCTGCCGTGCGTCTGGCTTTAACCACACAGCTAAATCGAAAGTTTGTTGTTTCTCTAAAACTTGAGACACTATTCGTCCATTCAGAGCAGTTTCAATAATTTCAGAAAGTTTGCCTATTGTTAAACCATACCGTGAAGCAGCAGGTCGGTTGAACTTAATTTGTATTTGTTCAATGGGTATTTGGGGTTCTAGTTGTAAATCTACAATCCCATTAACGGTTTTCATAACATCATCAACTTGCTGTCCAATGGTGCGGAGTTGTTCTAAGTCGGGTCCGAAAATTTTGACTGCGATCGCACTCCTCACTCCAGATAACACCTCATCCATGCGATGTGAGATAAAACCGCCAATATTTGGCGCTACCCCCGGTAACTTAGCAAATTCCTCCCGTAACTTCTCAATCGTCCCTTTCCTGTCTTTCATCCCTGCGTCGCTTAACTCGATATCCAAGTGTCCCAAATTCACACCTGCTGCATCCCCATCTCCCGGCGCACGTCCAGAACGCAATTGCACGTATGGAAATCTAGAGTCTCCCTTGAGTGCGTGCTGTAGTGTTTCACCAGCTGCATTAGTAGCTTCTAGAGAAACCCCCGGATAAAGAGTTAGGGTATTCACCAGAGTTTGCTCTTGAAACTCTGGTAAAAATATTCTGCCAAAGGAGGGGACAATTATAGTTGCAGCTATCAAACTAGCAGCAGCAGTACCTATAACAATTTCAGAATGCTTCAAAGAAAATGTTAATAGAGGATAGTAAAGTCGCTTAAAAAATCTCGCAATCCAAGGTTCTGTTTCTGGCAAACGACCATAAGGCAGTAAAATTGCACATAAAGCCGGAGTCACCGTCAATGCCGTGATACTAGAGGCGATAACTGCTGCCATATAGCCTAATCCCATTGGGACAAAAATGCTGCCTTCGACACCAGCTAAAGCAAAAATTGGCGAGAACACAATTATGGTAATAATGGTAGCTCCAAATACTGAATCCCGTACCTCTTGACAACCATCAAACACAACATCTAAAACTGGACGCGGGTTGGGTGAATATTTATTTTCTCGCAGGTTACGGTAGACATTTTCGGCATCGACAATTGCATCATCAACTGCTGAACCAATTGCGACTGCTAACCCTCCCAAGGTCATAGTATTTAAACCTTGTCCCAACCAATTTAGTAGTAGTACTCCTAATAATAAAGATAAAGGTAGGGCAGTTAAACAAATAGCCAGATTTCGCCAATTCATTAAAAAGGGAATTAGAATTAAAGCAACAATAATGCTGCCTTCAATTAAAGCCTCTCGAATATTTTCAATAGAAGAATCGATATAGTTTTCTTGACGAAAAGTAGGTGTGACTTTAATATCTTTGGGTAAGCCTGCTTGAATCTCTGACATCGCTGCTTCAATAGCACGGGTAACAGTAGGAGTATCGGCTTGGGGCTGTTTATTAATCATCACAACAATTGCCTTTTGACCGTTAAAACTACCATCACCCCGTTTAATAGCTGCACCAATTTGCACGTCAGCAACGTCAGAGATTTTGACAGGCGTACCATTACGGGCAATAATTACTGATTGCTGTAATTCTTCGATAGATTCAATCCGTCCAATCCCCCGAATCAACTTTTCTGTATCAGGAGTGATTAAATACCCACCAGGAGCATTCACATTGGCAGCAGATGTTGCTTGTTCTACATCTTCTAAAGTGACATTAAAGGCTCTTAGTTTCGCTGGATCAACTAATACTTGATATTGGCGGACATCGCCACCATACGCAACTACTTGACTAACACCAGGCACAGCTAAAAGGCAGTTTGTCACTTGCCAATCAACAATTCGCCGCACTTCCATTAAAGAAGTATTTTCTGATGTAAAAGCATATTGTAATACAGTGCCAATGGGAGAACTCGTAGGGGAAATTTGCGGAGTTTCTACCCCTGACGGCAGCTTACTAAAGCTCTGTTGTAATCGCTCTGTTACTAGCTGGCGAGCTTGATAAATATCAGTATCCCAGTTAAAAATGACTTTGACGACAGAAATTCCTGCTGCTGAAGATGAGCGTACTGCCGTTACTCCAGGAGTACCGTTAATAGCACTTTCAATTGGTAAAGTTACCAGGGATTCTAATTCTTCGGGGGCGAGTCCTGGTGCTTCAGTTTGAATTTCAACTTGGGGTGGTGCAAAGCTAGGAAAAACATCCAAGGGCATTTGGATAATCGTCCGACATATCCAAATTGTCAGGATAATTGTACCCAGGATGACTAACCAACGGCGAGCGATCGCCCATTTGATGATAGCACTGAGCATTTTTATTGTTGGGTATTTTTACTAATGATGATGACTTTTGATTCTTCATGAGGCGCACGGTGGTTGTCATCTGAGTGAAGTTCTGCCCCTACTGGAACTAGTTGAGTCTTGCTGCGACGACCTACCATGAAACCTACAGCAGCTATCCCAGCGCCTCCACATGCTCCTAGCAACCACAACGGTAGCGGTAAGCTAGACGTTTTAACCTCCGTTGTTGGCGATAAAGCTTTTGTGTGTTCCGAGACTTTTATCTGAGTACTACCTCGGAGAGATTGAGCGTAGAGTTGTGGTGCGCGTTGAGTGACAATCATATCTCCCTCGAATAAGCCACTGTTGACCTCAACCCTATCTCCAGAAGTCTGACCTAATGTAACTTCAACTGTTTGATAAGCATTACCATTTTGCAGATACACAACTTTTTTACCATTCGCGTCAACTACTGCTGAGGCGGGAATAGCTAAATTAACTGCTGATGTTTGGTCTGTTAAGACTTCTAGCTCCGCGAACATTCCTGGTTTGAGTTGTCCGCTGGAATTATTTACTTCCGCTTGTACTGGTACAACTCTTGTTTCTCCTTCTACCACTGTTCCAATTCGGGAAATTCTGCCAGAAAAAGTGCGATCGCTCACACTCGCAACTTTTAAACTAATTCTCTGACTAATTCTTACTTTGCTTAAATCTTTTTCATAAATGTTAGCTGTAGCAAAAAGCCGACTATCATTGACAATCGTCATTAATTTGCCACCTGCATCATTAAAAGTTTGACCAATACTCACTTCTCTATCAGCAACCTTACCAGAGATGGGAGCGCTTACTGTCACTAGTCCCTTGGAGTTTGGAAGATTTCCTAGTTGAGCAAGTCGAGTTTGATAACTAGTATTACTGCGATTAATATTTGATTTTGCTAACTGAACTGATGCTTGAGCGCGTTTGAGTTGATTTTCTGCCCCGATAACATCCCGGCGGCTCTTAGCTTTAGTAAGTTCGGCTTTTGCCTGCGCTAACTGGGTTTTAGATTCTAAAGCATTGCGACGGGGTAAAGCCCCAGCATCAGCTAACTGTTTGTCTTTGTTGTACTTTTCTTGAGCAAAGTCAACTTGACTCTGTGCTTGGGCAATTTCAGATTCGGCTATTTGTTGATATTTTTGATAATTTTGTTGAGCTAGTTTTAAGTCTGCTTCGCTGTAGTGTAAATCAGCTTGACCTTGTGCTAATTTGTCCTGAGATTCCACGCGCAAGGTTACTAAATCTGGACTAGTAACAACAGCAAGGGGTTGACCTTTTGTTACTGATGCACCGGGTTCTGCCAATAATTCAACCACTTTTGCCCCTTGAATTGGGGTAGTCACTTCTACTTTTTGGCTGGGAAGAGTCTCTATTTGTCCAGTAGTTTTTATGCCAATAGCTAACCTTTGACGTTGAACAGGCTCGACTTTAATCCCTAAACGTTTGACTGTGTCGGCATCAACCTGAATAGAATTATTAGTTGAAGTGGCTTCATTCCCTGCTGCAAATTCATTTCCATGTCCGCCATGAGCCATAACAACTGTGGGACTGGCTAATAACAGCAGGCTCAGGAATATGCCAGAAACAGTAGGTGTTTGGGAACGCAGAGAATTAGACATTGCGCTTTTAAAGTCCTTGGGTATGGAACGTCAGGAATTGCGAACGGTCATTTCTAGAAAAATTGTTCCTCTTGGTGAGGAAGTTCAAGTCTTCTCCCAAGGGGAGACGCTGTTCGCGTAGCAAGATCCCCTACGGGGTACGCTTAGAGCGACGTTAGGAGCGTCACCCGAAGGGGCAAAGTCCTTGGTACTAGTACAGGTCGGCGGAAATGAGCATACCATTGTAGTGCGAGCATCTTGCTCGCAGACAAACGCGAGCAAGATGCTCGCACGAGATTATCAAAATGAATTTATAAAATGGTATGGTTATTTACGCCATGCAGTACTAGGTCCTCTCAAACGGAGAAGATCGCATTTGTCGCACAGTGCTTTTAAGTTTTAGAAATGCACTCTTTTACAGTTTTTCATTTAGAAATGAAATTAGGATGAAATCAAGCTTTATTCGCTACTGTTTCATTTGGTTAATTGAAAGCAGCGAGAAACTCCATTCCCGGACTTCGTCCCGCAACGCTTAAGTAAGTCGGCACAATAAAACCAAACTATGTGAAGAAAAGTAACCGAAGCTCAAACCCAATTCCCTCCTGTATTCTGTCTTATCTCAATGATAATTATTTACGCCGATCTACTTACATGAGTGAAAAAGTGGAAGAATATTTTTGTCATTCCCCCACTCCTCATTCCTTGACTTGAGCGTGATATTGTGTGTATTGACTTTCATAATTAAGCGATCGCTATCTATGCAGCTAATTAAAAAACTATTGACTTTGCCAAGAATTATTTACTTTAGTATCACAATTATCATTATTAGCTTGGTTTTCTTCTTCAGCAATTTAGCATCAGCAGCTACTATAGTCACTGGTATAGAATTTATTGGACAAGCCACTTTACCTACAGGATTATCCTTTCAAAAAACCCAATTAGGAGGTTTATCTGGAATTACCTACGATACAAAAAAAGACCTTTATTATGCTGTTTCCGATGATCGTAGTGAAAAAGCTCCTGCTCGATTCTACACTCTAAAAATAGACCTCAGCAAAGGTTCACTAAAAGATGGTGATGTTACTCCAGTTGCAGTAACTACACTGTTAAATGATAATGGAGAAAAGTTTCTCCCTAGTACAAGTGACACAGAAGGCATTGCTTTAACTAGCAAAGAAACAGTCTTTATTTCTTCTGAAGGCGATGTCGATAAATTAATTAATCCTTTTATTAAAGAGTTCTCACTATCTTCTAGCAAAGTAGTCAAAACATTACCCATCCCAAACAAATTTTTACCAGATAAAAACGGTAAGCAAGGTATCCGCAATAATTTAGCTTTTGAAAGCCTCACCATCACACCCGATGAAAAGAATTTATTTACAGCCAGCGAAAATGCGTTAATTCAAGATGGTGTAGCAGCTCAACCTAAAATCAGTACTCCTTGCCGGATACTACAATATAGCCTGCTCACCAACCAGCCAGAAAAGGAATATCTCTATCAAACTGAACCAGTCACCCCTCTTTTAAATCTTACTGGCAAATTTGCTAGCGGATTACCTGATTTATTAGCCCTCGATAATCAAGGCAACTTCCTCAGCTTAGAACGGGCTTTTACAGGCTTTGGATTTGCAATTTCCCTGTTTGAAGTTTCTTTGGAAGGTGCAGACGACATTCAAAATATCGACAGCCTCCTAGCTGTTGACTTGAATAAAATCAAACCAGTACAGAAAAAAAAGCTCTTAGATTTGGGAACTTTACAAGTATCACTAGACAACATTGAAGGCTTAACCATTGGTGCCAAATTTCCAGATGGACAGTCATCACTACTTCTAATTAGCGACAACAATTTTAACTCCTTACAACGCACCCAGATACTAGCCTTTAAACTCAAAATCGAATCACCACTCATCAGGTTCTTTCGCCGCTTGTTCCGCATTTCCTGAACAACAATATCCCCGAATTATCTAATAAATTTGAGTTAACAGTTATAGTTATCAGCACTAGCCTTGAGCATTGCCTATTGCCTTCCGTATATTCACTGACTGAATTAGACAAATCAATCCCGAAGATTTAGGGTTTCCGTGGAATTTCTCATTCGCTTCTCCTAGCAAATATGCTACACCATATTTAAGAGCTTTTGCATACAACTTCCCTATATTTTGATCAAAATTTCACTCAATATTGTAGTGTTTTTTATCTTACATGTTTATCTCTCTAAAATTTTTGATATTGTTTCCAGATAAAATTAATTTCTAACGAGAGTTATTGCAGTGATTTTCTAGATTTATTTTAATAAATCATCTTATGGTACAAAATCAAATTCCCAACCCAGTCAATTCTAAAACCGAATTAGATGTTTATGTAGGAAAATTGCTGAATAACCGCTATTTAATCAGAGATTTGATTGGTAAAGGGGGGATGGGTAGGGTTTACCTAGCAGAAGATGTGGCCAAAGGTGGTATGCCCGTTGCTGTCAAAATTCTCTTGCTAAGTTTAGGTAGTCAGCAAATGTCTCAACGCTTTGCTAGAGAAATTTTTATTGGGGCTCAACTAGGCCGTAAAAGTAAAAATATTATCCGCGTCTTTAGCTACGGCGTCACTGAGGATAGTACCCCATTTTATGTTATGGAGTATCTCCAAGGAAAAAACTTAAAACTGATTCTTAAAAATGAGCATTTAGTAATACCTAAATTTTTGGATCTCTGTCAGCAAATTTGTTTGGGTTTACAGTGCGCTCATCAAGGTATCACCCTCAAAGGAGAGATTTATCCTATTGTTCATAGGGATATTAAACCAGAAAATATATTTATTACTAAGGATGCTAAATTAGGGGATATTGTGAAGATTCTCGATTTTGGCATCGCCAAGTTCTTAACAGAACGCAGCGGTATGACTCTAACTGATTCTTTTATCGGTAGTTTGCCTTATTGTTCTCCAGAACATATGGAAGGACGCAAATTACTCGATGTGCGTTCTGATATTTATAGTTTAGGAGTATTGATGTTTGAGATGTTGACAGGAAAACATCCATTTCTATCAACTAGTAACTCCTTTGGTAGTTGGTATCAAGCTCATCGTTTTCAAACTCCCCCGGCATTTGCAGAGGTAAATCCCCAAGCAACTATACCTCAGGAACTACAAAAATTAGTGATGCGTTGTTTGGCGAAAGAAGTTAGCGATCGCCCACAAAATATTAAAGAAATTTTAGAAAATTTAGAACAGGTAAGATGGCAACTTGATCATCCTCCTAGTATTAGTAGTAGTGATAACTTACAACCTGCATTGCCCTTACAATTAATTCCTTTAACGTCATTATCAGAACAAGAGTGTTTACAGAAAACTTGGCCGAAAAGTAAGCCAATAGCACCAATTAGTTTTCCCCATTTATTACATACAATCCAAGGGACAATACCAACAGTTTGGGCAATGTTACCCAAACAAGAAATTAACAAATTCTTAGATAAAACACATAGCACTGAATTTATTAGTAAAATGAGCGTATCTCCAGTGCTATTGTGGGTGACAGTTTTATATGATTCTCAATTTTCTCTAACACGATGGCTGTCCTATTTTTTAGATATACAAGATACTAGAGGACAGAAAATACTGCGTATTTTATCAGAAACAGGTTACTATCATTTGCTATTTTTTCCTCTAGAAGAGCCGAATAATTGCATCCATGTAATGACTTTAAGCTTGACTGCTCAACAGCGTCAGCAAATTACAGACTGGTTGACACTTAACGAAAATGCCAATGAATTTATTTCTCCTAAACAAGCAAAAATTATTTTAAAAGCAGAGTATGAAAGAAAAAAAGTAGAAATAATGCGGAAGTTGGAATCAGAAACAAAAATTCAAAAGGTCGGCTTAAAAAATTATGTCTATAAATGGTTTTATCAAATTTTACACTTATTTTACATAAATAAAATTTGATTTAACATATTAAAATCTTAGAGGTTGTCAGAGTGAATCAAAGTGCATTTGCGTCTCCA
Organism: Calothrix sp. PCC 7507; assembly: GCF_000316575.1. GTDB lineage: Bacteria > Cyanobacteriota > Cyanobacteriia > Cyanobacteriales > Nostocaceae > Fortiea. Next base: position 6,752,234 of record NC_019682.1, on the reverse strand, counting down.
CAAAGTAAAAGTACAGGTTTGCTTGCCAATCGTTACCATCTGAAGCAGTTAATTGGCAAAGGAGGTATGGGTGAGGTCTTTTTAGCAAATGATGTTTTGTTAGGAGGAATACCAGTTGCTATCAAATTCCTAACTCATACTGTTTCCGATGCCAAGATGCAAAAAGATTTTGCTCGTGAAGCTTTAATGAGTGCTGCTTTGAGTCAACAAAGTATACACATTGTGCGGGCTTATGATTATGGTGTCAGTGAAGAAGGTAAACCATTCTATGTCATGGAATATTTATCTGGTAAGAGTTTAAAGGATTTAATTCCGATATCTTTGCCAATGTTTATGACGCTGACACGTCAGATTTGTTTGGGCTTGCAGTCTGCTCATCAAGGCATAGACATGGACGGTAAAATTTGTCCATTAGTTCATAGAGATATCAAACCTGCTAATATACTAGTTGTTCCAGATCCTATATTAGGTCAGTTAGCAAAAATTCTGGATTTTGGTATTGCTAGATTTTTAAATTATGCAGCTTCAATTAGCACAAATAAAGGGTTTAATGGTACTTTACCATACTGTTCTCCAGAACAACTAGATGGAGGAGAATTAGATAGTCGCTCTGATATTTATAGCCTAGGTGTGATGATGTTTGAGATGCTCACAGGCGCAAAACCTTGGCAACCAGAAACAGATTACTTTGGTGCGTGGTATAAAGCACATCACTTTGAAACACCAAGAGCGATCACTGATATTAAACCGCATCTCCAGCTACCTCAAAAGCTAAATGATTTAATCATGTCTTGTCTTGCCAAATCAGCAAGCGATCGCCCCCAAAATATTACGGAAATTTTGCACGTATTAGGAAATTTAACTCGGTCTAACTATGTGAGTCTACCCACAAATTTTGGGGGAGGAGAAATAGCATATGAACAAAAAAAATATTCCGTTCCTGCTGCTCCCGCCTTCAAAAACAACCAGAATATTCCTTTGGGATCTGGTTTGCCTTTAGCCGTAGAAAGAAACTGCTGGCAACTTTTTTGGCCTCAAGAAAAGCCGATTCGAGAAATTGTTTTCCCTCAAATATTAGACACCGAACAAGGAAGTGTAGCAGCACTATGGCTGATGTTGTCTAAACAAGAAATCAAAAACCGTGCGGCTTCTACCCGTTACAACCAGTTTATCTTCGTCACATCACCTCACCCCATGATGTTGTGGTTGACAGTCCTCTACAATCAAAAACTCGGACCAAAGTGGTTACCCTGTTATCTAGACATGCAAAATCCCCAAAATCAGAGCATGGTTTGTTCATTAGCAGAAAATGAACGCTACCCTTTGATTTTCTTCACTCTGGAAAATCCTCATTCTTGTACCAACGTTCTCAGCTGTTACGTTGATCAAAGTCAACGGCAAATGTTGAAAATTTGGGTAGAACAGAGCAAAAATTTACCACCCTCCTCGAAATCTGAGTTGAGCAAAAACCTGTTGAAGCAGGAATATAAGCAGATGCAATTTCGCATACAGCAGCAACTCTCGTCTAAGTCGCAGGTTATGACCCCGGTTATTTTGAACCAATAACTGAGAAATTGAGCTAAAATTCATGATATTGATTTGCTTGCTGACCAAGACAAGTAGCCACAACACATGTTATCTCACACCCAGTTACGCCATTGGCTGACTATATTTTTACTATCCTTGACAGTCGGCGCTTCCTCCTCTTCTGCTCAAGAATTGAACAGCAGTAGTCAAGGAGTAGTTATTAACGTAGAAAGCTCTTCTGGAACAGCAGAAATAGCCTTAGCACAACATCTGCAACAAAAAAAAGTTAAACTTTACGGTGCTTATTGGTGTAGCTACTGCTACAAGCAAATATATCTGTTTGGTCAGCAGGCGTTCAATTTTATTAACCGTATTGAATGTGATCCTCAAGGGAAAAATTCTCAGTCAGACTTGTGTAAAGCAGCTAAAATTCAAGGCTATCCCACTTGGGAAATTAACGGTAAGTTCTATTCTGGAGTTCAATCCTTAAATGAGCTGGCTGTATTATCTGGGTATCAAGGGAGCAAGAACTTCCAGAATTCAATACCAGTTAATATTCCTAGCCAGTACAGTGAACTTCGCAGTGAGAGGGGACTTAAAAGTCCATCGCCGCCGCCTGATTCCGGCTTACCTTCATTGTTAGATTTACGACAGTAGAAATATTAGCTCCAAAAACTTCATAATCTGGAGTTGACAAATTACCACGGTATGAGCATAATGGAGAAGCTGCAAATTAAGGGACTGTAGTTCAATTGGTTAGAGCACCGCCCTGTCACGGCGGAAGTTGCGGGTTCGAGCCCCGTCAGTCCCGTAGAAAATTATTAAGTTGTGAGTGCTGAGTGAGTTGAGTGAAACTTTAAGATTAATAAATAGTTACTATTGACTAACTATTGATTCAAGTTACAGCAGCACTCAGTACTTATTTATAGAAAGAGAGAATCAACTGTGACTGTTAGAGTCCGTATTGCTCCGAGTCCAACAGGAAATTTGCACATTGGTACAGCTAGAACAGCTGTATTTAACTGGTTATTTGCCCGCCATCATGGCGGTACATTTATACTACGAATTGAAGACACAGACCTTGAGCGATCGCGTCCCGAATATACTGATAATATTCTTGCAGGGCTACGCTGGTTGGGGCTGAACTGGGATGAAGGGCCATTTTTCCAATCCCAACGCCTGCATCTGTACAAAGCAGCAGTAGAACAACTGCTAGAAAGGGGATTAGCTTACCGCTGCTACACCACCTCTGAAGAATTAGAAGCCCTAAGAGAAGCCCAGAAAGCTAGGGGGGAAGCACCGCGTTATGACAACCGTCACCGCAATCTCACTCCAGAACAACAGGCTGCCTTTGAAGCCGAGGGTCGCAGCTATGTGATTCGCTTTAAAATTGCTAATGAGCGGGAAATTGTTTGGCATGACTTAGTGCGGGGAACAATGTCTTGGCGAGGTAGCGATTTGGGTGGTGATATGGTCATCGCCCGGGCTTCGGAAGCAGGTGTGGGTCAGCCGTTATACAACTTTGTCGTTGTGGTTGATGACATCGATATGCAAATTAGCCATGTGATTCGCGGCGAAGACCACATCGCTAACACCGCCAAGCAAATTCTACTATACGAAGCCTTGGGGGCGAAGATACCAGACTTTGCTCACACACCCCTAATTTTGAGTTTAGATGGACGCAAGCTCTCTAAACGGGATGGAGTTACTTCTATCTCTGACTTTCAGCAATTAGGTTTCACTGCTGAAGGCTTGGTGAACTATATGACCTTGTTGGGTTGGTCTCCCCCAGACTCAACTCAAGAAATATTCACCTTAGAAGCAGCAGCCAAAGAATTTAGCTTTGAGCGCGTCAATAAAGCAGGTGCTAAGTTTGACTGGGCAAAACTGGATTGGTTGAATAGTCAGTATATCCACAGTACGCCAGTAGATAAACTCACAGACTTGCTGATACCTTACTGGCAAGAAGCTGGGTATAAATTTGATAGGGGAAGAGAACGTCCTTGGTTAGAGGAGTTGGTGACTTTAATTAGCGCCAGCTTGACACGCTTGAAAGATGCTGTAGAGCAAAGCCAACTGTTTTTCACCGACACAGTGGAATTTAGCGAAGAGGCTAGTAAGCAGTTGCAACAAGCAGGTTCTGCAGATGCTCTCAAGGCGATTCTCGCTGCGTTAGAACAGCAACCGCAACTATCAGCAGATATAGCGCAGGAGATTATTAAACAGGTGGTGAAAGCGCAAAATGTGAAGAAAGGGCTGGTAATGCGATCGCTCAGAGCCGCTTTAACCGGTGATGTTCACGGCCCCGACCTGATACAATCTTGGTTGCTACTGCATCAGATTGGCTTAGATCAGCCTCGCTTGAGTCAAGCGATGTCTTCGACAAAATAATTCTACTGTCAGAGATGCGATCGCGTAGCTTGCTTCCCCGTAGGAGTACACTGAACGTACTCAGCAACCAGCATTAATTTCAGGTTTTGCAAATATTTTAGATTTTAGGGGCGCACAAAGGTGTGCCCCTATTCATAATCAAGTCAAGTAGCCACAGAAGACTGTCACCCTTTCAGAGCTAAATCCCTAAATTTAAAATCTAACATTTGTAGTCAATTATGCTCACATAGGGAACTTGGTGTGTAAAATTCATGTCTTCAACAACACTGAGATAAACATATAATCAAAATGCCGCAACCATTGCTCAATAGAGGAATAAGATTATCGTTGACGATATTTACACTCTTCGTTACATCGGCAATTCATGCCGGGGTGGATGCTCAACAAGCGCCCCCAATCTTTGGAGATATTAGCATTGGCCATAAGTTTTCTCCAGATCCCTTCACAGTTCGCGGCATGAGTGGCGGCTCAGTACCTGGGAACCAAGTTGCTAAAAGAGTAGAAACCGCTACTGGTCCATGCACCGGATTTGTTGATGAAGCACCAGACCATACCTTAGTATTGACAAGTAAATTTGACTACCTAAAGCTACAAGTTCAGAGTCCCGCAGATACTACCCTGATTATTAGCGGTCCTGGCGGCACATGGTGTAATGACGAGTTTAACGGTCAAAATCCTGGCATGGTTGGTGAATGGCTGCCAGGAACTTACCGGATTTGGGTCGGTTCCTATGAGCAAGGCAAATATTTCCCTTACACTCTACAAATTTCGGAAGTTAAGTAATGGGGGATTGGGGACTGGGGACTGGGGACTGGGGACTGGGTATTGGTAAATTATTAGAGAACTCCCCCATCCTCCCCATCTCCCCCATCCCCTTCAATATGGGAAAATTCCACGCCCTATGCCTGAATCCTTGTCATCGATCGCTTTTCTGGCGCAATAATGTATTAAAATTAAGTTAACTTTAATTAAGATTCTTGTCGTCGTTATTGATCCCCTGTAACGCCCTTACAGTTGCTGTAACGATGCATGTAAGACATCAAATTAAAAAAATGGATTTATTCAGATCCGTTGCACAACTATGCTGGTGACCAAAAAAGGATGAAGCATCAAGGATGAAGGGTGAAAATAAGAAGTTTCCACAAAAAGAATGAAGTGTCAAGGATTTAGACTTCGTCTCCGCTTTCGGGGAACGTAGTCATTGATGAAAATGAGAGATTTTATACTTCATCCTTGATCTGTAACATTCGGTTGCGAAAGCTGATGATTTGTATTGGTATCTAGAGGCAAATTAAAATGAAATTCTCCTGGAAAGTCCTAGTACTCTGGACATTGCCTGCTTTGGTAATTGGCTTTTTCTTTTGGCAAGGGGCATTTGCTGGTGCGCCTGCTGACAGCAGTAAGAATGCAGCCAATACCCGCATGACATACGGTCGCTTTCTGGAATACTTGGATGCCGATCGCGTTACCAGTGTGGATCTATATGAAGGTGGTAGAACGGCAATTATTGAAGCGGTAGATCAAGATATCGAAAATCGCGTGCAGCGGTGGCGGGTAGATCTACCTGTGAATGCTCCTGAGTTAATTACCAAGCTGAAAACAAAAGGCATCAGTTTTGACGCTCACCCGATGCGGAATGATGGCGCTATCTGGGGACTGTTGGGGAATTTGGTGTTCCCAATTTTATTGATTACTGGATTGTTCTTTTTGTTCCGTCGTTCTAGCAATCTCCCTGGTGGACCTGGACAAGCGATGAACTTCGGCAAATCCCGTGCGCGCTTCCAAATGGAGGCTAAGACTGGGGTGAAATTTAATGATGTAGCCGGGATTGAGGAAGCGAAGGAAGAACTGCAAGAAGTCGTCACCTTCCTGAAACAGCCAGAAAGATTTACTGCTGTTGGCGCACGAATTCCCAAAGGCGTGCTGTTAGTCGGTCCTCCTGGTACAGGTAAAACCCTCCTCGCAAAAGCGATCGCTGGGGAAGCTGGTGTACCTTTCTTCAGTATTTCCGGTTCGGAATTCGTGGAAATGTTTGTCGGTGTTGGTGCATCCCGTGTCCGTGACTTGTTTAAGAAGGCCAAAGATAACGCCCCTTGTATCATCTTTATTGATGAAATTGATGCTGTAGGTAGACAACGGGGTGCTGGTATCGGTGGCGGTAACGATGAAAGAGAACAAACCCTCAACCAACTGCTCACCGAAATGGATGGTTTTGAAGGTAATACAGGCATCATTATTATTGCTGCCACTAACCGTCCCGACGTACTAGACTCAGCATTGTTGCGTCCTGGTCGTTTTGATAGACAAGTAACTGTTGATGCACCAGACATTAAAGGGCGCTTGGAAATTTTACAAGTCCACGCACGGAACAAAAAACTTGATCCTAGTGTTTCCCTAGATGCGATCGCCCGACGCACTCCTGGTTTTACCGGTGCTGACTTAGCTAACTTACTCAACGAAGCAGCAATTCTCACCGCCAGAAGACGCAAAGAAGCGATTACCCTCGGCGAAATTGATGACGCTGTGGATCGCGTAGTCGCCGGGATGGAAGGTACTCCCCTGGTAGACAGCAAGAGCAAGCGCTTGATTGCTTACCACGAAATTGGTCATGCCTTAGTAGGAACATTATTAAAGGACCATGACCCAGTACAAAAAGTTACCTTGATTCCACGGGGACAAGCCCAAGGTTTAACTTGGTTCACCCCCAATGAAGAACAGGGGTTAATTTCCCGTTCTCAACTCAAAGCCAGGATTACTGGTGCTTTGGGTGGTCGCGCCGCTGAAGAGGTGATTTTCGGCGCTGCGGAAGTTACCACTGGTGCTGGTGGCGACTTACAACAGTTGTCGGGAATGGCGAGACAAATGGTAACCCGGTTCGGGATGTCTGATTTAGGGCCTCTGTCACTGGAAAGCCAACAGGGAGAAGTATTCTTAGGTCGTGACTGGACAACCAGATCTGAGTATTCTGAATCAATAGCCTCTCGGATCGATTCTCAAGTCCGGGCGATCGTGGAAGAATGTTACGAACTATCTAAGAAGATTATCCGTGAACACCGCACCGTCACCGATCGCTTAGTGGATTTGCTCATCGAAAAAGAAACCATTGACGGTGCTGAATTCCGTCAAATTGTGGCTGAGTACACTGACGTACCGGAAAAACCACAGTACGCACCAAGTCTGTAATAGTTATTGCTAATATACAGTTATAGGGGTACAGCGACGCTGTACCCCTATTGCTTTGTAGAGGCGATCGCTCATTTTACACCGGGCTGATTCACAATTTTTTCGGTTGTGTAATATACTTCAGTTTTCAACCCTAGGATATCCCGGCGATCGCTGCCAGCATTGACGATAATATGAGATGAATTAATTGTAGGTAGTGACGAAGACAGAGAAAGATAGATTTTGTCATTAATCACTATCTTCTTTTGGGAAATTATTTTTAATTTTTTGATAGTTTGCACTGTAACATCACCATTGCGATAACAAAGTCTACCAAAAGCTAACCCTGTGCTATTTTGGGGAACTTCTACTAAGTAAAAATTATCAGGATGCAGCCATTCTTGCCAGTTATTATCACCGCCTTTACCTATGTACTGAATAGATAATGGGGGAGTTTTCAACCAAGTTCTTGCAGAAAGGGCTTGAGGAAAGATAATCACTGGAATTTTTCTGTTGACATCTAATATAAGTTCCTTAAATAACGTCCCCCCACGATAATTAACCCCATCAGCGTAGCCGGATTTTAGATCGACTCCGCAAAATACAGCGTAGTCAACCCGCTTCCCCAGTTTTGACTGACCTTTCACAGATCCAAACGCTATCATCTAGCGTAGATCCCATTGAGGAAGTGATGATTTTGGAGCGTCGCGATCGCGTGTTATCAGCAATGAAACTGTTGCCTAACGAACAACGTCTAGTTATTGAGTTAGCCTATTATCAAGGCCTCACCCATAGCCAGATTTCCGAACAGACTGGGATCTCTCTAGGGACAGTTAAAACCAGAATTCGGTTAGGCTTAAATAAGCTAAAGTCTGCCCTCGGCGTTGAAGTCTAGGTGTGACTTTAAGAGTAAATATTTTCATTAAAGGCTAAATCTGCTAATGAACTTTGAAAACAACTGTTTCTCCGAATTAGCTCCACTCTACGCTCTAGATTTGTTGGATGAGCCAGAGCAGTATTGGGTTGAGCAACAGTTGGCAGAATTTCCCGAACTGACAGAAGAATTAGCCGAATATGAAACAGCCGTGACGGCAATTCCCTACAGTACACCTGTAACGCCGATGGCAGGAGATTTAAAAGCGCGATTGTTTAATCGGCTAGAACTCGATTTACCAGAGCCTCAACCCACTCCGCACCTGATCTCATATCAAGCAGTGCGATCGCAAGAGTTAAAATGGCAACCCCACACTGTCCCTGGTGTGGAAATTGCCATGTTGCATACCGATTTGGTCAAGCGGGAAATTGTCGGTGTCTTCCGGGCTGAACCAGGAATGCAATATCCTATGCACCGTCATGCAGCATTTGAGGAAATCTATATGTTGCAAGGCGATTTAGTGGTAGATGACGCAGTCTATCATGCTGGAGACTATATCCGCTCCCAGCCAGGATCAGTTCACGGACCCCACACAGTCGGGGGCTGTATGTTCTTCTTCCGCACCTCAATGGATGATGAATATCCTGATTTAGTGACCGCAGAGGCTGAATGAAAGGCAATAGACATCGACCGAATTTAATTATGCGTTCTTCCAAATCGTGAAACTAGATTGAGATAAAGATAATACCCTAAATAGTTGGTGGTATGTTTGAACTTGCAGGTGTTTGAGTGACTAAATCAATTATTTCTTGTGGAGATTTTTCTGCGATCGCTGCTAGCAGATTAATGGCTTTTGTGAATAAGCGATCGCTATCTTCAAAGCTGTTTTGGCTGGGTAACACAAGCTGGATAGGATTACCTGCATCATCTTTGTCACCTTGAAATACCAATAAACGTGGGTTGGGATGGTTTACTATTTGCCATCCTTGTTTCTGGAGGTAGTTGACAACATTATCGATTTTAAGAGAGTGGGTTTGTAATTCCTCTGTTGAAATTTGTTGTGTCATCACCAATCTCCTGTTTTCACCTTCTCCAATAAATCTAATACCAATTTGAAAAAAGAATGTTGCAGATACCCTGTAGGGGCGAACGGTTGTTCGCCCTTATTAACCATCCATCTGTCGCAAATCCTATTTAAATTGGTATAATTTCATCAAAGTTACCATCTACCCCATAATCGTATTCGCGGATAGAAAGATTTAAGCCTGCTTTACCTGCAACTGCTCGGATATAGGCTCGACTTAATGATTCAAGAATATGGGGTTCGGTTAACACAAAATTACAAAATCTCAATGTAATTATAAATGATACCTGAAAAGGTTTTGAGTTAGCTTCATTTGTAGAGTCCACCAACCCTAAAAAGGTTACTCCTAAAATTATTCCGCAAGTTTATTTAACATCTCGCACAGTTCTTCCTTTTTCTGTTTGGTATGTTGAACGCTGGCTAAAGTTGTCAATACTCCACCTGATGCTGTCAGACTGGCTTCAGATACTTTGTCAAAATAGAAAAGCCCGACACCAAATAGAGTCATCAACGCGGATGCAGCAGTAATACCTAACGCGAGGTTGTAGCTTTTACGTGTCATGTGCAATAATTCGCGGATAATTTCTTTTTTGATATCGTTGTCATCGTTGTTATTTTCCGATTTTGAGAAAAAGTTAAACTGCATTGTGACTCTCCGAAATGCTGTATTGTTGGTTCGTGATATTGGTATCCTACTCAGACTAAAAAATACATACCAGGGCAAATGGGTTTTGTCTGTGTTGAGTGTTTGCCCTGTGGCTATGTGGTAATTTAGGGCAGATGGGGAAGTAAAGAAAATCTATCTGCCCTAGTTCGGGAAACAACTAATTCGCTATTGTTTATATACAAGTATCAATACTCAGTTACGGCAATGCGTGAATCTGATAAAGTGCGATCAAGTGAGGAAGGTAAAGCTAGACTCAAACAAGCTTATAAGGAAGCAGGACTAACTCAAGAGGAGTTAGCACGGCAGGCAATAGTGTCGGTTGATACTCTAAAGCGACTAATTGGCACTAAGGATTGTCCAAACGGGGTTGAACGACAAGCAGTTAAGAATATTGCAAAAGTTCTTAAAATTGAACCTACAGATATAGTTGCGGACAAAGACTGGTATCCTCAACGGTATTTACCACCAGAATTTGAACGACTAATTTACGAAAAAATCCAGCTATTTTGCGGACGAAAATTTGTATTTGATGCGATTGAGGATTTTTTGCAAAATAACGCAAATGGCTATTTCACTATTATTGGTGATGCGGGGATGGGGAAAAGTGCCATTTCTGCAAAGTATGTATTAAATAATCCAGAAACTATTTGCTTTTTTAATATCCGTGCAGAAGGAATGAATCGTGCTGAATTATTTCTGAAGAAAATTCGCCAACAATTAATTGCTCGTTTCCAGTTGCAAGATGTAGCGGATGCGGATTTATCAACTTTATTGACTAAAGCGAAGGAAAAATTATCTACTGGGGAACGGTTAATTATTGTTGTTGACGCGCTGGATGAAGTTGACCAAGAAGCAACTGGAAATCTTTTATATTTACCAACTATTATGCCGGATGGGGTTTATTTTATCCTCACGAGAAGACCTTATAATCAAAATGAAAAAAGGTTGAATATTTCGCCCAGTATCCCGACTCAAGAATTGGATTTGAGAGAGAAAATTCAAGAAAGTACTCAGGATGTGAAGGAATATATTAGGCAATTGTTGAATGATGGAAAATATCAACAGAGTTTAGCTCGATGGATTCAACAGCAGAATCATATATCTCATGTTCATTTTGTGGAAGAAATAGCTACAAAAAGTGAAAATAACTTTATGTATTTGCGTTGTATTCTACCAGCCATCGCCGATGGATTTTATGATAACAAGGCATTTCATGAATTGCCTGTGGGTTTGCAAGGATATTATGAAAACCACTGGCATATTATGGGGATGACTGCCAAACCTTTACCGAAAAATAAAATCAAAATTGTTTATGTGATGTGTGCTTTACGTAGTGCTGCTTCTCGTGGAGTGATTGCTAAATATTCCAAGCAGAATGAGTTAACAGTACAGGATGTTCTTGATGGATGGGCGCAATTTTTACAGAAACAGGAAAGCCATCAACCACCCCGTTATCGGTTTTACCATGAGAGTTTTCGAGATTTTTTACAACGTCGGGATATTGTCCAATCTGCCGGGGTTAATTTACCTGATATTAGTGCTGAGGTTGCTGAAACTATGACAGAGGGGTTGATTTCATGAGCAATCTTCGCGCTTGGTTAGCAGAAAAATCATCAGAAGAAATTGAGCATTTTTTGGGTGAAGTCCCGCGTTTATTATTGGATGGTGGAGAAATTGATAAATATTGTGATTTATTGATTAATTATGATTTTATCGAAGCCAAAATTAATCATCCTCAATTTGGGATACAAATATTAATTGAGGATTACGATTTAATAGAAAAAAAAGAATTATCAAATCAACTAGTATTAAATCCTAGAAATCATAATTTTTTGCAGATTATTAAAGAAGTATTACGATTATCGACACATATTGTAATTCAGGATACAAAACAACTAGCAGGGCAATTAACAGGACGTTTGTTACATTTTAAGACACAATCCAAAATAAAAAAAATATTACAACAAATTTCACAAGCTCAAATTACTTGCTTACGTTGCTTGACAGCTAGCTTAACTCCTCCGGGTAGTGGGTTAATTCGCACCCTCACTGGTCATAGTGGTTCAGTAAATTCAGTTGTAGTCACTCTAGATAACAAATATGTGATTTCTGGATCGCATGACAAAACAGTCAAAGTCTGGGATTTACAATCTGGGGAAGAAAAATTGACCCTCAGAGGACATATTGGGTCGGTTTATGCAGTTGCAGTTACTCCAGATGGCAAATATGTCATTTCTGGTTCTGGTGACAAAACAGTCAAAGTTTGGGATTTACAATCTGGAGAAGCAACATTCACACTTATTGGTCATTGCGATAGAGTTAAAGCAGTTGCAGTTACTCCAGATAGCAAATACGTCATTTCTGGTTCTGGAGACAAAACAATTAAAGTTTGGGATTTACAGTCCGGGGAAGAAAAGTTTACTTTTGAGAGCCATATTAACTGGGTTAATGCCATCGCTATTACTCCATGTAGCGAATACGTAATTTCTGTTTCTGGTGACAAAACACTCAAAGTTTGGGATTTACAATCTGGCAAAAAAAAATGGACATTAGGTATTGATAATAGTTGGCTTAAAGCAGTTGTAGTAACGAACGATGGCAAATACGCAATTTCTGGTTCTCGTGGAGAAACACTTACAATTTGGGATTTAAAATCTCGGAAAGAAAAGTTTACATTGAGAGGTCACAGTTACTCGGTTAATGCATTAGCAGTCACCAGTGATAATAAATGTGTAATTTCTGCCTCCAGTGACAAAACCATCAAAGTCTGGGATTTACACTCAAGACAAGAAAAATTTAGCATTAGCGGTCATCGTAAATCTGTTTATGCAGTGGCTATCACAAGTGATGACAAGTACATTATTTCTGGTTCATATGACTGTACGCTAAAAATATGGGATTGGAAATCTGGAAAAGAAAAGTTTACCCATAGCAGTTATCGTAACTCAATTTATGCACTCGCTGTTACCAAAGATGGGAAATATGTGATTTCTGGTTCTCGTAGAGAAACGCTTCTTAAAATTTTGGATTTACAATCTGGAAAGGAAAAGTTTACCTTCCGTCATTACGATGACTGGATTAATGCAGTAGCAGTTACGAATGATGGTAAATATCTGATTTCGGCTTCTGGGAGCCAAACACTTACAGTCTGGAATTTAGATACTGGGACAGAAAAGCTATCTCTCGAAGGTCATAATTTTTCAGTTAATGCAGTAACAATTACCAATAATGGCAAATATCTTATTTCTGGTTCTGGTGATGAAACACTCAAAGTCTGGAATTTAAAATCTGGAATAGTAAGATTAACCCTTAAAGGTCATCATAGCTCGATTAATGCATTAGCTGTTACTAGTGATGACAAATTTGTAATTTCTGGTTCCAGTGATAAAACAATCAAAATTTGGAATTTAAAATCCGGAATAGTAAGATTAACCCTTAAAGGTCATCATGGCTTAATTAATGCGTTAGCTGTTACCAGTGATGACAAATTTGTAATTTCTGGTTCCAGTGACAAAACAGTCAAAGTCTGGGATTTACAGTCAGGAAAAGAAAAGTTTACCATTAACGCTCATAGTGACTCAGTTAATGCAGTAGCAGTAACTTGGAATGATCAATATGTTGTTTCTGGTTCTAGTGACACAACAATCAAAGTTTGGAATTTGGCAACAGGAAAGGAAATCAGCGCTTTTACAGGAGAAAGTAGTATACTTTGCTGTGCAATTAACCCAGATGATGGAACAATAATCGCAGGTGACGCATCGGGAAAATTACATTTTCTCTGCTTGCAAGGTATGGAGATGTAACTATGAATACCTCATTTCCCCTACCTACAGAATTTCAAAAAATCATCCTGGAAAAAAGTCAACACTGTAGCAACTGCGAATTTATTTTTACCGCAATTGATGATTTTCTGCACAAGTGCGATCGCGGTTACTTTACCATTGTTGGTACTCCCGGTAGCGGTAAAAGTGCTATCCTCGCTAAATTCGTCAGTGCCAATCCCCATCCAAATATCAATATTATTTATTACAATGCTCAAATAGAAAATAAAAATACTGCTGAAGAATTTCTCAAATATGTTTGCACCCAATTAATTGGAGAAAGGGAAAATAGAAAAGGGGAAATTCCCGATAATGCAACGGAGGGAAGTTGGTTTTTATCATTATTGCTCCAACAAATTAGCGACGAACTCCAACCCAACCAAAAACTCATCATTGCCATTGATGCACTTGATGCAATGAACCCCAACAACCAACCACTAGGAACAAACCTGTTTTATCTCCCCCGATATCTACCCCAAGGTATTTATTTTCTCCTTACCCGTCGTCCCTTCAAAAAAGAAAAATCGGGTTTACTAATCGAAGCACCATCTCAAATTCTCGATTTATCCCAACATGACTTAAAAAACTGGGATACTGAATCAGAATTCACCCAACATTGGCAGAAAATGCAAGGTGAGGGTTTCTCAGATATTGCCATTAAGATACTGCAGGTTCTCGCAACTGCCGAAAATGAGGGTATATCGGCAAATGCGATACTTCAAAGGATTCACCAGACAAACCCACCAACTCTGGATGTAGATATATTCGATGTCGAAGAGGTTTTGGAAAATTGGTTTGAGTTTTTACAACAGCATCAAGTAGACAACGAAATTAGATACAGGTTTTATCATTCTAACTTTGCTTTGGATAAAGTCGAGCTAAGGTGATTTCTCAAAATAATCTTACTAATTGGAGGGCAAACAACCGTTTGCCCCTACCGAATTTGATCATTGATCTGTTAACTCGGTGAGCATAGCGGCTGGATTCCAGTAAGCGCGCAGGGATTGAATCTTGCCGTCTTCATTCACCTCAAAAATATCAATACCTTCAAAAGTCACAGCACGCCCGTTCTTACCGACACCTTTACCAGTCCACTTCACAGCTGCTTCATGACCATTAATTGAGATAAAGTCTGCTACTAGTCCAATCTGTTCAAACAAATCAGCGATGCTTTGAAAAAACTGGCGGAGTCCGTCATGACCAATCAGGGCTGGTCCTCCCACAGGATCATAGCTAATAGAATTTTCTGCAAAACAAGCAACCATATCTTCGACTTTGTTAGCGGATCTGGTGGCGGTAAAGTAGTTGTTAATTACTTGTTGTATTACTTCAGTTTGCATGATGATTTTCTCCTTGTTCAGTTCAAGAAATTATCGATTTTTGCCAGAGGCTTATTGACTGCAATAGTTGAATGCTCCGTTATCACCTGCTCAAATAAGTTGGCTACTACACGATCGCACTCATCAATCTAAATAGTTATACGTCAGAGTCATGGAATTGGATTTCTTCAAAATTAAGTTATCAAAATTTTGCTCGGTCACAGATCCAACTTGAATCGTTAGTCGTATACCGTCTGTAGTTCACCAATTTGGACTGGGAGTTTTTACGATGGATGACCTAATTTTGGCTACTCGTCGCTCAAACGTAGTCTCTCGTCGAGGCGTAGTAATTGGCATTGCGATCGCTAATTTTCTTGTTGTTGGCGCAACCCTTAGGAAAATTCACCTCAATCACTGCCTTTGGAACAGCAGCGATCGCCTTTGTGCTGACTGCTTTATGTTTGCGCTATTTTGATATTCTCCATCAGCGCGATCGCCTAAATGCAGATTTGCCAAAATAAGTACACAGAGTTGGGTATAATTTTATTTCTAAAATACTTATCTTTACTCAAAATATGATCATGAATTGCAAAGCTAAATTCTTGACTTTTGCTACCATAACTGCTATGTGTTCTCTCAGTTGGGAAACAGTTTTAGCACAGGCAAAACTGACAAATCAGTCAAAGCTGTCAATTAATGGTATTGGCACAGTCAAAGTAGGGATGAGTGTCACCGCAGCTGCAAAAGCTGCTGGTACAAAGCTTGTTGGCGACTCACCTAACAACAATTGCTACTATGTTAAACCACAAGGGCAAATAAAAGATATTGGTTTCATGGTTGTAGAAGGTCGGATTGCGAGGGTAGATGTGTGGAAAAATGGCAAAGTCACCACCCTCAAAGGCGCAAAAGTTGGCGATACCGAAGCGCGAATCAAGTCACTTTACCCAGGGCAAATTCAAGTTACGCCACATAAATACGTTCCCAGTGGACACTACCTAACTTTCATCCCGAAAGATGTTAGTGATAAAAACTATCGCGTCATCTTTGAGACTGATGGTAAGCGTGTCACTCAGTTTCGGTCAGGTAAGCTGCCAGAAGTCGAATTTGTGGAAGGATGTAGTTAACAGTTATCAGTTATCAGTTATCAGTTAACTGATAAGATGCTTTATCTTTCTATTTCATCCACTGCTTTGGGAACTCCAGCAGTTAATACCTCATGTCCATTAGGTGTAACTAACACATCGTCTTCGATGCGAATCCCAATACCAATCCACCGGGGGTCTGTCTCTGGCTGATCTTCTGCTAATTTGGTATCTGGCACAATATAAAGTCCCGGTTCCACTGTCAGCACTTGTCCTGGTTGTAAAATCTTGGGATTATCGTCACCGTGCTGATAAACACCCACATCATGAACATCCAAACCTAGCCAATGACTGGTACGGTGCATGTAATATGGCTTGTATTTTTCTTCTTCAATGATTTTATCAACTTCGCCTTTGAGGATGCCAAGTTCCACTAAGCCTTCCGTCAAGACGCGCACAGCAGTATCATGAACTGATTTGAAGGTATTACCTGGTTTTACTTGAGCGATCGCCTGTTTTTGCGCTTCTAAGACAATTTCATACAATGTTTTTTGTTCTGGTGTGAACTTACCCCCCACGGGAAATGTCCGGGTAATATCAGAGTTGTAATGGCCGTAATCACAACCAGCATCAATTAGCAGCAATTCTCCATCCTGCATCTGGCGATTATTCTCGATGTAGTGCAACACGCAAGCATTCACACCAGAGGCCACAATTGAGGAATAGGCTGGTCCCGCCGCACCCCGTCGCCGAAAGATGTGTTCTATCTCTGCTTGAATTTCATACTCATAACGTCCAGGTGCGGCAAATTTCCTGGCGTGATTGTGTGCGTCAGTAGCGATCGCCACGGCTTGACGCAGCAACTCTAATTCTGATTGACTTTTGACCAGTCTCATGCTGCTTAGGACTGTCTTTGCATCTTCAATAGCTATTGGCCCTGTACCCCGTTTGGGATAAGTTTGCAGTAGACTTTGGTAATGTCTCAGGATTGTTTCATTAAAAGCGCGATCGCTTCCTAGGTGATAGTAAAGGCGATCAGCTTTTTCCAAATACTGCGGTAACTTTTCATTCAATTCCGCGATCGGGTAAGCTTCATCTGCGCCATAAACGGCTTTCGCTGCATCTACCCCACAGACGTAACCACTCCAAACTTCTTTCTCACGATCCTTGGGTTGAACAAACAGCACAAACTGATGTTCTGGATGATGGGGTGCTAATACTGCTACTGCTTGTGGCTCGTGAAAGCCAGTCAGATAAAAAAAATCACTATCTTGGCGATAAGCGTGTTCTGCTATTGGCGCACTGCGAAAAATAGCAGTACCATTACCAATTTTTGACATTAACTGCTGACGACGCTCCCGGTATTCTGCTTGCATAGCTACTTAAGATATCAAATTCTGGTGATATCTTAACCTTTAGCAACTATACATTGCACATATCATAGTTATTTACCGTAGTTACTAATTCAATTTATGCTGGGAGGGCTTTTTGGATTTTACTAGCATCCACAGCTTAATATTGGCATTTAACCCAGGCTTGGAGAATATTTTTATTTAGACTAGAAAGTTATCATTTGCTGATATTTAAATACATTTTCTCAGGATTGCATCTTTATGGCTAATTCTATTTAATTTGTGAGAATTGCAATCTGTAGATCCCTGACTTCTTAAAGAAGTCGGGGATCTTATTCCTCGTGAATGATTCCGGATTACTATATCTCACTGTATGCATATTAAGCATTCATACATACTGAAGGATTCAGCACTGATATTTACAGCAATTATCATGTCTTGATAATTTGATAATCTATGCACAATTGCCGTATTTTTATTAATACTCTCCGATACCATTACCTCTTAATCAACTAAGATTTTATTTGTAATACTGAAGATTTTTTGGTGTAATGATAGGACTTTGTCTAAGTCATAGCAATCTATATATAGAATATTTATCCATTAATTTTGAGAGCTTTGTGGTGTGCAGATACCCGACTTCTTAAAAAATCGGGTATCTCAGTATTAAAATTATGCATGAGTGAAAACATGCACTCAAGAGTTTTTATTGTAACTAGAATTAAAAACAATTTTATTTATATATCATGACATAAATCAAATTATTATCCAATTGATTATTTATGACTTGAAAGTTTGAATCAAATCATTTATGTGCGAAATAATGTTCACCAAGGATGACTTTTATTAAAAATAAATGATCGCCCAATAAAATTTAATTTATGCAAAATGTTATTCGATAACAGAATCACGTGCGATTAAAGAGTTAAAACTCTTATGAACACCAGACATAAAAACCTCATGTTTGAAAACACAAACCTCTCAGGATTGTCTTTAAAGACAAACGAATGGGCAGCAAATTCTTTCCAAACTTCAAGTAAATTATCAGAAAATCTGAGTGATCTAAATTCTTTAAATTCTACTTCGTCTATTGGGCGCAGTAGTTCCTCAATACAAGCAGACGATACAACACCAACATTACCAAACATCACCTTACCAGTGACGGGAGCTAACCCTAATCCTAATCCTTATTTAACCAGTGCAGCGATCGCACCTGATTTCAACGCCGACGGCAAAACCGATAAAGTCTGGGTTGATCAAACAACTGGTGAACTGAAGGTGAAACTCATGAATGGTTCCTCTGTGATTGCCGAGGGTTCTAACAAGGATAATGGCGATGTTAAAGGTACTCTGAGTGCAATCCAACTCACCTCTACGACAACTTCCAAAATTGGTGATTTCAACGGGGATGGCAAGACTGATCTTTTAATCCGCGATCAAGCCACAGGTAAAAATCAAATTTTCCTATTCAATGGCGTAGATGCACCCACTGTAGTCTCCATAGACTCAGTTGATGCCGCTTGGACACCCTTAATTGGTGATTTCAATGGCGATCGCAAAACTGATATCTTCTGGCGTAATAGTCAAACAGGCGAAAATGCTATTTGGCTGGTTGATGCTACCCAACCCCAAGCAGTTACAAGTGCAACTGTGATTGATGCACTTGATGCCACTTGGACTCCTACCATAGTCGATTTTGACGGCAATGGTAAAACTGACATCTTCTGGCGTAGTACAGCAGGTGAAAACAGTGCTTGGTTCATGGATGGCACACAAGCAACTAAGAGTGCGCTGCAATCACAAGACGCCAACTGGACTTTTAGCGTTGCTGATTTCAACGGCGATTACAAAACTGACATCCTCTGGCGCAATAATCAAACGGGTGAAAATACCGTTTGGGAAACAAATTCCTTACTACCAAATAACGTCTTCTTCACTACTGCTTCCCTGAAGACACTAGATGCTAACTGGAAATCTACCATTGGTGATTTCAGTGGCGATGGCAAGACCGATATCTTCTGGCACAATGAATCAACGGGTGAAAACACCACTTGGTTGATGGATGGCACAACCCTTACTACTGAAACTTTCCTCTCACCAACTTCCACATCCTCGAAAGCATCACTTGGCGATTACAACGGTGATGGCAAGACTGATATTTACTGGCGCGATTACGCCGGTGGTGCAGATGAAGTTTGGACAACAAATGGAGATGGCACAACAATAACTAAGACTCCTGTAGCGCAGAAAGATCAGCTTGCGCCAGTCAAACTAGGATCAGATGGCCAACCAATATTAGGTGCAGATGGTAAACCTATCCAACAATGGATTACTTTCTAAACAGTGAACTGTCAACGCTCTCATCCTATCGGCTTTTAGCCGTGGGATGAGCTTAACCTGAGTTACTTGCAAAGAGAAACTTTCATTCTGAATCCGGAACACAACATAAGGATCAAGGCCAATCTACTTCACTTCAGAATGACAGCTTTCAACGCATCTGCATTTGACAAAGGCTGAGATATAGAGAATAACTAATGGTCTGTCCCATTAATTTTGATGGTCATGTGTATTTGTAGTCAGGACTAAAGTCCTGACTACGAACCTCTCAAAACTTTTGGGACAGACTACTATAGCGGTTTTCAAAACAGTGATGTACAGTTTTAAATCGCAAAGCCTGTAGGGGCGTGGTTTCCCTGCCCTCAATTGTATTGCATCCGACCGATAACCGCTATAGTGGTCTGTCCCTCTTTAAAATTTGTAACTCAACGTCTGAATTACGCTATTTTCTGGTAAACTACCAGGGCTAATACTAACAGTATCATTATTACTACGACGCACTGTCACACCTTGCATCACTGTCAGAAACTCATCCAGTGGTGAAATACCGCACGTAGCTGCATCTGCCGCTTGTGTACGGTAGTGTGTGGGAATCACCAGCTTAGGATTTAACACCTGAACAGCCTGCTTTGCTTCTTGAGCATTGTAGGCTTTAGCACTGCCACCCACTGGTATAAGCGCTACATCAGGGCGTCCCATCAAGATTTTTTGCTCAAAGGAAATGGGTGCAGCTGCACCTCCTAGGTGGAGGATACTAATCCCCCCTTGCTTCCAACTCCAAGCAGTATTCATGCCAAACTGCTTACCACCTTTGCGATCGTGGTCTATAGCCACTCCCTGGAACTTAATACCTTTGAACTCATAAACTCCTGGTTCGTAAATCAGCTTGGGATTTCCCGGTAATCCATCTACTGCGCCTTCATCCAGCAGTTGACTACTAATCAGTACCAAATCTGCTGCAACTTTCGGTGGACGATACTTAGCAGTACAACCACTCAGCCGAAATGGATTGACAAGAATCTTCACACCGCCGCCCGTAAACAGAAAGCAAGTATGACCCAACCACTGAACTGATAAACCGCTAGATTGTGCGTCAGCTTGAAACTCAGAACCTAAGGTAGTAAAAACAGCTGTTACCAACCCCGCCCCAGCATAGCCCATCAACTGTCGTCGTTTCATTAATCACTCTCTCGACTTTAATTGTTCCAGAAAGTTTCGCAGTAGCTGTTTACCTGAAGATGTCAGGACACTCTCTGGGTGAAACTGGACGCCCTGAATGTGAGGATAGTTCCGGTGTCGCACCCCCATGATAGTGCCATCTTCAACCCAAGCAGTGATTTCTAACACATCAGGGCAAGTGTCACGGTCAATTACCAGACTATGATATCTGGTTGCAGTTAAGGGATTTTCTAAACCCTGGAAAACCCCCACCCCGGTGTGAGACACCTGAGAAGTTTTGCCATGCATCAACTCTGGAGCCGCAACTATTTTACCACCGAACACCTGACCAATACTTTGATGTCCTAAACAGACGCCCAAAATGGGCAATTCAGAACCCAATTGTGCAATCAAATCTAGGGATATGCCAGCATCTTCTGGGCGACCAGGTCCAGGAGAGATGACTACGACTTCTGGATTTAATGCCCGAATCTCATCTATAGATATTTTGTCGTTTCTAAAAACCTGAATATCCCTGGCCACCGGAAATTCTGTCCCCAGTTCCCCCAGATACTGTACCAAGTTATAGGTAAAACTATCGTAATTGTCTATGACTATAATCACAGCTGATAACTCCAGGTTTCTACCACACGTACCATCTTGTTTAGGCGATTTATCAAAATAATCTTACCAATAGGAGGGCAAACAACCGGTTGCCCCTACATCGCATAATATTTTCTATTGGGGGAAATCTTCTTAATTGTCACTAAATTTGAACGGCTGCAAACCTCATCAATTACTAAAAATTACTATAAATTAGGTTGTGGCGAAAATTCTCCACCCAACCTCAAGCAAGTATGATCGTCAGTTGCGAACGAAATGAACTGGCTACGCTTTGAGGAACAATTTTGCATTCAAAACTGCATGGCACACGATGGTGACACCAGCTATGGCAGTGGTCAGGTAAATTAGGACATAAACTAATAAGAAGACACAGACAGCGAGCGATTCTCCAGCCTGTCACCTGCTATGTGTTAGAACGCTGACGCAATTAGCACTACTAATGGTGGGAGTAAAAGTATACCTGCCACTAGTACAGCGACCAGAGCAGAAACTAGCACAGCACCTGCTGCACAGTCTTTGGCAATTTTTGCTAACTCGTGATATGTCTGCTTCACAGTTAAATCAACCAGCGACTCAATGGCTGTGTTGAGTAACTCTAAAGCCAAAACTAGGCCACTAGTGATGCCAATAACGGCGATTTCCACAGATGGCAATTGTAGAAAAATGCTTAAGGCGATCGCCAAAGCACAGACACTTACATGGATACGAAAGTTACGTTGAGTTTGGAAACTATAGACGATTCCAGCCCAAGCATACCTAAAACTCACGAATAGGCTAGAAGCTACTTGCCAAGAGAATTGCCGTTCGTTGGTCACAAGTGTTGGTAAGCAGTTTGGCGTTGGTGGTGGGGAAACTTGTTGGGACATAGGCTTAGAAATCCAGAAACAGAGTAGAAACAGTGGGAATATTCGCCGATTTTAATGGCCTGATCAACTTTTAGAACGTTTTCTACAGAAGTATTATAAAAAGATCACTGAACATTTAAATTTATAGACACACAGCCAACTGTTATTCTATGTCAATACTAATACCTATTGTCCTCAGTAATAATACTTGCTGTTTTAACATATTCATCAAACTTTTTTCATCAGGATGATCCCATCCTAAAAGGTGCAGTAACCCATGAGCAGCTAACCAGGCTAGCTCAGTTGACAAATTATGTTCCTGTTGTTGAGCTTGACGTTTTGCCGTATCTACAGAAATCACAATATCACCTAGATACAGAGGCATAGAATTATGCATTTCTGCATTTTGAGGCAAGTCAACCTCTAAAGCCGCAAAAGACAAAACATCTGTCGGTTTATCCTGTTGACGAAACTGAGCATTCAAAGTTTGAATTTCCGCGTCACCTGTCAAACGCAGCCCAATTTCGTAACCTGGCGCTATTGGCAGTGAAGAGTCAAGTATTTCTAACCAGCGATGAAACCAGCTTTCCCAAGTTTCAGTAGCCAGAGGAGCAGAAGCATCCCCAAAATTTATACCTTCTTCTGGGGACGACTCATAAAAACAATTCTGCACATCTAGTTCAATTTGCACCAGCTACAAAATCTCCTGGGAATTTAGGGTTTTGGTTTTTTTGTCAGTGGGTTAGGTAAGCAAGACCAACAAAGACAGCTAAAAGCCCTAAAGCAGTTAGCGCAAAATGTTTCAGAGAAGTGCCACCCTTCCGCACCATGTTTCGCATGGCGAGTTTTACGTAGCTTGGTTGAGGTTCTTTAACAGGAGAGTTGCTCATGATGATTTAATCACAAACTCTTTTATATATAAATGTAACAGTTAATCTGGGTTAAAATTGCCATTTTGCTGATTTGGGGTTGGGGAATGGGGAATGGGGACTGGTGACTGGTAAATTAACTCCTGTTTATTACCTATTCCCCATTCCCTTAATTAGCTGTCTACCAACTGATTTTCTTGGCGCAGGTAGGCTTGGATGAACGTGTCTAGGTCGCCGTTCATCACATCACTAATTCCTGTTGTTTCTGTATTGGTACGCAAATCCTTGACCATTTGGTATGGATGAAATACGTAGTTACGGATTTGGTTCCCCCAAGAGGCTTCTACCATATCACCGCGAATTTCGGCAATTTCTTGAGCGCGCTGTTCTTGAGCAATCACTAGCAACTTTGCTTTAAGACGGGCGAGGGCTTTCTCTTTATTTTGTAGTTGGGAGCGTTCTTCCGTACAACGCACCGCCAGTCCAGTTGGTAGGTGAACAACTCGTACTGCTGTTTCTACTTTGTTGACGTTCTGTCCGCCTTTACCACCAGAGCGAGTTGTGGTGATTTCCAAATCCTTCTCTGGAATGTCCAACTGCACGGAATTATCTATTTGTGGCATTACTTCTACCCCTGCAAAACTAGTTTGCCGCTTGCCGTTGGCATTGAAGGGTGAAATCCTGACTAAGCGATGTGTACCCATCTCTGAACGCAAGTAACCATAAGCATAGCGTCCAGTAATTTCCAAGGTTGCGGATTTGATTCCGGCTTCATCACCCTTTGACTCTTCCGCTAAAGTTACCTTGTAACCGTGAGCTTCTGCCCAGCGGGTGTACATTCGCATCAGCATGAATGCCCAGTCTTGGGCATCTGTACCGCCAGCGCCAGCGCTAATTGTCAGTACTGCGCCTTCTGCATCGTAAAGACCGGAAAGTAGTTGTTGTAACTCCCACTGGTCGAGTTCACGGTTAAGCTTGGTGATGGTAGATTCTGCTTCTTGCAATAGCCCTTCATCAGTTTCTAACTCCAATAACTCGACCACTGCCTTGGTATCCTCCAGGCTGACATGCCACTGATGATACTGTGCTAGGTGGTCTTTGAGGTTATTTAATTCTTGCAGTGTTTGTTGGGCTTGAGTTTGGTCAACCCAAAATTCTGGCTGGGCTGATATTTGTTCTAAGTCTTGAATTTTGGCGGTTAGTGCAGGTACGTCAAAGATAGTCCTGGGTTTTACCCAGGCGGCTAGATAACGTTTCGATTTCGCGTTTGATTTCTAGAACATCCATAATGCTTGCTCAATTTGTAGCGCTTTGACTAGATTTTAAAAGATTACTGTTGATGTATTTTTGATTTTAGCTGTAGTTGGTCAAATTCTTTTGCACTAGTACACAAAGGCTGAAGTATGTAGACGCGGAGCGGCTTGCCGCAGGCTAGTATGAAGTATGAAATGAAGAAAGCTTTATAGTAAGCCTTTGAGCGATTTACAATGGTTGGTTTATTTACGCCAAGCTGTACTAGTTGTAAATAAGCTTTAGTACATTTGCAACAAGATATCTACCCAACTCCGAATATCCACACTAGCAACCCCAGCAGTAATGCTGAGGAACGCTGCGTTTTGGTCGTATGGTTCAGATAGTAACTGTTGTATTTCTACTGTTTCTAGTTCTTGCTGGAGTTGTAGAAGATTGGTTTGTGCTTCTTGGAACAATTGCTCATCGGTGCATAATTTTAACAGTTCTAGAGCAGCTTTGATCTCTTCTAATAGGAAACGCGATCGCTCATATTGTCTTTTGTGAGATATGAGGGATTGCGTCTCTTGGAGTATTTGACAAGCGCCAACAGAATCATCCCAAAACGTAGGTTGAGCAATGATTTGATTTAAGTCTTGAATCCTTGCACTCAGTTCTGGAAGGTCAAAGACAGTCTTCGGCCTTACCCAGAATATTTGATAGCCTTTCTACTTCACGTTTGATGTTTAAGAGTTCCAGCATGGTTTTGCTCACTTGCGGCTGACAACTTATTACAGATTGTAGTACTTAATTGCTCTTTTTGATAAAAAAACCGTGATTGCTTAACCACGGTAGAAAATTTGTTGTGATTACAAATGCTTAATCACGGCCATTGAGGGCAATTAGCAACCGCAAGATAAACACAAACAGGTTGATGTATGTGAGATACATAGACAACGCTGCTGGCAAGTACTGGTCATCGCGGTAACTGCGGGGCAAGATATAGAAATCTACGACAGATACTCCGACAAATAGAAATACTCCTAAACCTGAGATGGCGATTTCCAACCAATTTGGCGTATAAACCCCAAACATGGCAAATACAAATTGGGTGAGACAGACAACCACCAAGGCAATCAGTCCGAGATTGATGGTTTTTGTCAAAGCCATCCCATCCTGTTCAGATAGATTTGAGCCGATTTGACGAGCGACAATAAAAGTAATACCACAGCCGAGGGCGGCTAAACCAATACCTTGAATGCCAACACCTTGAGTTCTTAAGGCGACAAATACTAAGCCACTAAGGGTATATCCAGATAAGAGGCTGTAGGTTGCTAGTAGAGGTAGTGCTAGTCCCTTGTTGCCTTTTTCCGCAACATTCTGGGCGACAAAGAACAAAATTAACTCTAGAATCACTGCACCAATGAAGGTGGGGAAGAATATTTCAGGGTTGGTACGGATAACACCTAAACCACCGTAGGTTCCTAATGCTGTCAGTACAAGTCCACCACCGACATAAGGCAGGGCGTTGGCGATTACATTGGGACCAACGAGGGCTTGAGTTCTGGCCTCACGAATAGCATCACGAAAATTGCTGGTATTGCTCATATTTAAACCCGGGTTTTTGAGATAAACGTCCTGTTTACTTATATTTTTACCCATTTTTATAGCTAGCAACCAGTGAGCAAATCTGGAGAATCATCTGCTTTCAGAAATCAGTACAACTCAAAAAGCCTTCTTATAAGATTGCCTATTCTTTTCCCACGCCAATAAATTCAAGAATCCAACTGGATTCTTATATAGCAATCCGATTTGATTATTGAACAAATCTAAGTATCTGTAGGGGAGCCACCCTTGTGCGCGGGTTTCCCGCGTTGAGAGGAGTGGCGTTGGGCAGTGCCTAGGCTGTTGACTCTGAGGGTTTTCAGCCCAAAATGCATCATCCAAAATAATAGTCGTAGTTAACGTTCTCATCAGGGCACGGCAGTGCCGATGCCCCTACGGTAAACACAAAAATTGCATGATAATTTTTAGCTAATTTCGTACAAAGTCAACAGCCTAGGCAGTGCCCACCACATCCAGGGTTTGGTGGGCACTGCCCACCCTACCTATAGTTCAAAAATCAAATAGGAGTCCTATATAAAAGTGCGTGTTACGTAAGTTATGTATTTTTCTGCTGCATAAACTCAAGATTACGCAAAGAGGATGCATTTTTCTAA
Organism: Calothrix sp. PCC 7507; assembly: GCF_000316575.1. Lineage (GTDB taxonomy): Bacteria > Cyanobacteriota > Cyanobacteriia > Cyanobacteriales > Nostocaceae > Fortiea. The sequence goes on along the minus strand of NC_019682.1, from coordinate 6,725,673 downwards.
TTGTCATCTAAAAAACAAAAAAACGACAACAGATACAAGTGGAAAATTATGCGTATATATACGGAACCGTAGAAGGCTCCTCTAGATAAGTTCAGTAGAACGACGATGGTTTAATCAGCGTTGACTAAGGAAAATAATGACAGCTTTGATGACACTATACGCAACTCCATTTTTCAGTAAAAGGAGTTACCACCAAGGAATTTTTATATGGCAGCAAGTGAGTCCTCTGTGCGAATTGATGGTATAGAGTTATTGCACTTATACCACCAGCATCCCTCTATTAAACTGCGTAATCAACTGGTACAGTTACATACTGGCTTAGTGCGAAAGATGGCACATAAATTTAGCCATCAATGTAATGAACCCTATGAAGATTTAGAACAAATCGGTTATTTTGGTTTAATTAGGGCTATTGAGCGCTTTGACCCCAGCCAAGGATATGCTTTTAGTTCCTTTGCTGTGCCCTACATTCGTGGTGAGATGCTGCATTTTTTACGCGATCGCAGTACGCTATTAAAAATTCCCCGTCGTTGGCAAGAACTCTATAATGAGGGGCAAAAAGTTCGCAAAGAATTGGTAATGTCTCTGGGCCGCGTTCCCAAGGATGCAGAAATTGCCAGCATTCTGCGGGTATCTCTACAAGAGTGGCAAGAAACTAAATTAGCAGCTCAAAATCGGATGCCTTTGAGTTTAGATGCTACTGCAGTTCACTATGTTGATTGCCAAATCACCTTGGGTGAAGCGCTTCCTTGTCCCCGTTCTACTGCTTTTCAACAACAAGAAGAAGAAAGACAACAACTCCAAGGGGCAATCAATTTGTTAGAAGAAAAACCCCGGATGGCAGTTGAACTGGTCTTTTTAAAGGAACTTTCCCGCAAAGACGCGGCTAAAAAAATCGGCACTAGTCCCATGACAGTAACGCGGTATTTGCAAAAGGGAATTCAAGATTTGATGTGTTGTCTGCAGCCACAGGCTATGGTATCCGGGTCATAATAGGCAATAGGCAAGAAGGCAATAGGCAATAGTTAATTTACTAATGACTAATGACTAATGACTAATTACCGTGATTTTAGATCAGCGATCGCACCTCTAGTCATAGCAGCAATAGCTTTATCACTCGCTTTCGGCAGATGATAATATTTGCCTGCTGCAGTTTGTGCTAATTCTTTAGCAAAACCAGTAGAGACAAATTTACTTTCCGTATCTATTACTAACAGTTGTATTCCTAAAGCTCTTATTCTAGCGGCAATTTCTAATAGTTCTGCCTTGATATCTGGCTTTTCTCCTGGTTCTAGCTGTTCACCTAAGGAACGTGCCAAGGGAATATTACCCCGTCCGTCGGTGATTGCTACTAGCACAACTTGCCCAATATCCCCACTCATTTGAGCATTTAAGCCGACGCGCACTGCTTGCGTTAAACCATGCGCTAAGGGTGAACCACCACCACAAGGTAATCTTTCCAGGCGGTTACGTGCCAAAGCAATGGAACGAGTTGGAGGTAATAACACCTCCGCTTGTTCTCCCCGGAAGGGAATCAATGCGACTTGGTCGCGGTTCTGATAAGCTTCAGTCAAAAGTTGCATGACTGCGCCTTTAGCTGACTGCATCCGGTTTAAGGCCATGGAACCTGAAGCATCTACCACAAATATCACCAAGGCCCCGGCTTTACGTACCAGGCGTTTGGCACGAATGTCTCCTTGTTCGACAATGACTTTTTTGTTTGGGTTTCTCTCGCGACGTGCTTTTTGATACGGGGCTGCGGCTCTCAATGTGGCATCTACGGCGATCCGTCGTACCTTGCCTTTGGGCAACATAGGCTTAATATAGCGTCCCCGGTCGTCGGAAAAGATAATGCTGCGACTACCAGACTTGCCTTGGCGTTTAGCTGTTTGTGTAAAATAAAGCACGCTAGGATCAAGAATTACCCCTTCCGGATCAAAGATAAATTCTTCTGGGATGCTGGGTGGTTCTTGTTCTTGCTGTTCTTCTTGTTCTTTTTCTTCCTCTTGTTCCTCCTGTTCCTGTTCTTCGTCTTGATTTTCAGGTGATGGGGGAGGTGGTGGCGGTGGTGGTGCTTGTTGTTCGGGTGGTGTCTGCACAACTGTCGCCCGTGGGACAATGACTAATTCCACCGCCCGACGCAAATCTTCAGCATTGACTGTATTGCGCCCCTCTAAAGCGGCGGCGGCTTTAGCAACTCGGACTGCAAATAACTCGGCGCGATGTCCTTGTACGCCGCCACGAATGGCTTCATCGACGAGATAGGCGATTTGTTCACGACTGATGGTGACATCTTTCAACCATTCCCGCGCCAGGATGATTTGGGTTTTGAGTCCGTCTAAGTCTTCGCTGTATTGTTGGAGAAATTCTTGGGGAGAGAGTGAGTAAGAGATGGCTTGTTCTACAGCTGCTACTCTTTGATCTAAGCCGAGGACACCATCAGCCGAAAGTGCGATCGCAATTCTATCAAGCAAATGTTCTCGCAAAGCGCCTTCTTCCGGATTATAGGTGGCAATAAATAGGGGTTTGCACTGATGCTGAAAACTGATCCCTTCCCGCTCAATCTGGTTGCGTCCCTCGGATAATACGGTTAGCAGCTGATTGCTGATTTGGTCATCCAGCAAGTTGATTTCATCGACATACAAAACGCCTCGGTTAGCTGTAGCGAGTAACCCGGGCTGAAAAATCGTGTCGCCTTGTTTGACTGATTGTTCCACATCCACAGAACCCAAAAGTCGGTCTTCTGTCACACCCAGGGGGATTTGGATAAAAGGCGCGGGGATAATTTCCGTGGGGACATCTTGAATATCTTGATCTGCATACTCAGCCAACAATCGATCATCCCATGTTTCAGGGTGGCTGGGATCGCAATTGCTAATTGAGCCTTGCACAACTTCAATGGGTGGTAGTAGGGCGTAAATAGCCCGCGCCATTACAGATTTTGCCGTACCGCGACGACCTGCGATCGCTACTCCTCCCAATTCTGGATCAACCGCTGCTAATAACAAAGCTAATTTAATCGCTTCTTGCCCGACTACGGCTGTCAGGGGAAAGGCAGTAATTTTAGGGGTAATAGTAGGCGCAGGCATTGTTGGCATTATGGCTAGTCTCGGCCTTTAGCATATCAATGTTCTGGCACATTTAGCATAATTGTGATGACGACACTAACAAGTAAAGTTTAATTGCAACCAACTACCCACTAAATCCACAGGTGCTAATCTAATAAGTGAAGCTAAATAAGCTTCCCTGGCAGATACAACAACAGCTGCTATGTGAAATTAGTTAAGAGGTAAAGGAAGCTGTTTAATTTACATCTGTCTCGACAAAACACAGCAACACCCAACGTGAAAACTGAGATTTCCTCAATTTATTGAGAATCAGGGGGCGCTGTCACTGCTTTTCATTACTTGCTTACGCAAGTAAGGGAATTTAGTACATCCCTGGCTAAAATAAACGAGAAGAGGAAAGTATTCAGCTAGTAGAAAGTTGGGTGTTGCTTTGTGTAAGTGTACACCAGGGTGTAAGCTGGTTACGAAGTTGAATAATCAAGAGACAGTTAAAATAGCGCCTTATGTCTATTATTGCGCTCAGAGCATGGTATATTCAGGATTATGAGCCGATTCCCGAACTAGAAAAGCGTCCGCCAGACATTCGCCTCAGTAAAAAAAGCCTGCTGAAATCAGGATTGCGCGCGGATTTTCTCGAAGATAGTGACGATGTCAAAAAATCTACGTGGTTTGAGCGCTATCTGGAAGGGGAAAATATTGAATTTTATATCGAAGGCAGTGGTGGCTATTGTGTAGCTAATATCGACTTGATTAGCCATGAAATTTATTTCACAAAGCAAGCGTTGTTAGCTCAGTTAGAGCCAACAATTTTTTTATGCCATCAAACTGAGTATGCTGTAGCCAGCGATGCTCTAAGAGAGGGACTGCAAAAAAGTTTAGAAACTTTAAATGTGCGATCGCGTCTGCCTCTGTCATTAGTAGAATCCTACCGCCCTGGCGACGGGCCGCTACGGCTGAACTTCGCCATGATGCGAAAAATCCGTAAGAGTTTGTTGTTTATTGCAGACACCACACCCATTGCTAGCGTCGATGGCAAAGCAACCACCAAATTGCTTCCTAGCCCCAATGTCTGTGTGGAAATTGGCTATGCTATTCAAAGTAAGCGATCAGAACAAATTTTACTAGCGCAGATGCAGCGCCCAGAACTAGAAGGGGAATTTTCTTTCGACTTACCTAAACAGCAAATTCTGCAATTCCAAGACAGCAGCGGACTCAATCAGATTTTAACAGGAGCGATCGCCGCCCAGCTAGCAAGATTTAAATTGTTTTCTTGACTGCAAGCACTTCATAATAATTGATATAGATGTTATCTTTACTGTGCTATGCATTTAACTTGGTTAGACAGCAATAGTTGGTTGATTGAAATCGCCGACAAACGAATACTACTCGACCCTTGGCTAGTAGGTTCGTTAACCTTCAGTAATTTAGATTGGTTATTCAAAGGTGATAAACTTCAAAAACGCCCCATACCAGAAAACATTGATTTGATTCTGCTGTCTCAGGGTTTAGAAGACCATACTCATCCACCGACACTCAAACAGCTTGACCATCAAATTCCCGTTGTGGGTTCGCCCAGTGCAGCAAAAGTAGCTCAAGGATTAGGTTACACCACTGTCACAGCCCTAGCTCATGGTGAAACTTTTAATTTGAATCATCAAGTAGAAATTAGGGCTATTCCCGGCTCTCTGGTTGGCCTCAATTTAGTAGAGAATGGTTATCTCATCAAAGAATTAGAGACTGGTTTTACCCTGTATTATGAACCTCACGGAACCCATTCCCCGGAAGTTAAACAGCTGGCTCCGGTGGATGTGGTGATTACACCGCTGATTGACTTAGCGATACCTTTTATTGGATCAATAATTAAAGGAACAAACAGTGCGCTACAAGTAGTTCAGTGGTTACAACCGCAAGTGATTCTGTCCACTGCGGCTGGAGGGGATGTGGTGTTTGAGGGTTTGCTGATGAAACTTGTCAAAGCTGCAGGAAGTATTGAGGAATTCCGTTCGTTACTGGAGAAGAATAATTTGGCGACGCGGGTAATTGAACCCATACCTGGGGAACGCTTTGATTTGCAATTAGAGAAGCGAGTATTAGCAGTATAAATTATACCAATTTAAAAAAAGAATGCGACAGATGGGTAGTAGCACAGCACCCATAAACTATCGGTTTTCCCGAAAGTCTATGGAAGCCGTGCCCGTACGAAGAATGTATGTGTTGCAAACATTATTTGAATTGGTATTATAGCGGGTTTCAGATTAGTGAAGTGCAGTTTTAAATCGCAAAGCCTGTAGGGGCGGTATTTCCCGTCCCTCGATTGTATTGCATCCGACCGACAACCGCTTGGATGAAGAGTGCTGAGTTCCGAGTGCTGAGTGCTGAGTTAAAAAGACCACCCACGTCCCTTGCGCGTCTCCGACAGGAGAGGGGTGGGGTATCAACCAACTCCTGTATTAAAAGATTCCGCTTAACATCGGGCGGGGCATTTACCAAGTGCAAAAGTACTGAGTACCCGTTAATTTACTCAGCACTCAGGACTCAGCACTCAGTACTGAGTATGGTAAATGCATATTAATTTTGAACAAGAATTAATATGTGTTCCTCACGATGATTATTCTGACGCACTATTTACTGATGATTTGGGCATTCATTTCGACGGTTTCCACACTCATTTGTTTTTTGTAATATTGCCGATAGTAATTGGATGTAGCAGATGTGTCTTCTTTTGATTTATTTGCCACCATTCCTAACATTGGCGTACCTGCAATTTGCAATTCTTCCAGTGCTTGTTGGAATGCTGTCCGCTTGAGTTTGCCTAATTCTGTCACTAATATCATCCCGTTAGTATGGGCTGCAAGTAAATTAGCATCAGCTACACTCAATAAATTGGGTGTGTCATAGATAACTAAATCAAAACTAGTTTGCAGTTCGTTCATTAAATCCTGCATTTTTTGCGATGCTAGGAGACGAATGGGGTCTGGCGGAACTTGTCCTGCAGAGATAATGTAGAGATTTTCTTCTTGTCGGGACTTTTCAATCACATTTTCCCAGTCTAAATTGTGGGAAATCACATCGGTTAAACCCTGAATATTCATTGAACCCACCAGTTTGTGCAATGTAGGGAAGCGCAAATCTGCGTCAACTAATAACACTCGCTGTCCCATTGCTGCTGCTGCTTGAGCTAGTTGAATGGCGACGGTTGATTTTCCTTCTCCCTGGGTAGCGGAACCAATTACTAGGGAGCGAATGGGGCTATCTGAACCTAGTAATAAGATATTTGTGTAGAGGGAACGAAATACTTCAAAAAACAGCGAACGATTCAGGGGTTGGTCTTCTTTAGTCGGGGTTACTAATTCTTTTCTGAAAGGTATTACTCCTAATAGGGGTAGTGTTGTGGTGTCTTTCAGGTCTTTGGCTGTATAGTAAACATTGCGGAGTTTATCTGTTAATAAAGCTGCTCCCGTACCCAATAGTAAACCCAGCATTCCTCCCAGCCCTAAATACAGTTTTATTTTGGGATCTAAGGGAGAAATAGCAATTCCTTTTGATGCATTTTCTGGGGGATTTAATAATTGCCAGGGTTGTTGTTTTTGTGATAATTCAATTTGGAGAGCTTGACGTTTGGCTAAAAATTGGTTGAGATTTTCGCTGGAGATTTTTAATTCTTGTTGAATGCGATCGTAATCGCGACTGAGGGTGGCTAATTGTTTCAGATAAGCATTAAGAGTATTAATTTTTTGTTTGATTGATTTATCTCGTGCTTCTAGTTCGTAGATACGGCTTTGAAAATCTCTTAAAACCCGCTGTTCTTCAGCTTTTAGCATGGGTAACAAGTTGGCTTTCTTATCCTTTAATGTCTCAATAGTGGGAACCGCATCGGTAAATAGTGCTGAAGATTTTTTAGTTTCAATATCGACTTCTTGAATTGTGTCGAGAATTTTTTGATAACGGGCATTTGCTGAGAGTAGAGAATTACCGGCTCTTTCTGTAGGTTGTTGGGCTAATTCTTTTTGTAAATCTTGGTATTGAGCAACCATTTGTTCGAGTTGTACTCGATTTTCTAATTGTTGCTGTGTCAGGGTAGTAATATAGGTAGAAACTTCTGCTGCTCTTTTTTCTGGTTCAACTAAATTATTAATGCGGCGAAAAGTTGCCAATTTATCTTGCCATGATCTAACTTGGGATCTGAGTCCGTCTTTTTCATTAATACGTGCTTGGACAAACTCAATTGCTTCTTCGACATCTGCACGACGTTCTTTGAGGCTGTAATTTAAATAAGTCTTAGCCAAGACATTCATCACGTCCTGAGCTTGGGTTTCTTTTTTAGAACTGTATACAACTTGGATAATATTTTTTTCTTTTTCTGTGGAAGAAATATCTAAATCATTCAATAATGATCCGTAATCTAAATCTGGATATTTTGGTTTGAGAGTTTTGATGACTGAAGATAAAACCGAAGAACTCTGCAAAACTTTGATGGTAGTTTTAGTGTCTTGCTCTGATTCCGGTGGGGCAATATTCACAGACTGCGGGATGTTTGCTGTCACCTGGCGTTCAGCAGTCACTGATTTGGTCAGAATTTCTAATTTACCTTGATATACTAGAGGCTCTGTTTGTGCTTTCAAGACTGCACCACCAGCAACTGCTCCTGTGACACCAATAATTAACAAACTCCGACGACGCAGTACAGATCCAAATTGCCCAAGGTTTAATCCACCCTCATCACTTTCATGTAATGAAGGAGTGTGAGATGGAAAGGATGATTGGGGAGATTTTTCAGACTTTACCATAGGAATTGCTAATGAGTTCGCTGTCTTTGGGTTGATACCGTCGATACAACCTGGTGACTGGGGACTAGTATTTTTTACTCAATACTCAGCACTTTCAAGTCAGATTGAATTTATTTAATAGTTAATACTTCACGACTCAGTAGTTTTCCGGATTATTCCGGACAAACTTCGCCCTATTATTTAAATTCACAGAACACTTGGCGATCGCTCCTACAAGTCTATTAAGTTTAAATTGATGGGTAAGTTAAGTTTGTAGTCAAGACTTTAGTCCTTGATTTTTTAAGCACTAGAGTGCTGACGACGAACCTCTCAAAACTATCTTGACAGACCACTGCAACCGAACTCTCAGCTATACCCCAATCAACTCTAGTAACGCCTCTGTCGATATCTTGCCACTAATATCAGTACCTTCGAGCAGACTGTCTGCCAAGTCTCGCTTGTGCTGATGCAAGTCCACAATCTTATCTTCAATAGTATCTTTCGCTACTAAACGATAGATAGTCACTGGGCGTTGTTGCCCGATACGGTGGGCACGGTCTGAAGCTTGGTCTTCTACAGCGGGATTCCACCAGGGGTCCATGTGGATGACGTAATCAGCGGCAGTAAGATTGAGACCAGTACCACCCGCCTTCAGGCTAATCAAAAACACATCTCCTGACCCAGCTTGGAAAGCATCCACCCGTTTTTTCCGTTCTGGAGCGGGGGTACTGCCATCTAAATACTGATAATTAATACCTTGCTTATCTAGATAATCGCGGATGATATGCAAATGGTCAACAAACTGACTAAACACCAAAGCCTTATGATGATTCTCCAGCAAATCCCCCAGCACCTCAGCAAAAAGTTGCAGTTTCGAGCTGGATAGTTCAGTGTCAGGCATCACTAGACTAGGATTACAACAAGCACGGCGCAGTCTCATAATTTCTGCCAGCACTTGCAGATGTTTGTGTCCAGCAGTTGCCCCACTTTCGGTCAGTTTGGATATAGCCTCATGACGCAACGCTTCATAGAAAGCCATTTCCTCCCGACTCAACTCCACATGCAGGAGGATTTCGGTACGGGAGGGTAATTCTTCCAGCACCTGATTTTTCAGGCGACGCAACAGGAATGGTTGAATGAGTTTTTTCAGTTTGTTGCGTACTTGTTTATCCTGAAATTTCTCAATCGGGATAGCAAAGCGTTGATTGAAGCTTTCAAATGAACCCAGCAGCCCAGGATTGATAAAGCGAAACAAATTCCACAATTCGCCAAGGTGGTTTTCAATTGGAGTCCCGGTGGTAATCAGCTTGAAACTACCTTTGAGGTTCATTGCAGCCTGGGAACGTTTGGTGGTCATATTTTTGATTGCCTGGGCTTCATCCAGCACAATCGTTTGCCACTGTACCTGAGAAAGCATCTGCGATACTTCTTCTTGCTGCAAAAGACCGTAGCTGCACACCAGCATATCAAACGGTTGCAAGTTGTTGAGTAATTGCTGGCGACTCGCCGTAGGCGACGCTTCGCGAACGCTCCCACCAAATTGAATAATATTAAGAGTAGGAGCGAATCTCTGCGCCTCACTCACCCAATTCATACACACCGAAGTGGGGGCAACAATCAGGGTTGGCCCTGATTGAGCGTTTCTGAGGATAACAGCCAATGCCTGCACGGTCTTACCGAGTCCCATTTGGTCTGCTAAACAAGCTCCCACACCCCAATGTGCCAGACGCGCCAGCCAACTGAATCCCTCCATTTGATAATCACGCAGTTCTGCTTGGAAGGTAGAAGGGAGTTCCGGTTGCAGGTTTTGCACTTCCTTGAGACGCTCGATGTGTGCCTTCCAGTGTTTATCTGCTTTTACCTTGCCCACCTCATCAACAAAATCCTCTAAGCCTAATGTTGCCAGTGGGTGAAAGCGGATACCTTTACTATGTTTTTCTGAAAACGTCCGCAATTCATCAAGACGTTTGCGAAATGTTTGGGTTAAAGCCAGGAATTGACCGTCACCAAGGGGGATAAAACGGCTGGGGGTTTTATCCAAGAGTTCTAGTAGTTGTTGCATGTCCAGCACTAGGTCTTTATCCAGTTTCAACTCACCAGTAGCTGCAAACCAATCTTGCTGGCGTTGAATGGACATCTGAAAATCTTTGAGGTCTGCTTGGTGCTTGACACGCAGTTTTTCTCCTTCCGGCCATTCCAGCACCACTGTGTCCTCTAATGCTTGCAGTTCCAGCAGCAATTCCAAACAGTCTTCTGGATCTTCTATGAGCCATTCACCATCTTGTTCTTCAGCGCGAGTTAAGCTAGGACAGGCTGTGATTGAGGCATTGGCAAGTTGTTTTTCTTCTTGCAAATTGCGTCTAGTTTGCAGCCGCTTACCATCTATCTCTGCAATCACAGTCTCACCCCCCGCACCAGGGCGGTAGTAGGGGCCACCTTGGGCAAAGGGACGAGATAGCAGGGATACTTTTAATCCGGCATTGGCAGGTAACAGGTGAATGTGGGGTATAGTGTGGGCTGGTACTTCTTCTGCTCCTGCCATACCACCACCAATGTCAGAATGGACGGTGACGATGCCAGATACAGCATTAATGGCGGCTAAGACCTGCTTCTCAGCAGTAGCAGGTACGTCTAAGCGATTTTCTTTGCCGATAATCTCGGCGATGCGTCGGTGTTCAGCACTAATTTCAATTACCTTGATGCGAGTTGGGGTTTCCTTGACAAAAAGGATATTTTGTGATGGCTCTAGTTTGGGAGAAAATTCTAAAGTTAAGCGTTCTCGCTTGCCCTTTTTCACAATTAGTTCTGGTTCTCCCTTGACAATTTCTACGCGGGTGGTTGGTGCATCTTCCCAAAATACTAAGGGGTGTCCAATCAACGCAGATATTGCCTTGGCGCTGAAGGTATACTCAACTTTGCCACGATATCCGTAGTCGTAGGAAGTAAATGTTTCAATGCAGCCACATACTCGGAGATCGTGGGATGTGAGATAATCAAGCTCACCCAGATTTCCGCTTAAACGCTTGATGGCTATGGGGCGACCCTTACTCCACTCGCCTTTGGCGTTAACTTTTTGCTCCCGTGGTTGCAAGACACATTTACTGGGGTAGAAAGTAATAAACCATGCCAAGCGCAGTTCTGCTTCAGCTTTTATAGGTGCTTGGGGTTCCTTCTGGAGATTGGAGAGTGCGTTTAAGCACATCTCCCAAGGTTCTTGTGGCTGCATCACGTCAACGATGCTGTCTATACCGATATCTTCGCGCAGAATTTCTGCTTGGGTATCGTAGGTGCTGTTGGGTTTGAGTCGAGACAAAAGTTCTGCTGTTTCCATCGCCAGCCAGTGATAACTAGATTTCACTGCTTGCGAATATAAAGGTTCTAGCACACTGGGTAGATGTTTTTTGGCTCTATCTGCATCTACCCAATAATGACACAGGGCGAAAAACAGGGTTTCTAGGCTGTTATGTATTTCCGGAAACAGGATGCGGTTGCTGAGGATGAATTCTTTTTGTGCAATGTCGCCTGATTGGATTTGCAGCCAGAGTTTTAACTGTGCATAAATCGACCTCAGCCAATGGTCTGATTGACGTGCCAGTAGACTGGTGTAATCAAGTGCTTCTTGGAGATGTTCCGGTGCAGCATCTTTGATCAGTGCCAAGATAAAAAACAAGCCGCCCATCGTGCTAAAATACACTTGACGCTTGCCCGTGGCTTTTTTCATAGCTCTGAGACCAGTAGTGTAATCAGTTATGGCTTGTTGATTATCACCGCGTAAAAAATTCAACCAACCTCTGTATACGGCGGCGTTATTTTGATAATCTGCGGATATGCACTCTAAAGTTTCTTGTGCTTCTTGGATACAACCCCGTAGCAGCAGTTGTTCTGTCAAAATGATGTGCAAGTAGTTTGAGGAATGTCCATCCTCCGTAGCGCATTCTTCTTGCAGTAGGGCAAAGGCTTCATCTGCAGGAGAACATTTCAGTGCGGCATTGATCAAGATGATAGATATGCAGTTGTCATATAATTCTTGTGGCAGGGTGCGAAACCAATCTGCATCGAATGGGTTATTGCAAACCTGCTCGAAGATATTTTCTATAGATATTTCGTCATTGCTGTAATTGGATCTGTTGTAATCTGCAATCTGTTTGTTAATTAAACTGAGGTTCTGGCTGTAAAGACCAATGCGGACTTCTCTGATAAATTGGCTTTTCCTTTCAAAAATTAGTGGACCATCTTGTCTACGAGTTTTTACTCCTAGCTTGTCATGTACCGTTTTTGCCATGACTTCAAAACAGCCGGCTTTCACCGCCGAGCGAGTAGCAATCTCTACTAGTAAAGGATGACACTGAGGTCCTCGTCCCTGTTCTTGAACCAGCAAGCCTGCTGCTAGTAATCCATCAATGTAGGGCTTTAATGTAGCGTTAACGAAAGGCCTGTAATTTTGATCACGCGCACCGATGTAATTGAAACATTCCAAGAACGAATTTCTGTTGATCGATTCGTAAATTACCGAGAACAGTTGGACAATCTTTTCTTCTAGTGGTCTTAGCTGACGGTATGTTTGGGTGAGTTGCGTTTGTAGTTTTTGGTGATCAGCCTCATAATCGTTCATGGTAATCATCGGGCGCGTAAATACACAATGATAAGTTTTCGCACCTTTGTAGATAGAACATACCAGTTATTCTCAGGCGATCGCAAGACGATACCCGCACTATTATCAGTTATCAGTTATCAGTTATCAGTTATCAGTTATCAGTGAGTGTTTGATGGTATCTTGTTGAGCGATCGCCCAACACGGGGAGACATTGTTTGCTTGCAGGGGCGATCGCTCAACGCTAGGGGATTTATGAGAGGAGCGATCGCCATTGATCAGGATGTTGGGTTTCCCAAAGCCTCAACCCAACCTACTTCTAACACAGTATGAGTACATTGAATTGTTCTCACTGACTTACTTAACAGGAGATAGGCCATTGGTAGAACCATTTGCAGAAGCAAGTGGGGCAGAATTAGTTAGTAAGGAATTAGTGCTTTGAGAATTGCTAGTTGAGCGACGGCTATTCTTGCGTCGCGAACCACCCGCCATTTCATATTCTTGGCTAGTTTTGCCATATCGACTACCAACCCCCAACAACATTTTTTCTGACATTTCCAGCACTAGTTGTTCTGCGTTTTTTACGTCACCTGTGAGTTTGTCAATGGAGGATAAAGCAGTGTTGTAGGCTGCAAGCTTAGACCGGAGATCGTTAATTAAGACATCATAAGCTTCTATGGTGACTCCTTGACCAAAGTCAAGTTTTTTGTCGATAGACTGCAAACTTTCAATCCGTCGTTCGGCTCGTTCTAAGGTAGCAGAATTTCTTTTACGACGTGCCATAATGCATCCCTGTTACTAAATTATAGTACATTTTTATACATAAACCTGCGTAATTAACATGGGTAAAATTCAGGAAAAGCAAGTGAATACAATAACTCAACAATGTAAATAATTTTACTGATATGCCTGAAAGTTGAAACTGCGATCGCTACTAGGGCTATTTCAGCCTAGACATAAACCGCCCTGAGCAGAGTCGAAGGGCTAATAGCTAAAGTCCATTAAAACAGACCATAACCTCTTCTCAGTCGTCTTTAGACGACTTTCGCTATTAGACTCAGAATTCATTCTGAGGCGGGCTTTTTAGAGAATAGACCTCTTGCATAAATGCTTAAATTGTCATGTTGAGTGGAGCGAAACATCTGGTGAGATTCTTCTCTCCACTGCGTTCCGTTCAGAATGACATGACTGATTTTTTGACTTTTGCAAAAGGTCTAATGAAATAGCCCTGCGATCGCTACTGTCATGCAATCTCAGAATCTGATCGGCGTTACTATAACGTAGTTACAATAATTGCTGCAATAATTAAAGCGTTGCTTATCAATCACCTTGCGTGAGCTGCAAACGCTTAAGCCAAGGTTAAAGTGACTTATACATTAGATGCAATGACTTAAACACTGCTGATTAAGCTTAGAAACTGTGTTGTGCAGATTAAAGGGTGAGATGCAACTACTTATAGCTGCTCTGCTCACACTTAAACAATACTTATATATGTTGATGTATGGGCTGCGATCGCTTTAAGCGTGATAGCCAGCGTTGGAATTTGAGTAAGAAGCCTAACGTAGAGAGAGATTGTTGTTGTGTAGGAGCGATCGCTTATAGCGGTTATCGCTTGAGTCCAATACACTAATAAGGTCACGGCAGTGCCGTGACCCTACACACGACGATATAATTGTGTATTGCATCCAACTGAGAACCGCCATAATAGCTTTGTTATTCATTGAACTTGTTCTTCTTGCCATCGCAAAGCAATAAAGGCAGCAACGGAAAGCATATAACCTGGTTCTTGCATTTGAGTAAAAATGAATCCGTGAGCAGATGCAGAAAGTATTAATATTTTAGATATATCATCATCTATGCATATTTTACGCCACACAATTAAGCCAAGATACAAGTAGCTAAATAAACCTAAAAATCCAAAGTCTGCCCAAATAGCAGCCCAGCCACAGGTCGGTGCAAAAAAACTACTCCCTTTGACTGGTCCCAGCCAGTGTTCTTTAGTTATTGTCCAAATCTCGTCTGGGAAAGGAGAAATAGTTGCTCCCAAGGGCAATAATAACTGCTTATATTCTCCAAACATCTGACCAAGACGGTCAAGAGAACTACCAGGGCCAAGACCCAACCACCAATTCCAGGAAGAGTGAAATTTGGAGATCACAAAATTAATCCCCGACAATTTGAACTGTGTTGCGTCACCATCTGTCCCGTACAATTCTGGTCTGTTCCAAGCGAGGAAGGCGCTCAAGGCTTCGACATTTTGTACACCCCACCAGAAAGTAATACAAGAAAGAATGAAACTAATAGTATAGATTAGAATTTTTACTGGCTCTTGGGTTTTGCTGATTGTAAGAATCGCAACAGCAAAACCAAATGTAAATAGCACCTGTTTGGCATCAGCCATGACTAAATGCACAATACTGGCTGCAAATATTAGATAAGCTAGCCAGCGTCTTTGTGTTTTGACGCTAGTGAAATAATATAACCCAAAACTTAAGGAAACAGAGGAGGCGACAACATGACCAGAACCAGAATAGAAAAACACCCCCTGCATAAAATCTCCACCTAGCCCTAGAGCTAAAGCTTGTATAAAAGCAACAAGTAGATGAAATAAATTAAAACTTATTACTCCTGTGCGGAAGTTTTTTAGACTTGCTTCTGATAGAGGTAAACTAGTCAGAGCCAATATAAACATAAATGGTTCAGTCCATAATAAAAAGCTCAGAATTATATTAACAACTCCTGTTTGATTTAATAATGCACTACTAATAATTATTGTGAAAAATATTAGTAATCCGAATAAAATTGCTTGAGTAATAGCTATTTGGTAACGGTCTTTGCTTCGCGTGTTAAATAAAGCGATTCCGCAAGCTAAAGGAACTATAGCAAAGTGGAGAAAATTAACTAGAGATGGTACTTTTAACGATTGCAGCAACCGTGGGAAGAAAGTAGAACCAAGTGCTATGAGCAAAATGGTATTACTTTTTAGTAATACTTGTTTTTTTTGCTTAAATAAGCTTACTTCTGGGTTCATTCATCGTCCTCTGTATATTAATTTTTTAACTGATAATAAATTTCGCTAATTGGTTGATATACTAACACTAAATCCTTACAAAACTTTTAGATATCTGTAGGGTGGGCACTGCCCACCATATACCAATGGACTTCAGTTAAGGATTTTTTGTAGAACCGACAGCATTTAGAGACAAATACTGGTTGTGGTGGGCATTGCCCACCCTACTAACTACTAACTGCATATCAATTCTTTGCCTAATGATATCTAACTAAACATTGTCAGATTATTTAATTCCAGCTAATTGGAGTAATTTATCTAGAGAGTGAAGATTAATCGAAATATTTTCACTTAATACATGATAATAAGTTTCTTCAGGTAACCCTTCTCCTTCACCCAACAAATAGTAATAATCTAACCCCACATGATTACCTAAAGCCCAAAATAGGGTACTCACACCTTTAGGTGATAATAGTTCAATAACTTTAGTTCCCGGTTTACAGAAGACTAGGTTAGTGAGTCCAGCACCATGAGGCGCAATTACTATTTCTGCCGATGATAATAATTCAGCCTGTTCCCAAATTGATAAATTTTCTGTGGCAATATTACAAAATCCAAAACGGCTCAAAAATTCTATGATTTCTCCTTCATTTTCTACTTTCCGGTGAACTACCTGGGAACGATTTAAATAAATCCGTAATGGCTGCCGATTTTTGGCAACTTTATTATCGATAAAATTATGCCTTAAAAAATCACAAGCCCATCCTGGAACCTGTACAGGTACTCCCACTAAAGATGGAGCAATGATTTGTTCAGCTTGAATATGGGGATACCAACAGCTTTCAATAATTTTATGGCGTTGAATTCCTAGGTCTTTTAATGTATCAATTTGAAATCTAGATGCATGTTGATTAACTAAAAAATAATCAATATCTTGAATTTTAAAGCCAGCTTTTTCTAATAATGCTAGTCGGGGTATGACTTCAAACATCCAGTGATAGTAACCTGTACCATAGTCACATGAAAGAACAGCTAAAGAACCAGATAATTTATGAAGAGGTGGTAATTTATCTAAAGAGGGTAAGGATGTTTTGATGCTATCAAAACTATATTTTGTTGTAAATTCTTTCAGTAATATGTTGTCTGGTGTGATGATGTAACCATCATTCCATACTCTTCCATCGGGAATGGTCGCAACAAATGCATCTGGTAATTGATATTGTAGATTACGCTGATATTGCCAATGTACATTTTCATCGATAGTTTTTGGTAACAGTCTGGTGATTGTATGTTGGGGATAAATCACTTTATATTCGGGCAACTTTTTTTGATTCTGTGTTGAGTAGGTGTTTACCCAATCGTTGAGTGATTCACATATGCTTGTTGGTGGAGGTATAAATTTGTTAGGGTTTAATAAAGAATGCCACCACAACGTAACTTTTTGTAAAAGTTGCCAAATTGGTAATGCTAAATCTCTAAGTTTTCGATTTCGCTTAATTACCCTATGAATTTGAGGGGTAATTCTATCTAAAATTTCCATAAATGTATGATTCTTTAAATTGATTTGTTCGGTTTGTATATAGCGGTTCTCATTCAGATGAGGTGTAACATTATATCGCAAGGTGTAGGGAACACTGCCCATTGGTGTCAACTTAAGCTACAGATGGCTTATTGCAAGGCTTACCTACCCGCCTTGGAATGAATTCCAAGGCTAATAGCCAAAGTTTACTCAAGTAAACTGAGGATTTTTGAGAATTTTTAGTCATCTTCAGATGACTTGGGTTATTAGACTCAGAATTCATTCTGAGGCGGGACAAGGGTTCCCTGCGGATGTACCTTACGCTTGTAGGAAAACGCTATACTAGGAACCTCTTAATTTTTTACCTGAGCATAAATTTGTATAAGTTGTTGATAATTCTTTTTGGCAGTATATTTATTTTCAAACTCGCTTCTTGCTTCCTGGCGCATTTGTGCAAGCTGTATGGGATGAGAGATTATCCACTCCATTTTTTGGGCTAAATCTTGGGCATCACCCGGAATAAAATGTAACCCAGTGCGTTGGTGATCAACTAATTCAGCGATCGCCCCAATATTAGCAGCAATCACTGGTGTTCCCTTGGCAAATGCCTCAATTGCCACTCTGCCAAAGGTTTCATACCATTTGGAAGGTAAAATTAGCACCTTCGCTTCCCCAATCATTTCGTAAACTTCATTAATGGGTTTACGCCCCAACCATTCGACACCAGGCATTTTTGCAACTGCTTCTTTGACGCGATCGCTTAATTGTCCATCTCCAATAATTTTTAAGGGAATTTTTCCACCCAGTTGTTCCCAAGCCGCAAGCAATGTATCTAATCCTTTCTCCACCGAGAGTCTCCCCACGTATAGCGCATACCCGCCGCTTCCTGAACCAACACCAGGATCGGGGGCGACAAAGTGAGGTTTCACCACAATTTTTTCTGCAGGAAATCCACCCTCAATAAACTTCTGTCGCCCAAATTCTGTCATGGAGATGTAACAATCAACTTGATTTTTCCAGGTGTTTAACAAGCGATGTAAAATCAACATAGCTGCTACGCCTGCTGTAGCTGCTTTGTCTTCTCGGTAACAACCATGTTGTACACCAGATAGGGGAACAAATTTACCCAAACAGTCCTCGCAAACTTGCCCATCTCGAAAAAATAAGCCATTGGGGCAGAGGAAACGATAATTATGTAATGTCTGCACCACTCGCACCCCAGCATCTTTGGCAGCATAATAAACTGAGGGGGAAATCAAGGGGAAAAAATTATGGATATGCACAACATCATAGGGCTGACGCTGCAATATCTGCTTGACCTTGGTATAATTTTTTGATGACCAAATTGTATTGAGTGCCAAACTAGCTGGGTTGATGGTGGCAATTCGGTCATTATGATCTCCATATATTGCCACCTTGTGTCCCATATCCTGCAAAAGTTTTACTTCTGCAGCACAAGTTTCCTCCTCACCTCCCCGGATTTTATAGGTGTTGTGTACTTGGAGTATGTGCATTGATTTTTATAATGAAAGGGAATAGGGAATTTGAGCCAGGGCGAATGGAATTCGCGGCTACACAAACAAAGTCCGCACTTCGACCCTTCGACAGGCTCAGGGCATCGCAAGCTCAGTGACCACCTGCGCGGACTCAGGAAAAATTGAGGGTTTGTTAACCCACGGAGGTGGGTTTTGCCTGTGTAGACGCGGTTTCTAACCGCCGATTTAACGTTAAGCAAGCCAGGGCGAATGGAATTGCCTGCGGCACACTGCGTGCGTGTAGCTTGCTTCGACCCAGGAATACGCGGCTACACAAATAAAGTCCGCCTGCGCGGACTCAGGAAAAATTATTGTTGATGGTAAGTGACGCTAAAGCGATCGCCCTAAACCAAGCAACCCCATTTATGCTGCTTGTTCGGCATCCTTTGAAGACGATTGCACCAATACGGGGTCAACATCCTGGCTCTGATCTCGCTGTAGAAACTCCTCTAAAAGTTGAAAGAAATAATCAAAGGATGCTTTCTCATCGATACAGGTCAACAAAATGATTTTGTCCCAAGCATTAACGGTACGGATAGATAGGCGATTTTGCAACCACGGTTGAAAGTTTTTATAGAAGTCACTTTCAGCTTCCGTATTGTTGATGCTCATTTCTGAGCGTGCAAAGCGATAACCAACAATGAACATCCGGAGATGGGTGATCGAGGCAGTTCCGATATATAACCCTGGTTTGACTTTAATTTTTTCTAGTAAGTTAAATAATGAACTCATGCTAAGTTGCCTCCATGCAGTCAATTAAGCCTAAAACTCTTCAATTACTTCGACTGTAAATTGATTGGATAGGGAGGTGAAATCTTGAACCCAATCTTCTAGTGAAAGTCCTTGCCTGGAAAGATTATCAAAAATTTTTCCATAAACTTCTACTCCATAGTGAACGCCATTTTCCGTAATGGTTTCAGAGCAACCCTGCTGTTCGAGGCGATCGCTGAGGATAAAGTCTTCATTATCATATTGGGTCGAGAGTCGCCATAGTTTTCCAGGAATCCCGCGTTGTTTGAGCCATCGTTTGAGGGTTCTAGCACATTCTTCACAGTGCAGCAGCGGAAAGCGAACGACAAGGTTACCGATCGCTTCCTCAAGGTCGGCAATCACTGAATCGTCGGCACCATTGGTCAGACAAAGCACCTCCTGCACAATAACGTTGATTTTATTGTAATGTCTGGGCGATCGCACTGTACAAATCAGGCGATCGCTTGACTCTTAACTGAGATCTTGCACCAGTCTCAATTACCCCTTTTTTGTAGGGTGGGCACTGCCCACCTGTGCCTGGAACCATTGTATTTGCGTTGGTGGGCGATGCCCACCCTACGGTTATTGAAAATGGTGCAAGATGTAAGTTAAGACAGTCGCTACATTTTTTCTTAACTGAACCGTATTGAGATAGATAGGATTTCCCATTCAAATGAAGTACAAGATCATATCACGCGGTGTAGTAGCACAGCACTGCCCATTAGTGTCAACTTAACGTGAAATCCATGTCCCGCCTCAGAATGAATTCTGAGTCTAATAGTAAAAGTAAGCTAAAGCTAACTAAAAATTATCATTTATCCCCAGTTTACTTTAGTAAACTTTGCCTATTAGCCCTGAGCGGAGTCGAAGGGCGGGTAGGTAAGCCTTGCAATAAGCCATCTGTAGCTTAAGTTGACACGTATGGGCAGTGCCTTGCCCTTACCGGTGCAACTCACTCAGGTTGAAGCATTCATAAGAATTCTTTAAGTCTTTGTAACTAAGATATCAACAATTGCTGTTCAAACTATAGCGAGTGTTGTGAGGAATGCGATCGCTCCGCCAAAAAATAACGGGAAAAGTCACATAATGCGGTTTATAACCGCCGATTTAACTGCACGCCACAATTTGCGCGTATAACTCGCTCAATAGCTGTCCTTTCGCTTCCCACGTATAATTTTGACGAATCAGCCTCTGTCCAGCTTCTCCCATTGTCACCCGCAATTCTGCATCACCAGCTATTTTCACCATTGCTGCAGCCATATCTGCAATAGTTTGCTCAACATTATTGGCGAGAATTTTAAAGCCTGTCTCAGCAGTTACTTGCTGCGCTGGGCCTCCTAAATCGAGGCAAATAACAGGACGACCTGCCGCCATTGCTTCTAGACATACCCAACCACCAGAATCATGTAAACTGGGATGGACTAGGACGTGACACTCACCCAACCTTTCCAGGGTTTGTTGTCTGGGTAATCTGCCCCAAAACTTAACTTCCTTGGCAATTCCCAAACTTGCGGCTAAATTTTGCAGGCGTTGGAATTCAGCACCATCACCCACAATCCAATATTCAGCATCGGGTAGCTTGGCTTGAGCAAATGCTTGCAATCCCAGATGTATGCCTTTCCAATGTAACAGCCGAGCCATGCTGATAAAGCGGACTGGTGAACTATCTGGCTGGGGAACTTGGGCAAGTAAATCAATTTCTTGCTGGGATAAGCCCGATTCTGAGAGAATTTTTACATGAGAACATCCCATTTTTTTCACTCGCACGGCTGTATCTTCCGTTGTGGAATAAACTACAGCACTGCGACGAGCAGTCATCAGAGTAAATGGGTCATTTTCACCAATTGAGCGGACTAAAATCCGGAGGATTTCATATACTTTATTCTTCCAGTTAAAAGCTTGCCAAAATGGTTTTGGTGCAGATTCACCGCCGCCAACAGGACCCCAAACAAAAGGGATGGGAAGTAGGGATAAAAAACTGGGGCCAGAATATTTAACAAATGTGACATGTTGCACCACATCAAAACCAATCTCTTGATGTAGGCGACGAGCAACAAAATAAGCAGTTATCTGCCAGAAATAATAGTGGATTTGCATTGCCCCACTTTGTCCCAGCTTCCAAAAGTTACCGAAAATAGGGGTGGTGAAGTAGACAAAATGTAAATTGGGAACGGGATTGCGGGCTAGTTCTGCTTCAATTGCTTTTTGACTTTCTTCAGTACGGGTTAACACCCAAACTTCATGATGTCTGGCGATTTCTCTGGCAAAGTTCCAACCCACTCCAGGTTCGGAACCTCTCCCCGGTTCACAGGAGTAAGCGGATAGAAGTATTTTCATTTCTGGAATACTGTTAATTAACCGAGTACCGTGGGTCTAAATCCCCCGGTTCAAAAAATAAGCAAGTTTTGGGTCGGGGATTTAGACCCCAACCCAAAACTTAATTACGAATTACGAATTACGAATTACGAATTATTTTAAGCCATTAGGGATTTATATTGCTCCAAAGTACGAGAAGCTATTTTGTGCCAGTGTAAATTTTCTAGCACATATTGCCGTCCTCTCAATCCCATTTCTTGCCACTGAGAACGGCATTCTAAAAGTTCGATAATTCCCGCTTTAATTGATGATATCTCTGGTTTGATAAGAACACCGCAGCCACTTTTCTGTACATGGGGGGCGATTCCAGCAACTTCTGAAACTAGCAAAACTCGACCAGCAAGCATTGCTTCTAGTGCTGAGAGGCTAAAACCTTCAAAGCGTGAGGAAATGCAAAATATATCGTACTCGGCAATGATTAAAGGAGGGGATTTATCAAAATCAGGTTCAATAAAAAAAACTCTTCTTGACAATCCAAGGTGAGCAGATTTCGCTTCTAATTCTTTTCTTTCACCCCAATCTGGACCTTGGATGGTTAGCTGACAATTGCAAACTTCTGTCACCTCGGCAAATGCATCTAGTAATAGATCCAACCCTTTATGATATACATCTATACGCCCAAAAAAGAATAATTTGGGAATTCCCTTTTCTCTCCATTCAAAATCTGAATCAGAATGTAATTCGGTGATTGAAAAGCCATTAGGTACTTCTAAAAATGGTGTATTAACTTGCAGAGAATTTAAGTATTTAGCATGACGAATATCTAATAGCTGGATTGCTCTTGCATGTTTCAACATACGTTTTTCAAGTAAATACCAATAAGGCCATTTTAAATGTGCATTTTTCTGAAAAAGTGCCGGATGATAAGGTTCATGAGGAGCTACAATGTAGGCTATTTGATTTTTTTTCAAAAACCGAGATAATGCATAAACCCGTCGATGGAATACACCATTTAAAATTACAAGGCTATCTTTAGCATTTTCATAAAGATATTTTTGGAATTTTTTAGGTACATCAAACCATAATTCGTGACTTGTATTTGCAAAACATGCAATTTTATAACCAGATGTAGTTTGAAATATACTCTCTTGAGAGCCTTCACACAAAACTATTACCTCAGCACCACAAGCTACAAGTCCAGCAGCAAAGCCATCTACAACTTTTCGGATACCTCCATAAGTAAAATCATCTCCTTGTGGGGAATAATTATCGACATAAATATAAATTTTCATATAGTTATTCAAAAATATAATTGAGATATTCACTCACGACTAATTCTGGTGCAAATTCTTTTTCCATATATTCACGACTTTTTATCTTCATTGCTTCTATGAGTGGTTTATTCTTGACTAAAATATTTAATTGCTTAAGTAAATCTTCTTGTGATTCACAAATATAGCCATTAACCCCATTCTGAATTATTTCCGGAGCGCCCAAAGCATTTTTTGTAGTGAGTATAGCCAGTCCAGCACAAGCTGCTTCACCTAAAACGGCTGGATAACCTTCACATTTAGTTGGAAGCACAAAAATGTCATGATTATTGAAAAGTTCTATATGTTTGGGTTCCCCATACTTCACATTTGTTTCTAGGGTAACTTGAGGATGAGCATCGATCAGAGATGTTGTCACTATTGTCAGTTTTACATTTGGCTGATAATTATCTGCAAACCACCTAAGTAAGATATCACCCCCTTTGCGTTTAATATCGCCTCCAACAAATAGAATACGAATTTCATTATCTTGACGTTTGGGACTAGAAGTAAATAAATTTAAATCAATGGTAAATGGTAATTTAACCTTTTTTAATTTACTTTCTGGTACACCATAATCCTTAGCTATCTCCTCAACAACAGCATCAGTCAATCCCAAGATATATTTTTGCGAATTGAGAATATGCTTATGGATAAATGTTTGCCAAGCTGGAGATAATTGAGTACCAAGAATAGGTTCATATAGTTTTCTAGTCCAGTCTGTAATAATATAACTACTGCCAAGTTGAGTTGCTGGATAGGCAAAAAGTGCTGGACTAATACCATGAAATACTACTTTTCTCCCTTCATTTTGAGCTTGATACACTGCTTTTTGTAGGGCAAAAGAGCCAACAAATCTCTGGCTAATGATTGCAACATAATCTAATTTTGAGGTAGAGTGATGCTTTTTTTTATCTGGAATAAAACGATGAATTTTTAAGTCTAGGTGATCTTTAAACATATCTACTAGAGAAGTTTCATTTTTCGCATTACCTAAATCAACAGGAAAGGTAACTAATAATAGCTTTTTATCCATATATTAAAATTTTGATTATTTCCTAATTCTGACTACACCATTTCCTGGATTTAGATCCCCGACTTCTTGAAGAAGTCGGGGATCTGAGCAGCAACTTTTGCTGAACTAAGCGTTATTTCAGCCTACATATATGTTAGAAAATTAAATATAAATCCTATATTAATTGAGTGAATTCATATACTTTAACTGCAAGGATGTCCATTCTTTAAACCATAAAGCTGCTTTAATCAAGAAAAATAAAGTCCCAGTCAATAGGCCATATCTTTCTCTAAAGTAGAAAAATCTGGTAGACAGTCGATATGGAGATTTTTTGTTAAAAAATAAAGCTTGGAGAGTCTGAAATGTATTTAAGCCAGGACGAAAATACTTGCTAAAGTCGCTCATCTCATGCACAGCACCTATCAAATTTGTTTTTATATCTCCAATCAAATAAGCTTTAAATCCGGAACGAGTTGCTCTAAAAATATACATATCATCCCCACAATAATGAGGAAATTTCTTAGCATCTGGCACACCGATTTTGTGGACTACAGCAGCAGAAATTCCTACACACCAACCAGATAGGCTATCAACTTCTATAATTTCACCTGGATTTGCTGCATATGCTTTCTGACCTTTTGCACCGTTATATTGCTTGATAAGTGAATTTCCTTGCTGAATATAACAAGTTGGTGCGGCGATGGTATCAGGATGATTTTTGAGAAACTCTACTAATTGAGGTAGAGTATCATCATCAGGTAAACAATCATCATTTAGCCAAACAAAATATTCCGCTCCCTTTTGGTGGGCGTACTCCATACCCTTCGCTATTGCTCCCGTCCACCATAAGTCACCATTTCCCGACAAAACAATAACCTCTGGATATAATTCACGAATCGCTTCAGCAGTTCCATCTGTTGAACCATCATCTACAACTACAACGTGATAACGTTGCAAGTCACTATTTTTTTCTAGATCTTCTAGGCATGTCAAAGTTGTCTGCTTGCGATTATGTACAGGTATGATAATATATACAGGTTCTTTTGCAGCTATTTTTACCATAGGTTTCTATCTCTAATTAAAATTAGACCTCTTTTTTATATCTCAATTGCTTTAGTATTATTTATTAATATCTGTAGGGTGGGCACTGCCCACCGTATCATGGTTTTGGTGGGCAATGCCCACCCTACTGGTTTTTATTATTTTTATTATTTATTAGCTAATATTTCAGTGTAGAGAGATAAATAACGACTTGCTTGTATTCCTAAAGAAAATGTTTTTTCTGCTTTTTTACGTGCATAAAAACGCAACTTTTGATGTCTTTCTGTATTTTCTAGAATCCAAACAATTCCTTGAGCTAAATCCTCAACCTCATAAGGTTTTGCTAAGTAGCCATTTTGTTGATGATCAACAATATCTTTTAAACCTGTCGCGTTAAATGCGACTACTGGAGTACCACAAGCCATAGATTCAGAGGCAGTCTGTCCAAAAGCTTCTTGATAGGATGGTACTACCATTACATCAGCAGATGAGTAAGCTAGAGCTAAGGAAAGATTATCCTTGAGTTGTCCTAGATAGTGGCATTTAAAACCTAAATCAGGTGGATTTTCAGGTTCAGATGCGCCAAAAACTACTAACTCTAAGCGATCGCTCCAACCTGTCTGACTTAAGCTTTGCAAAGCAGGAAGCAAAAGCTGAAACCCTTTTCTTTTATCTTGACTAGCATTCAATGCACCAAATAGAACAAGTTGTTTATCTTGTGGTAGATTAAGCACCTCGCGGGCTACTTGCTGGCTAAATGGCTGGTATTTTTGCGTATCCAAACCGTTAGGAATGACTTCTATTCGTAAATCTTTAAACAGGGAACTGGCTTTTGCACGTTCTGCAAGCCAAGTGCTGGGACTAACAATAGTCAGGTTTAAATTTTTCCAGGCTTTGGCTTTGCGGTTCCATACCCAACGGGTTAAATCTGATTCTTTGGAACTAGCAAGCTGAGGACAAGCACCGCAGGTATTAGTATAGCGATCGCAGTCTCCACTATAATTGCATCCTCCTGTGAATGCCCACATATCATGCAATGTCCATATTAAAGGAGTCTTTAATCTTTGAAGTTCTTCAAGCTTCAGAAATTCTCTAGAAATCCAATGAAGATTGATAATATCGGGACGCAAATTTTCAATTTGGTTTAGTAAAAAAGAAGGAGTTGCATTGACAGAAAAAGTAGTAGTACGACCAAAAAATTCTTTTAAAATTCCACTGCATATCTCAGACTGAAGTATTTTATACAACCCCACTTGTTTTGCTGGTGTGACAACCGACTGTAAGTCTGACTCTTTGTATGTTACCAATGTAGTAGAATTTATGCTTGCCTGAAGTAAGCCTAAGTGGAGGCGCATTGCAGCACGTCCTGCGCCTCCACCTTCAGATTGTGTCAAATGTAAAATATTCATTGTTTATATATAAAACAAATTTTTAATCAAAAGCTTTCTCACATAAAAGACTGAAAGCTTCACGAAGTCGCAGCACAGACTGAGTATATTTATACCCTTCAAAGTCAGGCTTAAGATTATAATTATGTGTATCTAAATGATGACAAAGAATTTGTATAGATTCTATAGACTTATCCATATTTTTCTCCGGAATACTTATACCCATCTGAAATTTTTTGACTACTTCACCCATATAAAAACGCTCACTCACAATCACTAGCTTTTCAAAAACTGCTGCTTTTGTGAGAATATTGCTGCTAAAAGGAAAATCTTCATAAACTGCATATAAAATATCGCAGATATCTATGACTGCATTAAACTGTGTTTCATTAGGAATACGCTCTAAATGAAAAAAACAGTTGGGCGGCGCGGATTCAATAATATTCCAAACTTTTCTAACCTGTTCGGGTTGTAAATCATCTTCATAAAGCCGTCCCGCAAAAACAAAAAACCAATTTTCTTCTATCGAATTTTGAGCAATCTCTAAAAGAGTAAATAGTCCCTTACGTTGAGTTAATCCACCAAGCAGTCCTATGATTTTTTTATTACCAGCTTTTTCTTTAATCTGTTTAATAACTATATAGTTAGAGTCTGGTGTTGATTCATCTGTAAAATCCGGAAAGGTAATGACTAGCTTATTAAGTTTCTGCTTTAATTTCTGAACTTCAACATCATCAAGCAGAGCAATACCACAACATCGAGAAGAATGAGTTACAGAATAATGGCTCAGAGGAGTGCGAAGAATGGGTAATAAAAGCTGACCAGTACGTAAATGAGTAGGATGAAAATATAGTCCAGACCATTGATAAGGAAAAATCAAGTCGATAATATGATGTGTTAAATAATGGCTCAGATAATTGTCAAGCCAAGCAAAGAAAACTAAATCGGGAGAATGTCCAATTTGAGATGCACCCCATTGGATCATTTTTGCTGCATACTGCCATTGTTGCAACACATTTAAAGTCCGATAAAATCTCCTAATAATGGGAAAACTGGGCGTTTTGACAGATGTTACTTTAAAAGTAAATATTTGTCCCACATGTTCGGGACAATTGAGAGCAATCCATTTATTTAATTCATCAGGATATTGACAAAATACCATTACCAAGTAACCCATCTCTAGCAAGGTTTTACTAAAGAAAGTGAGATAGGTAAAGTGATGACCATCTCGGTAATTGTCAAATAAAGCAATTGTTTTCACAAATTATATTTTTTATAATATGAGGTATTCAACAGCATTTAGTAATTTCAAAAATCTGCGATCGCTCTTTTCATTCACGTTCTAGAGCAACACCTGTTGGTATAGTTCAATGTATCGTTTTGCTTGCAGTTCTAAGGGATATTCTTCCAGGGCGATCGCTCGACAATTTTGACTCATTTGCTCGCGTAAGTTATCATCTTCCAGTAGCTGTACAATTCCATTGCAAAAATCGTCAGCATCTTCTGGTGCAGCTAAATAACCAGTGATATCTGGACGCACTAAATCAGGAACTCCACCAATTTTGAATGAAACCATTGGTGTCCCGCAAGCCATACTTTCTTGCAATACAAGCGGTAAATTATCGTTACGGGTGGGGAAGATAAACAGATCAGCCGCACAGTAAGCAACAGACTTTAGGCGATCGCTGCTAATATATCCTAAATTGATTGTAGGAATTCCGATTTCAGATGTAATTGCTTCAGCACTGTTACCAAAAGTTAGTAAGATGCTTTCTGCTTTCAGGGATTGAGGTAACTGTTGCAAAGCTTTTAAAAGTAAATCGCCTCCTTTCCGTTGATCTTTAAGACTTTCTGCAGCGAATAAAAGAACTCTTTTATCTACGGGAATATCCAACAGGGTTTGACACAAAAGTGGATCTAAAGGTTGATAGGCTGTTGTATCAATGCCATAAGGTATGTAATGAATGGGGAAACGACCGAGCATACTTGCTTTAGCTTGATCTGTTAACCAACGGCTAGGAGCGACTATAGCCAAATTTGATCTACTGTAAACCCAGTCTTTCAGTTTCCATTCTAGTTGGGTGTTATCATACTTAATTCTGGGATAGGTATCTAGATAAGGACATTTACCGCAGCCAACTTTCCAGCGCATACAGTCAAAGCTGTAAGCACAATGTCCAGTAAAGCTCCACATATCATGAAGCGTCCAAATAGCAGGTTTATTTTCTGTTAATTTAGGAATAGATAAGTAATTAAAGTAAGTACTATGAAGATTGTGAAAATTTAAGACATCTGCATTTTGATAAAATTTATGCTGAAGAATATTAAAGCTGCTAATTTGTTCAACGTAGTTAAAACCTATGCGGCTGGTAGCAAGACAAATAAGCTTATCAACATAGGTTCTAGAAGGAACAGCCGCAACGCGATCGCTATCGGTTTTAACATTGCCAACTAGTAGTTTTGAGTCAATACCTTGTTTTATTAAACCTTCATGAAGTCGATAGCCTGCGATCGCTGCTCCACCACTAATATCAGATTGGTTGATGTGGAGAATATTCATGTTAAAAAGCAACATGGCATCAGGAACAAACTAACTTTTAACCGTAAAAACAACATAGAGAGTATGACCTGTAATTGGGTTACGCAAAATAGGAATATTCTTCAAAATTGGTCTAAGAAAAAAATTAGAAGATCGGAGTGCCAATCTACGTATTAATTTTAATTTAAACAGTCTATAAATTTGAATTGAGAGATACCACTCAACATGATATTTAGCTAAAGGTTCAATTCTAAATTTCTCAACTTTGAGAGGAAATATAGTTGTTAAACTATCAAATGTTGTCTGACACCAGCGTGTCATGTGATGAGGAGGTTGATCCAGTAAATTATTTGGTGAATATTTAGAAAATGATTCGGAGTTTGGGACAGAAATTATCAACTTACCACCAGGTTTAATGAGTTTGAGCATAGATTCAATAAAACTGAAAGGATCTGATACGTGTTCTAATACTTGAAATGTACAAACAGCATCAAAATAACTGGCCTTATGTTCTGAAAAACTGTCAAGATTTGTTTTTATTACTGGAATACCTTTATTTAAAGCAAAGTTTACAGCACTTGAATTTAGCTCAATTCCCACTGCATCAAGTTGAATCTGTTTGCATAACCGTTCTACGAATGCACCTTGTCCACAACCAACTTCTAAAACCTTTTTACAGTCTTGTAAATCCTCGATAGCGACATCATGTTCCCACTTCCTCGGCATATAATACCAGTCAAACTTTTCCAGTTGCTCATAAAGCTTATCGGAACCTGCGGTATCAAACGGATGAAAAAAGAGAAGTCTTGTTTGATTGCAGCGATAAAGTTGAATTTCACTATGTTTATATAGCTCATCGCTAATCTTTATTTGAAATGCTTGTTGCCAATCATCAATAAGTTTTTTAACTGATAGGGTACTTACTAACTCGACATCATTAAATTGTGTAAGCGGACTCTTGATATTCATAAATTATATAATTTTGGATATTTTTTAATCAATTTATTGCAGCGGTTTACATGATTGACTTGTATCAAGATTTAGTTAATAAACTTTTTATTCGTCGCTTTGTCTTTGATGCATGAATGCGAAGCTTACCAGAGAAAGTGTCTGCTTTCTTCATCGCCTTGCCACCAAATACATTATCAAAAGTGTATATATCAGCTTCTTTATGTTGAATGATGAAAGGTGGATGATATATATTGCCAACATCTTTAGTGGGTAAATTAGAAAATTTAATCTCTCCTTTTGTGTGGGTCGCATTAAGACCAAACCCGATGTTAGAGACTAAGTTTACATTAGGTAGTGCTGTTAGTCCGCTTTGTGACCAACAAGAAAAAGTCCATACATAAGCCCAAGAATTTGGCTTACCTTCTAAAAAGACGTTATTGAATATTTTCGTCCAGTACTTTTCTTCGTAAATATCATCACAAACAAACTTCATCAAACCTGCATCACGAAACTCTATCCACTTTTTAGGGTTAAAGTCCCAATACTTCCAGGCACGTCGCCAAGAAGCCCATCCCCAGCAATGATTATATTTTGAAAAGTAGTAACTATATTTTGTTCTCTTTTGTTCGTCTTGGAAATTATCGCCGCTAATTGCCATAACTCGCTCATCGTCGCGGTAGTAGTTCAGCAGGGTTTCACAATAGTGAAAAAATGAAGGATGTGGCAGACAATCATCTTCTAAAATAATTGCCTCTTCAACTTGCTCAAAAACCCAAGTTATTCCGCTTGATACTCTTTGACGGCATCCTAAATTAATATCAGAATAATTGGTGAGAACCTGACAATCCCAATCTACTTGTTGAATAATAAATCGGGCTTGTTGACATTTTTCGGCTTCTTCTGGAAATCTAGCACCATCAGCAATTACAAATAGTTGTTTAGGTTGTGCTTGTCGAATAGCGTTAAATACTATCTGTGTTACATCTGGGCGATTGAAAATAATTAAAGCAACAGGAGTATTTAGGCTAGTCATAAGAATATAGTATTGATTATCAAATAAATATGGGATTTGTTATTAACACCTAAGATTTGATAGGTTGTTTATAACTTTAATAACTGTAAAAAAATTCTCCTCAAAGCTATAAAACTTTTTAAAAATATTATGTGCATTAACAGAATATAAATCATAGTTAATTATGATTTTTCTAATTGCATTAGGTAAATCCTCAATAGAGTTAATCAATACCCCGAAGTTGAATTTTTCTACTATCTCATATCCAGGATAATTGAATGCAATAATCGGGACACCGCATTGAAGATATAGAGCTAATTTTTCAGAGGCAAATATAGTTAAAGCATCATTTTTACATGAATTATAATATAAAACTAGACCTATATGTGTAGAAGCAACAAGTTGTTTTATTTGTTGTGCTTCTAATTTATCTAAAGAAAGTTTAATTCGTCTATCGACATCTATTGTCTGAATCTTTTTAACTAGCTCGTTATCATTCCATTGACTAATTGCCAAACCGTCATGAATAATTAATTTCCATTCGGGAGGAAACTCTTGAGCTACTTGAGCTAATTCAAGTCCGAACCTAGCAATTTGACCAAATTGAAGTATAGATATTGAGTTTTTTATATTATTTAATTTATGCTTGAATTCATCTGATTTACCTTGATAAATGCCTCCTAGCAATGAAATGGGAAGATAAGCAATCGTAGTTTTACTTACTCCATTATCTTGAAGTAATATCTCTGCTCTTTGAGGATCTTGAATAATCGTAAAATTACTTTGTTGATGATATTTCTCTTCTGCCTTCTTGAGTATCTTATTTTTTAAGGATTTATTATATATAGGATGGTCTTTGGTGTACAGTTCAAGACTATGATAAGCATATGGTATATTTCTTTTATTACCAATGCTACCAGCCCATACAAGTCCCAGCTTTTCAACGCCTATCAAACATTGATAATATTTTTCTCCTATGATGCTATAAACTTGTTGGGTAATATCATCAGGAATAAAAAAATACAAAATTTTATCATTAGCATCCTTATATTTAAGCAGATATATCTCATGAATTTTATTTAAAATTATTTGCCAGCGCCAAGAGATACCATGAATTATCCTGGAAAATAAGTTTTTTCTGGCAATCAAATTATTAGGATACTTAGATAAATCGTGGATGTTAATATTCGTTATTTTTTTTGTTTGAGCAAGTTCGATAAATACTGGCGTATTATACAAAAATAAGTCAACGCAGAATCCTTGTTCTGCTAACATGATACAACTGTTTATTGTGTGGCATTGCACAGGCCATTCTGCCTGAAAAATACCAATCCATTTTTGCTGTTCCATATTTTTTATATCTGTACTATTGATCGAATGTTTTATGAAAAACAAAACAAACGCTCCAAGTTTCCAAACTAGCTTTCTGTTTTGTCATCCATTCATAGCTTTCTATAGGTAGAAGCTGAAAAGTATCGCATAGAAACTCTATTTCAGGCTTAAATAAATAGCGCATTTGGTGTGTTTCCTGCAAATCTTCCACAACACCACTAGCTTTGTTTTTAATGAAGACTTGGTAATTGACATCTACTAAATTTTCATTAGGATGCATTACTGGCTCGGCAATTCTGGTAACGAGTATTTCCTCATCTTCCAAACGTTTCACTCTGACTGTAGGACGTTCAGTCAATACTGCTGGTCCGTACCAAACATCAAAGATAAAAATACCGCCAGGCTTTAAATGTTCTTTAACAGTTGCAAAAGCTGCTAGTAAATCTTCATTGGTTGTTTGGTAGCTAATGACATGAAATAGGGATATAACAACATCAAATGTCTGATTCAGTCTTACTTGGCGGATATCTCCTTGAGAAAAATTCAGTCTAGATGTTAAGTCTGGAGGAAGTTGGGAGAGGCGACTTTCAGCTTTATCCAGCATCTCCTGACTAAAATCTACACCGTGAATTTTGTATCCTTCTTTGGCTAGTAAAACTGCATGATTACCTGTACCACAGCCTAGCTCAAGGATGTTCTGTGCATTAGGTGCATGGGTTTGAATTAACTGATGAATAAATTGAGCTTCTCCTACATAATCTTTGTCTCGGTAGAGTAGGTCATAGTAACGGGCATAATTACCAAAAACACTCATTGCAAAACCTCCCGCAAAGTACCAGCAACCTGCTCAATCTGTTCTTCAGTTAACGCCAGTCCACTAGGAACATAAAACCCACGACGGGCTAACTTTTCCGCGACTGGATAGGATGCATCCTCAAATAATCCCATCTTCCGAAACACAGGTTGCTCATGCATACACCAGAAGAAAGGACGAGTTCCAATCTTTAAATCGGCTAGTCTTCTCATTGCGACTTCAGCATCAAAGGGAACTTCATCCTTCAATACAATGCCGTAAACCCAATAAATGTTTTCTGCGTAGTCAGTCTTGGCTAATGGTAACTGAATACCTGGTGTGTCTGCTAATAACTCAGTGTAACGCTGACCTATCCAATGTTTGCGGTTAACAAACTCATCTAAGCGTTCTAATTGAGCCACACCCAGGGCTGCTTGTAGGTTGCTCATCCGCATATTCCACCCCAATTCTTCATGGATAAATCGCTTTTGGGGCTGGAAGCAGAGGTTACGCAAAGATTGACAGCGTGCAGCTAACTGGGGATTGTCTGTAACAATTATTCCCCCTTCACCTGTAGTGATGTGTTTATTGGGGTAAAAGCTAAAGGTGCTGATATCGCCAAAGCTACCGCAAGGACGGTTTTTATAGGTCTGCCCATGCATCTCGGCAGCATCTTCGATGACATATAATCCATATTTATCAGCCAAATTTAGCACAGAGTCCATATCCACTGGCAAGCCGTAGATGTGAACAACCATGATGGCTTTTGTCCGGGGGGTAATTTTCGCCTCAACCTGGCTGACATCCATATTCCAAGTGACTGGATCTGAATCTACAACTACAGGGACAGCGCCAGCACGGACTATAGCAGCAGCACAGGAAATAATGGTGAATGTCGGCAAAATTACCTCATCACCGTGGGAAATATCCAGCGCAGCAACAGCAGCATCAAGAGCAACAGAACCGTTGCTGACGGCTATGCCATATTTGCGCCCGACACGAGCAGCAAATTCTTCTTCTAGCTGCTTGACGAAAGGGCCTTCTGAGGAAATCCAGCCAGTATCAATACACTGTATGAGATATTTTTTTTCGTTGCCATCTAATAATGGCTCGTTAACAGGAATTGGGTTCATTTATGGCTGCACAAATTCTACAATTTTTGCTTGCGCTGTGGTAATACCAACAAATCTAGTTTTGTCCTGTTCCCCCACGTAAGGGCCTTGTTTGACTTCAATCATTTCAATTTCTTCTATTACTTCAAAGCCATGACCCCCAGTAACTAAAAGGATGACATCACCTGCTTCTAAAATACGGCTTTCTAGATACTTCTGCTCGTTATTGTAGAAGTCTACACGCAACTTGCCTTTTTTAATAAATAAGACCTCTTGGGTATATTGCACTTCCCGAATTACAGGATTGTGGACGTGGGGTTGAATGACTTTCCCCACTGGATGACGCATGTAGGCTAACTGTTGGGAAAGTTCATTAGGTGTGAAGAAGTGAATTCCTGGTTTATCAAATTTCTGGGAAACTATTAAAGCGAGTAACTGATTTTGGTAAGTAATTTGTTCAATCATGAGTGATATTTATTTTGGGTAATGTATAGTCCCAGTAATCCTTTTTTAGAACCCAGTTTAAGAGTTCGGGATTTTTGTGGACAGCATTTTGGTGAAATTGGTAGCCTTTTTGGTAAGAGTGATGGAAGCGAGCTTTTAGTGCATCTTTTTCATTTTTTATATTTTTATCGCTTTTTATACTAATTATTTTTTTTCCTAATTGCTTGATTTTTCTAAAAAAATCTTGGTTCTTTTGTAGAAAACTCACATCTTTTAATTTATCTTGATTTTTTCTAATAAGTGAATAAGAATCACAAACCCCTTGATAAAAGTAACGCTTATCAAAATATTCATATGTCATTCGGTCTTTAGAAACATTATGAAATACCAAAGCATTAGGTTGATAAATCGCTTTGTATCCCTTGATTTTGGCTTTTTGAGTTAGACCTGTTTCTCCATCTCCCTGTAAATATTGCAAATGTTTAGGAATACAATCTGGATGAAAACCATCTAATTCAAATAAAGTACTTTTACGAATTGAGAAATTTAATCCCCAAACATAATTAGCATCAATATCTCGAATTTGTTCACCAAAATCTAGCAGACTTAACTCACCACATAATTTGCCATAGGGATGATCTGACCAAAACCACTCCAGCCATTCAGGTGGTTCAACTTCATACTTAGGTAAATTACGCCCACCTACAATTTGAACTGTAGGATCATCAAATGATTCTTTAATTGCTTGCAACCAGTTGGGGTCTGCTTCAATATCGTCATCTACAAAGGTTAAAATGTCACCTTTTGCTTCTAATGCTCCCCGATGGCGACCTGATAATAATCCTGGTTCGGGTTCGTAAATGTAACGTATTTGATGGGAAGGGAATGCATTTCTAGCAGTTTCTGTAATATCTTTAGTGTTGTCGGTGGAGCCGTTATCGACTACGAGAATTTCAAAGTTGTCAGGAGAACAGTTTTGCAAACAGAAGGATTTTATTGCTAATTCCAATGAACTGGCACGATTTAATGTAGGAATTATAATAGATATTTCCATATGCTATAAAAATTTAACACAAGATCATTTCAAGACATGAGAAATTATATCTAGTTGAAACTCCACAGATCCAAAACCCCAGGCTTGAGATAATTCAGCATGGTTACCATTTTCGAGTTGTCGGAATACCTCAAATGTGAGGCAATGTTCAACACGATCAAAATATAAGATATTAGGCAAACTTAAATCTAAACTAATAATATAGGAACCTAAAGCAAGTTGATTAGTTGGAAAATTAAAAAGGACTGAATTTGTCCCTGGAGATATTTCTATCTGAGAAGGTCGGAAGGTTCCAAAAACAATGGCAATACCCATCGCATCAAATAACCGTATATCTAAGCCTGTATAATATCGGGTTTCCGAATAAATTTCCAGAAGAATTTGAATTTCATGGTCATTTGGATTGGCACTAGATAAAATT
The DNA here is from genome assembly GCF_000316575.1 of Calothrix sp. PCC 7507. Lineage (GTDB taxonomy): Bacteria > Cyanobacteriota > Cyanobacteriia > Cyanobacteriales > Nostocaceae > Fortiea. Next base: position 6,689,706 of record NC_019682.1, on the reverse strand, counting down.
TTACCTGTTATGATGGTAGGGTTTCCATTTTTCTGAAAGGGACGAACAAAATAATCTGTTATGGAATCGTCTTGTAAGTAATACTGAAGAACATTAGATGGTTGACCATCTTCAATTACTTGTCCTGTTTTAAGCAAAATACAGCGGCTACATAGCGATTGAATTGTACTCATGTTGTGACTGACAAACAGTACCGTCCGCCCTTCCTTCCCCACATCTTCCATCTTCCCCAAACACTTCTTCTGAAACTGAGCATCACCCACCGCCAAAACTTCATCCACAATCAAAATCTCCGGTTCCAAATGCGCCGCCACTGCAAACGCCAACCGTACATACATCCCCGAAGAATACCGCTTTACCGGCGTATCTAAAAACTTCTCCACCTCCGCAAAGGCCACAATTTCATCAAACTTGCGTTTAATCTCCTCCTTACCCATCCCCAAAATTGCACCATTGAGATAGATATTCTCCCTACCAGTCAACTCAGGATGAAACCCCGTACCCACCTCCAACAAACTAGCAACCCTTCCCTGAATTTTAATGCTGCCTTTTGTCGGTTCCGTAATCCGGCTTAAAATCTTTAATAGCGTTGATTTCCCCGCACCATTGCGCCCAATAATTCCAACCCTATCACCCTGCTTAATCTCAAAAGATACATCCTTCAGCGCCCAAAATTCCTCTTGATTATTTTCACTTTTACCTTTGCCATTTTGCAACGCATTAACTAACCCCTTAGCCCCATTAGTAATGACATCCCGCAGTGCAGTATAACGCTCCTGTTGCTGATGCCCAAGAATATATTTTTTACCTAAATTTTCAACTCGAATAACAGTGTCAGACATTAGATTTTCAGTTATCAGTTATCAGTTAAGTAGATGGGTGTAAATAAACTTACAGCGATTTTTAGCTAAATGAACCAGTTATATCTCACGCAAAGGCGCAAAGGCGCAAAGGAAGGAAGAAATACAGATATCAGGGTGTGATCTAATATCAGTAAAGATGGAATTTAACAAAGCCTGTTTCTGGTGCGATCGCTCCACAAATACAGCGAAGCCAGAGAATTAAAAGCGCGATACACCAATGATTTAGGATGGCTATATATATTTACCAGGGTGTTGGTCAAGTCTAATTTTTTGCCAATCCCGACTTATTTTGTATAGTAGCAAATTATATTCACTCCCTACTTAAGTATTCAACAGATTGGCAATGCTTCAGGAATTTTTGCAACATTTTTTCGGGAAAATTACTTAAAAACACTGAGGGCACAACAATGTTGTGCCCTTACTGTGTGCCTGATTTACCTGGAAAGTGCTGTATCTATTGGGCGATCGCCCTGGGACACAAATATAATTTTGCCCCATTCATCATCCGTTGACACAATTCTGAAAGCGATCGCTCGGATTCTCAAAATGTGTTGTAATTCTGAGAAGCTTAAGCCGGAGGCGATCGCCTGATAAATCCCAGACTAGAAAATATGCTAACATTACATCGACGTAATATTTAAGTGCATGTCGTGGGAGATAGAATACACTGATAACTTTGAGAGTTGGTGGCAAACTCTCACTGAAGATCAACAAGATGACGTGGTTAGTGTTGTTCAACTGCTAGAAGAAAGGGGAACACAGCTATCTTTTCCCTATTCGTCCAGCATTAACGGTTCAAAACACTCTCACATGAGAGAATTACGTATACAAAGTGGCGGCGATCCCATTCGAGTTTTTTACGCTTTTGATCCAAGACGAGTTGCTATTCTACTCATTGGCGGTGATAAAACGGGAGATAACCGCTTTTATGAAAAATATATCCCTATTGCCGATCAACTTTATGATGATTACCTTCAGGAGATTAGAGAGGAAGGATTAATATGACAGGACATCAGAAATTTTCTAACTTAACTCAAGATTTTTCTCCAGCGAGAAAAACAAAAATAGCAGAGAAAAAAGCACAATTAAAAGCAGAAATGGCACTTGATGAATTGCGTCAAGCGTTGAAAATATCTCAAGCTGAATTGGCTGAAAAATTACAAGTGAAACAACCAGCTATTTCACGGTTAGAAAAGCGTACCGATATGTATGTTAGTCATTTACGTCAAGTGATCCAAGCAATGGGAGGTGAACTGGAAATAGTGGCACGTTTTGCAGATAGTGAAGTGAAAATCAACAACTTTAGTGAGTTAAATCCCTAGAGCATCAATTCAGTAATCGAGAACAATCATCAATTGTGTGGGAGGTGTGGGATGATTACCCATTCAGATGATTGGTTACTCCCCATCTCCCCATCTCCCCACCTCCCCACACTCCCCTAGGCGATCGCCCTGGGACACAAATATAATTTTGCCCCCACGAAGGACTCAACATGGATCTCGGTGTTGGGTTACGTTGCACTTCACCCAACCTACAAAATCTACAAAATCTATTACAACTACTACCCCATTCATCATCCGTTGACACAATTCTGAAAGCGATCGCTCAGATTCTAAAAATGTGTTGTAATTCTCAGAAGCTTAACCCGGAGGCGATCGCCTTATTCAGTTATCAGTTATCAGTTATGAAACTTTGCCACCCTGGCTACTTATAAAGTATCTGGATCTATACCAAGCGATCGCAATCTTTGAGCCAATTTTTCCGCCCGTTGGCGTTCCTGTTCGGCTTGTTGGCGTTCCTGTTCGGCTTGTTGGCGTTCCTGTTCAGCCCGTTGGCATTCCTGTTCAGCTCGTTGGCGTTCCTGTTCAGCTCGTTGGCGTTCCTGTTCAGCTCGTTGGCGTTCCTGTTCAGCTCGTTCCTCTAGAGTCAAAATCCAGTTACCCATAGCATCATACCAACGCAGCCATAAACCCTCGGTTTGTTGATAGCGCCCCTGCCACACCCCTAAACCTAATTGCAATTCTTCAAACCAAAACTTCTGTTCTGGAACTGCTACTGCTTGATATTGCGTTGGCATTAATTGAAACACTCGCAACTGATTTTCATAGCGGTCAAACACAATATAGTAAGGAATGCGTAAATTCTGTTCGTACACTTGCCATTTTGTCGGTGGCTTGTTGGCATCTCTTAATGTTTGACCTAAATCTTCGGCTTCTGTACCCGGTGAAAGTAATTCCACCACTAAAAATGGTGCTATCCCCTCTTGCCAAACAACATAGCTGAGACGCATATCTTGTTGTTGTTGAGCGCGAGATACACCTAACACCAAAAACCAATCTGGTCTTTTTTGCCACAACCGATGACGAGCATCATAATACAGATTTAAATCTGTACCAATGAACATTTCCCCAGTTGGGTAGCTTGGGGGTTGACAGGTTTCCCTTAATAGTTGCGGTTGGAAGTCGTGGAATTCGTCCGGCAAACCAGGCTCCTCTGGGTCTTCACTGGGTAGATCATACATTGTCGGCATGGTCTCTGAAGGTGGACGAGGATGATTTTGCTCAGGTGTATCTAGATCCTGGGGATCTTCGCTTGGTAAATCATACATCGTCGGCAGCACTTCACTGGGAGGCCGGGGCGGGTTAGTCTGGTACATGGCAGTGTTGATGCCTTCTCGATTGCCGGATATGTTTATTTTAGGGTGATTTTTGGTAGTTTTTCAATAATCAGTTATCAGGTATATGAAAGTACACCAGATGATTGTGGTTACTTCGGCGATGATGGCGAACAGCGTCTCGTAGAGAAGCTTAACCCGGAGGCGATCGCCTGAAAAATCTCTCTACCACAGGCGCTGAATGGGATAATTATCAAAAACCGAATCAATGCTCACAATGGCAACTTGTTCCACAGTAGCTTGAGCTATTAACAGTCTGTCAAAAGGGTCACGATGATGGTTAGGTAAATTATTTAAAGCGTAAATATGAGTTAGGACTTACGCATTGACAGAAGCAATTAAATATGGGTAGGGATTTTCAGGCATTTAAGGTTGATTTTTTCACCATTATCCAGCGATCGCTAGTGATTTAAAGCTAGTAGCCAATACCCTGAAACAACGGAAATTTGTTGATGCACATGATAGTCATTTTGTACAGTGCGTAAGTCCTAGAGTTAGCTCAATAGGTAAAAGTTGCAAGTCGTTTGTTTCTTGTTGGTCTTTGATCAACTCAGGAAGTGGCATCTGAAGAGTCAATTTACCAATCTGGAGTTTAATCTGCATTTCCCAAACACTAATAATGCTCAAAAATAGAGTGTTGCTTTCATCATCCAATAAATTTCTCGCTTGTTGTGAAAGCCTTATGGGGTCTATTGACCACCAAATTAATGTATGGGTGTCTAAAAGAAAATTCATCACTCACCCAGCCAAAATTCATCTGGTAAAGGCTCATTAAAATCGTCGCTAATCCAACCCATGCCTTCATGTAGTCCAGCAACGCGCCGCTTTTTTCTGTTCTGACTAGGTTGGGATTGGGCGTGTTTCTGGGCTAGAAATTCCACAAAATTTACCACCATCTGTTGTTGTTCTGGTGGTAGAGTTTGCAGTTGGGAAATTAATGTCTCAGTTATATTCAGTGTTTGGGAAGTCATCTCAACTGTCCTGCATTAGCACCTCCTATATTTTAAACCAGATGATTGTGGATACTGTGGTGGTGATGGCGATAAGCGTAGCAAGATCCCCTTAGGGATACGCTTCTCTAGCGTCTCGTAGAGAAGCTTAAGCCGGAGGCGATCGCATTGCAGCCACCTAGTCGGGAAGCATAATCAGCTAAATAGACCAATCTTGGATATTTAGTCCAGGAATTTTATCAAAATCTCGGAGATTTCTTGTCAAAAGAATACCACCGTAAGCGAGGGTGATAGATGCAATGCGTAAATCTTGAGTACCAACGCGAATCCGTTGCGCCTTGAGTGCTTGGTAAATATCGTGGGATTTTTCATCATACTGAAAAATCTGAAATTCAGACGGCAGCATCACTGTTTCTACAAGTCGTTGATAAGCACTTGAGAGTGTAGCTCTATCTTTAGCTTCAGCAACTTGAGCTAAACGACCCCTTAACTGTTCTTCAACATTGATAGCAGTGGTTGTCAGTTGCACTTGAGACGCTAAAAGCCTTGCAATTACTACTGGGTGATTCCGTCCATAAAGACTGAGATGATCCGTATCTAAAATGTAAATCGTCATCAATCATCTGTTGCGACATTGGATTCTTCCCGAATAACCGCTAGTTTTTCCATGAAATCATCAAATGTGGGATCATTGGCAAAGATTCCCGCATATTTCATCTGGGGTGTAGTTGCAGGCTGATTTTCTAGATTCATCTCAATGGTGACAAATTTACCCCTAGCTAATTGTGTTGCTAGGGCAGATTTGACCTTCAAAATTGCTTCTTCCTCCGTCCTCCCCTCAACAGTCAAATTTGGCATCCCAACAACTGAGGCCACAAAATTATTTTGGGATGGACTCTGAACAAAAACTTGATACTGCATGATGGATTTTCACCAGATGATTTTCCTGATTTCATTTTAAAGCAGTGTACTTTCAGTTATCAGTTAGCGGTGATGGCGAGAAGCGTTTGTGTAGCGTCTCGTAGAGAAGCTTAAGCCGGAGGCGATCGCCTCAACAATCAGTTAACAGTTAACGGTCTCCTCTAATCAAGTATCTGGATCGACACCAAGCGATCGCAATCTTTGAGCCAATTTTTCCGCCCGTTGGCGTTCCTGTTCAGCCCGTTGATGTTCCTGTTCAGCTCGTTGATGTTCCTGTTCAGCTCGTTGGTGTTCTTGTTCAGCCCGTTCCTCTGGAGTCAAAATCCAGTTACCCATAGCATCATACCAACGCAGCCATAAACCCTGTGTTTGCTGATAGCGACCCTGCCACACCCCTAAACCTAATTGCAATTCCTCAAACCAAAACTTCTGTTCTGGAACTGCTACTGCTTGATATCGCGTTGCTGTTAATTGAAACACTTGCAACTGATTCTGATAGCGATCAAAAACGATATAGTAAGGGATTCGTAAATTCTGTTCATATACCAACCATTTTGTTGGTGGCTTGTTAGCATCCCTTAATGTCTGGCCTAAATCTTCCCCTTCTGTACCCGGTGAGAGCAATTCAACTACTAAAAACGGTGCTATCCCCTCCTGCCAAACAACATAGCTCAAACGCATATCTTGTTGTTGTTGAGCGCGAGATACACCTAACACCAAAAACCAGTCTGGTCTTTTGTACCACAGCCGATTCCGGGCATCATAATACAGATTTAAATCTGTGCCGATGAACATTTCCCCTGTTGGGTAGTTTGGGGGTTGGCAGGTTTCCCGTAATAGTTGCGGTTGGAAGTCGTGGAATTCGTCCGGCAAACCAGGCTCCTCTGGGTCTTCACTTGGTAGATCATACATTGTCGGCATGGTTTCCCAAGGTGGACGAGGATGATTTTGCTCAGATGTATCTAGATCTTGTGGATCTTCGCTCTTGCGAGCATACATCGTTGGCAGAACTTCACTAGGAGTCAGGGGCGGATCTGTCTGGTACATGGCAGTGTTGATGCCGGGATTGTCTATTTTATTTTAGGGTGACGGTTGGCGATCGCGCGATTTTTGGGTGATTTTTTGATAGTTTTTTAATCATGCACTGAGCTTCGACTGCGCGGTAGTTGAGCGAAGTCGAAACCCAACTACCGCCAGTCGTTGTGTGGGTGGAGTTTTCATTCAACTTTCCAACCTAAATATCGCTCGCGAATATGAAACGGTGTACTAAAAATCTGCGATGACAATAACTGCTTGATTGCCAAAAAAATAAATGGCGGAATAGTCACCAAATAACGCTTCCATAACCGACGCGGTTCCTGTAGCAACCGATAAAGCCACTCTAAACCAATATTTTGAATAAACCGTGGTGCCCGCCTTTGTAGGCCTGCATACACTGGGAATGCACCCCCTAAACCAATCATCACAGCGTTAATTTTACCCCTATGCAGTGCCATCCACTTCTCTTGTTTTGGACAACCCAAAGACACTAAAACTAAACCTGCACCACTATCATTAATCTTCTTTGTTAGTGCAGTATCTTCTTCTATCGTCAACTGAGGAAATGGCAGTGGTTCCATCGCCGCAATTTTGAGATTGGGATATTCCTTTTCTAATCTTGTACGCATTCGTGAGAGAATTTCCGGCTGCGAACCAACAAAGAAAAGACTAACATTTGTGGCTTGAGCAAGTTCACACACACCAGCCAATATATCCAACCCAGCGACGCGCTCTTGTTGATGTGAACCGAGAAGTCGCATGATCCAAACTAGAGGCGCTCCATCAGGAGTTGCTAAATCTGCTCGGTTTAAAATCTGTTTAAAATCAGGATGCCAATAAGCTTCCATCACCATATGGACATTAGCAACACAGACAATCCGGCTTTGTCGTGCCACAGCCCAGTTTAATATTGTTTTGATATGCTCATGCAAACATAAAGCAGTAATCGAAGAATCAATCACCCTCTTAGTAGGAAGAGAGTCCGTCTCTACCATGAAAAACTCCTTGTGTGTTCTACAAAAATTTCCCCATCCCGTTCACCGGGGTGGGGTCAAAAAGAGGCAGGGTAGCAGCGGAGCAGAGGGGATGTTGTCCGCCCACAATATGCCTTGCTCGTAACGAACATCATTTTTCTCTTCTGCCCCTCTGCTTTCTTGTCAAATAGAAGAGACTTATAAACTTAGAAAACTGGCGTGAGCATAACAGGGTTAGTTTTGGTTACAAGATCTCTGTAATTCGTCCTCACTCACCAGTAGAAATACTACAGACAAAATAAAGTGACGTTGGAGAGACTGAGATCTAAAAAGACCATCGAAGCCCAACTCCTAAATCAAAAGTTTAGATATTTAATTAAGTTTGAAATCGCCGTCCCTCACTGTCAGCGGTTTTTCAAAATTAAGACTAAGTAAAAAACTGGCTAAACTAATACATTATTTTTTCAATAACGTATAATTGTAGACTACTACTTATCTGCTAGAAGATGCTTACTCTGATTATAAGTCTAACTTTAATTAAGTACTATCAGTAGGTTTATGTACTCAGTGCTTAGGTAGATACGTACTTTTTTTTACTAATTATGAGCATACACCTTATTTTAAGATTTTTTGCATTAGTTTATCTAAACTAATTAATTTATTTACAAAATCTTCTAGATATTAACTATTGACAAAATAGGCAACAATATGCATCCTGTTGCTTGGTTTCGTCCTCTAGCTCTGGGTTGTTGGATTGTTCCGGGAAGCCCGTCATTGCTTACTCCGCAGGAGTTGCAAGCTACGCGAACAGCATCTCGCACCAGAGGAGGAACGACGAACGCAAGAGCGTGTCGCAGACAAGCAATCGCAAAAACTACAGGATTATGCGATTACTTCTCTACGAGATGCGAATGCGAACGCTCCGCTCGTAATGACAATTTTATTGGGTCTAGAAAGCTTGAAACCCTTGCAGATAGAACTTGTGTGTACACCGTAGGGGGGTGGTGGGGAGTAAAATATATTGCAGCTTCACAAATAAACGGTACAAGTATCCTTATGAAGAAGGTTTGTCAAGGGTCAGGAGTCCAAGCTAGCCTTTAACTCCTGACCCTTGACCTTTGACAAACTCAGCGCGAAACATACAACTTAAGTGCGTAACAGCTTTATCAACCCAAAATTAACCGCACAGGCTTGTTGTAAAGATTAGGAGCAATTAATCTCACCCGCTCAACTATGGAAATCATATATTGATAATCTGGTACTTTCCCGTTGGGTACATACCCCACTTCTTGCGTCAAAGCTGAAGGAAACTCGCTCATGATTTTGCGGATATACTCTTGACGATTACGTTCTAGAGTCGGCCCTATCAAAACTCCGCCTGGTGGAACACGATGTGGATCTGTGTAGAGGATGCGAAACTCAGTTGGTTGTAACTGTGAACTGTAGAGATTGAATTCTGCTAAGGAAATAGCACCAGCCGCAGCTTTTCCTTCGGCTATTAATTCTAAAACTGTTTTCGGTGTTGGTGCAAACAATATTTCTGCTAGTGTCAGTCCAAAAAGATTATAAAGGGGAAAATAATATCCTGTTGCTGAACCTAGTTGACCTAAAGCGACTGTTTGTCCTTGTAGTTGTTTTAAGTCTTGGATGGGGCTGTCTTTGCGAACCACAAAGATTGAGCGTAAATTACTGACACCGACTAAGGGAAAAATACTTGTGTATTGATGACGAGAGATCGCGATCGCTGCTATTCCCGGTGGTGCAAATATTAATGACCAAGCACCAGCCTCAAGGCGTTCAATCGCTTTATTTTCATTAAAAACAGGCTCTAGTCGAATGCGGGCCTTGGTTTTTTCACTTAGTAACTGATTAAACTGAGTATATTGCTTAATGATTTCCTCTCCTCCACCATAGTTGATGACGCCAATAGTTAATATACCGGTAGATTTTGGTGTTGGTTTACATCCAGCAATTAGCCAGGATAGTAGCTGGAAGAGGAAAAAACGACGTGAAAATCGCCAATGCATCACTAAATTATGGTTAAGGAAATAAGCTTTGAGTGCTAGTATAGTTACACTTAGTTGATGCAAAATCTAGCTATACAAGGGTGAAAATTAATATTTATTTACTCTTTAACATCCATAAATGATGGCTGAATTCGAGTATAATATCAGACTAATTTGTAGTCATTGACTATCACAAGAATATGTTAAAAAACTTAAAAATAGGGACTAAGATCAACTTACTTCTGATGCTAGTTTTTATCATTAGCATTTTTATCAGTGGTGCGGCCCTATCAAGTGTACTGCAACAGAGGGCACAACTTGAAGTAACTAATAAAGCACTGATTCTCATCAAAACGATGAATTCAGTCAGAAGCTATACACAAAATCATGTAAATCCCTTGCTGGCTGATAGACTGGAAACCGAACCAGCTTTCATCGCCGAAACAGTACCAGCTTTTTCGGCCACAGAAGTGTTTGAAAATTTTCGGAAAAATGAAGAGTATAAAAATTTCATTTATAAAGAAGCAACCCTTAATCCTACTAATTTACGCGATAAAGCTGATAATTTTGAAACTCAAATTGTCCAGCAATTTCGTCGTGACTCCAAGCTTAAAGAACTTTCTGGCTATCTAACTCTTCCTGGTGACAAAGTATTTTACATTGCACGACCACTGGCAATTACAGACCAGAAATGTCTGCGATGTCATTCTACACCAGAAGCAGCTCCTAAAAGTCAGTTAGCAACTTATGGCTCAGAAAACGGTTTTGGATGGAAACTGAATGAGATTATTGCAGCTCAAATAATTTCTGTGCCATCAGAAGAGGTTTTTGATAATGCCCAGCAAACCTGGTCTTTAATTATGGGAATTTTGATTGCTGTCTTTGCAGTCATCTTGCTGTTAATTAACTTTTTAATTAAACGAACTGTAATTCAGCGGATTAGAAAAATAGAAAAGATAGCCCAAAAAGTGAGTACAGGTGATACAGAAGCTAGTTTTGATGAAGATTCTCAAGATGAAATTGGGGGTTTAGCAGCCGCATTTAATCGCATGAAATCTAGTTTAGAAATAGCCATGAAGTTACTAAATCAGCAAAACCAGTAATTCAAGATTTTAAGAAAGTAGGCGCTGCTGAAATTGCCAAGCTTTTTGAGGATCAGCAATTTCTGCTGCCAGAATTTTTACAAGCTCTGAGCGGGAAATTTCTGGAGCAGATTTAACAGCTTTTTGTATCAGAAAAGTAGCAATTGGGCCAATTAAATCAGTTAAATCTCGTTCGCATTGCTGTACAAAACTATCATTTATTTCTTTATCTGTATTTGTTTGGGATTTATTCGCCTGGGGTGTATTTGTTGATAAATTCTTAGATTTAGTTTCCGGCTTAATAACAGATTCCCTCGGTAGCGACATAGCTTTTTGTTTAAACTCAGTTTTTTGTTGAGTTGACAAATGAACTTCCAAACTATCTATTAATTCTTCGTAACTGGGTGCTGATACCGCTATTTTTCGTAATAATGTTGAGGCTACGGGACCGACCAATTCTAAGAGAATCTTTTCTAGATGACTGTACTGTTCCACAGAAAGGGTGACACTAGATGATTGCCCAATTGCTTGCTGTTGGGATATTGAAACTTGAGGTAATTGAGTTAATTGCTCTCCTATTTGAGTATCAAGCTGCTGAAGCGCCTGGAGAACATCTGTTGCTGACTGGTAGCGTTCTTTGAAGTGGTATAGCACCATTTTGGATAGTACTGCTGCTAGACCAGGGCTAACTATGGCCTGATGCTGCCAATGAATTTCTGCTGTATTCTGGTCTTCTTCCATTTGCCGGGGATGCAACCCCGTTAGTGCCTGAATACCAATCATACCCAAAGAATAAATATCACTATTAGGCCGGGGTTTACCTCGTCCCTGTTCTGTAGACATATATCCAGGTGTACCAATGGCAATTGTAGTATCTGTCTGCCCTGGATCTGTGAGCAGTTGAGTTTGAACTAGCTTCACTGCACCAAAATCAATCAACACCAACTTGCCATCTTGTTGCCGTCTAATAATATTTTCCGGTTTGATATCGCGATGAATAACTTTTTGACTATGAATAAATTGCAGGACAATTAATAGTTGATACAAAAGTTGAAGAACTTGTTCTTCTGTCCACTTTTGACCCGGTAGTAGTTCGGCTTTGAGAGAATGACCTTCAATAAACTCCTGTACCAAAAAGAACTCTTGGTTTTCTTCAAAGTAAGCCAAAAGCCTAGGAATTTGGTCATGGGTTCCCAGTTGTTCTAGTGATTCTGCCTCGCTAGTAAATAGCCGTCTGGCAGTTTTGAGGAATTCCGGGTTGTGAGTAATGGGTTTTAAGTGCTTGACAACGCATTTAGGGGAACCTGGTCGGTGGGTATCTTGGGCAATGTATGTTTGACCGAATCCTCCTCCACCCAGAGCTTGGAGGACTTGATAACGCCCGTCTAGTAAATTTCCTAACATGTCTGACTTATCTGAGTCCTCTCCTTAATCTTGACATAAGCACCAATATTGACTAAACCTAAAATTAAGAATGATTTCCCAAATGACATTCATTAGTTGAATGCCTAAGTATTAGTCCTGAAAAATTTAGGTATTTTTTAGTCTACGTTACTTGATAAAAAATCATCTATAAACGATAGGGAATCTTTGCCTGTTCCTTTGCCATTTTTTTGACTGGGGTGATAATCACTATTACGCTAACTTGCTCAGATTGGATTTCAGCAGTAGAGATAAATTTGTGGACTGGTGACCAACAAGTCCTTCATGCTCACTCCAGAATTTGCAGCGCGATCGCACCAAGTGCCCATCAGAATCGCATATTTTCCCAAAACAGGCTAATCTGGGATTAAATCCCAGATTTAGCAGTGGTGTAACTTGAGTAGTGTTTCTCATTCGCTGGAGAGCTTGAAATACGCTGCGAATCTGTTACTAATGATGCAAACATGCGATCGTCATTGACGATATATTTTGATTTAGTTACAAGATATGCATTTACCAATTATACAGGTTCCTTAGTTTTCAAAATGATCGTCATCAGCAAATTTATTACAACGAATTATTAACAAAGTTAGATGTAACTTTATTAGCAAGTTGTATTTTCATAAGTAGATCGACACTTAAAAACCTCAAATTGATACTAAGAATTCAGCATTTAGGAGATAGAATCAGGAATTTCTTCCCGAACTCTTAAATTCTGCCTCCTTGTCCGAGCTTTCCTGACTCTGATCCTCAACCCGTCAGTATCTTACATTTAATGATGTCCCTCTACCTACCATCAATTATTGAAGTCAGAACAAAACTCTCTAAAGCTATTAAGCGGTAGCTTGTCTATCCTGAGTCCAAAACATTGCTCCTATACAATCCGCTGGCTACAATGGTACAGAGTCACTCTCCCTGCCTGTAGAGTGCCTTGACAATTTAAAACAATGCTTACTATTGGTAATACCAATTTAAAAGAAGAATGCGACAGATGCGTAGGTTGGGTAGTAGCTTGCTTCCCCGTAGGGGTACGAAGTGAAACCCAACATCCACAAAACTTTGAGGTGTTGGGTTACGTTCTTCAACCCAACCTACATCTGTAGCGATCGTTCTTCAAATTGGTATAAGTTAAAGCTTGAAAAAACAGGCTCTCTTCCTAGTTCTGATGAGTAAGCCCAATTTAGTATCCGCGCCTAAGTTTCATACTTCATATAGCAATGCAATTTTATTCCTGAAATTGCTTGCGTAGCATGTTGTACAAAAAATTATTGTCAATTTGCTAAAAAATATGAGACATAATTATTCCTTGATAGCATTCTATAAATTTGATTGTTATATTGGACTAAATAACTAGTCTGGCGAGGTGGGGAAGCTGTGCGAGATGATTTACAGGGCTTAGAGATTAGTCAAAAAGAATTGCAGAGCATGACTAATTTGCCAGTTAAAGATGAACTTATAATTATAATTAATCCTCTTGAAAGATTTGTCAAGCAAACTATCAGCAAAATCAAAGGGACTGAGGCTGCTACTGTAGTTTTTATTGGCTTTTCTATATTTGTTTTCGGATATCTAGTGTTTGATATTATTGTCAGACTATTTGCTAGTTGGATTACAGTTCCATCCTGGATAATATTTATTATCTTAAGTTTATGGATTGGTGGGGTGACGCAAACAGTTCTATATTTACTTTGGAAAAAACGCAGTAAGCTCCTTAGAGCTAACATGACAAATTCTTTGCAAATTCTATTAAACGATGTCGATAGATATAATGCTGTTATCAAAGCGATAGATATCAATGACCAAATAGAAGATGCAGGCAACCCAGAGGTAAGTATCAATGAAAGACAAAAAGTCATTGAAGCTCTTAGGCTTACAAAAGCCGATTTAGTTCGGGCTTTGAAGACGGAAAAGATTTTGAGAGAAAATAGGAATTTTATTCTCAGCAATACCGAACTCTTTGTCAATAATTTGGCAACTTTAACAGCAATGCAAGTTACTGAACAAGCAACTGAGCATGGACGGTTATTAAATGAAGCCCTGCAGATTGCGTTAGATGTACAACACGAAATGAAAAGGTTGCAGAGTCAGCAATAAAAGGCAATGGGGAATAGTAGAGACGCGATTATACTCTGACGAGAAGCCCTACGGGTGACGCTCCTGCGTCGCTATCGCTAGTTCCTTTATGCCGGGGAACCCGTCCACCGGATTGGCTCACCGCTCTACGAGCGTCTACGCGTCTGTGCAAGAGTCAAGAGTCAAAATTTATTCCCCAATCCCCAGTTCCCAATCCCCGATCTAACATAAAGAGGTGTTAAGGAAGCGATCGCCATCGGCATGGACTGGAAAGAAATTAGAGGAAACTGGGTACTTATTCCCCCAAACCCCATCGGTATTATCCATTTCTTGGGAGGTGCATTCGTCGCCACTGCACCCCACCTCACTTATCGTTGGGTACTAGAACAGGTGGCCAATAAAGGGTATGTTGTTATTGCTACACCATTTATCAATACGTTGGATCACACAGCGATCGCTAAATCTGTACTACTAAATTTCGAGCGTACCCTAGAACGACTCTACGATTCTGCAGCACTACGCAAGCTCTACCTCCCCATTTATGGTGTCGGACACAGCATGGGTTGCAAACTCCATTTACTCATTGGTAGCCAATGCGCTGTAGAACGTGCAGGTAATATTTTAATATCCTTCAACAACTACGCCGCTAGAGATGCTATCCCCCTAGTGGAACAATTCAATTCTGCTTTAGCAATTGAGTTTACCCCCACGCCTTTAGAAACTAAAAAACTAGTGCAAGAACACTATAATATTCGCCGCAACTTAATCATAAAATTTAGTAATGACACCATCGACCAATCAGCACCATTGTGTAAAATCCTACAAGAGCGTTTCCCGGAAATGGTAACAATACAAACCTTAACAGGAACTCATACCACACCCCTAGGTCAAGACATTAAATGGCAAACAGGAACATCTTTCACACCGATTGACGCGATTGGTCAATGGTTTAAGCAAGAAATATATCGAGACTTAAACCAACTAAAACGCACCATGCTCTTGTGGCTCAATCCTCTCTCGCCTCCATAATTATGTCGATGAATAATTGAATATAGCGGTTTTCAGATCAATGAGGTACGGTTTTAAACCGCAAAATCCGTAGGGGCGGGGTATCCCCGCCCTCGATTGTTATTAAATCTGATTATATTTTTATTTTGTATACCAATTAATAACTAACTTTAATTGCCTTGTTTTATGTTTAAAATCCTAGTAATTGATGACGATCGCTCAATCCAGATCCTCCTGAAAAGGATGTTAGAAAAACAGGGCTATCAGGTAGTAATAGCCAACAATGGCGAGGAAGGAATCGCTAAATTACTTACCTACCAACCAGCACTAATTATTTGTGATTGGATTATGCCAGGATTGAGTGGACTGGAAGTCTGTCATCGCATTAAGACAGACCCCAATTTATCCACCATTTTCTTTATTTTATTAACATCTCTAGATTCGGTCGCCGATCGTGTCAAGGGGTTAGATGCTGGTGCTGATGATTTTATCTCTAAACCCATTGAACAGAATGAATTGCAAGCACGCTTAAGAGCAGGACTGCGCTTACATCAGTTAAGTCGGGATTTGCAAATCCAAAAGCAACTTCTAGAAGCAGAACTCGCACAAGCTGCAGAATACGTGCGCTCTCTGCTACCTCTCCCCATGACTGAACCTTTGAGCATCAATTCCCGATTCGTTCCTTCACGACAACTCGGTGGCGATTGTTTTGACTACTACTGGCTTGATCCTGACTACTTAGCAATCTATTTACTTGATACTGCTGGACACGGTTTAAAAGCTACTCTTCCCTCAGTTTCGGTGTTAAATTTGCTGCGTTCTCGTGCCCTCAAAAGCCTGAATTACTATCAACCGAGTCATGTACTGAAAGCTTTAAATGATACCTTTCAGATCAGTTACCAAAATGACAAATACTTTACTATCTGGTACGGTGTTTATAATAAAGTCAAGCGCCAATTAATTTATGCGAGCGCCGGTCATCCCCCAGCAATATTAGTATCTGGAAAATCTCCAAATAATACCAAAGTACAGCTTTTAAGAACACCGGGAATGCCAGTTGGGATGTTTCCAGAAGCAGTATATGTTGATGGGTTTTGCAACATTGAAACATCTAGTACTCTTTACATTTATAGTGACGGTGCTTATGAAATTACTAAATCAGACGGTACAGTTTGGAATTTAGATGCATTCATTCAATTACTTGTGAGTTTACAGTATAACGTTGACTATCAACTCGACCAGGTATTGAATTACCTAATCGCTTTGCACTCTAGCGAGGCTTTTGATGATGATTTATCTATACTGCAAATTAAATTTGATTAATTATGTTGTCGTTGAAAGCATAGCTCGATTAAATTCATCTTGACTAGGGAAGATTTCAAATACTTTATCCATACTAGTCAATTCAAATAATATTCTGACTTGCTCATTAATCGAGCAAAGAACTAGCTTAGTATTAGCTGCTCGCAACGTTTTAAATGCTAGCACCAGAGCACCCAAAGCAGAACTATCCATGAATGTCACATCTTGGCAATCAACTAAAACAACTTTTGCACCTGTTTCTAAAAGCTCAGTGATGCTTACCCGCAATTCTTGAGATTGTGCTGCGTTGATAATTCCACTGAGTTTAATCACTTGCACTTCTTGTTGTACTATCATGCTTTATTCCTGGTTTTTGTAAAAGAGGTTCTGATTTTCCTAGTATTATATACCAATAATAATTCATTTGAGAGATTCTTGCCAAATATAAAGTCATCAAATATGAATAGCAACCAATAGATAATTAATCATAATTAATGCATTGTCGGTTGTCTATAAACTCTGAATTTGTTTCGGTAAGTAGTTAAATTTAAACCTCAAATATAATTATAAAATTTTACTGATGCCTTTTAAATAGCAGTCAATAAAAAGCTGTTCAATATCAATTATCTAAAATAAAGTAGTAGACGCAAACCCAGAAAATTTGATGATATCTGATACCACTTGACTGAGAATTTTGAATTTGTATAGAGAGCAACTAAATTTATTTATGAAAATTTGAAAATATGCTCTATAGATTAAGGAAAAATGATTTTCTCGTGGTACGGTTCAGTAAGGTTGGGTTTAGACTCTTAACTAAGCCTACAGTGGATTTGCTGAAGCACATAGCAATCTCAAAGTCAGGCATAAATACTGTTTTACTTCTGACTCCTGAATTTTGACTCCTGAATTCTGCTGTAAATTAATTTTGTCTGAGAGGAATAGTAATCACAAACTTAGTACCACCTCCGATACCTAAGTTAGAAATACATTTCAAAGAACCGCCATGTTTTTGTGAGATAATTTGGTAGCTAATAGACAAACCCATACCAGTACCTTTGCCAATTGGCTTGGTTGTAAAAAAAGGGTCAAATAGTCTTTGTTGAACGTCTTCTGATATTCCTGGTCCATTATCAGCAATGGAAATAGTCACTTGATTTGGGTCTAGTAATTGGGTATGAATGTGAATCTGTGGATTTTCAGGTATGTTTCTGTTGGACATAGATTCTTCTAAAGCATCGATCGCATTCGCCAGAATATTCATAAATACCTGGTTAAGTTGCCCAGCATAACATTCTACTAGCGGTAGGCTGCTGTATTCTTTGATAACTTTGATCGACTTGTGGTCAGGTTTAGCTTTGATACGATGTTCTAAAATCATTAAAGTGCTGTCAATGCCATCATGGATATCTACCTCTTTCATCTCAGCCTCATCCATGCGGGAGAAAGTGCGTAGAGAAATAACAATTTCCCGAATGCGCTGTGCCCCTATTTTCATCGAGTTGAGGAGTTGGGGTAAATCTTGGATAAGAAATGTCAAGTCTATCTCTTCTGCTAACTCCTGAATTGCGAGGATCGGATCAGGATAATATTGCTGATAAAGCTGCACTAATTCCAACAGGTCTTGAGTATAGTCATTTGCATGGGCTAGATTGCCATAAATGAAATTGACGGGATTGTTAATTTCGTGGGCTATACCTGCCACCAATTGTCCTAAACTAGACATCTTTTCACTTTGGACAAGCTGCATTTGAGTCTGCTGGAGTTCTTGGAGGGCTGTTTCTAAATCTTTTGTTTGCTGCTGTACTTGTATTTCTACCAGTTTGCGGTCAGTAATCTGAATTGTTGTACCCACCAATCGATAGATTTTACCTCCACTATCTTTGAGTGGATTGAGTGTAGTGAGCCACCAAATTTCTTTACCTTGAAAAGGTAAGTACTCTTCATAGGTGACAGGTACACCGGCTTCTAAGCAACTGAGATATTTCTGATATACTGCTTTACCTGCAACTTCACCAAAGACATCTTCTGGTAGTCTACCAATGACATCGGCGCTGCTGAAACCAGTCCCGCGCTCTGTAGCGGGATTCCATCCTGAATAACAAAGTTTGCCGCCTTCTAGAACATCTAACGTAAATATGGCATGTTCAGAACCATCAAATACGGTACGGAGGAATTGCTCTTGTTTTCGCAGTAGTTCTTCTGATTGTTTATGTCCCGTGATATCTGTAATGACACCAACCAAACCGATATTCTGGCCTGTCGAATCTTTTAGTGGATAAGCTCTGAGAAAAGTCTGGATAATTCGACCATGAGCGGACTGTTGCTCAACCTCACCCATCCAAGGTTTCCCCCCAAGAATAGTCTGCCACATCTGTTGAGCAACTTCTGAGTTAGTGATTACAGCATGGACACCACCAAGTTTGATGAAATCTTCCACTGTTTCACATTCGTACAATTTGCAAAATGCTGAGTTTTGATAGATGTGATTACCCTCTGCATCCGCTATGGCAATGGCATCACTGGAGCTTTCCACCGCTTGTTTATATAAAACTAAGTTTTGCTCTGCTTGCTTGCGCTCTGTGATGTCTAGCACCATTGCGGCAATGCTAATCACTTCCCCATTGTCAGCTATTAAGGGGTTGTTATACCACTCACAGATAATTGTGCGATTGTCTTTTGTGACATTTTCGTTGACGCTGACAATTTCTCCCTGTGAGTAGAGGAGAGTGTCCATTACCTTCACTACATGTTCTTTAGCGATTTCAGGAACTAAAAACGCAAAATGACAACCCAGCACTTCGCTTCTGCTGTAACCAAAAATTTTTTCGGCGGCAGGATTCCATTCCTGAATCTCAAATTTAGTATTCCATTCAACCACGCCTACAGGTGTTTGTTGAATCAAAAGTGCTAGTCTTTGCTCAGAAGCTCTGAGTTTAGCTTCTTTTTGTTGCCGTTCAGTAATTTCAGCTTGTAGTGCTTGAGTTCTTTGTGTTGCTCGGTTTTCTAATTCTGCTTCTATGAGCTTGGTCTGGGTAGTATCACGAATCGTCCCAATTAAGAACTGATTACCTGTGTCATCCGCAAATAAAGATTTTTTGGTGGAGATAAAGCGTGTCACACCTTGAGCATCGGTAAAAAATTCTTCATTTTCGTTGGTAATACCCGTTGTGAAAACTAGTTCATCTTTTTCCCAAAATACATCAGCTTCGCTTTGGGGAAATAAGTCATAATCTGACTTACCAATTACCTCTGCTGGTTCACGTCCTATGAGGGTTGCAAAGGCTTTATTCATCAGTACTAAACGGTGTTGGCGGTCTTTTACAAAGATGGGATCTTCTATACCGTTGAGAATCTGGAGGAGAAAGCTAACAGTGAAATTTTCCTGCTGTGGGAACGGACAATTATCACCGAGTACCTGTGCTTGATTTAGGGACTCTTTTGTTTTTTTGTCCTTTTTCATGCCCAAATTCCTGTCTGTAGGGGTTTCAGCCGCCAAAAGAGGTTTTTTGCACACAATTGAAAAAATTGTTTGTGCTATTTTAGTCTTCCCCATGTTGGCGATTTTTGAACAGGAAATAGGATTTTTAGATTTTTTCCACAGGACTGACTTTGGCTCTATAAAGTAGTTTGTTCCCTTGTCGGTAGCCAGTGTAACGTACCTTGACTATTTCTCCTATTTGTGGGTTTCCTTTTATTAATTGGTGTATTTGGGGATCATAGGGTAGTTCTGCGCCTACAGGTGCGATCGCTTCTACTCCCCACTGCTGTAATAATTTTTCTAGGGGTTTCTCTACTAGCGGCACTATTTTGACTGCTGCTAACTGCGGATTTTCTTTAGCTGTATAGGCGGCTGTGGGAAATTGTAATAACAAAGATTCCAGCAGTTGCAAACTTGACTGCTGGAATTCTTGCAGCAATAGTTCTCGCTGCTGTTGTAATTGTATTTGCGATCGCTCATACTCTTTTCTTAAATCAGCAATCTCTTTACTAGTAATGAGTTCTGAGTGCTGAGTTCTGAGTTCTGAGTCAAGATTTTTTTCTGAACTCACACTAGACTCGGAAAAAGTCGCGACTAATTCACTTAATGACATCTGTAGCACTTCGGCAAGCTGGATCAGTACATTCACCCGCATCTGCTCCAGCTTTCCCCGGCGCAACTGCAAAATCTGGCGCTCTGAGATGCCACTAGTGCGACTCAGCGCTCTAAAACTAGAAATACCCACCCCTTGCATCAAATCTTGTAGCTGCTGGGTGAAATCGGCATTTGGCATTGGTCAGTTATCAGTTATCAGTTATCAGTTATCAGTTATCAGTTACTTGTACTGAGCAGAGCCGAAGTATCAGTTATCAATTTGTTCACTGTTCACTGATAACTGTTTCCCTATTCTTCCAGTAAACTTCTCAACATCCAAGCAGTTTTTTCGTGTACTTGCATCCGCTGAGTTAGCAAGTCGGCGGTGGGTTCGTCGTTGACTTCTTCCAGGATGGGAAAAATTGACCGCGCAGTTCGCACTACAGCTTCTTGTCCTTCCACCAAGAGGCGGATCATTTCTTTGGCTTTGGGAACTCCTGGTGTTTCGGCGATCGAACTCAGTTGAGCATACTCGCTGTAGGTTCCTGGCGCAGGATAGCCTAAAGCTCTGATCCTCTCGGCAATCAAATCAACGGCTAAGGCTAATTCTGTATACTGAGTCTCAAACATCAAGTGCAATGTTTGGAACATCGGGCCTGTAACGTTCCAGTGGAAGTTATGAGTTTTTAGATACAGTGTATAGGTGTCAGCTAACAGTCGAGATAAGCCTTCAGCAATTTTCGCTCTGCTGGTTTCGTCAATACCGATATTTAAAGATGAAACTTGTGGTTTAGATGACATAATTTTCTCCTAATTGGTGATTTATTTAGTTATCATTTGTCAGCTTGTAACTTTTTACTGACTCATGCTAGGTGCATCTTTAAAACGCTCTTGGGGGCTTTGCGAACTCTGGCTAAGATGGTTTCTTTACCTAAACGCTGGCAAGCCTCATAACGATGGCAACCTGAAAAGCCATAATACCGTCCATCTACTTCTAAGATATCTATGGGTTCTTGCTGCCCGATCTCCGCTATCGACTCCATTAAGTCTTGCACTTTTTTGGGATCGTTCTCGCGGGGCAATGGCCGCTGAATCTGATTTAAGGGAATTTCTTGGACTCTAACCATCAGGAATGTTCCTAACTAGTTTTGTTTTGTAGTTATATAAATCATAATCGTTATGACTTCGTTTTGCAACTATTTTAGCACCTCTGGGGGCTGGGGACTAAAGAATAGTTTGTTTTAACTACCAATACCCAATCCCCAATCCCCAATCCCCTACTTCTGCAAAAAGTCAAATGGTATCCTTGGAGCACTTATGCGACAAAACCACTACAGTACGAAGCAATTAGAAAATCCGCTCCAACGTCGCCTCAAGAGGGAGAAACAAGTGTTCTCGAAAATTTCGTTTTGGCGTTTTTCTGGCAATGTACTGATGACGTTTTGCTTGTTGGGACTGACTGCTGCATCAGGGCCTGAGATGAAGACAAAGGAAGTGACGCTGAGAATTGGGATTGTGCAGCGATTTGGAGAGCAACCCACAGCTAAACTGCAACTAGAACCGAGTAAAGGCGATCGCTTAAAGCTAAAATTTAAAATCGGCAATAATACACAAACCTTACTTACCCAAAACCCTGTCCAGTTGGAAACAGTCATGCAAGCCTTACCCCAACCAGCAGTTGAGGAAGTAGTACTTTTAGGCACATATCGCACTTATGAAACTGCTGAGGACAGTGCCCAAAGCTGGCGGAATCAGGGAATTAAGGTAGAAATAGCGCAACCAGAGCGTTGGCAAGTTTGGGCAAAACGGGATGTTTACAACACTCCCTTACTACGGCGCTTGCTATTGCAGAGTTTAGACGCTGCTGGCAAGAAAACGGTATCTCTGGAGACAAAAATTTTGTCACAAGTACCGCGAGTTAGTTGGGTAGTGAATGGGAAAAGATACAGCCAAAATTCTCTGGAAATTAGCACTAACAAAAACTTGATTCGGGTGAATCAAAGCGAAAAACCGGGGAATGCCCGTCTCTACGCTGGCAAGATGAACTTACAGCCGAATGCTTATGGCACATACACTTTAGTCAATGAAGTGCCGTTAGAAACCTATTTGCGCGGGGTTGTACCTTACGAAATTGGCACGAATGCGCCAACAGCAGCGATGGAAGCCCAAGCGATTTTGGCGAGAACCTATGTGCTGCGAAATTTGCGTCGATTTGCCATTGATGACTACCAATTATGTGCTGACACCCACTGCCAGGTTTATTATGGGCTAAATGGAGTAGCTCCCAACACCGACAAAGCGATCGCTGCAACTAAAGGTATGGTATTAACTTACCAAAATCAGCTAGTAGATGCGCTTTATTCTTCCACTACTGGTGGTGTCACCGCTTCTTTTAGCGATGTCTGGAATGGTGAAGATCGTCCCTATCTGCGGCCTGTGGTGGATGCTTCTATGAATATTTGGGACTTGTCTAGGCAGAATTTAGCAGATGAAAAAAACTTTCAGAAGTTTATTAATCTCAAAAAAGGATTCAATGAAAGCGAGTGGGATCTATTTCGTTGGCGTAAAGAAACCAATTTAGAAGACATTACCAAGGGCTTACAAAAATTTTTGCGGGTGAAAAATAGCCCCTATAGTAAATTTAAAACAATACAAGCGATGGCTATAGTTAAGCGATCGCCCAGTGGACGCATCCTCGAACTCGCAGTGAAAACTGAGATCGGTACTTTCACTCTGCACAAAGACGAGGTTCGCAGCGCCTTCTTCGCACCCACAAGCACGCTCTTTTATCTAGAACCCCTCAACAGAGGCCAATCGAGTCTGTGGGGATACGCCTTTATTGGTGGTGGACTAGGACATGGAGTTGGTTTAAGCCAAACGGGCGCTCAAAATTTAGCTAAAGTAGGCTGGCCAAGTCCAAAAATTTTGCAGTTTTACTATCCTGGCACTCAAATTAAAATTCTCAGTAACGAGATTCAGTTTTAAATAGGGGATTGGGGATTGGGGATTGGGGATTGGATTACTCTATATTGTCATTGTCTCCTCACACTCCCTGCCCCCTGCCCCCTGCCCCCTGCATCTATTCTTAGTAGAGGTCTTCTTCTTTATGAGTTTCGATTTTCAGATCGGAGGTTGGGTAGGCAACACAGGTGAGTACATAACCTTTTGCAATCTGGTCGTCGTCTAAGAATGACTGGTCAGACTGATCGACGGTGCCCGAAATTAATTTACCAGCACAGGTTGAGCAAGCACCAGCACGGCAAGAATAGGGTAGGTCTAGACCTTCGTTTTCGGCAATGTCTAAGATATATTCATCTTCAGGAACATCAATTGTAGTTTCAGTTCCTTCTGCATCGACTAAAGTCACTTTGTAGATAGTAGCCATTTAGTATTCCTCTCTTTTATCAACGGCAGTGTAATTTATCCTCAAGTAAAGCCCACGGCTGCTTTTGTGTTTTTTAGCCGTTGGTTGTTCACTCCAATTCTGATACTACGGGAAAAGTTAAATACTTTAACTGGAAATTGACTACGATTAGTAATGAAATTTAGTTACTTATCGTCAATAGGTTATGCTTATGTATTTCCGGTGCTAATTGTGCTACTAAAAAAGCAAGAACACGATTACTCTCAATTCATCACACAAATTTTGCAGTTATATAGTGAGAAATTTATGGCTCGATCAAGCATTAAGTTTCTGACTACAAGCTTGCAAAATTAATGAAACAAATTAATTGCTGTGTTCTTGCTTGATGTAAAGTTTAAAATGTTTTTTGAACTATTACTGCAAAACGGAATACTCACCCCCGGTGAGATAGAGAAATTATCGTGTCTCTAGTTATGCTGCGTTTACCTGAAGTCAACTAGACTTTAGCATTTATTGTCCTCAGGCTCAAATAAAAGTCGTTCTAGAGGTTAACCGCGAGCGCCGGAGTGAAGACGAGGCTTGAGACCCAAATTTTCGGTAACTCTATACAAAATGTTGATGTATGAGCTACCTAACTTTTAGTAGAGGTCTTCTTCTTTGTGAGTTTCGATTGTCACATCAGAAGTTGGATAGGCGACACAGGTCAGCACATATTGTGCTTCAATCTGGTCGTCATCTAAAAATGACTGGTCAGATTGATCAACAGTACCTTTTGTGATCTTACCCGCACAGGTGGAACAAGCACCAGCGCGGCAAGAGTAGGGCAAGTCAAGACCAGCTTCTTCAGCAGCGTCTAAAATATAGGTATCATCATCAACTGGGATTGTTTTTTCCAGCCCTTCAGCTGCGTTGATGAGTGTAACTTGGTAGGTTGCCATTTTAGTAATCCTCTCTTTGGTGGACGGCAGTATAAGTTAACTTGAAGCAGATGATACAGATATTTTAGTGTGATCATCTGCTGTTTCAAACTTACTTTAATTCTGATACTAAGAGAAAAAGTCAAAGATGTAACCGAAAATTGACCGCGATTAGTAATGAAATTTAGTTATTTAATACCAATAAGTTTTGTTTATATTTTATTGACTGAATTAAGCCTAATATTAGAAAAAATTATACCTCAGAGAATAAAATGTGCAGTCGAGAATAAATCACGTAGAATACGGGTCGGATTTATGGTATCTGTAGTTGACTAAGCTGTGAGATAAAAGATTTTAAGAAAACCTCATCTCAGGGATAATTATGTTGTAGCGATCGCCAACTCAAACAAGTTTCCGTAGCTTTGACAGCTTGATCAGAACACTCGACGGTGAAAGCAATTTGGCTTTGCCCATACAGAAAACCTACGAATAGAACTAGTGACTATCATGTATAATTCTGAATCTCCTTTGGCACAAACGAAAGTGCGGGTAGGTTTGGTTGGGACTGGAAATGCGGCAAAGTTAAGGGCTGAGGCATTGTTGCAAGATCCGCGATCGCATCTAGTCGCAGTTGCAGGCTATAAACCAGAAAAAACAGCAACTTTTGCTCAAGACTATCAAGCTGAGGCGGTGGATGCTTGGCAACAACTAGTAGAGCGAAAAGATGTAGATTTAGTAGTAATCTCCACTGTTAACCGCGATCACAGTGCGATCGCTCATGCTGCCCTTTCTCAGGGTAAACACGTAGTTGTAGAGTATCCCCTTGCTTTGGATGTAGTAGAAGGAAAAGAACTGCTTGCCCTAGCTAAAGCCCAAAACAAACTCTTACACGTCGAACACATAGAACTTTTGGGTGGACTACACCAAGCCTTAAAGCAAAACTTAGCTAAAGTAGGTGAGATTTTTTATGTCCGCTATAGTACTATCACCCCTCAAAGTCCTGCACCCCGGAAGTGGACTTATAACCATGAGCTTTTTGGTTTTCCCTTAATGGGGGCGCTTTCCCGATTACATCGGCTCACCGATTTATTTGGTACAGTCTTTACAGCTAACTGTCATCAGCGATATTGGGCAATTGAACCGGAATACTATCAAACCTCTTTTTGCATTACACAACTGTGCTTTGATAGCGGACTCCTAGCACAAGTAGTCTACGGCAAAGGTGAAACTTTGTGGCAGTCTGAACGCAAGTTTGAAGTGCATGGCGAAAACGGTGGGTTAATTTTTGATGGCGACACCGGATTTTTCATCCATGAAGGGCAAACAACACCAATTGAAGTTGGGACTCGCCGGGGTTTATTTGCCAAAGATACGAGTATGGTGTTAGATCATATTCTTGATGGCTCTGCGTTGTACGTTACCCCAGAAGAAAGCTTATATACTCTGAAAGTTGCTGAAGCCGCAAAAAGAGCTGCTGAGTCAGGGTTAACTATATTTATGAAAGATATTTGATCTGTAAATTAAGCTGTATGAGAAGCGAAACAATTGTTATATTATCCCAGAGAGAAATAGAGAAGATGCGTAAGGCGGGGCACTTAGCGGCTAAACTCTTAGAGCATCTGGAGCCACTGGTAAAGCCAGGAGTTAGTACCCTGCAACTCAATGATGAAGCTGAACGCTGGACGCAAGCACATGGTGCAAAAAGCGCCCCACTAGGTTATAAAGGCTTTCCCAAGTCGATTTGTACCAGTGTGAATGAGGTAATATGTCACGGTATTCCCAATGCTAGACAGATTCTGAGGGACGGCGACATCATCAATATTGATGTGACGCCGATTGTCGATGGCTACCACGGCGATACATCCAAGACATTTTTTGTTGGTACTCCTTCACCAAAAGCGAGAAAGCTAGTGGAAGTGACTGAGGAGTGTCTTTACCGGGGGATTGCGGAGGTTAAACCAGGGGCACGCATTGGCGACATTGGTGCAGCGATTCAAGAGTATGCTGAGGCACAGGGTTTTTCTGTGGTGCGGGACTTTGTGGGACACGGCGTTAGTAATATTTTCCATACTGCACCGGATATCCCCCACTTCGGCACACGGGACAAAGGCAAGCGTCTCAGACCGGGGATGGTGTTTACAATTGAGCCGATGATTAATGAAGGTACTTGGGAAGTCGAGGTGCTGAGTGATAAGTGGACTGCTGTCACACGCGATCGCAAACTTTCAGCCCAATTTGAGCATACCTTAGCTGTGACGGAAGATGGTGTGGAGATTCTCACCAAAAACTAGTACAAAAAGGCTGAAGTATGAAGTCTGAAGTCTGAAGTCTGAAGTCTGAAGTCTGAAATGAAGAAACCTGTACAGTCAGCATTTGGGCGATTTGGAATGGTTACTTTATTTACGCCGTGGCGTACTAGTTGTAGAGAGGCGATAAATCGCGTCTCTACAAGGAATTTATCCATCAATTATTTATTGACATACTGATATGACAATATGTCACTTAATTCTGGGTTAAATTAAACCTGTTTGCAGTTCGGATACATCCTGCTCAGTGGCTTCTGCAGGTAGGAATCCACCTGCCTGCATTTTCCATAATTTATAGTAGGCACCACCAAGTGCCAGGAGTTTGGTGTGGGTACCATCTTCGACAATGTGACCTTGATCGAACACCAAAATGCGGTCTAGATGGGCGATAGTGGATAACCGATGCGCCACAACGACCACTGTTTTCCCATTCATTGCTGAATCTAAGGTATCTTGGATCGCTTTTTCCGTGATGGAATCGAGGCTGGAGGTGGCTTCATCCAAGATCAGAATGGGGGCATCTTTGAGGATGACGCGGGCGATCGCAATCCGCTGTCTTTGCCCACCAGAAAGTTTAACACCGCGTTCACCCACCATAGAATCATAACCTTCCTTGATTTGGGCGATAAAATCGTGAGCATAGGACTGACGCGCCGCCTCAACTACTTCCTCATCAGTCGCCTCGATTCGCCCGTAACGAATATTTTCCACCAAAGTCCGATGGAACAGAGACGGATCTTGGGGAATCAAGCTGATCTGCGCGTGTAGGGCATCCTGAGTCATATCTCGAATATCGACCCCATCAATGATAATCTGTCCTGATTGGGGGTCAAACAGACGCAAAATCAAATTGACAAAAGTGGATTTTCCCGAGCCGGAAAAGCCCACCAGTCCGACGCGCTGGCCTGGTTGGATGGTGACAGAGAGATTGCTGAATACTTGTTTCTCCGCCGAGTAGTTGAAATTGACTCGTCGAAACTCAATGCGTCCTTGGGTGATGGGGTGGGCGATCGCTTGATCTCGGTCAATCAACTCATGGGGTTGAACAATTGTATAGACACCATTAGCGACATTGCCGACATGTTCAAAAAATTCTAGAAACCGTTTGCTTAAATTGCGGGCTTCACTGATAATCAACAACGATAGACTAGTTGCCACAACGAAGTCAGCAGTAGCGATCGCTCCTTGACTCCACAGAGAAAGTGAGTAATACAGAGTGCCGATTTTCAAAATCGCGGCTGAGATGAACTGAAACCAACGGATTCGCTCCGAATACCAGTTTGATATTCTCACCTCTTTGATTTCTCGCCTTAATTGCTCATTCAAATAGCGTCGTTCAAAACCCAGACGCGCAAACAGTCGGCTACTAGTGAGATTTGTTACCGCATCTACAATCATGCCAGTTGTCTCACTTCTGGCGGCTGCAGCTTTCCGGGCGTAAATTCGGCAGCGAGTGGCCAGCCAAAACGAAATACTGATGAAGAGAATTGCCCACACCCCCACAAATGCAGCTAGTGGAGGATAGGCGCGATACAGTAACCCTGTGGCGACGGTATACACGATGATTACTGGCATAAATTCCGTAATCATCATTTGCATTGTTTGCGTGACACCAAGAGAGGTTTCGCTAATCCGATGTGCTAGCGCCCCAGAAAAACTACTACTCAGGTAGCGGTGAGAATGATGCTGCAAGTAGGCATATAAGGAGCGGACAATGTGCTGTCGGTGGATGGGATGGAGGATAGTCTGCAAAAGTCCAGCCGATCGCCCGAATACCACTTCACCCACACTCAAGGCGGTGAACAGTATCAGGGGTTGCCTCACGGTATCAAAAATGTGCTGGCTATTGCCTGGCGATCGCGTCACGCTGCGGATGATCTCACCAATGGCATAGGGCAACATAATGCCACAGGTTGCATGTATTACCTCCAAGATCACCATTGCCACATACCACCAGCGGAACTGATTAACGAAGTAGCAAATAAACCTGAAGGGAGTGGCTGGTAGGGCTGGCGCATTAGCAGCACGTTGAAAGGATTTAAAATGTCTGGACTTTTTCGTCATGAAAATCGATCTCGTAGCATCTTTTTAGGCTTTTTCCTGATAACTCAATTGAGTCGTAACAAATAACATCAAAATAAATGTTTGCCAATCCAACGCCTTATGGCGTGGCGACATTCAACCGATAAATATCCATCTCAACTCCATGAAATATCGTTCTTTTTTGATATCTCATCCCCAACTTCTCCAGCACTCTAATCGATGCCGTGTTTGCTTGTTCAACAATGCCGAGGATATATGGAAATTTGAGTTGCTCAAATCCGTATTGAATTGTTGCTAATGCGGCTTCACTTGCTAACCCTTTACCCCAAAACTCTGGATCTAGTCGATATCCAATCTCTCGTTCGTTGACATGATCAATTTGCTCAATAGCAATTCCACAGTAACCAATCAATTGGTTGTTTTCTTTGAAGATGACAGCCCACTTTCCAAATCCCAACGCTTGATAAGAAGTGATAAAACTATCTATTCTTGCCTGCGTTTGGGAAGCAGAGAGAATTCCAGTAGGAGAAAATTCCATTACTCGTGGATTTGCCAGTATTGGCGTAAGTTGATCCACGTCTTTTTGCTGGAAGTCTCGCAGGATGAGGCGTTGTGTTTCTAGCCAAAACATGCTTACTGAAAAAGCTTAACGGTGACAACAAAAAAATAGACGGCTGAACCAACCGTCCGATATGTTACATCAATATTCTGGCTAACGCAGAGAATCGCCTCTTCGATATTCAGCAGTTAGGTCATCTAGCTTTTGTTTTAAACTATCGTCGAGTTTTAGTTCTATTGCCTTGAGGCTATCAGCAAGTTGTTCTGGACGACTAGCGCCAATAATCGGGGCAGTGATAATGGGATTTGCCAAAACCCAAGCCAGCGATAGAGTGGTGAGTGACAATCCCGCCAAATCTGCTATTGTGCGTAATTCCTCAACAGTATTAAACTGGCGATCGTGCCAATAACGTTCTTGATAACGTTCAGCCGCAGTACCCAAGGTAAAACGAGTTCCGGTAGTGGGGCCTTGAGCAAGATTGTGTTTACCAGTAAGCAGACCACCTGCCAAGGGATTGTAAGGAATTACACCCAGTCCTTCTTCTTCCGCTAGGGGCAAGAGTTCTCGCTCAATTTCACGGAATAACAAATTGTAGCGGGGTTGAATCGAGACAAAGCGAGTCAAATTCCGCACATCAGCACGACCTAAAGCGCGGCTGAGTCGGTAGGCTAGGAAGTTAGAAACACCGATATAGCGTGCCTTACCAGAGCGAACCACCTTGTCCAGAGCTTCTAGGGTTTCATCCAGAGGGGTTGAGGCATCATCGGAGTGCAATTGATATAAATCAACGTAGTCGGTTCCCAGCCGTCTTAGGGAAGCATCGATCGCATCCAAAATGTGTTTGCGGGAAGCACCCTGATCCCAAGGTGCAGGGCCAACCTTCCCCACAGCTTTGGTAGCCAGGATAAAATGTTCGCGTTTGCCTTTGAGCCAGCGCCCAATGATTTCTTCGGTGCGTCCGGCTGTGGTAAGTCCACCGCCTAGGGGATAAACATCGGCTGTATCTAAAAAGTTGATCCCAGCATCGGCGGCTGTGTCGAGAATAACTCTGGAAGTTTCTTCATCAGTCTGCAATCCAAAGGTCATGGTGCCAAGAACAAGGCGCGAAACGGTCAATCCGGTTTTACCGAGTTTAGTTGTTGGTAAAGTCATAAAATTGTTCTCAATGCATTTGTTAGGTGTGAGATTTAAATGCGAAATATTTGGGCTTTTGCTTGGGGTGCTTTGGTTGCAATTCTCGGCGGACTAATTGGTTTGGGTGGTGCAGAGTTTCGCTTACCAGTTTTAGTGAGCATTTTTAACTATCGAACTCTACAGGCAATTATTATCAATCTCATTGTGAGCCTCGTTAGTGTAATCTTTTCATTCATTTTTCGCAGTGGCATTATTGGTTTGGAGAATGTTTTGGACAACCTGACAGTAATCATTAACATTCTGGCAGGCTCTCTTATTGGCTCTTATGTTGGAGTTAACTATGCAACCCGAATCAACGAAAAAACATTAAATCGTGTTGTTGTCGCGTTTCTATTTTTCTTGAGTTTTGTACTGATTGGTCATAATCTCATTTTCAGTTTTCAGAGTTGGCAACTGCCAAACTTACTAAGAATTGGTATTGGTTTTGTAGCAGGAATTGTCATTGGGATATTCAGCAGTATGCTTGGTGTCGCAGGTGGTGAGTTGATTATCCCTACCATTATTATGGTGTTTGCAATTGACATCAAATTGGCAGGAAGTTTGAGTCTTGCAATCAGCATTCCCACAATCATCATGGGTTTATTTAAATATAGAAGTCAGCAACGACTGCAAGAAGTAAAATCAGAGCAAAAGTTTATTATTTCAATGGCAACTGGTTCAATACTAGGAGCATTCATTGGCAGCAACCTTTTAAGGTATGTAGCAAGTTCTTGGTTGTATGTAATCTTGGGTGTAATTCTATTGTTGTCAGCATTTAAATTAGCGAATCACAAGCCAGCTACATAATGGCAATATTAACTAGCCAAGGCATCTGAATTGCACCACAGTCGTTTTGACTACATTTCCAGGTCAAACCTGGAAATGGAAATTTTCATCAGTTTGTTTCAATCTGATACTAATCTTCCTCACTGCGACCCGTTGAAACATCGATTAGACAGCTACAGATGCGCGGCGGCTCTGTGAAACCAGCCATTGTTGCAATTTCGGGTCGCCGTATACTTCATCGGCAATAAAATGATCGCCATCAGGCAGTAGAGTAAAATCTACTGTTCCCCCTAATCCGCGCAAGGTATCAACAATTTGCTGTGTATCCTCAATCGGCAGTTTTTCGTCCTTGCCACCTTGAAATATTTGGATGGGAATTTCTTTGAGTGCAGCTAGTTGGGTTGCTTCTAATGTCTTGGGTACACGGCCGGAAACGGCTACCAAACCAGCGAAGTGCCCAGGATGGGAAGCGGCGATATGCCAAGCCCCAGCTGTACCTAAGCTGAACCCAGATATAATTACACGCGATGGATCTATGGGCTGGGAAGCGATGAGATGATCTAGCAACGCAATCACATCTGCTTCGCGCTCTACCCAGGTTTGTTCTTCAGGAAGCTGGGGGGCTGCAAAGACGTAAGGTAACGGGGCTGATGCGTCCACGAAACGAGGTAAACCCCATTTCAGTAGTGTATTTAGATCAGTGCCGCGATCGCGCGCTCCATGTAAAAACAATACGAGCGGTGCCGATTGGTTGGCATTTTCAGAGACAGGTGAGAAAAGATAAGGTAAAGAACCATTGCTGATATGTTCGACGGGCATAGTTGTGACTCCTAAATGATTTGGGTATGGAGGAAAGTATTTCTGTCATGGCAGTTCGTAGTAAGCACTTTAGTGCTTAAAAATCAAGGACTTCAGTCATTACTACGAACATTTACTTAGTTAACTGCAACTTTGGCGGGTTGTTGCCAAACAGCGGCGGCGTACAGTGAGTCTTCAAAGTCCGGGGCGATTTTGTTGCTGGTGATGCGGGCTTCGTGCTGCTCCCAGTCGCTGAAGAATAAGTCATGGCTGATACGCGATACGATCGCAGGTACGTCACGGCGGATGCTGGGTACGTCGCCGATTGGCAGGCCGAAGCTGACGAAACCTGCTGGGTTGAAGACGTGAATGTCCTTCAGGTAGGGTGCAGTGCCAGGTACTTTTTCTAAGTATTCGTGGGCACTACCGAGATAGGGGTGTGTTCCCAGATCGTCGTCACGCTGGTCGGCTGGTGGCTGGTAGCGATCGCGCCACAGTGCAATATGCTTATTAAAATCGGCTAGTTCTGGGCGCTTTGTGGGGTCAACAAAGTAACCAGTACCAGCGATCGCAAAATCAAATTCAAATACATCATCGTTCACTTGGGCAACTATGCGATCGCCCCTTGACTGCGCTGTTTTCCAGGTTGCGGACAGGTGCAGGTAGAAGTTGGAGAAAGCGACTACCCTTTGAATTGCATCCGGTGGTGGTGTAGAACCGACTTGACGAAAGCGCCAAGCTTGGAACCAGCGGGCTGCATCAGGCAGTTCGGGATAATTGTTGTAAGCACCAGGATAACCCCGCACACGATTTATAGGCAGAGATGCGATCGCCTGCCGCCGTGCGAACAGGTGTACTGCCTTGGCTCCCGATTCTAGTGCTACCCCAGCGGCATCGAAAGCTGAAGCCGCTGCACCCAGCACTGCCACAGTCTTACCGCGCAGTGCTGTAAAATCGATGGCATCGGCGGTGTGTGCATACAATGTACGCGATAAGTCAGCTAGTACTGGCGGTATGTAGGGGCCACCAGTGCCAGCCACACCGTTGGCAAAGATAATCTTGCGTGTAGTCTCTACCTGTGGGACACCGTTTACCTCTAGGTGCAAGCGAAAGAAACCATCAACTGGCTCAACCCGCACCAGCTTTGTCTGGTAACGCACCTGGATACCCAGGAAATGCCTATACCAACTGAGGTACTCAGCCCACAGCAACCGGGGGATGCGGTCGATCGCTGCGTAGGCTTCAGCACTGTGACGCGCCTCATACCATGCTTGAAAAGACAGTTCTGGAATGCCTAGTTCAGGGCCGGGAAGGTTCTTCGGTGTGCGTAGCTTGTTCATCCGCGCTCGATTGAGCCACACGCCTGCATGGGACTCGTCCTCAGCCGCATCAATCACCTTTACGCGGCCGATGCCAGCGCGTCGTAGGGCAAATGCGAAAACGCTACCGGAGCCGCTACCACCCACTATGGTGACGTTGTGGTCTATGCCTGGGCGATCGCTCACCCAGTTCTCTGGGTCAGGGCCAATGAGGCGTAGTGCCTCACGAGCGCCGAAATCGGGGTCAGTCGTTGTTGTCATATCTTTTGGGGAATGGGGCATGGGGGAGGGTGGGAGGTGTAGGGAGTATGGAAGGGTGGGAAGCTTTTTTATCATCTCCCCATCTCCCCACACTCCCTTTCTATACCACTGCTAATTGTGGGGATTCAACTTGAGCTACTTGAGATTCGATCGCTGTACCCTTGAAGAAATTGGGGTTGGCTTCGGTGTAGAACTTGTAGGGGTTAGCGAATACGTATGCCTTGAAGTCGGCTTCGGAAATCACGCCTTCTTTGACGAGATCCCAGCTTTCAGCTAGTGGGGAGGTGAGATCGGGCACATCCCAGTGACCAACGTCAGAGGAATAGATGGCGTTGATTTTCACGCCCAAGGGATTAGCTTTGTCGTTGAAGGCGGCGGCGATGGTGCGATCGTCGGACTCGGAACCAAAGAAGAAACTGTTCACCCAGCGATCGCGGATGTCTTCAATGGTTTCAATGCCGGCTGCTGCAAAATCCTCTAATTCCTTACCCACTGGTGAGCGGCTATGACGGCTGAAGGAGGAACCCAGTACGCTCTTGGTCAATTCTTCTTTGGTGAGGGAATATCCTTCAGTAATATCCCCACCGAAGCGCTCAAACAACTCGAACAACTCATCAGAGTTCGTCAGGTCTGGGTTGTAGTTTTGCAGTCCCTTGAGATTGCGTTTTGAGAAGCGATCCACTAGGTGAATGTAGACGTGAGCGCCCCAATCTGCGCCACCTTCGAGCATCCCAACGCGCAACTGTGGGAACCGCTTGGTCACACCACCAAAGAACAACGCTTTGGCAAATGCTTGGGAACCATCGGCGAAGTGACCGATGTGGTTGTTCATGTAGTTACTGATGGAGGAGCGTCCAGTCCAACCTTGACTGCCGTAATGGGTAGTAACGGGTACACCTAGTTCGACGACTTTAGCCCAGAAGGGATCGTAGTCGTATTCACTATCTAGTCCGTAGAAGTCGATATAGGAAGCATATTTGGCGATTTCGGGGAATTTATCTGCTGGATATTTGTCAGCGATCGCCTTAATCGGTCGTTTCACACCACCAGTAATATTAATGACTTTTAAACCTAGTACATTCACGGCAAATTCTAGCTCCTCAATGCCTTCTTGGGGAGTAGTTAAGGGGATGCCAGCCACTGGTGTCAGGCGATCGCTATATTTACGATAGATATCAGCATGATAGTGGTTGACTGCACGGTGCAGTGCTTGACGGTTCTCTGGACTAGCTCCCGCAGGTGCTAGGACATTATTGGGAAACAGCACCGAATAGTCTGATCCCTGCTCTGCCTGACGCTCATATAACAGTGCAGGGAGGGTGTAAGTTGCCAAATCTAGGGTGTTTTTGGTGACTCTCGCCCACCAAGGTGAGCGGATGGTGCGGTTGTATTGACGTTCTTCAGGAGTTTGTTGATACCAGTCTTTACCGTCAGTCTTAGAGTTGAGGCGGGAAGCTTCTGTTTTGCGTAATTCGTCTACAAGTTTTGCACCGCCGTAATTAGCAATGTAATCCTCAAAAGCTGGGGTGAAATCATTGGTGTGAACGTCAGTGTCAATTACCGGATAATCCAGGGTGGCTCTGATTGCAGCAGAGGGCGAGGTCTTTAAGCGGCTATATTCAGTCATGTTTTTTTCCTTTAAAATTAGAGGTTTTTCCAGCACTCATTTGTCTTTTGTATTTACAAATGCGAAATGACAAAGATTTTTGGCGTTGCATATTTGCGGGATGAATTGAGATTTTTACCCAAGACTAAAGGTAGATTCTTTATGTCTTTGCGCCTACCCTGCGGGAAGCCGCTCCGCGTCTATGCGTGAGACAAAATTCATCCCATCAATCAGCACCGCCAGATTTTCAGGTTCTGTAGGGAGGGGATCTACAGAAGCTACGTTTTAAAAGGTGTGGCTTAACCATCTTGCAAAAACCTAATTACGCCAAGACCAATTTCTCATTCACTTTTTTGGCAGCAAAACTATTACCCGGACGACGTAAACCCAGGTTTTCACGCAAGGTACTACCCTCGTATTCAGTCCGGAACAATCCACGTTTTTGCAGGACGGGAACGACCAAATTAACGAAGTCATCCAACCCTGTGGGTAAGATTGGCGGCATAATATTAAAGCCATCAGCCGCACCGTTGTTAAACCATTCTTCTAACTGATCGGCTATGGTTTCGGGAGTACCAAGGATGGTGCGATGACCTCTTGCAGTAGCCAGAGACAGATACAACTGGCGCAGTGTGAGAGTCCCACGAGTAGCTAAATCTCTAACTAGTTTGAGACGACTTTTGTTAGCGTTGGTGTCGTTGGGTAGTTCAGGCGCTACATCATCCAGGGAATATTTCGACAGATCAACACCTTTGTAATAAGTCTTTAAAATGCCCCAGGCGACATCGGGATGGATTAACGATTGCAAAAATTCGTACTTTTCTTGAGCTTCTGCTTCGGTGCGGCCAATGATGGGGAAAGCCCCAGGCATAATTTTGAGATCATCTGGCGATCGCCCATATTGCGCTAGCCTACCTTTAATATCAGCATAAAATTCCTGGGCATCCGCTAGGGTTTGATTGGCGGTGAAAATTACCTCCGCAGTCCGCGCGGCCAAGTCCCGTCCGGCTTCGGAGGCTCCAGCCTGGACAATTACCGGGTAGCCTTGGGGTGGACGCCCAACATTCAAAGGGCCTTTAACAGCAAAATGTTTGCCCTTGTGGTTCAATGTATGCAGTTTGTTGGGATCGAAATAAACACCAGATTCTTTATCACGAATAAAGGCATCGTCTTCCCAGCTATCCCACAGTCCTTGCACCACTTGCACAAACTCTTCAGCGCGTTCATAACGCTGGCTGTGTTCTGGGTGTTGGTCGTATCCAAAATTCTGAGCCACATTCTCATTGCCTGTGGTGACTACATTCCAGCCAGCCCGACCTTTGCTCAAATAGTCCAGGGAGGCAAACTTCCGTGCCAGGGTGTAGGGGTCTTCATAGGTGGTGGAGGCGGTGGCTATGAAGCCGATATTTTCAGTGACAGAGGACAAGGCTGAGAAGAGAGTGACAGGCTCGAAATGGGCAATTTTCCCATTCCGATATTGAGTTTCTGGAGCGCCACCCCAGACTCCTGGGCTGTCCGCTAGAAAAACTGCATCTAATAAGCCGCGTTGGGCTGTTTGGGTAATTTCTTTGTAATGCTCGAAATTCAGTCCAGCATCTGCTTGTGAATCAGGGTGTCGCCAGGAAGACACATGATGTCCGGTAGCTTGAATAAATGCACCTAAACGAAACTTGCGTGTTAGACTCATATGCTTTTCTCTTGTCTGCGGAAATCTACGTAAAAATCCGTATCACAACGTCGATGAATAGCGATCGCCTGAATTTCGCTGAACATCGTTGGTTGAAATGCTGATATGGTATGGTTTCTAAAAAACTTTTCGGTTTACTAGGGAAACTCCAAAAAATAAATTCTCCAATTTTTTATTGCTGCAACCATCGGTTAACCAAAGCAGAACTAGCGACACTGCTGCTTGGCGCTCGAATATCCATAAATTTATGCAGTATTCTTACTCAGCACATAGAGCTTACACAATATAGACAAAAAAATATGTGCTGCAAACCACAATTGCATGATACACTAACAATTAGTTTCTCTAATATTAAGTATTGCAAACTAACTGTTTGCGCTGGCGCTAAATCGGCAAATTGATTTATCAAGCAAAAAAAAATTTGGAATCTTTTTGTCGAGAGTCCAAACCTTTTTCTCACCCTGGTTATTGGGCAGCTTTCACCTATTACGGGTTAAATCAGACTAATTACTTTTCGCTGTCCAGCATCTGCATCTGGTGTTGATCGTAACGGCTACCAGCGATCGCATCTTGAGGAATTACCTCTTCGATGCGAGTCAAGTCTGCTGGGGAGAGGTTCACACTCACAGCCGCCAGAGATTCGGCAAGTTGAGTCTGCTTGCGTGCGCCGATGACTGGTACAATATTTTTGCTTTTAGCGAGTACCCAAGCGATCGCTAACTGTGAAGGACGAACTCCTTTCTCTTGTGCAATTTGCTTTAACTCTTCCACAAGGCGCTGATTCTGAGCCAGATTGTCTCCACTAAAGCGTGGTAAGTTGGCACGGAAATCACCCTGAGTAGATGGAATAGAACCACTCAATAGCCCTCGTGAAAGCACACCATAAGCAGTTACGCCAATGCCAAGTTCTTGCAGAACGGGAAATATCTCGGTTTCAGGACTACGGCTAATCAGAGAGTATTCGATTTGTAAATCACTGATAGGGTGGACAGCGTGGGCGCGACGGATGGTATCTACGCCCACCTCCGATAGCCCGATGTATCGGACATAGCCAGCTTTAATTAAATCAGCGATCGCCCCAATAGTATCCTCAATGGGAACCTGCGGATCTAAGCGTGCAGGGCGGTAAATATCAATATGATCTACTCCCAGGCGGTTAAGACTATAAGCAACAAAGTTCTTCACCGCTGCTGGACGCCCATCAAAACCAGTCCATCCGCCATCAGGACTACGCAAAGCACCAAACTTCACCGAGAGCAAAGCTTTATCTCGGCGGTCTTTGAGCGCATGGCCAATCAGTATCTCATTGTGCCCACTGCCATAGAAATCACCAGTATCTAACAGTGTGACACCGGTTTCGAGGGCTGCATGAATGGTCGCAATACTTTCATTGTCGTCTGTCGCACCATACATACCCGACATGCCCATACATCCCAGAGCCAGCGGAAAAACAGAGGGGCCTATGGAGCCGAGTTGGCGAGGCTCAATTCTATTTTCTGTGGTCATGATTCTCTTGCCAAGGGTTATGTATTTACCCTAGGAGATTTAGTTTTTTATTGCAATCAGGCACTGAGATAAAAAACTCCATCCTCTGGTGGATGGAGTTTTTGGGTATGGGGGATGGGGAATAAGTTACCTGTTTAGCCTATGCCTAATCGCGACTATCCCGCTCCACTCAACTATGGTGTACACACAAGTCAGATCCGGGTTTACTATACTCAGTACTGAGTGCTGAGTCCTGAGTGCTGAGTAAATTAACGGGTACTCAGTACTTTTGCACTTGGTAAATGCCCCACCCGATGTTAAGCGGAATCTTTTAATACAGGAGTTGGTTGATACCCCACCCCTCTCCTGTCGGAGACGCGCAAGGGACGTGGGTGGTCTTTTTAACTCAGCACTCAGCACTCGGAACTCAGCACTCTTCATTAATTACGCCGTTTGAGGAGTTTCAGGGGATGTTTCTGCTGCAACATTTTTTATGCGACTGGTTGAGCTTCTGCGGATGCGTTCACTTTTGCGAACACCACCCGCCATCTCATATTCACGGCTGTCTTTGCCATATTTAAACGCAACTCCAATCAGCATTTTGTCGGTGAGATCACCTAAAGTTTTTTCTAATTCTTGAATCTCGGTTTTAGAAGAGTCAATCACAGTGAGAGCAGTATTATAAGCATTAATCTTGCTGCGTAATTGCCCAATTATTTGGGTGAGAGTTTCTAAGTTGCGATTATCTCCAAAATCCATACTGGAATCAATTGCTTTTAAGCCAGAGGCTCTTAATTCAGCTTTTTCGAGAATGCGGGGTGTGCGTTTTTGACGAGGCATAAATGTACTCCTCTAACAGGTTTCTAGAGCTAGTTTGTCCTCTGGAAACTGCATTTCGGTTCAGCAAAATTAGCAAATAATTGTATTTTTTTTGACAAGATTTTCAGCAAATTTAGGTGCGTTTTTAAAGATTTTCAGCAAATTTACCCCCTAGCTTCAATAACCAATTTCTATAGGGAGGCTCCACCTTTTATTTTTATGGCTTGACGGTGATAGTAATTTATATAACATAGTAGTGAATTAGTATCAGTAAGGGTCTTGCGTGAAAATAGCGCAGCGATGCACTGAGCCTGTCGTATCCCTCTAGGGAAGCAAGCTACGCGCAACCTCTCATAGAGAAATGTCGAAACTCGGTTTACTGGTACTTTATAGCGGTTCTCAGTTGGATGCAATACAAAATTATATCGTCGCGTGTAGGGTCACGGCACTGCCCATGCGTGTCAACTTAGAGCCAGGGCGAATAGAATTCGCGGCTATACAAACCAAGTCCGCGGAGGCGGAATAACGCAAAATTAAGGGTTTATAACCCACCTCCGTGGGTTTTGCCTAGGCTGTTGACTTTGATGAAATTTACTTGTTTTTGGTTCATGCTATTTTTGTGCGCGTGTAAAATCTCTCTTCTGTCATTGCGAGCGGAGCGAAGCAATGACTACACAAATTTTGCATGAATTTTTACCACCTAAAAAGGCACAGAGTCAACACCCTAGTAGTCTGTCAGGGTTGAAATGAGGGACTGTAGTGTGAGCGTCTCGCTCACGCGGGCTTTTCGGCCCGCACTACCAAAAACCCCTCAAAACAAAATTGACAAACCACTAGGTTTTGCCTGTGTAGACGCGGTTTCTAACCGCCGATTTCACTTAAGAGCAAAATCGTCAAATGACCTTGTCGTTAGATCAATATATCTCGTCGTAAGGACAGCAACTCCTGTCGTAAGGACAGCAACTCTTGTCGTAAGGACAGCAACTCTTGTCGTAAGGACAGCAACTCTTGTCGTAAGGACAGCAACTCTTGTCGTAAGGACAGCAACTTCATTCTTAACGCACCAAAAATCTTGGTTCTGATCGTGCGTTATTTTTCATGTTGTCATGTCGCCACTTTGAATTTCTCTGAGTTTGGCTAAGAGGATGTTTGAAAAGTCCAAGAAAGTATAATTTTGTCATTCTGACTGGAACGAAGTGGCTTCCCGTTCGTGGTGGCGTCTCCGCAGGAGAAGGGTAGAATCTAGGGTTTGGGGCACATACCCAGATGTTTCATTCCGCTACGCTGCATTCAAAAAGCATTGAACAAGCAATTAACCTTTATCGAGTGACTGAAGAATTGGAAGTCGTGGTTAGAACTTTGCTTGCTGCATTGATGAATTAACGACTTAATACAGCGGTTATCATTTGGATGCAATACACAATAGGACACGGCAGTGCTGTGCCCCTACAGGTGTACACGCTTATTGGGAAACGCTATACTGAAACCCCAGTTTACTCAATAAACTGGGGTTCTGTTAGGGGTTAAATTCAGTCATCAGTCATCAGATTTAAGACTTGATTACCTCTGCTGTCTTCACTTTATCCAACTTGAGAACCAACACACCCAAAGGTGGTAGACACAAATCCAGCGAATAGGGACGATTGTGCAACGACCATTGATCTGTCCACTTACCGCCTAAGTTGCCCATATTGCTACCGCCATATTTGCGGGCATCGCTA
The DNA here is from genome assembly GCF_000316575.1 of Calothrix sp. PCC 7507. Taxonomy (GTDB): domain Bacteria; phylum Cyanobacteriota; class Cyanobacteriia; order Cyanobacteriales; family Nostocaceae; genus Fortiea. The sequence goes on along the minus strand of NC_019682.1, from coordinate 6,648,477 downwards.
TTGAACAATTCTGTATAAAAACCTTCCTCTGGTACACCGATGCGATAATGTGAATGGGGTTGGGGTGTGAAGTTACAAACGACGATCGCAAAATCATCAGAATAGCGATCGCGGCGAATAAACGAAACCACACTGTGGCGATTGTCGCTACAATCAATCCACTCAAACCCTTCCTGAGCAAAGTCCTGTGTATACAAAGTAGGCTCGGAGCGGTAGAGATGGTTTAAATCCTGGAAAAACTGCTTTAACTGTTGGTGTGGTTCATACTGGAATAGATGCCATTCCAAATCAGCCCAGACATTCCACTCACTCCACTGACCAAATTCCATGCTCATAAACATGGTTTTCTTGCCTGGGTGAGCAAACATATAAGAAAACAAACAACGCACATTAGCTAACTTCTGCCATCTATCCCCCGGCATTTTGCCGATGATATTACTCTTACCATGCACCACCTCATCGTGGGACAGAGCCAGCATGAAGTTCTCACTGTGGTTGTACCACATGCTAAAAGTGATGTTGTTTTGGTGAAACTGGCGGAACCAGGGGTCCATGCTGAAGTAGTCCAGCATATCGTGCATCCAGCCCATATTCCACTTCAAGTTAAAGCCCAAGCCGCCTGTGTAGGTAGGCCAAGAAACCATCGGCCAGGAAGTGGATTCCTCCGCAATGGAGAGCGCGCCAGGAAAATAGCTAAAAATCAGAGAATTTACTTGACGTAAGAAGTCCGCAGCATCTAGGTTTTCTCTACCACCGTACTGATTGGGTAGCCATTCCCCTTCTTTACGACAATAGTCGTTGTAGATCATTGAGGCTACAGCGTCAACGCGAATTCCATCAATGTGGTACTTGTCAAACCAGAACAGCGCATTTGCTACTAAGAAATTACGCACTTCATGGCGGGAATAGTTGAATACTAAAGTCCCCCATTCCTTGTGTTCACCTTTGCGGGGATCAGCATGTTCATACAAGTGACTACCATCAAAGAAAGCTAAACCATGTCCATCTTTGGGGAAGTGTCCAGGAACCCAATCCACAATCACGCCGATATCATTTTTGTGACATTGGTCAACAAAATACATGAAATCCTCGGCGGTACCAAAACGGGAGGTGGGAGCATAGTAACCAGTAACTTGATAACCCCAAGAGCCATCAAAGGGATGCTCTGCAATGGGCAACAGTTCCAAATGGGTATAACCTAATTCTTTGACGTAGGGAATTAGTCTTTCTGCCAATTCCCGGTAGGTGAGGAAGCGTGCGCCTGGATTCAGTTCAGAAACCGTAACTACGGCCTCAGTTTCACCATTGGGTAATTTAGCAGGTTCGTCACTAGATGCGTGTAACCAAGAGCCTAAATGTACTTCATAAACTGACACTGGTTGGGTGAGGGGGTCAGTGTGACGGCGCTTTTCTAACCAGTCTTCATCACTCCATTTGTAGGTATTTAAATCAGTAACAATTGATGCTGTTTTGGGGCGGGGTTCCTGCTGAAAACCAAAAGGATCGGATTTTTCGTAAATGTGTCCTTCAAAATTTTTTATTTCATATTTGTAATGCTCTCCCACGCCCACTTCGGGGATGAACAATTCCCAAACGCCGGTGGCACCTTTACGCATTTGGTGTTGTCGCCCATCCCAGTTGTTAAAGTCTCCTAGTAAGGAAACATTGCGGGCGTTGGGTGCCCAAACAGCAAAATAAACACCCTTTACACCATCTACGTCTGTGGGGTGCGCTCCCAATTTCTCGTAAAGTCGGTGATGATTGCCTTCACCAAACAAATGTAAGTCAAAGTCAGTCAGGTTGGGAGAACGGAAGGCGTAGGGATCGTAAGTGACGCGCTCGTGTTCGCCTTCTTTAATCCGTAACTGATAATTTGTCAGTTCTGCTGTTTCAATAATGCATTCAAAAAAGTTGGGATGATGCACTGTTTCCATCGCATATTCTTTCCGTTCTTGAGGAAGAACTACCCAAGCTGCACTGGCGTTTGGTAGGTAAGCTCTCACAGCCCATACTTTTTTGCCATTCAGTTCTACAAGATGAGAACCCAGTACTTCAAAGGGATCTTGATGTTGATTCCAGACGATACGGTTAACCAGTTCAGGAGCGATCGTGGTCATGGACATTGAAGCTACCTACGTGAAATAAAGTGATTGATTAAATTTACTTTTCTAAACCAATTTGCTAGTTTGGTCATTTGTCAAGGGTCAAGAAGGCAATAGGCAAGAATTTACTCCCCCCTGCTCCCTGCTAGTCCCCAGTCCCCAGTCCCCATTACCAGCCCTCATGCTTAAACTTGCGTAACTGACGTTGTTTTTATATTTAAACCTTGTCGATTTTGAAACCTGGAGTAGTGCGGGCATCTTGCCCGCTACTACCATTCGGGAGCAAGATGCTCCCACTACTTTGGAAAACTATGGTTCTCAAAATAGATGTGGTTTATATATATTCTTTACATTTATTTGCAATTTTGTCGTCACCGTTATCGTACATCAGAATGGCTCACTCTTCAGGAGCGATGGGCAGGGGACAGACTTCGACTACGCTCAGTCCAAGGGGAGCAGGGGGCAGGGGCAGGGGGCAGGGGGATAAAGGAGAATAATTAATAAGCCTTGACTCCCCACTCCTGACTCCCCACTCCTGACTCCTAACTCCCCACTCCTAATTCCCCACTTCTGACTCCCCACTCCCGACTAATCCTTCAAAAATTCAAAAACGGAAACAGCTGTAGAAAGGTCTTACGTAACCGGATCAGGTAAACAGTTTGTCGCAAGTTGGAATTCAACTGTGGTGGAGGGCTGGTTTGTAATTGCTCTTGCAGTTGGGCGTATTCTGCTGCGGTTAGAGGTTTGCCATCAATAGGCGATCGCGCTTCTAGAATTATCTCTGTCCGCAATATCTCTTCTGGTATATCTTCTGGTGGTGGTAATGCATTTACAGTAGTTCCCCAGTCGCTACATAATCCCACTAGCGTCACAAGACTGAGGCTGAAAACAGCAAGCAATATAGGCTTTCTTTTGATTACTCTCCCCATCTCAAGCTAATCCTGGTGGTAGTGTTTCGTCACACAGTTGATGGATTTGCACAATGCGTTCAAATAGCCAAGGATAACCCTGACGGTACTGAGGAATTAGTGCTAGTGGGCTGAGTAAGGCAGCTGCGGCAATATCTGCCACACTTAGCTGATTACCTACCAAATAATCACTCTTTTGCCACCGGATAGATAATACTTCCAAGGCTGTAACTAGTCTATTTGTAGCTAATTTTACACTAGCTTCATTAATTTTATATTGTTTGCGTACCACTGCGATCACTGCCTGACTAGCTAATGATGGGTTAATTTGTTTACCTTCACCAGCACGATACTGATAGTAGACAAATCGCGTTGCTGTGCCGATGCTTTCATCTAGCCAATCTTCAAGCATCCAGGCGGTGGTTTGCTGTTCATGATCAGGTAAAAATAGCGTCGGTTGTGGTTGGTAGTTTTCGAGAAATTTGAAAATTTGTGTTGAGTCAGCGATCGCTTCTGGCTGTCCAGCAATTTGTGGCAGCAAAACTGGTACTGTTGTCAAACCAGTCAGAGGCTTCACTTTGAAAATATGTAAGCCAGGAGTCAGATTTTCGACCTGATATTTAATTTTCTTATATCCCAAAGCCAGACGGGCTTTGCGACAATAGTGGGATGTACTAAATTGCAGTAGCAACATAACTTTTGAAACGCCCTATGAAAAGCAGGGGAGCAGGCTTTGCCGTGAGCGTCAGCCGAACGGGAGCGGGGAGCAGGGGTGCTTTCGCCCACAATTCTACTTCGTTTGTACCTTTTCCCCTGCCCCTGATCAAATACTGAATTTTTATCTAGGGGTTGTTAGTCAAGTGCGATACACCTTTAGCGGAGCCAGAATTCAGGAGAATTAAAGCCTCGAATTTGCTCAGGGTTAAATATTTTGGCTCCTGGCTCCTGTAAATTGGGTGTATTGGATTCGTCTGAGAATTGCTATAGCAATTTACCCATGAAGGCGTAAACTACTGGAATCAGCATTGCTCAGGCTTAAAAAAAGCTATTTTAATTTACCAAAACGAGAAGGACACTTGGTGGCGGTGCTAACCATCCTCACCAGTGTCCTTTATGATTACTCTGCCCTACTTTCGTTACGTTTAAGCCATCTCTTGGCTTTCATCCCTCGACATGATTTCACTAGGACTTTCGCTCCTGTTTAATCAGGTTTTAAGGGTGTAAATCAGGAGCGCTGCCATAACCTGTTTAGTCCGTAATTGAGACTATCTAAGGTTTTTTAGTGGGAGTAGCAGCGGGGCTAGCAGATGTAGCAGGTGTAGGTGCAGTAGTAGCAGCAGGAGACCCAGCATCAGTTGGCTCACCTGTAGCGGCAGGACTGCTGGTTGCGCCGCCAGTACCACCAGGTTCACCGCCACCTTCACAGGCTCCTAGAAGTGTAGCCATACTTAAAATCACAGCCAAACCAAAGATTCTTGTTTTCATAACTCCTCTTTCACCAATTGTGGCAAGAACAACATTTCGCCTGAAGAATACGATACCTTATTTGTTGCTTTTTTTTAAATGCTTTCAAATTACATACTTAAACATAATGCTTACCAGTATTTTTTGTCGGCGTAGGATATCATGTAGCCTCCCTTAACCGTGAATATAACCAAAAATTATTGTTGTTTGCTGAATCTTGCCGCTTGCTACTCTGTATTGTCATACTTTTAGATGCCATGCTAGGGGTTGAAAAAGAGGCAAGGGAGAAGAACCAATTGCCTGTTTCATTTCACGCAGTTCCTCTTCAGGTGAGGTCTGAATCATCAACAAAAACAAATAAATAACCTAAAATACAGTTTTTCCTATCTAAAAAAAGCTATGGCTGTTGCTCGCAAATCAGCTGTTTCTGCGAAGGGTACTTGGTTCCGGCGAGATTCTACCTTATCTCTGGATAAAGGACGCTCAACGCGTCTCATGTCAGCGACCCAAAGAGCATCTACACTGTCTACAGAACCATCACCAGTACCCTCTAAAAGACAACGGCGTTCCTCAAAAAATTTATCTATTTCTGCCACAAATCAGGCTAGCATGTCCACCTCTGTTTCCAGTGTCAAAGAGCAGTCAAGTGCAGCATCGAAGAGTCCGAAGTTGGGATTTCTCAATTTACCTATGATGCCTAGTTCGGGAGCAGCACCAATGTGGTTGCTGCGTTTCTACACCTTACATCGTTATTCTTCGGTGACAGCGTTTGTGTTGGTGGCAATAACGTTAGTAGTTTATGGTTGGACTGTATATTCCCAAGAACTGTGGGGTCAGGGATACCGCCGAGTGCAAAATTTACAACGTCAAGAGCGACAGTTAACCACAACTAACGCGGCGCTCAAGCACAAAATGGCTGAGGATGCAGAACAACCAACAGCAGGTCTAGAATCGCCAACTCCCGCGAAGACGATTTTCTTATCACCTGCGGACCGTAATTCTAACTCGGTATCCCCTAGTACAACACCAAAGTCTGAAGTCCAGGAACCAATCTCTCCAAGACTGGGATATTAGGGACTGGGGCAATAGGCAATAGGTAATAGGCAATAGGTTATTTTGCTGCCCCCTGCCCCCTGCCCCCTCCACTACCCAAGCTATGACAACTGATATTAGGAAGTGGTAATGCAGAAGTCGGCAAGAAAATTCAAAAATTCTCGACATTCAGAATTGATTAAGCAACGGAAGGGTGACAAGCGAGGGCTAGCGGAAACACCGGATGTGAATAGTCAAGACCAAATACTGAATATTAAAGCTAGGCTATTTATTGTTTGGGGGGTATTAATGGCTGCGGGATTGGGGTTGGCGGTCAATTTATATCAGCTGCAAATTGTCCGGGGGCCAAAGTTAAAGGAGAGGGCACGAAATCAGCAAATGGTAAATTTGCGCCCTTTTAGACCTCGTCGCCCAGTGCTGGATCGAAATAATAATGTATTGGCAGTTGACCGCCCTGTGTATACTGTCTACGCCCATCCCAAGCTGTTTGAAAATTCAAATGAGGATATGGCGCGGCGACTTGCGCCAATTTTGAACCAAGACTCAGCTGAGTTGCTGAAAACGTTTCAAAGTAGAAAAACTGGTATTACACTGACTGCTGCGCTACCAGAAGAAATAGCCGATCGCCTAATTTCGTTGCATTTAAATGGCTTAGAATTTATTCAAAAATATGCGCGTTTTTATCCGCAAGATGATTTAGTTGCTGATGTGGTGGGCTATGTGAATCTTGACCGTCGTGGTCAGGCTGGTGTGGAATATAGCCAAGAGAAGTGGCTAGAACGTGTTGGACAAAAGGTGAAGTTAAGTCGATCTGGTAATGGGGCATTCATGTCGGCTAATGCGCCAGAAGGGTTTTTATCTTTTGATGACTTGCAACTGCAATTAACTATCGATAGCCGCCTGCAACGGGTTGCCCGTTCTGCATTGAAGCAACAAATGCAAAAGTTTGATGCCCATCGTGGGGCGGTAATTGTGATGGATGCGGCGGATGGCTCGATACTGGCGCTGGTTTCTCAACCTACTTATAATCCGAATGAATACTCGAAAGCTAAAATCGAACTGTTTAAAAACTGGACGGTAGCTGATTTGTATGAACCGGGATCAACCTTCAAGCCGTTAAATGTGGCGATCGCTCTAGAAAATGGTGTCATCAAACCAGATGATGTTTTTAATGACCCTGGTTTTATTCAAGTAGGCGATCGCACTATCAAAAATGCTGAAAAAAATCGTTATGGACAGATCAGCATCGCTCAAATTCTGCAACACTCTAGCAATATTGGTATGGTACAAATCATCCAACGATTGCGGCCTAATATCTACTACAACTGGTTAGAACGCCTGGGAATAGGACAAACCGTCGATACAGATTTACCTTTTGAAGTCAGTAGTCGCCTCAAAAGTCAAGAAGAATTTATTTCCTCGCCAATTGAACCAGCAACTACCTCCTTTGGTCAAGGTTTTTCTCTCACACCTCTACAACTGGTGCAAATGCATGGTGCCTTAGCCAATGGTGGCAAATTGGTTACACCTCATGTTGTCCGAGGATTGATCGATAGCAAAGGGCAGATGCATCATTCACCCAAATACCCCGCGCCACGTCAAATTTTCTCTACCGCTACAACTCAACGGGTTGTAGAAATGATGGAAACCGTTGTTTCGGAAGGTACTGGCAAGGTGGCACAAATCCCCGGCTATCGCATCGCTGGTAAAACCGGGACAGCACAAAAAGCTAGCAGCACAGGTGGTTACAAAGTTGGTGCTAGAATCACCAGCTTCGTGGGGATTTTACCTGTGGAATCCCCACGCTATGTTGTTTTGGCATTGGTGGATGAACCAAAAGGAGAAAATGCTTATGGTTCTACTGTCGCTGCACCAATTGTGAAAACTGTTATGGAAGCATTGATTCCCATTGAACAAATTCCACCCAGTCAACCAGTAAATCTAGCACCAGAAACACCTAAGCCTTAAGATTTGTCATTTGTCATTTGTCAGACTTTATACCAATTATGTATGAAGATGCACATAATAATACCCCCCTGTAGTCCCAGGGCTGTTTCATTCCCTAAAAGGCTCTGATTTACAAGCGTTTCAAGCAAAAAAGTCAGGTGACTAAAAAATCTGATTGGGCAAGAAAATCGCGTTAGCACTGAAATTTACTCGTTGAGGTGGTAGCTTTTCGATGACCAAATCAAGCAAATTTCTGACTCATACTCTTGACAAAACATCTAAGTTATCGAATGAAACAGCCCTGCCTGTAGTCCCCCCTTGCCAAGGCAGGACGGCGATAGCCGGGGGGTGAATTATATGCAGCTTCACAAAAAAACGGTATTAGACTTTAGACTTCAGAATAAGTTTGTTTTAGCACTGCTGCAATAGAACCTAATCGCTGGTAAATCTCAATCAGTTCATGAGATTTTGTTTTCCCGTCTGCTAGCAGTGTTTTTAGCAGTTTCAAATAATTAATGTCTGGATCATCTTTGAGGGCAAATTCTGCGGCTTGCAAAACCTTTGTTGCATTCAGAAAAATATCTTCGTTACTAAATCCTGCTTTAGCTGAGAGTTGATGCAAAGCTGCATCAGGTACAGTTGCTCTACCGGGTAAAGTTTCGTCTAATATCAGACCTTTTAATAATGCCAACAATGCGGCATAAATAGAAAAATCATCACAACTATCAAAGGCTTTAAATTCAATCCGCCCAACTTCAGCAGGGATACGTGCTACTTTCGTCAAAGAAGGGACACTGGCAATTAATTGTTCTGCTTTTTCCACAAAAACGATCGCTGCTGGCCTTTTACCAGTTCTCACAAATGTCCTTACCGAAAGTCCTGGCCATAAACCACCATCATAAAAAGGAGAACTATAACTAAAAGGAACAATATAAGGACTGTAATAAGTTAACTTCCTACCAATGTCAATCAAACGTTCTGTAGATAAATTTGCCACGGAAATATTTAAGTCTGGCCCATAAGTCACCATATAAATGTTGGCAGTTTGTTCGTCAGGATAACCCTGTAGATAACGGATTTCATAATCGTTTAATGGTGGTTGCGGCTCAAAAACTCGATTATCAGGATTAAAACTAATCAAGACTGGTGAAAAACCAAATTTAGCCGCAACTTCACGGAGTAATTGAAAACTTGCTGATAATTCAGTTAGCGCACCTTGAATATCAGAATGTATTGTTGTTCTAATTTCTATACCTTTAGGCAAACAGTCGATAACTTCATCGGAATCTGCAAACCTTTCAAAGCCTTCAATGTACCACCTTTTTTGTTTAATACCAGCATCACCGACGCGTAGTTGAGGATAGTCGCTGGGGTATGTAGGTAACTTTTCAATAATCTGATTGAAATCAGCAAATTTCGTGCGGGAAAAATCAGCAAACTTTCCTTCCTGGTTGAGGAAAGCAACTTCATGCTCAATACCAAAGAAAAACATTATTGATGCTTTAATTACTTAGGGTTTTTTAGTAGGAGTAGCTAGAGGAGTAGTATCAATTTTATTGGCGATGTTCTGAATCTTAGAAGTAGTATCGATGAAAAAGGCACTGCGATCGTTACCTGTCAAATCGCAGTTTTCAATCGTACCTCCACCCTGATCATGCACATACACAGCATTGTATTTATTTTTATTAATATTACACTGCCGGATAATAGGGTTACTACTCTCCCTAATTTCTACTCCTGATAAAGCATTACTAAAGATATTACAATTTTCTACTGTTCCCTGAGCCTTCTTTTGAATCAACAACCCGCCCTCTTTTCCGTCGTGAATTTGACAACGTTGAATGAGGGGGTTGCTACCTTCTCTAATCTCTATTCCCGAATAGGTATTGTTGTAAATATCACAATCTTTCACTATTCCTTGACTGTTCTGGACAACAGCAAGACCGGCCTGTTTGCCATCATAGATTTTACATCGTTCAATAGTGGGTTTGCTGTTATCCCTGATTTCTACATTCACTAAAGCATTCCCAAAAATGTCACAATCTTCAGCTGTTCCTTGAGCATTTACATGAAAAACAAGACCTCCATCTTTGCCATCGTGAATTTTGCAGTTTTTGAGCATGACATTGCTACTACCCTTGATTTCGACATTCACTAAAGTATTTCCATAGACATCACATTCTTCTAATGTGGCTTGGGCATTGTCGTATATATAAATACCACCTGTTTTTCCGTCATGGACTTGGCATTGTTGGATGATCGGGTTGGCTGAAGTACCGTGAACGGCTACACAAGCCAGTGAATCAGAAGTGATATCGCAATCTGCTAAAACTGGACGCCCTTGTAAAATATCTACAGCAAAGAATTTTTTGTTCTTCTGTCCTGCTAGACCACGCAGGGTTAAACCTCTAATCTCGGCATTGTCTGTTTGCAGCACAATGCAATTTGAGTCTGTACTCTGAATGACAATTTGTGCCTTTGGCCCATCACCAATTAGCTTGAGTGACTTGTTGACAATTAGACTTTCTTGGTAAATACCTGGACGCACTAGAATACGTGCATTTAGTTGAGCATTTTTAATCGCCTCACTAATAGTTTTATAGTCACCTGAGCCGCTACTGGATACAACTACAGTCGATTTAGATTTGGGAATAAGTGTATATAAAATTACTGGGACAGCCAGTCCTAAACCACCAAAGCCTAATAATTTGGCAAATCGTCGCCTTGTCAAGTCCGGTGGTGGTGGCGGTGGCGGTGGTGGCGGTGGTGGCGGTGGCGAACCTCTTTGAATATCTACCAACTGTTGCAAAATCGTCTGGGTGTTGGCTGGTCGCTGACTAGGTACACGCGCCATCATTTGGTCAATCAAATTTGCTAACTGGGGAGAAATATTGTTAGCATAATTCCGCCAATTTATTTCATCACTGTAAGAATTATAAATTGTGGAATCAGTCGGTTGTTTGCCTGTGAGTAGATAAACAAACGTGCGCGCTAAAGCAAAAAAATCTGACTGCGGGATCGCCTGACCGTTCATTTGTTCTGCTGGGGTGTAACCTGACGAAATAATTCCTGTGACTTGGCCTTGTGCTTGTGCTAACCAGTAGGTTTGTGTAACTTGCCGTGCTGTGCCAAAGTCAATCAGTGCTAGTTCGCCTGTAGCCCTGAGCATAATGTTAGGCGGCTTGATATCCCGATGGAAGAAGTTCTGACTGTGTACTTGTTGTAGAATTACGACTAATTCATGCAGCCATTGAATAGCCAAAGTTTGGTCGATGGGACGCAAATCGCGATTTTCCATCCATTTTTGTAAGTCCATCCCGACAATCTTTTCCATCACCAGACAATGGATGGGATTTTGGCTATTTCTGGGAAAATATGTAAAGTACCCGTCACGCTCTACTTTGGGAATGCCGGGATGGTGTAGCTGACTCAGTACTTCTGCTTCTTGCTGAAATAGCTCGACTGCTTTGAGCTGATTATTAATCAGGACTTTGAGAACTTTGGGCGTTTTATTTCGGACTTCTATAATCTCAAATGTCAAACCAAAGCCACCACCCCCTAACTGATGCATCACGCGGTAGCGCCCTTGCAGCAGCAATTCTGAACCACAACTTAGACAAAAGAGTTCATCATCACGATTTTGTGGGTTTGGACAGTGAGAATTGATGCAGAGGCTCATCGTGTCAGATGGTAACAGTTTTATCTCATAGTTTACCTTTATTCATGTGTTTCACAAGCTGAAATTATCACAATAGACGATATCTTGATGATCAGATGACTAATTTCTTGAATATTTTGCGTAGTCGAGAGAATGTTGGGTAACACATTGCCTCAACCCAACCTTGTATCTTAAAAGCATTGGTGAACCATCACACCCAAGCTCACCAAACATTGCTTTGTAGCCAGGGACACTACAACAATCTCCAAGACAGAACTCGAACAGTCGCCAGTATCAAAACTTTAAACACATTGTGTTTATGCAATATTAGTCATTTTAAATGCAATGGTTCGGGATAATTTACCTGAGAATGTCAATTACAACTTACAAACAGATGTCAGACCTTTAATTAAAATTGAGCATTTTTGCAGTATCGTGTGATCACTTTTTGTTTTATTTAAACAGATAAAATAAAAACAAAAGCGGTTATTTTAGCTATGAGATACAAAGTCAAGTTAAATAAGACAAGTGTAGGATATGCTATTTGGTGTCCTGCTTTACCAGGATGTTGGACTTTAGGAGAAACTGAAGAGGAGGCTTTAGAAAATATCAAAGATGCTATTAAAGATTATCTTGCAAGGATTGATAAAGTGAATGAAAATGCCGAATCTCGTTATGTAGAAGTACGATGAATTAGGTTAAAAGTAACGGAATTATTTCATGAATCCTTGAGCATAATTAAAGAATCTTTTAAAATCAGTTTAGTGTTGTCGCTAGATAAGCAAATATCTGTTACTTAAAGAGATTTCTTTAAAAATACTGTCAATTTCTCACACTTTCCTTCTTGTTGCCATTTTTGGTCAAAATTTGGTATATATTCTTCCAATAAATTATGAATTTCAGGAATGATAATTCCATTTTCTAGTATTTGATTTGTGGGATTAGAGTGATTTTTTAGCGTTAGAAAAATTTGCTTTATTTCCCTAAAAATATCTTTATTACTAGAAATATATTGTTCCCCATTTCACATGACATCTAACACTTATAGTGGTGTTATCCAATAGGTGATACCCCTAACAACTTTCTTTTTAAAACCAAACAAAGATAAATTATCTTTAGACAAACTTATATAAGTCCAATGCGGCAGATCATTTTCTACAGTTTGAAACCAACCATTTTGATTTAAAGCCTCTCTTTGTTTTTGATTTGTGATCCGTAAATCAATTGCTAACCCCCAAAGATGTTGAGATGTACCCGGTGGCGCAACTAGTCCCAGGATTTTTGTTTCCTTACCCTGGCGGACTTTTTCTAAAGTTTGATTATTAGCATATTTATGCCAAAATCTTAAATTAGTAGCAAAAGTCCGAGTGCAATCACCACTACCATAGCCAGATTTTAGAGGGATAATTGCTTGTATTTGCGCTTGATTAAAAGCTGCTGCTGCTGGCTGTTGTAAATAACAGTCATGAGTGTTATTTACTTTTGTCATTGCTAGAGTAGATTGAAACTCTTGGGTTTCTTGCTCGTTATCTAAAATTACTTTTGATGGTAGTTTAATCTCTGGTTCTTGCTTGACAAATACCGCACCATATGCACGGAGTAAAATATATTCAAAAGTACCAGGCTGGGGAATTATTGGTAAATTATGAGCGATCGCAGATAAAAAACGCTCTTGCTCATTTAATTGTGGGTTAGGAGTAAACAGTGTGCTAGGAGGTAATGTATTTGTGCATGATGATAAATCAAGACTTGGACAATTATTAAATTGTGTAATGTTTGTCAGTAGTTTTTGGTGAGTATTTCCATTACTAGCAACTAGGGTAAAACTTATAAAAAAAAGCATAGTGATAAAAACTGTTTTCCACAAAATTTGTTGCATATATTTAAGTCATTTAGGTGATTTTTTATATCGAAAATAATATATAACATCTAAAGTTAAACCCAAGTAAGTATATAACATTAAAAAGTTCCCCAAATTCTCCAAGAAGTTGGGAAAATTTAATAGTTTTGTTAACAACTTGTTGCATAACTAAATGCAACCATGAAACCACGGAATCAGTTAAAATTGAAAATAACTCTCAGCTTGCTGAACCTGTAAGTATGACCATGCACAATTCCATTGCCAAAACAGCTTTTGAGCAAGACGCTTTTGATGTCATTGTCGTCGGTGCAGGTCACTCCGGTTGCGAAGCAGCTCTTGCCACTGCCCGCCTCGGCTGTCGTACCCTGCTATTGACGCTCAATTTAGATAGAATTGCTTGGCAACCCTGTAACCCAGCCGTGGGTGGGCCTGCCAAATCTCAGTTAACCCATGAAGTAGATGCCCTAGGTGGGGAAATAGGTAAAATAGCAGACCGTACCTACCTACAGAAGCGCATACTTAATTCTTCACGAGGCCCAGCAGTTTGGGCATTGCGGGCGCAAACCGACAAGCGGGAATATGCAGCAGTGATGAAGGGGATTGTCGAGAACCAAGACAACTTGACAATCCGCGAAGGCATGGCTACAGATTTGGTGTTAGACGCTAACAATGAAGTTATCGGCGTTGAAACCTACTTTGGGATGGCGTTCCCGTGTAAAGCTGTCATCTTGACGACAGGCACTTTTTTGGGTGGAAAGATTTGGGTTGGTAACAAATCTATGCCCGCGGGACGGGCTGGAGAATTTGCGGCGGAAGGATTAACCCAAACCCTCCATCGCCTGGGGTTTGAAACTGGAAGATTGAAGACTGGTACCCCTGCACGAGTAGATAAGCGATCGGTTGACTACAGTAAAATGACCATTCAGCCGGGGGACGAAAAAGTTAGCTGGTTTAGCTTTGACCCCGAAGTGTGGGTAGAACGGGAACAAATGCCTTGTTACATTACCCGCACCACCGCTGAAACCCATCGCTTGATTCAAGAAAATTTACACCTATCCCCTGTTTATGGTGGTTGGGTAGAAGCTAAGGGGCCTCGTTATTGCCCCAGTATTGAAGATAAGATTGTGCGCTTTGCCGATAAGGAAAGCCACCAAATTTTTATCGAACCAGAAGGGAGAGATATACCGGAACTTTACATTCAAGGGTTTTCCACAGGTTTACCAGAAACTCTGCAACTGCAAATGCTGCGGAGTCTCCCTGGCTTGGAACAATGTGTGATGCTCCGCCCCGCTTATGCTGTGGAATATGATTATTTGCCTGCAACTCAGTGTTATCCCACACTGATGACTAAAAACATTGCGGGGCTATTTTGTGCTGGACAAATTAACGGCACAACAGGTTATGAAGAAGCCGCAGCGCAAGGACTGGTGGCGGGGATTAACGCGGCTCGTTTTGTTCGTGGTCAAGAAATGATTGTATTTCCCCGTGAGCAAAGTTACATTGGGACGCTGGTTGATGACTTGTGTACTAAGGATTTACGGGAACCTTACCGGATGCTCACCAGTAGGTCTGAGTATCGTTTAATCTTGCGTTCTGATAATGCCGATCAGCGGCTGACACCCTTGGGGCGAGAAATTGGCTTGATTGACGATCGCCGTTGGAATTTGTTTACCCGCAAACAAGAAAATATTACAGCCGAAAAAGAACGGCTGTACAGCACACGAGTCAAAGAACATGATCAAATAGGCATAGCGATCGCCTCTGATACCCAACAAGCCATCAAAGGCTCAATTACCCTAGCCGACTTGCTGCGGCGACCAGGATTTCATTACCCACATCTCGACAAACACGCCCTGGGGAACCCCGACCTAAACCGAGCCGAAAAGGAAGGCGCAGAAATAGACATCAAATATTCTGGCTATCTCGCCAGACAACAACATCAGATTGAGCAAATCGCCCGTCAAGCCCATCGCCAGCTACCAGCAGATTTGGACTATACAAAAATTGATACCCTTTCTAAAGAAGCACGGGAAAAGCTGAGTAAGGTAAAACCCCTTACCCTCGGTCAAGCTACACGGATTGGTGGGGTAAATCCAGCGGATATTAATGCTTTATTAATATATCTAGAATTACGTAGAACCAAGAGCCAGTCAGAGTTTACAGCATTAGCTTCAAAAAAACTTCATGAAGCTTGAGTATAGTATTAGGGAGGAGCTTGGTATGATAGATGACATGAATTCAGAACTGGCATCGTCAGCAGTCTCCAGACTCTCAGTCGAATTTAATACCACATAAACAGTCAACTTGTCTAGTGTAGATAAGTGATTGGATATTTCCCAAAAATCCTAACCCCTAGGCGATCAAGGCGGCGTTTCCCCGTCCTAGTAGCCACAACCTAAAAGCCTATGTTACAAGCAGCCAGCACGCATCTCTTTATTCCGGAACCATCAGAAGACTTGATCGCCAGTGAGCCTTGGTCGGTCGATATCTATGCTGATGGCTTGATGAATGAACTCTTTGCCGATATTGACCAGATTCTGGATGCAAACGGGAATTTTGCTTCCCAAACCGTGAATGTAAAATACGTTCCGTTGCAAACAGTGAAGGTGCCGCAGATTATTCTGCCAAACACGGCGAACCAACCCACAAAAGGAGTTCCTCACCTCAAGAACAAACCCTTGAGTAAAGTAGTGGTTGACACGGACAATGTGAAACCAGTTAGTAAAAAGCGTCAGCACACCAAGGTAGTTTGGGGTAGATTGCTAATTGTGGGGACAACCTTATGTGTGGCGATCGCTGGTGTGATTTACTTAGTACAATCTGAAGTCCTGAATCTTTTCAATTTCAGACTCACCCAGATGACTCTCCAAGTACCACAGCCACAGTTGCCAACCAAAGTAGATGTTGAGGCTGAATTGGTTGATTACATACTAGGAGCGCTAGCTGTCATTGACAAGCAAGAGGTGAGAAATAATCAAAGGTCTGCCAACCCTAGACTCGCCATTGGGGCGAATCCTAGCCCAACAGCACTAGCCTATGCTAGCAACCAAAGAACAGGCACTTTACCCCCACCACTAACCGCTAACAACATCCCCGCAGTCCCGCAACGCTCCTCAATTGTCGAGCGGATATACATCCCTGTATATCAAGCACCGTCACCAATGCGCTATACACCCCCGCTCCAACCGCTACCATCAGTGGGGATTACAGCATCTCGACCAGACGTTGTGAATAATGCTCTGAATACCCTGCCAAAACCAGCCAAGCCAGCTGGTTACAAAATCTTCGCGTCGGCCGTGCGTCCAGAACTCAAACCTGTGGGTGTAAGAACTGCACCAGTGGCTGTAGGACAATCAGCAAATCTTTTACCTGCATTACCAATTGTGCCATTCCGGGCTGCACCTCCAAAACTACCCGCAGCCAAAGCACCAACGCCCACAACTACTATTCAGCAACATGCATCTTTGCCCGGATTATCCGCAGCTGCTCCTACCCACACATTAGAAGGATTATTAGAGTTGGGAGACAAATCTGCAGCTTTATTTAAAAGCGACGGCGTGACACACCGCATTGACATCGGTGAAAGCATCGGTGCTAGCGGTTGGACATTAGTAGATGTTAGCAAAGGTGAGGCGATCGTCCGTCGTAATGGTGAAGTGCGATCGATTTTCACAGGACAAAAGCTGTAAAACTTCTTATACAGCACTTACCCAACTTGCACATATATCTTCTGTTATTGGAGTCAAAAATATAGATTTTTTTGACTCTTGACAATTTACTTAAAAAGGTTGTAGTCACTGCTTTAGTAACTCCGGAAGAGTTAAAGCACTGACTACAACCTGTCATTAGTTTGGCCGATCAATTCCTTTTACCTTAACAATCTCTAAATCAAAGTTTGCGCCGTCTACATAACGAGTTTTTACCTTCACTTTATCAAAGCCGTCAAGAGCGTAATAGACATCAGCTGTGGCGTCTTCACCAATTGCCAGAGCCACTCCTATACCCTTTAGCTTAGAAACACCGTTCTTCTTAGTCCTGAGATTAACGTCTGTATCAGTGAGAGCAAGAGAATTAGCACCTCCAGCAGATGCATAAGCTCCGATATAAGCACTAGCAGCACCTAAAATCAACTCGTTTTCTGAAACATTCTCGAAATAGGTCAAATCATTAATTAGCATCATCAGCTTTCCTTTCCAACTAAATTAATTTGGGATTTAAGCTTGTATGTACCACAGTTTTTTGCTGTCACCAACAACAATTTCGTTGAGTAAAATAGGATCGTAATTCTTCTATTACCATACAGGATTAGGATTTGATTTCTGAAATACACGTAGGGTGGGCATTGCCCACCAAAACCATGATAAGGTGGGCGATGCACACCCTACAGATACGGAGATTTTTTCAATGATCAAACCGGATTCCTATAGATAATTTCTTGACAATTTCCTAACCAGTATAAGAACTAGAACTGGATGAAGAACTACTAGAGCTATTAACAGAAGACACGTTCACTGAAACACTTTGACTAATTTTAGTTGCACCCTCATCAGATGTTTCAACTATACTTTTAGCTTCTGCAAAAATCTCGCCTGATGGCGAGATTATCCGTTTAATTACAACTGTGCGCTGACTCATTTTCAAGAGTTTTGGTAAAAGATGGTTTGTTACTTTAAGGTAATACCAGAAGAGTTGCTATTCGTTGAAAAGGCTGTTGCCGATTTATTTCCAAATAACACAACAGCACGAGATTTACCATCCTTACTTATCACTTCATATCCGGATATACCAGTTGTGGCATTTTTTAATTCGTTAATAACCACTTCTTTATCAGAGTGGACTTCTTGTTTACCATAGCCTTCTAAAGCTGGCAAGCGTAAGTCTATTGGCTGGGAGAATAGATTACGTAATAGTAGATATTCAGGAGTACCTAATCCACCTGCCACTTCAAAGTCTTGCTCTGTTACTACTTGACAAAAACTCAAATCTGATATTTGTAACTTATTGGTTATGTTCTGCATATATACACCTCTTGCAATTTTAAGAAGGAAATTAACAAACATTGGCTTTAATGAGGATACTTGAAATGTAAAAATGTCATTAACAGGGCAGCAAAGCATAAAGTTGTATAGCGTAGGATAGCTAAGTTTGGACATAAATGCTTTACCATGACCTTGCTTTGCTAAATATGACAAATTAGATGCTTTGCAAATATCCTCTATAGCTGATTATCAACTAGCTAGAATGTTTCGAGATCCGCCAATAAATAAATTAGTTAATGAGTTTTGGCTAAGGAAAAATAGCCCATAAGAATGTTGAGTGATTTTATCAATTGCTAATTGAAAACCAAATAGAAGTACTATCACTTGAAGAACGAGCAATTTGGTTTCCAGTCCTTCCGTATGCTGTTGCTTGTGCATTGGAAGTGCTTGAAATAATGTTACCGTAGTCTTGAACTGTTGTATTGGTTTGAGCATTAGTGTAAGTAGTCTGGCCATTAGCACCTGCTCCTGCACCAGCTACAGCATATCCAGGTCCGGCAGATGTTATAGCCACTGTACTAGCATAGACACGACCACCGATCACACCACTGCTTTCATTAATGTAGTTAAAATCGATTAAGTCTGAGATTATTAAATTGCTCCTCATTTTTACCTTGAATCACATAGATTATTGGTTACAGAAACTGATAATAATCAGTTTTTCAACGGCTCACAACTAAATACTTGCTTGTACGCCGTATATAGTTCGTTGAAAGCTTTTAGTTTTAATAAAGCTTTCAACGGAACTCATGAGAGTATTCTCTACTTGTAATACAAAAGTCTTGGAGTTTAGTTGAGATTAGTCAGAAATAGAGTTAGGTGAAGTATAAAATCGACATCTAAACTCCAATTTACTCCTAGTCTACTGCTGCAAAAGATGCTGAAGATGAATCAGATGACCAACCAGTTGCCTTTGTGTAAGTCACGGTTTTGCTAAAGCTATTGTTACCGTAAGCTTTGGAATCTGCAAAAGCTACAGCGGCATTGTCATCTAAGTCGATATCACTGTAGATATCCAACTTTATTCTGTCATTTTCATAGTAGGTGTAGCCTTTTTTGCCGCCACCAACAACCTCAGCAGAATCAACAACTTCTAAAATGCTCAAATCTGAAATAATCATTGGGTTTTCTCCTTATTTTTATTCATCAACTCTGTTTGAGTTGTTGATATCAATATATCTGGGTAAATTAATGTTGTATCGCCAATTTGGCTCGTAATAAAATTTTTATAGCCAATGTGTCCTGAAAAGTTTTTCTTGATTTTACTAGCGAATTAAGCACAGATTATTTAACCTAAAATAGGACTCAGGTTTATTTTTAACTCTGAGTCCTATTTTAGGATTCATACTTGAATGTTCAAATGTACATAAGGTGGGCAATGCCCAACGCCACTCCTCTCAACACGGGAAACTCCTCCGGACTCGGCAGTCCACCTAGTGCTTCGGACGCACGTGTGGCTGCGCTCACCGCGCACGAGGGTGGCTCCCCTACACATACTTAGATTTTTGTAAAAATCAAATCGGATTCCTATAATAGAATATTGTTTGGCAAGTAGTAATAAATTAGTCTTTTACTACGCCAAATAAATCAAATATAATTATTCAACCAATCATGGAAAATATGATAGGAAGGTTAAATTTTTGAATAAACTACCAGAAACATTAAATGATGATTCTGGCTGCCAATTCCTCATCTTAGTTATTTCTCTCTTAGAGAGTTTAACTAAACTTACGACAGATGAGTAGCCACATTGGCTGGAAAATCAATCAATGTCTGTCGATAAGCATCAGGTAAACCCGTATCAAAACACTTGCCTTTAACTACATATCCTGTCATGCCCTCTGCTTGACGCAATCTATCAAGACAGGATGTTAACTGAAATTCTCCCCGTTCACGAAAGTCTTGATTAATGTGTTCTGCCAAAAAATCGAAAATTTTTGGCACAAGTATATATAAACCAAATACACATAAAAACTCATCTTCTGCCATACCGGCTACACGCAGATGCTGGCGTGCATATTCCACAGTTGGCTTTTCGGAGACTTGTGTCACCGCAAGCAGCAAATTTAACTCTTGCCAAACCCCCGTGACACACCCAGCCTTGTGAATGATTGTGGCTGGCATTGTAGTCAAACCTATAACGCTTTGATTAACTTGTTCGTAAATATCTACAACTTGACGGGCACAGGATTTTTCCGTGTCAGAGGCGTAAACATGATCGCCTAGCATCAGCAAAAATGGTTCATTGTTTACCCAGTCTTTGGCGCAAAATACGGCGTGTCCGTAGCCTTCTGCTGCGTCTTGCGTTAATATCGTTACCCTACTGCCCAAATCTTGAAGATATTGGCTGTATTCTTGATTCTGTGGGGAAAGTTTCTGGAATAGTTCTGGTTTGGGTGGTTTTTTAAACAAATCTGTAAATATTTCTTCGTCTTCCGGCTGCGCCACGATCGCTACTTCTGCAATTCCCGCACTAATCGCCTCTTCTGCGATCGCCAGAATTACGGGTTTTGCTCTACCATCTCGATCAATAATCGGGAAAAGCTCTTTTTTGACAACTTTGGTGGCGGGAAATAACCGAGTACCAAAACCAGCCGCCGGAATCACAGCTTTTCTAACTTGATTTTTTTGCATAAATCGTCAATTTTTTGATGAGTAATACGTGTAGCTTCCTTTCAACGAAGGATTGTGGCGACGATAACTTCCCCTTTAATCACTGTGTTGACTAAACAGATAAAAGTGTCTCAGAACAAGAATTTTAATAGATTTCAATGCAAATAGCGCTGTGACACGTTTAGTAGTCAGTGATTGATTCCAGTTAAGATTCTCTAGCTGTCCACGCCAAAGCTTTATCTCACATACTCTTGAGAGATTTTCGGCTGTTATTACTCAATATCCAGCAGGGAACCAATGCTACCACGTTCCGCGTATTGGTCAACTACCCTATTTGTCATGTTGTGCGATCGCCAACATAAAAATTTTAACATTTTATACAAAAGTCCCAAATTCAGTACAGACTTGCTTTGTCTTGATAGACACCATCGATCATGAGTCCTTTTTAACTAGTGTCAGTTAAGAAAGTGTCACTCACCACATTCCCGGTTTTATTCCAGAAGAGATATTCTTAGTTAGTGCAAGGAGTGATACCACTTCACCAGATGTTTGTTACAAGTTATCCTCGCAATGCTCCTCCTTCAGGGGTTGTTGCGGATTTCAAATGTTGCATCAAACAAGTGGGTTGGTATACAGTTATACGGGGAAGCACTTGGGTGAGCAAAACCTCAAGTGCTTTTTCGTGTATAAATAAAAATAATGCTGTGTAAGTAATAATTATTAGAGTTTTTAAAAGCACACGTGAACAAGGAGAAGTGTAACAGTGGTTACACACCTATCTCTCGTAAATCTTCAATGCAATTGAAAACCCCAATCTAACAGTTATTACGGAGATCCAATTTTTGATTTAGTAATGCCGTCAGGCTGAAGTCTGAAGTCTGAAAAACTCCAAACTAAGAGTGGGTGGAGTTTTTGGGTATGAGGCATTATTCATTGGTGTCAACTTAACGTGAAACCCTTGTAAAGACGTGATATTAACTCCACTTATTTACCATCACTCTTCGCATCACCCCACCCCGGCTTTGCTGACGCAAAACCTCCCCTCCCCTCCCCTTGCTAAGGCTACGGTGTACACACAAGTAGACCCAGAGCGAGTTTCCAGCCAAAAAAGGTGGATTCAAACTGCTTAAGCCCCCGAGTCAAAGTAGTAATTCCTGGAGGTTTTTGAGACTTGTAACCAGACCAACCACCAAGACGAGCAATAATCCAGGTAGCCCAAGGTAAGGAATGAGGAGGATAGGGATTTTGTTGACGTGGAGTGTGACCTTCTACAGTTGGTGCAAGAGTAGATAAACATTGCTGTTGCTCATCCGAAAAAGCTAGATTTGCAGACAACTCAGGATTATCCCGTCCCTGAATCATTTGTAAAATTCGCACAGCTACTGACAAAGCTAAAACACTCAGTCGCTTAATGGCAGCAATGGACTCAAGCTGAGTAGCTTCGAGATTTAAACCAGCAGTTTTGAGGATGGCAAATAGTTGTTCAATTCGCCATCTCCATGTGTACCATCTAATGATTTGTAGTGCTTGTTCTAGACAAACAACTTGGTGGGTGGTCAACAATCGCCAATGAATCGGTTCCGTACCCGCAGGTGGGTTGACTTCCACAGCTTCCACGGCGTAAAGCGTTACACTAGGGGGATAATCTTTGGCACTCAATTTCTCTGGACGTTGAATTTTTACCAGCGCACAGCGCACAATTAATAATGCCTCTCTTGCGGTTCTACCAATACGTGAATCTGCTGGAACATCCACGGTATAAGTCCCCTCGCTAGGTTGTTGGTTTAAATACGCATACAGCGATTGGGTCTTTCCTATGAGGCGACGGTCAATGCGCGCTCTGACCAACACGTGATTTTTGCGATTTGGTACGGTCGTAAATTCTTCATACATATCGCTTTCTCTATCGGCGATATGAGTCACCATTTTGGCATTACCAATACTTAAACATCTTTGGGTTTCATCGGCTGAACGCAGCCATTTGTATGATTCTTTTTCCTCTATCGGTAACTTTTTGTAATTTCGTTCATGCTTATCGGCATGGTCTATCTCTCGCGTCCACAGTTGTACTGTGCTTAATCCCAATGGAAATCCATTCTCTGCATTCAATACTAAAGTTGGATGAATATAAAACCCTACGTCTGTGTTGTTTCCGACTACACCTAGACCCTCTGCTTTCAACCTACCAACATGAGACTGCAAGTTAATTTCGCTACTATCACTGATGGCTAATATATGCTTGTCTTCTACCTGTGATACACAGTGGTCTGATAGGCTGCCGACTAATTCCCCTATTGTCACATTCTCATTCGACAAAAAGCGGTAGTACCCCACCTGTTCTGCTCTATTTCTACTTATTTGGCGAATGCTGACTGATTGATGTTTTTCCATTGCTTGGTACAATGCTGCCCCCTTTTTATCAACCTTGGGTCGCCAAAAGCAATTCCATCCCACTGTTGAGCGTGAATCATTATTGGATTTTCCACCACCTTTTACTCCCCACAACTCCTTCCCTTAGTAGTTTACTAGCACTTGTGTGTACACCGTAGCCTTGCTAAGGGGAGGGGTAAAATGTATGTCGGGTAAGCGTTGTAGCTCAATTTGACACCAATGGGCATTGCCGTGCCCTTACCAACACATCTGTATCATTATTAAAGTTAAATGGTATAAAACGTATTTTGGATAAGCGTTTGGGCTTAAGTTGACACAGGTGCTGACCATACCAATATGATTGGTGGTTGTATCCCCAATCCCTACCGAATATTTCCCAGTGTCCGCCTTTGCCCTTAGCTAATGACGAAATTCACCAACTTCCCAGGCACCACAATCACCTTTTTAATCTCTTTACCCTCAATGTAACGCTGGGCGATTTCTGATTCACGAGCGTATTTTTCCAACTCGGCTTTATCTGCTTGCGATGGCACTTGAATTGCACCGCGAGTTTTGCCCATAATTTGAATCACCAATGTGATTTCATCAGCTACCAAGGCAGTAGGGTCAAAAGACGGCCAGGTTTGGGTGTGGATAGAACTAGTATTACCTAATAAATGCCACAATTCATCAGAGATGTGTGGTGCAAAGGGGGCTAGCAAAACTACCAAAGTCCGAATCCCTTCAGCATAAATTGGTGAGTTCTTGCTGCTGGTATCAGTCAGGGCGTTACTCAACTTCATCAATTCCGAAATAGCAGTGTTGAATTGATATTCATCTTGCACATCTTCGGTAACTGCTTGGATGGCAATATGAATCGCCCGTCGTAATTCTTTTTCTGGTTTAGTTAAATCGGCGAGTTGGGCTTGCTTACGGGATACCCCAGCAGCCACATAATCTGTCACCAAGCGCCACACGCGATTTAAGAAGCGGAATTGTCCTTCAACATCCGCTTCGTCCCATTCCAGGTCTTTTTCTGGCGGTGCTTTGAACAAGATGAACATCCGTGCTGTGTCTACACCGTATTTACCGATGACATCTTCTGGTGCGACACCATTACCCTTTGACTTCGACATGGTGGCATAGAGGCGTTGCAGTGGTTCACCTGTTTGGGGATCACGAGGCTCGCCTGAATTAACCAGATGGGAGGGAATCCACTTATCTTTACCACCCTTGTTGGGGTTTAAGTAAGTTAAACCCTGTACCATACCTTGAGTTAACAACCGTTGGAAAGGTTCGTCAAAGTTCAATAAACCGCGATCGCGTAGTACCTTAGTAAAGAACCGCGAATACAATAAATGTAAAATCGCGTGTTCAATCCCACCTACATATTGATCAACCGGCATCCAGTCATTAGTCTTGGCTGCATCAAAAATCTGTTGTCCGTTCTTAGCGTCGGGAAACCGCAAGAAATACCACGAGGAATCAATAAAAGTATCCATCGTGTCGGTTTCCCGCTGGGCAGGAGTGCCGCAATTCGGACAAGGGACATTCACCCAGTTTTCTAACTGCGTCAAAGGTGAACCGCCGCGTCCCGTAAATTCCACTTCTTCCGGTAACTGCACAGGCAAATCCTGATCAGGAACTGGCACTATCCCACAGTTGGGACAGTGAATCACTGGGATAGGCGCGCCCCAGTACCGCTGGCGCGAAATTAACCAATCCCGCAGGCGATATTGCACCCGTGCTTTGCCAAAACCTTGTTGTTCGGCGTATGCAACTATTGTTTGCTTGGCTTCCCCAGATGCGACACCACTAAATTGTCCGGAATTAATGAGAATTCCTGGTTCAGTATAGGCACTGTCATAAGAAATCATGATTAAAGGCGGATCTTCTTGCCGGAAATCTTCATCTGCAACCGCTTCTGGAGGCACGATGACAAATTCAATGGGCAAGTTATATTTATTGGCAAACTTAAAATCCCGGACATCGTGGGCAGGTACGCCCATAACTGCCCCAGTACCATACTCATACAGGACATAGTCAGCAATCCAGATTGGTACTTCTTCCCCATTAAAAGGGTTGATTGCCTTACCGCCAGTTGGCACGCCCCGCTTTGGTTTGTCTTCCGCAGTCCGTTCTAACTCGGTTTGATTGGCAACTTCTTTACTAAAAACGTCTACTATTCCTTGCTGTTCTTTAGTGGTGACGCGCTTGGTTAAGGGATGTTCTGGCGCTAATACCAAATAGCTGACACCATACACGGTATCTGGACGTGTCGTGTAGACGCTAACTTTTTCATCTATCCCCACAATGGGGAATTCTAAGTAAGCTCCTGTGGATTTCCCTATCCAGTTAGCCTGCATCAACTTGACGCGTTCCGGCCAACCAGTCAGCTTATCCAAGTCATTCAGCAATTCTTCAGCGTAGTCGGTAATCTTCAAAAACCACTGCCGTAATAATTTACGCTCAAC
The DNA here is from genome assembly GCF_000316575.1 of Calothrix sp. PCC 7507. Classification (GTDB taxonomy): domain Bacteria; phylum Cyanobacteriota; class Cyanobacteriia; order Cyanobacteriales; family Nostocaceae; genus Fortiea. Next base: position 6,622,988 of record NC_019682.1, on the reverse strand, counting down.
TATAGCGCCACTGCGCCACGAACGCCCTTCATTATCAACTTGCTCGTTAGCCAGTACAGTTTGGTCAATGGGGTCCCAGTTAACTGCTGCTTCTTTTTGATAAGCTAACCCTGCTTGCAAAAACTGCAAGAAAATCCATTGTGTCCACTTGTAATAATCTGGTGAACAGGTGGCAACTTCACAATCCCAGTCGATGGATAAACCCAGCCGCTGCAATTGCTGCCGCATCTGGGCAATATTTTGATAAGTCCACTTAGCAGGGGGGACACCACGGTCAATAGCGGCGTTTTCTGCAGGCAAACCAAAGGCATCCCAACCCATTGGGTGCAATACCCGATACCCTTGCATCCGCTTGAGGCGAGCAATCACATCAGTAATTGTATAATTACGGACGTGACCCATGTGGAGGCTGCCCGATGGGTAAGGGAACATGGACAAAGCGTAGAATTTTGGCTTGTCGTTATCTGTGGGTGTTTGATCTAAGCCAAGTTCTGCCCATGTTTTTTGCCATTTTTCCTCAATTGTTGCGGGGTTGTATCGGAAATCCACCAAAAACTCTCCTACTGGACTGCGATCGTATCTGCCTCCATATTGTAGATGGTAGACACAGGAATTCAGTTGCTAAAAATAGGTTATGTCTGAATTAATAGTTCAATTTTCTGGTTTGGTAAGCGTCTTTGTCTACGGCACCCTCAAACCAGGTGAAGCTAATTATCAAAAATATTGTGCTGACAAGGTAGTCGATGCCCAAAGAGCCACTGCACAGGGTCAACTGTTTGCTTTGCCAATGGGCTATCCAGCTATGACACTGGGGTATGACCAAGTCCACGGATATTTACTCTCTTTTGCCGACTTAGGGGTTTTGCATGATCTAGATGACTTGGAAGATTACCAGCCTGCTAGACAGGTATCAGAAAATCTCTATAATCGACAGCAAATCGAGGTGTTTAACCTCCAAAAAATATCCTTGGCTTGGGCTTGGGTTTACTTGATGACTCCGGACAGAGTTAGTAAAATAGGTGGTGTCCGCCAACCTGATGGTTGGTGGAGCGGCTGCGGTTTAACAGTTAGCAGTTAACAGTTATCAGTTATCAGAAAGAGAACTGCGGCTTGCCGCTAGGTGTCTAAACTGTTTACTGATTTAACTGTGGTTAGTTGATATCCTGGGGAATCTTGCCCTGTTCGGGTTTTTCCTCGTTGACTGGCTTTTCCGGAGAAGCTACTGCTGCTTTAGGAATTTCAATTACTGGGTTATTTAAAGCCACCATCAGCGGTGAAACTGGGATGGCTGGTGTTTCTGGCGTTGTTTGCCTTGGTTCTAATCGTTGTTGTGCCAGTTGCAGTGTCCCAGAATTACCACTGGGGATAATTCCTGTGACTGAGCCGATGACACAAGCTGCAACTGCTGCACCTCCCAATACCCAAGCTAGTTGGGTACGGCGATGCAACCGTGATAATACCTGTTGGACTGTTGTCTCGATGGGCTGTTCTGTCGGTACTGGCAGTGTTTGCAAACCCTGCCTTAGTTTTAACAGTCGAGCATACAAGCATTGAACAGAGGCATCATTGGTTAGCCATGCTTCTATTTGCTTGCGTTCGGCAGCTGTCACCTCACCATCGAGGTAAGCACTTAATAACTCGAAGCGATCGCGCTTCACCATATCCATAGCACCCGTCGATTCATTGGTATGCATAGCCATTTCATCTGGCAAATCTTGAGGACGTTGCGAGGGGAAACGGTCGGAGAACTGAGAATCAGTAGTCATCTTAACACTATTACCAATTCAAACACGGGTAAAGACAGGGGATAATCTGGGGAAATTCTACAATTTTTTTGCTAACAGCAGAAGCACTCAAAGTTTTTTGTAAAATTCTTCATCAATGCTTTGATTTTGCCATTGACCAATAGAAATTGTAAATTAGGCATCTAGATAATTTTGCAACTGGGCTTGCAATCGGGATCTAGCTCTGGCTATTCTTGACTTCACTGTTCCCAACGAAACACCGGTGATTTCGGCAATTTCTTCGTATGCCATACCTTCAATTTCTCGAAGAACAATTGTAGTCCGGAATACTTCTGGTAAATCGGCGATCGCTTCTCGCAATTGCTCGTAAAATTCTCTAGTTGTCAGTTCCTCTTCCGGCCCTGGTGTATCTCCGGCGATTTCCCAATCCATCTCACCGTCTTCCACCGAACGGGGAGCATCTAGTGATAAAGGACTAACAACCCGCTTGCGTTTCCGCAACTCATCGTAAAACAAGTTAGTCGCAATGCGGCTTAACCAGCCCCGAAACTTAGATGGCTCTTGTAATCGGTTGATGTTCCGATACACTCGAATCCAAACTTCTTGAGCCAAATCAGCTCTGTCAGCCCAATCTGGTGCCAGGTGATATAAAACCCTATCAACTTGTGTTTGATAGCGGCGCAGTAGCTCTGCAAACGCAGCCCGATCGGGGCGCAGTCCTGTTTGACAGCGCAAAATCAGATCGTGATTGGAGAGTTTGTCAACTTGCACCGATGCTTCTGGGCACCTCGCATCAACCGTTGACCAGGATACAGTAATCGATTGACTCATAGATCGTACTGGCTCTAAATCATCCCTCTATACTAGACCGGCTAATTGGTACTAAGTTCCTGGATAAGGGACGGATTTATGACTGGAACAGTGATGTATACAAGTTTGATGGCATTTTTATGAATTACTAGAGCCGATTACTCACTCTAGCGACTGCATAGTAATCTTTTCAGCCTTTAGTTATCGTCCATTAGAAATATAGCAATGTTACGTAGATTGTGCTGACCATATTATCTGGCTAGGCACGCTTGACATATATTATAAAATGTGTGTGTGAATGAATAAATTTCTGACATGAAGAGAAAATAGATATAAGGGCGGGGAAATCCCGTCCCTATTTGATAAAACCACTATGCCATGCTCGAAAACTTTTGATGATGCAGTTATAAGTAGTAAATATGTCAATTTAGATAGGCTCTAGCTAATCTGTGTAAAAGGCAAAAATTTCTATTCTTTCGGCTGCTGTAACTACAAGAACTGTTATTTATCTGGTCTCGTGACTAAAATTGTTGCTGATGTTTGTTGTTGCTGTTGATAATTAGTACCAGTCTGATTGTGATCTGGTACGCGAACTTGAATAAACAAATTGAGGGAAAATGTGATTGTGACTGCTAGCAATAGTTTTTCAAACATAGTCTTTATCCCACCCACACTATTAATGATTGATTGCTGCACCTCAAGAGTTCCAATAAATCAGGTTTCTGATCTGGAATTTATTTGCAAAAACCTCTGTATAGCCCTAGTGTGCCCAGAGGTATGAGCAGATTCGTAAGGAAACTGACAAGTATTTATAAATTTTTGATATTTAGATGATGAGCTAGTCCAATTAGTTAATTGGATATGTCAGGGATCAACAATAGGCGATAGCAAATGGTAAGAAATGAATCTGTAGCGCGAATAGTAATGTGGCTCTGTTTTGGCACAGCAATCTTATCTCTGGCTGTCCATTGGCGCATTACCACGGCAGGAAAGCAGTTTGAGCAGCTAGCTTCTACAACAAAAGGTAGCCGCCCAGAGGGCATCTCTGAGAAATTGTCCCCAGAAAATCCAGGGGGAACAGCGCTAGGCGCGTCTGTGGTACCGTCTGCACTGACTCACAGAGCAGCCAAATCGCGATCCTCTGCCACAAAGTTTCATAATACTAAGCCGGGAACAGCAAGCAAAAATGTAGCGAGAGCAACTGACGAAACTCAGAAGACGCGGTTGGTGGGGCAAGAAGGACAAAAACAGAACCTAGTTGCGTCTAATTTGCCGCAGTCGCTATTCCCAAAAGCTTTGGCTCAAGAAAAATCATCTAACAGCGATAAGCTGGAATATGGTAAACAGCAGGTGGTAGTTGATTTAAGCGATCGCCGTGCCTACGTTTACCGTTCAGATGTGGTTATTGCTAGTTACCCAATTGCCGTGGGTAAGAAGGGTTGGGAAACGCCTACAGGTAACTTCCGCGTGACGTTTATGCAACATGATCCGATTTGGCGTCATCCAATTACTGATCAGGTATTTCAGGCTGGCCCTGACAGTCCTTTGGGAGAACGATGGATCGGCTTTTGGTCAGATGGGCACAATCAAATTGGCTTTCATGGCACGCCGGACATAGAAGTTATGGGAACTGCTATTTCTCATGGCTGCCTAAGAATGCGTAATCCTGATGTCCGATTGCTGTATGAGCAGGTAGGAGTGGGGACACCAGTGGTTGTGCGTGATTAATTATTTAGTCAAGGGTCAAGGGTCAACCCTTCGGCTACGCTCAGGGCGAGGGGTCAAGGGTCAAGGGTTAGTTTTTATTCCCCCTGTCTCTTCTTTGACCTTTGACTTTGGACTCTTGACTCTTAATTTGGTGATTTTTGCTCAAAACTGGGTGCGTAGACTTGAAGCAGGTTGCTGACTTGGCGCAGAACTTCATTGCCAGTATTTTTAGTCGTGACTGGAGTCTTGTTGTCATTGGTGGGTCGATCTAGATAACGACCGATCGCTTCGCCAATTTGTTGGGCGATCAATTCCTGAAGTTCTGCTTTAGCACGTTGGCGCTGGTAGTTAGCACCTTCTTCTGTTGTGGCATATAAGGGAGGAAGGCGGTTGAGGGCATAAGCCGCAATATCGCCTACATCCAGGGAACTTTCACTGGTAGCTTCAATGTCTGCTACTCGGGCGATCGCTTCTGTTAAAACCAACTCTTCCATGACGTTAATGAACTGTTTGCGAGGTACCGCCACCACTTCACCAGTCAACAGCGCCCCCATCAGCCGATCTAAAGCCATGTACTCCTCTATTGAGAGTTCCGAGGCATTGTCACAGATGCGCCCGACTTCTGCTTCCATTGCTGGCGTAAGATAACCATCTTCGAGAGCTTGTTCAACAATTTTTTCAATACTCATAACGCTCATTACCTTGAAGCCACCCACGCAATGTAGTGACGGTACCAATTCAATTTATTTTGCCCAATTATAAGCAAAAAAATATACAACTCATACAGTCATGATTAATTCCGTCTTTATTAATCAAAGACCTTGGTTCGCCAGGGTATTGGGTCAATAGATAGCCCATTAACATATAGACCCCAGTGCAAATGAGGACCAGTGGCAGCACCTGTTGCACCAACTGCGCCAATTTGTTGGCCAGCTTTGACAAAATCGCCTTCTTTGACATTAATGCGACTTAGGTGCATGAAAATACTGGTTACTCCTTGACCGTGGTCAATGCCAATTACGTTACCGTGTACCCGGAACCCTTGGGATACTGTGCCTACCAACGCAACCCGGCCAGCAGCAGGTGCAATTACGGGTGAACCCGTTGCACCAGCGTAGTCAACGCCACGATGATAGTAGTCTTCTGCAAATTTACCATTATAGTAGCGACGTACACCATAGATTGTACTCATTCGCCCAGCGTTTGGTGCTAAAAAAGATCCACTCCAATACTTTTGGGGTGTTTGTAGTGCCTTGAAAGCTGCCACACGCTTGAGTTCTAGCTCTGTTGCTTCTAATCCAGCTTTTCCTGGTGGTAAGTTAATGCGTTGGACAGGAAATGTGCGCTTTCTTACCTGGATAGGCACATTTTGTTCCTGTCCATCTCCGGCAATCCGTAGTGTCCTGGCGCCAGCCTTTTCTAAGGGAGTTGTGGGAATAAAAGCCCGATATTGATTGGGTGCTATTTCAAATGCTGGATAAGTCTTTTCTCCAACCGCTACTGTGGGATTGTTACTATTTCCCTGATTATCTTGAGTAATCACCACTGACAATGTATCTCCCAACTGGGGATTGGTGGGATTAACCTTTACTTGCAACGCTGCTACAGGTAATGCTAGGGCAAGGGGGACAACAGCCAACATCCCCGTTAACATCTTTGCTACCCGGTGATTGGGTTTAAAAGCGTTGATTCCCAAGCCAAGCAACTTTTTTGGGGAATTACTGGTGCGATCGCTAGTCATAGAGTTACTCAAAAATCCCTTATCTTCTGTTGAAAGACAGACTAGGCGATCGCCAATAGTGTTTCCCAATCACGGCAGATAATTTTGCTCCAGTGGTAAGTTGTTGGTGCGAATGCCAAAATCTTTACATCGTCGTTTAGCTGAGACTGCTGAACGAGAAAGTATAAGTCTCAATCAGTATATTGTGTCTTTATTGAGTGCAGTTAAATAATTAAAATTGCAGAATAATTCAGGAGCGGAATTAGTCCCTAAATTTCCTAAACAACTTAAACGGTAAGTAATGAAATCAGTGGACAAAAATTAGCGGCTGATAGTGAGGGATTTTAATTCACTACTAATAGGCTGGCAATTATGAGTTTTCAGTTGTCAGTTAACAAGGCGAAACTCTAGCGATCGCATCACCCAAACCAAAATAGCCAGAGGGGAAGTGCTAAAAATAACCCGACAAACGTCAGGGCAATACTGCTAGCTAACAAATTGCGATCGAGGTCATAAACTTCTGCCAAAATCAACACTGAAAGCCCTGTAGGTGTTCCAGACATCAGCACTAGTACTAAACGCTGTTCGCCAATGACACCTAAATAGGTAGCACCTAGCCCGACGATCGCAGGCACAATCAAAACTTTCAATACACTGGCAATTGAGGCGATTCCCAAGCTTTTCCAGCCTTTCATTCGCCCTAGTCGTAAACCAACCAGTGATAAGGCGAATGCAATAACTACCCAAACTGCTTGTTCTAGCCCTAATTCAACCACTTCTGGCAATTTCACAAACTGGGTGTTCAAGCCAATAAAAAATGTCCACAAGCTGGGGACAGTGATTAAATCCCACAACTGAGTCCACCAATGGTTTTTGGTTTCCCTATTGCCAAAATAGCTAGCGATTAAGACCGCAATGCCATATGTGCCGACAACGTTGTTGGTGACGCTGAATAACACCGCCCAGTCATTATTTTCAGGGCTAGCTAGTACCTGTGTTAGTGTCAGTCCCACAAAGCCTGTATTGCCCAAAATTGCCGCTAGAATAAAGCTACCCAAACTTGAGCTATTCAATGAATTATCAATAGGCAAATCCAGACTATCTTGTTTTGGTTGCACCTTTCTATTCATGAACCATTGCACCGCCCACCACATTAGCAGTGCCAAAACCAGACTCAATAGCAATACTCCCACGGCGATCGCAGGTATGAGTCCACCATTTGATAAGTTTGTGTGACGGGCCAGAACTAAAAGCTGTAGTGGAACTCCCACCCAGTAAAGTGCTTGACCCAATAGCTTCAGAAAACTATCGGGGATGAAACGAGATATTAAAAATCCTAAGCCTATCCAGGTGAATAAAGGGGTGTAGGCATGGAATAGGGTTTCAATCATTCAGTTGTCATTTGTCATTCGTCATTTGTCATTTGCTATTCTCCTATTCCTTATTCTGTTTAAATTTTTACTTTTGACTTTAACTTACCATCTTCCATGTGGATGAGGCGATCGCCTATATCCAAAATGCGGTTGTCATGAGTCACTATGAGAATGGTACAGCCTTGTTCTCTGGCAAGTTTTTGCATGAGGTTGACTACATCTCGACCCGATTGACTATCAAGGGCGGCGGTGGGTTCATCTGCAAGGACAATTTGCGGATGACTGACTAAAGCGCGGGCGATCGCTACTCGTTGTTTTTGTCCCCCTGACAACTGATCGGGATAGTAATTGAGGCGATTTCCCAATCCTACTTGCTCTAGCATCTGGGTTGACCTGGTTTGCATCTCTGTGCATCCAATGCGATCGTGCAGTTCTAAACCCATTTTGACGTTCTGGATTGCTGTCAAACTACCATGTAGATTGTGTGCTTGGAAAATATAGCCGTTATTTTTTCGTGCTTGTATTAGTTGTTGTGTACTAGCACCGCAAAGTTCTTGTCCTAGCACTTGTAAACTGCCAAACTGGGCAGAACGCAATCCACCGATTAATGTCAGCAATGTCGTCTTACCAGAACCAGATGGTCCAGTCATGATAATAATTTCACCAGTGTTAATTTCTAGGTTGATGTTAGATAAAACTTGTTTACGAAGTGAACCCTGTCCAAAGTAATGATCAAGGTTTTGGATACTAATAACTGGGGACATGGGGACTGGGGACTGGGGACTGGGGACTGGGGATTGGGGACTGGGGATTGGGAAGATGAGGGAGATGAGGGAGATGAGGGAGATGAGGAAGGAATAATTAATGACAAATGACCAATGACAAATGACAAATGACAAATGACAAATGACCAATCTTAAAACATATCAGCGGGGTCAGCAGACTGTAATTTGCGAGTGGCGATCGCTCCAGAAATTGCACACATAATCATAGTTAAAATTAGCACTTGCAATCCTCGAATTACGGTCATATACATTGGTAAGTTTGTGGCATTTCGCGTGAGATAATAAAGTCCCAAAGATACTGCTGTACCAGGTATGAAGCCTAGCATAGCCAAAATTACTGCTTCTTCAAATACCACACCTAACAGGTATAAATTGGGATATCCCATTGCTTTGAAGGTGGCATATTCTTTAACGTGGGTATTCACATCTGTGGAGAGGACTTGATAAACAAGAATTACTCCCACTGAAAACCCCATTGATACACCTAGGTTGAAAATAAACCCGATAGGGGAGTTTCTGCGCCAAAAGTCATTCTCAAATTCAATAAATTCTTTGTGGGTAAGTACTTTGACATCATCTTTTAAATGGGATTTCAACACCGCTACTACTTGCTGTAAATCTGCACCTGGTTGTAATTGAATCAACCCTACGCTGACACTAGAGGCTTGTTGCCGAGTAAATAGGCGCAAAAAGTTTTCGTCACTGGTGATCAAAGTACCATCAGCCCCAAAAGACGCTCCAACTTTGAATAAACCTCTAATAGTAATTGTGCGCTTTTCTAATTCGGTTGTTACGGTTTTGCCCTGTTCAATTTGAGCGATCGTTTCTTTGTATTCTCCTCTCGAACCACGGTCGAAGAGGACATTATAAGGTAACTTAATTGCCTGCAATTGTTGATTGACTTCTGGTAAGTCAACCGTTGGCTTGTCTGCATTCACACCAATAACTAAAATCTCTGTTTCCCGATGTGTTTGCGGATTTTTCCAGAGCATGTTGCTGACATACATTGCATCTGCTGACTTCACGCCTGGAACATCCATTGCTTGATAAAGTCGCCGCCGTGAAAATGTAGATATTCTTTGCAGATTACGGGTTTGAGAACCGATTAAAACGATGTCTGAGAGTAAGCGGCGATGTAGTCTAGTGTTGCTGTCATATAGGGCACTCTGAAAGCCAAATTGCATGAACATCAGCACATCAGCAAAGGCAATACCTGATAATGCTACTAGCAGCCGACTTTTTTCATGACTGAGTTGCAGCCATCCTAGAGGTGTTCGTCGTCGCAGTTTTTCAATGAATCTCATCACAGTTGCTTGTTAAACTTTAATCACCACTTTGACTTGCATATTGGTTAATCTTGCGGCTTTCTGACTTGCAGTATCATCTAGTCGCACATGAACTTCAATGATTCTCCCGTCAATATTGGTAGAAGGGTCGGTGTTAATCACATTTTGGCGACGCACTTGTAAGCCGACTCGCTCAACTGTTCCCTGCAATTCACTGGGTAAGAAATCATTGACGACACGCACCTGTTGTCCTGGATGTACTTTGATGATGTCACTTTCGTAAACCTCAGCAACGACGTACATTTGATTGGTTTGACCAATATTGGCAATACCATCATCTGAAACTAATTCTCCAGGGTGGGTGTGGATTTCAAATACTTGGCCGTTTTGGGGCGATCGCACGTAAGCTTGTTTTAAATTTGCTTTGGCCAAATTCATCGCTGCTAGGGCGCGATTGATTTCCGCTTGGGCTGCAGCGACATCCACGCCCCGGACTTCGGCTATTTGATCGAGGTTGGCTGTGGCTTCTTTGAGTTGTTGTTGACTTGTTGATTGGGTACGGTGTAACTGTGCTTGTGCTTCTTGCAGACTTTTACGGGCACTTTCTAGGGTTAACCGCTTGTTGTCTTGTTGAGAAGCGGAAATTGCACCTTGTTGATATAGCTGCTGATAGCGGTTGTTTTCTGTGGCGGCGTTCTGCACTTGAGCTTGTAATCGCTCAATTGTGGCTAATTGGGTGGCGATATCACCTTGGCGTTCTGCTTTTAGGCGATCGATCACCGCTTTTTGGGCTGTGATTTGACCAGGTTTAGCGCCAGCTTGGGTTTTGGCGAGATTTGCTTGTGCTACTTTTACCTGTTCTTGGGCTTCTTGGAATGCTGCTTGTAGGCGATCGCGTCCATCTAAAATGGCAATTATCTGCCCTTTTTGGACGCGATCGCCCTCCTTGACTAACAACTGTTCTACGCGACTACTTTGTGCAGACATAGTGGCAGAAAGTTTAATTACCTGTCCTTTTGGCTCTAGTCTGCCTAAAGCTGTCACTGTCGTGATTTCTAGTAATTTTTTGGCTGGCGTTTGTGTTTCTGAAAGTCCGGCATTTTGCAAGCGTTTTATTGTATAAAAGCTGATTCCACTAACCAATAAAGATGTAATTATCCCTATAGCAATGGATGGACGCAGAATAGACTTAGGGGACAATCTGTACCCTAGCTTTGAGTTTTGCACCATAGATTACCTCATTACTAGTGGCGCATAAAAATAGAAATGTTGAATTTTGAAAGTAACTAATTTTTATCGACTCTGAACAATGAGCAAAAATCGAGCTATCTCCCTCAGTTAGTTAATGTTGATTTATATAGGAATCATATTTGATTTCTGAAAAAATCTCCGTATTTGTAGGGTCCGTTAGGACGGAGTCCGTAACGGCTCCGTCATAAGACTTTGGTGCGTTACGCTACCCTACGGGAACGCTAAAAGCGAACGCTAACACACCCTACGTATATTCCAAAAATCAAATACTAGTCCTATAGCTTCAGATTCAATTAATAAATTAGAATTTTTTGGGGATTCGATGACAAACAGTCAGTTATCTGGACATGCTAAAAACAAGCCTCTCTTAAGCTTGAAAGACTTACATTTCATACCAATGACTTTTATTTTCTTAAAGGATTTAAATATATTAAACTCTTTTAAATTAGTAGGTTGTAACACTGCCAACAATCGTAGATGAATAACTATGTTTGCTGACTTTTGAAAAATACAGCTATTTTTCCTCATTCTTTAAATATTTAATAAATAGTTAATATATAGGAATCATATTTGATTTGTGAAAAAGCTCAGTACACCTCTGACTCCCTTCGTCCCTATTGCCTATTGCCTATTGCCTGACTACGCAAATACGTTCAAAAATCAAAGCGGACTGCTATATATGTCTAAAGTCATGCTAAAACTATAACTTTAGTCAAGATTTTATTTATCACTCAAGTCATCCCAGAATAGTGACTTTTTGTACAAGTTTATTTTTATTTAGTTTTTTATACTGGGCATGTTACAGCACTCTGACTAATATGTAGAAATTAGCAATACCACCCGATATATTCTATCTGGGTAAAGCTATCCACAAATTATTTATCAGAGTAATGTAAACAACTAAACCAATCTTAACTAACAGGAGATTTGCTCATGAAACGTATTATTGTTGGTACTCTCATTGCTTTACCGCTAGTATTTTCTGCTTTTTCAACACAGGCTTCAGCAGCAGAGATTATCGTTAGACCTGGCGGTCATAGACCTAATGTTGTTGCCCGTCGAGTTGTCCACCAAAAGTGGATTCCTGCACATTGGGAAAACACACGACGTGGTCGGCACTGGGTTCCTGGTCATTATGAGAGAGTTTAATATAGCCCCAATATTTGCTATTTAGCTACATACTGTGCAACTAAATAGCAAGTAATTCTTTGGAAGATTAGGTAGTATCTACATCTTGCTTAAATGGCAAAAGAGACTAAGAATAATTATTCTTAGTCTCTGTAAATCAAGTAGTTACTCTATCTGCATTACTTGCGAATTCCATCATTATCAATGGCGCTATAATTTTCACTATTCATCAGTCCTAACCAGGGATCTGAATTGGGAGTTAAAAACAATTCGGCGTAGACTTTTTCATTCAACGCATTGACATCATTGGTGACATTCCCCTGCATGAACCACTGATGAATTTGGTTATGCAATGTATATTCATTTCTCACGGTATCTAATACCATTGCTGTTTCAAAATTGTTAATAACGCGCTGTAAATTATCAGATTTGTCTGCTGCAAAACGTTTGGTGCGGATTAATGCCACACTTTGACTATCTAGCTTGGCATCTGCTGTGTAGAGTTTGGCTATTCGCTGCCAGGTTGCAGAGTCAGTAATTTCTTGTAATGATGCTTGATTTCTGTTAGCAGAAGTGATGTTTCGTAGCATGGGAGATTCGACTGCCATTTTAGCTACAGCGATTGTACCTGCGGTGGTGGCGTTGGGTGCTTCATTGCTACCGCTAGGCATTTCCACAAGGCGTGGCAGATTTTTGATCCCTAGTTTTGCTAAATCTGCACCCCATTGACGTTGGCTGGCTACTAAACTTTGGCGGTGGTAGTCACGCAAAAAACTCACACGTGCGACACCTTGAGATTTAGTATATTCTTTGACTGCTTTTTCACTTGCGACTAGCTGACGCAGAAATGCTTGCGGCCCATATAAACCAGGGATTGCATCGATGGGAACACCACTACTGTCTAGGATGTAGTGAATGCTGTTACCTGTGATGGTGCGTTCTAGCTTACGTCCGTCGCCAAAATCTACGGTCACTTTGGGGACTGGTCGCACAGATTGCCAGTGTAGAATATAGCGATCGCGCAGATATTGCGAAATTTCTCCGTTGGGATATAGCGCTACACGAAAAAAGCGACTGTTAGCACAACTTAAATCTTGGTCAAGGTTTCCTAACAAGCGGAGTGAGAGGATGGGTTTATTACTGGCTCTGGCGGCGGCTTTGGCTTGTTCCAAGTCTGTATACCAGTAAAGCTTGGAGGCGTAGCAGTCCCGTTGCTGACACAGCTTATCTAACGCTTCGCGCATCTGCGGTGAAGGGTTCTTCAGTTCCTGTGCGTGAGTATTGAGAAATTTTTCTAACCCCTGTGGCCCCTGAGAGCGGAGTAATGTAACTTGTTGTGTCAGTTGTGTGTTTTTTGCGGGGGGAGTTTGAGTATATGCAGTTTGTGAAACGCCTATACTGAGTACCGCTAAGGCTATTGCAGCGTTAATAGACTTAAATTTCATATATTAACTGAATTTATCCAGAAATTTTTGTAATAAATCTGACTCTATTAGGGATGATTAGTTCCGATCTATGGATGCAAACACTTGTGCAGCCGTTAGCATTAAATCGGGAAAGATGCTGGAAACAAGACGAGTGCTGTCACGGAATTGTGTCGGTGGTTGGTAGCGATCGCCACTCGCTGCTAAGGAGTAAATTGAAATGGTTGGCTGTTGGGGATTGCCGATATAATCCCGTCCACCTAAGCCCAAATAATCCACAATCCAGTATTCTGGAATTCCCATTGCACTGTAGTCTTCTACCTTTCGAGCATAATCATTTTGCCAGTTGGTGCTAACGACTTCTACGACAAGCTTGATAGAAGTTCCGACTGCCGATTTGGCGGCTAGTTCTATCGCTCTCTCGCTGAAGATAAGTCTCTGTCTGGTTTCACAGTGCGATCGCCTTTCTTATTGATTATATGGGATACAGCACTGGCTCAATCTACCTCAATTTCCACCAGTGCTATATATTACAGCACTTGGGTTTTTACATAGAGAATTTGTAGCAATCACTTTATGGGTGTATAAACATACCACGATGCACCTATTTACGTCTTATGCCTAAAGGTAGAGAATAATGGTTAACTCAAATTTAAGAAACCTCAGAGGAGTTATTCCTCAAGAGGGAGACGGATACAAATAATTTGCCTATTAATTTTCAGTGCAACCGAGGTCAGATGTCGCAACTTTGCAATCAAGTCAAAGAGTGGGAAGAACGTCGTCATGAAGCCAACCGCTACTACAAGCAGGGTAAGTTCCAAGAATATCTGAATTTTGTTAGCGAAAATTTAGAGTTAGCCAGAGCAATTCCAGATCGAGCAAGAGTTGGTCATACATTAAACGATATTGGTTTAGCTTACCTTGGCTGCTCACAACCTCAACTAGCATTAGAGTCCTTTCAGCAAGCGCTTGTGGTTGCTCAAGAACTGGGTAAAGCTCAAGCAGAGGCGACTGCACTCAGTAACTTGGGTTCTACCTACAACCGTCTGGGACAGTTTTCGCAAGCGTTGGACTATTTTGAGCAAGCGCTGCAAATTTTCAGAAAATTGCAAGATACTCAAGGTGAAGTTTCCACTCTTAATGATGTGGCACTGATTTATACTCGGTTGGGAGAACCAAAACGAGCATTGCTACTACAACACCAGATTTTGGCGATGCGTCGATTAATTGGGGACTTTTCTGGTGAGGCGATAACGCTAAATGGCATTGGGTTCGCCCATATTACTTTAGGTAACTTTGAACAAGCTCTAGAATTTTTGCAAGCAGCACTACCAATTCAACGCGCTTTTCAAAATTTAGTTGGTGAAGCAACCACCTTGAATAACATTGCTTCTGTCTATAGTGATTTAAACAAACCGAAAGAAGCGCTATTACTCTACTCTCAAGTTCTTTTGACGCGTCGCGCAATTAGCGATCGCTCCGGCGAAGCAACAACCCTCAACAACATTGGTTTCACTTACAGCATCCTCGCCAATTACCGACAGGCGCTCAAGTTCTATAAACAAGCAGTTGTAGTTTATCAAGAACTAGGTGATTGTGTGGAAGAAGTTTCAACTTTGTTGAATATGGGTAGTGTCTACGCGACAACAAAACGCAAAAAATTGGCGCGATCATGCTATGAACAAGCCCAAGATTTAGCCGAGCAAATCGAATATCAGCCACTTTTGGAAAAAGTCCAGATGTTTATTGATGCTTTATAGTTGTAGCGGTTCTTGGTAGAGTGGAATATGCCCTTGATGGGGTAATCAGAATTCAGAATTCAGGAGGATTCAACCCTTCTCCTATCGGAGACGCTGCGCTCAGGGTGAAATATTCTAGCTCTCGACTAAGAATTGCTATGAATGCCTAAGTGATCGCTAATATCGAGTTAAACTCAAAATCTCTCCCTGAGTATGCTTTGGAATATTCAGGGATTTTGTGCCGGCGATCGCTCTTTGGTGCTGTTGGAGATATAGCAAAGATCATATAAATTAGGACATTTATAGGACTCATATTTGATTTTTGAACAAAACTCAGTACACCTTTATTCCTTCTTCCTAGTCCCCAGTAAAGAGTCCCTTACCTCTACGAGTGATTCAGAAATGAAATCGGATTGCTATATCGGTTTGATATCTGAAAAAATAGTTGTTTCTTTCCTCCTGCCTTCTTCACACATAAGCAACAGGTTAAGTATTCACCATCAAAATTAATAAAAAAGATGTTAAATCCCCAAAAAGGTTTGCGGAAGTTGCGTGATGGCTCCCTAATTCGTCTAAAACTGGGTGACTGGACAATTAAATCGAAGCTACAAGCCTTGCTCCTAGGAGTTAGCCTTGGTTCTGTAGTAGTAGTGAGTGGGATTGGTTGGTATCAAACACAAGCTACCCTCAGAAGCAAAATCGCCGAGCAACTTTCCGGTATACGTACAACCAAAGCCGAACAGTTTGAGTCGTACTTTGAAAATTTGAATAACCAAGTGGGGATGCTGGCGGCAGATGGCAACATCGTGAAAGCGATGGTGGAATTGAATGGGGGTTTCCGCAACCTGGATCGCAACTTTATTCCCCCCGAATGGGATACAGCATTGGATGCTTACTACACCGAACAATTTTTTCCTCGCTTGCAAAAGAATCTATCTCCTGAAGCAGTGATTCCCAGTGTCTATCAGCCCCTCGGACAAGCGGCTCGCTATCTTCAGTATCACTACATTGCTTCTAATCCCAATCCAGTCGGCAAAAAAGACCATCTCCTTGATGCTGGTGATGGCAGCGCTTACACCAAAGCTCATACCAAATATCAAAAATTCTTTGCAGGAATTATCAAACAATTCGGTTATTACGATTTATTTTTGATTAATCATAAAACAGGAGATATCGTCTATTCCTATTTTAAAGAATCAGATTTTGCCACGAATCCACTACAGAGTTTTGACTCCCAGAATGCACTAAAGGATTTGGTGCAGGCAGTCCAGACAAATCCGACTCAAGGTAGCATTCAGGTTGTTGATTTCAAACCTTACCGTGCTTCTTATAATGCTCCGGCTGCTTTCCTGGGAACGCCCATTTATAGCGGTTCTAACATGATTGGCATCTTGGCAGTGCAAATTCCTATTGAAAAGATCGACCAAGCTATTAGCCGGAAAAATAATTGGGAAGGCAGTGGTTTGCAGAAAACGGGGGAAGCTTATTTAGTCGGAACCGATTTCCTAATGCGTTCGACATCCCGTTTTTGGGTTGAAGACCCCAAAAAATATGAAACCGTTGTTCGTTACACGGGGACTGACAAGAGAACTCTCCAACTGATGGAGAACTTTAACACTACCATTAGCTTACAGAAAATCAATAGTTCAGCCGCCAAAGCCGCCTTAGAAGGGCAACAAGGGATGATGGTAGACCGCAACTATCGAGGGGCAGAAGTATTGAGTTCCTACACTCCTTTGAAGTTGAACGGGTTAAATTGGGGGATTATAGCAGAGATGGAGGTAGGGGAAGCTTATCGTCCGCTTTACACGTTACAGGTAATTTTGTTGATTGCGGCGGTGATTTTCCTTCTAGGAACAGCTTTTTTAGGGGCAATTGCGGCAAGGATTTTTACTTCTCCCCTGCGTCTTTTGACTGATAGCGCCCGGAAACTGAGTGCGGGGGAAATGGATGTAGACGTTGAGGTGAAATCCCTTGACGAGTTTGGGGAATTGGCAAAAGAGTTCAAAAAGGTGGCGAACAAATTACACCAAACTGAGGAAGAGCTGGAAACCAAGAAGCAGGAGAACGATATTCTCTTGCAGAATATACTACCCAGGGCGATCGCCGAACGCAGGAAACAAGGAGAGCTATCCATTGCAGAAAATTTCAAGCAAGTAACCATTCTCAATGCTCATCTGGCTGGGATTGCTGAGTTGAACAAACGCCTGTCACCGCCAGAAATCACAAAATTGCTCACCGAGCTATTTGATGAATTCGATAACTCGGTAGAACGCTACGGGTTGGAAAGACAGAACTCCCTGAGTACAAGCTATGTGGCAGTGTGTGGACTTAGCGAAGCCAGATTTGACCACAGCAAGCGAACTGTTGATTTTGCCCTAGCCATGTTAGAGATTATCCAGCGTCTGAATATTAATTACAATTCTGCCTTGGCTTTACGCATCAGCATTCATGCTGGTTCTGTGACAGCAGGGGTAGTAGGAACACAGCGACTTGGGTACAGTATTTGGGGAGAAACAGCATATATAACAAGCAGTCTCCAGAATAAAGCTGATTTGAACTATATTTTACTGACTGGGAGTGTGTACGATCGCATAGCCGATAGCTACACATTCATCCAAAACCCGGTCGTGAAAATTCCAGGACTGGGTGAAGTAGAAACCTGGACGCTAGTAACCACCAGGAAGTTAGTTCTAAGTCAAGTGGAGTTGGTTCAGTCATCCTTTGCTAAAGTTAAACCCATCGCTGGTCAAGCTGCTGAACTATTCTACAACCGACTGTTTGAATTAGAACCTTCTTTTCGTTCTCTATTTAAGGGGAATATGAAAGAACAGGAGCGTAAGCTAATGACTACGCTTGCTCTCGCTGTGGAAGGTTTGCGTCAGCCAGATCAGATTATCCCCGCCGTCCAAAAGTTGGGTCGCGACCATGCGGGTTATGGTGTCAAGGCCGAATACTACGATATTGTCGGCGAAGCGTTGCTGTGGACGTTAGCTCAAGGACTGGGTGAAGAGTTTACTACGCCAGTGCGAAAAGCATGGGAAGAAGCTTACACATTCCTGAGCGAAATTATGAAAGAAGCAGCAGCAGAACTTGAGTTGTCAAACATAGGTGTTTGAAGAAGGCAGCCCTTCTCTGCGAGACGCTCCATGTAGCTTGCTTCCCTGTAGGGGTACGACTTACTTCGACTGCGCTCAGTACAAGGGGGCAGAATTCAGATGTGTTCTTCTGAATAAAGCAAGATTCTAACTAACTGAATTGGCTGAAAAATACTTACTACTCACCGTTCATTGTTCGTTAAAAAACAGTTATGGATAAATCATTTCTGGGATGGATATTACTTTTGGGGCTGGGATTTCCATTGTTCGGTATATTGCTTGGTGAAGCGGCCTCAAGATTGGAACGTCAGCAGCACCCCTTAGCAGTTGCTCTGCATCAGGTACGGGAGTATGTGTTACCTCCCTTAGCCGTAATTTTGGTCATGCGACAGCTTTTAAGCGTTGCTGGCAAAGATTCCTGGGCACGTTTTGTGGAAACGTTAACTTGGGTTGCCGTGATTGTGGCGGGAATTTCTTTAATCAATGCTCTGTTGACCACAAAAAAACAACCGATCAAATGGCAAATTCATGTACCTAACCTGTTTTTTCAGGTAGCTAGGGGTGTGGTTATCTTTGCCATTGGCTATCACATTCTCAATGGAGTTTGGAGTATAAATTTTACTGGGTTGGGTTCCAGTGTAGGGGTAGCTTCAGCGGTAATTGCCCTCGCGTTGCAAGATACCCTCAGTAACCTGGTGTCAGGATTACTGCTGCTAGCTGCCAAACCTTTCAAAACAGGTGATTGGATTGAGTTAGATGGAAAGCAGGGACGGGTAATTGAACAAAACTGGTGGTCAGTCACTATGAAAAATCCGGCGATGACATTCAACGTTCCCAATGGGGTGTTGTCGAAGGCAAGCATTATCAATTACGGTCAGAAAGGAATCTGGAAAAGTATTTACGCCTCATTTTCTTATGACGATTCTCCTAGTGAAGTGATTTCAGCCCTAAATACCTTGACGGAGGGTATAGATCTGATCGAAGCCAAAGATCCTGCTCTAGTTAGTTCCTATGAAGACTTCAGTATCACTTACAAGCTTTCCTATAAAGTAGTGCCGGAAAAAGATTGGATAGTTTCTGCGGAACTCAAATTTCGACTTTACTATATAACCAAACGTTATGGCTTTACTATGCCTTATCCGATTCAAGTGCAGTACGATATCGATACCCAAAAAGGAATACCAAGCCGGATTCCCCAAGTAGTCGAGAACCGCCAACAGGAATTGGTAACTTATTTGCGATCACTCCCATATTTCTTAACGCTCAATGATAATCAAATTGAAAAACTGGCCCACCGGGCTAGATTTAAAGCCTACGGTCAGGGTGAGTTAATTATTCAGGAAGGTAAAGAAGACGAGGGAATTTATATTATCTTTAAGGGCACGGGACAGGCTTATCTAAAAGATGAGCAAGGGAACCGCAAGATAGTAGATGATTTGGAACTTAACGAAGTATTTGGTGAAATGGCTATCTTCCCAGGAGAGGTCAGCCCAGTTACAGCGATCGCTAATGAAGATGTCGAGGTTGTAGTGATTCCAGCCAAAGAGATTACCGAAGCGATAGAGTCTAACAACAAATTTGCTTCAGAGATTCTTCAGTATATCGAAGAACGGAAAAAGATGGTTCGACTTGCTAAAGGAATTAAGGAGGATGTTCATCCGCTGAATAATAAAAATGGTCGCCGAGTGCAAGTGAGAAGATAGTATATGTCATTAATTAGGATCAGGATAACTAGAGCTAAAAATTTCCGAAATTACTTATTTTTGCTCAGTACAGTTTTACTATTAATAGCTTGCACTGGTCCATCAAAAACCTCAAAAGCAAATATTGATAATCAAGCTAGTGCGGACAAATCTGCAAAAGAAAACTTAGGTATTCAGAAAGTCGAGAGGAAATTAGTTAAACCACTCTCAACCCAAGACTCCGCTAAACAGGGCATTGTGCTTCCAGAGGTTAACCCCCTAGAACTAGAGGGAACAATAGCAATATCGGGAACTCAGGTGGTTTTGCCAATTAGTGAGGCGATTGCTCAACGCTTTATCCAAGACGGGTATCCTAGCAAGATTAATCTCGCTGGTATTGATACGGTTGTTGGCTTCAAACTATTTTGCCAGGATAAAACAATAGATATTGTCAATGCAGTTCGCCCGATTACCAGTCAGGAGTTAGCCGCCTGTGCTAAGTCAGGTGTTCAGCCTATCGGCTTTCAAATTGCTACCGATGCAGTGACTATTGTCGTTAGTTCTCAAAATAATTTCGTCCCCAACACTCTGACACGCGACGAACTGGCAAGGGTATTCACTGTGCAAAAATGGTCAGATGTCAATCCCAAATGGCCAAAAGAGCTGATTAAACGCATTATTCCAGCGGGGGCTGGTACTGGGGGAGCAGTTGACTTGTTTGCTCAAGCTATTCTCAAGGGGAGGAACGTCAGCCAACTTACTAATGCTCCCAATACAATATCTTATGACTTTGTAGAGCAGTTACACTCAGAGGCTTTAATTAATCCCTACATGGTTGGCTTTTTAGAGTATGGCTCCTATCAAGAAAACCGCGAAAAGTTAAAGGCGATCGCTATTGATAAAGTAGACCCTTTCTTACCAGGATATCCTTTAACTCGCCCTTTGTACATTTATGCAGATGCCAAAGCGATTCGGAAGCGACCGGAATTAGAAGGGTTTATTAACTATTACTTGACCTATGTGAGCGAAGAAATTTCTCATCTGGGCTACCTTCCAGTTAAACCAACCGTATTGGATGAGTCAAAAACTAAGTTTTTGCAAGTGAAAGGTAATCAAGAGTTGTTGAAATCAGCAAGTAAGTAATACCTATTTTGTATGAAGATGCACATAATAATACCCCCCTGTAGTCCCAGGGCTGTTTCGTTCCCTAAAAGGGTTAAAATTGCCAGGGTCAAAGGGATGAAAATTGAGGGCAAGTCCACAATTAAGACAAAAAATTTTGGCGTCTTCAGTCCGAAATACCTAATTTTTCTTTGCGTATTTGCGCCTTTGCGTGAGATTATCCTCTTGACAAATCCCCAACACGAGCGAATGAATCAGCCCTGCTTACCAAGGGGGGACGGCGATAGCCGGGGGGTGAATTATATGCAGCTTCACAAAGAAACGGTATAAGAAGAATTAGTTAGTTGAACCTGACTTCACGCGCATCTAGACGCAGAGCTATAAAATCTTGCAGTTCGGCGATCGCTCTTTGAACATCTTTCTCTGACATCTCTTGCCGTGATACTACGTCTGGGAGTGTGATAGTTTGCAGACGCTGACTTATCATTGTCTTCTCTTACACCTGTTTTACCAGCCGTATTCTCTCCTAGTTTTGTTCAAAAATCAAATAGTAATCCTATAGATTTTATAGCTACGTTTGATGAGCGAAAAATACCAACTATCGGGCAGCAATTTCCGCAACCTCAGCAATAGTGGCGCAGGTTTTCCGACAGCATAGCGCATCTTGCGAGTGCGATCGCACGCCGCTTGAAAAATCACTTGAGCAACCAATTCTGGCGGCTCACCATTTTTACCAGCTTGCTGTGAAACTTTCTCCACAGTATCCACCAACGATTGATACATACGCAGATTATCGCCTGTGATAAACTGGCGACTGCTGCCATAAAACTCGGTTTTAATCGCTCCCGGTTCGATGATTTTAATCTTGATGTTGAATGGTTCTAATTCATAGTGCAAGGCTTCGCTAAATCCTTCTACCGCCCACTTAGAACTGTGGTAGATACTATATAGCGGGAAAGTAATTCGACCTCCCATACTGGCGATTTGAATAATTGTCCCGCCGCCTTTTGCTCGCAGATGGGGAATGATGGCGCGTGTAACTCGCATCAACCCAAACACATTAGTATTAAATTGCTGCTCAATAATTTCATCCGTCATCGCCTCAAACACGCCATCCACACCAAAACCTGCATTATTCACCAACACATCAATTTGACCGAAGTCTTGGATAGCCGAGGCGATCGCCTTCTGAATACTGTTATTATCTGTAACGTCTAAAGAATACAATTTGAGGTTAGAGAAGCTGCTCAAATCCTGACTATTACCAGGGTTTCGCATGGTTGCAGCCACATTCCAACCTTGTTGAGCAAAATAGATTGCAGTTAGTTTACCAATACCGCTTGATGTTCCGGTAATGAGGACTGTTTTAGGCATTGCTGACAAAATGAATATGATTTAGGACTTATGCAACTAGCACACATATATTTGGTTTAAGGGTCAACAGTCAACAGTCAACCAAGAATATTCCCTGCTATGGATACCTAAGCGATCGCTTTTTTCAGATGTTGCTATTTCGGGGCTTTTTCACAGAATTCTTGATAATCCTGTTTTACTTGACCTAAATAGCTGCGTGCATAGTCCAAAATTTGATTACGCCAATCAGATGAGTGAGCAAACTTAATTAAATCATCTGCGATCGCAGAACCTTGTCTACCACCACTGCGTAATTGATCCCAGGCTGTAATCTCACCCATTGTCTGCACCAACTTCTCTAAGCGTCCTAACTTTCCAGACCACGCCTGTAAACTAACTTTATCTTGTGCTGGCTGCAATTCCTTCAAAACATAAGATTTACTATCATCAACTATCACCCCCAACAGCGCAGGTGGAGTAGCCTGTACTCGTTGCTGGATCGCGGCTACCCTTGCCGCAGGGGTTTCCCATTCCGGCTGAGTTACTGTTAAATAGGGTTGTAATGAGCTTGTTTGTGCTTGCTTTAAATCTAATAGATAATTGCCGTTGGGAGAACCTTTACCTTTGACTAAAATTATATAACTTTCTAACCCTAAGCTTCCTGTACCAGCTATTCGCTGTTGCACATCTAAAACTTCCAAAAAATCTGCACTATATTTTGTAGATGGTTGCCAATTGGCGATTAATTCTCTAACTCTTTGCTGTTGTGCTGCTGTTATTTCAGCAATATGTTTATTATCAATAACTAAATGACGGTTGCCTTTATTTTCTTTTGTTTTTTTATCTAAAAATTCTGAGCGTCCTCTATTCTTGAGACTTTCTAATAAATCTTTAACTAAGCCTCTCGATGTTTCCTGCTCCACACTTCTAGCCTGTCCTTTAGCTAAGGTATTAGTGTAAGCATCCAGAAAATAATTGCTTAAATGTGGTGCTTCTGATTCATTAACACCTAATGCATGATGTCCCACGAATATACTAGTGATGAATCGGACTACATCCCATGTACAAGGAGCGAGACAAGCCTCATCAAAATCATTAATATCAAAGTAGACTAATCGATTATCCCCCTTATAACTGCCAAAGTTTTCTAAGTGTAAGTCGCCGCAAATCCAGACTGACGGTGCTAAATTCAGTGGTGAATCTTGAGGGAAATCTTCATAAAACAGATGACACGTTCCGCGATAAAAGCTAAATATATCGGAACGCATTAACTTGTATTTAAGTTTAAGTAATTTTGGGTTACGTCCTTTGTTAAATTGGTCAATTCTGTCAATAATTGTCTTTGTCATGATTTATCGGTATCTGGCGTTATTTTTATTCAGCAATATATCACCTCTTTAAAAAACGCTGACGCATCCGCGCAAAAAAACTATTCACCTCTGGTATTCTCATCCACGCAGCTAAAACCCCAAATACACCAATCCCCACTAAGCTAGAAATAGATAACTGCAGCAGCAAAATCAATAAACCTTCTTTACCTAATATCTGCTGACAACCAACCAATGTTCCATAGCTAGCCACCCCAGCCACCACGCTACCAGCAGTTAAAGCGATAATTGGTAAACTCCACTCCCGCCAAGGTAAGCCATTGAGTTTGCGATCGAGTAACCATAACAGCATCAACATAGAGCTGCAATTAACACCTACTGTTGCTAACACCAAACCAGGCGCACCAAAAGGTTTGACTAAAACCCAATCGAGTAAAGCATTGAGGAAAATGTTAAAAGTACTAATGCGGAAAGGTGTTTGCCCATCACCCAAGGCATAAAATACCCGCACTAAGACATCACGTCCCAAATAGACAAACATCCCGATACCGTAAAAAATTAGTAGGGATGACACCAACTCTGTAGCGTCTTGCTTGAAAGCACCACGCTCATACACTACCTGAACAATCGGTTGAGATAGAGCCACCATCAGCGCTCCTAAAGGTAGCATGGTGACAGCACTCAACAGCAGTCCTTGGCGAATGCGTAATTTGAGATCAGGCCACTTTTCTGGCTCGGCAAGTTTAGCAAATATTGGTAATAAGGGCAGCAAAATGATGTTAGAAATAATCCCCAAGGGAGTTTGCACTAGCAAATTGGCGTAGTTAAAGCCAGCCGCAGCACCAGGGATGGGACTCGCGAAGTAAAGGACGGTGGCAAAGTTAATTGGCATCATTCCGGAGGAAATGGTCGCCGGAGTCATGATTTTAATTACTTCTTGGACGCTGGGAGATTTAAAATCAAACCGTAGGCGTAATGTCCCTAGTCCTAATCGCCACTGCACAACTAGCTGCACTAACCACTGAAGAATTGCCCCTGCTAAGGTTCCCCAGGCTAACACCATGCCACCCATAAAAGCATATTCCGGCTTGATAATGTCCTTGCCTAGTTGCAAAGCCATGACACCAATGCCAACAATTACCGTAATACTGGATAATAGAGGGCTGATGGAGAGCAACCAATATTGATTGGCAGCATTGAGAGTGCCGAAGCCAATGCCAATTAAGCCAGAAAATAAAGCCATTGGGGCCATAATTTGGATTTGTTGGATGGCGATCGCTCTGGTTTTCCCATCCAAGCCATAACCGACTAAATCCACCAACTCATCTGCCAAGAAAATCTGAGCCACGGATACCAATAACAGCACTCCACCCACTAGTGTTGTCACTGTTTCCACTAGGGGAGCGGCTTCTTCTCGCTTGCGTTTGGCTAAAACGCTGACGACTGCACTATGTAATGGCCCATTTACACCACCGAGTAATATTAATAGAAAACCAGGAATAACATAGGCGTAACTATAAGCTGTAGCAGCTGAACCCACACCAAAAGCTGCAGCGATCGCTAACTGTCGTACCAAGCCAACGACTTTACTAATTAATGTGGCTGCGGCAACAATGCCAGCAATACCAGCGAAAGAAGGAGAAGGTTTTTGGTCTTGTTGTGTCACGAATAATACCCGACAACTCTTGCAGAGCGCATATTTGAAAACATTTAACCTGAAATTTTACAGTCTGTCAGGCAAATTTTGATAACTTCAAAAACTATAGGAATCATATTTGATTTCTGAAAAAATCTCCGTATTTGTAGGGTGCGTCAGGACGGAGTCTGTAACGCACCAAAGTCTTAGGACGGTGCGTTACGCTACCCTACGGGAACGCTAACACACCCTACGTATATTTCAAAAATCAAATACTAGTGGTTTGTCAATTTTGTTTTGAGGGGTTTTTGGTAGTGCGGGCCGAAAAGCCCGCGTGAGCGAGACGCTCACACTACAGTCCCTCATTTCAACCCTGACAGACTACTAGTCCTATAGAAATTCATATTAAGCCTATTATTTGTAGTCAGGACTCTAGTCCTCCTAACTTCTTGATTCCGTAAAATTTAATTGGTAGCCTAGTAGGCTTGCTTTTTGTCAGTATCTATGAGATATTTTGTCTCATATTTAAAATACTGTATTCCCATCAAATTAGTGGGAATTCTGCTAGGTAGCAGAGAGTATAAAATTTTTGACATGAACTTAAATTTTTTCAGAAACCATCCACTGTTTTTGGTAATAGTAGTTTTTTTGGGACTTTTTTTCACTAGCGCGCTAGTTGCTGCTAAGTTAAAATACTCCGCTTCACAGAACTCTAGGTTACAAATAGCAAATCCGCAAGCCATAACCATAGCAGATCAACAGCTACGTGTAGATAGGCTGCTAAAATTAATCCAACAGCGATCGCTAATTGCCCACGACGTGGCACGCTGGAAATGGAATCAGAAACGACCGATTGAAGATCCCAAGCGAGAACAGGAATTGCTATCAAAGGTTCGGCAACAAGCAAAAACCTACAGCCTAGAACCTACTACAGTTGCAGCATTTTTTCAAGCACAAATAGAAGCCGGGAAGCTAATCCAGAAAGCTGATTTTCAAAATTGGCAAAAGCAAGACATTAAATCTTTTCCCAACGTGCCAGATTTAAACCAGATATTGCGTCCATCTTTGGACAAGTTAAATATAGAATTCTTCTCGGCTTTAGCAGATCTGACTCCGGTTCTGGGTTGTCCGCAAATCCGAGAAATAATTCAATCACGCTCTCAAGTGATAATTAAAGGTGAGGGTATTGATCAAAAAGTCCAGAGTCTAGCGATCGCACCCCTACTAAAATTTCAAGGTGCTGACTGCAAGGTAGTTTTCCGACTAGATCAGCCTAGGGACACCCCAAACTATCTCGCGTGGAAACACCCGTAACTGGATTTATCCCTGCAGCGCGATCGCACATTAAGGACACTTGATAACGGTCAATCAATGCATCCGTAAAATCAGCGCCAGTAATTTCTGCATCATAAAAGCGGCTACGGGTCAAAGTTGCTTCTGTGAAAATGGCATTTTTTAAGTTCGCACCATCCAAAGTTACCCGATCCACTAAAGCACCCGTGAGGTTTGCATCTGACAAATCTGCTTTTAACAAAACCCCCTTCGTGAGAACGGCGTTGGTTAAATTTGCTCCTTGAAAATTCGCCCCCCGCATCTCCGCCGCCACAAAAGTTGCACCAGTTAAATCCTCATGAGCAAAGTCACGATTCTCTAAATTGATATTGTTATAGTTGATCACATTTGTCAGCGCAAAGGCTGGTCTAGGATTGATGATTATCCACAAACCAGCCAAAATCAAAATCACAATCAAACTACACAATCTGAGCAAAATCTTCTTCATAACTTCTTCCTGGAGTCAATAGTCCAAAGTCAAAAGTCCAGTGTAATTAATTTTCACTCTTGACTCTTGACCCTTGACCCTTGACGGTTCGACTACGCTCACCGTCAACTATTTCCAATCTTTACCAATCCGGATTGTGAGGTCAGATTCCAAATCACCAGCACCCGACACTTCAACTTGACCCAAGCCTACGACTGTCTGCAAATCAACACCTACATTCCTATTGCCTTTTTGGACAATAATCTGGGTTTGGCGTTGAGTATCGGGCCAATCTGGCACTGGATAAACATTTTTGAAGCCTTTTTGTTTGAGATATTTGATAACTTTTTCAGTTAGTTGAGGTTGATTGGAAGCATTTTGAATAGCAATTTTGAGGTTAGGAACTGCCCGCGCATCTGGCTTGAGACCCGGTACATTCACCCCAACATAATCATTCAATAGGCTCTGCTGTCCCGTCATATTCAGCCAATAACTATTGGGGTCTTGGCTAAAACGGCTGAACCCACCAGGTAATACGGTCATTTGGAAATTATCCCGCTCGACGTTGAGGGAAAAATTCACCAATGCCATCATTTCCTCTATTTTCAGGTTGGTATCAAAGTACCTACGCATAATGCGGGTTAATTGCGGCAACCTGGGTAAAACGGTGGGACTATTCAGACGTGCCACCAATGCTTTCATCAGAGCTTGCTGACGCTGCACTCTTTGTAAATCACCTAGCCCTGGTTCCCGGAACCGCACAAACATTTCTGCTTGTTCGCCGTTGAGGGTTTGCCAACCACTAACTAAACTTGACATCTGACCAGAGGAATCTTTATATTCCATTGGTTTTGGCACAAATATCTCCACTCCACCCAACTGATCTACTAATTGCCGTAAGCCACTAGTAGAAATACGGATGTAACGGTCAATAGGTGCATTATTTAAAGTCCGGCTGACTACCCGCGCTGCTAAGACTGGCCCACCTTGGGCATTAGCGTCGGATACTTTAGTTAAGCCCTTTTCAGGGATAGCGATCATTGTATCTTTAGGGATGGAAAGCGCCCTAATAGATTTGTCGCCAGGGTTGAGTCTAAGCATGAACATGGCATCACTTTTACCAGCAAAACTGTCTGGTGAGCCATCAACAGTACCGTTAACTGGTTCAATCCCCATGATCAGGATATTCATCGGTTTCGATAGCTGATACTGGGAGATTTTTCCCCATACCTCACCTGGCAATGGCATTTTTTGCTGATCTTTACCAGCTACCCCTAATTCTTCTTCTGTTTGATCCAGATTGCTCCATAGGGGAGTCCACAGTGCCAGAGTCGATGCTAGTAGCCCAGATAAAATAATCCCCAAAACCACCGTCAAAATCCACAGTAGCCAGCGAGGCATAGCCAAACCCAGCCTGTCATAAAGCTGGTTAGGGATTTCGCTGACAGATTCTGCAACGCTACGGGAGATATTTGCTGGTTGTTTTGGGCTAATCTCTAGGTCTGAAGCTGGTACGTGCTGTAGTGTTGCTTGATTGTCCACCAGTTGCAATTGCTGTAACTGCTGGGGTCTGACCTCATCTAATTCTAAAGCTGGTATTTGCTGAGGCGTTATTTGATTTTCCGACCATTGAACTTGTTTAATCACAATTATCTCCCCACTCAACCACTCCCTAAAAGTATGTTAATGCAAGCTACAAATCTTGCCACTGGAAAAGCTCACTGTAAACTTGTAGTGTCCCGCCGTAGGTGTGTATGACAAAATGACTAGTCCATTGTTCCCCGTAATTCTTGCTGGTGGTAAAGGTGAGCGTTTTTGGCCCTTGAGTCGATTAGATCGCCCCAAGCAATTTTTAAGTCTTGATGGTAGCTCTAGGAGCCTACTACAAGCAACTGCTGATCGATTGCTAGAAATAGCAGGTGGTTGGGATTCCTTATTTGTCATCACTTCTAATCAGATAGCTGAAGGAGTACGACAACAATTACCTAAACTGCCGTTACAAAATTTATTAATTGAGTCAGAGGGAAGGGACACTGCCGCAGCCGTTGCTTGGACTAGTTTGGAAATTAAACAGCGTTATGGCGAAGACGCGATTATTGGTTTTTTCCCCGCTGACCACTGGATAGCTGACCAAAATGTGTTTGCACACACTTTAAGTGCTGCTACCCAGCTGGCTGCAAGCACAGAAGCGATTGTCACTTTGGGGATCAAACCTAGTTTTCCATCGACTGGTTACGGCTATATCGAACAAGGTGAAAAAGTTGGTAGCTTTAATGAGTTGCCAGCTTATCACGTCAACCGCTTTACTGAAAAGCCCAACCGGGAAACAGCAGAAGCTTTTTTATCCACAGGGCGTTTTAGCTGGAATAGTGGCATGTTCGTTTTTCGGGCTGGGGTGGTTCTGAAGGAACTTTACACCCATGCTCCAGAAATTATCGAACCTCTAGCACAATATGGTCCGGATGTATATCCTCAATTACCTAAGAAGAGTATAGACTATGCACTTATGGAAAAGACAACTTTAGCATATGTCTTGCCAGTGTCATTCGGTTGGGATGATTTAGGCGATTGGAATGCGATCGAGCGGTTACTGAAAACTGCAGAGACTCCCAATGTGGAACTCGCTACCCATGTGGGACTGGATACGCAGGGGGCGATCATTTATGCCTCTAATCCAGAGGATGTAGTTGTTACCATAGGTTTAGAGGATGTGGTGATTGTGCGCGATCGCAATGTCACTCTCGTTGTCAAAAAAGACCGTACCCAGGAAATTAAGCAAATTCTTAATATCCTCAAGAGTGATCCCCGATTTGCTGACCTGCTGTAAAAGTTAAAACCCTTGGCAGAGGCTGAAAAGTCTATTCTCCCATTATAACTTGAATGTCGCAGAGTGAAGAGGCAGGGGGGCAGGGGGCAGGCTTGCCGTGAGCGTAGCCGAATGGGAGCAGGGAGATGAGACGGATAAATAATAACCAATTCCCCAGTCTCCAGTCCCCAGTCCCCAGTCCCCAGTCCCCATTCCCCATTCCCCATTCCCCATTCCCCAGTCCCCAATCATAATGTTCCTCACCCAAACAGTTCCCCGTCAACGAGAAATTATCGAAGTAGTCCTCCGCAATGGCTGGGACTATATGCGAAGGCTGCTGACTGGTGGTAAAGCTGATGAACCGCAATTACCTACACCTGCAGTTTTAAAAAATATTTTGGTGGATTTGGGGCCAGTTTATGTGAAACTTGGTCAGCTACTCTCTACCCGTCCAGATTTACTCAGCGCCGCCTACATTGAGGAACTGTCAACTCTCCAAGATGAAGTACCACAAGTTCCCTGGGCAGAAATAGAAGTAGTCATCCGCAAACAGCTAAAAAGACCTCTAGAAGAAACCTTCACCACCATTAATCACGTTCCGGTAGCAGCGGGATCAATTGCTCAGACGCATCGCGCTACATTAATTAACGGTCAAGAGGTAGCGCTGAAGGTACAACGTCCGGGGATTGATATTACAATTGCTCAAGATATTGCTTTAATTCAAGGGATTGCTGATTTAGTGGCGCGGACTGATTTTGGGCAGACTTATGAAATTAAAGCGATCGCTCAAGAATTCACCAAAGCTCTAGAGGCTGAATTAGATTTTACCCTAGAAGCAGGTTTTACAGACCAGCTACGGCGCAACTTATCCACTAGTCGCTGGTTTGATCCGCAACAAATTGTCGTTGCTCAAATCAACTGGGATTTGACTACTGAAAAATTAATGGTGATGGAATGGCTAGACGGTGTGCCCATTTTGTCGGCAAAGTTGAGCCATCAAAACGGCAGTCAAGATAATGTTATAGAACGTAATGCCATTACCACTTTGCTATTTCGGGCATTTTTTCAACAACTATATATAGATGGGTTTTTTCACGCTGATCCTCATCCGGGGAATTTATTTTATCTTCATGATGGACGGGTTGCACTCTTAGACTGTGGCATGGTGGGAAGACTTGATCCCCGTACCCAGCAGATATTAACAGAAATGTTGTTGGCGATCGTTGATTTAGATGCGGGACGATGTGCCCAGTTAACGTTACAGCTTGCGGATTCTAATCAACCAGTAATTTTATCTCGGTTGGAAAATGATTATGAACGGATGCTACGGAAGTATTATAATGTCAACCTGACTGAGATTAATTTTAGTCAGATAATTTACGAAATTTTACAAGTCGCCCGCAACAATAAAATTCGCTTACCTGGCAACATGGGCTTATATGCCAAAACCTTGGCTAACTTAGAGGGGGTGGCGCGGACATTTAACCCAGAGGTGAATTTGTTCGATGAAATCAAGCCATTAATCACAGACTTGTTTCGTCGCCAGCTTTTAGGAGATAATCCTGTGCGATCGCTCTTAAGAACAGCACTAGATATCAAAAGTCTCTCACTCCAATCTCCCCGTCAAATTGAACTATTATTAGACCGAGTCACCTCAGAAACCCTACAGTGGAATTTATCACTACATGGTTTAGATGGCGTGCGGCGCACTATGGACGATGCCGCCAACCGCCTATCTTTCAGCATCTTGGTGGGTTCACTGATTATGGGTGCAGCAATTATTTCTAATAATGCACAAACTACTCAACTATCTTTTATCAGTAGTATTCTTTTTGCCGCCGCTAGTCTATTGGGGTTGTGGTTAATTATTAGTATTTTACGCTCTGGACGTTTGAAATAAAATGTCTATTTTGATCATGGGCCTAAGAGTCCATAACAATCCGATCTGATTATTGAAAAAATCTCAGTATTTGTAGGGTGGGCATTGCCCACCAACATTATGATACGGTGGGCAATGCCCACCCTACTTGTATTTCAAAAATCAAACACTAGTCCTATATAATTAATTTTAAACCACAGATAAACATGAGATAAGCACAGATAATTTATCTGTGTTAATGTCATGATTATCTATAATTTTAATTGAAAGCATCTTATGTCGATAATTGTGGCGGAGAACCTGAGCAAATTTTATCCGGTGGCTATAAAAGAACCGGGTATTAAAGGGACAATTACCCACTTTTTTCGCCGCACTTACCGTTCAATTAAAGCAGTTCAAGATGTCTCCTTTGAAATTGCTTCAGGTGAAATTGTAGGGTTTTTGGGGCCTAATGGTGCCGGCAAAACCACTACACTGAAAATGCTCACTGGACTGATTCATCCTTCTAGCGGTAAAGTTAAAGTAGCTGGACAAATACCGTTTCGTCGCCAAGAGGCATTTCTGCAAAAAATCACCTTGGTGATGGGGCAAAAACAGCAAATGATTTGGGACTTACCAGCCTTAGATTCTTTGAAAATTAACGCCGCTGTCTACAACATTTCTGATAAAGAATTTCAGCGACGAGTAGGAGAATTAACTGAAATGCTGGCATTAGAAGGTAAACTTACCCAACCAGTGCGAAAACTGTCTTTGGGTGAGCGGATGAAGGCAGAACTTTTAGCAGCACTTTTACACCGTCCCCAAGTTTTGTTTCTTGATGAACCGACTTTAGGATTAGATGTGAATGCTCAAGTGGGAGTACGCGATTTTCTGCGCGATTACAATCAGCGTTATCAGGCGACAGTGCTATTGACTAGCCATTACATGGCTGATATCACAGCTTTATGTCAAAGGGTGCTGTTGATTCACCAGGGAAAGCTGATGTACGATGGCAGCTTAGATGGACTGTTGGAACGCTTCGCACCTTACCGAGAAATTCATGTGGAGTTAGCCCAATGTTTGCCCAAAGAAAAACTTCTGTCCTACGGTGATGTGCAACTATTAGAAGGGCGGACAGTGCGTTTTTTAGTGCCGCAAGAAGCGCTGACACGCACAGTTTCTCAGATTTTGGCGGATTTAGAAGTAATTGATTTAAAAGTCACCGAGCCGCCTGTAGAAGAGGTGATTGGAAAGGTTTTTCAGGCAGGGGTTGTCTAGTGAGTGCTGAGTGCTAAATTTTGAGTTACCCAAGAGAATATACAGTAATCGTATAATGATTACCGAAAAATTTTAATTATCTGTAGTCCTGGTTTTGGTGGTTACTGCCCACCCTACGTAATTTAAACGAACTGATGCAAGAGATTTAATGAAGCAGATTATCAGAAAAGCCTTAACTTTGCTTTCGGTGTACTACGCCTATACGCTGGAATATAGAGCAGAAATGATTTTATGGGTTTTGTCTGGTTCTATACCTATTATCTTTATGGGTGTCTGGATGCAGGCGGCGCAAGGTGGAAACTTCGGTTTGACACCTGTAGATTTTGCCCGTTATTTTCTGGCAGTGTTTCTTGTTAGGCAATTTACCGCTGTTTGGGTAATTTGGGATTTTGAAAGAGAGATAGTAGAAGGTAAGCTTTCACCAAGATTATTACAACCACTTGATCCTGTATGGCATCATGTTGCATCCCATGTGGCTGACAGATTTGCTCGGATACAGTTTGCGCTGATATTAGTTGTACTATTTTTTATTCTTTATCCCCAAGCTTTTTGGTTGCCGAAATTAGGGAATTTTTTCTTGTTTATATTGGCAGTATCAATGGCTTTTATTTTGCGATTTATTATTCAGTATACTTTTGCTATGTTAGCCTTTTGGACAGAACGGGCTAGTGCTTTGGAAAATCTTTGGATGTTGTTTTATTTATTTTTATCTGGATTGATTGCACCTTTAGAGGTATTTCCCGAATCTGTGAGGGAAATAGTTATGTTGACACCCTTTCCCTATTTAGTTGATTTTCCTGTCAGCATTTTGGTGGGACTACCTGTAGATTTAGGGCGGGGATTTTGGTCAATGTTGGGGTGGATATTGCTGTTTTTAGGTGTAAATCGCTGGTTGTGGCGTGTAGGATTGAAGCGCTATTCTGGGATGGGAGCTTAAAACTGTTATCAGTTATCAGTTATCAGGCGTATAGGCGTATAGGCGTAGGTTTAAACCCGCCCTAACGTCTTCCATCAGTTGGTGGGGGATTTAGACTCTTCGTATTTAATTGATAACTGTTTACTGTTCACTGTTCACTGTTAAAAGGCAATAGGCAAATCCCTATAATTAACCCTATTGCCTGTTAATTGGCGCAGCCTCTCCACAGAAGAAGGGCTTGGTGAGTAATTCAAAATTTCAATTTAAATCTTTTCACGCTCCATGATTTGGCTAACTTGAGGCAGTTTGAATGCTCTGGAAGAGTTCCTGCAATTCTTCTACAGTATTAAGTGTCAGAACACCTCGTTGAATCGCCTTTAATTGCTCCAAATCGGCAATTTGAGAGATTTCTGACATCATTTGCAATCCCTCAGTGCCAAATTTTACTTCTAGCGCCTGTTCAATACCTGACAATATGCCTCTTTTTTCCCCCTTTTGTTCGCCCTCTCTCAAAATTTGCTGATACCAAGGAGACTCGCTTAATATTGCCATATCCCACCTCATGATTTGCTTGACTAAAGCACTGTCTAATACGAAAGTAGCAAAAAAAGCCATAACGGTTTCTAACTGGCTCAATTGCTCATCGGCGCGGAGCATTTGCAATGCCCTTTGTACTGTCGATGCTTCCGCGCCACCCTTAAGGATAGGCACAAAGGGAAGCAACGAGGGAACAGGTTGGGTAAATGCTATTTCGACATCGACTTCCCAAAGATTGATAACGCGGTAGTCTTGACGCGCCTGTAAATCTGCAAATGCTGATTCATAGCGTGTGGGAATTGCCACATCACTTTCTTTGAGGATGTTAATCAATACGGGATAGATAGGCAGATTGAACTTTTCTTCTGCCAATGCGGTGTATGCCCGCATTCGTTTAGGCATTTCCGGCTTATAGCGTAATTGTAACTCGTTGAGTACTAGAAATTCGCCATACTGGGGACTGACGGCTTTGACTAATACATCGCTTTCCCGGCTAATCCATTGGAATTCGGAGTTGATGATTTCTCCGGTGACAATGTCGGGAATTTGCGTTACCCATTTTACCCAGTTTTCGGGGGCAAGGCTGATTAATCGCTTGGTGCTAATATCTGCTGCTTTAGCCATAGGAGAGTAGATGACCACTTTAGTAGTTTAATTGCTAAAGGGGCGATCGCACTCATCTTGCCTGATCTACAAATTACTGGTTATGGTCTTAAATTTCTCTACTGAACCCAAAGAATAATCTTCTAATTTAAAATCAGCAAAAGGCTTTTTCTCTAACCTATCTCTTAAGGCTTCATCGAGAATCACACCAGCTGA
This sequence comes from Calothrix sp. PCC 7507, assembly GCF_000316575.1. Classification (GTDB taxonomy): domain Bacteria; phylum Cyanobacteriota; class Cyanobacteriia; order Cyanobacteriales; family Nostocaceae; genus Fortiea. Next base: position 6,587,828 of record NC_019682.1, on the reverse strand, counting down.
TTTTTTTCTCACGCCAATAATCATAATACTTCTTTGATATGCTGTGGAATCTTGGTTTGATTGACAATCACTCCGCTGAAATCTCCCAAGATTTAATAAACGATAATTTTTGACACTGGATGTATTATTAAATAACTTTTTTGCTAATTTTTTGACTTGTCTAGAGCGTTCTAAAGCGCGGCGTTGTTCAAATGCTATTTTACCTTCACAAGAAGCAGTACCTACAGAAATAATCTCACTGGGTTCTTCCATGATCTTCTGTATGCCTTCTTGTTCTAAATTCAACTTTAATAAGTCAAGACTAATAACTTTATCGTTATATTTAATTTGAAAATTACTGCCTGGAAGCCATTTATATTCTACTGATAAAACTGCGATGTTAAATTCGGCAATTTTACCTTTGCTATCCTTACCTTCTATATAGGAAAAATAATCAACCTTGCCTTTTCTTGCTGGTGATTGTCCATAATTTATAGTGGGAATAAATTTTAGCGATCGCATAGCGAAAGCCGCTAATATAATTAATCCTAATGATACAATTAGCGCTGCCAATAATGCCAGTAACGGCAGTTTTTTTCGCGGCTTCTTTTGAGGCAATAAAGTTTGATTAATTGGTGGGGGTAACTCTCCAGTATTCGCTGTTGGCTGTTGTGTAATTTCCGCTAGATGTTGTAAAATTTCCTGGGCATTGGCAGGACGGTTATCGATTTCTGATGCCATTAACCAGTCGATTAAATCTAATAGCAAAGGTGAGATATGAGTGGCATGATTCCGCCAATGCAAAACATTTTGTTGGATATCACACATATCCAAAGGATGCCGTCCTGTCAGTAAAAATACAAAGGTGCGTCCCAAAGCATAAAAATCTGATTGCGGCACGGCTTCACCACTCATTTGTTCTACTGCACTATAGCCAGATGACATAATTGGTGTTGTCCCACTGGTTATTTCACCAGCAGTGCCAAAGTCAATTAACACCAAATTCTCCCCATCTTCTTGAACTAGAGGGGATCTAACCATAATATTAGATGGCTTAATATCACGATGGAGGTATTGCTGACTATGCAATAAATCCAAAATTTCTACTAACTGTCTTAACCAGGCTATAGCTTGCACTTGGGAGATTGGTTTATACTCTTGTTGCTGTAACCATTGTTCTAAGTTAAGCCCGTCGATTTTTTCCATAACAATGCAGTGCAATACCAAACCATTTCTGGTTTGATATTGAAAGTAGCCATCTACTTGAGGAATGCCAGGATGTTTTAGTTGTGCGAGTACGGCTACCTCTTGCTGAAATAGTTCTACGGCTTTAGCATCCTCTGATAAATCCTCTTTGAGTACCTTGAGGATTTTTGGCGTGTCTTTTTCGTATACCTCATAGACTTTACTAAAACCAGTATTTTCACTTAATAAGCGCATCACCCGATAACGCCCTTGCAATTCCAACTGAGAACCACAACTTTGACAAAAGCGGTTTTCATCCTGATCCGATTGGTTGGGTTGAGGACAAACGGGATTAATACAAATACTCATAGCTAAGTAAAAAGTAAAAAGTAAAAAATAAAAAGAGCAAATTTCTTTTTACTTTTTTTGACTGTGCTGTTTTAGGAAGGCTTTGACAGTCTGGTTAAATGCCTCTGGTTGGGTCAAAAATGGCCAATGATTGCCGGGGACTTGGCAGATGCTTAAGTTTTTGAGATAGGTTTTGTAGGGTTTGAGTTGCCATTCTTGGCGGTTGACACCTTTTTCTGGCTGGATGAAGAGGGTAGGAATTTCAATAGGGGTTGTCAAGCCGGGAACCCGCATCACGTCGGCAAAAATTCCATCACGGGCGGCTATTGTAAATTTGCTACCCCAACTACCATCAGGTTTTTGCTCAATTCCGGCTTGGAAGACTTGCTGATGTAAGGGCGTCCATCCTTGATATTGGCTTAACTGACGCGCTTGTTGTTCGGCTTGTTCATAACTGGCAAAAGGCCCCATGCTTTTGAGAAAAGGCAAGACGCGATACAAAAGCGGAAATGTCACTTTCAGGAAACTGGGCATTTTCCAGATGAAGATGGGATCAACTAGAATGACACTGCGGAGACGTTCGGGGCTTTGTTTTGCCCAGATGGCGGCTAATTTACCTGTCCAAGAGTGACTGACAATGTGAGCGCTAGACCATCCTAGATGATCCATGAGTGTTTCTAAATCAGCGATCGCACTCTCAAAACTATAATCCCATTCTGGCTTGCTGCTTTCACCGTGACCGCGCATATCTGGGGCGACGATGTGGTAATCAACGGCCAAGTATGCCGCCAGGCTAGACCAGACAAGGGCATGGTCGCCTAAGCCGTGTAATAACAGCAAGGGTTCTTGACCTTGATGCCACTCCAAGTAAGACAGTTGGATATCAGGTTTTGATAGGGTTTGACGTAAAAACATCCTCGTACATCCATCTGTGGAGAGATAGCTTCGCGCTTGCTTATATGGTACTGCGAAAGCTCTCACTCACCAAGAGTAGGGCTAGAGGTACAAAGTCTACCTGTGTGGATTTTGGAATACTCTTGACCAATTCAATCACAATGAAAAACTCCACGCCACAAGGGGATGGAGTTTTTGGGCATGAGAATTAGGGGTATGGGGAAGAAGTTACCGCTTGGCCTTGTAAGGATTTATTTAACATTCAACTTCTACACTGCACCGCTACATCTGCCCTTATTACTTACTCGGTGTTGCAATGATAGCAAAACCTAAACGCGACAACTTGACTGGAGGAGTACACTCACTACGATTAACTACACATTTCTGCTGCACTTGTGGCGTATCTACTACCTTTACAGAAAATGTATAACGATCCAGATTGAGTATTTTCCTTTCTTGGATCATTGAGAGTATTTGCTTAGTGCTTAGATTGATTGCAGTCTGAGAGGCGAAATTGCTCATATACATAAGCTCAGTTCTTAATTTTTCTTCAAGTTCGCGAAGAAACTCTGCACTATATCCTCCACCAGAAAGGGCAGTCAAAATTACGTTGGCTGCTTGGGTTTTTACTGATGCCCAATTCACAAAGGACTCGGAAGCAAAGTAAACTATTGAGTTGGGATTCTGAGCAATTATGTTATCTCTAGTTGTAGTATACTCATCACGAGTGACATCCTTAAGTAAAGGTGGCGTCATGTCAACGTTACTTATTAAACTGCCTAAGCCAGGTATTTCTCCATTTAAAATTGAGGTAATTGCACTAGCATCCAGCTTAATATTACCCGTCCAACCTTGACCACATTTAAAACCAGGTTTTCGTTCTTTAGTTGACAAGTTGAATGTATATTCATAATTACAAGTAACTGATGCAGTCTTCGATACAGTGCTTGCTGGTGTAACTGTTTGTAATTCCATGACTACATATGGCATTTTCTTAGTCTCAAAGCCAATACATGTTCCCATAATCTTAGTAACGCAATAGCTTACTTCTCTATACTTGGTCACAGGGACGTGCATTCTTGTAGCAGGAATTGTTACGCTCCAAGTGTGTTTAGGTCGTATCTTTGCAACAAGATAGATAGTATTACCTACCACATTGTATTCAAGCTTTTCCAGGCTGGTGTTACCCTGATTGCCAATTGTGAACCGATTGACTTTGGAAGCAATACTACGTGATTGAGATTGCCATTGACTAGCAATTGAATCTAATCGAGGAATACAATCTACTATTTTTTGGTCGATAGGCTGGAGTAAGTTAATCGTTTGAGGTTTGTTAGCCATCGGGTTTTTCAGACAAGCTTCCGCATTATATGCTTTGGCTTGGTGAGATATTCCTAATACGGAAAAAATAGTTAATGCACAGAGTAATGAAATTTTCATTGTTCTATCCTCAAGAGTTGAATTGCAATAGGCTAAGAAAGTTGTCACGTCCGATGTGATGTATGGCATATCGGCAAGGAAGTAACGCGATTTTGTAAGATTGGGCTTTAATTCTCAACAAACCTAGATATCGTCGTTGCGATATCTGCGGCAGTTTATGCATACGCACACTGAAATAGGCTATTTGCATTGCCGATTTCAGCACCTTACTTTTTCGCGTTGCTTCTACAGGATGTCAGGCAACAAGTAGCATCAGAAGTTGCCTAAAACGGATTTAACTCTCAGTGGAAATAATCAAGAAAAAACGTCAGCCCAAATAAGTACCCAAGCATCAAATTGAAGAGCTAAGAATTAGCGCGCATGAGTGTAACTGACTTTAATCTTAATTATTAAGACTTACGCAGGATGTAACCAAAGACCTAATTATTGAGTAGCGGTAATTCATGTAGTTGAAGGCTTACCGCAGGGTATTACTGCTACTTTTGTGATGTTTTACTTAGGTTCTGTCCCGAAGATGAGTATTTACTAGCGGGAGATGAGGTAGTAATAAATTTCATCAGTTCAGGAAACATATGGGTTAGATAGTTCTTGTGGCAGCAACGAGATTTTATGAGATTGAGCTTTAACAGGACTTACTCAACTAACACAGCATCTTGTCAAGTTAATATGTTTCAGTTAAGCCAAAAAACGGATAAACTGAGGTGAGCAAATGTGCTGAGATTAAACTAAAATTCCCCATAATAGAAAAGGGCTGATGCTTACACAGGTTGCCTTTTCAATTTTTTTGAGTCGCTTTACTGGCTACAAATTTTCAACAGGCTTGCGGACTCTCTTTGACGCGTTGACCCCCGCTTCTATACTTTAGTACAGATGTGTGTGGAATTGCAATCACCACGATAGTTAGCGCTCCATTTTTTCTTGCAGACTTGCATTTGGATGATTGCTGTCATCACCTGCCTAATCTGAGTTGCTTGTTGGTTGCGTCTAGCATCTCGTTATTCTACTTGTCCCCATTGTTGAGATGCCCATTTTCTTAGTCTTTGAAGTCATTTATGTTCATCCACGCATTTTACTTTGAAAACCAAAATGCGGGGTATTGGCGTGAGGGTACAGTGAGCAATTAGGGGTATTTCCGCGCTATAAAAAGAATAATGAAGACCAAAAAGCAACAAAAAGCCCTGCGTAAATCACTGTCAGTGTTCCGTTATAGTGGACGGGCGATTAACCTGGTGTGGACTACTAGCCGCACTTTGACAATTATTCTGGCTACTTTAACTTTAATCGCTGGTTTGTTACCGGCGGCGATCGCCTACATTGGTAAGTTGATTGTTGATGCTGTAGTTGTCTCTTCAACAACGGGAGCAGCAAGGAATATTTCTCATGCTTTATTGTATGTTGGCTTAGAAGCGATCGCTGTAGCTTTCTTAGCGGGGAGTCAGCGAGGACTGATTATCTCTCAGTCATTGTTGCGGGCGTTACTTGGTCAACGGGTGAATGTACTTATCTTAGAAAAAGCCCTCACACTCGACCTCACCCAGTTTGAAGACTCGGAATTTTATGACAAATTAGCCAATGCACGGCGAGAAGCCTCAGTGCGTCCCCTATCTTTAGTCACCCGCACCTTTGGTTTAGTGCAAAATGCTCTTTCTCTGATTACCTACGGCATTTTGCTAGTGAATTTTTCTGTATGGGCAGTGGTGGTGCTAATTTTAGCAGCAATGCCGGCATTTATCACTGAAACAAAATTTGCTGGCGAAGCCTTTCGTCTGTTTAGTTGGCGTGCGCCAGAAACTCGTCAACAGCACTACTTAGAAAATTTATTGGCGAGAGAAGATTTTGTCACAGAGGTCAAACTCTACCAACTGGGGGAGATGTTGCTAGGGCGTTATCGCCTACTTTTTCAACGACTGTATGGTGAAGACCGCGACTTGACGCTACGGCGTGGCTGGTGGGGATATCTCCTGAGTTTAGTCAGTACGGCTGCCTTTTATATCGCCTACGCCTGGATTGTCGTAGAAACAGCGATGGGTAAGATTTCTCTGGGGGATATGACCATGTATCTCATCGTGTTTCGCCAAGGACAATCTACCTTCTCCGCAGCCCTAACTTCTATTGGGGGAATGTACGAAGATAACTTGTATCTATCGAATCTTTATGATTTCCTAGAAGAGAAAGTACCAAAGTCTTGGGGTCAAGCCACTCAAGGTTTAGATTCTCAAGATGGTATCCGGTTTGAGGATGTATCCTTTACTTATCCGGGAAGTTCCCAGCCTGCATTGAGGAACATTTCCCTACATTTAAAACCCGGAGAAAAATTAGCAATTGTCGGTGAAAACGGTTCCGGTAAGACGACTTTAATCAAACTCCTGACTCGACTGTATACCCCAGATTCAGGACGCATTTTATTAGATGGCTTGGATTTACAAGAATGGGATGTAGATGTGTTGCGGCGGCGGATAGGTGTAATTTTTCAGAACTTTGTCCGCTACCAGTTCACCGTCGGAGAGAATATCGGCGTTGGTGATGTAGAACATCTAGAAGATAGAAGCCGTTGGTTAACTGCTGCCGAAAAAGGCAATGCTCAACCTTTCATTAAGCAATTACCCCAAAGTTTTGAAACTCAACTTGGGCGCTGGTTCAAAGGCGGACAAGAACTTTCTGGGGGACAGTGGCAAAAAATTGCTCTAGCCCGTGCTTTTATGCGGACTCAGGCAGATATTTTAGTGTTGGATGAGCCAACATCAGCAATGGATGCTCAAGCTGAGTTTGATATTTTCAATCATCTTCGCACTCATACTCAAAATCAAATGGTATTCTTGATTTCCCACCGCTTCTCTACAGTCCGCATGGCTGACAATATTGCAGTGATAGAAAGTGGCGAAGTTGTCGAACAAGGGAATCATAAAGAGTTACTAGCATCTGGGGGACGTTATGCCAAACTGTTTTGGTTACAAGCGGCGGGGTATCAGTAGGAAAGGGAGTAGGGGGACAGGGAAAATAATTATTTAGCCTTGGAACTTGAAATTTTAGCCTCGGAACTTGAAATTTCAGCCTCGGAACTCGAAATTTCAGCCTTGGAACTTAAAATTTCAGCCTCGGAACTTGAAATTTCAGCCTCGGAACTCGAAATTTCAGCTTCAGAACTCGAAATTTCAGCTTCAGAACTCGAAACTTCAGCCTCGGAACTCAAAATTTCAGCTTCGGAACTTGAAACTTCAGCTTCAGAACTGGAAACTTCGACCTCGGAACTCGAAACTTCAACCTCGGAACTCGAAACTTCAAGTTTGCTACCCAATTCCCCATGCCCAAATCAGGAGTAATAACTAATGAACTTGATATCCGAACCAACAATTCCTGAAAAAATTCAAAAGATGCAAGAAAGGGTCAGATGGAAGCACCCAAGTATTTTACAGCGGGGAATTGATCAAACTAGTATGGTGATCAGCGATCGCCTTGATGATAATCCCGAATTTTCTTTCATGGTCATTGGTGATAGTGGTACAAAGTCCCATTATGGACACCATCCCCAACGACAAGTTGCAGAACTGATGCTTCCCCACAAAGATGAGTGTCGTTTTGTGTTGCACACTGGCGATGTCATTTATGTAGTTGGTTCTCGCGAATATTACCCAGCCAACTTTATCGAACCTTACCGCGAGTTTTTAGTAGGCGGCGAAAACCCTAAACGCATTTCCTACGATCGCATGACCTTTAATCTACCGTTTCTGCCAGTTTTAGGCAATCATGATTATTATGATGTGCCATTAATGTATCGTTTATTTACAGGCAGCACACTGCAACTACGCCGTCTTTTCCGCTACAAAGATTTTGAGATTGGCTGGCATGGTTCAAATCAAGGTGACGCTTATGCAAGAGCGTTTCTAGATTATATGGCAGCAATTGCATCTCCAGAAGAATTACAACATCATTTAGATAGCCACTACACCGCTAAAACTCACACAGGGCGTTGTCTGCGTTACGAACCGGGACAATTTACTCGTTTACCCAACCGCTATTACACATTCCGCTACGGTGGTATCGACTTTTTCGCCCTAGATTCTAATACCTTTAATACACCATCACCCATACCTGCAACCCAAGCAGGCGATACCAACCGCCGCGAACTGCAAAAACGTCGCCAAGAAATCGAACAAGAAGAATTGCAGATTTTAGCAACCTGCGACAAACTTAACGCCAATATCCCTAGCGAAGCTGAACAACTCGATGACCTCAGCGCTAAACTAGACCAAATCAACGAAGTCAAAATTGATATTGAAAAACAACTAGCATCCCACGAAACATCTACTATCGACTTTGAACAGTTGGACTGGTTACGCAGCCGACTTATCGAATCTTGGCATACCTCCGAAGTCAGGGGACGCATCATTTATTTCCACCATCCGCCTTATGTTACAGAAGCGACTAAGTGGAACCAAGCACAAACCTTAGCCGTGCGCCACCGTCTACGTTGGGTTTTGGAACAGGTAGCAGAAACTCTGGGTTTTCTAGTTAAAGAGCGGCCAATAGTCGATTTAATTTTAAATGGTCACGCCCACTGTCTAGAATATCTCCGCACAGTGAATACAGGATATGCCGACTCTAATATCAATTGCATTATCTCTGGTGGCAGTGGTCGTCGTCCCCGCCGTCAACGCCCAGAGGGGGCGGAATTGCTGGAGAATTTTAGTAACATTCCCCGGAAAGTAGCAGATTCAAGGCTTTATGTAGGTCGCAATGGCTTTAATTTACACAAGCGATTACCTTACTCATGTGTGCGGATTGATGTTCAAGACGGTATCCCACCCAAGTTTATCGTTAGACCATTGATTGCAGAGCGTCTAGAGCAACAGTGGCACAGTTACGAGATGGAGCCTTTTATGATTTAAAGTAGTCAGGACTAATTTTACTTTTGTCAATCTCTGGAAAGTAAAATCAGGATCTAAACCACATCTATTTTGAGAACATAGTTTTAAAAGCTCACATATTGCCGTAGCGGGTAAGATGCTTCGTTCCTCAGCATGACATAGAAGGAGACTTTTCAAAAATCCTCTCAGCTTCTGCTCATTCCATCTATCGCATTCTTGTTTTTAATTGGTATCAAATCTAAAAGTTTATGGATTTCAATCCAGCACTGTGTTTAGCTATAGCGAACCAAATCGCCAAGAGTCCCCAACAGCGAATTACTTTTGCTGAATACATGGATATGGCGCTATATCACCCTGAACATGGTTACTATTCCAGCGCGGTTAAATTGGGGCTAAAAGGTGGCGATTTCTTCACTTCTGTTCACCTCGGCGCTGATTTTGGTGAGTTATTAGCGGTACAATTTATCCAAATGTGGGAAATTTTGGGGCAACCTGCACCCTTTTATTTGGTAGAAATGGGAGCAGGTCAAGGACTGCTAGCAACCCATATCCTTGAATACCATCAGCAGCATTATCCAGATTTTTTTGCCATTTTAAAGTATGTGATTGTAGAGAAATCTCCGTCTTTAAAGCAAGAACAACAACAACGTTTGCAAGATTTCCCTGTAGATTGGTGCAATCTTGAAGACATAGCACCTAACTCAATTATTGGTTGCTTTTTTTCTAACGAATTAGTAGATGCTTTGCCAGTGCATCAGTTTATTTTAGAGGCTGGGGAACTGCGAGAAGTTTATGTAACCGTGCGGGGAGAGGAGGAGAGGGAACAGGGAGTAGGAAGCAAGGGGGATAGAACTGAGGAAATTTCCCCCTGCTCCCCGCCCCCTGCTCCCTGCTTCTTCATGGAGGTGACAGGGGAAGCGTCTACACCTAAATTGGCTGAGTATTTCAATTTAGTCGGGATTGATTTGACCCAAAAGGTCTACGAAGATGGTTATCGCAGTGAAATTAATTTAGCGGCTTTAGACTGGTTGAGTATAGTAGCAGACCGCTTGCAACGCGGGTATGTGTTAACAATTGATTATGGCTACCCTGCTAGTCGTTATTATAATCCCAGGCGATCGCAGGGAACATTGCAGTGCTACTACCACCATCGCCACCACAATAACCCTTATATCAACATCGGGCGGCAAGATATTACAGCCCACGTTGATTTTACGGCATTGGAGAAATGGGGCGATCGCTGCGGTTTAAATCAAGCTGGTTTTACACAACAGGGCTTATTTTTGATGGTTTTGGGTTTAGGCGACAGAATTGCCGCCCTCTCTCATCAACAACAATCCCTCTCTCAGTTGCTACAGCGCCGGGAAACACTACACCAGTTAATTGACCCATCCGGCTTAGGCGGCTTTGGTGTCCTAGTTCAAAGCAAAGGATTGAAAGACAGAGAAATATCTCAAACCCTCAAAGGATTAACTGTGCCAGAGTAAAAAGTTAAAACTCTATTAAGGCAGCGTTAGTGTCAATGGACTAGCATAACAGTGATTACAGTGATCAAAAACTACTCTGCAAGTAACAATCATGAACACCCACGACCTGTTAATGCTAGCAACATTACTCACCCCTGGTATCTTACTGTCAGTCGTGATTATGGCAACTTTTGCCGCAGGTGGCTAATCACCAAACAGTGAACAGTGAACAGTTATCAGTTATCAGTTAGCTGTTCACTGATAATAGAAACGCGATGTCTACGATGGGCTACGCCTACGCTGTATTAAAGGAACGTAAACATGAAGGTGGCATTTCTGGGAACTGGACTGATGGGTCTACCGATGGCGCAAAGGTTGTTAGCAGCAAATATAGAGTTAATTGCTTACAACCGCACCCCAGAAAAATTAGCACCACTACAAGCAGATGGTGCAGAAATTGCGACACATCCCCGCCATGCAATTCGTGCAGCTGATTGCATAATTCTTATGCTGACTAATGTTGCTGCTATCTATAGTGTGTTGCTTTCTGATACTTCTTGGCGGACTCTGTCAGGACGTACCGTAATCCAAATGGGGACAATTACACCCACAGAAAGCCAAGAAATTAGAGATGCAGTTGTCGCCGCAGGTGGTGAATATATAGAAGCCCCTGTGTTGGGAAGCATTCCCGAAGCAGAAACTGGCAACTTAATTGTGATGGTAGGCGCTCAAGAAACACAATTTCACCGCCACTTTAGGTTGCTACAGTATTTTGGACCAGAACCCAGACTTATCGGCTCTGTAGGCTCGGCAGCAGCTCTAAAATTAGCACTAAATCAACTCATTGCATCTCTCACCACCAGCTTTGCTCTCAGTCTGGCTTTTATCCAGCGTCAAGATATCAACCCAGAAGTGTTTATGGAAATTCTGCGGGAAAGTGCGCTTTATGCTCCTACCTTTGACAAAAAGCTATCCCGCATGTTAGATGGCAATTTTGCTAATCCGAACTTTCCTACTAAACACTTGTTGAAAGATACAGATTTATTTATTTCTGAAGCCAAATCAGCCGATTTAGATGTCAGTAGTATTAAAGGTGTCAGGCAAATATTGCAAGCAGCGATGAAAATGTCGTTTGCTAACGATGATTACTCGTCGGTATTTTATGCCATTAAAGCCTGGGAAGAAGGCAGATGGGAATGAAAGGAAAGTCTTACTGTTTGCATTTATCTAGCAGCCAAGCTAAAGCCTCTTCAACATCCATAACCTGCTCCCCTGGAGGTTTGGCTGGACGATTTACCATGACAACTTGCAATCCAAGTTCCCGCGCGACGATAATTTTGGCATAGGTGGCATCACCACCGCTATTTTTGCTGACAATGGTGTCGATTTTGTGGTGAATAATAATTTCCCTTTCATGATGTAGGGCAAAAGGGCCGCGATCGCATAATATTAACCCTGGCGGCATTACAGCATCAGGAGTTGGTAGATCAATAATTCGCATCAAAAACCAAATATCTTTCAGGTTGGCAAAAGTGCCTAGTTCTTGCCTACCGACAGTTAAAAATACCCGCTGTGCTTGGAGTGGGAGTGCTTTTGCGGCGGCTTCCACCGTATCTACTTCAATCCAGCGATCGCCACTTACTTTTTGCCAAGGGCGACGGATTAACATCAGACGGGGGACTCCAACTTCACTAGCCGCATCTACCGCATTACAGGAAATTTGAGTTGCAAAAGGATGGGTAGCATCAATCAACAAATCAATTCTCATCTGACGAAGATAGTTAGCTAATCCCGCCACCCCGCCAAAACCACCAATCCGGAAATCACCTAACGGGATTGATGGTTCACGAGTACGACCAGCTAAAGATGTAATCGCCTCAACTCCCTCAATAGCAGCAACTCTCGCAGCTAGTTCAGCAGCATCTCCCGTTCCACCCAAAATTAAAACCCGCATAATATTTGCAGCGATTTTCAATAGTTATACCAATTCAAGAAAACACTGATACGGACAGATTTCTCGTAGCAGCACGGCAATGCCGTGCCCTTACAAACGCATCTGTATCATTATTAAAGTGAAATGGTATTATCAGTTATCAGCACCAGAACTGCTGCAAGCCGTTGCTCTACAAAGTCCTCCACTCAGATGTTGTATCTTGATAACTGTTTACTGAGATAATGGGGGAATTTTAGCCAAAATACCTTTTTTTAGCGCTTCAGGTCGTTCTGACCAAGGCAGTACACCATTGGCTTTAGTATAATATTGACCAGCACATTCCAGAACAGCAGAGGCACTACCATCAGCGGCTAAATCGCCAAAGAGATATGTAATTTTGTCTTGGGCAGCAAAAGCGACGACACAGGAACGGTTACAAGCACTCATGCATTCCACTTCCTGAATAGGAAACTCATCTTGCAAGTCCCAATCTTGTGCTAAATCTTGTAGCTGTCGTAATAACTTTTGACCTCCACTTTCGCCTACACGTTTCCCATCTTGCCAAACACTGGCACAGGTTTTACAAACAAATAGGCTATGAGTAGAGACATCCAAAGCATTGCTGGTCTTAATATTTGTAGCAGCAGTCATCTGTACCTCGCAGATGTGTAGAAAAAAAAGTCACCTTTGGCGGGCGTTCTGACTCACTCAATTTGAGATGGCTCTAAAATCTCAAGTTAGTTCACAGTTGCGGGACAGCGTTGGACTTACACCTAACTTTCCCCGTTACCTTTGGTGGCTGATACCCACCAAAACCGAATGACTTGTTTGATCATACACTAAGGGACTTCCAACTAAAAAAATATCCTATCGCTTTGTCGGCAGGGAGCAGGCTTGCCGTGAGCGTAGCCGAATGGGAGCAGGGAGCAGGGGGAGAAAGAAAAATATTATCTGAGGAAATTTGGATAAGTTATTTTCCGGAAGTCCCTAACCGTGCAATTGTGGACACCTTGCCCCTACTACTGCTTGTTCATTGCAGATATCTAGCAAAAGAGATTTCTGGAATAAAAATCACCACGCAATCATCATTGTAAGGGCATACCTAGTAGTCTGTCAGGGTTGAAATGAGGGACTGTAGTGTGAGCGTCTCGCTCACGCGGGCTTTTCGGCCCGCACTACCAAAAACCCCTCAAAACAAAATTGACAAACCACTAGGGCGTACCGCTAAAGCGGAACCCGCAGGGTACGGTTGTACTCCTGACGGAGAAGCAAGCTACGCCCAGACACCAAGAAACATTAAAATCTCAAACCCACACCACCTTGCAAGGAAAAAGCCGTACCACCGCCGTTGCGGTAGGCATCGAAGGCAATGATAGCGTTACCAAAAATCACGGCGTTGCTATTCGGTATCATGTAATCAATCCCTGGTTGCAAGGCAAAGCTAATTTTATTACCAACAGGTGAAGGGTCGTTACCACTAGCCAACACTAACCCAGCACCCAAGTAGGCATCAGTTTGCCAGTTCAGTGGGACATCATAAGAAACAGTGGGCACAACTGCAGTACCCTGACCAACTAAAGCTTGGGCACGTAAAGAAATCGGTGTTTCTAGCAGTTTGTAGCGGAAAGCTATCACCCCGCCAATCTGAGAACCATCAGAAAGTCCAATAGCCGGGCCTATACCGACATAACTACCATAGGCTACTTGAGCTTGTGCTGGTTGGGTAATCACAGCCAGACTCAACACCGAACTAGCCCCTAGAACTGCAACCAAATACGGAAGATGCTTCATTGCCCGTTTCCTCTCACCATCTTGGATTTTAAAGATGTATTTGAATATTTTATGCGATCGCTATTGTGGATATTTTTTGAGTATTGAGAATTGGGTAACATTACGATCGCGTGAGGTTTACCGTACTCAGTACTGAGTGCTGAGTAAAGAAGATTGAATACTCAGTACTTTTGCACTATGGTAAAAGCCCCGCCCCTTGTGGGCGGAATCAACAATCGGGAGAAGGTTGATACCCCGCCCCTTGTGGGCGGTCTTTCAACTCAGCACTCAGCACTCTTCATTGTCTTCGGATCATATCGAAATTGATCGATGGTTCCTTCTTTGATTTTTTCAATTGGTTTTCGAGCTTGTCTAGGGCGATGAACATCAATGCCCGACTTTTGCCGGAGGCAGGGGGCGATTTAATCAGGAGGTATTGTTCGCCGCGCTTTTGGTAGGCACGTTCCTGCATGGGGCGCATACCAAGGGCATTTGGAGTTGTAGATGTGCCATCTTGGGCGTAGGTGACGGAAACAGCAGGAATGGCAATCGGGTTGCTCATGGGTTGGCAGCAGCTATAGAGGAAGAATATCGTTTAATCGCAGTTGCAAGTCGGGTAACAGTCCTGAGGCGATCGCCTCACCGAGTCGATATTGGCGCTGACGATACTCCTCTCTATCCAATTGGCAGACGGTGAAGGTGGGTTGTTTCGGTTTACCAATGAAGGCGATGCCCCCTAGCCCCCGATAATCGACAATCCAATATTCGGGGATGCCTAACAGCGCATATTCTTCAACCTTGCGGGCATAATCTGTTTCCCAGTTGGTGCTGACCACTTCAACAACCAGTTTGATGGAGCGACCGGACATAATCACAGGTTGCCGCTGCCAGAGGGGTTCATTGTCCAAGAGCGTTTCGTCTAGGACGATAATGTCGGGATGACGAGCGGTGGCAACCTCTGCGAAGGGTTGAATGAGGCAAGTGCGGGGAATAAACCAGGGGTATTTGGCATTTGTAATGGCAATCCCAATTTGGGTGGCAAGCTTATCACTAACGGTTTCATGGGGACCTGTCGGTTCCATGTCAATCAGTTCTCCATCGGCAAGTTCATAGCGGGAATCATCGCCATATTGGGCAATGAATTGATCAACAGTGAGGGTTTTCGCTGGTGTGTAGGTCACGGCACTGGCTTTGAGTGTGTTCGGCGTTGGATTTTATGGCTTTGTGGCAAGACTGGAGGGGTGCTTCTTACTATTTAGTTCCTTTACTGACGTTTGGTAGACTTTGATCGGTGAGGGTGGAAGGCTGGTGTGGAGCAGCTATATCTGATTTAAGAGTTCGGCAGGGGAGTAAATGGGGAGATTGCTACCGATGAAGTCTTTGCGATCGCGGGTGACAATCCCATCAAGCTAGTTGGATGCTGTCTTCAAAGTCTTTCAGTCCCAAGCTGAGAGCGGTTTCGATGGTCTGGCGATTGACGGATGATGTAGAAAATATTGGTGATGGTGGTTGCAGTGATGAAGCCTTCCAAGTTGCCCTGTTCAATTTGCTCGAAGAGGGCGATCGCATTCTCGACAAAGGGTTCTCTTTCCAGGAGTAGATCGAGGACAACGTTGGTATCGATGAGAATTTTCACGGGCAGGCTTATTGGTATTTTTGGGTGAGATAGTCGGTATATTCTGCTCGCAGGTCATCATCGTTTGGGGCTGATCCGGGACGTTTGGCGATGCCCCGGAGTCCGGTGAGGGTGCCGGGGGTGATAGCTTGAGGGGGGGTGAGTTGTTTTTGGTGGAGAAATTCGGCGAAGTTGAGGACTTCGTTGATTTGGTTTTCTGAGAGGGATTGGATTAGCTGGTAGAGTTTTTCGGTGGCTGTCATGATTTTTAAGGGGTGAAATTCATCAGCTGATGTGCAGCTAAATTGAATAACACAAAAATGCAAAATTATTGTAGTGCGGGCATCTTGCCCGCGTCTAGTATACAAATTAAATACGCAACAGCTTATTTCATTTTTCTATAAGTTATCGTTTTGCGCCAAGGAATCTAGCCTAATTTTAGCATTCCGTATTTGCCGTTCTACAGTTGTTTTAGCCATGACTAGAATCCCCGTGTATAGTGTAACGTCTTCCTTATTGAGTACCTTTAGGTGCGCGGTTGAAAGACTTTTTGGATGATGCTGGCTGGTTGGTCATTTTAGTATATAGCTCGAAGAGTTTTTCCAGGCGTTCGGTGTCGTTTTTGAAGCGGCGATCGCTGTAGATGCGCTCTAGGATTTCGTCATTGCGGTCGTGGGCTTCTCGGACTATGGGGAATTCGCTGTCCATGCGATCGCAATCGTACATATCGGCAATGGTGATAGAGAAGTATTGTTCGCGTGCTAGCAGAATCTCTTGGGCGCAACGGATAAGGTTGATTTTACGATTCTAGGCGATCTTTCCAATAGTCTGGATCGCGACGACAACTCATGATCCCGACAATCACAATGCGATCTGAATAGACTCTATACAAGATGGAATAGGAAAACTTGGAGGTCAAATAACGACGAATCTGCCCTTCAATGATCGGCCAGCGCTCTGGTGTACCAACGATGTGAAATATAGAGTTTTCTATAATGTCGATAAAATTCTGATGTTTGTCATACTGGGCAAAAAATTGCACAGCTTCTGCATATTCTTGCAAGGCGGCGGGGTGAAATTCATATTTCATTTTCCTAGAAGTTGCCGGACTTGAGCCAAGGCGATATCTCCAGGAATGGTTTGGACTGCGCCGCTATCAATTTCGGCAATGCGTTCTTGAGCTTTCTGCACGCCTGCTATCAAAATATCTTGGTCGATTTGTCCTGTCATGCTTTCCACAATTTTGTCAATGAGAATAGCCTTGTCTGCATCGGGTAATGCAGTGGCTTCTGCAATGAGTTGGTCTAAGGTTAGCATTGGCTCGTTTTACTCTAGTGGGAATGGTCTGATTTTAACGTGAAGGTTGGGTGTAGCATGGCGAAATAACTCACTATTGCTGGTGTTGGGTGAGCTTACGTTCCATCCAATCTAGGTCACTTTAGGTTTGCGTTGCTAGACTTTTTCTGCGAAGCCTGCTGTGTGGTCATTTTGGTATAGAGTTCAAACAGTTTCTCTAGGCGTTCGGTATCGTTTTTGAAGCGGCGACCGATGTAGATGCGCTCTAGGATTTCGTCGTTGCGTTCGCGTAGCGTTGCCGCAGGCAAATCGTGGGCTTCCCTGACCAAGGGAAACTCTGTCCATACGATCAGGATTGTACATGTCGGCGATTGTCGCTGGGAAGTAGTGTTCCCGCGCTAGCAGGATGTCTTCAGCGCAGCGGGTGAGGTCGGCTTTGTTTTGCTCCGTGAGGGTGGCGATCCAGACGAGGTGCAGGCGTGAGGCGATGAGTGCCATGTTCCAGAGCGGGGCATCGTAGAGGGCGAAGGCATTGTCGGAAACGATCGTTTTCGCAGACATATAGCCCACTGGCAGAAATGGTCGCTGCTCCGAACTCACTTTCGGTACTACCAAAGGTGGGCTATTTGATGGTTGTCTAACTTCTGGATATTGTTGCGCTGGAGTACGCCACCGGGTAGGTCATACCAATTAAAAAAAAGAATGCGACAGATGGAATGGGCGGAAGCTTATACAGTAGCTCTCTGACAATCCAAAATCTAAAATCTAAAATCCAAAATGGTATCAGATTGGTCTGAGCTATTGCTTTTCAGCCGCTTGATCGTCGTCGGCTTGTTGCCAAAGGCTTCGAGGAAGGCAAAGGGAAACGGCTTCTTCAATTTCAACTGCATTCATACGCCAACCATGAGTATTTCAGGGGATCGCTTATTGCCTCTTAACGCAATTTTGAAATCTTACCCTGATTTTCGACGATGTAGGTTGCGATCGCTATTGCCGATATTTTGTAAACAGTAAACAGTTATCATGTTGTTTACTGATAACTGTTTACGGACAATGAGGATGAATACCTCCTTGAGTGCAAATGTAAGCCATTTGCTTGGAATCTAAATTTTTAACTTGAGAAAAATCAACACCTTGGACTAAAGCAGATTGTGAGCCTTGAACTGGTGTTTGTACAAATTGGTCGGCTGGATCTTGTTTGGTAGGCGAAAGAATTGCTCCTCGAAAATCAGCCCCTGCGAGATTTGCCCCTTGTAAATCTGCATGAGAAAGGTCGGCATTCTGCAAGTTGGCGTTTTCCAGATTGGCTGAACGCATAACAGCACCAGTTAAACGAGTGGCACTCAAATTAGCATTGCTGAGGTTGGCATGATCCAAATAGACGCCAGATAAATCTGCTCCTTGCCAATCAGTTTTAGTTAAGTTGGCATAAGATAATTGCGTGCCGATCGCAGTGACGCGACCTAAATGAGCAGCAAATAAATCAGCTTCGTTCAATTTGGCATCGCTTAAATCTGCCCCTGTCAAGCTGGCATTTTCTAAAACTGCACCAGTTAAATCGGCTCCTACTAGTTGGGTGCTGCTGAGATTAGCGGCAATTAGACGTGTATTAGATAAGTTGGCGCGGTTAAGAGTGGCGCGGCTCAAATCGCTGCGGTTCATGACGACGCGGCTAAGGTTAGCATCGGTGAGATTGGCTTGCTTCATCTCAACTTGACTCAAGTCCGCAATCACATCATCGTAGGTGTCCCAACGTCCATCTTCACCCGGACTCCGGAAGCGGCTACCTTTAAAACTGCCTTGGCTAAGATTTGCAGATTTAAACTTAACTCCTGATAAATCAACGTTATTTAGCACCAAGTTGATTGAGGAACCTTCGCCAATGCCAGTTTGACCCAATTGGGTGCGGCTCAAATCGATGCCTTGAGTTTGTCCACCGTAGACGGCGAGAATTTTGCCGATCGCTTTTTGGTTGATTTGTAGGCGCTGTTGTCGCACTTCCCGCTCTTGGGGTGCATTACCTAGAGATTCTATCTCGCCAGCCAGAAACTGATTAATGCGTTTTAATTCTAGGATGGCTTGGGGTCCCGTGTTGACTAAAGCTTGTTGAATTGTATCCAGTAGGACAGGGTTGGTTTCCTTCACCAGCAGATCCGCCAAAAATTTGATTGCTTGGGGGTCTTTGAGAGTACCCATCGCTAAAATTGCACTCCGACGCTCTTCATCGGTGGCGGTAGAGTTGGAATTTAACTGTTTTACCAGTGTGAGAAATTGTTGACTATTGATTTGCTGAGATTTGCGCTGGGTTTCCTGACTTTGGATGTATACCTGAGTACCAACTAAAGTTGATAACACAGAAGCCATGCCGACAAGTGCCACCGCCAGCAGGATCTGACTGGGATTCTGCTGTAGCCAGCCACGCACTGTGAATGGTGGTTGTGTGGGTTGTGGTGAGATAGCTCCAGGTTCGTTTTCTTCTTGCCATTCTTCAGTGACATTGTTCAGACTGGACTGATTGCGCCTGTTGCTACCTGAGATTGCGGCTGGCAAGGGGCGGGTAGCATCTATGGTGTAAGTACCTGCGAGGCGATCGTGCAAAGCCCTTCGCCCCTGTTTTGATGGCCAGCCAATTCCTTCTGCCATCACCATCAGCATGGCTAAAACCGCGAAAACTCCTAGGTGAGGAAATACTAAGCTGTAGCGCCACAATAGATAGGCCACAGATAGGGGAACAGTCGTTCGACCAATTCCTTCTCGTACCAAAACTGACCCAATACCAGGGGGTGTGATTTGTTCGCTGACAACTCGCACACCCAGCCAACGTTTGGGAATGGTGCTACCTGTTTTAGCCAGTAAATATAATTGCCATGTTGAGAGTGTGACGGGTGCTAATAGGGCTATTGTCCACAGGATATTAGTTGGCCATGCGACGTTACGGATGCCATAGCTGACAGGTAGGGCGAGAGGGCGAGCGATCGCTCTTTCTGTAACTACCAACACAGGATTCAACGGCACGCGGTTCAGATCGCTTCTAGAATTGGCATATACGCCAAGTCCGAAGGGAATCAGCCCACTGGCAACCACCAGTGTGATTTCGGCTGCCCAAGCAGCAAAGCGCCTCGTTGCTAGCGGCAGCGAATGGGCTTTTTCTGGACTAGATTGATTATTACTTCTCCTGACAATCGGGGTCACCATTACATAATTCCCTTTGACTTTATTTCTACACCGCTCTCAGCGCCATTAAAAATAGACTATTTTTTATGTTGAACGCCACTAGATACAAAAAATTTGTATCCAACATACACCAACACTGCTAACAGTGCCATACTGATCACGGATGCAACGAGTTTTAGCACTGTTTGCAGCACCACTAAGCCTAATACTGCTGTTGTACCCAAAACCACTAGCTTTTTTGTCCCAGACAAACTATTCAACCGGTTTAGCGATCGCTCTAGGAGCAACTTTAAGCTAGGAAAACTAAACTGAGATTCCTGTCTTGGCGCTTCTTTTTGAGTACTCCCCACTGATGAGGATTTAATCTCTGCCTCTAGTTTTTGGAGACGCCGCTGCAACTCTTCTTCAGATTGAGGGTTCATAAATCTGTTTTACCTCAGCTAGGACACTTAATTCAAAAACAGACCAACTAAATCTAATTGTTGGTGGTTGTGTCTGTGATTTTAGCTAATGTCTGTGTGAACAAGACCCTTTCACACAAGGAAAAATCAGATTTCTTTGGGGTTGGCTGCCATCTAGTTTTGTTTAAGATATACACTCATCAATTTTTCAAACAGCTTCATAGCAAGGATTTCATCATTTATAGTCGCAAATCCGGATATTCTGAAATCGTATCAGTGTTGCGTAAGTAAATCGGCACAATACTTCGACAAGCTCAGTAACCTAAAAGCAAACTGAGTGAAGAAAAGTAAACAAGGAACTACAGACAAATCGCCACCGTCTAAAGATCCAGACTTATATATAAAAAGTATCGCTCTAGCAACAGTCTTGAGCAATAATTTAAAATGAAGACGCATCAGGCATTTAAGGTTGTTCCCATAGCCTTGGTCATGAATTTGGTTCTTACCCAGGCTATTTTAGCTCAGACACCGCCAATCGAAATTAGTCGGACTCTCCCACAAGATCCCCTGATTGTAAATGGCACATCTGGAGGAGCGGTATCAAGTAATTGCGGTAATATCACTAAAAAACCTGCTCAAGTTATCCAGATTAAGGAATCTCTGCCCTATTTACGATTAACAGTCGAAAGTGCAGGAAAACCCACACTTTTGATTGACGGGCCTGGCGGACGTTTCTGTATCCTAGCAGATAGTTATTCTGGAGGAAAACCACAATTTTCTGGTTATTGGCAACCTGGAAATTACTCGCTATATGTGGGCGAACTATCCCCAGCACAGCATAGCTACACCCTTTCGATTTCCCAACAACAGCAGCCGTCGAAATAGTCAATTAGGACGTTGCAGGGAGCAAGGAGCAGGGAGAGAATATTACTAAGGAACGCGAATTTAATAACCTGCAATTCTTGTAGAACCTGAAATGGTGCGTTACGCTTCCCTACGGGAACGCTAAAAGCGAACGCTAACACACCCTACTGGCGTGGCTTAAATGTTGCATTAATTCAATCAAATGAACCACCCATAAAAGACAATCTCATTGAGTTGCGAAGTAGGGGCACGGCATCCTAAATCTTTTCGGCAAGCCGATAACCTTACTAGTGCCGTGCCCGTACGATATCCTAAATCTTTTCGGTCAGCCGATAATCTTACTAGTGCCGTGCCCGTACGATTTATTTTTGGTTAACGCACTATTTTAGTCTAGACACGCTAATACTTTTGCACTTTATTTAATCCACACTCCTAACTATTCCCCATTCCCCGCACACTCCTATATGTAGTACATCAATTGCTTCTGCTGCTTTTTACCTCGCCGCTCACAAAGGTCTTGGAGTGTATATTTTTGTAAGACAGCATTAGCAGCCTGACGCGCTTCTTGCCAAATTTCATGAATCAGTTGATTTTCTAGGGTTCCAGGAGTCTTATCAACATGAGGGACAACAGCCTCTACGCCCTCAATGCAACTCCAAATTTCGAGTAGGGTGATTTTTCGCGGATCTCGTGCTAGAACATAACCACCTTTAGCCCCGCGTATGCTCTTAATCAAACCCCCACGTCTTAAGGTTGCTAGTAATTGTTCTAAGTATCGATTTGGTATATCTTGCAGCACTGCCATCTGTCGGATTTGCAAAGATTCGCCACTAGAGTAACGACTCGCCAGCTCTAACAGGGCTAGAAGCGCATATTCAGATTTGTTAGAGAGTTCCACAGATGTAATTTTTGATAGATATTTGTAATTAAATTTGCACAGTCACTATTAATTTTTCTATTGACTTGCTAATGAGCGAAATTGAACACTCAATTTTTGATAGACTGACTGATTTAACTTTAGTCACTCTCAACGATAGAAGCAAATATTTTTACTTTTCAATTTAATAAATAAAAGTTATTGAAAACTTCACTTTTTACACAATATGGTTGATATAAAGCTTTAACTCCCCTAATCCCCCGGCAAAAGGGGAATTATCAGCTTATTACTCTCTCAAATTCTGTGAATAACTAAAAATATCATCCCTTGTACAGATTGACATTTCCAGTCCAAACTTTTCTGAGAAAATGTGAACCCGATTTTTTATGTCAGGAAATATGTACTTATGGAGCTAGTCACTCAAAAAAATATAAAAATAGTTACTAACAACTTTGTTTAGTTGAGTTCTGGGCTAAGAGGGCAAAAAAATGGAACTCAAATCAGTGGCAATGCGAATCCCTGAAGGCTGCAACTTCATTTTGGGACAGGCTCACTTTATCAAAACCGTGGAAGACCTGTACGAAATTATGATCGGCATCTCTTCACAGGTCAAGTTTGGTATTGCTTTTTGTGAAGCATCGGGAGCTTGCCTCATCAGAACGACAGGAAGCGATCGCTCTCTCCAAGATATCGCAAATCAGAATGCTCAGGCGATCGCCGCTGGACACAGTTTTGTGATCCTGCTCAAGGAAGGTTATCCCATCAACTTTCTGAATGCTATCAAGCAGTGTCCTGAAGTTTGTACGATTTATTGTGCAACAGCTAACCCGGTAGAGGTCATTGTGGCACAAACGCAGCAAGGCAGGAGCATTCTCGGTGTAGTTGATGGATTTGTACCCAGAGGATTAGAAACATCTTCAGATGTGACAGCACGCCAGGAGTTAATGCGTCAGATTGGTTACAAGCACTAGTACCGCAAGGCGGAAGTCAAAAGTCAAAAGAATTGTATTCCGAGCTTTTGCGCCATTGGGAATGGTATGTTTGCTTTCGCTGTGCTGTACTAGCATTAAAGGGGAACGGAAAACAGGGAAATCCCCATAATTAAAATTAGCGGATTTGAATCTACAAGTTTATTCAGACTTCTCCTACGGAGACGCTACGCGTAGCTTGCTTCCCCGCAGGGGTACAGACTTCAGACTTCAGACTTCAGACTTCATCCTTTTTGTATAAGGAGGATTTATGGCTATTAATTATCAAGAAAGAATCATTGTCCTTTGGATCGTATTTCTACTAGGGATTTTATTTCATACGCAACTGGCTTTAATGCCATTATTCCACGGTTTACCTGTTGCTGAGTCTCAGCAAGCCACAACCATGAGTGAAATTTCGGTAATTATGTGGTTGATGTTGGGCTTTTTTGTGCTACCAATGTTGACAATTATTGCCACCGCTTTTACTGATGCCAGAGGCTATAGAATCATTCATTTTGGCTTGACTGTATTTTACAGTATCCTCAATTTGTTTCATCTTGTTTCAGATTTATTGATTAAGCCAGTTTTTTGGTATCAAATTACTTTGATGGTGATTTTATTCATCATTGGTTTAGTATTAAATTTTGTTGCTTTGCAATGGATGCGATTACCCCAAATTAGGAGCAAAAAGTGGCAAGAACCGCTGAAATCATCTCACTCTTAACCCAAATCAGACTCAGCAAAATTCAAAGAATTAATTAATAATTTCTCAATAAATTAGGTAGCTAATAATACCTAATTGTTTGATATGATTCACTTCCATATCTACAGAAGTGAACAGTAAAAAATATGGCACTATCTCACCACCTAATCTCTTTTAGTAAGAGATATTTACGATTAGCGATCGCTGCAACTTTCGTGGGAATGTTAGCTTGTCCAAATGCTGCTTTGGCGTGGAAGCCAACTACCCATGTTTATCTCGGTCAACAAGCACTCAATGATGCCCTTGATGATGGCAAAGTCACCATTTATCGTGTTGACTATCAAAATGGAAAAGTCCTTTCTAAACTAGGCGATTATCCGGTTGATCCTACTATTCTGGCAGCGCTGAAAGCTTACCCTGCTCAATACCGGGCCGGTATATTAGGCCCAGATGCATACCCAGATATCCTCACTGGCCAGCAGGTGATTCACCCATCCCCAAACGATACAGGAATAGCGGGTGGATCTGGTACTTGGCTAAAATATTTATGGAACCTCAGTAATAGTCCAGGTAACAATACACCACAGAAAAAAGCATTCGTGACTGGTTATCTCACCCATGCAGCGGGAGATATGTATGGTCACACATTCATCAATAATTTTAGTGGTGGTCATTTTGTAATTGCACCACCAGGAAATGCAATTAAACACATTCTGGTAGAAGGATATGTTGATAAGCGTTTGAATAAGCAAGAACTCAACGCTAATTTTTTCAACGCTAGTATTGCCGGAGTTGAAGATTTCATCTATAACAACATGATCGATGCCAAACCCGGTTCATATTTAGACACAACACTGTTGAAACCAGGAGGCGGCGGAACTGAGTTCTCAATACCACGCATTTACTCTACCTTGAGAGCGAGATTACAACGTGATATTGATGCTTATTATGCCGCGAAGTCAGACTATGACCGACGTTATGACGATAAAGTTCGCAAAGCCAAAGCTTGCAAAGCCCTAGATTTTTCTTGTAGTGCCACAAAGTTATATGCTGAAGCAGCAGCAATTCAGGTACAAAAAGGTGCTTATGTGACTGCTAATGGTTTAACAGTAACTTACAAAGAATATTGGCGTGAGGATATCAACAGCGGTTTGAAAGCATGGCCTCAAGTCAGTGACAAAGTTGCTAAGGCGCTGTTCTTTAATCCCGATCGCAAGGCGAAAGTAGAAGAAGCTAAAACTATTCTCCAAAATTACGTCAACAATCACTTGATATCAATGTCTGGCGCACCGGATGCTGTGGGACAGTTCGCCGCATTAGCTAGCAAACTTAGTAGCATTATTGGTGATGTTCTGGGCCCATTAGCTGCCCCTATCAGACAACTGAAAGCTAATATTTATGATGCCATTGTCAAGAGTGCTACTGGTATGAGTATAGATGAGCTAAAAGCATACCTGGAAAACCCAGAAAGGTACTTTGATCAGGTGTTTTCTCAAGGTGCTGGAGAACATGTGAACTTGCAAACATTCAACAAAAAATATTTGCGGATTAATGATTCAGGCTATACCAATCCTTCAGAGTCGTTTGACTACCAACAGTTTCCGGCAGCTTATAATACGGCGACAATCAGCAAGCTAATACTAGTAAGTAAAGATGGAGTGAATCAGCTATTAACAGATTTAGGGAGTAGTTCCCGGCTGAAAGAGTCAAACATTATGTTGGGCTTTATCCAGACTCTCGATGGTGATAATGAGTGGAGAGGGGGAAGAGAAGCACCCACACATCCCCAACAAAAAATGGTTGTAGCTGAGAACTGTCAAGCCTACAAGCAGATTTTTATGCTCCAACCTGGCGAACAGCCTTGTCAATAAGGTATTTTCGGCTAAAACCCTGATATGGTGGGCAGTTGCCCACCTGTCTACGTCTATAAAAACAAAAAACCCCTGGAGATCAGGGGGAGGTATCAACTTCTAGGAGGTCGTCGTTCTGTATACTTCTCACCTCATCGCCGCAAGATTATGCAAGTTTGCAGAAAATAAACTAATTTGATGATGGGTCAAACTCGAAAATTTGCTGAAACCTTGTTGGGTGTTGGTTTTTCAGTCTAGTAACTTATAACTCCAGACTCCGCCATATATACCAAGAGGCAACTGTACAATAGGGTTTCCATTGTTGTCCCAATTTTTCCACAGTCTTTTTGTCGGGTAATTCGGGTAGGGAATAGATGCGACGGATTCCGGAACGAATACCTAAGTCATCGACAGGTAGCACATCAGGGCGATGCAGGCGAAAAATTAATAGCATCTGTACTGTCCAACGTCCTATGCCTTTGACTTGTGTGAGGATTTTAATGATGGCTTCGTCTTCCATTGCCTCTAATTCTGTTAAAGTCGGCAACCCATTGAGGATGTTTTGCGCCAAGTCTTTGAGATAGACAACTTTGGGACGGGAAATCCCTACCCCGCGCAATGTTTCATCGGTTGTGTTGAGGACAGCTTCTGGGGTAGGAAAGGGTTCATCAGCATAAAGCTGGAGAAATCGGTGATGGATAGCTGCGGCGGCTTTGCCAGAAAGTTGTTGGTAGAGGATTGACCGAGATAGGGAATAAAATAAGTCTCCAGTTTGCTGCACTTGGTCAAGTTGACAAACACCGATTTGCTCAATTATGGGGGCGAGGATGCGATCGCTCGTTTTGAGCGCAGCAATGGCAAAAGAGTAGTCCATTTAACATTTTCACCTTAATCAAGTCTAGGCAAAAATATTATGGCAATTTGGCAGCCAAAAGTTTTCTGTTGCAGTTTAAATTGACATATGAACAGGACGGGAGAGTGAACAAGTCGCATGAGGAAAAGAGCAAGAGCTTACTACCTCAAAACTCCCAACCATCGCCAGTTGTTGAGCGATCGCTGTAGGGAAAAACGCTACACGATCAAGCAGCGATCGCTCACCGCTTCATTACAACTGGCTAGCAATCAACCAGAAAATGAATAGCAAAAAATGATTACTTTGTCCACATTTTCAAATGGCGATATTGTGAAAAGCATCGCCTTTAACTAAGCTTATATAACGGTTCCCATTTAGATGGGGACTGCTATAGCAGGGAACAGGCTTAAAAGTCTCTGGGTGTCAATGTTTTCTGTATCTCACATATTTACTGACTGGCTTTAAATGAATATCCAAAGTATCTTGATACTTGAGCGCGACATCTTGGACACCTGCTAATCTCTTGTTGATTAGGCGTTGAGTCCACTGGTTGCCAAAAAATTTTATTAATTCCACTGCTAGTCACTTCTACCTCCATGCGATAACTAATAATTTTCTTACAGACAAAGCAGGAATGTTCGGCGTATTGCAGCACTGTGAAATCCTAAGATTAACTGAGTTTGCACTGGTAGTCCTTAGATATCAGCACTTATGGGCAGTAATATGCAGATTTTTTAGCTATCTTGCCGTAACCCTCCCATGTACTCAAACTTTCTTCCGCCTCCTAGACAACAAATTCACAGTGCGATCGCCCGCTTGGCTGGTGTTGATTTGTCCTTGCTGCGTCTGGATCTGATGCACCCCTTGATTAACGGTAATAAATGGTTCAAGTTGAAATACAACCTTTTAGAAGCCAAGCAGCAAAATATTACGACGCTGCTGACTTTTGGGGGTGCTTATTCTAACCACATCTATGCAACTGCGGCTGCCGGTAATCTTTTTGGTTTCCGCACCATTGGCGTGATCCGTGGAGAGGAAAGGCTACCTTTAAATCCTACGCTGAGTTTTGCTGTGCAGCAGGGTATGCAGCTTGTATACATCGACCGGGAAACTTACCGACAGCGTCACACAACAGCATTGCAGGCGGATTTACAGCAACGCTTTGGTGAGGTGCTGATCGTTCCCGAAGGTGGTAACAACCTCAACGGTGTGCGCGGTTGTACGGAAATAATTAGTAAGTTAGATGTATTTGATACTGTATGTTTAGCCTGCGGCACAGGAACAACCCTTGCTGGGATTGCACTTTCACTAGACAAACAGCAACGAGTTATCGGTTTTCCTGTGTTGAAAGCAGGAGAATTCCTAAACCAAGAAATAGACGATCTGCTGAAAAATTATCTCACATCAAATTTCCCTGCACCATTTGACTATCCCGCACCTTGGGAATTGTTGTGTGATTATCACATGGGCGGCTATGCCAAGGTAAATGATCAACTATTGTTATTCAGCCAGCAGTTCACCCAAGAACACAACGTAGCTCTAGATTACGTGTATACCGCAAAAATGTTTTATGGCGTGATGCATTTGCTACAGCAGGGATTTTTTCCGAGAGGCGATCGCCTATTATTAATACACACTGGCGGCTTACAAGGAAATGTTGGTATTGAGCAACGGCTGCAAAAATCATCAAAAACTCATTAATTTTACAGGGTTAGTGGTGTTCAGCTCCCCGACTTCTTCAAGAAGTCGGGGAGATCACAGCCCATTATCAATGAAGAGTGCTGAGTTGAAAGACCGCTCACAAGCTAATATTGACATGATTGGTGGGATATGGTAGGCATTTCCGGAATTGATGGCAGAGAAACTGGATTGAAAATGTAGCGTCATATCAAATATCAGCTATTCAATTTTCCCAATAGAATGCTATGAACTCTCTGATTAAGCGATCGCCTTTCATCGACAACCTCTGCAAGCTTTCTAGAGGGGTGATATTGACCCTAACATTAACGAGCTTACTATCTTGTGGAATTGGATTGACTGACAAAAGTCCTAGTACAGCTGCTCCGACTACAGAACAAAATCAACTGTCCCAAAACTCTCAAAAGCTACCGAGAGATATTTCTCGAAATATACTACGTGACGCCTCAAAGCGTTCTGGGTTAAAAATTGCTAAATTGAAAATCACGGAAATCATCCCAGAAACTTTTGCAAATCCCTGCATTTTTAATTTTGGTGAAGTTTGTACCAGGGAATATAAACCCATCGAAGGTTGGGAAGTGATTGTCAATGTGAAGGCGCAATCTTGGACTTATCATGTGAATAAATCTGGCTCGCAAATCATTTTAGATCCTCAGATTAACCTAGCAGCTAATACTCAACTACCAAAAGCGATCGCCAATACAATTTTAACGGATGCTGCCAAGCGTTCCGGGGTGGCAATTGCTAGTTTAAAAATCACTGACGTTAAATTTCAAACTTTTGGTAATGCTTGTGAATTCAACTTTGGCGAAATCTGCGCCCAGATTTACAAACCTATCGAAGGGTGGGAAGTGATTGTCAAGGTGAAGGCGCAATCTTGGACTTATCATGTCGATAAATCAGGCTTGCAAATCGTTTTAGAACCAAGGGCGAAATAGTTGAAAATCACAAAGCCTGTAGATACTGTCTTGATTCGTCAAGAGGCATGAGCGAGATAATCAGGGTCAAAAGGCTTTTGGGATTTTAAAATCGCAAAAGCAAAATGCAAGAGCTTACGCATAACAGCACCAAGGACTTACATTTTGACCTTGCCGCGCTCAAGTAATCGTTGTGCAAATAATTTCAACAAAGTCAAAGCTACGGACTTGATTCCTTGGCTCTTCTATTTAAGATACAAGGGGCTGGGTTTTCCTGCCCTCGGATTGTATTGCATCCGACCGAGAACCGCTATAAGAGAAGTTTTAACCGAAGCCGGAGGACAAACGTAGATGCAAAGCGGTTTACCGAGGAAGCATCCCACTTTTTTAATCAATACCCTTTTAGGGTATTGCTACACGAACAATGCCTGCTGACCCAGGCTATAAACACTCATAGTCTGGGTCAGCAGGCTTCGTATTTATAGCCCCAGGCTACTGGTTCCTATGGGCGTTTATAAAAACTGGGACGCACCCGTTTCCCAAAGGGTAGAATTCAGGTATCTCTAGCTTTCAATATTGCAAAATCTAACAAAACATCAACTTTGGTAAATAATAGTTAGTGACTGCTGATATGAGGTGGTAAGTTAATAAGTAGGACACCAAACAAAGCACAATCTAAACTAAATGGGTAATGACTCAGTGTCCCCCGTCATCAACCCAGGTAAATTTCAGCATAATGATTTTAAAGTGGCACACAATCTTTTCAAAAAAGATTAAGCCAAATCCCAAAGCGGAAAAACAAAAAATGCTGAGTTTACTAGTTGTTATATCCACCCTATTTGTTGATTCCAACTAGTTAACACGTCTAAAAATTTGAAACCTCCAAACTTGAGCGAACCTGGTCACATCTGACCAGGTTTTCGGCTTTTATATTACTTTTTTTAATTTATACTTGATTAGTGAGATTATTTTATATAAATGACAAAGTGCAAAGTCTGATTGGAGGAAACCTCCGTACACCGGAGGGGTTGCCGCAGGCATCAGAACTTTAAAAGTGAGGATAAATGACGACCCTCTCCTCTCGGAGACGCTATGCGTATACTAATTAACTTTATTTACGCCCACCTTCTTACAACATACTCAAACATGAATCTGGGAGATTTTCCAGCAGGGAATAAAATAAGACAGTAATATATTTAGCTGGGAGATTTCAATAATGAATAATAGTTGTTTAAAGAAAATTGTTTTAGCTACAATAATATCTATAATTTCTTTGTCGTGTGATGCAAAACTTGCTAGAAATACACAACAAACGAATGCAAATGCTACTGAAAAGCCGCAGCCAGAGGCAGAGATAGATTATGGTGACTTAATCATTAAAGCACAGTCAGATTATTTGATGATTCCAGTTAATCTCACAGAACCACGTAAAAAGGATGAAACTAACTTTAATCTTTCACGTTATGATACTAAATATGGTAAATTATCTAACATTATTTTTTACCATAAACCAGATGGAGATACTCATCTTTTATTAAATAAAAAAGCTATTATAAATTCTTTCGATTTAGTGGAGACAAAATCAGCGGGTAAACCAAACACAAGATTTTGGTTGTATAGAATTCTAGATCAAGATACCAATGGAGATAAAAAACTTAATGAAAGAGATGCCATTATTGGCTATCTCTCTGATTTATCAGGTAAGAATCTCCAACAAATTACCCCAAACAATACCCAAATTATCAATTGGGTTGTTGTCTCCAGTCAAAATGCCATTTTCTTAAAAATTATCAAAGACTCTGATAATGACAAGAAATTTACAGAAAAAGACCAGACAAATTTTGTTAGAGTCAACTTGGATAAGCCGGAAATAGGTACTGAGATTATTAGCGACCAACTAGAGCAAGAAGTTAAGAAAACTACTTTTGATGGAACCCAAAATTGAACTAGGGATAATAATCAGATTCCCGACTTCTCTCAGAAGTCGAGAATCTATGCTTTTAAACATTTTAATGAGGTTGCTCTAATTGATAGACAATACCCAATCACGTAAAAGTGAGTTTACCTGATTCGGTACTTCATCGTGGGGACAATGACCCGCCGTGAGAAAATATTCTTTTAGTTCCGGATAATATTGCCGGAACTTTTGGGAACGTTCCCGACAATTCATCCAAGGATCAGCTTCACCCCATAATAGTAATAAGGAACAAGTTAATTGCCTCAATAGCACATCAACTTTTTCTCCTTGAGGAGTGCTAAAAACTGAAACAAACACATCTAAAGCACCAGCGTCGTAAGCAGGACGATAAATTTCTTCTACTAACTGGTCTGTAATTGCGCTCTTGTCAAGATAAACTTTTTCTAGGGTTTGGCGAATCACCCAACGTTGTCGCACATATTGAAATAAGAGAAATTGGGCTAAAGGTTGTTGAAACATCCACTTAACACTATTACCCAGTAGCTTCTGTAATCCAGAGGATTCTTTGGGAGGCTGAATTTGTGATTGTAAAGCTTCCGGTTCTGATGTCGGTTGTGGAGTGCTAAAAGGTCCCGCACTATTAAGCAAAACTAAACCCGCTGTGCTATCAGGATGTTGTGCAGCAACACATAAGGAAGCATAGCCACCAAGGGAGTTACCTGCTAATACTGTTTTTTGACCAATCACCTCACTGATAAAATCATTGAGTTGGTCACGCCATAAGTCGCCGCTATACTGTAGCTTAGGCTTGGCGGAGCGTCCAAACCCTAATAAATCGATCGCAAATACCTCGAAATCCTGATTTAGTCCTGTGATATTCTTGCGCCAGTGGTCTGTAGAAGCTCCAAAGCCATGCACCAACAACAAGGGTGGACGTTGCGGTTGTTTCTCTCCGGCTCGTACATAGTAAACATTATGCCCTCGCCACTGCCAATATTGACCAGGAAGCGAGGTTGTAGAGGAGGCGGTAGTTGCCTGCATATTCTAAAGAAATGTTAAGTAGCTGTTAATAATTGTAGCTAGTATTGGGAATGGGGAATGGGGGATAAATGACAAAACCATTAATTACAGGCAAGACTAAGATTTTAGGGGTGATTGGGCATCCGGTGGAACATTCACTGTCGCCATTGATGCATAATGCAGCGTTAGCGCAGATGGTAGAAGACATCGCCCAACTGGGACTAGACTATGTTTATCTCCCTTTTCCTATAGAACCACAGAATTTAGCAGTAGCGATCGCAGGTTTTGCTGCTGTTGGAGTTGTCGGCTTTAATGTGACAATCCCTCACAAGCAAGCAATTATACCCCTACTCTCAGAAATTTCACCACTTGCTCAATCTGTAGGGGCTGTTAACACTGTTACTCGCCAAAATAATCAATGGGTAGGGACAAACACGGATGTAGAAGGATTTATCGTCCCTTTGCAAACAACATATCACCAAGATTGGAGTCAGAAGATAGCAGTAATTTTAGGTAATGGCGGTGCTGCGAGAGCAGTTGTAGCCGGTTGTCATCAGTTGGGTTTTGCAGAAATTCATATTGTGGGGCGCAACCACGAGAAATTAACAGCATTCCGCAATAGTTGGAGTAATTCGCCACTAAATGAGAATTTGCAAGTCCATGAATGGCTAGAACTCCCCAAACTGATTCCCCAAGCAGACCTACTCGTAAACACAACCCCGATAGGGATGTATCCCAAAATTAATGATTCACCTTTGAGTGCAGAGGAGATGTCAAGCTTATCACCGAATGCGATCGCCTACGATTTAATCTATATTCCTCAGCCAACGCAATTTCTCCAACAAGCACAAAAACAAGGTGCAATTACAATTGATGGCTTGGAAATGCTAGTCCAACAAGGAGTAGCTGCTTTAAAAATCTGGTTGCAAAGGGAGGCTATACCTGTAGATGTTATGCGTCAGGCGCTGCGAAAACATCTAGGTTTAGACATGTAATATCATGTCCGGCTGATTAATTATGAATCCCGCATCTGTGCAAAAACCTGAAAACTCTTTCTCCCCCCTGCTCCCTTGCAGTCTTCATGATCAGTCTTTCACCGGACATGGTATAATATGTCAGGTAGTGGGGTTATTCACACTCAAGTTAATCCGCACAATGAAATCATTGTAATCTTGGTTCCCGCCATTGACTAAGTCTTCAAAACCAAAGGTGTTACTTCCCAATAAACGAATGTGAGATGCTTGATCAGTGTTAGCACCTAAGAAAGAGAAGTAAACATCTGGATTGTTGTTGGGATCACTATCAAGAATTGCATCGGGTCTACCATTAGCAATAATAAATGGTGCAAACAAAGAATCAGCCTCGAAAGTGCCAGTGTAAGTTGCTGTACCTTGGTTATTCACTGTCAAGTCAATACCCGCAACACGCTGACTCACAGCAGCTTCGGTGTAACCAGCCTGCCCAACGAGAACATCTGCGATACCATCACCATTAGTATCAATACCACCGTTCTCATCAGCTACTGCATAGAAGCCGACAAAGTTGTCGTATGCAGCCTCTCTATTGACAATGAACTCAGCCGTTACTGATTGTGTCACACCCCGTAAATCAATTAATTCACCTTGTTGCTGCCCTTGTAAACCTGTACCCAAAGGTAATGCTTGATTTGTGGCTTGAATTTTCACTACTAAATCCTGGAAGTTAAGAGAGAACCCGTCATCTTCTGCAACTCCCTCGTTGAGAAACAGTACATCAGACAAGGGGGTTTTTCCAGACAGCACCTCTTCAGTAGTGCTGTTGCGTACCAAGTAGAATCTGAGGTTTGCCCCAGACTCAAACTCTAGTAAGCTTGTCAGGTCAGTAGGATTAAAACCATCAGGCAAATTGGCAATTGGCGAGAAAATCACCTTTGAACGCTGGAGAGCCTTTTCTGTGTAGCCTACTGCACCAGGGACGATACCGTCAATCGTACCTTGGGCATCATCAACTGTAAATACAGACAGTTGATTCACCAATTGAGCAGTGTTGCTTTGAATTTTAACTGAGAGTTTTGCTTTACTATCTTCAAAGTTATTTTTGATAGTAAAGATGTCCTCAGTGTCCAGCTTTGTGAGTGTAGCTGTATTAGTCTCATTTTCAGACAAAGTATTAGCGATCGCCAACTTTGCTAGTAGAGTAGTCGGAGCAATATTATTCTCATTCTGGGGCGCGGTATTAAAGACTGCCACCGCCGAGTCATTTCGTCCTGCCGCATAGAGGTATTTACCATCTGGGCTGAGGGTGACAGAGTAGGCATCAGCCAGCCCGTCAACACTGCCTACGCCATCTTTTTGCACTTTCAGGAAACTCAACTTACCTGTGTTTGCATCCCGTGCAAACATCGCGACTGCTGAGTCAATGCGTCCCGCTGCATAGACATATTTACCATCGGGGCTGATGGTGACAGAGAACGCACCACCAAGCCCATCAACACCCCCTACACCATCTTTTTTAACTTCGACAAAACTCAACTTGCCTGTGGTTTTATCCCGTTTAAACACCGCCACTGCTGAGTCATAATATCCAGCAGCATAGAGGTATTGACCATCGGGACTGATGGTGGCAGAGAAGACACCACCAAGTCCATCAACACCGCCTACGCCGTCTTTTTTAACTTCGACAAAACTCAACTTACCTGTGGTTGCATCCCGTTTAAACACCGCCACTGCTGAGTCATTTAATCCAGTTGTATAGAGGAAATTGTTGTCGGGACTAACAGTGATGGAAGAGACCTGTCCCAGCCCAGTGATACCCGCTATGCCATTTTTTTTAACTTCGACAAAACTTAGTTGGCCTGTATCTGTATTCCGCTGAAACACTGCCACCGCTGAGTCATTATATGCAGCAGTATAGAGAAATTTATTATCGGGGCTGACGGTGACATAGTCAACGCTGAAAAGCCCAGTAATACCCCCTACATTATTTTTTTGAACTTCAACAAAACTCAACTTGCCTGTATCTGGATTCCGCTTAAATACTGCTACCGCTGAGTCACCAAATCCAGATGCATAGAGGAATTTACCGTCAGGGCTGACAGTGACGGAGGTGACATAATTAAGTCCATCAACTCCCCCTACACCATCTTTTTGAACTTCAACAAAACTCAACTTGCCTGTATCTGGATTCCGCTTAAATACTGCTACCGCTGAGTCCTTAGAACCAGCGGCATAAAGGAATTTGCCATCAGGGCTGACAGTTACAGACCAAGAACCAGCAAGTCCATCAACACCATCTATGCCGTCTTTTTTAAATTCTATGAAATTCAGAATGTTGTCTGTCATAACTGTATTTGTTAATACTGCTTTTTGCTAGATATATTGGCAATTCCTGTTCAAAGTGAGTCAAATTTTGGCGACACATGGATTGTCATCAAGGTTGGGTAAACCCCGCCTCTACGAATTTATCTGTCGCCTTCTTTTGACAAAATTGGTATAAGTCATAATCTCTATGCAAACTTAATGAAGAAATCAAATAATTGCCTAGAGTGAATACACTTATTTAGGTTTTCTTGTTCTCTTTGAACTGATAAGAATAAGTACTTACACCGAAAATTAAATTTAACTTCATCCTGCGGATAACAATTGATGAAGTTGTTGCCAATTCCGAGTATAATTTTTGTAGGAGCTATTGATGAATCAAGCTTATTTAAAGGTTTATCAATTGGATGGGGAGTAAATGCATCCTGAGTTTTCAGCAATATACTGGTAAATAAAAATACGCCATAAAACGAGGTATATGAAGCCAAAACAACGCATTGGTAGCGTTGTACCTTAAATGCGATTTTTAAGAGTTAATATGTAGCTTTTTGACACAAAGCTAAAAAAACTCCTCCAATAAGTTATAGACTGAATAATCTGAGAGACAGTTATCAGTTAAGCTAAAACGCTGATTCATTGCACAATCAATCGTTTTTTTGTTGACTGTTGACAGTTGACAGTTAACGGTCTACACGATGAAATATGCAACTTAAATGCCGCAGTCGCTGATCAGTTATCAGTTGGTAGCCAGAGTCCTCCACCTCTAAAAGGATGCTGTTGGGGAATAGGGTGTCAGACCCCTCGCTTATCCCACAATCCCGCCTTCACCCTAGTGGTTTGTCAATTTTGTTTTGAGGGGTTTTTGGTAGTGCGGGCCGAAAAGCCCGCGTGAGCGAGACGCTCACACTACAGTCCCTCATTTCAACCCTGACAGACTACTAGAAGGGTGCGGCTAATCAAACATAGACGCGCAGCGGCTTAAGGCAGGGTAGCCTTGCTTTTCAAGGCTAAATTTCTCTAGCCTGCTGTTGCAGTCTTTGTATCAGTAGCCCCACCCTTCTAGGGTGTGGGCGATATGTCGGGCTGTGTGAGAGTTCTGTGTGGATCAGCATTGAGGGGTCTGAGTCCTGATTCGCCAGCAGTATCCTCAAAGTGATGGGTTCCCTCTGTGAGATATTGCTACAGTCGGGGTGGTTACTGAGCAGTTCGATGATAACTGTTCACTGATTTAATTTTGACTCTGTTTTATTTGCAAGGATTAAAAATAATAAATTGTCGGTTTCGTAATTAATATGAAACATGTATCCTCTAACGGTGAAGCAGCTAGACTGGAAGCCCTCCACCAATATCAAATTCTGGACACTGAACCGGAAGAAGCTTACGACAATTTGGCTCGGTTAGCAGCCTTCATTTGTGATGCTCCCATTGTTTTGGTGAATTTCATTGACGAAAATCGTCAGTGGTTTAAGGCCAAACTAGGTATAGATGTACCAGAAATGCCCCGGAATGTGGGATTATCTTACCTGTGCCAGGAGCAACGTCAGGTTGTGGTGGTTCCTGATACGTTAGCTGATGAAAAATTGGCGCAAAATCCGGTAGTGACATCCTACCCTTATGTGCGTTTTTATGTGGGTGTGCCCTTAATTACACCCAAGGGTGATATGCTGGGAACTCTCTGTGTAATTGACAGAGTGCCACGGGAACTCAGCCAAAAACAAATAGAGTCCGTTGTCGCTTTAAGTCGCTTGGTGATTGATCAACTAGAACTGAGGCTGAATGTAGTAGAGATTTCTCGGATTACTGGGGAATTAATGACGCATGAGCAAGCAGTAAGGACGGCGGCGGAAGTATCAAGAAATCGCATTACGAAGATTCTCGAAAGAATTACTGATGCTTTTTTCGCGTTAGATCGCGAATGGCGATTCACCTACGTTAATAGTCAAGCAGAACGGGTGTTGCAGAAAACTCAGCATGAGTTATTGGGTAATAGTATTTGGGAAGTGTTTCCAGAAATAATTGGTACAAAATCCTATAGTGAGTTTCACAGGGCGATCGCCAAACAAATGAGTGTGGAATTTGCAGAATATTATCCATCAAGCGATCGCTGGTGGGAAATTCACGCCTATCCAGCCACAGAAGGATTATCTGTTTATCTGCAAGATATTACTGATCGCCAGTGTGCAGAGGCAGAATTAAAACGGCAAAATAAGCGATCGCAATTATTCGCCCAAATCACCTTAAAAATTCGGGAATCATTACAACTGGAAGAAATCCTCCAAACTACAGTTACAGAAGTGCAAAAACTTCTGCAAGCTGATCGAGTCTTGATTTTTCAACTCTGGGCTGATGGTTCGGGAAAAGTGGTGCAAGAGGCGGTACAGCCTGGTTGGCCAGTAGTTCTAGGACAAAACATTCTTGACCACTGTTTTCAGCAAAACTACTTAGAGAAATATCGTCAGGGCAGAGTCAGTGCGATCGCAGATGTTACCGATGCCAATATCCAAGGTTGTTATCGAAAATTTCTCCAGCAGTTTGGTGTCAAAGCTAACTTAGTAGTGCCCATTCTCATGCGAGATAGCATTTGGGGCTTATTGATCGCCCATCAGTGTGCCTCCCCTCGACAATGGACAAGCTTTGAGTTGGAGTTATTGCAACAGTTAGCTAACCAAATTGGCATTGCTTTATCCCAGGCACAACTGTTGGAACGTGAAACTCGCCAACGCCAAGAACTCGCCCGTTCTAACGCCGAGTTAGAACAGTTTGCTTACGTGGCTTCCCATGACTTACAGGAACCATTGCGGATGGTGACTAGTTATTTACAGCTACTAGAGCGGAGGTATAAAAATCAGCTAGATGCCAACGCCGATGAATTCATTGGCTACGCCGTAGACGGGGCGCGGCGGATGCAGAGACTAATCAGCGATTTGTTGAACTATTCCCGCGTCAGTACCCGTGGACAACCCTTTGTATTGGTTGATTGTCAGACTGTTTTAGCAAAGGCGATCGCTAATCTCCAAGTAGCAATCAAAGAAAGTGGTGCAGTAATCACCCATGACTCCTTACCCCAAGTAAGAGCTGATACTACCCAAATGCTGCAAGTGTTTCAAAACTTCATCAGTAACGCCATCAAATTTAGTCGGGAAGAACCACCCAAAATTCATATCGGCGCGGTGAAGAGAACAGTCACCCCAGATGAAAAACATACAAATCTCAACCTGACAGAAACCGAATGGTTATTCTCAGTGCGCGATAATGGAATTGGTTTAGAAACTCAATATGCGGAACGCATCTTTGTGATTTTTCAGCGCTTACATGGTAGAAGTAAGTATCCAGGTACTGGTATTGGTCTAGCAATTTGCAAGAAAATTATCGAACGTCATCACGGTAGTATCTGGGTTGAGTCGGAACCGGGTCAAGGCTCGATTTTTTACTTTACAATTCCAGATAAAGCAGGATAGCAATCGTGAATACTAGAGCAGCGATTATGCCTATTGAGGTTTTGTTAGTAGAAGACAATCCTGGCGATGCCCTGCTCACAAGGATCGCCCTTGAAGATAGCAAAATTTCAATTCACCTGAACGTAGTCGAAGATGGGGTAGAGGCTATGGCATTCTTGCGAAAACAAGAACAATATACCGCAGCTGCCCATCCCGATATTGTGCTGTTGGATTTGAACCTGCCTAGGAAAGATGGGCGAGAAGTATTGGCAGAAATTAAAGCCGATGAAAATCTCCGGCGAATTCCCGTTGTTGTCTTGACGACTTCCCACGCTGAAGAAGACGTGCTGAAAGCCTATAACTTATGTGCCAACTGCTACATAACTAAGCCAGTTGACTTCGATCAATTTGTGAAAATTGTGCGCTCTATAGAAAACTTTTGGTTTGCCATTGTCAAGCTGCCACCGGAGTAATCAACATGGCAGGAGAAAATATTAAAGTTTTATTAGTAGAAGACAATCCTGGTGATGTTCTGTTATTACAAGAGTTTTTAAGGGATGTCACCACAGTCACGGTGGAGTTGATACCCACTCAGCGGCTAGATGAAGCACTTAACTATCTAGTTAACCAAAGCTTTGATTTGATTTTGTTAGACCTTTCATTGCCAGATAGCCAGGGGTTAGACACCTTTGTGAGAACCCATCATCAAGCAAAAGCAATTCCTATTATCGTCTTAACGGGTATGGACGATGAAACCTTGGCTTTGCGAGCCATGCAAGCAGGAGCGCAGGATTATTTAGTCAAAGGGCAAGTGACAGGTGATTTGCTGGTACGTTCAATGCGTTATGCGATCGAGCGTCAACGGGGAGAGGTGGCACTGCGACGTAGTGAGGAACGATTCCGGGTAGCTTTAAAAAACTCACCCATCTTTGTCTTTAACCAAAACGAGGAATTACGTTATACCTGGGTATATAACCCCGGTTTTGGCTTGAAGGCTGAAGAAATGTTAGGCAAACAAGACTGGGAACTGATTTCGGCTGAAGATGCCCAACGTCTAACGGTAATTAAACTGGGAGTGTTGACTACTGGTGTCGGTACACGAGATGAATTATCGATTACAACTGCACAAGGAAATCGCTATTATGATTTAACTGTAGAGCCATTGCGAAATGAGTCACAAGCAGTGGTAGGTATAACCTGTGCTTGTATTGATATTAGCGATCGCCAAGCCGCACTACGCGATCGCAAATTAGCTGAAGAAAAAATCCGCGAACAAGCAGCATTACTAGATTTCACCACCGATGCCATTCTGGTGCGAGATTTACAAAATCGCATCCTCTTCTGGAATAAAGCGGCGGAAACTCTCTACGGTTGGCAGATGGGGGAAGCTATAGGCAGCAATGCCAGCGATCTTTTATATGATGAACACATTCCCCAGGAAGTGGAAACCGCCTTTGTGACTGTCCTCAACAAGGGTAAATGGCAGGGTGAGTTAGCTAAAGTTACCAAAACTGGTAAGGAAATTTTAGTTGCTAGTCGCTGGAGTCTAGTACGTGACGAACAAGGACACCCCAAATCAATTCTCACCGTTGACACAGATATTACTGAGAAGAAACGCCTAGAAGCACAATTGTTTCGCGCTCAACGCCTGGAAAGCATCGGAACTCTGGCTAGTGGCATTGCTCACGACCTGAACAATATCCTCACCCCGATTTTAGCAGGAGCGCAGCTACTACCCCTAAAATTCCCCGATGCAGATGAGCGGACTATGCATCTATTGGAAATTCTGGAAATCAACGCTAAACGCGGCGCTGATTTAGTCAAACAGGTGTTGTCGTTTGCACGGGGTGTGGAAGGAAAGCGGATCAATTTACAAATCAGACACCTAATTGTCGAAGTTAGCAAAGTCCTCAAAGAAACATTTCCCAAATCCATCCAAGTCTACACCGATGTATCGCAAAACTTATGGATGGTTTCTGGAGATGGGACTCAACTCCATCAAGTACTGATGAATCTCTGCGTCAATGCTCGTGATGCTATGCCCTATGGCGGTACATTGCGGATGTCTGCGAAAAATCTGTTTATTGACGAAAATTATGCCCGGATGAACTTAGAAGCTAAAGTTGGGCATTATATAATGATTACTGTCTCTGATACCGGCGTGGGGATTCCCAACGAAATATTAGATAGAATTTTCGAGCCATTCTTCACGACAAAGGAAGTCGGACAAGGTACAGGGTTAGGACTTTCTACTATCATTGGCATTGTCAAAAGCCACGGTGGTTTTGTGAATGTGTATAGTGAAGTGGGAGTAGGAACTCAATTTAAGGTGTACTTACCAGCCGTCGAAGGCATGGAGACGCTGACTATAGAAGATTTAACTGTGTTTACAGGACATGGAGAACTGATTTTGGTGGTGGATGATGAACCCGCCATTCAAGATATTACTAAAACTTCTCTAGAAACACATAACTACAAAGCCCTGATC
The DNA here is from genome assembly GCF_000316575.1 of Calothrix sp. PCC 7507. GTDB lineage: Bacteria > Cyanobacteriota > Cyanobacteriia > Cyanobacteriales > Nostocaceae > Fortiea. The sequence continues at coordinate 6,546,570 of NC_019682.1, read as the reverse complement.
GCTAGTGATGGGATTGAAGCGATCGCACTTTATGCGACAAATATGAATCAAATCAGCGTCGTCCTCATGGATATGATGTTGCCTAACCTCGATGGTTTAACCGCTATCCGTACCTTAAAGAAAATCAATCCCAAGGTAAAAATTATTGCCAGCAGCGGACTAATGTCGAGTGACAAGCTGGAAGCGATCGCCGAAAGTGGTGTGACTACCCTTTTAGCAAAGCCTTACACCATTAATGAATTATTGCTAACCTTGCAAAAGGTAATTAATTAAGGCTTGCTGTCAAAAGTTCATTTCGCTCAGTTTGAATACTGTAAGTAGGTGGGCGTAAATAATTATCGTTGGGATAAAGAAGGAGACAGTGTTTCGGCTACGCTCAACAACCAGCCAGAATACAGGAGGAAAGAGGGTTTTAGCTTTGTTTACTTTTCGCTGGTCAAAAAATATCGAATTTATTAGTTTAAATCACGGTAAAGCTATTATAGCTTTATATTTTCTTTGCAAAATGTAGATAATTCTTTATTCTTATAATACAAAATTGGAAATATTACCTGCTAAATTCTATTGATGCTTATCGAAACTGCACTACCATAAATTTCGTAAGTTCTCTGCCTATTCTAGAAAATTTATTGACTAATTCGTGGATAGATTTGATGTATCCTTAGCAATCTATTATAGGACTCCTATTTGATTTTTGAACTATACGTAGGGGAGCCACCCTCGTGCGCGGGTTTCCCGCGTTGAGAGGAGTGGCGTTGGGCAATGCCCACCAAACCCTGGATGTGGTGGGCATTGCCCTACCTACTACTTAAATATGTTCAACAATCAAACCGAATTTCTATATCATTCGGGACTACCTATAAAAACACAAGAGTTTCAAGACTTAATTCACATTAAAGTCTGATTTAATTTTGTAATCACTATGGTTGCATTTTAACCAATTATTAAGTCATTCATTATTTTTATAAAAACAGAATGAAAATAGTAGCTACGAAAGATTTATATCAACTTTCATCGATGCAGCAAGGAATGCTGTTTAACAATCTAGTTGCTCAAAATTCGGGAGTGGATATTGAGCAGATGATCTGTTTAGTAGATGAAAAAATTGATGTTTTGGCATTTCAACAAGCATGGCAGACAGTTGTAGCCCGACACGCAGTTTTGAGAACTAGTTTTGATTGGGAAAGTGAACGAGAACCTCAACAACGTGTGCATCGAAACGTCATCATTCCCCTGGAACAGCAAGATTGGTGTGACCTGTCTGACACAGAACAATCAACTAAATTGCAAGCCTATCTGCAAAGCGATCGCCGGCGTGGTTTTCAGCTAAATGATGCGCCATTGATGCGCCTAGCATTATTTCGCTTGCAAGAATCCGTCTACCAATTTATTTGGACTTTTCACCATGCCTTGCTAGATGGTCGTTCTTTGTCAGTCATCATCAAGGAATTATTCACCCTTTATGACGCTTTCTGCGAAGGAAAAGACTTACAACTTCCACAACCACATCCTTATCAAGATCATATCGCCTGGCTACATCAACAGGATTGGAATAAGGCTGAAAGTTTTTGGCGGGACTTGCTCAAAGGCTTGACTGCACCCACACCTTTATTAGTAGACTCAGTTCCTCGTGAGCAAGGCAGTTTTGGCGAACAAGCAATCCGACTCTCAGAAAAAACTACGGCGATGTTGCAGTCTTTAGCACAACAACATCAACTCACGCTGAATACCTTAGTACAAGGTGCTTGGGCTTTATTGCTCAGTCGTTACAGTGGTGAAACAGATGTTGTCTTTGGTGCAACCAGAGCCTGTCGTCATTCCTCCGTAGCTGGTGCGGAATCGATGGTAGGACTGTTGATCAATACCTTGCCAGTTCGAGTTAGCGTTTCCGGGGAAAAACCGCTGCTGACTTGGCTGAGAGAATTGCGATCGCAGTGGTTGGCTTTGCGAGACTACGAACATACACCCCTAGTCAAAATTCAACGCTGGAGTGATGTCCCCGGCGGAACTTCCTTATTTGATAGCATCCTGGTATTTGAAAACTATGAACTGAATTCAGCTTTACGTTCTCAGGGTGGGAGATGGCAAAACCTGGAATTCCAGTTAGAAGAACAAACTAACTTTCCTCTGACATTGGTTGGTTATGCAGAGTCAGAACTGTTATTGAAACTCAAATACGACCAAAAAAAATTCGCCGATGCTAAAATCCGGCGGATGCTGGGACATCTTCAGACTTTGTTGTCCAGTATGGCAACTAATCCTTGGCAGTATTTAGGAGAATTGCCACTATTGACGACAGATGAAAAACATCAAATGTTGATCGAGTGGAATCATACACAAGCAGATTTTGCAGAGCAACTTTGTATTCATCAACTCTTTGAGGCTCAAGTAGAGCAAACACCCGACGCTATAGCCGTTGTTTGTGGAGAGGAACAACTAACCTATAAAGATTTGAACTGTAGAGCTAATCAGTTAGCCCATCACTTGCAGCAACTGGGTGTCAAACCAGGGGTGTTAGTCGCTGTATATTTAGAGCGATCGCTAGAAATGATTCCGGCTGTCCTAGGGATTTTGAAAGCTGGAGGTGCATACGTGCCACTAGAACCCAGTTTCCCCAAAGCACGCATTCAATTACTGCTGTCTTCTGGGCAAATTAACTGTCTAGTCACCCAAACTTGCCTTTTACCCAGTATTTATGAGCTAGAACTGATCGCACTGCAACACCTAATCTGTTTAGATCAATCCGCACATACTCAATCTGTTCAGCAAGTTGGACATCAGCAGGTGTGGAATCGTGCCTATCTAGATTTACTGCCCACAAAAAATTTACCAAAATCTGCTAATTCAAATGATATTGCCTATGTGATTTTTACCTCTGGCTCTACAGGTACACCAAAGGGGGTTGTAGTTCGTCATCAACCAGTGATCAACCTGATTGAGTGGGTGAACAAAACATTCAATGTTAATGCTGACGACAGAGTTTTATTTATCACATCCTTGTGTTTTGACCTGTCAGTCTATGACATTTTCGGACTTTTAGCTGCAGGTGGTTCGATTCGGGTTGTCGCTAGTCATGATGTCCGAGATCCAGAAGCTTTGTTGGACATTCTTTGTCATGAGCCAATCACATTCTGGGATTCTGCGCCGCCTGCACTGCAACAACTGGCTACTTTTTTCCCAATGGTTCACGAAAGTAATTGCCATCCCCAATTGCGGCTAGTATTTATGAGTGGTGATTGGATACCTGTGCCACTCGCAGATTTACTGAAAACCACCTTCCCAGGGGTCGAGGTAATTAGTTTGGGTGGAGCAACGGAAGCCACAGTTTGGTCTAATTATTATCCCATTGGCAAAGTCGAGCCGTATTGGAAGAGTATTCCTTATGGCAAACCCATCCAAAACGCCGAATATTATATTCTTGATGCTTACCTCAATCCCTGCCCAATTGGTGTTTCTGGGGAATTGCATATTGGTGGAGAATGTTTAGCCTCTGGCTATTTAAATCAACCCGAACTCACAGCCCAAAAATTTATCCCCAATCCCTTTAGCGACAAGAGAGAAGCACGACTATATAAGACAGGAGACTTAGCCCGCTATCTCAGTGATGGTAATATTGAATTCCTCGGTCGGATTGACCATCAGGTGAAGATTCGCGGTTTCCGCATCGAGTTGGGAGAAATTGAGAGTGTACTCACACAACACAACTGTGTACAGGAAACTGTAGTGATAGCCAGAGAGGATGAGCCAGGAAATAAGCGATTGGTGGCGTATGTCGTGGTAAATGGTGAATCTACACCGACGATGAATGAATTGCGGCGGTTTCTCCAAGAGAAATTGCCAGAGTATATGATTCCATCTGCTTTTGTAGCGATCGCCCACATCCCACTGACTCCCAATGGTAAGGTAGACCGCCGCGCTTTGCCCATACCCAACCAAACCCGATCAGAATTAGAAAAAGCCTTTGTTGCGCCTAAGAACACCGTAGAAATTGAGTTAGCGCAAATTTGGTCAGCGGTTTTAGGTATTGAGTCAATTGGCATCAGCGATCATTTCTTTGATTTGGGCGGAAATTCGCTACTAGCGGTAAAATTATTTACACAAATCGAAAAGAAATTTGGTCAAAAACTTCCCCTAGCGACCTTGTTTCAAGCTCCCACAATAGAACAGTTAGCTAGCATTCTCAGCCAATCTCACCAATCAGCTTCTTGGTCTTCTCTGGTGACAATTCAGCCAAGTAGCAATGCCAAACGTCCTTTATTCTTGATCCATGCCCTGGGAGGTAATGTTATTGGCTACCAAACTCTAGTCCGTTACCTAGGTTCAGAACAACCAGTGTATGGGTTACAAGCACAAGGACTTGATGGTAAACAAGCTCCCCACACTAGAGTTGAAGATATGGCATCTCACTACATCCAAGAAATTCGCACTGTTCAACCGCACGGCCCCTATATGTTGGGTGGTTTCTCTAGTGGCGGGACAGTTGCTTTTGAAATGGCGCGTCAGTTAGTTGCCCAAGGCGATCGCGTGGCTTTACTAGCCATGTTTGATACATATAGCCCCAGTTTGTATATCAATCATCCTTCCCTAGTACGGACACTTTATGTCTACTTACTGACTTTCTTGCGACTGCGATCGCCAGATAGATGGAACTATTTTTTCGCCAAAGTAGATTGGTTTAAATCCATGTTAACCGGGAAACCAAGCAGCAAATTCGACTTGTGGAATGAACACTCTTTTGCTGAAGATGCCAACCCTTACAACATGGTATTAATAGAAGCTCTCAAGCAAGCCACAATGGCAGATTATTTACCACAACCCTACGCCGGTAAAGTAACATTATTTACTACCAAAGAAGTGTTGAGATGGTGTCAGTTCCAACCCTGTAGAGGCTGGAATGGCATGGCTAAAAAAGGAGTGGAGATTCACGAAGTTCCTGGTACACATCTAGGTATGCTGGGAGAACCAAGTGTGCAGACTTTAGCCGAAAAATTAATTGTTTGCTTAGAACAGGCACAAGGGTAATTCATGAATTACCCCTACGGAATAATGGGCTTCTCAATTTCCTGTTCGCTTTTTTGATGACAGATGCCCCCAAACTAAGGCATTTTCTTGTTAAATTGATTTTGAATTAAATTCTTAATCCATTGCCATCTAGCCAGAATAAAAACAGAAGATCCAGTCAAAATTGCCATGATTGTACTCCAATTCTCAACAATCCACTGCCAATTTTGACTGAACCAATAGTTGGGATTAACTGCGACTTTGATACTGCGATCCAAAACTTCTAGCTGTATTGATTCTTCTGTTTGATTCGGAATTTTAATGCGGGCGGAAACAATCAGAGAAAGTGTTTGTTCACCTTGATCAGTAGGAGTTACACTCCACCGCCATTCAGTTACTTGTCCTTTTAATAAAACCTGATTTTCTTTAGTTATAGGTTTGATAGTAAAGTTCTGCCCTGTTAGGTTAGCTTCCATAAAGTCGCTTACTTTAATGGGAGCAGTTTGGGGATTTCCACTAAGTCCTGCTTTCAGATCGTTCTGCAAGTCATCGCTGATACGCGCTTTCACTAATTCATCCTTTTCAACCTGCATTTCTTGAGGAACAGTAAAGGCAATTTGCCCAGGTCTAAGTTTTTTAGCAGCCAGTTCTAGAAGATTAGTATAGTCATTAGGCTGAGAACTAGGAGATATAGAAGGTATTTTCGCAGGACTAGATTGCGTATTATCAAACTGATGAGATTTTATTGATATTAGAACTAGGGCAATAAAAATACAAAGCAAAATAAAAATTCCATAAATTCTTGCGGTTCTACCTCTACTTTTTTCTCCTCTGAAAACTACCCATTGAGGATTAATTAAACCAATAATAAATACTAAGAGAGATAAAATAAGTAAGAACCAGATTACAGTATCCATAATATTTATTTTTACTTAGTATTTAGTATTGCTTAAATATTTTGGGTTATTTTATCATATTTAGTCAGAGCAAAAGTTAGTCACTTTTATTGACCTCACGCAGTATTGAGTATAGCGATCGCTAATTCAACTAATAAACACTTACATTAAGAGTATAGTTTAATACTCCATTACCACTACTTGCCTGAGTCACATCGATACCGGGCCCCCTAAATTCCAAATTTACTGAAGATGATGCAGGAGAATAACGGGCAGCAATTTTCACTGTGTGTTCTCCCACAGAGAGATAGGGCGATAGATTAATATAGGTTCTCTTGGCACGAATTTGTTTAATAACTTTGCCATTGAAGATGATCTTACCTTCTAATTGAGAGCCTGAAGTATTAATGCTGAGGATGTGTGGACGACTCAGATTTTCTGCACTGAGACTAATAGCACTTTCTTGGTAATCAGATGAACTGCGAGAATTTCGGATATTAATGGCTGTGATGCTATTCATGTCACTTTGATTATTAGGGATAAAACTCTGCACTACATCTGCGTTCCCTGCAACTATGAAAGCTGCACAGACTGCAAAAAACAGTGAAATTTTCATAACTATTCAGGTAATCGATAAAATCTTATTTTGTCAGCGGAATGTTCTTGAGTCGGTCAATGACCAACCCGAGAACATTTTCTCAGTTGTCAGCTATTAGCTAGAGAGCTTAACTTTTAGTTTGGGCTTGAGCTACCGCTATGGCTTCATTGGCTTTAACCATAGCTTTAGTTATTGCTTGCACAGAACCAGCATCTGCTTCGGCGTGAGCAGCAGCCTCACCCATGAAAGATACTGCTTCAGATACTGCCGTAGCTACTTGGGCGTTATCCCCTTTCTGTGCTGAACTTTGCGCTCTAGCCATCGATTGTTGGGCCTGTTGAAGCCTCGGTAAGACGATATATCTGTACTCTGGTCGAACTTTTACTGGTACGCTCTTTGCCACTGTTTCAACTACACTGACTGTCCGATTCAATACCTTCACCGCAACAGCAACGGCAATAGCTACTGATATCTTCTCTTGTGTGATAACGAACTCGGAGTTACCCGAGGCATCCCCATTGATTAACTCTTTGTTATTAGATGAGAATGAGAATGCCTGACCGGAGAAAATTACCAGCAAGCCCATCACTAAAGCAGTTACTTTACTAAAGCGATCGTTTTTCATCTTGCTCATCTCCTGATTCAAAAACTGAGAGGGTGCGCCCATCTTTTCTGAACTCAGGGGTTCCGCGCACCCTCTCCCAGCCTCCTATGAAAATAAAGCCTACTAGATTGAATTGTGTTGACAGAAGTCGCTCTTCAATCCAACTATCTCTTCATCTTAAAATACGTTAATGAATACGGTTCGGTTAAGGGGAAAAGGGGAAAGGTTTAAATTCACCTCTTATACCAATTCTCTAAAATTCGGCAACAAATTCAAACTTAGAAACCTAGATTCTGTTCCATTAATTTTGATGGTCATGTGTGTTTGTAGTAAGGACTTTAGTCCTTGATTTTTTCAGCACTAAAGTGCTTACTACAAACCTCTCAAAACTTTTGTGACAGACCACTAGATTCTGTTCAACTTTCGTAATGACGAATTGATATTACCCTTTTCCCAGACGACAACGGAGGTTAATCGAACCGTATAGTCACTGATGAACCTTATTGAGCACTGCTTGTAGCAATAGCAGTTGCGTTACCCACAGCAGTTTTTGCACTGGCTAGTGATTTCGCAATAGCTGGTTTGCCAGGACCACTAACAGCATCGGATTGCGCTATGGCCAAAGCATCACCAAGAACTGTTTCTGCTTCGGATAGCGATGTAGCAACTGCTTTTTTGTCACTTATAGCGGTTGAACCAGAAAGGGCAGTAGCATTCCCAAGCAAAGATGTGGCTTTAGCAATCGACTCAGCCAAAGCGCTTTTCCTCGGTCCACCGATAGCGTCTGATTGAGCAGCAGCGTAGGCGTTCCCTAATGCAGTTTCTGCAACGGCTACCGATTTTGAGAACACTGGTACGTCTCTTAGAGGACCTCGATGACGAATTGGACGACGTTGAGCAACAAGGATCTCGGAGTTACCCAATTTAGTTGCATGGGTTATTTCTCCAATTTTATATGTACTTGCAAATGCTGTACCTGAGAAAGCGAAGAGTGATCCTATCGCTACAGCAGCAACTTTGTGGAAAATTGTGTTTTTCATAACTTTTAGCCATTAAGAGTTAAACTCTTGCTTTTGGGCTTTTGTAACTTGCTTAATTATTTCGGTAATAAAACTTTTTCATCCCTAAATACCTAACAACTTTTTGGATAAAAAATCAGGTAATTCACCTTAGTTACTATTCAAGTTATATGAGCCTCTATTCATAGTTTACTCAGGGTAAATAGATATGATTGCAAATAGCTCAAAACTTAATATTCAAATAAAATTATGGAAGTAGGTTGGATAATGTTTTTGCATTTATTCATAAAATATGGCTATAGCAATTCTCGGTTAAATGAGGTACACCAGTAAGGGCACGGTACTGCCGTGCCCCGACATCTGGCGATATAATTTTGTACCGCATCTGAATGGGAACCCGTCCAAATGAAGAGTGCTGAGTTCCGAGTGCTGAGTGCTGAGTTAAAAAGACCACCCACGTCCCTTGCGTGTCTCCGACAGGAGAGGGGTGGGGTATCAACCAACTCCTGTATTAAAAGATTCCGCTTAACATCGGGCGGGGCATTTACCAAGTGCAAAAGTACTGAGTACCCGTTAATTTACTCAGCACTCAGGACTCAGCACTCAGTACTGAGTATGGTAAATGGCTCCTAAATTTATTTATGAAAAAAGGTAAAAAGATTTTTCAAAAGCGATCGCTCCCCTATTCCCCAGAACTCTGTCACTAAGACAACGGTGGACTGTATGGCACTACCTGATTAATCCAACCTAGAATTTGTAACCCTGGTGCAGACAGGGTTTGCCCGTCAAATTTAGCTGTGTAGGTAGCTCCTGCTTGGTCAGTACCGTAACGACCATTCAAGGCAAAGGGGCCAAAGCCGACGGTTCCTGAGCCGGAGGCAGCCATTTGAGCGATCGCCTGATCCTTTTTACCCCAAGTACCGCGAATCTCTAAATCACGAATCGCAATAAATGCCGTGGGCAGCAGCGGAAATAAGCCGGGATTATTGTCAATGCGTCCTGTAGATAAGCTTCCTGCTTCTTGGGATGCTAATTTCCAGCCCTTCAATTTCAACAACGACATCGTCAACCAAGGTCGGCGAATCGCCACTCGACAAAATCGGAAGGATATCTGCAAATCGCTCGTTTCCTGGTCTAAGCTGTCATCCTTAATTTGCAAATACCGCTTGAGTGTTTCGTAATTCAAAGGTGCTTGCTTTAGGGGTGGGCGGATTTTTATTGGCGGACGATTAGGCTCTAAAGTCAGAGAGTTGACAGCTAATCTGCTTTCTAGATTCTCCACATTGGGCAGATTTGGTAATTTCGTTTTGATGATCCCACCTGCTCTGACAACCTCTAGATCAACTGGAGAAAGCCGCTGGAGTTTGCCCCAAGCTGATTGCACAGCGGCTTCTAAATTACCAGCAATTTTGTCCCACTCTTGTTTTTGGGTGGGATTAGACAGGTCATATTGAAACCGATTTGCGTTCAGGTTAGCGACAGCATTATCATAAACTTCCTGCGCTGCTAGATAGTCTAACTGTGGCTGCGAGTTGGTTGGCAGACTATTCACCACGTCAATACTGGGCAATTTTACTCGAGATTGGATTTGCGATCGCACAGCCGGATCTGCAGGCAAAGTCCGTTGGAATCGCTTGATCTGTTCTGAATCGATTTTAGTAACTGTCTTAGCTGATACTTTCCATACCCCAGATGCGGCTTGCTTCGTTCCACCTGCTTGATTGAAAGCAGAATTATTTGTTGTTTTCAAATCAGCAGAACGAATCGTCACCTTTGCCCAGGATTTCGAGGCTTCTGCATCATACCAATTACCCGGCGTTGCATAAGAAGGATGGAAACTTAATCCCGGATCAATTGAACTAGCTAATTGTGAAAAATCGAAGGTCTTTCTAGCATTCAAAAAAACGCTCTTCAGTGGATTTGGTTCTCCATTCGGTAGTGGATCAATAGTTATGAGTAACAACAGATTGTTGTACATTTCCTCTACCGTAATACCCGAATCCAAATAAGTAGCTGAAAGTACCGGAATCGCATTGACTAAATTGGCAAAAAACTCAGTAGCCAGAGGTGAACCTTGTAAATTTTGTGGCGACCAAGGATTACTAAATTGGCTAGGATCAAGCTGTTGTCCAGGCCATTCTAAGCTGAGAAATAGGCTTTCTGGCTGATTGGCGGCAGGTAAACCCGGTGACGGCGGCTGGGTATAGGCAGCGAAAATAGTATCATAAATTGCCCTAATCAGAGCAGCTTGATCAATTGGCATAACTATATAACTCCTTCTATAGTAAATAAATATTGTGTAGGGTGGGCAATGCCCACCCTACATATTCAAAAATCAAATATTAGTCCTATATATCCTCATTTTTGTGTTATTTTTTCCGTCTAAGCGTGAGACAAAAAAGCATTTATATACAAGGTATAACATCCCCAAAATAATCTTTTTTGTGCTGAGGCATTTTTGCAAAAGTGTATTTTTACAGTCCACATCCGGGAGGTGAAAAAGGCGTGATTGTGTTAATCCATCCCATGATTTGGATTCCTAGAGTAGTGATAGTTTCACCAGCAAATGTAGATTTGAAGCCTCCAGATTGAGCATTAGTATTTTGACAACTGAGCAAGAACGGGCCAAATTCTGTTGTTGCAGCGTTGCTTGTGACTAACTTGATGCGCTGCATATCTTGTTCACCCCAGTTAGCTGTGATTTGCAAGTTGCGGATGGCAATAAAAGATTGAGGTATGAGTGGTAATAGGCTATTTTCCTGCTCGGTTTTCGTGCCGTTAGAATAAGCACCCGCTGTCAGGTTTTTCACACTCCAGTCTGGCAAACTGAATAAATCATACCGTAGCCAAGGACGCTCAATTTTTACCAGGATATATTCAAACTGGATGCTGAGATTTTGGGTGGTGGCGTCGATTGTATACCTTTGTTCAGATTCATTTTGTTGGATTGACCAAAGATCAACCGCGTCGTCTTTGAGGTTAAACTCAACTTGAGTGCGATCGCTCTGAATCTGTGTTTGTGAAGTTTCAGCATAAAAAGATACTTTGACCCAATCTTGACTAAAATCACACCAATTTGACGGGATGGCGTAACTTGCAGCAAACAAGTTGCCATCAGATGTAGGATCAGGTCTTTGGTAGCCAATAAATTGTTGATTTGCATCTTTGAACACTCGCGCCAGTTGAGAACCAGCCGCTTGTTCTAGAGTCAGAAGCGCATCTTCCACACGAGTTGCTTCCGCCGCCTGAAAATTATTCCAAGCAATATCCACAAAAGTCCGGTATGATATCCCCACTAAAGGCCATCTCTGCCGTCCTTCAGGAGTTTTCATATATTCAAGATATTGGGCCTGATAATCTGCCGATGCTTTCACATAATTTGCTTTCGCTTGCTTATAGTTTCGATAGGCGATTGAATCAACTTTTCTTGTCACCTTCTTATGTGTGACTTCATCGGTGACAATTACCTCTTTGAATAAGAAATTCTCTGCTTCCTTATAAGCATGTCTTTCCTCAGCGGTTGGATTTTGAGGAACAACTTGTGCATGGAGAATTTGCTGATAGATATTAGAGATTAGATGACCGTTAAGCTGATGGATTTCTGCCAAGGCAGGTGCTTGGTTGACTAAATCAGAAAAACGTTTAGTCGCTAAATCATCACTATTTTTGTTACCTGGACTCCAGAGATTTTGGTAATCTGTAGGGTCTATCGGCAAACCTGGCTTTTGCAGAGTGAGAAAGCATTTCTCCAGTCCTATTTGTGACGGAACTCCTGGGGCTTTGGTTGTCACAGGAGAGAACAATAAATCATACACCGCCTGCATGATTTCGGCTTCATTAATTGCCATACTTTTATCAGTTATCAGTTATCAGTTATTAGTTATTAGTTATCAGTTATCAATTGCACCCGACTAAGTATCTGTAGGGTGGGCAGTGCCCACCAAACCCTGGATGTGGTGGGCACTGCCCAACGCCACTCCTCTCAACGCGGGAAACCCGCGCACGAGGGTGGCTCCCCTACGTATAGTTCAAAAATCAAATAGGAGTCCTATATTCACTCTTCACTGATTATTGATGGGGATTTACTGATAACTGTTAACTGTTACTTCGACTACGCTCAGTACAAGTCACTGATAACTGATTACGCACTAGGTGGGCAGAACGGCACAATGGTATTAATCCAACCAATGATTTGTAGTGATGGAACCAAGATTTCACCCGTAGCTGCGTTAAACTTCGTAGTGGAACTGCTGGAACTAGAACCACCACCACCACCGATAGAGAAAGGCCCAATACCAACGGATGCAGAACCACTAGTAGCCTTTTTGATGATTTCTATGTCGTTCTTGCTCCAATTAGCTTTGACAGTCAAATCGCGAGTCACAATGAACGCTTGGGGAATCAACGGTAGACTGCCTACGTTGTTGTTTCTTGTACCGTTGGAGAATTTGCCAGGGGGAATCTGTCCTAAATTCCAACCGGGTAAATCCAAGAGGAGTTGAGTCAGCCAAGGACGATCAAACGTCACTAGGGAGTATTTGAAGCTGACACTCAAATTGCTGGCTTCAACACTGCGAGATTCGCGAGAACTAGAGGTACTACCACTACCACCGATGGAGAAAATCCCAAAACTGAAGCTAGCACCGCCACCAACGCGACTAAAATCAGAGTCTTGCTTAACTACTACGCTGCTGGACGAGAATGATCTAGTAGGCCAATCTCGTGCAGCAGTGGAAGAAGCCCAATCGGAGGGCATTGCACGACTTCTCAAGTCTACATTGCCAACTTCCAATTCTTTCGCTTCTCTATCGTAGGTATCAAACATTTGTTTGGCGACAGCAAATGCTTTACCAACTTGGTTGCGAGAAGAGAATTCAATGGTTGCTTGTGCATCTTCTACCTTAGTTGCTTCTCCGCTGCGCCAAGCGTTATAAGCAATTTCCACAGGTGTTCTAGCTGCTGAACCAACCAGAGGCCAACTGGCTCTACCTGCCGGTGTTGACATAGCCTCAAAGTAGGCTTGGTAATATTTAGCTAGGGTTAAAGAGTAGGCTGTCAGGTTAGCTTCGTAATCTCTGACGAGCTTCGATTTGACTCTGTCTAGTTCACCCGTTTCTTCATCCTTAGTCTCGGTGGTTAAGACTTTAAGAGCCTCATCATATTCTTTTTGTGCTTTGGGATCTACGGGTTTTGGTGTAATTTGAGCATTCAGGATAGTGCGATAGACATCAGAGATGCGGACACCACTGACGGTATGCATCGGCTGGAGTACAGGCGCTTCGTTTGCTAGTCTGGCAAAGTTGATCGTTGCAGTTTTACTACCACTAGAATTTCCTGGAGACCAAGGATCTTTGTAATCTGCAGAATTTAGCCGCCGTCCGCCTTTTTCAAAAGTCATAAAGACTTTTTTGCGATCGTAAATAGGTTTTTCTCCAGGAGGAGCTTCAGTTAATCCACTAAATATTCCATCATAAATAGACTGGACAAATTTTTGTTGTTGCTCATTGTTCATGGGAAAGTTTCTCCGTCTTTTATTGAATTTGGAAATCAATCCATGAATTCAATGTGCAATAAAATTCTAGATAACGGCAGTACCCGCCAGGGTGATAAGTAACTTGGCGTAAATAATTGTTGCTGGGATAAGGCAATAGGATTTAAAGGAACTGGGAAATAGGGATGGGGATTGGGTTTTAAAAAGAAAAATTATGGAAGAGGATCTGAAGACAAAGCACCCCAAATAGATGAAGAGTGGGAGGATTAGTTGTTTTGGAAAATGGCGATGCCCGCTACAGGCGATCGCCTATATTCATAGTTACCGGTAGCGATCGCCCGATTTTATCGAACTTCTGCCATATTCCATTAAGGCGATCGCCTATATTCATAGTTACCGGTAGCGATCGCCTGATTTTATCGAACTTCTGCCATATTCCATTAAGGCGATCGCCTATATTCATAGTTACCGGTAGCGATCGCCTGCTGCTACATTTTTGGGTGCAACTGCTTCCAGGCGATTCAACTCTTGTTCAGTCAGGATAATTTCGGTAGCTGCAATATTCTCCTCCAAGTAAGTGCGGCGTTTTGTACCAGGAATTGGCACAATATCTTCTCCTTGAGCCAAAAGCCATTGATCATTTTTCTTTGTTGACAGTTGACAGTCAACAGTGAATGGTTTACACAATAAAATATGCAACTTAAATGCCGCAGTCGCTTACCACCGTCTTTTCTGCTTGAGTTTGGTGTCAACCACTAGGTGTTTTTGAGCAAGGAGCAAATTTTGTGCCTCAAAACCATTACCTGACTAGCTTTGAACTCTATTCCACTATCAAAGATGTTGACACCAAATCTGAAACCCTTACTGCAAATGCTTTTGAGCTTATTTCCCACTCGGACACCTTGACAACCCAACCTCCCGAAAGCTATCTTATGTCCAGGTTGACGAAACTGCACCTTGAAAACCGAATATACCAAGCCTTCTGGATGCTGGCGGTTGCAATTAACTTAAATCCCTATTAGGGATTGAAACTGGGAGAAGTACATCAAGGTTGCTTGCAAAAGTTGTCCTTAGTTGCAATTAACTTAAATCCCTATTAGGGATTGAAACTGAGGCAGCTGTAGAAACAGATTTAACATACAGGTGTTGCAATTAACTTAAATCCCTATTAGGGATTGAAACTAAATAGATAGCAGTGACAAGAGAATTTATCTTATTACGTTGCAATTAACTTAAATCCCTATTAGGGATTGAAACAAGAACTGCTTGAAGACCTTGTTTTCTGGAAGGAGGTTGCAATTAACTTAAATCCCTATTAGGGATTGAAACTTCCATCATAAATCTTAACCTGCTAATAGAAGGGTTGCAATTAACTTAAATCCCTATTAGGGATTGAAACCTTTAAAATCTTCTGTGATTTCGCCTTGCTCTGCGAGGTTGCAATTAACTTAAATCCCTATTAGGGATTGAAACAGTACAACTGCTAAGAAGAAAGTTTGCAAGCCAGGGGTTGCAATTAACTTAAATCCCTATTAGGGATTGAAACCGTTGCTACCAGACTTGGGTTGAACCTTGAGTATTGTTGCAATTAACTTAAATCCCTATTAGGGATTGAAACTTTTTTCCTTGCCATAATCTCCCAGACTTCCTCGTTGCAATTAACTTAAATCCCTATTAGGGATTGAAACATGTCATCTGTGGCTAGCTTTAAAGATGTGTTGCAAAGTTGCAATTAACTTAAATCCCTATTAGGGATTGAAACTTTGGTACTGATATCCCATGTTACTCATTAGCATGTTGCAATTAACTTAAATCCCTATTAGGGATTGAAACGCGTACACAGAATGTTTTTAAATACCTTAAGGTTGCAATTAACTTAAATCCCTATTAGGGATTGAAACTTCTAGTGCAAATCGATAGCTCACAAAGCTACGGGTTGCAATTAACTTAAATCCCTATTAGGGATTGAAACCATTTTGGTAGTGAAAAGAAGGGGATGCAGGCAGGGGAGTTGCAATTAACTTAAATCCCTATTAGGGATTGAAACAGGCAAAACATATTCACAGAATAAATCTGGAATGGAAGCTAAGTTGCAATTAACTTAAATCCCTATTAGGGATTGAAACGCGCTTGGATAAGCTGGGCGAAAGAGCAGGAAAATCGTTGCAATTAACTTAAATCCCTATTAGGGATTGAAACCAACCAAAAAAAGAGCCATCAATACTGCACGCACTGAGTTGCAATTAACTTAAATCCCTATTAGGGATTGAAACCCCGCATATTCGCCCTGGGCACCGCTGGGCTGATAGTTGCAATTAACTTAAATCCCTATTAGGGATTGAAACTGATGGTGGTTTTCATGAGCTGCGAGAGCAATACTGTTGCAATTAACTTAAATCCCTATTAGGGATTGAAACCCCGCTTGGCACTGCTCCGCTAGTGGCAGCTGCGTTGCAATTAACTTAAATCCCTATTAGGGATTGAAACACTAATACTTGCAGGGCGATGACTACCGCTTGGAGTTGCAATTAACTTAAATCCCTATTAGGGATTGAAACTGAGCTTGATACTGTGCATGTTGTTCACACTCAATTCACTGGTTGCAATTAACTTAAATCCCTATTAGGGATTGAAACTGGGGGGCGACTAAAGGGGGAAGTAGAAAGTATCAAATTGTTGCAATTAACTTAAATCCCTATTAGGGATTGAAACTACACTGTTAGCAACAACGTACCCAGCTTCAATAGTTGCAATTAACTTAAATCCCTATTAGGGATTGAAACGGGGTAAGCTTCTGTGATTACCTTGTAGCAAAGAGTTGCAATTAACTTAAATCCCTATTAGGGATTGAAACTTTCTTTCCAAAAAACAAGGTCTTCGAGTAGTTCTTGTTGCAATTAACTTAAATCCCTATTAGGGATTGAAACATCTTCAAGCCGCAGTCCAGTATGTCATTTTGTGTTGCAATTAACTTAAATCCCTATTAGGGATTGAAACGTCCAACCCTAGATCCTTAAGCTCTTTCTCTAGATGTTGCAATTAACTTAAATCCCTATTAGGGATTGAAACACACAGATTACACCACAGATAAGGATCGAAAAAGAGTTGCAATTAACTTAAATCCCTATTAGGGATTGAAACATACTTGTTGCACTCAGTACACTTACTGAATGTTATAAGTTGCAATTAACTTAAATCCCTATTAGGGATTGAAACATAGTGGGTGCCGCTCTGTTTTTCAACTGTCTTGCAGAGTTGCAATTAACTTAAATCCCTATTAGGGATTGAAACAGATAAAACGTAGCGTAAACGCTCATAGCAGGACTGTTGCAATTAACTTAAATCCCTATTAGGGATTGAAACCTCAGGTAGCGCGGATGAAGTCAGTATCTCATATAGTTGCAATTAACTTAAATCCCTATTAGGGATTGAAACGCTATATCGCAGCTTACCAACATACAACCTCACCTGTTGCAATTAACTTAAATCCCTATTAGGGATTGAAACTTTTTAAATTGCTCCTTGCTGTGACAGCCATGTTTTAAGCCTGTTGCAATTAACTTAAATCCCTATTAGGGATTGAAACAAACCGTTATCCAGCGATCGCGCAAACTCCAATATGTTGCAATTAACTTAAATCCCTATTAGGGATTGAAACAATCTTAGGGCGTATCCCTGGACTCCAGAGTTATGTTGCAATTAACTTAAATCCCTATTAGGGATTGAAACAGGATACTTTTCTGACAACAGCGCGCTACAAAAGCTATCAAGTTGCAATTAACTTAAATCCCTATTAGGGATTGAAACAGCATGATTCCCTCACACGGGAACCACTCACCATCTATGTTGCAATTAACTTAAATCCCTATTAGGGATTGAAACCAGTTACACCCCAAACAATCAAATTGCACAGAATGTTGCAATTAACTTAAATCCCTATTAGGGATTGAAACAGGATTTATCCTTATGACGAAACTCTGCTTTAAGTTGCAATTAACTTAAATCCCTATTAGGGATTGAAACTTTCAGCGAGCAGGTAGCACTAATAACGCTATATATTAAATTATGCTCCAAATTTCTCACAAAATCATCATCCCCGATAGCGAAATCGAAATTAGCGCGATTCGCTCCCAAGGTGCAGGTGGTCAAAATGTCAACAAGGTTTCTACAGCTATCCATTTACGCTTTGACATTGAGGCTTCATCATTACCCGCTTTCTACAAAGAACAGCTTTTGAATCTAAACGACCGACGCATTACTCAAGAGGGAGTCGTTGTGATCAAAGCCCAAGAACACCGCAGCCAAGAACAGAACCGAGAGGAGGCAATGCATAGACTTCAACAACTGGTTAAAAGCGCCATTACACTGAAGAAAAAACGCAAATCGACGAAACCAACTCGCAGCTCTCAAAAAAAACGTCTTGACAGTAAAACTAAGCGCGGACAAATTAAATCTACCAGAAGGCAGGTCATTGATTAAAATGCGATGGCTACGCCCGTCGCAGGTATCGCCTATATGAATTTGGTTAAGCTTTCGTACTGCTAGAAGCATGACAATTAGTCAAGCAGGATTTTAATTATACCGATGATGTTCACCCATTCTTTATACCCAGGTGATTGGTCAAAAATTGGGAATGACTCTCAACTGAGAACCGCTGTTCTTACTACCAGGAGGAAAAGGTGCTATGGGAGTTTCAGAATAGTTCCCACTCTTGATAAGCTTAAATTCAGCCCAATCTGACCATAGAGGTTGAAACAAATTACCTGCTTGAGTCCGCGCCCGCCAGCGCCAAGTCATGGATGTATTAATTAGCGAACCGACTAAAACAGAGGTGGGTTGCTTGAGTGTTGTGATGCCAATATTGGCACTTTTCCAATAACCATTAGTGTAATATTGAAACTCGGTATCAAAATATTTTGCTGATGAACCTATCCCTGGTTGTAAATTAAAGGTGAGTTTGTCCGTGCCATATTGAAAAACCAAAGACTGCTGATTGCTAGGAGATATCAGCACTGGTGCTGGTACAACTGTTCCGCTTTCCAAACTAAAATTACACACGTTGCTAATTTTCTTTCCCTGAGCTACCCGCCACTGCCAATTTTTAGAAACATTAATTAGCTGCAAAAGATTTACTTTTACTGCTCCAGAATTAACACTACCGCCTGAATTTTCCCAGGTGTTACCGTTGTTTTGAGAAAACTGAATTTGGTGTTGTCCTGGTAGGTTAGAACTAAACTTAAAAGTAGCATCAAGGCTCTTGTCTAACTGGAGTTTAATTGTCTGGTTACAGGGAGTTTCCGCCTTGATTTGTGCCACGAAACCAGATGAACCTCCATTGTTTGAGTCTTGATTACTAGCACCAGTACCCGATGTGTTGAGACAGGGTAAGAACAAGATACAAGCACTTGCAGGTTTTGGTAAAAATAGACTTTCTACACCTAGCCATGTTGTACTCATCGCAGAAAAAAGAAGTAAGGAGATAATTTTTTTCATTGTGCGTAAGTTATACCAATTTGAAAAATGAATGCGACAGATAGCTTCACATAAGCCAGATACAGAAGGCGATTCCTAATCCAAAATCGTTTAACTGACTTCGTCGTGAGCGTTGTAGAAGTGCCGCTCACGACGTTCGCGAACAGCGTTCCGCAGGAAAGTCTAAAATCCCAAATGGTATTAAGTCTCCCGAATAAAGTGAATGTTGTTGGTTGTAAATTACCTTTCACTCACTTGATAGGTATGCAGAGCTTTTTTTTATGCAGTGGAGCGATGTCTTGCATAAAAACGTTATTAATTGAAACAATATAGCGTTTCTCGTTTGGATGCAATACAATCGAGGGCGGGAAAACCCTGCCCCTAAGGGTTTTGCGATTTAAAACTGTATTTCACTCATATGAAAACCGCTATATCGACTTTTATAAGATGTCTAATATAAAATATCGTTATACCGTTTCTTTGTGAAGCTGCATATAATTCACCCCCCGGCTATCGCCGTCCCCCCTTGGTAAGGGGGGACTACAGGGGGGTATTATTATGTGCATCTTCATACAAAATAGGTATTATAATACCTACTCAATTAACGATCGCGACATTCAAATTGTCATGAAGGATGGGGAATCCCACCCCTAAAAATGTGAACAAGCGCAAATTGTTTAACTTTTTGTTACTGGTAGTTGCGATCGCACTCTTTTTTATTGCTTACCACGATCTACAGCTAACCAGCGCACCCTCAACCGCAACTACCATTAAACTCAGTGGCTGGGGAGGTAATCTTGTGGAGCAAAAACTCTTGAAGCAGGTTTTACAAGACTTTGAAGCACAGCACCCCAAGATTAAAGTCAAATATGAAGTCATTTCCGACCAATACATGGATGTGCTGAAAACCCGCTTGGTAGGAGAAGCAGCCCCCGATGTCTTCTATCTGGATGCTCTGGAAGCTCCTTTTTTGATGAGTCAGAATGTCTTGGAACCGCTAGATAGATATATTGCTCCCGAATTCGACTTAGCAGACTTTGAGGCGAACTTACTCAATAGCTTCAAGTATGAAAACCAAATTTATGGTCTCCCCAAAGACTATTCTACTCTGTCCCTGTTTTATAACAAAAAAGCCTTTGCTACAGCAGGGTTAACAAATCCGCCGACAACTTGGGATGAATTACGCGCCTACTCCCAGCAGCTAACAGGTAAACTCAATAGATATGGCTTGGGAGTAGTTCCAGAATTAGCGCGTCAAGCTTACAAAATTAAAGCTTTTGGTGGGCAAATCGTTGACCAAAATGGTGATGCTACCTTTGCCAGTGAGGTAGGTTTACAGGGATTGCAGTTGGTGGTAAATCAGTATCAAAAAGACCGCTCCTCTGTCCAAAAATCTGATGTGGGGACAAGTTCGGGTAGTGAAATGTTTGGTCAAAGCAAGGTAGCAATGGTAATTGAGGGCAATTGGGCAATTCCCTATCTGACAGAAACTTTTCCTAAGTTGGAGTTTGCTACCGCAGAAATACCTGCAATTAACGATAAAAAAGGTACTATGGTGTTTACCGTTGCCTACGTGATGAATAAACAAGCAAAACATAAAGCCGAAGCCTGGGAACTGATTTCCTATCTCACAGGTAAAGTAGGGATGGAGAAGTGGACAGGAACAGGGTTTGCACTGCCAACACGTAAATCAGTAGCTGAGAAATTGGGTTATGATCGAGATCCGTTGCGATCGCCTTTTGTGGCTGGTGTTGATTATGCCATGCCCTGGCAAGTTGGTAAGTATCCAGGGGCAATTGTCAACAACTTTGATAACCAATTCATTAGCGCCTTATTGGGGCAACAACCATTAAAGCAGGCAATGGTGAAGGCACAGAATGAAGCGAATAAGCAAATCAAAGCAATGGAATAAAGGTTTGAGTATGAGCGCCTTTGAGTTTTGAGGGAAAGCCTAGCGATCGCTCCAACAATGCCAACCTGTATTCTCTTGATTTATTTCAAGAGGAAGCAGATTCATCTATGCTCATTAACATTTGAGCATCCCTAAGCTCTTAAGAGCATACATTACGGCTGCAATTCGAGTTTGAACCCCAAGCTTTTGGTATATGTGTTCCAGGTGTTTCTTAATTGTTCCAGCACTAAGATTCAAGATTGTCGCAATTTCTTTATCACTTTTATCTTGAGTGACCCAGAACAAAACTTCTGCTTCACGCTTAGTCAACCCTAACAACTCAAGTAATTCTGCCGAAAGTGAGTGTAGGATTTTCTCCTCCAGTAATAGTAGATATTGCTTCCCCAATTGTTCCGTAATCAGACGCACAACCAGTTGTTTTCCTTCTCGCTCTAACTGCAATGGTAAACAGAGCGAACATGTCTCTTCACTTTGGTTTAACTGGGATATTTGATGCCTAATCCACCTGAGCAAATTCTCTGGCAAATGAGTTCTAGCATCTGACGAAATTGAGAAATATTCTCTCAGTAATTCCCAAGCTTTAGGAGTCATGACATAGACTTTGAGGTCGCTTGTCAAAACAATTGTACCTAACTGCTCTACAGTTCGGCTCAACTGCACTAACTCCTGCTGCATTTGAGTTAGTGCTTGAGTGTTGATATTTTTGAGGTCTGCGTTTGTTAGCATTATGGTTTTTTCAGAATTATTTAAAAATGGACAGCTAATAGCCATAACTACGCTTCCTAATTCTGCAATTCCCCATTTATATTGCTATTTCTTAACAATTAAGTACGGAAAAAGACGTATTGCAGGGCACTTTCAAATATGACATAAAGATACTGTCAGTAGATTGATTCAGAAGCGCAATTAAATCACAACACAACTGTTTCACAGTATAACTTATACCGTGGCAGTTTTTACATGCATCCATTAAATATTACTTAGAGGCGATTGCTTTGAGATTAGTGGGTTAAATGTCGCTAAGACACCAAAAGCGAGACGATTACAAGGAGAAACTTATGTTTAGAAATTTCAATTTTTATATCAAATGGAAATGGATGTTTTTTGCAGTTTTGGGCATTTTTTTAGTAAATGTCCAAGTTTTTGCCCAAGCACCAATACAACCTATAAAACCAGATATCGTCAAAGAAGGCGTAACACAAGTACAACTTAGAAATGCCACCACTAGGTTAGATAAAATTGAGGCTTTATTCAGCAAAGTAGAAAGCAAACAAGTCTTTACACAAGAACAATCAGAGGAAGTTAGCAAAGCAACAATCGAATATGCACAAGCCGTGAAAGCTGCTTTAGATAATGCCCTAAAAAATGCAGAAACTTTAGCTAAAACCCAGGGAAGTCAAGGCAGTATAGAACCTTTAAATACATTTGAAAAAGCAGAGAAGGCTAATGAGCCAAGGCTACGAAAGATTGAACAAAGGGCAAATGCTATCGAAAAACAAATTAGAACAGGAAGAGTTAAAATCGATAGGCCTGCTCTAGAAAAACTATCAGTTCCAGAACGCACCGAGTTGTTCAACTCGCTAGAACCACCAACAAGACAGATTTATATTAAAACCCAACCAGATTTATTCAAACCTGTAATCAACACACCGCAAAAAGACTTGAAACTGCTTAAAGAGTCTTCGGAAAACTACCAAAGTTTTGTTCCAGAACACAACATAATGGTTAACTATCATGTTGGCAATACAGTTTCTGACATGCTGCAAAAAGTTAGTAACTTCGTTGTACCTCCCGCCTATGCAGCAGTTGCAGCGCCATGTGTTGGTTTAGCTATATCTAAAAATTGGACAGCTTTGGCTACTTGTGTTGTTAGCTCAAGTTCACAAGCTACAAAAATATACAACGAGTTTGTTAGCTGTTGGAATAAAGCATCAGGATTTTGGAAATGGTTTAAAAGAACAGCTTGTTTAGCGAAGTTAATTATTAAACTCGGTTAAGCCATCAGATATAGCGGTTCTCGTTTTGATGCAATACACAATAGGGCACAGCTGTATTCTATGCAATTGAGAACCGCTATGGTACCAGCAATAAAGACCAAGAACGGCGCTCTGACAAAGTGCCGTTTTCCAATAGGGCAGCAAATTTGTGATTGAAATACCAGTTCATCAAGATCAACCAATCCCGACACAACTAGTCAGCGATCGCCCTCCCAAGATCAAGACTAAATATTTTCCTTCTCGGAGTACGATTAATAAATCATGCATGACTCATCGCTACAACCAAGTTGTGCAGGTTTAAACGGAGGTGCGGTTATGTTTGATATCAGCAGGCGACGCTTGAGCTACAGATGGAACATCACGGAAAACCTTGGTGGCTATCTGTTCATGCTACCCACCATTCTAGTTTTAGGGACTTTTGTCGTACTACCAATCCTCTACGCTGTGTTTCTGTCTTTGCAAAAAGTCCAACTGCTGGGGGGAATTGAGTACGAATTCATTGGCTTTCGCAATTTCACGCGCGTGGTTGAAGATGAACGAGTTTGGATTGCTTTGAGAAACACAGCCGAATATGTCGCCATTGTTGTCCCTACACAAACAATCTTGGCTTTAGTTCTAGCAGTCACTCTCAATTCTGGCATTCGCGGTAAAAACTGGTGGCGTATCCTTTACTTTTTACCCACTGTCACCTCTTCCGCCGTCCTCACACTCATCTTCATGTGGATTTACAACACCGATGGGCTACTCAATGATTTTCTCGCTTTTGTGGGGCTGCCTACTTATAACTGGTTGGGCGATCCAGCGATCGCCCTCAAGGGCATTATGATCATGAATATTTGGTCAACAGCACCGTTTTATATGGTGATTTACCTAGCCGCATTGCAAGATATCCCCCAGTCGCTGTATGAGGCGGCAGAAATTGATGGGGCTAATGGCTGGCAAAGGTTTATTTATGTGACTATTCCTTTACTTCGGCCTGTCACCTTCTTTGTCATCGCGGTGGGGGTAATTGGCACTTTTCAACTGTTTGATCAGTCTTATATTTTCTCTGGTGGTACTGGCGGCCCAAATAACGCTACTTTGACGGTGGTGTTGCTGATTTACCAAGCGGTATTTCGGAATTTACAGATGGGTTATGCAGCTGCGATCGCCTTTTTATTGGCAGCTGTAATCATTGCCATCACTCTGATTCAACGGCGGCTTTTTGGAGGCGAAAGAATTTGACTCACATCTCTCGCTTTTCTTGGCTCAAAGTCCTGTTATATATCTTGCTCACACTCTATGCCGTCATCACCCTGATTCCCTTCCTGTGGGCACTTTCGGCATCATTTAAGCCCCTCTCAGAAATTGTCAGCGGCGAACCAAATCTCATACCACAAAATTTTACTCTTGACAACTACAAGCAAATTTTCTCAC
The DNA here is from genome assembly GCF_000316575.1 of Calothrix sp. PCC 7507. Lineage (GTDB taxonomy): Bacteria > Cyanobacteriota > Cyanobacteriia > Cyanobacteriales > Nostocaceae > Fortiea. Next base: position 6,522,164 of record NC_019682.1, on the reverse strand, counting down.
AAGAGCCTTTGTTTTGGCGTTGGCTATTTAACAGTGTAGTAATTGCTATCAGCGTTACTTTACTCAACTTACTGTTCAATTCAATGGCAGGTTATGCCCTAGCCAGACTACAGTTTCGCGGCAAAGGCTTCTGGTTCTTCCTGATTCTGACTGTGTTAGCAGTCCCTGCACAAATTACCCTGATTCCCACATTTTTGATATTAAAGGCGATCGGTTGGCTGAATTCCTATCAAGGAATGATTGTACCTGGTATGGTCAATGCCACTTTCATTTTTATGATGCGGCAATTTTTCGTTAATTTCCCCAAGGAACTAGAAGAAGCCGCCCAACTTGATGGCTTAAATACTTTCGGGATTTTCCGACATATAGTTTTACCTCTAGCCAAACCAGCACTTGCAGCACAGGCGGTTTTTGTATTTATGGGTAGTTGGAATAATTTCTTGCTACCTGTAGTCATCCTATTTGAACCAGAAATGTTTACTTTACCTTTAGGGCTAAACACCTTCAAAGGGCAATACATCAGCTACTGGAACTACATTATGGCCGCTTCTATGGTGTTCACTCTACCCGCTTTAGGTATTTACGCTTTTTTCAACCGCTACTTTATTCAAGGTGTGACGTTCACAGGTGGTAAGGGGTAGGAGTCTGGAGGTGGGAGGTGGGAGGTAGGAGTCTGGAGTCTGGAGGTAGGAGTCTGGAGGTAGGAGTCTGGAGGAGGGAGTCAAAAGTTATTCCCTGACTCCCCGACTCCCCGATTCCCGACTCCCCTGATCCCCACCGGAAGGGCAGCCGTATTTTAGGCGACAAATTGCACTCTGAACATGATATTGGTATTACAGCGACTCAATCTCTATCTATCAGTTAACAAGCGTTATGAGTTTTGCAGACCTATCGATCGCAGAGATAGCAGTAGACTACATTAATCCTGTAGAAAAAGTGTTTTCTCTGTGCAAGCAACTCTTAATTGCCTATCAACACCAAAAGACCCGTTTGGCGTTAGAGGATGCAAAGGCAATTATTTCTCAAATCTTGTCTGAAACACACCCAAAAGGTACTAGCGACTTAGTGGGTGATACTCAAGTTATCTGAAGAGCTATATCAGGCTTTAGCTAATGGCTGATGGCAATTAGCACTTAGTGACATGGAGATTGAGCATCGCTAATTAGCTGTGTTGAGCGTCAAAATTTTTAAGGGGAAACATGTTTAGAAGACTAATTGGCGTTGTTGTAGCTACTGTTTTACTGACTTTTCAGTTTATTGTCGGTAGCGCGAGCGCGGTAGAATTGGATGCAGCGACCCGGACAGTGCCATTAAATGATAACGGCGAGACTATTGTACTCAGCCTAAAACAAGTCAAAGAAGGCAAAAGCTTATTTAATAACGCTTGTGCCCAATGTCATGCTGGGGGCGTTACTAAGACCAACCAGAATGTAGGACTCACACCAGAAGATTTGGCACTGGCAACACCAAACCGTAACAATATTGAAGGCTTGGTAGACTATCTGAAAAATCCGACTACCTATGACGGGGAAGTAGAGATTTCCGAAGTGCATCCCAGCATCAAGAGTGCAGATATTTTCACAAAAATGAGAAATCTCACAGATGATGACTTGAAGGCGATCGCTGGTCATATTCTCCTACAACCCAAAGTCGTGGGAACTAAGTGGGGAGGTGGCAAAATTTATTACTAAATCTAGTAATTAATGCTGAATCACCGTAGTTCAGCGCTATCACGCTGAGTTCTGAGCAAAGAAAATGGGGATTAGTGACTAAAAGTAATCTAAACCACATCTATTTTGAGTTTGAGAACCATAGTTTTCCAAAGTAGTGGGAGCATCTTGCTCCCGAATGGTAGTAGCGGGCAAGATGCCCGCACTACTCCAGGTTTCAAAATCGACAAGGTTTACATTGTGAATACCCACACTCTAATCCTCGTTTCCTAAATAACTTAGAACTCAGCACTTATTACTCTTTCTCTTTTTTTGTCTTGACCTAAATACTCTTTTATGCATATCTAGTATTGGTTCAAAATTATAGAGTTTTTGCTATTAATTTCTCCCCACTTTTTTAAAAAAAAAATTATCTACGACAGATTGTCATATTTGGCGTTAATTGTATTTAAAATGAGGATAGAGAAAGACTATTTGTTAGGAGAGAGTCATGAAATTAATTGTGGACAGCTGGCGACGTATTGGTTTAGCTGTGTTGACAGCCCTTTTAGTTGTTAGTAGCTTCGCTGTTTTCACTCCCAGTGCTGCTGCTGAAACCTACCAGGTGAAACTGGGTAGTGATAAAGGACTACTAGCGTTTCAACCCAAAACTTTAACGATTAAACCAGGCGACACAATTCAATGGGTGAACAACAAAGTTCCTCCCCATAATGTTGTGTTTGACTCTACCAAAAATCCTGCTCAGAGCAAAGAACTAGCAAAATCTCTCTCACACACGAAATTGTTGCTCAATCCTGGGCAAAAACTAGAAACTACCTTCCCTGTCGATGCACCTCCTGGTGAATATACTTTCTACTGCCAACCTCATCGTGGCGCGGGAATGGTAGGTAAAATTGTTGTTGAAAGCTAGACATAGAGCCTTCGATACCTAATGATTTTCTCGGTTCCAGAGCAGAATTATGATGAATGGCAGTGCCGAGCCTGATCTTTACCCAAGTTGCCAACCGCTGCGTGGCAACTGTAAGGATCAAGCTCGGCACTGTATCTTCAGATGGGAAAAATAAAGAGCAGTGCGATCGCTCCAAACTAGTCGCACAGTTTGGCATTAGCTGGATATTTAGAAATTTAAGAAAATTTTCCGAATAAAAACTAGTTTCTATTTCCGAAACGAGACTGACAAAGGCTGTATTAACAAGCTAGGTTAATGATTAATCAACAGCCCCACCCAGCCGCTATGGTAAAAGAATTAGCAATTAGCACCCGTGGATTGACTAAGCAATTTGACCGACATGTCGCCGTTAACGATGTTGACTTAGAAATCGCAGCGGGAGAAGTATACGGACTGATTGGGCCGAATGGCGCAGGTAAAACAACTCTCATCCGCATGTTGGCAGCAGCTGAAGAACCAACTACGGGTGAGATTTATATTAATGGCGATCGCCTACGTCGTGACAAGAGTAACCCCACCCTCAAGCGTCGTCTTGGCTATCTACCAGATGACTATCCCCTGTATGAAGATTTAACAGTCTGGGACTATTTAGATTATTTTGCCCGTTTGTATCGCTTGCGAGAACCGCGCCGCACCCAACGCCTACATGAGGTGTTAGAACTCATACAACTCGGAAACAAGCGCAACAGCATGATTTCTACCCTCTCGCGGGGGATGAAGCAACGCTTGAGTTTAGCAAGAACCATTATTCACGAACCAATTTTATTGCTGCTGGATGAACCAGTTTCCGGATTAGATCCCATCGCCAGGATGCAGTTTCGAGAAATCATCAAAGCTTTGCAAGAAGCGGGGATGACGATATTAATTTCTTCCCACGTCCTCAGTGACTTAGCAGAACTTTGTACTTCTGTGGGAATTATGGAGTTAGGTTTCCTGGTAGAAAGTACTTCACTAAAACAACTGTATCAACGACTTTCTCGCCAGCAAATTGTGTTATCAACTTTGGGCAATATAGAAGCAGTTGTAGGTAAATTGAGAAATCATCCTTTGGTGGAAGGATGGGAGGGAATTTCCGGGACAAATAGTTTACGGATAAATTTTTCGGGTAATCAGGAAGACTGCGCTGAGTTATTGCGATCGCTTGTTGCCGATGGCATTCCCCTCACTGATTTTCATTGCACCCAAGAAGATTTAGAAACAATTTTCTTGAAGTTGGGTCATAAACAAGCATCTTGATTATTCAAGATTAAATGTTTCCTAGTATTTATTGGTGGAATTGCTTATATGATGGTCAATCTAATAGATAAAATCGGCGATTGGAATCCGCAATTATTGCGTGAGATTAAAGGACGTTTAAAATTTTTGCATGTGGCGATCGCAGTTGCTACATCTCTACTGCTGCAAGTAGTAGTTTTTCTGTTTCAATTACGGGATTATCCTGGTGATAAATACTCATTAACTGGCTCTTACTGTCGCCTGAGTCAAGGTTATATCGATCAACAAAACCAACTCTATAAACAACAAGATTTTCTCTACCAGCAGTTAAATAATGTCAAGAAAATCAAACCTTTAGACTCGACACTTGCTGCTAATTTGAATTCTCAGATTATCCAAGTTAGAGAAAAAACTAATGCTTTACAACAATATGTAGGAAATAATTTTTGCCCTAGCAACGAAATTAATATGCAATTATGGTGGCGAGACCACTATGAATATATATTTTTGTCGTTTAGTGTGATTTTTATATTCACACTATTACTTGCTGGCACTTATTTGCTAATTAATGATTTAGCAAAAGAAGAAAATCGCGGCACCCTAAATTTTATTCGTCTCAGTCCCCAGTCAGAAGCCAGTGTTTTAACTGGAAAACTGCTAGGAGTGCCAATTATAATTTATCTCTTCACACTCACAGCGCTCCCTTTACATTTATGGTCTGGGCGTTCCGCTAAGATTGCTTTAAGCTACATTTTTAGTTATTACCTTGTGCTAGTTGCTAGTTGCGTTTTCTTTTATAGTGCAGCACTGCTTTTTGGTTTGCTTATTCGTTCGTCTAGTGGTCTTCAACCTTGGTTGGGAAGTAGTATAGCGCTACTTTTTCTAGTCATAACAATGTTTATGGCATCAACCTCTAGCATGGAATTAAATAATCCCATCTTATCATTAAGATTATTTAGTCCCTGGGACATAACCAATTATCTATTTCCTAACCTGTTTCATGTTTACCAAGGTCCGCCACTAAGAGGATTGCAATTCTTTTATTTACCAGTGGGAAAAAATCTTGTCAGTATTATTGGCTTACATTTAGTGAACTATGCCTTATCTAGTTACTGGATTTGGCAAGCACTTAAACGCCGTTTTCGCAATTCTGACTCTACTATTTTCAGCAAAGCACAAAGTTATTTATTAGTAGCTTCAAGTCAAGTGATGATTTTAGGGTTTGCTATCCCGAACATTAACAATAATGATGATTATAGAAATATGTACAATTTAGGAATCATCAATTTTTTGCTAATACTTGGTTTAATAGCTATGCTCTCACCTCATCGCCAAAGTATACAAGATTGGGCGAGATATCGACATGATAATCCTAATCATCGTCGCAGTTCTTGGCATCAGTCTTTGTGGCAAGATTTGATGTGGGATGAAAAGAGTCCTGCAATAGTAGCGATCGCTATTAATATTGTAATTGCCACAACCCCATTAATAGTTCGGATTTTACTAGATAGTATGAGTCATGTTGAGCATATCAAGGCACTATTAGCAATAGCTTTATTCATCAGCATTATGATGATTTATGCTACCACAGCACAGTTGATACTGCTAATGAAAACTCGCAAACGTTATTTATGGGCAATTGGTACTGTATCTGCAGCAATATTGCTCCCACCGATGATTTTGCAATTTCTCAGTGTCAATCCTGCTGAAGAGTCTACATTGTGGATATTTTCAACATTTCCCTGGGCAGCAATTAAGTACGCTGATCAAACAATAATTTTTATGGCACTAATCGTTGAATTTAGTGCCATAGCATTGTTAAACTTCCAGTTAACAAGACAGGTAAGATTGGCTGGTGAGTCTAGCACAAAAGCACTATTAGCAGGACGTTAAGCAAGTCATCGATACAGTCAATTTTTTAGCCGGTAGGGTGTGTTATGCCGTAGGCTATAGAAATTCTCAGAGGAATGAATATACTCTTCCTCAAAGGAGTTAGGAACCAGAATATGGCATTCTCCTGAATTCTGACCCCCTCATTCAAACTGTATTGCACTCAGATAAAAACCGCCATAACGCACCATACTATTTACTATTTCCAGAAGGTTTTACCTATGAAATTTAACTCGATTAATCGACTAGGTGATTGGAATCCTCAACTGTTGCGGGAACTCAAAGGACGTTTAAAGCCACGGAATATATTGCTACCAATAGTCATATCTCTCCTTGGCCAATGCTTACTACTTATGAGTTTCCAAATCCAGCTACCAACTCGTGACTTAGTATACAAGGGTTATGACAATAAATACTGTACAGGTGCAGTTGGGTATCAATATCCAAAATGCTTGACTGATGAATTGGACAATGTGATTACTAATTGGCAATTATGGTCGCAAGATATATTTACATCGCTCAGTCTTATTGCTTGTTTTACGCTTTTAGTAGCAGGAAGCTATTTGCTAATTAATGATTTAGCAAATGAAGAACGGCGCGAGACACTCAATTTTATTCGCCTTAGTCCCCAATCACCTCAAAGCATTTTATCAGGTAAAATGTTAGGGGTTCCCATCTTAATGTATCTTGTTGTATTTCTGGCAATTCCTTTGCATTTGTGGTCAGGATTGTCAGCTAACATACCTCTAATTTCGATTTTAAGTTTTTACACAGTTATTCTAACCACAAGTCTTTTCTACTATAGCGGGGCGCTGCTATTTGGCTTAGTTGGTTCTTGGCTTAGTGGTTTTCAAGCCTGGTTGGGGAGTGGCGTAGTTTTAGGTTTTCTATTATTAACTCAAAAATCAACTATCCCAGAAATGCCTGATGATAATCCACTAATTATTCTTAGGTTGTTTAACCCATATAATTTGACTCCTAATTCTGTACTTCTTGATTCATCTACGTTTGCTAATTTTCATTGGTTTGCTCTACCATTAGGAGCAAGTTTTTTCGCGACAGTAGGCTTTACTTTATTGATTAATGGTTTGGGGACATATTGTATCTGGCAATCTTTGCAACGTTGTTTTCGTGATGCCAATGCTACTATGTTAAGTAAACAACAGAGTTATTTATTGACATCTGTTTTTACAGTAATTACTTTAGGGTGTGCAAATTGGCAAGAATTAGTATTTAAGCATTCTCCTAGAATGCAGCTAATCTCTGAAAATGTTGCATGTCTATTGTTATTATATTTTGGGCTGTTTTTATATCTCATTGCTGCTCTCAGTCCCCATCGCCAAACATCGCAAGATTGGGCACGCTACAGAAAAATGTATAGTTCTCAGCAGTTGGGTGATGGCAAGTTATTTAAGGATTTAATTTGGGGAGAAAAAAGTCCTGGACTGTTAGCGATCGCCATTAATGCCATGATTGTGATCACTTCCTTAATTATCTTCATTTCGCTCCCTAATCTAGGCATTGACCATAAAATATATGCATTTTATGCTCTAGCTATAGCTGGTAGTTTAGTAATGCTATATGCAGCCTTAGTCCAACTCACATTGTTGATGAAAAACCAACATCGGGTATTTTGGAGTGTTGGTATAGTTGGTGCTGTAATTGTATTACCAGTGATCATTGGAGCGATGTTTTATTCTTATTCTAGTCACAACTCTTTTCTCTGGTTATTTACAATCGCCGCACCGATTTTGGTTATCTCTCCCGAAGGAAAATCACTATCAGCGATAACGTTATTTATAGCGATTCTTAGTCATTGGAGTCTTCTCGGATTATTAATATTCCAACTGACGCGAAAGTTGCGAAAAGCAGGGGAATCAGCAACAAAAGTATTACTTGCACAAGGTTAAATCAGAGACGCACGAAAGTCATAAATCCCCGATTTCTCAAAGAAATTGGGGATTTTATTATAGGACTTATACACTGTACAAATTAATTTCGTTTTAGGCTTTGATTAATCATTCCTTGATGGTAAGTATATCCACGGCGTAGGGGCAATTCATGTAAACGCACAGCGGTGAAGCAGCAGACAAAAATTCCCGAAAACAGGTATCTACTTCCGTGAGATTACAGAACTTTTCAATCTACTAGCAGTTGTAGTGCTATCTCTTTTTACTAAAAAAGGAGATAAAAGAAGATTTTCTACAACTTTCCCTTCCAGTAATTCTAGTAACATATTCATAGCAGCATTACCCATTTCTACCATGCGTTGGCTGACAGTTGTGAGTGGTGGGGTAACGTAACTACTCAGACCAATATTGTCAAATCCCACGAGGCTTAAATCTTGTGGTACTGAAATACCTAGTTCTTTACAGGCTAAGAGAGCGCCAACTGCTACCATATCGTTGTAGCAAAAGATGCCAGTTACTCCAGATGCGGCTAGTTCCGGTAGCATTTTTTTGCCGATATCAATATCGTTGATTGTTTCATGGTCTTGATTAAAAATTGCTATCCAATCATTATTTTGTGGTAAACCTGCTTTTTTTAGAGCCATTTGATATCCTTCTAGGCGCTGTTGGTCTGCTTTGCTACCATCGCCCACGCCTAAATACCCAATACAAGTGTGCCCCAGTTCTATTAGATGTTCTACGACTATAGAGCCACCTAAGCGATCATCCATAGCTACTGAGTGGAATGTTTTGCTTTGAGCTTCAGTGGCAATGTTAATCAGAACTGTTGGTACAGTAAATAGCTGTAACTGTGGCGTATATCGTTGACTAACCCGTGAGTCAGCTACCAAAATCCCGTCCACTCTCCGATAGTGAAAGTTCTCAATAGCGGCTATTTCTTGGTCAACATCTCCATGTGAAGCACTTAACAACACATTTAAGCCCGCTTGTTTTGCAACCTGTTCAATTCCCTCCACTAGCTCACCAAAAAAGGGATCGGCGATGGAAGTGACAACTACCCCAACGGTATAAGTGCGTGATGCAAGTAAACTTTGAGCGATCGCATTCGGTACATAGTTCATCTCCTGCGCTAGTTTTTTAATTTCCTCCCGCACTTTAGCGCTAATTAGGGGACTATCTCGTAAAGCGCGTGAAACTGTGGAATGAGAAACGCCTGCTTTGCGAGCGATATCTTCAATGGAAATTTTTCGTTTACTCATTTGCAGCAATGCTGTAGGTAACGTAAATAAACTTAACATATTTTTTATGCACAGGTGTGCAAGAATAAAAATTATCAGCAATGCACACCTGTGCATAACACTAATTCAAAATTAAGAAAGCCAAATTTAACAAGGGTTTCTCAGGAAAGGAGAATTAGTTTGAGTCATCAGATGATGAGGATTTTCTGCAAATTTAAATAAGTTATGGGAGATAGATGAATGTGAAAAAAATTGCAATCGCAGCAACTTTATTAAGTATTGTCAGTGGTACTGTTGTCGGCTGCACAAACGTTCCTAACAATGGCAACACAGCCACCAACACTGATCCCAAAAATGTCAAATTACGCTCTGTGGGAGTCACCCTCGGCGATTTAAGTAACCCTTTTTTCGTTGTCATGGCGCAGGGAGCGGAGAAAGAGGCAAAGAAAATTGGTGGTGATGGTGTCAGAGCAACTGTAGTTTCTAGTGGCTATGACCTGAACCAGCAATTTAACCAAATTGAAAATTTTGTTGCTGCTAATACTGACATGATTATCCTCAATGCTGCTGACAGCAAAGGAATCAGACCAGCCGTTGACCAAGCAAGACAAGCAGGCAAGATTGTGATTGCAGTAGATACGCCTGTAGAAGCAGACGTAGATGCTACTGTCACCACCAATAATGTGCAAGCCGGAGAAATTAGTTGCCAATACATTGCCGATCGCCTGAAAGGTAAAGGCAATGTAGTAATTGTCAACGGGCCGCCAGTAACTTCAGTAATTCAGCGAGTGGATGGCTGCTTAAAGGTGTTAGCCAAATATCCCAATATCAAACTACTTTCTAAAGACCAGAACGCAGAAGGGAGTAGGGATGGCGGACTGAGGGTAATGAGTGATTTGCTGGTGACATTTCCCAAAATTGATGCTGTCTTTGCCATCAACGATCCTAGTGGTGTGGGAGTTGATTTAGCCGCCAACCAAGCCAAACGTCAAGACTTTTTCATTGTGGGAGTTGACGGTGCCCCAGAAGCAATCCAAGCGATCGCCTCTAAAGACAGCCTATATGCTGCCACAGCCACTCAAAACCCCAGAGGCATGACCCAAAAAGCAGTTCAGGTGGGTAACGACATCTTGCATGGCAAAAAACCCGAATCACCCAACATTTTGATTCCCGCCAAATTGGTTACTAAAGAAAACGTCAGCACATCGACAGGGTGGTAGGGGAATTAGGAATTTTAGATTTTAGATTTTGGATTTTAGATTGAAATCCAATCCAAAATCCGAAATTGACAAGGCTGGGAATTGGGGATTGAGTATTAGTAATTTTCACTCAGCACTCAAGACTTAGCAAGGGCTAAACGCCCCGCTACCGCTAACAGCACTCACAACTCAGCACTCAATTTATGACAACAAATATTGAAACAAATTTTTCTCCGACGGCAACCGTCACCCCTGTATTAGAAATGCAAGGGATTGCGAAACGATTTCATGGTGTCGCGGCTTTGCAAGGTGTCAATCTCACCATTTATCCAGGAGAGGTTCATGCCCTCATGGGTGAAAATGGGGCAGGTAAAAGCACATTGATGAAGATTCTGGCTGGGGCTTATGTTGCCGATGACGGTGAGATTCGCATCAATGGTCAACCAGTGAAAATTACCGATCCGGGTACAGCACGGCAAGCGGGTATTAATCTGATTTATCAAGAACTGAATGTTGCACCCAATTTAACCGTTGCCGAAAACATTTTTATGGGTAGCGAGTTGCAACGGGGTCAATTTTTAGACCGTAAAACGATGGAACTCGAAACCCAAGAAGTGTTAGACAGCTTGGGGGCTAACTTCACACCAAAAACAGTAGTTGGCACTTTAGCGATCGCTGAACAGCAACAAGTAGAAATTGCACGGGCGTTGAAGGACAATAGCCGCATTTTGGTGATGGATGAGCCAACAGCCGCACTATCTGACCGCGAGACTGAGCGTTTATTTGAGGTGATTCGCAAACTCCGCCATGATGGCATTGCCATTATCTACATCAGTCATCGCATGGAAGAAATCTATGCCTTAGCTGACCGGATTAGCGTGCTGCGGGATGGTCAATACATCGGCAGTCTTACCCGTGACGAAATTTCTCCCCAGCGATTGGTACAGATGATGGTCGGTCGCTCCATGCAGGACTTTTACGAACATCAACGGCAGAAAAATCCTGGTGCAGTGGTGCTAGAAGTCAGAAATATGAGTGATGGACGTAAAGTTAAACCCGCCAGTTTTCAACTGCGTGCGGGAGAAATTCTCGGACTAGCAGGGTTAGTTGGTGCAGGACGTACAGAGGTATCGCGACTGATTTTTGGTGCTGATCGCAAAGTCAGCGGTGAAGTCTTCCTGAATGGCAAAAAACTAGAGATTAATTCGCCTAGTGATGCGATCGCTGCGGGTATTGGCTACGTCCCAGAAGACCGCAAAGACCAGGGTTTATTTCTAGAAATGAGTTCCCGGAAAAATATTGGACTCAATAGACTCAAACAGGATGCCAACCTGGGCATCGTTAACTGGGGTTCAGTAAATAAAATTGCCACGGACGCAGTAGAAAACTTCCATATCCGGCTAGCCAATTTGGAAATTAGAGCCGTGGATCTTTCTGGAGGTAATCAGCAAAAACTCCTGCTGGCGCGTTGGTTAGCCATTAATCCCAGAGTATTAATGCTCGATGAGCCAACACGGGGCGTAGATATCGGTGCTAAAAGCGAAATTTACCGCATTATCAGCGACTTAGCCGCCCAAGGGGTAGCAATTCTCATGGTTTCCAGCGAACTAGCAGAGATTGTGGGTATGAGCGATCGCGTTTTAGTCATGCGAGAAGGGGAGTTAGTCGGCGAACTAAACGACAGTCCTGGCAAAGAAATTACCCAAGAAAAAATTATGCACTATGCAACAGGAGCATCGGAGGTATTAGCATCATGAGTCAAACCTTAAGACCAATCAACAATAGACCAACTGAGCATCCCAAGTCACGCCAGCGCATCAACAACTTACTTCAAGTTGCAGGTATCTTACCGATTCTGGTAATCATCTGTATCTTATTTTCCCTGCTTAGTCCCAATTTTTTCACAGCAGGTAACGCCGTCAATATATTACGTCAGGCATCAATTAATATTGTCTTGGCAACTGGGATGACATTTGTGATTCTCACTGGTGGTATTGACCTTTCAGTGGGGTCAATCTTGGCTGTTTCTGCCGTAGTTGCGGTGTTAGTATCCTTACTTCCGGCTTTAGGTTGGATTGCCGTACCTGCTGGTTTGCTGACAGGGCTGCTTTTGGGTTTACTCAACGGTGCGTTGATTACCTTTTTGGATGTACCGCCGTTTATCGTCACCTTGGGTTCACTAACTGCCTTACGAGGTGCTGCCTTTTTAGTTGCCAATGGGACAACAGTCATTAACCGGAATATCAACTTTGCTTGGATAGGTAATAGCTACGTCGGCCCCCTTCCCTGGCTGGTAATCATTGCCTTGCTGACTGTAGCTGTGAGTTGGTTTGTGTTGCGACAGACTGTTTTGGGTGTACAAATCTACGCTGTTGGGGGTAATGAACGAGCAGCACGATTAACAGGTATTAAAGTCAATCGCGTGTTGCTGTTTGTTTATGGCTTCAGTGGATTAATGGCCGGTTTGGGAGGAATTATGAGTGCCAGTCGCCTGTATAGTGCCACAGGCATGTTAGGACAGGGTTATGAATTAGATGCGATCGCTGCCGTTATTCTTGGTGGAACCAGTTTCACAGGCGGTATCGGTACAATTGGCGGCACTCTCCTAGGTGCATTAATCATTGCTGTGCTTAACAACGGTTTGACCCTGTTAAATATGTCTTACTTCTGGCAACTAGTCGTCAAAGGACTAGTAATTATTGCTGCAGTCATGATTGACAGACTCCGCAGACGTTCTAGACGGTAAATCTCACGCAGAGGCGCAGAGGCGCAGAGAGAATAAGGAGTTTTAGATTTTAATACATAAAATTTCAAACGCCAGATTTTTTAACTCTCCTTCTCTGCGTCTCTGCGTGAATAAATCACATCTGAAATCTCTCCAGCATAGATATAGCGAGAGATTTCCAATTTTTAATGCAGATTTTTAACCATATTTAGTTAAACCCGATGCTGAAAAATCTCTTATCCAGTTTTTCGCTCTTATTGTTGACATCTCCCGCAGTCTGGGCAGCACCTTTAGATAATTTTGGTACTTTACAAGAACAAGTCACATCAGTTTCCCAGTTCTCTGATGTCCAACCAACCGATTGGGCATTCCAGGCATTGCAATCATTAGTTGAACGCTACGGTTGTATTGCAGGTTATCCCGACTCCACATATCGCGGCAACCGTGCCTTAAGCCGTTATGAGTTTGCCGCAGGTGTGAATGCTTGCTTGGATCGGATTAATGAGTTGATTGCCACCAGTACTAGCAATCTAGTAAATAAAGAAGACTTGGCAGTGCTGCAAAAGTTACAAACAGACTTTGCTGCAGAACTGGCAACTCTGCGCGGGCGGGTGGATAGCTTAGAGGCACGGACAGCAACACTAGAACAGCAGCAGTTTTCGACTACTACCAAGCTGAATGCTCAAATTATTACCGCCGTTAGCGACACCTTTGGTAATAAAGTAGGGGGTACAAGGGATGAAACCAACGTCTTCTTTGCAACTCGCGGGCGGCTCAATTTGGAGAGTAGTTTCACAGGCAAAGATGCATTCCGAGTCCGACTAGAATTTGGCAACTTTACTAACTCCAATGGCTCTAGCCAAATTGCCGCATTAACAGGCACAGGGATGACGCGCCTGAATTTCGATAATGACAGCAACAATACGCTTTTGATCCCCCATATTCGTTACTATTTCCCAGTTAGTGATTCTCTTTCTTTTGTCGTTGGCCCTACAGGTATTGGCTACAACGACATTACAGACAACGTGACTCCTGCCACGATCGCTGATGATGGTAACGGTATCCCCTCACTATTTGGTAAGAATAGTCTTCTGTTTGAGCGGGGTGGCGGCGGTGCTGCTGCTAACTGGAAGATTGACGAAAACTTAGTTTTAACTCTCGGCTATTTAGCTAACAGTCCCAATAATCCCACACCCAAAAATGGCTTATTTGATGGCGGTTACAATGCTCTTGCCCATTTAGTGTATTACGGCAAGCAAGGAGCAATTGGTGTCGCCTACTCTCATGGATATAATCCTGCTGGTACTGTTGATATTACCGCCGGCAGGGGTAGTGCTTTATCCAATGCTCCCTTTGGTAACAGCATTGCTACTGCCAACAGCATCGTTGGTGTACAGGGATACTATCGCTTTTCGCCAAATTTCCAGATCAACGCTTGGGGTGGGTATATTTGGGCAACTGCCAAGAACTCTGGTTTGAGTGATATTTCTAATGGCACGGGTGGTACTGATTCGCTGTTCGTGAACAATGGCGACAATGCTAATGCCTGGTTTGGGGCGATCGCTATGTCGTTTCCGGATGTTGGGGGTAAGGGCAACTTACCAGGAATTCTCTTTGGTTTGCCGCCACGTGTCTCTAACAGTGATGTCCGTGCAGAGGGGGTTAACTCCTACCACATTGAAGCTTTTTATCGCTGGCGACTTAATGACAATATATCGATGACTCCTGGTTTTTGGGTGATTCTTAACCCGGAAAACAATAGCAACAATGATACTCAGTATGTAGGAGTGATGCGTACAACTTTCGATTTTTGAACTTGCTAAGTAGCCGTTATGAAATGTATGCGATCGCTTGGGAATAAGAGTGGAAAAATAGGCAAGAGTTAACTTTCATAACTATTGCCTATTTCCTATTGATTTTGAACTATCGATTCCGAGTAGTTGCTGCTAAACTCATTAGCTCGTGCGCTCGGTACTAATGTCCAGCCAGCTTTGTGTAATTTTTGATAAGTAGCCCAACCTCTAGAACCACCTGGGATTTGATAATCTGGCACTTTGAATTGTGGAAAAGCTGTGTAGGGACGCCAAGGTTGATTGGGTGCGATTTGCAAATGCAAAATTTTCTCCCCATCGCCACCAAGACCAGATAACCAGCACATTTGTCGATGCATGGTAAACTCCTTTGCGTTTAGCCTTATTTTGCATAATGGCAGTATTTTGTCAATATCTGCCTCACCCCTGTGGTGTAATTTTCTCGCCTAATATTTCAATTTGACTGCAAATTGAATACTCCTGTTAGTCATAAAACTACTCAGAAGGCGGAACTTCACCAGATGTTGTTTGGAGGATAAAAAGAATAAGAGCGATCGCCAGCACTTATCCTTTTGTTTCACTCAACGTTAAGATTTTTCAATAGTACTTGCGGTTTTAGCAGTTGTATGTAGCAATAACTACTATTTTTGTATAGCTTCGGGATCGGACAATTTGTTTTTATCGCTACAAAAGCTTAGATCCTAGAAATTACAGGCTTTGGCGATGCTGTAAAATGCACAATTTAAAATTAGGGGATAATTTCACAGCGATCGCGAATGTAATGTGTCACCCACAATCTGACGAATTTCCGTGACTAGCTGAGTGTAGCGAGAGTCAGATAGAACTGGTGCTGAAGCTTGTAGGTTAATGATCTGATGTAAATTAATCCATGACTTGCAGCCACCGTATTCAGTAGAATAGGGGATTTCCTGTACTTGGGGGAGTTTGTAAGCTCGCAGAAGGAGGATATACAGTGACTGACGGGGTTTCCACTTGAGGCGATCGCCAATAAAATGCTCGTTCCAGATATGGTAGGGAAGCAAAGCGTTAACAATTGACTCATCACTACAAAGCAAAATATCAGTAATTTCTGCCCAACTAGCGATACGAACTGTTTCTGGATGCCATCCTGAAGTCACTGGACATACGAGATTAGCATACTCAGCTTTGAGCAAAAAATCTTGTTGATGTTCATAAGTGGGGTAGAGCAAAACTTGCTCATGGGCAACTTGAAAACGTCCATTATGTTCATGGATACCGCCTTTGCGGAGCAACATAATAGTGTTACCGTTTTCCAAGGCATTTACAGCAACAGCCCATTCTTTGAGTGCATGAAAAGTCGTAGTCAATTCCATTAAGTAAGCCTACGTTTAACTTCTGCGGCTAAATCATCTAAAGCCACTTCTACTTGCTCACCCGTTTTCAAATCTTTAAGTGAGGATTTTTGCGCTGCTGCTTCTTCTGAACCAATAATCACACATAATTGCACTCCCTGTTTATCGGCTAGCTGGAACTGTTTACCCAAACCTCTCTTGTCAAAGTTAGTTACAACATTAATTCCCGCTTGACGCAGATTTTGAGACACTTTTAAATAAATTGGCATCAAATCATCTTGCAAATTTACCACCATCACCTGTGCAGGTGTAGCCGCCAAAGTATTGATAATTCCAGCTTTTAGCAACCGACTGATTAAGCGAGTTAAGCCTATTGAAATGCCCACACCAGGCATTTTCTCACCTAAAAATGTCCCAACTAATTCTTCATATCTGCCACCAGAACAAATACTACCTAAAGCTTCATGCCCTAACAAGGTTGTTTCGTAAACTGTACCAGTATAATAATCAAGACCACGAGCAATTGATAAATCAATACAGAAACGATTTTCAGCAACTCCGAGATTACGCACACCGGTAATTACTGTTTCTAATTCACTAATTCCTAGAGCAAACTGTTCTACTTCTGGGAGATTTTCAGCAAGGTGCTTAAGCTTATCTAATACTTCATCAATGCTACCATCGATTTTAATAAAATCAATAATTTTTTGTGCTTGCTCTGCTAAAATCCCCTCTTGTTCTAACTGTTGTTTTACCTTACTTTCTCCTATTTTTTCTAGGGCATCAACAATACCAATACAAGATTTAATATTGTCTTCGCCAATTCCTACTGATTTAAAAAAACCTGTAAGAACTTTGCGATTATTGATGCGAATCAGGAAATCACCAATATTAACTGCCGTAAAAATTTCTGTGATAATTGCAGGCATCTGAGCATCATAAAGCAAGCTGAGTTGACTACGAGCAACTACATCAATATCACATTGACGAAACTGTCTAAAACGTCCATCTTTTGCCCTTTCTCCCCGAAAAACAACATCCATTTGATAACGAGCAAAGGGAAAAGTTAATTCATTTAAGTGACGAGCAATGTATGCTGCTAAAGGAACTGTTTGGTCAAATTTTAAAGCTCTAGCCTCCGAACCAGTTTCACCTGCTTTATCTCTCTCTGCTTGTCGATTTGGTGGTAGGATTGGGTCGATACCATAAATAATATTGTCGCCTTGATTTCCTTTCGCTTGCAGAACTTCTAGCCGTTCAACTGCAGGTGTTTCGATAGGTGTAAAGCCATAGCTTTCAAAAACCCTACGAATGGTATCTAGCAAATATAATTCTAGGCGCTTTTCACTAGGCAAAAATTCCGGGAAGCCACTGGGAGTAGAAAAATTAATCTTGTCACCTTTTGCCATATTTTTACTCTGGTAATTTTTGTTTGGAGATTGTAAATCGGGATGAACTATCTTGCCTAATTTCAATAATCGAAATTATGGTGCGTTACACTTTGTTAACTCACCCTACTGGCATGGCAAGGCTAAAATAGTGCATTAGACGTAGGTTGGGTGAAGCGGAGCGCAACCCAACATTGATCCGGGCGCTGGGTTACGCAAAGCCTCCAACGCCACCTGCTACAACGCGGGAAACCCGCGCAACGCAGTGGCTCCCCAACCTACAATTTTATTGCAACATTTTAGGCTTGACGCGCCACTACTAGACTGTCTAGGCTAAATTTGTGCGTTAACCAAAAACACATCGTAGGGGCACTAGTATCGCAAGGCGGAAGTCAAAAGTCAAAAGTCAAAAGTCAAAAGTCAAAAGTCAAAAGTCAAAAGTAATATGGAGTAAGCTTTTTAGCGATTGAGAATGGTCTGCTTATTTCCGCCGCACTGTACTAGTAAGATTATCGGCTTGTCGAAAAGATTAAGGATGTTCCCTACGAGAGCAACTGAATGAGATTGTCTTTTATGGGTGTTTCATTGGATGGAATTAATGCAACATTTTAGCCTTGATATGCTACTACAGATATAACATTCATTTGAGTAATTATTATTGATCAATTTTGCAGTAACTATTTTAGCCGTTCTTCTTGAATTAAAGTACGTTGATATATTTGATGGTTTCTAAACCAATGCCAAGTGCGGGCACGATGGTTATTATCAGGACTAATTTGAATCATTTCATATAAATGCATTTCCGGCACGGTTTTATAAGAAAACCACAAAATAACGGTTGAATCATCAATTTCCCAGGCTTTACCTTTAAGACGTTCGGTATCAAACCAGAGTGCTTGATCACAATATTCTCCGGGAAATCGATGCTCCTCCTGCCTACCATCAGACCATTTGTAGCGATTGATTTGGTAATAAGAAAAAGGACTATTTTCTGGAAACTGGCATGTTAAGTGAGATTCATGTTTATCGAGGATATTTCCGGCAATATCAACCAGTGTATATGTACCGACCCAATTTCCTTCATGGCGGGCAAGTACGGGCATTTCTGTTTGGATATTAGACATTACACAATTCCTAATAAACTAGGGACTGGGGACTGGGGACTGCACTTCGACTACGCTCAGTGTCTGGGGATTGGGAAAATTCCTATTGCCTATTACCTAATTTTCTAACATTTGGAAGAATCTGGTAAAGTAGTCTGGAAAAGTTTTAGCTGTACAACCGGGGTCTTTAATGACGATTCCAGGTGCTTTTAAGCCGGTGACGGCAAATGCCATAGCCATGCGGTGGTCGTGATAGGTTTCAATTGCTGTAGGGGTAATTGCACTTGGTTCAATTCTTAGCCCATCGGCAAATTCTTCTACTTTGACACCCAGACGCTGCAATTCGGTGACAACAGCCCGAATGCGTTCGGTTTCTTTGTAGCGAATATGTTCTACATTCCGGATGGTAACAGGTGAGGTGGCAAAAGGTGCGATCGCTCCCAATGTTTGCACCAAATCTGACATATCATTCATATCAATGTCGATACCCTGCAATTGTTCTGGCCCCCTGACTTCAGTGTAATCATCACCTTCATAAATCTGACAACCCATCTGTTCTAAAACATTTAGCCACAGAATATCACCCTGAGAGGATTGTTTGGTCAAATGCTGAACCCGCACTCTTCCACCCGTGATAGCGGCGGCGGCGAAAAAGTAAGAGGCGTTGGATGCATCGGGTTCGATGGTGTATTGTCTAGCTTGGTAACGCTGTCCTGCTTTAATCTCAAATAAATTCTCGTTAGTTTGCGTCACCTCTACGCCAAAATCTGCCATGAGGCGACATGTCATTTTAACGTAAGATTGGGAAACCATTGTTCCCTCAACCTCAATGATTGTGTCCTGTTGAGCATAAGGCGCAATCATCAATAACGCCGAAAGTTGCTGACTAGTTTGGTTAGCTGGTAAGCGCACATGTCCACCAGCAAATCCCTGTCCGTAGATAGTGTAGGGCATAAAACCAGGGTTGCCCTCAAAGTTAATATTTACTCCCCCAGCTTGCAGCACATTCAACAAGTCGCCCATCGGGCGTTCCCGCATCCGTGGTACACCATCGAGGCGATATTCTCCATTACCCAGTGCTACCAGTGCTGAGATAAAGCGTGCTGCTGTTCCCGCTAAACCTACAAATAAATCTGCCTGCTTATTAGGAATTTCGCCGCCTTTTCCTGACACCTGGACTTGCGCCAGTTGAGAATTCAGCGCGATGGGAATACCCAAATCTTCTAAGCATTTGGCAAAATACTCACTATCGTCACTAAATAGAGCATTTTCTAAAATCGAGTCGCCTTGTGCCAATGCAGCAACAAGCAACGCCCGATTGGTAAGACTTTTAGAACCAGGAATCTCTACCGTGGCATCCACTGGGCGATTGGGAGTAGGGATAGCAAGGGTATCCACGTTTAACCTCTATACGGGTGGTCAGCTACAAGTTAATATGTTCTCACATAGTGAATGTTGGTTGCTCGACCTTGCACAAAGAAGAAATGAAAAACTCTTTCTCAGTCAAAAGTCAAGAGTTGGTTTTATCCCGTGTCTCTAGTGTTCTGTCCCAAAATTTTTGAGAGGTTCGTGGTGTTCAGATCCTTTGACTTCCTTAAGCAATTGCGATCGCCAAGAATAAGCAACTCCACTGAATTACATCTATATAAAATTATACCATTAGTTGCTAATTAAAAATTTTCCGCCGCAGATTTTACCGTCAGTATTACAATCATCAGTCCATCCTTCGCCGCATATATACGTAGCCACTTTTTGTCAAAGATTGAATGTACAACATCCAGTAACAGACTTGAAAAGATTAATATTTGTATCACAAGCCTTTTGTATCCAGATCACCGCCACTTAGGCGATAAATGTGAAAAACTGATCAGACTAGGGTGCATTTCATCAGTTATCAAAAAAAGGCAACAGGCACAAGAACTGCTGTAAGCCGCTAGTCCCTCTGGTGGGTTACACTGTGGGATCTTGCTCCAATCTCCGTGATAACCGTTCACTGATTTAAAAGATAGCCTATCCTGTGACAACACCATCAAGACAGCTAGCGCCAACATTTATAACTCGGCTATAAAGGAGAAGTTTGCATCGTGAGTAATTGATCCAGTAGACATCTGGTGAAAAAGAATGTAGAGACGCTGTCTTCGTAGCGGGGCGTTCGCGATAGCGTCTCGTAGAGAAGCCCAGTCCAATTTCGCTTCTCTACAAGGGTTTTGGACAATGCAGAATTAATTTTCACCACATGTCTAGTACTTTTGAAAATAACCAATCGATAATTTTTATCTACCTGAGTAACCAATATGTTCAATGCCACAGAACTTTTAATTGATGCTTTTGTCAAGCAAATCAGAGAAGGCTATAGTCGCACTTATGGCTGTCTAAAAACAGATTATCAAGATATCATTGCTTGGGCTGGGAGTATGGCTTTAGAAAATATTGCCAATAGCGATGCCCTATTTCACAATGTGGAACATTCTGTACTAGTCACCCTTGTAGGACAGGAAATTTTACGGGGAAAACATATCCGGGAAGGTGGGGTTTCCAGCGAAGACTGGTTACACTTTATTATCTCCTTGGTTTGTCATGATATTGGCTATGTTAAAGGAGTTTGCCGTCAAGATATCGAAGCCGAAGGTTCCTACGCTACAGGTAAAAATGGCAGAATGATTTTTCTGGCTCCAGGTGCCTCTGATGCCAGTCTTACGCCTTATCATGTTGATAGGGCAAAACTTTTCATTGATGAGCGTTTTGGTGGTCACAAGTTGATCGATGCGGAAGTGATTAAGAGTAATATCGAGTTAACTCGGTTTCCTGTGCCTGCGGCTGAAGACCATCAAGATACGAATAGCTTTGCAGGTTTAGTACGTGCTGCTGATTTAATTGGTCAATTAAGTGACCCGCGTTACTTAAAGAAAATTACTTCTTTATTCTATGAGTTTGAGGAAACTGGTATGAATAAAGTTTTGGGTTATCAAACTCCGGCCGATTTACGCAAGAACTATGCCAAGTTTTACTGGAATGGTGTCTATCCTTACGTCAAAGAGGGACTGCATTATCTGTCGTTGACACAGCAAGGAAAACAAATTCAGGCTAATCTATACTCAAATGTGTTTGTTGTGGAACACGAAAGACAGCAAGAAGAACAGCGATTTTTTGCTGAAAAACTACATGCTTAGTATAGTAGTCATTAGTTATTAGTCATTTGTCATTTGTCGATGACTAAGGACAAATGACAAATCATTAGGAACAAGTAATTATGGAATGGTGGCAAAAAATTCAAAAGAATCCAGTGGCGCGATTTGGGGCAATATTGCTGTTAATTTTCTATTTTGTGGTAATTGCTGCTGATTTTGTTGCTCCTTATCGCCCTTGTGACTCTGATGACTTGCGTAATCGTCGCTGCGATTTGCCACCTAATAGTTCTCTATTGCCGCCAACTCAAGTTTACTGGAAGACTCCATCAGGACAATTTATCGGGCCTCATGTTTATCCGACGACTCAGGGAGACACGAGTTTAGAAACAGGCGATCGCCAACTTATAGTAGACTTTAAAAAGCCTTCACCCCTACGTCTGTTTGTCTCTGGCCCAAAGTACCGACTCTTCGAGTTGAGTTTACCACTACCACCCACGTGGGATGAGGTCACAATCTTACCCGGTATCCCCCTAGATTGGCATTTGTTTGGCACAACTGGGGAGGGGAAACTAAATATTTTGGGTACTGACGATCAAGGTCGTGACCAATTCAGTCGTCTGGTACATGGGGGACGTATCAGCATGTTCATAGGCATTTTTGGGATTATTATTACCTATCCCCTTGGTCTATTAATAGGTGGCATTTCTGGCTATTTTGGTGGTTTAACTGATAGCGTGATCATGCGTGTAGCGGAAGTACTCATGACTTTCCCCAGCATTTATCTTTTGGTGACTTTGGGTGCAGTATTGCCAGCTGGTTTGAGTAGTACCCAGCGTTTTTTGCTGATTGTGGTGATTACTTCGGTAATTAGTTGGGCTGGTTTAGCACGGGTGGTTCGGGGACAAGTACTATCAATCAAAGAGCGAGAATTTGTCCAAGCTGCAAGAGCTATGGGAGGTAATCCACTTTATATTATCCTCCGTCACGTTTTGCCACAAACCGCTACTTATATAGTAATCTCTGCGACCCTAGCCATTCCCAGTTTTATTAGCGCTGAAGCCGTGTTGAGTCTGATCGGTTTGGGTATCCAACAACCAGACCCTTCTTGGGGTAATATGCTCTCTCTGGCAAGTAATGCCTCTATTATAGTTTTGCAACCTTGGCTAATTTGGCCGCCAGCAGTCCTGATTATCCTTACGGTGTTGGCTTTCAATCTACTTGGAGATGGTTTGAGAGATGCTCTCGATCCCCGGAGTTTAAGACGTTAGGCTGCTCTACAAGCGCTTACCCATGCCAATTACATGATCGTCAGCAAATCCTATCTTCTCATAAAAAGCGATGACAGATTGGTTGGTTGCTCGTACTTGGAGATTTACCTTGGGACAGCCAAGCTTTTTTAATTCGGCTTCGGCTGTGGCCATCATCAGTCTGCCAATACCTTGACGTTGATAATCCGGCGAGACGGCTAAATAGTTGATCCAACCACGATGTCCTTCATAGCCAGCCATTACGGAAGCAACAATCAGTTGACCTCTGGCTGCTACGAGAAACAAATGCGGCTGCACTTGTAACTTCAACTTAATGTCATGTTTCGGGTCATTCCACGAGACTACTAAATTGCAGCGATGCCACAATTCAATCACCTGGTGTTCGTCATTTGGCTGATAAGGTCGAATATTAATTTCTGTAACTTCCATGCCTTTAACTGATTATGGCCTGGTGCTTTTAAATGTCAAAATTTTAGTAGTTAAAAAAATTACACTTTTACAAAATGACCATTATTTTTAGAATCGCGGATGTGACTTCAATTGTCAAGCCGTGAAATCAAACGCAATTGATGAACAGTTGAGCGATGACGGCGATCGCATACTATCAATCTTGTTAAATCAGTGGACAGTGAACAGTTATCACGGTTTGAGTGTGGAGCGTACGGGGAAGCAAGCGTTGTCGCAGGCTAGAATCTATTGGTTTTGGACACATACTGAGATGTTTGGAGACGCTAACGCGAAGGCTACGCCTACATTCCACTACGCTACATTTAACATGACATAGAAAGACCCTTTTCAAACAACCTCTTACAACCAAATTTGCAAGCCAAGTTTTTTTAAATATCTCAATCCAAAGATAATCTGTTGTGGCCTGCCGGAAATTTCTAAATCAAACCAACCGTCATTTTTGGTATTTATATCCAAGAAAGCCCCAGCAATATTTACCGTTAAACCATAGCAGGAAACCAATCCAGCAATTACTGGAGAATAGCGGTAATTCTGCGGAATGCAGATTTGAAATTTAG
This sequence comes from Calothrix sp. PCC 7507, assembly GCF_000316575.1. GTDB lineage: Bacteria > Cyanobacteriota > Cyanobacteriia > Cyanobacteriales > Nostocaceae > Fortiea. The sequence goes on along the minus strand of NC_019682.1, from coordinate 6,498,311 downwards.
CTCGATTGGTTGTTCTATGTAACTCAACTTCTTGTTTATTGTCTGGCGGCTGATGAATTGACTTCACACAGTCACTACAATCACTATTCACACACAACAACTTTGGTGGTTCGATAACTTCCCCTTCCAGGCTTTTGAGGTTGAGTTGCTCAATTTCTACATTCATTGTTTGGAGATAAGCAAGTGCTGCTTCTACCTGCAAAGAACTACCTTGAATTTCTAGATTAAACCAACCATCTTCTCCAGTGTCAGCTGCAAAAACAGCCGCCGCGATGTTCACTGTTAACTTATAACGCGAGATTAATTGTGAAATAATAGGTTGAGGATGGTAGTACTGAGGAATACAAATGCAGATATGACCGACTGTGGAATTAACTGTTGTCGATAGAACCATCACCCCAATTCCTTAAATTATCAGAAGTTCACTATTGTCTGAAGATCAGCAAAAGATTCCCTTGATAAATCCCTAAACCACCTGCGAAACCTTGGCGAAAGAATATAACCCCGACAGTTGTAGGGATAGAAATTACTTTAAATTCATAGATTTACGACGGTAGACTATCATAACTCGAATTTGCTCTTGAGAGATCAGTTTTTTCCGAACAAAGTTTTTAAAGCCTTTATCTGTATGTGGTGGTTCTCGCTTGTATTGCATCCAATGGAGGGCGGGGAAACCCATTGGTGTCAACTTAACGTGAAATCGACGGTTAGAAACCGCACGCCAGTTGCTACCCTGCGGGAACGCTAAGAGCGTACAAGTCGGGAAACCCGCTGTTAGCATCTGCCTCATCTACACAAACAAAACCTGCCTCCGCAGGTTGAAAACCCCCAATTTTCCGTTAGTCCGCGGAGGCGGACTTTGTTTGTATAGCCGCGAATTCTATTCGCCAGGGCTTAAGTTGACACGTATGGGGGAAACCCCGCCCCTTGTATCTTAAATAGAAGATCCCAAGGAACCGAGTAAATAGCTTTCACTGTGATGTAGAGCAAAGACTTGACTTGAGAATGCAGTTCAAAAAACTTAAATGTTGTCTGTACTAGTTTAACGACACAATTCTTTTTGGAGGACTGGTAATACCAGGTCAAGCTGCCCCGCCCCTGAGACCATACAAAAGTCTGTAACGTAGATTGGCAACCTGTATCGGTGAAATCGAATTGAATTGTAGAGACTGGACAGTATCTTAGACCCCAAATATTGGGAAAGTCTGCATTCACAAGGATAGTAGATGCAATTCATCAGTTCTTCTATTGTAGAAATTAACTGTGGAGGAAATGTCTCATGTCAAAAATAGTTCTCGGTATCGATATCAGTAAAAAAGATTTTCATGTGACTTTGATACTGGAGAACCAAACCACAAAATCCAAAGTCTTTAAAAACAATCCAGAAGGTTTTGTTAACCTACAAAACTGGCTCATCAAACAAGGAGCGACTCAAGTTCATGGCTGCATGGAAGCGACAAGCACCTATGGCGAAGCATTGGCAGAGTTTTTAGTGGAGAATGGTCACAAAGTCAGTGTGGTCAATCCATCCCGCATTAAAGGATTTGCCAAGAGCGAACTACTTCGTACTAAGACGGACAAAGTAGATGCCGCAGTGATTGCGCGTTTTTGTCTGGCGATTGCCCCAGAACTTTGGACTCCTTTACCAGTTGAGGTGAAAGAGCTTCAAGCGCTCCTTCGTCGTTTAGAATCGCTCACGGACATGTACCAACAGGAGCAGAATCGGTTAGAAACTGCCACACCCACTGTTGCCGCTTTAATTGAGTCTCATTTAGAGCAGTTAAAACAGCTGATTGTCCAGGTGAAACAACTGATTCACGACCACTTTGAGCGCCATCCTGATTTGAAGGCCAAGCGCGACCTTTTAACCTCAATCCCTGGTATTGGTGAGCAGACTGCGGCTGTGCTGTTAACCGAAATCGGTTGTCTTGAACAATACCGCAATGCTCGCCAGTTAGCTGCTCATGCTGGCTTAACTCCCCAAGAACGTTCTAGTGGCTCTTCGGTGCAGGGTAAGTCTCGCTTATCTGGAGTTGGCAATGCCCGACTCCGAAAGGCACTTTATATGCCTGCTGTTGCTGCTATGCGCCATAATCCGCTGTTGAAATTATTTGCACAGCGTTTGCTAGATCGTGGCAAGGTCAAAATGCAAGTTCTTGCTGCTGTGATGCGTAAACTCCTGCATTTGGCTTTTGGGGTTTTAAAATCCCAAAAGCCTTTTGACCCTGATTATCTCGCTCATGCCTCTTGACGAATCAAGACAGTATCTACTTTGCGATTTAAAACTATACCTCACTGATCTGAAAACTGCGCTCTAAGGTATTTCTAGCAAATGAGGTGTTACTTTACACAGTTACCGCTTAGTACTTAGTATTGATTTTGTATAGTACACTCGGCTTACTGATTATATTTAGCATAATTAATATTTGTGCTATGAATTTTCATACACGTTTTTTATTTAGATGTTTAAACATTTAAATAAAAAACAAAAATTTAAATGTTCAAACATCTAAATGTGTAGTAGTATCTGGAAATTATTTGTGTTTAAGTCCAAAATGATCATCACTGTGGCGGCTTTCAAAGGAGGTGTAGGCAAATCGACGACGGCGCTACACCTAGCTACATACCTGCAAAATTCAGCTGACACGCTCTTAGTGGATGGCGATCTCAACCGCAGTGCTTTAGATTGGTCGAATCGGGGTTGTTTACCATTCAAAGTTGCTGATGAAAAGCAGGGAATACGTTTAGCAAAACTTTATGAACATATTGTGATTGATACACCAGCTAGGCCTGATGCAGATGAACTAAAAACTATTGCTGAGGGATGCGATTTGTTGGTAATCCCTACCACTCCTGATGCGATCGCTTTAGCTGCAACACTACAAATGGTGGAAGCACTCAAACAAGTAAAAACAAATTATCGAATTTTGTTAACTATCATTCCACCAAACCCCAATAAAGCGGGAGAAGAAGCTAGAACAGCGCTGTTAAAAGCAGAAATACCTGTGTTTCAGTCTGGAATTCGCCGACTGGCTGTATTTCAAAGAGCAGCTTTAGAAGGGGTTCCAGTTAATGTTGTTAAAGACCCTTACGCGCAAATTGCATGGCGCTGTTACGCTGAGGTGGGAAAGGAGATATTAAAACAGTGAACAGTTATCAGTGTTTTGAATTGTTGACTGTTGACTGTTCACTGAAAGTATGGAGCTATTGATTTTGAATAATAAGAAAAAAAGCAGTCGTTTTGACGATTTAATTGATGCGGCGCGTAGTCGTCAACAAAGGGATCAACCACAGCTAATTGAAGATAAACCTACTTCTTATAGCAAAAGCACTGACCCAGATTATACTCGCACAACTATCTATTTACCTAAGCAACTGCATCGCCAACTTAAGGCATCTGCAGCTTCACAAGAACGACAGATGAGTGATATTTTGGCAGAATTAGTTGAAAAATGGTTGTTGTCTTTAAATCAGGGAGAACAGTGAATAGATTGATAACTGACTAAAGCTCAATATCCTCGCCTCGTTGGGTGAAGCGAACCTGTTTAATTTTCCATTGGGGATTACTTGTGAGAGTTTTGCGGAGACTGCCAAATAAAGCAAACTGTTCACAGCTAGAAAGAGAAGCTAATTGTCGTTTTGATTGAGGCGCGACTCTAAAATCAACTGTAGCAGTGCCATTTTTGACGTTGACGCGATAGCCAGATAAGCTAAAGTCACCCGAATCTCGTTGTTCTAGAATTTTACTCACTGAACCTGTGACAGCTTCTTCAGCAGGTACTGCAACTTTTTGGGGGACTAGTACTTGACACTGGACATCACTTGTGTAGAGAGTAATGTTAGTGGTTTTGTTGGTGACTAATGGCTCAGGATTGACAGATTTAGCTCTCAGTTGAGCCATGCTGGGTGTTTGGCTGACGCTGGGGGATGAGATGCTGTTTGGTGTTTCACTGGCTATATTTTGACGAGAAGTAGGACTAGAACTACAACTGCTGAGGCTGGTGGCGATCGCTACTACAATCAATGGTAGAAAATATCTTTTAGTTGTGTTCAACATATTATTCTTACTGCTGGTGTCGCTGGGTTGTTCTATTGGTTTCAGTGTCCTTGGTATCAATTCCGCATAAATTTATGAATTGGTGACTGGTGACTGGGGAGCAGGGAGCAGAGGGTAGATAGGGGAGTTAATAACTTTGACAAACGACCAATGACCAATTACACCTACGACCTCCGTAACGCCGAATGGGATGGTACACCAATTGACCACTGGGAGCCATCGAAGTGGAAACAGTGGAAATCAAAGCATTCCGCATCAGATGCAGATGTCAAAATAGAACGTGAATATCTGAGGATAAAACACGCTGTTCAGCAAGCCAACGCTGCGTTAAGTCTAGATAGGGTCAAGATTAAACTGAAGCTCACCAGTGCTAAAACTATCGGTTTGCAGGGGACGTTTCCCTGTAGACCTGGTGATGTGGGGAAAAATGGTAGCCCAAGTAAACAGTATACTATTTCGTGTGGTTTTTATGCTAATGATGTTGGCGTGAAAACGGCAATAGTTAAAGCGCGGGAATTAGATTTATTGTTAATCACAAAACAATTTCAATGGACACCTGAGTTATTGGGTAAACAGGCTCAAAAAATAGCGCTAATTGATGATGAAACTCCCAAGAAAATTATTAGTGAATTAATCCAAGAATACGAACGGGAGTTTTGGAAAAACCATGAAAAAAATAGACAAGGTATCAGTACTTGGGAAACCCATTATCTTAGGCATCTCAAAAAACTACCACAAGATGTACCGATGTCTTTAGAAGCTCTAGAGATAGCACTAGAAAAAACAAATCCTAATACGTCTAGTAGGTTTTTTTTAGTGTGGCAACTCAAAAAGTTTTGCGATTTTTGCGATATTAATGGGTTGAAAATAATTAATGCTTATGCTACTCCTAAACCTCATCCCAGCTTTCGCAAAGTACCATTAGATGAGGAAGTTATTCAAGGATTTAGTAAAATTGGGATGCCATTATCAGCGTATACTAGTAAAGAGAAGTTTACCCAACCTGAACAATGGCAGTGGGTGTATGGTATGTTAGCTACTTATGGCTTAAGACCACATGAATTATTCGCTATCGATATACCAGCATTTCTCGACTCAGCAAATTCTTTTCATTTAATAACTTTAAATCCGAGTTTGACAGATGGTACTAAGACTGGTGAGCGCAGTTGTGGGGTTCCACCATTATATCCTCATTGGGTAGAATTATTTGATTTAAAGAATGTAAAATTACCTCATAACGCAGGAACGCTGAGTAATAAAACAGCAAAACTTCATATTAGATTTAGAAATACTGATATTGGCTTTAGACCTTATGATTTGCGTCATGCTTATGCGATACGTGGACATCGCTTAAAAGTTCCCATTAAAACGATGGCTGACTATATGGGACATAGTGTGCAAGAGCATACAAAGACTTATCAAAGATGGATGAATGAGGAAGCGAATTTAGAAATTTATCGAGAGGTTGTGATTCACAGACAAGGTACGACAAAGGAAGCTTTGAAGGCGAGAATTAGTGAGTTGGAAGCTGAGAATATTGCTCTCAAAGCTGAGAATGCCACAATTAAAGGGTTGTTGGTTCAACATCAATTAGGTGAGTTGTTGAGTTAGGGAAAGGTAAACAGACTGATACAAGTAACTAGGCGTCAATAATTATCATTGAGATAAGACAGAATACAGGAGCCAGAATTCAGGAGGGAATTGGGTTTGAGCTTCGGTTACTTTTCTTCACATAGTTTGGTTTTTTTGTGCCGACTTACTTATAGGACTCATATTTGATTTCTGAAATACACGTAGGGGGTAACTGATAACTGACCACCTATAATGTTGTTTGCTGGATGTAATTGGGAAAAATAGATACTGAAGTTAACTTCAAGTCCCTAGCTGGCAAGTGAAGCAACTATGGTTGGTAATCTTATTACTCTAGATATAAATACTTATAATTCCTTACAACAGGAACTAATAGAATTACGTCAGGTTGTTGCTTGTTGGGAAAGTGCTGAATCTGCAACCACCTGGAAAAATGACCAACAGCAGATGCGGTTATTTATAGAATACACGCCAGCTGCGATCGCTATCTTTGACCGTCAAATGCGCTACCTACAAGTAAGTCGCCGCTGGCGAGAAGATTACGGCTTGGATAACCAGGAATTTATCGGTCGTTCTAGTTATGAGGTATTCCCACAGACTAAGCATTGGCAGGAAATTCACCAACGTTGTTTGGCAGGAAATATCGAAAAATGTGAAGAAGATATTTTTCCTCGCGTAGATGGGACAGTCGATTGGGTGAAGTGGGAGATACATCCTTGGTACGAAGACTCTGGCGAGGTTGGGGGTATCATCATTTTCGCTGAGGTAATTACTGCTCGTAAGCAAGCAGAGGCAGCCCTCAAATGCTTGAATGAAGAGTTAGAAGCCAAAGTTGAGGAACGCACAGCAGCATTGCGTCAAAGTGAAGCTCGGTTCCAGCGACTAGCAGATAATGTTCCAGGGATGATGTATGAACTTAGTCTCAAACTTGATGGTACATTGCACTTTTCCTATGTTTCTTCTGGTTCACGAGAGGTTCTAGGACTAGCGCCAGAACAGATACAAAAAGATGCGTTGATCACCTTTGCTTATATTTATCCAGAGGATATTCCAGGTGTACAGGCAGCAATTGCTCACTCTGCCCAAACTCTGCAAGATTATGAACATGACTGGCGGGTTGTCACTCCCTCTGGCCAGCATAAATGGGTGAAGGGATTTGCTAGGCCAGAACGTCAGCCAGATGGTGAGGTAATTTGGCATGGTTATTTATTTGATATTAGCGAACAGCAAGCTGCGTTGAGCGATCGCAAACTAGCAGAGCAACGACTGCAAGAACAGGCACAGTTTTTGCAAAGCATTTGGGAAGGCGTGGACTATGGCATTTATGTTCTAGATGTTTTAGACAATGGCACAGAGTTTCGTTTTCTTAACTTCAATCCCGCCATTATCAAAGCCAGTCCCATGCCTTTGGAACCTTTATTCGGAAAAATATTGGCAGAGGCACTACCTGCTGATATGGCACATCTTTATCGTCAACGCTACCGTGAATGCGTTAATTCTGGCAAGACGATGTTATTTGAGGAATCTTTCTGGGCTAATGGCCAGGAAACTTGGTGGGAGATAAATATCACACCTCTGTGGAATAGTACTTCACAAATTTCTCAACTTATTGTCACAGTCATAGACATCACAGAACGTAAGCAAGCAGAAGAAGAACTTAAAGCCAGCCAACACTTTATTCAACGTGTTGCCGATTCTTCTCCCAATATTCTTTACATCTTCGACCTCGAAGAACGTCGCAACGTTTATGTGAATCAAGAACTGGCAATTATTCTTGATTATTCCCCTGAAGAAATGCAACAGATGGGAGCAAATTTGATTGCTCATATTCTACATCCAGACGATGTAGATAAGTTGAAATCTCATCATCAAAAAATCCTTACTGCTAATGATGGCGACATCTTTAAAGATGAATTTCGGTTAAGACGTGGGAATGGTGAATGGTGCTGGTTATACAATTGGGAAACACCGTTCATGCGTAATAATGATGGTACAATACGGCAAATTTTAGGTGTATCAACAGATATTACTGAACGCAAACAAGCCGAGATAAAATTGCAACAACAAGCCCAAAATTTAGAAAATACTTTGTATGCACTGCAACGCACTCAGTCCCAACTGATTCAAAGTGAGAAAATGTCTTCAATAGGTAATATGGTTGCAGGTATTGCCCACGAAATTAACAATCCGGTCAATTTTATTCATGGTAATCTAATTCCAGCGAGTGAATATGCTCAAGACTTATTGCGACTGATAGAACTCTATCAACAGCATTACCCCAATCCCCCAACAGAAATTCAAGCAGAAATTGCAGATATTGACCTAAATTTTCTTAAAGAAGACCTGATCAAACTCCTTCAATCTATGCGCTTAGGTACTCAGCGGATTCGTGAAATTGTACTGTCGTTGCGGAATTTCTCTCGTCTTGATGAGTCTGAAGTGAAGGATGTTGATATCCATGAAGGTATTGATAGTACTCTGATGATTCTACAAAACCGCTTGAAAGCTAAACCAGATCATCCGGAAATTTCCGTGATTAAGGAGTATGAGAAACTTCCTCCTATCACGTGCTATCCTGGTCAACTAAATCAGGTGTTTATGAATATTCTTAGTAATGCTATTGATGCTTTAGAAGAGTCAGTTGTTAACGGAAAAACAACTGATCATCCCTCAATTTGTATTCGCACTGAAATTCTTGATAGTAGCTGGGTAGCAATTCGCATTGCCGATAATGGTCGAGGAATTCCCCAAAATATACTGTCAAAATTATTTGACCCTTTCTTTACTACTAAAGATGTGGGCAAAGGTACAGGATTGGGGCTATCTATTAGTTATCAGATTGTGGTAGACAAACATCGAGGAAAGTTATCTTGTCATTCAACACCTGGAAAAGGGGCAGAATTTGTCATTGAAATTCCTGTTAGTCAGTGAGCAGTTATAGCAATTCTCAGATGAATGAAATACACCCGGACTCAAAGGAGTCAGGAGCCAGAATATTAAAGCCGAGCGTAGTCAAGGCTTGAATTCTCCTGAATTCTGACTCCCTGATGAAGACTGTATTGCACTCGACTGAAAACCGCTATATCAGTTATCAGTTGTTGCTGATTTTTGTCTCACGTAGAGTAGGGGTGAGTACATTTTATCTCTCCATATTTTATATTATCAAATAGCTCACTTCTCAGAAGATTTTTATTATATTGTGTTGCCAATATTACATAAATTGCACATAATTTATTTCTGTTAAAACTGGGGAATTATTAATAATAATTTTTAAATTTATGCTTGACAGGTATAAAATTATACTTTAATATAAGTGCATGATAAAGGCGATCGCCCAATCCCGCTAAGAAGAAAGCGATCGCCTTTATGTAAACCCGATAACCGGATCACAAATACAATGATGGCACACATACAAAAGTTCGTAGATCACCAAAAGTCCACTCAATCCCAGCTAGAGCAGTCTTTTAAACACTCATTTCCCCAAAGAGAACCAATTAAACATCTACTAATTGGCTCTCCTAAAGCCGTTACCAGCACCATTCACTATCTACAGGTAATTGGCTACGCCAGTGTTGGCGACTGGAGTCCATTGCTACCAACCACCAACTCAGGTGAAGTTATGAGTATTTTAAGCCGTCAAATTCAAACCCCATAACTCCCTGTAGAGAGGTTGCAATGCAACCTCTCTCAAAGCGAATATTGCGAGAATTTCAGTTAAGTTTGTAGTAAGGACTTTAGTCCTTGATTTCTAAGCACTTCAGTGCTTACTACGAACTATGGGACAGACTACTAGTAGTGCGTCAAATTGATTTTGACGGGTTTGTAGTGTGAGCGTCCCGCTCACGACGCGAGCAAGATGCTCGCATTACCCGTCAATTAGTGCTTGACAGACTACTAGTTAGGTTAACTTTAGGAGCGAGAAAGTCATGTTACTTCAACTCAACCAGCTAATCGTACCTGTCGGTCATCAGTTATTGATTAAAGATATCTCTTGGTCAGCATATAAAAATATTTTGGCAGAATTGGGAGAAAATCGTAATGCGAGAGTATCTTACAGCCAAGGGGTGTTAGAAATCATGGCTCCATTACCAGAACATGAGGTATCTAAAGTTATTATTGGGGATTTTGTCAAAGCTTTATTAGAAGAACTCAATATGGAATTTTGGAGTCTGGGTTCTACAACTTTTGACCAAGAAAAAATGGCTGCTGGGGTAGAACCTGATGATTGTTTTTATATTCAAAATGAAGCCGCTGTTCGAGGTAAGGATAGAATTGACTTAACTGTTGATCCACCACCAGATTTAGCCATTGAAATTGATATTACCTCCCGCACCCGTTTCAACAATTATGAAGTGTTGGGAGTCCCAGAATTGTGGCGTTGGAATGGAACTAAGTTAGAAATTAATGTTCTAGTTGAGGGTAAATATGTAAAATCTACCAGTCGTATTTTTCCTGGTTTACCAATTGCTGAAATTATTCCGGAATATTTAACCCGGAGTAAAATTGATGGGAGAAATGCGGCGATGAAAGCTTTCCGTGCTTGGGTACAAGCGAATCGGTTGAGTTGAGATCAGAGTTAAACCAATAATGTTTTTCCACCAATTGGCTGGTGATATAAAACCATTAGTTGACTGGTATTTAAAGTTTCTACTGCATAAGCTTTTCCTGTTAAGTCGCTGAATTCTACTTCAAAGACTTCATGTTCATATTCATCTACAATTGTTCCTACTTGACCACGGTACAATCCCAATTTTGGTAAGTCTTCGGTTAGAGCAACAACATCTAATAATTTCATGGCTATTATCTCACTGATTAGATTACATAACAGGTGACTAGGCGGGGGAAATTTTCATCATTTCGTACTATCCAAATACTCTGAATCATGGCTTGTTTGTTGGCACGAGTAATGAGAAAATCGGTGATATATTTTTGACTGTATGGATTACTTTTACCAGGGATTGATCATAATTAGCTACTGCTTGTAAAAGTATAGTTTGTAGTTCTTCTGCATCATTTAAATCTAAATTAAGGGCGGATTTGAATACACGAGCTTTGTGTTTTCCCTCTGGATGCTCTGGATTGAGACAATACCCGGCGATTTTTTCTATTTCAACGATAGCGTGTTGAGCTTAACGGGTGACAACATGGCTAAACCGCTTGTTTCATAAGGGATAGAGCCTGAAAGCCACGTTGAAAAAATAGGCGTTTGTGAGGCTTGAGAGCCATTAACAAGAGAGCTAAATCAGCCCATAATTCCATACCATATATCCATAGTTGTCCGTAAAGAGCAAAGCTAAAATCGCTGTGGCGAGAGGTCTGGTCATTGTGTTCTTTAATACGTCCGGCATAAGTTTCTATGCCTAGATTTTGCATCTGTTGACCATGCATTGTAGCTAAACTATAAGCAATTACAATCAATAATACTAAAGCTAAAAAACGAGTTTCATTCACTTTGGTATCTTCTAGGTTATAACCACCCGTCTTACAATCTTTGAAGAATTGCTCAATCCCCCATCGGCAGCGATAGAGGCATAAAGTTTGTTGAAGAGTTGGTAAATTCGTCAAGATGTACCAAGGCTGTTTTGAGCCATTATTGCGATATTTCCTTTTCCAATAAACAGCGATGTTAAATAAACCCAATTCATCCGCTTTACCACATTTAACGCCCACATAAAACTTTGACATTCCTGGCTGAAAACCTTGGTCTTTAAGTACCTGATATTCAAGTCCTGGTTGTGACTGGAAGTGAAGGTCTTTCTTCTGACGTAAAGCAAAGTAGATTCCTTGATCATCAAGCCATTTAGCGAGTTTAGGACTATGAAATTCTCTGTCTGCCAACACCACAACTCGACATTTTTTCAACAGCTTCATCGCCGTATTTATCAATCGTTTTTGCGTTTGTAAATTACTGTTTCCCACATGATTTAATGTTTCCCAATATAGTGGTAAGGCATGAGTACCCCATACCAATGTCACCATAAATACATTCCGCCCTTTCCACTGAGTTCTATCCAGTGCCACCATCCAATAACCATATTTTTGATGCTTTTTCTTATCGAAATAACGTCGCTGTTCTCGATTTAATTTATGTCCTGTTCTCTGTTGTCTGATCCAATATTTGATCAGGGGAAACCACAATAATTTCACGCAGAGATTACCTACCACTAAAAATCTTTGTAGATTGCGTTTTCGACTTTCATATGTAATTGCTTGCGGAAATAAGCTGGCCAATGTTGACAGCTTTACTTGTCGATGAGCTTGTATCAGTAACAACAATAACTCCAGTGTCAGATACTGCTGTTCACTCAAGTGCTTGCGGAAGATAGTTTGATATGATTGTGGTAACATTTTATTTTTTGTGGGGGTTTACTTCCCCCTATTTTTTTACCACCTTATTTTCTCAAATTCTTACCACATCTCATCTTGAGCCACCTTGTCACCCGTTAAGCGTGTTGAGGATTAGGAAGTTTCATCATATTATGAGTTATTTTGTGGTTAACCCGTAATAGAATCGTTCATATTTTTTGTTCAAAAATTCTGTTTTGCCCCATTTCTTACAGGGGATTTTGATTGAGCCGGACAATTATTCGGTTTTGCAACCTACCAAGCTATCCGACTCAGTTTGATATTCGGAGGTTGTCGCCTTCCCCACGGGAACAGGTCTGGACTCCCTGATGTACACCCGATAAATTCCCATTTATCAGTTCTGACTTTGGGGAGCGCTCACGCGAGAACAAGAACGACGCGAAAACCGATATTGTTGTTACGGTTCCCACTGCGACAGTTTTCTGGGTTGTTGTTCCAAGAACCACCACGCAGCAGTCGGAAGTGCCTATCCCTTCTTCACTCTCTCGCAAATACGAGAGTAGCGAATATCTTTCTTCGCAACCGTTGGGTATTGCCATGATTTAAATGTGCTACCCAACTTTGTAATCTTTGCGATACTTGTTGTTGGCTAATTTTACCATGAGCATAATCAATTTGCATTTGTTTTAATCTGCGTCGCGCTCGCCGGAGGTTTTCTGTCCGCACGCGAATTCGATTTGGTAAGATGCGAAAACCTAAAAAGTTAGCTCCGTGTTTAGTTTCAAATAACTGACTTTTAACAGGATGAATTTTTAATCTTAAAGTTGCTAAATATGCTTCTATTGCTAGACGAGCATTTGCTAGAAAATTGTGGTCATCGGCAAATAGGGCAAAATCATCAACATAGCGGATGTATTTTTGGGCTTTTAATTTTTCTTTAACAAAGTGGTCAAAACTATTGAGGTAAATATTGGCAAAGAATTGACTTGTTAAATTGCCAATTGGTAAACCTCGTCTGCGTTGAATTGGTGTAAGTAAATCATCACCTGGGAAAAAATCGACAATATTTTCTTGGGCGTTGCTGTTGTCGATAATGGTGTCGATGAGCAACAGTGCATCCCGCTTGGCATATTTTAGCGGTTGCAGTAAATCATACTGGTTTATGCCGATCGCGTTCCCGCTTCGGGTTGCCGAAGGCATCGCCCAATTTTTCGCCATTTCATTTTGATTCTTGGTTAGCTTGATTACTTCCAAACAATCAAGGGTGGGGAAACCCCACCCCTACGGGCTTTGCGATTTGCACCTATACCTTACTGATGGCATGATCATAACTGGTTAATGCGATCGCTATCTCATTTTGATTCTTGGCGTTTGAATGTCAGCTTAATTGCTCCTTTCCCCCCAGCTTTTGCACCATTGCCAATTAACTTTACTTCTCCCTCGCCACTAATTTCTACCGATAGCTCAATTTCTGATAACTGCATTCCAGAGTTAACTTGAGCCTGCTGTTCTGCGCGGCTGAATAAGCGTCCTACTACTTGCAGAAAGTGAGTCATTTCTTGCTCTAATTTTTGCGCGCTGACTTTAACTGCATCTCCTACGCTTTTGCTACCAGTACTTTCCCTGGTTTCGTCTCCCCAGTCACCACCTCTGGAAATCCCGCCTCTAGTTCCGTCGGGAATCGATATTTGATGGGTGTCGTCGGTGACAATCCAAATGCTATCTGAAGGTGTATCTGGCATAACATATTTAAGTGGCTACAGATTTTTCCATGCCTAAATATACAACGGTACAAATGGTAATTTCCGAGTAGTTGAATAATTTTGTATTGTAGTAATTCCAGCTATTGCGATTGCTTCGTTCCTCGCAATGACATTGTATAGCGCTCTTAATGGAAAATGTATATCGTGTTAAAAAAGTCCAAGTTGCGGCACTCCTCCGCGATTACCTACGGTGTACACACAAATTGGCTTTTATCTAGGAGGGTGCCTTAACGGTGAGAGTACGGCACCGAAAATCTCGGACGGCGCTTTAGCCTCCGGCATAACACACCCTACGAACTACGTGGATTTAATCATATATTTTGATTCAATATTAGCGATCGCATCTTGTCTAGTTATTTAATCCAAAGCATCTGTCAGTGCGGTAATAGCTGCGCTTCTAGCCGCAATTTGGTCAAGATATGCTTGAGCGTCTTCGTCGCCAAAATGCTTCTTGAGAGTGAGGTAAGTATTAATAGGTGCATAATATAAGATGACTACTGCTTCATAAGTGCCATCATCTGGACGGCATACCTGCCAAGTTTTTAAAGTGTAGATGTTTGCCTCATCTTCGGAATCGTCACATCCTCTCACGCGGACATAATACTTTCCTGTTTGATTTTTAAGATCACGTTCAAGTTCTTTGAGGAACCTTTCTAGTGGCATTCTAGTTGTACAACCACCTGAAAGTGGTAGGTTAGGCGCAGATGGCATTTGATGACTAATAGCTTGTATTCTGATGGGGTTTTCATCCCAGTCAGCATAAAGTATTGGATTCATAATTAAGACCAGAATTTGAATTTACAATCGTACTCTTTGTCTTTTTCTGTTGGTTAAGCAGTAGTGTCTATGCCGTTGTATGGTTCAGATTCTTGCTCACATTTTTCTTGTGCTTCTTTGTCGTTACTAGCTCGAATCCGAATACTCTCTTCTTGTAACTGTGCTTCTTCATCTGGCAGATACTCACCAAATTCATTGCCGCTAGTCTTTTTGGTGAACCAACCCAACAGTGTTTGGTTGTCGATATATATGTTACTATAATTCCTCTTCACTAGAATGCATTAGCTATGGTTTTTATTCGGGTGTATTGTTTTGATTTTTGCTGAATTTAAGAACCTGTTTTGATTGGTATAACTGGGGTGGACTATCTGCCCTGACCAAAATAAATGCTTACTTCGTTATCATGCAATTACTTATATGTCAAGATGCATTTGGGCAAAATGCCCTAAAAAACGCACTTTAAAAGTAAGCAAAAAGTAAGAAACGAATTTTCTGCGAGAAGTTAAAACCTTTATATAGAGAGGATAATAGATGGTTCAACCGCGCAGGCACTTTGCCCAGCATTGGCTCAAAAGTGAAAAGGTACTCGACGCGATAGTCAAGGCGGCGGGGTGTACATCAGATGACCGCATCTTGGAAATCGGACCAGGAACCGGCATTCTTACACGTCGTTTATTACCCTTAGTACAATCTTTAGTCGCAGTGGAAATAGACCGCGATTTATGTCAATTACTCGCCAAGCAACTCGGTAAAAAAGAAAATTTTTTGCTGTTACAAGGCGACTTTCTCACATTAGATTCACCATCACAGTTAACAGCATTTCCCAAATTCCAAAAGCAAAATAAAGTTGTCGCTAATATTCCCTACAATATCACCGGACCAATCATCGAAAAACTCTTGGGTACAATCAGTAATCCCAATCTAGAACCATTTGATTCCATAGTATTATTAGTACAAAAAGAAGTAGCAGAAAGGTTGTATGCTAAACCAGAATCAAGAGCTTTTGGAGCTTTGAGTGTCAGGGTGCAATATTTAGCTGATTGCGAGTTAATTTGTCCAGTTCCAGCCGCAGCATTTTACCCAGCACCAAAAGTCGATTCCGCAGTCGTGCGATTACGTCCGCGACAAATAGAAACCCCCGCACTTGACCCCCGAAAATTAGAAAGTTTAATCAAATTAGGGTTTGCAGCCAAGCGGAAAATGTTACGAAATAATCTACAATCAACAGTTGAACGCGATCGCCTGACACACTTACTCCAACAATTAAACATCAACCCCCAAGTCCGCGCCGAAGACCTCAGCGTCCAGCAATGGGTTACTCTCAGTAATCAGTTAACAGTGAACAGTTAACAGTGAACAGACTGACCCTGATACTTCGACTGCGCTCAGTACAAGTAACTGATAACTGATAACTGATAACTGTATATGCCTTCCTACACCCTCATCGCCCCTGCTAAAATCAACTTGTATCTGGAAATCATCGGCGACCGTCCAGATGGATTTCATGAGTTAGCAATGATACTGCAAAGTATTGACCTTGCCGACCAAATTGATGTACGTGCTGCAAGCACAGACAGCATCCGCGTCTATTGCGAACACCCACAAGTACCGACGGATAAAAGTAATTTAGCATACCGCGCTGCTGAACTCATGGTGGCAAAATTTCCAGATGCTTTCAGCAAATATGGTGGTGTAGAGATTACCATCAAAAAGCGTATTCCCGTAGCAGCTGGGTTGGCTGGAGGTTCCGCAAATGCCGCAGCGGTGTTGGTGGGGATAGATTTATTATGGAAATTGGGGCTAACTCAGTCAGAATTAGAAGAACTAGGAGCAACACTAGGTTCAGATGTACCCTTTTGTGTGGCGGGTGGAACTGTCATTGCTACAGGTAGAGGTGAGCAACTTTCTCCTTTACCAAATTTAGATACTATATATATAGTGTTAGGGAAATACCGCAGCTTGGAAGTTTCCACAGCTTGGGCATACAAGACCTATCGACAGCAATTTGGTAATACTTATATTAGAGATACCAAAGATTTAGCAGCCCGTGCTAACGCAGTTCATTCGGGAGCCATAGTCAAAGCTATCTTAAAGAAAGACGCAG
This sequence comes from Calothrix sp. PCC 7507, assembly GCF_000316575.1. Taxonomy (GTDB): domain Bacteria; phylum Cyanobacteriota; class Cyanobacteriia; order Cyanobacteriales; family Nostocaceae; genus Fortiea. The sequence goes on along the minus strand of NC_019682.1, from coordinate 6,481,714 downwards.
TAGACATCGCCCAAAAACTGCATAATGATTTAGAGCGAGTGGTATTACCAGCGTATCCCCAAGTGCTGCAACTGCGAGAAGTGTTTGCCAAGCAAGCAGGTGTTTTAGGAACAATGATGTCTGGTTCTGGCCCCACGGTATTTGCGCTTGTAGAATCTCACCAGCAAGCCGAAGCAGTTAAGTTGCGTGTCAGAGACGAAATTCCTGACGAAGATTTAGAATTGTTTGTGACTAGGACAATTACACATGGGATTCAGTTAACAGTTAACAGTTAACAGTTAACAGTTAAGAGTCAAGAGTCAAGAGTCAAGAGTCAAGAGTCAAGAGTCAAGAGTCAAAACCCTAGTTCTTCCCCCACTCTCCCTGCCCCCTGCCCCAGTCCCCAGTCCCCAGTCCCCAATCCCCAATCCCCAATCCCCAATCCCCAATCCCCAATTCAATGAGTGACCCCAATTTAACCCCCCAACTAGATACCCAAGGACAAATACAATCAACTCCTTTACGCTGTATAGCTGGGGCGATTGTGTCTGGAGGAATGGGATATGCACTTTATTCAATAATGATTGCGATCGCTACAAATTTTGCCACAAAACCCATCCATTCAGATAACCAGCTAGTGATCAGGATTACCTCCGCTGTTCGCACCCTAGTTGTCGGGATAGTGGCGCTAGGAACCGGGATATGTGGAATCATCGCTATTGGCTTGCTGGCGTTAGCAGTGCAATTGTTAGTACAAAAATGGACAAAGCCCAAAGAAAATTAGCTGCAACTTAGGGGTACATAACCGCCAGCCATAGTGCGAGTTTTGATGAGTTGTCGCTTCGCATTTTTAGAAGCCTGCAAAAGCTGGTGCTGTTTTCGCCAATTTTTAGGAGGTAATCCATGATGTTGACGAAACTGGCGAGAAAAATGACAAGCATTTTGATAACCCAATGCTAAAGCAATCTGCTCAATTGTCTGACTAGTATCCATAAGTAAGGGGCGTGCTGCAGCCATCCGTCGGCGGACAATCCAGCCGTTGACAGTATCTCCTGTTTTTTCAGCGACTCTATGTGTCAAGTAAGCCGATGAATAACCAACTGCAGTAGCCACATCAGACAAAGTAATTCCTTGACGATAATTAGCTTCGATAAAATCGAAAACGTCTTTGAGTTGGGGAACGAAGGGAAAAATAGATTCAGAAACTACCGATGAAGTTGGATGAGAGTTATGAGTATACCAGTCATTGAGGAGAGCTTGCTTTTCTAGTCGCACAGCGATCGCTCTCAGCAATTCCTCAACAGTAGAAGGTTTGGTAATATAGTCATCTGCACCCAACTCCATACCTTTGCGAACATCAGCCTTAGTATCAATACCCGTGAGAAAAATGAAGGGAATCACTGCAGTCAGAGGATTTTGGCGCAGAGTCATCAGCACACTATAACCATCCATATCTGGCATCAGAATATCGCAAATCACCAAGTCAGGCCGATACAATTGCGTTTGTTGGATACCAACAAGACCATTTGGGGCGGCTATAGTCTCAAAACCTTCCGCCTCTAAACCGATTAAGAAGAGATCACGGGTGACTACATCATCTTCAATCACAAGAATTTTTTTCGACGATTCGTACATCATTTTTCCATCACTAGAATTTTTGGTAAGAAATGATGACCAGCATAAGTTATCTTTTTCCTAGGCAGGACTTACATAACTAGCACACCTATCTTTTTGTATAAGAATCAAGGGCTTGAAACTGTTTGATAAGTAGTTATGGGTAGACATTTACAAGCGGTCAAATGTATCAGGCATTTCGTGAATCGGTAAAGTAACTTCAGACTTCAGTTGACCAATGGCAGTATGACAGTAACAGTAGTACCTAAATCAACTTCACTGTCCACAGCAATTTTACCGTTATGTAAATCCACAAGAGCTTTGACAATCGATAGCCCTAATCCATTACCGACGATATTATTAGTCTTACTACCCCGATAAAATGGGTCAAATAGCTGCTGTCTATCTGTTGGAGAAATGCCAATCCCCTGGTTTTGAATTTGGAAAATTACCCGCTCATTCTCACAAGAGAGTTTTAAATCAACCGGACTGCAACTGGGGGAATATTTAATTGCATTGTCCAGCAACTTCTTCAGAATAACCTCTAACAGTCTTTCATCCATACAGACATTGCAGCAGTTAGCTTGAGTAACAAAATTAATGCGGTTTTGACTATCACTCATCTGCATTTGTGCCACTAACTCATGGCAAAATTGCACTAAATCAAGTCGTTTTGGCTCAAAATTGAGTTTGGCTGCTTCTGCCTTAGCAAGAAACAGTATATCATCCAACAACTGGTTGATTTGTCCGACTGATGTTTCAATACGAGCCAGCAATGACCGGATTTTTTCCCCTGTCCATTCGTCGAGATGTCGCTTAAGTAAACTATTAGAGAACGAAACCACATTCAAAGGTGTCCGGAACTGATGGCTTGCCATCGCCAAAAAGTGAACTTTTTTTTCGGCGTGTACTAAGCTCAAATCTATTACGTCATCACTCTCCTGACGAGCAAAAGCACAACCAAACTCTCTACCTTGTTGTTGTAGATAGGTGATGGAGATTTCCACCAAACATATACGACCCCTCTTTGTGCGATAACGAGATTTAAAGCTGACGGAGCCTTTAGCCGTAAGATGTCGCCATTTCTCTGACCATTCATGTAGGGAGAAATCAATATCTATGTCGCGCAATGTCATCGCCAGTAATTCCTCACGGGAATACTCACTCATGCGACAAGTCGCATTGTTGACGTAGAGAAACTGCGCCTTTGCTCCTAAACAAAAGGCACTATCCATAGCTTGATTGATCAGAAAATCAGCGAATTGTAACTCGGCTTCTGGCTGTAGACCCAATTGAGAGTTGGATTGAACTAACGCAAGTTCGCCAGAATTCATATCCCTATTCCCTCCTTTGAATAAGTCTGCACTATAACCATAGATAAGCTGATAATTACAACTTCCTAAAATTTTTATAGCGCTATAAGGTTTTCACAAAGAAATCAAATCAGAAAGCCAAAAATATTAATTAATTGTGATTTTATCAGCAAAAACGGAATATTTTATTTTGTTTACGCAAAGAAATATTTACAGATTTTTTGTTGACGGTTGATAGTCAGCAGTGAACGGTCTACACGATGAAATATACACAGTCGCTTACTCAATATTTTGTCTTTTACATAAGTTATACCTATTACATTTTTGAATCAATTGACTCACTCCTTACAGATTCTGTTCCACAACATAACAAGTTAGCGGAAACTAGAAGTAACGAAAATGATTTACCCTTATATCTTTTTGTCAATTCGGATTTAGACGCATTTATCTGGATAGTCCTAACCTGAATAAGCAAATTTTGCTTATATATGTTACTTTTATTGACTTACTCTCTCAGGGATTTAACTATAGAATAATATACCAGTTCATCTGCCATAAGGAATAAATTTTAGCCAAGTAATTACGTGTGTATTGCTCAGGTATCTCTCGAAAGAAAGAAAAAATGTTAAGAAGCTAAGTGTTGATGAATACAAATCATCTCAAACATCGAGTACTTAAAGTGTTTCCGGAGAACCTAAGACTGGTGATTGCAAGCAATTCCTGATTTCCTCAAAAACGATAGATGATGAATGCAGTCTCAAAAACACACAATTTTAGGGAGGAAGCCCCTTCAGTCCTAAATAACCTAAATATGGTAATAAGAACAAATAAAATTCCAAGAGCGAAAAAACAGATAGGTCTATCAAAAAATTGTGCATACATTAGTTGTATAACATTGAGTAGTCTTAACGAAGAAGCTGCTTCTGCACTCCGAATTTAACTAGATATCTAAACAAATATAGGAATCCGATTTGATTATGAAAAAAATCTAAGTAGCTGTAGTAGATAGGGTTATGCCTTACAAAACCATGATACGGTGACCTACGTATATTTCAGAAATCAATATTCTCTAGTTAATCTCACTCAGTTATTTTTTGTTTACACGTAAACACCACACAAACTTTATTCCAAATATTTTATAGTGTGACAACTTTACATTAATTAATCTTAATAAAGAGGAGTGATTAACCTTGTATATTTTATGTTTACTTCAAAAATTTAGCCGGGTGCAGGCGATTATAATTCAAAAATATCAAATCAAACCTCTATATTAAAGTAGTTTGTTTTCTGAAAGAATTAGCTAGATAATCAATAATCTGATTTGAATTTACACCAAAGAGCGAATGCCATGACTCAAAAAATCACTGGTTTTAACACTCAGATGGGTAAAAAAATTAGTACTGAACAAATAGAACAGATTGTGAAAGCGATTATATCGGGTAAATATTCCTGGGCATGTGTTTTAATTCTGCGCTTTGCTGGCTATAACCCTATAGATTATATACCTTACCGTACTTATATCAGATTGCTGAAAAACAACTACCTGGGTGATAGATCCAAACCCAATCAAAGCGATAGTGAGACTTTAAAAGTTTTGGAGATAAAATCTAACTTAATTCGGTTGTGAAATCACAAAAACTTGGGTCAATTGTTATAAATTGACCAAGTCTCATGAGAAAAATTGGCATATTTATTGCCGTAGGTTAGGCTACAAACTGCAAATTTGATACTTTCTAGTTCATTCCATTTCTTTATTCCTAGTAGCTTATGGTTTACCCAGTTACGAACACCAATACTTATCTGCAACCTATTCTCAAAGAGATTATTTGGCATAAAAAGCAAGAAGTAGCACAATTGCATCGAGAGATGTCTTTAGCTTCTTTGCAACGCCAATTAACTGCATCTCCTACAGTGAGAGACTTCTTCACTGCTTTGCAGCAGAGTCCTTACCGGCCTAGCTTAATTGCAGAAATCAAGAAAGCATCACCAATTCATGGCATTATTCGGACAGACTTTGACCCAATAGCGATCGCCAAAGCTTACGAACGTGGTGGAGCAACTTGTATATCCGTCCTTACAGAAGCGACGTTCTTTCAGGGAAGTTTCGATCATCTGCGTGCAATCCGCCACAGAGTACCATTACCTCTACTGTGCAAAGATTTCATCATTGACCCCTGTCAAATTTATTTAGCAAGAACATCAGGTGCAGATGCAGTACTATTGATTGCAGCCATTCTATCTGATCGGGAACTCCAGGACTTTGTGCGGGTAATTCACTACTTGGGGATGAATGCCCTAGTAGAAGTGCATACCCTAGCCGAACTAGATCGCGCACTCAGGCTTGACGATCTCCGCTTAGTTGCAATTAATAACTTGAACTTAGCAGATTTCACCGTAGATATCGAAACCACCCAACAACTGCTAGCAGCAAGGCTGACGCAATTACAAAACCTAGGTGCGATCGTTGTCAGTGAATCGGGATTGTATACACCTGCTGATTTATCTTTGATGGCTGAGTTTGGTGCAAATGCGGTTCTGATTGGAGATTCTTTACTGAAACAGCAAAACGTCGAACTGGCTGTGCGTCGTCTCCTGAGACGTGATACTCCTACCTCTGGAGAGTTTGGGAAGAGAATTTAACAGTTTCAACTGGCCTGAAGAAAGTGAACAAACCACAGATGAACACAGATATTTATCTGTGTTTATTTGTGTTTATCTGTGCAAAAATCCGGAAATATCCTATTGGTATTTGTAGTATAAAAACAAGTATTTTCAGTATAATTCACGTCTTTACTCAAGGTAACGTGTAATGGAGCAGAGATTCCGCTCATTATTTCAAAGGATAATTGTTGGTAGTATCCTCACAGTATCTTGGATAACTCCAGCCTTAGCACAGCAAGATTCACTGACACGTGCAGAAGTTTACAAGCTATTGAATCAAGTGCAACTGCTGCTGAGAGATAAGCCGCCACGCCTTGCTAAAAAAGCAGATGTGTTAGTTCCCCTAGATGAACTACAGACAAAAACGCGATCGCAAGCCGAACTATTATTTAATGAAGGTTCTCTGTCCCGAATTGGCTCTAGCACCACCTTTCGTTTTAAGCCTGGATTGCGTCGCTTTGAACTACCAGGTGGCGGTTCTAAAGCAGAAACCATCTTTGAACTGAGAAATGGCACCGCTTTAATTCTCACACCATCAGGTAGCACGGGAACTACAATTGAAACCCCCCAAAGCCGCATTGACGTAATCGCCTCCCTCCCTCCAGATCAAAAAGTATTACCACCAAATAACACAAATGGCGCTGTGGCTGTTGCATATAACAGCATCACCAAGACAGGACAAGTCTTTAATTTAACTAATTTGCCCGTAAAAGTATCGAATCTTGACGGCACCCAATTTCAATTTTTGAAAGCAGGTGAAACAGTAACAATCACCAACGGAGTGATAGGGCCAGTACAGAACTTTGACCTGCAAAAATTTTATCAAACAAGTCAACTCGCAGCTGGGTTAGGGCCAGGACAAGAAACACTAGTATCTCAAGAACCCGCCAATGTGCAGTTAGTTCTGAATAAGGTGAGAAAGGAAACACTCGCAGGATTAGAAACTCAAAGATTATGGATTGAAGGACTGTGTAATCTCAATGATCGGGGTGGAGCTAGTACACTATCAACTAACTGTATCACCACTAACTCTGATGACCCAATCCGGAGTTTTGAAGACCACCGTAATGTTGTGACTCCACCCAGAAGAGAAGAACCGCAACCACAACCAACAACGCAAGCACAGCCACAGCAACAAACACAGCCACAAACACCGACTGGGACAGTTGTTTTACCACAACAACCTAATTAACAATTTAAAATTCAATTATGCGTGTATATCCTATTGCGCTTTGTTCTCTAGCTACCTTGTTAACTTGGGACTTACACCACAGTGTAGCTGCTAGTCCCACCCCAGAAGTTTTAATAGAAGAAAATTTAGTAGCTCCCACAGAAGCAGGTTCCCAAAAACCAATTTCAGCCATAGCAGCACCAGAAGTAATTTCCGAGACATCCTGGGGGAGTGCAGTTGTGGCTCAAGTACCCGGTTCTCCAGTTCAACCAATTAATCCCACAGATTTTCCCCCAGCCGACACAAGTCAACAAATTGATCCTCAAGATGTGGAAAATGAATTGGGTGAGATTAAAATTATCCCTTCCCGTCCAGTGCAACAACCACCCCAGCGCCGTCAGCCAGATGTGCAGCTATTGTTGCGTTCCTCAGCTTTTACAAGTTCTAATATTACGGGTTTAGAAATTCCTCAAACCAGTGATACCTTATTTATTAATAGTGCCACCTTATTAGCCACACCCAAACTAGGAGAAGACACGCGGTTGATAGCTGCTGCGGGTGGGGGTTTGGTGAGGTATGGCGACAAAGGAGATTTTAATTATAACTACCTCAACTTTAATGTTGGTGTCCAGCAGCGACTGACAAAAGAAATGTATGGTCAACTGGGGTGGTATCAGGAAAGACTTTATCGAGATGGCAGTGGCGATCGCTTATTATTAGATGATTCCGTACGCTTAAGTGTAGGACGACAGGATCAATTAAACTCCCGTCTCCGGTTAGATTCATTCTACGAACTGCGCGCCAGCTTTGCTGCACCCAGCGACCAAAATCGCGTCGCCAACACCTTAGGAGCGCGGTTGCGTTATGACATCACACCCAAATTGCAAGGCGCATTAGATTATCGCCTAACTTTTAAAGACTTCACCCAACAAGATAGATTTGATACACAAAATCAATTAGGTTTAGAAGCAATTTATAACATTAATCCAGATTTATTCATTGGTGGTTCAGCATCTTACCTCTTTGGCTCCTCCTCCGATGCCACAGTAGACTTAAGTAATTTTTCTGTTGGTGTGAGTATAGGATTAAACGTGCCCTTATTTTAAACGCAGACGTGAGCGCTGGGTGGATGGTGTATTAGCAAGAAAGAACTTAAATTTTAAGTGCGGAGTAAGGAGTCTGGGGTGTAGCATCGCTTAAAGTATTATACAAAGCAAATCCACTAGGCTTTAAGAGTACAAAATTACCGTTTTGTTTGATTAAATCCCCAGTACAAACAACAGCTAACCTTTCGGTGTAAGCCATGCGTGCCAACTGATACTCCTCTGAATTCAGAAGAGTGTGAATTTCTAGCGGCTTGCCCACAACAAATCCCAGAAGAATTACATTAAAAGTATGGTGAGATTCTGCAAGTCGAATTACCATACCTTGAATTTCTACATTGGGAATAAATGTAACCAAATCACTCAGGATATCAAGTTGAGAACGCCTTTCAGCTTTTTCCAACGTTTCTAAAATCTCAGCCATCCGCAGCGAAAAAGACCGAGTTTTGCAGTTAAGTGGTAAAGTAATATCAAATTCAGAACCGGAACTAGCAGTCAAAATCCAAACCGACTCTTGATTATTCGCGTTATCCCCTAGATTTTCCTGCTGCCATCCCCGTGCGATTAGGTAATTTATTAATTGCTGAGGGTCTAGATTAGAGAGAATGTTCGGGTCGCGCACGCTGACTATCATATCGCTTCTCCTGCTGCAATTCTTTGCATAAGAGTTTTTAACGCATCAACACTGAAAATGTTTTGACACAGATGTCACTGCGCTGATGTAAGCATAACTAAATTCCTCTTTCTGAGTTGTGATGAACATTTACAAATACTTTTAATTCAAGTGCCTTCTCAGCTTTTAAACTGTTGCGTGAGACAATTATTGCTGACAAAGATGGCGATCGCTCTGATTGACATTGCCATTATTTGTCAGGTAATCTGTAATTTGGGAGCATCCACGTAAACGGAGATTATCCAAATCCAAATCCCACAGCATTACCCCAGCATCCTCACTCCCACTAATCAAAACCTTGCCATCGGGACTAAAACTGAGACTATTCACCTTACCAGGATGTCCCAAAAGCGTTTTTAGTAGAGTTCCATCGTTGATATTCCACAGCTTAATAGTACCGTCAGCGCTACCAGAAGCCAGAATTTGACTATCTGGAAGAAAACTCAGACTAGTCACACCGTTAGTATGTCCGGCGAGGGTATTGATTAAAGTCCCGTCTGCTACCTGCCAAAGCTTGATAGTATTATCCATACTGGCAGATGCCAGAATTTTACCATCTGGACTGAACTTTACAGATGCGATCGCTAATCCATGACCAGGTAAACTCCTCACCAGGCTACCATCAAGTCTCCACAGTTTCACAGTATTGTCGTAACTTCCAGAAGCCAGCATCTGTCCATCAGGACTAAAATTGACACTGGTAATTTCCTCGGTATCTCCTTTAAAAGTTTGTAACAATTTACCATCAGCAAGGCGCCATAACTTAATAGTTTTATCCGCACTACCAGAAGCCAGCATCTGACCATCAGGACTAAAACTAACACTTGTGACACGCTCAGTATGGCCTGTGAGTATTTGCATGAGAGAACCATTTGCTACATACCATAACTTAATAGTTTTATCATCACTCGCCGCCGCGATAGTTTTACCATTAGGACTAAAATCTAAAGCAAAAATTATCCGTCTATTTCCTAATATAGTTTTAAATAAAGACTGAGTGACAGCATCATTTTTGCGCCAAATATTGATATTTCCGTCCCAACCAGCCGCAGCAAAAATCTGGCGTTTGGGATGAAAACTCACACCATAAAAGCTACCCTCATATTGAGGTTTTGATATATTATTTAATTGCCAAAGTCTTACAGTTTTATCAGCACTAGCCGACGCGACAATTTTACCATCTGCGCTAAAACTAACATCAGTAACTTGTGCCCCATGTCCCAACAAAGTTTGTTTGAGAGCATATTCTATTTTCGCTTGATGTTTCAAGCTCCAGATTTTCACTATTCCATCAGCATCAGCATCAGCTAATAATTTGCCATCAGGACTAAAGCTAATACTGTTAATTTGATTTGCACTACCTTCAATAGTTTGTAAAAACTTGCCTTGGCGATGCCAAATCTTCATAGTTCTATCACCGCTAGCTGTAGCTATCATTTGACCATTTGGGCTAAATTTAATGCAGGTGACACGTTCCTTATGTCCCGCAATAGCTTTAATTAACTTACTATCTACAGTCTGCCAAAGCTTGACTAAATTATCTTCACCACCAGAAGCCAGGATTTGACCATCAGGACTAAATGCAATGGTATTTACCCAGCCATTATGGGCATTCCAGCTTTTAATTAAACTACCATCAATCCGCCATAACTTGATAGTTTTATCTCGGCTTGCTGAAGCAATAATTTTACCATCTGGGCTAAAAGCTACATCAGTGACAATATTATTGTGTCCGGTGAAGGTTTGAATTAGCTTACCATTAATATCATAAACCTTGACAGTTTTATCTGTACTACCAGAAACAATAAATTGACTATCCGGACTAAAACTAATAGTGGTAATCCTACTTTGATAACCCGTGATAGTTGTGATTAATTTCCCCTGTAAATTCCAGATTTTAATAGTCTGATCATCACTAGCAGAAGCGATAAACTTACCATCAGGACTAAAACTAACAGCATTAACTTGTTGACCATGTCCTTGCAAGCGGTTAATTTCTGGAGATTGACTAACAGCTTGTTGGAGAGTCGCCACAGTTGCTAATTGAATATCTTTGTTGGGTGCAACAACCCGCTTGAGTTCTCGTCCAGCTTTCACACTAGCAATTAACGCTTCTAATGGCTGATGCGATAACAACAAAGCTTCCGATGAAGCATTTAAAGCCGAAATTTCTCTTAATTGGGCTGCTTGTTTTTGCAAATAAGCCAAACCGCCGAAAACACTGGCAGCAATTCCCAACACACTCATAATTGCCACAGCCCTTTGAGCTTGTCGGAGGCGCTTTTTTTGCTCAAATTGTTGTTGTTGTCTAGCGGCTAAACAAGCAGCAATGAAAAGTTGGACATCTTGAGATAATTCATCAGTATATTTGACGTAGATTTCTTCCGCCTCAGCTAGACGGACACCTTGTAACAAAAAATCAGCTAGCTCATCGTTATGTTTCCACAAAGCCGCCGATTGTTCAATTTGACGCTGCGATCGCAATCTACTACGATTCTCCTCCAACCACCAGCGCAAAGTTGACCAGTGACGAATCAAAATTTCGTGAGCCACTTCAATTGTCACCGGGGAAGGGGAAGGGGGGAGATTAATTGTTTTTCCTTTACTACTCGCAGTTTCGTCTTCTAGATTAACCACGATTAACTTAGCCGAGGTTAAAGCTTGCAGTGTTCTTTCCACCAACTCAGTAGGATATTTTTGCACCACCAACTCAGATTTCAAAACCCGCCGCCGAGTATCTTCCGTCCCCTCACCTAACTGTGTCAGCGAGAGAAAAATCCACCTAGCACATTCTTGAGCTTGGCTATCTAAACTTTCATAAACCGCCTGCGCCTTACGTTCTAACGCACCTTTAATACCACCTACCTGTTGCTGATAAGCCGCTAAGGTTAGCTCACCCTCATGACGAAATTCCCACAACTGTTCTAAGACAAATTCCAATAACGGTAAATCTCCCGCCGAGTGATTTAACTCCTGTACCAGAACCTCCACCAATTCCGGTTCCACCTGTAACCGCACCTGTTCCGCCGGGTTAACAATCACGCGGCGGTAATCACTATCAGTCAGACTCGGAGGAACCAGCACACTTGACTGCTGTAACAACATAGCCAGTGCTGGTACTTCCAAACAGGAAGCGATAAAATCAGCCCGCAAAGTAATCACCAACTTAAACCTATCAGGCGCATACTCCACCGCACCCAGCACCAGTTCTAAAAACCGCTGTCTATCTTCATTGGGTGCAAGGGTAAACAATTCCTCAAACTGGTCTACCACCAAAACCACCATCGGCTCAGGACGGCTACGCAACCAGTAGACAAAGCCCTCCACTCCCTGGTAGAGCATCCCCTCTAAGACAAGGTGGGGGGATGGGGAAGTTTCTCCCCCAGCCCCCTCCGAAGCGTGCCCCCTACCCCCTACCAATCGCCTTGCTAACGCTTCCAAAGGACGTGCGCCAGGACGCAAGCTTTTAATCAACCACGAATCACTACCGGGTAGTTGTTTACCGGCGCGCAATTGAGCAATTAATCCCGCTTGCACAACCGAAGATTTACCGCTACCAGAAGCACCCACCACAGCGAGAAATGATTTATGCGCTAGCTGGCTAATTAGATGCTGAGTTAAAGGTTCTCGACCATAAAAATATTGAGCATCTTCTTCTTGGAAAGCCCTTAATCCCCGGTAAGGACAAATTCTTAAATCTAATGCTGTAGCTTTGTGGTGACTGCGAGCGCCAGTAGTTGTAGGGATAATTTCAATCACCCCTTGTGTACCCGATAGCCAAAAATGGAGTTGCATCTGGGCTGCAAATTGGACTTGTAATTGGGTAATCCAACCAGCAACAGATAAACCAGCAGGTTTAGCAGCAGATTTGAGAGTATTAATCAGCGTTTCGGCAAATAATTCGGAATTGTTTTTTGGAGAAGTTGCAGCAATGATACATTGTGCTTTTTCTGAGTCGAGTTGTAACTCCTCAACCCAATCTTTGAGGGAAGAAACAGCAGTAGCAACAACTGGAAAATCTAAAATAATAATTTGTTGAGCAATTTGAGAACGGCGTAACTGTTGTCTTAACCAAGAACGACTCAGCCAGATATCTTCTGATATTAATAAAGCTGCTTCCCCTGTGGGAGTTTCTTCAAGTCTTCCGCGAAGATATAACAAAACAGTTCCCGGTTCTTCACCTCTGTAGTTTTGTTGTATTGGTGAATGCAAACATGCTTGAATTGCTGCACGTACATCTTGAGCAGTTGTTTGACCAGGACGAGGCAAATAATCTAACTCAAAAACGCCAGCATCAACCAACTCTTGACTAAAATCCAGCGTCGCCTGTGAACCACTAAATCCCTCAATTACCAATGCTGTTCTGGGAGGCTGTGATTCCGTAACTGCGGGGATAGAACCAAGAATTAATTCTCCCACTCCTTCGACAATCCGCTTCGGAGTTTGTAGCGGGTATTCACCAAAAAGTTGTGTGTCTCCCTTACCGCGTTTCTGTTGATTAATCAGTCGTAATTGTTGATTAGTTTTATCAATATATTGCAACGTTTGATGATAGACATAGCGATAAAGTCCATCCGCAAAAATTACCCCTTGAGCATCTGCCGCATCACCTTGTAAACCCCGCATTAAATAATAAGTGAATACCCCATGCCCTAATTCTGGAAACTCCCAAGATAGCTGATTGACATCACAAGAAAGTAAAGCATAAAATCCCTTACCTTTAGCTGCACTACGCTGCAATACTTCCACCAATTGCGGCGTGGGATTTAATAAAGGTTCTGCCGTTGTTCCCCTGAGTGTCATTCCACCACTATGACAGGCATCCAACCATACCACCTGATTTTGGGCCCCACTTTTACCTAACTTTCCTAATAGTTCATTGACAGCTAAACCAGTTTCATCTAAGTTATCTTTTTGAGTATCAGCCAAACACAAAAATGCTTGCTGAGTGCTTGGCTGGAGCATTCCATGACCGGAAAAATAAAATATAACTGTGTCAATTGGTTGAGCATCAGCAGCGATTTGCTGTAAACTTTCTTTTACAGTCGCTAACAATGGCAATTGAGTTGCAAAATCGTGATAAATTTTTATTTCTTTTTGAGGAAATTGCTCTTTTGTGGCCATTACTAAAGCTTCAGATAATACCTGACAATCAACTGCGGAATAACGTAGAGATGGAAGTTGTTCATCTTGGTATTGGTTGACTCCCACCAGTAATAACCACAATTTAGGGACAATTGTTTGTTTAGCAGGAGTTGAACGACTGGTAGTAACGCCGCGTGGACACATTTTGGGACTGGGGACTGGGGACTGGGGGAGAAAGAATAAATGACCCTTGACTTCTTATTGCCTATTGCCTATTGCCTATTGACAAATGACAGACATCGCCAGTTGTCTTTAATTGCACCAACCTACTTAGATGATATTAGGTGGAGTTGGCAGAGATTATGCAAGCGATCGCCTAAATATGTCAGGATGATATCGATTTCTTTTTTCTACTTGTTATACCAAGCTTTTCGCCACTGTTTCATTTGGTTAATTTCAGTATCTTGTGCTTTGATAATTGCTTGAGCCAAGTTCTTAATTTCAGCACGCTGAGACTTTTGCACAGCATCTTTAGCCATAATCACAGCGGCTTCATGGTGAGGAATCATTGCATTGATAAACCGCAAGTCAAAATCTTGATCAGCAGCACCCAAGTTCATGTTCATCATCATGGCTTGCATTTGCTCAGATGACATCTCCATCATGTGACCCATTTTGGCATCATAAGCCATTGGTTTATCGCCTGCTTTGGGATACCAAGCTGTTCGCCACTGTTTCATCTGGCTAATTTCTTGGTTCTGTGCTTTGATAATTTCGTCTGCTAGCTTTTTGATTTCTGGGCGTTGAGATTTTTGTTGTGCTTCCTTGGCCATGACTATTGCACCCTGATGGTGGGGAATCATCCCATCAATGAACCGCAAATCATAGTTAGCATCAGCCGGCCCTAAGTCCATCGCCATGCTGTGGTTCATCCCACCACCATGAGGGTTTGGTACTTGGGTTTGGTTTTGAGAAGTAGCTGTAGAACAAGAAGCGATCGCTACTAAGGTAAATGTCAAAAAACTGTTTTTCAATGTAGAGAGTCGCATTGTTATATTCTCAATATTTTGCCAATAGCATTTTAAAGTCTCCACCCGGCTAGAGAGTCAAATCAGGTATATGGCGTTTTTTATTTTTTTCGATAAATCCTAGGGGCAGGATTTCCCCAGACTTCAAGACAATCCATGTATCGCAAAAAATATTTGAATTGGTATGAGTTGTACTTTGGTTGTACATTCTTGTGACTAAAAAAGTGCAGTGGAACACCGCACTTTCTAGAAATTACTTATGGTTGGGAAATTCTTCATTTAACCAACTTGCGATATTCCTCAGCAGGTTGATTACACATTTGCAAAATCCGGCGGTCATTAGCGCTGATGGACTTTAGCTGATGATAATCTTGCAATGCTACCGAGTAAGCATAGTTAGTTGCCTCATCGTCGTTAATTCTAGGCAATCTATTACTGGTAGCAACCTGCGTCAATCCACCTTCATCAGGTGAACCCATAACCGTCATCGCCAACTCTCCTGACTTGTCGAGTGTGCCCTGAAAACAACTAAACTCAGAACTGGGCATATACAATGCACCCTTCACCGTATCTTGCCGTTTCTCGAATACGATGTATCCTTGTCCCAACTGGTTTGGTTGTAGCGATTGACCATAGAGATAAACCCCATCTTGTTTGGGAAAATTGGCTCTAGGCGCAGTTGCTGTTTCTTTCGCAGATTTTTGATTAGCGATCGCCACTATTGTAGTTTTAGGTCTTGTTTCTTGGGAAGCCACCCACCGTTGATTCCTCTGGGTTCGGACTTCTCTTAGCCGCGTCAAAAGAGTAGTTCCGGAGTTATCTTGATAATTCTGAACTAGTGCAGTAGATGTCGGTACTTTTTCTATCTGTTCGCTGAGAACCGGTCTAGTCTGTTCGCCTACGATACCAAGGGTAAGAAGTAAGCCAACAACGGGAATACTCAGCTTCTGAAGGGAATTGAACCGAAAAATGTTGTTAAGCACCTGACCTCTCCTGTTAAAAAATTAACTACTCTCTCAGCGACTTACTAGCAACTTAACTGAATCTTTATAAATCAAGGCTCCGTCAAAGGTCTGATCTATATTGTCCGGGGAATAAAACTATTGAAAACCGAATTTTTTATTTAATTTTGCAGATAATCTTGAGATTACCTTTCTTTAAGCTTTTTCTGCTTCACCCAGTAGATTCATCCGATAGGATGATGCCTAAATTGGGGACAATAAAATGAAAAACTATTCATTTGTGACATTTTTTACTTTAAACAATCTTCATTTTTCCCCGTCGGGCGCTCATTTTTTGCTACATAGTGAACTACAGCAGCAAATCTCTCGATTCCGGAAATTTGGGAATTGGGGATTGGGGATTGCACTTCGGCTCCTTACCCTGCGGGTTCTGCTTCGCAGTACGGCTACGCTACCTCGGCTCCGCTCGGTACAAGTCAAGGCGAGCCGCTCAGTGAGCAGGGACTGGGGATTGGGGGAGATGTGGTTCGGCTGCGCTCACCAACCGGGAGAAATAGCTAATGACAAATGACAAATCATAAAAAACGCCCCCTAAATCCAGGAGGCGTTGCTGCAAAATTACTTAAATCTGTTAACAGTTAACTTGCTACATATTCTTTGACATTGGCGCGACGGCGGCGCAGATGAGCCAGAGCTTGATGCTCTAACTGGCGGACACGTTCGCGGCTGAGATTCAACCGCTCGCCTACTTTAGCCAAAGACATTTCGTTACCATCCTCTAACCCAAAGCGTAGGGCTACAACTTCTCGCTGTTGGGGGGTTAGTTCTGCTAACAAGGTGTTTAAGTCTTGGCGCAAGAATTCTTGGGTGGTGTAATACTCTGGTGATGGGCCGTCATCTTCCAGCATTTCTTGCAATTCAGTATCTTGGTTATCGCCGACTCGCACATCCAAAGAAACTGGTTGACGCGCCATATTCAGATACTCGCGAATCTGAGCAGGTTCTAGCTCTAGTTCTTTGGCAATTTCTGCAGGAGTTGGCGATCGCCCTAATTTTTGCGCCAACTCGCGCTGCACTTTCTTGATTTTGTTCAGCTTCTCAGTAATGTGAATAGGTAAACGGATGGTGCGGCCTTGTTGGGCGATCGCTCTGGTGATCGCTTGGCGAATCCACCAATAGGCGTATGTCGAAAACTTATAACCCCGCATGGGATCAAATTTCTCCACACCCCGCTCTAATCCTAGTGTGCCTTCCTGGATCAAATCCAGAAACTCCATGTTGCGCTTTTGGTATTTTTTTGCAATAGCAACTACCAAGCGTAGATTCGCTTCAATCATTTTTTGCTTGGCCCGCTTACCTTGGGCGACTGTCTGTTTCACCTCTGTTTCCGGTTGGTGAACTAGATTCGCCCATTCTTCTAAACTAGGTTCTCGGTGCAGTTTTTTCGCTAAATCTTCTTTAGCGTCCAGTAGTGTCATCATCTGCTGCACCTGCTTGCCAAAAATAATCTCCTGCTCACGGGTTAGCAATGGCACACGACCAATTTCCCGCAGATAGGTTCTCACCATATCAGCTGTGAATTTGGTGTTCAGGTTTTCGGTTTGGGTGTTAACAGTAGGCATTGGTGCGTTGTCCTCTACTCCGTAAACACAATGAATCTTTAATAACTAGGGTGGATGGGGAAAATCAGTACATATATTACAGAACATCGGGAGCTACCATAAGCATTCAATTCATACAGCCGTTGATAAGACGGTGCATCCCTGAGATAGGTTCCCCTATCCTCCCTAGTTTTTGGCATCTCTATATAAGCACTTTTAGGTTGTTTTCGAGATTTTTTTTACTGTGCCACTAGCAGCGACCTGAAAAATACGAAGTCGATATGAGTTTTACTTACTTTTATAGTACGACAAAACTAACGGATGGTAAAGCAGCCTAGATAAATCTTTCGATTATAAGGCAAAATTGTCTGTTTGACAAAAAAGTTTCTTTAACTTCCCTTAGAGTGCTTACTATATCTATAGTGACGCTAAAATCTCCTCTTCAGTTGCCTGTAAGTAGCGAGATAACCGAACTGATTGGTTGCTGTTGTGGGGGGAAGGTACGAAACTGGGGATTGGGGATTGGGGATTGGGAACTGGGGACTGGGGATTGGGTAATGAGGAATGAGTAATGGGTAACAACTCTTGACTCTTGACTCCTGACCCTTGACTCCCTAAAATCCCAAATCGGCTTTGGCTAGTTCAGCGGCGGCGAATATTTCTGCATCTGGCTTTTCCTCCCAGGCTGGGTCGCCAATTTCTGTGTAGAAGGTAGCATCGTAGGGACGGGTACGGACTACGACTGGCATCGGCACAGCATGACCTAGAATCATGGCTTGTTGTTTGGAGTCTAATTTGGCTAACACCGATCGCAAGCTACCAGCACCAGAAACACCCGTGAAAATTGCATCAATGTCTTTTTCGTCGTTGAGCAAAGCTGTAATCCGAGTACCAATCTGGGACATGACTTCATTATCTATCCCCGATGGGCGTTGATCAACCACCAAAAGGGTGACGAAGTATTTTCGCATCTCCCGCGCAATTGTGCCGAAGATTGTGCTTTGGACGATCGCCGGATCTAGGAATCGGTGCGCTTCTTCAATTGTAATTACTAATTGCGTGGGGCGATCGCTAGCATTGCCACTGTGCAAAAATCTCTCTGCTTTGTTGACATAGTGGCTGTGAATCCTTCTGGTGATCATATTTGTCACCAACATATATGATAGCATATCTGACTGGGAACCGAACTCAACCACAACATTTTTCCCAGCTTCGAGCGATCGCAAGATTTGATGAATATAATTCTGGGGACAAGCAGCCCGCATATATTTCAAATTATCTAGCCGCAGGAGTTTGCGCTGCAACGACATAATCGAGCCTTGGTGTCCGCGCTTTTCCTCACAAAACAGTTTTATTTCCTCGTTCGTCATATTCAACAACTGCAAAATCCAAGCCTTGCCAAATTCTGCATATAAAATATTGGCGTTATCTAAGGCGGCTTCCGACAGTCCTAAGTCACGAGAGCATAACTTGACATCTTCGACTTCAATTTGCTCATAACTCAAATAAAGTTCTTGTGCATCCCTGACTCCCCGACGCTTTGTCGATTCTGGGTCGAGGGTGTAGACTTCCACTTTACCGGGGAATAGCTGCTTTAAACCTTTAACTGTACTATATTGCTTACCTTCGCAGACAGCTTGCCAGCCATACTCAGAGTGCATATCAAAAATCAAGTTTACCGCCGCGTTTTTGCGGACTATCCCCGCTAAAAGTAACCGCGTGAGAAAGGATTTACCGGTTCCCGATTTGCCAAACACCCCGTTACTACGTTCCACAAAGCGGTCTAAATCAATGCAAACCGGCACATCCATATCTAGCGGTTTGCCAATCGAAAAATTCTTTCTTTGGGTGTCATCTTCCCAACCAAATACGCGGCGAAAATCTTCTTCACTCGCTTCATAAACTTGGCTAAAGTGGCTGGGAATCGTTTTTACCGGCAGCAATTCCATAGTAGTACTGGTTTGGGGTTGAAATGATGCCAAACCTGTCATGGATGGGATGAAGGGATTTGCTGATTTACCGTTGGTTGGTGAAAAAGATTCTTCCGATTCAGGTGTGAACATCAACATCGGTGCGAGGTTGATGGTGCCGTAGGTACTACTTCCAGCTAAAACTTCTCGTAAAAAAGTGTCTTCCCAATTGGGGGGATTGGCGATGATGCGAGCATTTGCAGTGCCTAGTGCCACATCTGTAAGCATACAGAAAAAACGCGATCGCACCCCTTGCACAACTAGAAATTTACCCACCCGCATATCTTCAACAGATATATCGGCGTGTAATCTTACTTCTAGACCCCCAGTTAGAGAGCCTTGGATGACTGAACCTAATGGCTGTCCCGAATTTGTCATTTTTTAAGAGTCAGGAGTCAAGAGTCAAGGGTCAAGGGTGATTAGTAAATGGTTGTCCAGAATTTATCATTTGTTAAGAGTCAAGAGTCATTAGTGAATGCCCATTGCCTATTAGTGTACGCATTTTATGAAGACTATTCATTTATGTTGAATTTTAATTGTAGACTTCAAAAATTGCGACCAAATCTTAGTTTAAATTGTTATGAGACATTTGACCTTTGACTCTTGACCTTTGACCCTTGACTTATTTATTCAATCTGAATTGAAGTAGGCGCACTTCCAGATGGAGGTGTGTGGATTAATGGTTTGCGGAATTGGGCGTAGAGGCGATCGCGCCAGATAAAGAATGGTTCATAATCGGGATTATCTGCTAAGGAAGGTACGCCTTTACCTCTGAGACTGGCTGGTAAATCTAAATAAGGGCCATCGGGAAACTTCAGTAATATCGATAAACCTGCCACTGCTAGGTCAGCTAAACTTGGTTCATCGCCCAGCAAATAGGGACTATCTGCCAAGATTAGTGTCAGTGCTTCCAAGTCTTGTTTTAAGTCAGCGATCGCTGATTTAATCACATCTGGACTAAAACCCACCCCAAAACCCAAAATTGTCAGAAAGTCCCTGGGGACTCCTTCCACTAAATTCTTAAATATATCTGGTGTGGAAGTAGGTAATAAAGACTTACGGAAATTCTGATCTTGACTTATTGCAGAAAATAGGGCTTTGCGACCTTTAATACCTATCGACTCATCCGCCCATTCTTCCATCAATAAAGCTAAACCCCGTTTTTTGGGATCTTGCGGTATCAGGGGGCGATCGGGATAATTCAATTCTAAATACTTAGCGATTTCTGTAGAATCTGCAATATACCTATTGCCATCCTTTAAAACTGGTACTTGCTTTTGACCAGTTAGCCGGAACAGTTCCACCTGTCCAATCCCTGGCGTAACCTCTATTTTGCGATACTCCAATCCTTTATAATCCAGAATTAGCCGGACTTTTTCCGAGTATTGAGATAGTTCCCATTGGTATAATTCCAGCATCTCGCACACCTTATAACTGGTTAATTGAGTAACTCTCGATAATTCTATCTTCAGTTTCAGTATTTTTTCTGGGAATTCAAGAAATTCTAGTAATTTATCACCAATTTAATTACCATCAGAGTTAAAATCTCGCTGGTTTATTGGCATAGTAGCCAGTCTCCCCAATAAATTATTTCCGGGTAATTCATACATCAAATATTTTAATTATCTTAGTATGTAACTATAAATAAACCTAACCTTTTATTGCTTATTTTTCCGAAATTACTGAAATTTATAGATTTTTATTTACTTATAAAGTAAAGTATAAAAACCTATAACAAATCAGGTATTACTTAAAACATTATCAAAACGGATATTTATTTTGTCTAGGAATTTCATAGTTAATAACTATGTACTATACACTTATCTGTATAAAATACTACAGCTAAATTTCGTTTTTACGAGTTATTGAGATATAGTTAGATATTAGTTTACTATTGGTAAAACTCTCGTTTTGATTAACTTACTTATGCAGATTTTTGGGATTGGACAAGGTAAAATTTAGAACCTAATGAACGTAATAGCCAATTTGAACTAACAGCAAAATTACTCAATGGATATTACTTTGATCCGAAAAATACTTTATAATATGGTTTGTCAGCATTTCAAGAAAATTCTATTTTTTAGCACAGCATAGTTTACGTAAAAATTTCTTGCTCCTGGAGTTAGATTTTGTCATTAGCAAAATGCTATAAGTCTTTATGTAAACTGTGCAAAATCAAAACAAACAAAATTTATGAATGTGAATTACAACCAATTGCTAGCCAATTTGGCGGGTATAGTGGGAATAACCAGTGCTGGTCTCCTGATTACTTTACCATCTGAAGCAAAAGAGGCAGTAAATCCTCACCCCAGCGTTTTTAGTGAGGCTCCTTATAGCCGCAGTCAACGTATTGAGTCCAATACTCAAAACGCACCTACTGAACCTGTAACAGAAGCTGCAAAAGGCGCGATTCCCAGCAGAAATTTGGTAGCACAGCAGACCAAGCAAAAAGTCAATCCTCGTCCAAGTATTTT
Source organism: Calothrix sp. PCC 7507 (assembly GCF_000316575.1). Classification (GTDB taxonomy): domain Bacteria; phylum Cyanobacteriota; class Cyanobacteriia; order Cyanobacteriales; family Nostocaceae; genus Fortiea. Next base: position 6,460,080 of record NC_019682.1, on the reverse strand, counting down.
CAACGAACCTCCTTATAACCGTGGTGGTAGCGCTGCACCTACCCCAACTACTCCTGAAGTTGTACCTACCCCAACTACTCCTGAAACTGCACCCAGGACACCACGAAACGTAAAACCCTCGACAACTGTACCTACTGACACTAAGCCAGCAGCAGGGACAACTGATAATCAAGGGAAAAACTTGGTAGCACTAACAGAGTCCAACGCTTCCTTTACAACACTAGCAAAAGCGTTGAAAGCTGCAGGATTGACAGAAACTCTGCAAGGAAAAGATAACTTCACCATTTTTGCACCCACTGATGCGGCGTTTGCTAAATTGCCAAAAGACGCTGTGAGAGATTTGTTGAAACCAGAAAATAAAGAAGTATTGGTCAAGCTGTTAACCTACCATGTGGTGAGTGGTAAGGTACTATCAAAGGATTTAAAATCTGGCGAAGTTAAGAGCATTGAAGGCGGTGCAATCAACGTTAAGGTTGATCCTGCTGCTGGTGTGACAGTCAATGAAGCTAAAGTGACTCAGGCCGATATCCAAGGTAGCAATGGAGTTATCCATGCGATCGATCAAGTAATTTTACCTCCTGATTTGTAGAGGTTTTCAGATCAGTTAAGTACGATTTAAAATCGCAAAGTAGGGGCGGGGTTTCCCCGCCTCAATTGTGTTTTATCCGAGCGAGAACCGCTATAGGCAATCGGCAATAGGTAGAAGAGTTTGAGCTTTGTTTACACAGCTAAAATAGTGCGTTATGAGTACAGTTAGTTAATATTCTTTGGCATCGGAGAATCTATCTTGAGAATAGCGATAAAATAAAAAGGTATTGATTAGGCCGCCGTGGAAAAACCTATGCACAACGAACCTAATCCAACTGAATTGGCAGATCAACCAAAGAAAAAAGTTTGGATATACAGTGCTATTGGGCTGCTAATTACTAACTTAGTTGTAGTTGGGATTGTAGCGTTTTTAATTCATAGAGATAGTGTTCAATCTCAGCCCCAACCATCACCCAACGAACAAAGGCAACTATAACCGTAGGCTAAGGAGATTTTTTTGGTATTTGAAGTTGCCAATTTTCAATCTTAGGTGTGGGCGCAATTATCTGCAAAGACCAATAGCTAACAAGCATGAGAACTAGCCCAGAAAACACACCCGCTACTAAGCCAATCATGAGAGCAGATTTGCGGGGAACTATAGAAATAGTAGTAGTACTTGTCTGGTTATCTGAGAATGATTTTGATGCATGATTCGCCAAAAATTGAGGAATTTTTTGTTCGGACAAAGAGATTTGAGACTTTAGCCTTCCACCTATCGGTTCCTGTATTGGTGAGATTAACGTTCCCGGTATTGTGGTATCACTTCTATCATCGCTTAACCTCAGTTCTGAGTTATTGTTCTGCCCTAGTGAGGGCTGTTGAGGCTCCAATATTTTGCTGACTGATAATGGAGAAACAGCTGACTCTTGTTTTGATGGGTAGAGATGGGCTAGGGGTTCTAGTGCTAAGAGTGCCTCTTTTGCTGACTTATATCTATCTTGAAAGTGGTAGTGTACCATTTTGTTTAGCACCGAAGTCAGTTCAGTACTAACTTGTGCGAGGTCTTGCCAAATCACGTCACCTGTATTGGCATCTTCTGGTAAATGCGTTGGATGTACCCCTGTTAGGGCTTGGATACCAATCATCCCTAACGCATATATGTCACTATTAAGACGCGGCTTACCTCGTTGTTGCTCATTAGGCATATAGCCCGGTGTCCCGATCGCAATAGTAGTCTGTTGTGCAGTGGGAATCAAGATGGGAGTCTTTGTTTGATCTACGACTAACTGATCCCAGATTGGTTTGACAGCACCAAAATCAATCAGTACTAACCGATTGTCTTGCTTGCGTCTAATAATATTCGTCGGCTTGACATCTCGATGGATTAATCCGTGACTGTGAACAAAATCCAGGATGTCCAAAACCTCTTGTAGCATTTGAATAACTTTGCTTTCAGTCCAGCCGTAACCAGGCGATAGTTCAGCGCCCAGGAGATGTCCTTCAATAAACTCCTGCACCAGATAGAACTCAAAATTATCTTCAAAATGAGCTAAAAGATGCGGCACTAAGTCATAATTGCTCAGTTTTTCTAAAGCTGCTACTTCTCTCTTAAATAGCCGTCTGCGGATTTCTACTGGAATAGAATAGCGATCGCTAGGTAAGAAATGTTTGACGATGCACACAGGGCTATCAGCCAGGTTTGTGTCTTTCACCATGTAGGTTTGACAAAACGCACCTTGACTTAAAACTTGAACAACTTGGTAACGCTCCCCTAGTAACTTGCTGATTAACATGTTACATTGTCCCTAGCGGCTGCATTAAGTACTCTTACTTAAGAATATCTATTTAATTAACTACGACTAGAATTTAATATATCGTGTCTAATTAATAAAACTGGTGGTAAATACCCGGAAGTCTTTTCTAAACTTCATTATAGGAAGTGTGAGATGACTAATGATAGCAGAAAAAGCGTTCCACTTAGCCAAGACGCCTTACAGATGATCAGAGGTCTGGTGATTGGCGAACTGGTTACAGTTGCAATCATTGGCGGTTTGTGGTTATGGTTGAGACCACGTCTACAAATTGGTGTTGATGGGTCTTCTGGGTCGAATCAAGGAGCAGACAAAGCTTCTGCCGTGGCAGCTTCAAACTTTAATACTGTTACTGATGTGCCTATCGGTTCATTCAACTATGGTGGAAGCACTGCCTGGGCACCCATTAGGCAATTCGTAGATTCTCAAATTCAGTTTATGCGCCCGGAACTACAGTTGCGCTATGTAAATCCACCTGATGGGATGAGTCCTGGTTCTGGCTCAGGTATTAGCATGTTACTAAACGGGAAATTGGATTTTACTGCGTCTTCCCGTCCCCTCACCCAAGCAGAATCCGATATAGCTCGACAGCGAGGCTTCACCCTGGGACAACATCAGGTTGGCATTGATGGGGTTGCAGTAGTAGTCAATCCAAATCTTCAGGTGTCTGGGTTAACTATAGATCAGTTAGAGCAAATCTATCTGGGGCAGATTACTAACTGGAAGCAAGTTGGTGGTCCAGATTTGACCATCACTCCCTTCTCTTTGCCCCCAGAAAACGCGGACATAGTACTACTTTCTGGAAAGCAAGTTTTAGACAAGCAAGCCCTAGGTTCTCAAGTGCAGTTTGTCTATTCCACTACAGAAGCACTGCGCCTTGTCAATCAAACCCCTGGCGGTCTGTATTATGCTTCGGCGCGGGGAATAGTGCATCAATGTTTGGTTAAACCGCTACCTCTGGGTGTCACTTCTGGTCAGCTAATTCTCCCATACCGTGAACCTTTAGTATCGCCAAACCAGTGTCCACAAAAGCGAAATCAACTCAACACAGAAGCGATTAAGAATGGTAGCTATCCGATTACCACTAAATTGTTTGTGATTATTAAGCAGAACAAGGGACGAGAACAGCAAGTTGGAGAAGCTTACACCAGATTTTTGCAGACTGACCAAGGGCAAAGGGCAATTGAACAAGCTGGTTTTGTTCCAGAAAAGAGTCAAGAGTCAGTAGCAAGGCACTAACGGTAGTCCACCAGAAAAACAAACAATTTACGTGGGTATTTTAAACTTTCGACTTAACTGCTGGCTGTGATGCTTGTAAAGTCTGGGGTAAACTCCAGTCGGGACGCAAGCTAGCGGCGTTGCGTAAATAGATATGATGAATTGAGGCAGAGGCTGGCAGATAGGCGTGGATTAAGAACCGAATGCAGCGCTGTAAACTGCCGTCAACATGCATTTGCTGCACATCCAACATGGCCACATTATCCCAACCAGGACGCGCTCTAGCGATCGCAGCTGGAAAAATAGCATCCAGATCGCGAGTTACCGAAAAAGTCACACTAATCATATCCTTTGGTTGGAGTTGATTTCGACTTTCCAACTTATCTAGCAATTCCGTCACCGCATCCCGCATTGCTTCCACAGTATTGTCGGAAACGGTTGTTGCTCCACGAATAGCCCGCATTTGCCACTCCACGTCCACGCCAAATTCCTCCTTGTATTTAGTCATTGGTCATTTGTCACTTGTACTGAGCGAAGTCGAAGTATTGGTCATTTGTCAAAAAACTCAGGACAAATGACAAACAATTATTTACGGTCGGTACAACCACAGTGGCAGACCACTAGTAGACATTTCAAATTCCCACCAATCAATAGCAGCCCCAATTCCTGATGAAACTTGGCGACTCCCTGGTAAAAAGCGACTTAGTAGGGGTTTACGTTCTTCTAGGGTGTAGCATGGTGTTTTTTCAGGATCGAGACCGACTAGTTCTGCTGTCCAACGCAGTGCATCTTCCTCTGTTCCTAAACGATCTACAACTCCTAACTCTAAGGCTTGCTGTCCAGTAAAAATCCGACCATCAGCAAAACTTTTAACAGTTTCTATCCCTAAAGACCTCGCCTCCGCTACTGTTTGCACAAATTGCTGATAACTTACGTCAATCAGTTCTTGCAGGATGTTTTGTTCGGGTGTAGTCAGTTCTCGGTCGAATGCCAAAATGTCCTTGTATGGGCCAGACTTGATTACTTTGAAGGAAACACCGATTTTTTCCAGCAATCGTTCTAAGTTATTGCCACGCAAAATTACACCAATGCTGCCTGTAATTGTACCTGGGTTAGCAATGATATGTTCTGCTCCCATGCCGATGTAGACACCGCCAGAAGCCGAAATATTACCAAAACTAGCAACAATTTTAATTTTGTTGCGTAGTCGCTTCAAAGCACTGTAAATTTCTTGTGAGTCTCCGACCGTACCGCCAGGACTATCGATGCGTAGTAGTAAGGCGGGAAATTTTTTTTCTTCTACTGTTTTCAGTGCTTCCAACACACGTTTGCGAGTAGCACCGGCGATCGCACCAGTAATTTCAATCCGGGCAATTTGTTTAGAAAACCTGGGTTTAAAAGGCCAAACCATAAGCAGTCACGAAACCTCGTAATAATCTCAATATAAAACGCCTAGCGGCCATACGGACTGCTTTGCTCTGTTTAAAAAAAATCAGCAGGCATTGTGCTACTACAAATTTTAATTAAATTTTTAGATTTTGCGTAGGTGTTTATTTGCTATGCTCGTCACATGCCTTAAAGAATCTTATAAAAGTTGCAGGCTAAAAAATTATCTTATATCTACTCATGAAGCGTTAGCCCCTAAAAGTTAGCGGCTAACGCTTAAATATGTACTTGCTCGAAAATTATCGTTAACTATTTTAATTAACCAGAACCTAGCAATGCCAGTCTGATTATTGGGCTAAGACCAGCATTGTTCCGCAATTATGGACAGATATTTTGAGTATTTGATGAGTAACGAAATAATATAATTAAATCTTTAATACTTAGGAATCAATTCGTAAAATTTGACACCGATAATAGGCGTAAACATCAAACAGCGCCCCCACGAAACTGCAAGTCAAACTAATTACAAATATGCCGTGCAGGGGACTACCACTGCCAAAAGTGGCGAGAAAATGCATAATCTGAGTAGCGATCGCTTCCGTTACATCTTGTAACCCTGGTAAGTTGCCGATCAGGGAAAGGATAAGTAAAAAGCCACCGACGAGAAACAAGGGTGCGACAAAACTGAAAATCACCGTGAGCAGCAGAGAACGGAGAAAGTTGGTAAAAAGAGTCATTTAACGCAAGCTCCGTGAATAAAGTGGACAATAGATAGAAAGCTCCATGTCATTTTCTACAATACGTGCGATCGCTGCAGCACAGCCAATATGTCAAAAATCTTAAGTTTTCATTAAAATAGCTGAGTGCCAATAATATTAAATACTTTCATCCCCAGTCAAGAATAAAATCGTCATAATCCTTGCCAGATAAGGGTTAAATTCAGAACTTAATTTTAAACCGCATGAAAACACGCTTCAAAGAAACTTAACTTTCTGAGAGAAGCTTTAAATTAAGTTAATGTTTGAGCCAATTGGATTGGGGCATTGGGCATTGGGCATTGGGGTAATTAGGTATTCTCATCTCCCCCTGCTCCCTGCCCCCAGCCCCTTGACTCCTGCCCCTTGACTTTCGCTATTCTTAAGGCAGTTACCGAGTTAGCTACAAAACATTGAGCGAAACTATATCCAAATCCAGTTTAGGAGCATGGAGTCAGCGGTTGCTGGCAGCAATTTTCTTGGGTGGACAAGTACTAGTTCACCTACTCAGAGGAAAAATCCATTGGCGCAACACTAAAGAGCAAATGGCAGCGGTTGGACCAGACTCCCTGTTTATTGCCCTACTAACAGCTGTTTTTGTGGGCGCTGTATTTACCATTCAGGTAGCACGAGAATTTTTGAACTTTGGAGCAGGCAATATCGTTGGCGGAGTGCTAGCGGTAGCCTTGACAAGAGAACTCACACCCGTGCTGACAGCGGTAATTTTGGCGGGGCGAGTTGGTTCCGCTTTTGCCGCAGAAATCGGTACTATGCGGGTGACAGAGCAAATTGATGCCCTGTTAATGTTAAAAACCGATCCAATTGATTATTTAGTCATTCCCCGCGTTTTGGCTTGCTGCTTAATGCTGCCAATTTTAACCCTCCTGTCTTTGGTGACAGGGATGCTAGGAGGGTTGGTAATAGCAACGAATTTATACAACCTCTCTGATACCACATTTTTAGACTCAGCCCGCAACCTTCTGGGTGTTTGGGATATTTGTAGCGCCATGATCAAAGCATTTTGCTTTGGACTTTTAATAGCCGTCGTCGGTTGTAGTTGGGGCTTGACGACGACAGGAGGAGCTAAAGGAGTAGGACAATCCACCACAACTGCTGTTGTCACAGCCTTGCTAATTATCTTTGTGAGTAACTTCTTCCTGTCTTGGTTAATGTTTCAGGGTGCTGGTAGTGCATTGCTACAAGGGATATAGGATTGGGGATTGGGGAGAAATAACTCCTGACTCCTAACTCCTGACAACACCCACGAAATCCTAAAATAGGAGAGATGTCTATGATTTAAAACTGTGACCAGTTCGTTTGCGCCTAATGCCACATCAACTGTGGAACTCAAACCTAGTTACAATATCCCTGTAGTGTTGGTAGTTGCCTCCATTCCACTACTGCTAGTCCAACCTCTGATTGGAGGTGTATTCGGATTGCTGGGCTTATTTCTCATGTTCCAGACAGTAACATTGCGGCTACAATTTACTGCCACTGACTTAGATCTTTACAGAGGCGAAAAATTAATTCGGCGCTTTCCCTATCAAGAATGGCAAGACTGGCGGATTTTTTGGACTGGAATCCCCATCCTGTTTTACTTTAAAGAAATTAAAAGCATTCACTTTTTGCCGATTTTATTTGACCCCAACACCCTGAAAGCTTGCTTAGAACAACGTTGTCCGCGCATTTAGTGCCCAATTGTGAGTGCTGAAGACTTAGTCGTGAGGGCGAAATCATCACTACTTTAAGGACAAGTCAATTGTATATTTCTGAAAGCTATTTATTCGCGTCATAGGAATTCACTATTGTTTATGAACCCAGAGGAATCTCAAACTCCAGAACAAATTGATGAGTGGTTGGAGCAAATACAAGAAAAAAACCCTACAGTTGAACAACCAGAAAACTCATCTGTTGAGCTAGTGGTAGAAACAGAAAAGCAAAGTCTATTAGTTGACACACCACAAAAAGACGCGGCTGTTGAATCAACAATCGAGTCAACTGGTGAACTGGTGACACAGTTAGAAGCGGAAACTGTGCCGCTGGAGGCAAAAATAGAATCAGAAGCTAATTTACTACACACACAAGCAGCGGAACGAGTCGCTCAGTTGCAAAGCACTAAAGAAGCCTTAAAGTCAGAAATAGCTGACTTGCAAGCCACCTACAAAAATCTGCAAGCGCAATTAGGCGAGACTCAAATCTCACTGGGGCGACTTGTGCAAGAGTCATTGACACAGTTAGAACAACGCAAACAAACGCTGCAAATTTCTGTAGAACAACTAGAACGCCGTCAGGAACGCATCCGTAACGAAATGCGAACCACTTTTGCGGGGACATCTCAAGACTTGGCAATTCGGGTGCAGGGTTTTAAAGACTATCTCACGGGTAGTTTACAAGATTTGGCAGCAGCAGCAGAGCAGTTGCAATTAGCTCCGACTGTCAAAGAACGGGAAAAACCAGTTGCCAAAGAAGTGAAGGTGGCGGAACCCCAAACAGGAATACCACAATTTGCCCAACAGCAATTTCAAGATACTACAAAGCAGATTCGCCGCATAATTGACCAATATCGCAGCCAACCAGATTACTATGGCCCTGCTTGGCAATTACGCCGTACCTTTGAACCTGTTCATGCTGAACGTGTTTCTAATTGGTTTTTTAGCCAAGGGGGACGGGGTGCTTTGCGGACAATGGGTAGCCGCTTGCAGAATATTTTAATTGCTTCGTCGGCGATCGCTATTTTACATAAATTGTATGGCGATCGCATTCGCACACTGGTTTTAGCTAATACACCAGAACGTTTAGGCGAATGGCGGCGCGGCTTACAAGATTGCTTAGGAATCGGTCGCCCAGATTTTGGCCCCGATAGAGGCGTAGTATTATTTGAAGCATCAGAAGCCCTCGCCCAAAAAGCAGACCGTTTGGTGAAAGCCAACCAGCTACCTTTAATTATCATTGATGATTCTGAGGAGCAAATTAGTTTATCATTACTACAATTTCCCTTGTGGTTAGCTTTTGCCCCTGACCCCAAAGCAGTGAGAAATTATGATGATGATTATTAATTAGTCATTTGTCATTAGTCATTAGTCATTTGTTAAAGATGAAGGTTACTATTTTTGACTTGTGACTTGTGACTTTTAACTTTTAACTTTTAACTTTTGACTTTTTTCTTATGGCTATTTGGTTGACTTTGTGTGGAGCAATTTTGGTCATAGCTTACCTGCTGGGTTCTTTTCCCACTGGTTATATTGCTGTGAAGCAGTTAAAGGGGATTGATATTCGGGAAGTTGGTTCTGGTTCAACTGGAGCCACTAACGTGTTGAGAACCTTGGGAAAGGTTCCTGGAGCAGTTGTTTTATTAATTGATTGCTTAAAAGGAGCATTAGCAATCGCTTTAGTTTATGGGTTGTTCAACTTTGCGCCTATCCCAGATTTTATCCCTCCAACGGTAGATGCGAATATTTGGCAACCTTGGTTATTAACTTTAGCGGGATTTGCGGCAGTTCTGGGACACAGTAAATCAATTTTTTTAGGCTTTACTGGTGGTAAATCAGTGGCGACTGGTTTAGGTACTTTGTTGGCGATTAGTTGGCAGGTGGGTTTAGCAACCTTAGGTGTGTTTGCTATTGTGATCGCGATATCGAGAATTGTTTCTTTAAGTTCCATAGCAGGTGCGATCGCTGTTTCCATGTTTATGGTAGTTTTCCATCAACCCATACCCTGCATTTTATATGCTGCGATCGGTGGGTTGTATGTAATTTGGCGACATCGTGGCAATGTTGAGCGACTACTAGCAGGAACTGAGCCAAAAATCGGGCAGAATTTGCCGACAGAACCAGAACAAGCAGCTTAAATCAGTTAACAGTTAACAGTAAACAGTTATCATAGTTGTTGATAACTGTTTACTGTTAAAGTATTGGTATTAGATACCTGTGTGGTTTTCTCATGGTTAAAGCAACTATAGGAAACAAACTCACTCTCGAAGAATTTCTATCCCTACCAGAAGGGGATGTAAACTATGAGTTTGTAGATGGTTATGCAGTACCCAAGGTGTCACCAAAATTTTTTCATTCTGCTTTACAAAGGGCTTTATTATTCCTCATTTATGCATGGTGTAAAGGCAAGGGTCGAACCGTCGCAGAGTGGGCTATTATTTTAAAGCGCAAGGGTAAAGATTGGGCACCAGTAACAGATTTGACTTACGTTTCCTATGAACGCCTACCCAAAAGTTGGCAACGTAATGAAGCTTGTCCTATTCCTCCAGAGTTGGTAATTGAAATTCTTTCCCCCGATCAAACAATGAAGGAATTTGAAGAGAAAGCTAGAGATTATTTTGCTGCGGGAGTGTTAAGAGTTTGGGTTGTAGATCCAGAAGCAATGAGTATTCGGGTATTTTTATCAGATGGAGTTAGTCAAGTCTATATAGATAATATGCCGATTGTAGATACGCTATTGCCTGGTTTGGAATTGACAGTTAGACAAGTATTTCAAGACGCAGAATTGATTGATTAGAGAGGCGATCGCGCCATCAATATATCGGATTACTATTTGATTTTTGAACAGATACGTAGTGGAACGACACAGCTAAAATAGTGCAATAGAAAAATTGAGTGATGTTTCTAATACCAATTTGCCACGCCACTACCAATACCTAATTTTGTTCAAAAATCAAACCGGATTTCTATATGATTATTTTGTCAGGACTTCAGTACTAACTTGTCCCTTTGCTGTTGGTGTTGTCCACTTACCAACTAACCGGGAACTATCTTCAACTCTATAGGCAACGACACCTGTGAAACTCCCATAATAACTAACAGCAAGTACATTTCCTTCCAAAACACCAACGCCAGTGAAATTTTGGTTTTTACCAACAACCCACCTCAAATAGTAGGCATTTCCTTGTTTGCTAATCGCTACTTTACCCTTATATGTTCTGCCATCGGCATTTGTCCCTTCACATTTATATTGACCAATAATATCTGCTGTATTGGCAGCAATTCCCGAAGCAGGTATGAGCAAAGATAGTCCAAAAGCAGCAATACCACCTAACAACATTTTGCGGTTCATGTGTTTTCCCTGTCTTAAGGTAAAATAATTTTGTATACAAAGATACTTAACTTTGATGCAAAACGTCAAGCGATACACCTTGTAATGCTGATCATTCAGCTATAAAAAATGAGTATTTATAGGGTAGGTACTGCCCACTGAAACCCGGTTCTGGTGGGCAGTGCCCACCCTACGTTTAATTCAAAAATCAAATAGTAGTCCTATATAAAAGTTGGGTGTATACATATACAACCTAGATTTAGCTAATACTACTTATCTAAGTAGTGTAATAAATATTGAGTAAATATATCCCTTGGGAAATGCCACCTAATCAAGTCTAAAATGTAGAGACATGATATATTAACGTCTCTACATATCCTGGTTTTATGGCACTGCCAATTGTTGCAATTATCGGACGCCCGAATGTGGGCAAATCCACCCTGGTTAATCGTCTCGCCGGGGAACAAACGGCGATTGTCCATGATGAACCAGGAGTAACGCGCGATCGCACTTACAAACCTGCTTACTGGAGCGATCGCGAATATTTGGTGGTAGATACAGGTGGCTTGGTATTCAATGATGATACCGAATTCTTACCACTGATTCGCCAACAAGCAATGACAGCACTTGCAGAAGCCTCTGCTGCTATATTTCTTGTTGATGGACAAACTGGCCCAACACCAGCTGATGAAGAAATTGCTGAGTGGTTGCGCCAACAACCCGTACCTGTACTGCTAGCTGTCAATAAGTGTGAATCCCCAGAACAAGGCTTAATGCAAGCTGCCGAATTTTGGGAATTAGGATTGGGTGAGCCATTCCCCATCTCCGCAATTCATGGTAGTGGTACAGGAGACATCCTGGACGAGTTAATTAAACACATTCCCGCCGTCACAGAAGTACCGGAAACCAACGAAATCAAAGTAGCAATTATTGGCCGTCCAAATGTCGGCAAATCCAGCTTATTGAATGCTTTTGTGGGTGAAGAGAGAGCGATCGTTAGCCCAATTTCTGGTACAACCCGCGATGCAATTGATACTGTAGTCGAACGCAACGAGCAAACCTATCGCTTGATCGACACTGCCGGTATTCGTAAAAAGAAAAGCATAGAATACGGCACGGAATTCTTTAGCATCAACCGCGCCTTTAAAGCCATCCGGCGTGCCGATGTGGTTTTATTAGTACTAGATGCCCTAGATGGAGTCACAGAGCAAGACCAAAAATTAGCTGGGCGGATTCTCGAAGAAGGTCGAGCTTGCATCATTGTCGTCAATAAGTGGGATGCTGTCGAAAAAGACTCATACACCATCTACGACTACGAAAAAGACCTAGAAGGCAGATTACATTTTACCGAATGGGCAGACACTATTTATGTGAGTGCCGTCACAGGACAACGGGTAGAAAAGATTTTAGAGTTGGTGAATACTGCGGCTGAGTCCCACAAACGCCGTGTCACGACATCAGTCATTAATGAAGTCCTGACAGACGCTGTTAGCTGGCATTCACCGCCAGCTTCACGAGGTGGCCGCCAGGGTAAGATTTATTACGGTACACAAGTGAGTATCCAACCACCAACGATCGCCCTATTCGTCAACGAAGCCAAACGCTTCAACGAAAACTACCGTCGCTATATTGAAAGGCAATTCCGCCAACACCTAGGGTTCAAGGGTACTCCGATTCGCTTACTCTGGCGCAGCAAAAAAGTCCGTGATATGGAAAGTGGTAATCTCAATAGGGCAACTCGCGTTAAATGAAGTAAAAAGTAGAAAGGTGAAAAGGTAAAAGGGAGTTTTGCCTTTTTCTTTTGCCTTTTAACTTTTAACTTTTATCTTACCTATGGATTTACTGCGATCGCTACCACTAGGACTTTATCTAGAACAACCCCAAACTTGGCTGCATCAAATCGATCCGCGAGTCAAATTCGCCTGGTTGATGAGCTTTCTCACCAGCTACACTTTTGCCACCAATGAATGGCGTATCCTCTTGGTAGCAGTATTAATTATTGTCACCTTAATCGCCAGAATTCCCCAGCGAGTATGGCGACAGCAAATGGGTTGGCTATTGATGCTGTCATTTTTTGTCCTAGTGATTACCGCCGCTAGTCCCGATGGACTGGGTATAGATTATCAGCCACGCCAACCAGTCAACGAACAGATTTTCACCCAACCATCAACGACTAACACCACTCAGGTTTCCCAAAAACCATTCATTAACAATAAAGAATATAGTTATGTGCTATTTCACACAGGCCCTGTTAAAGTAACTCGCCGTTCTGTAGATTTAGCGGTGCGCCTGAGTACAATTCTGTTTACTGTGATTTACAGCACCAACCTATATTTGCTCACAACAGCACCAGAAGAAATCACTACTGGTATAGAAAGCTTAATGCAACCCCTACGGCAATTGAAGTGGCCTGTAACAGAAATTACACTCACCTTAACCTTGTCCTTGCGGTTCATCCCCCTAGTTTTGGAAGAAGTGCAAAACTTAATGCGCTCTGTAATGACAAGAGCCATAAATTGGAAAAAGCTAGGACTAAAAGGTGCAGTCAAACTTTGGATGATTGTTGCCGAGAGACTGTTAGAAAATCTGCTATTGCGTGCAGAACAAATGGCCAGCGCCATGATGGTACGTGGTTTTACCAGTCCTAATGAACACCGCGTAGTTTGGCATGACTTACGGCTAAAAGCACGCGACTGGCTAGCCATAGCGGCTTTAACCCTATTTTGGGGTGTGCGGCTAGCTTTAGGAAATAAATTTTAAATGAAGTCTGAAGTATGAAGTCTAAAGTCTGAAGCTTTAGACGTAGCTTGGCTAGAGTTGAGCGAAACCCAACAAACCCCATAAACTGTTGAGTTTCATCCTTCAATCCAACCCAATACGGTTCGGTTAAGTTTTTTTGATGAAAATTATAGTTCGGTAGGGTGCGTTAGCCTACGACATAACACTGGACTGACACGACTACAGTAAAATCAGGGTTTGCGCTATTGTTTGCATAAGTCCTGCTTCTGTCATCAATTTTGGACGCTTGACTCTGGACTTTTGACACTTAACTTGTTATGACTCAAAATTGGTATTGGCGATCGCTTCCTCTAGAAAATCGCACTGGTTCAGAAATCTTCGCTACCCTGTTTCGCTCGACAACTGCGTCTGGAATTGCCACATTATTAGAGAGTCCCTACCCCACACCAACCGCTCATCCCCAACTTAGTCGCTATTCTATCTGTGCAGGCGCTCCCCGGATAGTCGATGGTATCCCCCAAATGTGGACACCAGCGCTAGGAGAAGTTTTCCCCTTTCTCGAAAATTTACTCCAAAAAAATCCCCCCCTCTTACCCTCTCCCTCTCCCCACCTCCCATTTACCGGCGGTTGGTTAGGATGGCTAGGCTATGACATAGCATGGGAAATTGAACAGCTACCCCAACACAAATCTGACAATTTACCCTTTCCTGTCGCTTATTGGTACGAACCAGAGAGTTTTGCAGTTTTAGATCACGGGGATCAGTTGCTCTGGCTAGCTTCTAGCGTTCAGCATGGACTGGATGATTTACACAAAAAGTTAGATAAGGGAGTCAGAGAAGAAAAAACTCCCCCATCGCCCTCATCCCCTAATTGGGAGAATCTGGAGAGACAAAATCATCACCCCATACATTTCCACACCTCACAAACAGATTACGAAACATCTGTCAACCAGGTGAAGAAATATATTCAAGCGGGAGATATTTTTCAAGCTAATCTTTCATTGCGATTTGAAGCCACTACCAAAAATTCTGGTTGGGAAATTTATTTAGCCTTGCAAAAAATTAATCCTTCCCCATTTGCTAGCTATTGGCAAACACCTTGGGGAGAAGTGATTAGCTGTTCACCAGAACGGCTGGTATTATTACAAAATGGGCAAGCTGAAACTAGACCGATCGCCGGCACGCGATCGCGTGGAGCTAATCTAGAACAAGATAGTCAACTAGCGCAAGATTTACTCAGCAACACCAAAGAACGCGCCGAACACATCATGCTGGTAGATTTAGAACGCAATGATTTAGGGCGAGTTTGTGACTGGGGAACAGTTTTTGTTGATGAATTGCTGACAATTGAGCTATATAGTCACGTGATGCACCTTGTCAGCAACGTCAAAGGTAGCTTAAGATGCGATCGCACTGCCGTTGATTTGATTCGTGCCTTATTCCCTGGTGGCACAATCACAGGGTGTCCCAAAGTCCGCTGCATGGAAATCATCGAAGAACTAGAACCCGTGCGACGCAGCTTATTCTACGGTTCTTGTGGCTATTTAGATTGGCGGGGTAACTTGGACTTAAATATCTTGATTCGTACCTTGCTACTAGCTCCCCTACCCCACTCAGCACTCAACACCGTTTGGGGACAAGTGGGAGCAGGGATTGTCGCAGACAGTGATCCTGAGAGAGAATGGTATGAATCTCTGCACAAAGCTCAGGCACAACTGACAGCACTCAACAGTTAACAGTTAACAGTCAACGGTAAATCGGCTTGTCGCCAGCTAAAGTTATCAGGCTTTCAGTCAAGGACTCTGGTTGATAACTGATAACTGATACTTCGACTCCGCTCAGTACAAGTAACTGATAACTGAACTCTGCCCATCAAAAACTAGATCAAGGTCTTCATCACCGCCTGTAAACGGCAAGGATTGCTAATTTTCGCATAACTCTGTACAAATATTCTGATGAAAGAACGATAATATCGTCTGAACGATTGTACTTAACTGCGAAAAGATATAAATATACTCTTACCTTGACTACTAAATGAATCCAGAAAGCGCAGAAACTTACATAAATCATCCAACTTGGGGTTTACTCTACAGGATCTCTATGATTGATGACAATCAGGATCTATTCACTACACTTTATGCCCAACGCTTATTTTTTCTGGTGACAAATGATGTTAAAGGGCTTAAATTCCAGTCTATCGGACGAACAGAGGCAAGAATGATGTTGGAAAATCGCTTACGTACCCTGCGGCGCAGTGGACAACCCCAGGAGTACGATCAACTTCAGAGTGTTTTCCAACGCACCTTCCAATGATTAGTTCGATTAACGAACGTATTGCCAAAATTCGCGCCGCACTACCAGCCGCAGTCAAGTTGATTGCAGTTAGCAAAACAGTTCCTGCGGAAATCATCCGCTCTGCCTATGCCGCAGGAATTCGGGATTTTGCTGAGAGTCGCATCCAAGAAGCCGCCGCCAAACAGATGGAGTTACAAAACTTATCTGATATTACCTGGCACTTTATTGGACATTTGCAGAGCAATAAAGCGAAAAAGGCCTTAGAACAATTTCAATGGATTCACTCGGTTGATAATTTGCAGCTAGCACAACGCCTGAATCAATTAGCGCCACAAATCGGTGTAAGTCCCCAAATTTGCTTGCAAGTGAAAATTCTCCCTGATCCCAGCAAATCCGGTTGGAGTGTGCCAGAACTACTAGCTGAATTACCTGTAATTAATCAATGTAAAAATTTACAAATTCAGGGTTTGATGACAATTCCGCCTTTGGGATTGGATAATGCGGGGATTTTAAATGTCTTTAATAGTACTCGCCAACTTGCAAAAGAAATCCAAGATCAAAACTGGTCGCACATCAAAATGCAGCACCTATCAATGGGTATGTCAGGCGATTACCAGCTGGCAGTGCAGGCTGGGACAACGATGGTACGATTAGGAACTATATTGTTTGGCGATCGCTCATAACACATTTTTTGGGCTGATTTTCCACCAAAGCCTGCTAGAGAATACATAAAAATTCTCTAGCAGGCTTGTTAAATAGTTGACAAAAGATCATAGTATTGACAAAAGCAATTGCTTGAGCAAAATAGGGTATAAATAAACTTCCGCTCTGACCAACATTAGGATATAATCTTGACTCAATATCGCGTCTAAGTAATGTCCAGACGTTATCCGGAAGCGTCAATTAATTGCCAAGGCCTGTAATATGGGCTACAACTAGCAAGAAATTTGCTAAATAAGCTGCTCATTGTAGCGATCGCGTCTGGCTAAAACAACTTATGGCTAGCCAGATTAAAGATATAGGATAATTTGCACCAGGAGCGTACACAGTGAACAATATATTTTCCAAACTCAGAGACTTTGTTGGTCTAAATGAGCAAGTGGAATACGAATACTACGAAGACGAGCCAGAGACAGAGAGCTACCAAAATCTCTATCAACAAGAGAATTCCCAAGCAATACCCCAAGAAGCCGCCGCACAGAATCGACGTTGGCGGGAACCCATGCCTACAATGGGGGATGATGTTGCAGCAACAAGTCCAAAGCCGATGGGGAATGTAATAGGTATGCCAGGAGCAATTAACGGAATTTCGGAAGTTTTAGTATTAGAACCACGCACTTTTGAAGAAATGCCCCAGGCAATTCAAGCACTGCGTGAGCGTAAGTCTGTAGTATTAAATTTAACTATTATGGACCCGGATCAAGCACAACGGGCAGTAGATTTTGTCGCCGGTGGCACTTACGCACTCGATGGACACCAAGAGCGCATTGGTGAAAGTATCTTCTTGTTCACACCCAGCTGTGTCCAAGTTAGTACACATGGTGGAGTTATACATGAAGTACCACAACCACCAGCACGTCCCGCACGTACTCCAGGTGTAACTCCAACTTGGGGCAACGAAGCTACTCGGATGGCACAATAACGTTAAACTAGTCAAAAGTCCAGAGTCAAACAATTTTGGATTTTAGATTTGCGATTTTAGATTGACTGCGCCCATAAGGGTTGACTAATCTTAAATTTTGGATTGCTGAGAATGGGATTAAATTTTACAAATTTAAAATCCAAAATTTAAAATCTAAAATTATGCGGTACATAGCTTGTACTGAACAATCCAAAATCCAAAATCCAAAATTGGCACGGTCAAAAGTCCAGAGTCCAACATTTTTGACAAATGACCAATGACAAATGACAACTTGCCCTGAGCGCAGCCGAAGGGATGACCAATGACTAGTGACAAATGACAAATGACTATTAAATTTGGCTTAATTGGTGGCGGGGTAATGGGAGAGGCTCTATTATCCCGTCTTATTGTGCGGGGAATTTATCAACCATCAGAAGTTATAGTCAGCGAGCCGCAAACCTCACGCCAAAATTTCATCAAGCAGCAATACAACGTAGCTGTGACGACAGATAATAGCTTGGTTTTTGAGCAAACCAAAGAAGTAATATTTTTGGCGGTGAAACCGCAAGTATTCAGTGCGATCGCTCAAGAATTAGGAGATATTACGATCACACCAGACACACCCCTAGTCATCTCTATTTTGGCGGGTGTGCCCTTAGTTCAGCTAGAAGCTGGATTTCCGCAATTTCCTGTCATCAGAGCCATGCCCAACACTCCAGCCACAGTGGGCGCGGGAATTACAGCAATTTGTTTAGGTGCTTACACCCACACCAAGCACTACCAAATAGCACAGCAAGTTTTTTCAGCCGTGGGGGAAGTCGTAGAAGTTCCCGAAACACTAATGGATGCAGTGACAGGACTATCTGGAAGTGGCCCGGCTTACGTGGCGCTGATGGTAGAAGCCCTCGCCGATGGAGGAGTCGCTGTAGGCTTACCCAGAACCATTGCCAATCAACTAGCCTTGCAAACTGTCCTCGGAACAGCGAAACTATTACAAGAAACCAAAATCCATCCAGCAGAACTCAAAGATCGTGTCACCAGCCCTGGTGGTACAACAATTGCCGGAGTTGCCCAATTAGAAAAGGCCGCATTTCGATCAGCTTTAATTGAAGCCGTCAAAGCAGCCACAGAGCGATCGCAAGAATTGGGAAAATGATCTGGGGACTGGGAAGATAAGGGAGCAAGTGGGAATAACCAATGACAAATGACAAATGACCAATAACGAAGTTGACAAAATAGCCGTTAATATAGTAATCAGTCTGGTTGCAAATGTGATTGAGTGAATTATCCTGCACCATCCCCAGAACTTGACCTAGGGACGATATTTCCCTTTGAACTGGATCAATTCCAGAAAGATGCGATCGCGTCCCTGAACGCTGGACGCTCCGTAGTTGTATGTGCCCCCACAGGTTCGGGCAAAACATTAGTAGGCGAATACGCCATCTTTCGCGCCCTAGCGCGAGGAAAACGTGTCTTCTACACTACTCCCCTAAAAGCGCTGTCGAATCAAAAATTACGTGACTTCCGCGAAAAATTCGGGTTTGATCAAGTCGGACTGTTAACCGGAGATGCCTCCATTAACAGAGATGCACCGATCTTAGTCATGACCACAGAAATTTTCCGGAATATGCTCTATGGCACACCCATAGGGCAAATCGGCATCTCATTAATCGATGTAGATGTAGTGGTACTCGATGAATGTCACTACATGAACGATCGCCAACGCGGCACCGTTTGGGAAGAGTCAATCATCTATTGTCCCCGTGAAGTTCAACTAGCAGCCCTTTCCGCAACCGTTGCCAATAGCGATCAACTCACCGACTGGCTAAATCGCGTCCACGGGCCAACCGACCTAATTTATTCCGATTTTCGCCCAGTTCCCTTAGAATTTCACTTCTGCAATCCCAAAGGGTTATTTCCCCTGCTGAATGACAGCAACACCAAAATTAACCCCCGCTTATCCAACAGAGGGAAGAGAAAACAAGGAGACAGAGGCAAAGGTGGTAGACCAGAAGCACCTGGAATAATTTATACTCTAAGCCATCTCCAACAACGGGATATGCTCCCCGCGATTTACTTTATTTTCAGCCGCCGGGGTTGTGATAAAGCCGTAGCTGAAGTGGGTGATTTATGGCTGGTAAATAACGATGAGTCCCAGATATTGCGGCGACAGATTGATGACTTTTTAACCCGCAATCCCGAAGCTGGGCGTTCTGGACAAATTGCCCCCCTCTACCGAGGAATCGCCGCACACCATGCCGGGATTTTACCTGCTTGGAAAGTTTTAGTAGAAGAACTATTTCAACAGGGATTAATTAAAGTAGTCTTTGCTACCGAAACCCTCGCAGCGGGAATTAATATGCCCGCCCGAACAACGGTAATTTCCACCCTTTCTAAGCGTACTGATAACGGACATCGCTTATTAAACGCTTCGGAATTCCTGCAAATGGCAGGTAGGGCCGGCCGCCGGGGCATGGATAAACAAGGTCATGTAGTTACAGTCCAAACTCCTTTTGAAGGAGCCAAAGAAGCAGCGTATTTGGCCACTTCCAAACCAGATCCCCTGGTAAGCCAATTTACACCCAGTTATGGGATGGTACTGAATCTACTGCAAACCCACACTATCGAACAAGCCAGGGAACTGATAGAACGCAGTTTTGGGCAGTACATGGCCACCTTGCATCTAAGGCCAGATTATGATGAGATTGCCGCAGTAGAAGCACAATTAGCCCAACTGCAAGCCCAAATTGCCGCAGTCGATGAAAATGAACTGGCTATTTATGAGAAATTGCGGCAACGCCTCAAAGTAGAACGCCAGTTATTGCGAACACTGCAAGAGCAAGCACAGGAAGAACGACAAGAGCAATTGTCGATGATGTTGGGCTTTGCAGTGTCGGGGACGCTATTGAGTCTCAAGGGTAAAAACATCACAGTACCGACACCCGTGACAGCGGTGTTAATTGAACAAACGCCAGGTAGTGGCGAAACCCATAACTTAGTCTGTTTAGGAAAAGATAATCGTTGGTATGTCGCTAATGCCGTAGATGTAGTTGATTTATACGCCGAACTCCCACGGGTGGAAGTACCACTACAGATACTGCCGCCGCCTGATTTGCTCTTGAAACCAGGACAGTCACGTCGTGGTAACGAAGAAACCGCAGCAATTGCCCAACAGATTCCCAATGCGGAAGAGTCTCTGTATCTGCCACCAGAAGTTACAGAACAACTTAGTCGTGTTGCAGCTGTGCAAGCACAATTAGAGGCGCATCCCCTACATGAATCGGGCAATGCTGGCGCTATTTTTAAACGTCAGGCACGTTGTATCGAACTAGAAGCAGAACTGCAAGTGTTGCAAGGGCAAGTAGCGCAACAATCCCAACGTTATTGGGAAGAATTTCTCAGTTTAATAGAAATATTACAGCACTTTGGCTGTTTAGATAACCTAGTGCCCACAGCATTAGGGCAAATTGCCGCAGCCATCCGGGGAGAAAATGAATTGTGGTTGGGTTTAGTATTTGCCAGTGGTGAATTAGATAACTTAGATCCCCACCATTTAGCAGCCTCAATTGCCGCTTTAGTGACAGAAACCCCTCGTCCTGATAGCAAGGTACACTTCGATCTCAGTCATGAGGTAGCAGATGCCTTGGCAAAATTGCGAGGAATTCGTCGCCAAATTTTCCAACTCCAACGGCGGTATAATGTAGCACTGCCTATCTGGTTAGAGCTTGATCTAATTGCCCTGCTAGAACAGTGGGCACTTGGTGTAGAGTGGACAGAACTGTGTGAACATACCACCTTAGATGAAGGCGATGTCGTCAGAATTTTACGGCGAACCTTAGATTTACTCTCCCAGATACCCCACGTTCCTAATTTACCCCATGCTTTACAACGCAACGCCTACCGCGCTATGCAGCTAATTGATCGATTCCCTGTGAATGAGGTGGTGGAGTGAAGAGGCAGGGGGCAGGGGGAGAATAACTCTTGACAAATGACAAATAACAAATGACCATTAAAGCGATCGCCACAACCATGTTAGCTTTACTACTGAGTAACTCAACCACCTCAGCAGTTACACAGACAATCAAGCAGCCAATTACCATTGCTCAATCAAAAACCTTATCAGACACTTTGATTGTTCCTGGTGAACGAGTGGGGCCAATGACGCGCAAAACCACCAAGCAAAATTTAATCAAGTTGTTTGGTGCGTCTCGCTTAGTTGATAAAACCATTTCCGGGGCTGAAGGAATTGGTAGTTTTGCCGCTACTCAGGTAAACTTAGGACGCGATCGCTCTTTTTTGGTAGTCTGGAGCGATCGCACTCGCACAAAACCCGTGGATGTGCGTAACATAGGTTCAGCATGGAAAACCTCTGAAGGTATAGGTGTAGGCACAACCTTTAGCCAATTACGCCAGAAATTAGGCAACTTTAAACTCTATGGATTGGCATGGGATTACGGTGGTACAATCTTGTTAGACAGTAGTCGATTGTCCCGCTACCACGGTAAGCTCATCTTGCAAGTAGATGCTGCTCCCGATGCGTATAAAAAGTTTCCCAAAGAATATCAAGCAGTCTCTGGTGACAGCACTTTCTCCGCCACTAACCCCAACTGGAAACCTCTGGGAATGAGGGTATCACAAATCATAGTTACACTCAACCCAAGTCAGTAATGGTAAAAAGATACATCCTAGATTTTGTGGGTTGGGTTGAGGCAATGCGTTACCCAACCTCCGGATATATGTTGGGTTTCGCTCCGCTTCACCCAACCTACGTCTAATGTACTATTTTAGCATTGTCACGCCACTATCTACTTATAGCGTCACTTTGCCCAGCAGATCCCCGACTTCTTCAAGAAGTCGGGGATCTAAATCTATACCTAAGTAAATGGTAAATGTGGTTTTTCTTTGCGTTTTTGCACCTTTACGTGGAAAAAATCACTTATCCTATTACTCAGATCACTACCAAGCCATAAATTATGCTCACGCCTGGTACCATCCTCCGCAACCACTATAAAATCCTCTATGTCCTGGGAAGTGGCGGATTTGGTGACACTTACCTAGCAGTAGATTTAGACTTACCTGACCAGCCAAAGCGTGTAGTTAAACATCTCAAACCAAACTCCGACCCCAGAGTATTACAAATCGTTAGAAGATTATTTGATAGCGAAGCCCAAGTTTTGTATCGGTTAGGCAATGATAGCGATCAAATACCCAAACTATTTGCCCACTTTGAAGAACAAGGCGAATTTTATTTGGTTCAGGAATTTGTTGATGGGGAAGACCTCAGCAAAGAAATCATTGTTGGTAAGAAGTTAACGGAAACAGAAGTCACAAAGCTATTACAAGAAATTCTGGAAGTATTAGCAGTAGTCCACAAAAAGAATATCATCCACCGCGACATCAAACCTCAGAACATCATGCGTCGTCGTCAGGACAGCAAGATAGTCTTGATAGACTTTGGCGCAGTCAAAGAAGTTAACACCATGATGTTGAATACTGAAGGGCAAACCAGTGTTAGCGTGACGATTGGCACGGTTGGTTATATGCCCAGTGAACAAGCAACGGGACAACCAAAATTATGTAGCGATGTCTACGCAGTGGGGATGTTGGGGATTCATGCGTTAACAGGGATACAACCTCATCAACTACCAAAAGACTCCACTGACGGTGAAGTGATTTGGCGTAATGGGGCAAATGTCAGTGAGCAACTGGCTATGGTGTTAAATAAGATGGTGACTTATCACTTTCGAGACAGATATTTTTCAGCAGAAGAAGTGTTGCAAGCACTCCAGCCACCAAAACCACAACGACGACAACCACCGCCACCACCCATACCAACACCAACACCAACACCAACGAAAATAATATTCCCCAACTGGTCACGACGCAGGGTAATTCAAACAGTTGGGTTTGCGAGTGCTGGGTTGGGCTTGGCAATTGTAGTACCGCGTTTGTGGCCGTCTATTTCAGGAGGTTCTAGTAAGCCGTCTCCCGTTTCTAGCAATAGCTTAAAAACCTTTCCATTTGAAACAGTGACGGTGAATGCACAGGGAACCATCACCAACCGCCGCCAGCTTGAAGCTAAAAGATTTATAGAAGACTTGGGAAATGGTGTCACTTTGGAAATGGTGCAGATACCAGGGGGGACTTTCACAATGGGTTCACCGGATGGGGAAGAGAAAAGAGAGAAAGATGAGAGTCCACCGCGTCAGGTAACAGTTCCTGGCTTCTTCATGGGGAAATATGAAGTTACCCAAGCGCAGTATCAAGCAATTATGGGGACAAATCCTTCTAACTTTAAAGGAGAGAAAAAACCTGTAGAAAAAGTGAGTTGGGATGATGCGGTGGAATTTTGCAAGAAGTTGAGTCAGAAGACAGGACGCACCTATCGACTACCTAGCGAAGCGGAATGGGAATATGCTTGTCGTGCGGGGACGACTACGCCGTTTTATTTTGGTGCGACGATTACAACAGATTTAGTAAATTACAACGGGACTTTTACATACGCCTCTGCACCCAAAGGTCAATATCGCAATGAAACAACCCCAGTAGGAACTTTTCCCGCCAACGCTTTTGGGTTATACGATATGCATGGCAATGTTTGGGAGTGGTGTCAAGACCATTACCATGATAATTACAATGGCGTACCGACAAATGGTAAGGCGTGGATCAATGATAATGATAATCAATCTGCCCGTCTGCTGCGTGGTGGTTCTTGGAACTTCGACCCAGGGTACTGTCGCGGTGGGAACCGTGGCTGGAATTCCCCCGACGCCCGTGACGACTATTTCGGTTTTCGCGTCGTTCTTGTTCTCGCGTGAGGACTCCTTTCCCTTTACACTCTTACCCTTTTACCCTTTACACTTCTTTACTTTTTATTACCCCCCGCCGTAGGCGGATAATTTTTTTTAAAATCTGGGCAATTAGCAAGTAGATTTAGATCCAAGTAGGTTGGGTTTCGTTCCTCAACCCAACACTTTCCACAACAATACACAATGTATTTATTGGATTGTACCCATTTTTAATGATAGCGATCACATCAATAATTTTTACTGCAAATAATGAATTTGTTGGGGTTGGACTACGTTCTACCCAACCTACTTTTTCATGACATTACTCTTTACTAATATCGGCATTAAATAATATCTCATCTTCATCGCCCCACATAACATCTATGTACCTTGACATACAGCACGATGAAAACTTGAATATTCCCAATCTTTAGATGAATTTCTTGTAACCGTGGCAGAATAGAATCAGTTAAGAGAATACTTTGCGGGTGTTCCTGAAAATTTTTGCCTCCAGCACGCTCCGCGAACACAAAAGTACCATCAGACTCTGGTAGCTCGATGTGATCTGGTAGAGCAAGATTGTTGGCTGCGATGACCATCGTGTTACCTCACCGAAATCATAAAGGAGCTGATATTAATTATGGCGATCGCCCATAATCATCTATACAAAAGACATAGGAGTGAAAAACACTTAACCTAGCACAGCACGGTGTAAATGACGTTTGCAGCAGAAATTGGATGCACTGCAAGCAGAATGAAAGATCCGTAGCGAGAAAGTGAGGCGAATGGGTAAAGATTTGGCTATTGAGGCTGGTACGGCAGTAAGGTTTCATTTAGAACAACAGCTTTTAGACGAAAAAGCCAGACTCGCACATCTGAATAATGAAATGGACGAACTCGAGTCAGTATTACAATCATCATGACTCAAACAATTATATACACTGATTTAGTGTCAGTTTATACGATTTTAAACCTGTTTAGTAGTTATACTCTTTCTTAGGTTCTACCTGGGAATTAGGAAGTGGCTTTGCCACTTCTTTTTATTTAAATGGTAGCCTAAAAAATAATTAAAAACCAAAAACATTTAACAGTTACCAGTGAACAGTTAACAGTTGTCAGTTACTTGTAATGAGCTACGTCGGGGTGGTCACTAAGCAGTTAGTCAGGCAGGCTCACGGTGACAGTGTTAAATCTCCGAATGAAACCGTGATAACTGTTTACTGTTCACTGATTTAAACTGGCATGGCTTGCCGCACCTCCACGGGTTCCCCAGTCAAACTAAAAGGACGAACTTCGGTGATTTTCACCTTTACCACCTGCCCTTTTATTTGATTAATATCGCCAGTGAAGAAGGTGAGACGATTACCCCGCGTGCGTCCCATGACTTGGGTTTTATCTTTGGGGTTTTGGTCTTCTACTAAGACTTCTTCAATGCGGCCAAAATAACGCTGCGATCGCTCGGCGACTTTGACGTTGACTAAATGGTTTAATCTTTGTAGGCGATCGCTCTTTACTTCCTCACTCAACTGATTGTCCCACAAAGCCGCTGGTGTTCCCGGACGGGGTGAATATGCTGCCGTATTCAACATATCAAAACCGATGTCTGCTGTGAGTTTGAGGGTATTCTCAAACTGTGCTTCTGTCTCCCCAGGAAACCCGACGATCGCATCCGCACTAATCGACGCATCTGGCATATAGCGGCGAATTGTGTCGATAATCCGGCGATATTTTTCGTGGGTATAACCCCGCGCCATAGCTTTCAAAAGTTCGTTGTCTCCAGATTGAAAGGGAATGTGGAAGTGTTCGCACACCTTGGGTAACTCGGCACAAGCCTTAATTAGGCGTTCCGTAAAATAACGGGGATGGCTAGTAGCAAAACGTATCCTTTCAATTCCTGGCACATCATGGATGTAATAGAGTAAATCTGTCAGGGTGTGCAGATGTCGCCCTTCTGGTGTCGCCCCTGGTAAATCACGTCCATAAGCGTCAATATTTTGACCAAGCAAGGTAATTTCCTTATAACCTTGCTGTCCCAATGCTTCTATTTCGGCGCGAATAGCTGCCGGTGTGCGGGATTGTTCCACACCACGCACATTAGGAACTACGCAATAGGTGCAGCGTTCGTTACAGCCATAAATCACATTCACCCAAGCGGTAACGCTGCTGTCGCGGCGCGGTTGGGTGATGTCTTCCATGATGTGAACTGCTTCTGTGGCGACAACTTGGTTGCCCTCCAAAACTGATTCCAGCAAATCTTTAAGACGGTTGGCGTGTTGTGGCCCCATCACCAAATCTAATTCTGGCACACGCCGTAATAGGCTTTCCCCTTCCTGTTGGGCAACGCAACCAGCTAGGATTAATTTTAAATTAGGTTGTTCATGTTTGCGCTTCGCCTGTCTGCCTAGGTAGGAATATACCTTATGCTGGGCATTATCCCGAATTGTGCAGGTATTGTAGAGAATCAAATCTGCATTATTGGGATCTTCTGAAAATTCAAAGCCCATGTCTTCTAAGATGCCAGCCATGCGTTCTGAGTCGGCTTTATTCATCTGGCAACCGAAAGTAGTGATGTGATAGCGGCGTTGAGAAGTGGTCATGGGAAATTAGGTTTAAACAGATTAATGTATATCAGATTGATCTCTATTCTATTAAAGTATAGAAAAAGCAACCTGATTGGGTAGGCGCTCTTATGGTTCAAGAAGCTTTATCCTCAGATTACATTGCTGAGGCTCCAGATATTAACCAGCTAGTGATCGAAGACGATACACCTGTGGATAACTTTCGTTCGGAAAAACAACAACGGCTGTTAACGGAAGTTCTATATAGTTCGTGGCAGACTCCCAAAGGTTCTGAGGCATTTATCGCAGCGGCAAATGTTGGGGTTTTTTATGGGATTGGCTTACCGCCACTAGTGCCAGATGTGTTTCTCAGTCTGGATGTTACCATGCCGGAAGATTGGCGCGAAAAGAAGAACCGGACTTATTTTGTGTCGGAATTTGGTAAAGCACCTGATGTGGCCATAGAAATTGTTTCTAATCGTGAAGGTAACGAACTGAGTAGTAAGTTGGTAGATTATGCTCGGATGGGAATTTAGTACTACGCAGTATTTGATCCCTTGCAACTGTTGGGAAATCAGTTGCTGCATATCTATGAGTTAAGACTGAGACATTATGTAGAGATAGAAGGATTCTGGTTAGAAGGAGTGGGTTTAGGTTTGACGTTATGGGAAGGTGTGTTTGAAGGTAAGCAAGATGTTTGGTTGCGTTGGTGCAACAACAAGAATCATGTTTTGCCGACTGGTGCTGAACGGGCCGAAAGTGCTGAACAACGCGCCCAAACTGCTGAACAACGCGCTGAACAATTAGCAGCGCAACTAAAGGCTTTAGGAATTGATCCAGACCGATTGTAGATTTGAAAACGCAGACGTACGACTTTTTCTCCCCATGCCCAAAAACTCCATCTACTTGCGGGGTGGAGTTTTCATTTGCAAGTCCCTTTTTTGGGCTGGGGTAATTTCATACTAAGAATAGTGGCAAGCCGCTTTGCATCTACATACTTCATAATTCGTAATTCTTGTGACTATATTGTAGTCACCTCGACCCATCAGACTGCTTTTTGTGACGATTTAGTTTTAACGTCAAAAAACATATAAATCATCAAAACTACTTCGATTTTAAGGAATATTTTGGTATGCTGCGATATGAATTGAGAGATTTATTGTATGCCAAAATACAATGTGAACGAAGTTTTAGAGATTATTCAAAATCTTACGGTGGAAGAAAAATTGGAATTGCAAAATTCCCTAGCCAAGATTTTGAGTAATCCGTCCACTACTGGTGTTGTGGAGTCCCATTCCCAAAATATTGAGGGTATTACTATTGGTAGCGGTAACTCCGATATTGCCTTTAATCAATTGCAAGCAGATCGGGGAAGTAGCATCAGTCAAAATAGGACTCAGGCTAGGATTGAGAATGCTAATATCCAAGAAGCCTTAAATTTGCTCTCGAAATTGAAGCAAGATATTGCAGGAAGTAATAGCTTAAACTTGATTGAGAAAAAAACTTTAGAAGTGCCGCTGCAAACAATTGAAGGAGAATTAAACAAGCCTAAACCAGATAAAAACTTGGTAGAACAAGCATTAGAAGCATTAAAAAAAGGTTTAACAGGGGCGGCAGAGATAGCAGAGCCAGTTTTGAAAATAGCTCCTTTACTTGCTAAGGTATGGGTAGGGCTATGAGCCAGGAATTTCCTAGTAATCAAGAAGCTAGGCAAAAAATTAGTCATATCTCAATGGGTGACAGCAACGTTGTTACTCTCAATCAGACTCAAATTCTGCAAATCGCAGTTGATGAGATTAAAACCCGTCAATTTATAGCAACTTCTCCCTACAAAGGTTTAAAGAAATTTGAACCAGAAGACAAAGACCTATTTTTTGGACGGGATCAATTTCTCACGGGTTTGGTAAATGAACTAGAACAAACTAACCTAATTTTGCTATTAGGGGCTAGTGGTAGTGGCAAGTCATCTTTAGTCAGAGCAGGTTTAATTCCTTGGTTGTCTCAAAAATGGGGTTCACGGTTAGTAAACTTTGTGTTTACTCCAGATGTCGATCCATTTGAGTCTTTTTATGCGAGCCTACTGGGTAAATACAAACAAAGCGAAGTCCAAATTGCCCGTGAAGCCAAAGCTGATACTCTTAATCAGGTGCTAACGAGATTAAAGCAGCCTGATGATTATTGGTTTATTTTGATTGACCAATTTGAGGAGTTATTTACTAATAGTCATTTAGAAAAGCGCAACCAATTTATCGCCAGTTTGGTGCAACTAAGCAAAACTAAGCAACATGCTGTCAAAATTGTAGCGACAATGCGGGCTGACTTTCTGGATCGATTGAGTCCTTATCCGCAGTTAGTCAAAGCTACAGATAAGCATCGTCCATTTATTGCCGAAATGCAACGAGATGAGTTGCGATTAGCGATAGAACAGCCAGCAGCCCAGCGTGGGGTGGTGTTTGAAACGGGATTGGTAGAGGAAATTATTACCAATATCGAGGGACAGGCGGGGTATTTGCCGTTGTTGCAATATACGCTGAATTTACTTTGGGAAACAGAAGTTAATCTGAATGCTATTAGCGATCGCACACTCAATATCAATACCTATCGCCAGTTGGGTGGTGTCAGAGGCGCACTCCATCAACGAGTTGAGGCAATATACAACAATTTCACAGCAGAACAACAACTGTGTGTGCAACGCATATTCTTAAAGTTAGTCGAAATTGGCGGGGATGAAGAGTCAGGAACCGACTGGAAACCAGTCCGCAAAAGGGCAATGCGATCTGAGTTTAGCCCAGAAGAAGCAGCAGTATTGACACAATTGATCGACCAAAGCCTGTTGGTAAGTAACTATCAGCCAGAGGCTGACATCTCCACTCTAGAGATTGCCCATGAAGCCTTGCTGACTTCTTGGACAAGGTTACATGAATGGATCGGTGCAAATCGTCAAGCGATCGCCCTCCGTAATCGTTTAAATGAAGATGTCCTCAGATGGCAAAATACGAAAGCAGATGATGAACTGTGGAGTGGATCAAGACTAGAACAAACCCTGGAACTGAGACGGAATGAAGCATTTAACTCCGTTTTGGGTGGGTTTAGTGAAGCTGCGAATCAGTTTATTAATGCTAGTTCAGGACGACGCGATCGCCAACGCCGCAAAACCATCATTGGCTTATCTGCTTTTTCTACTGTGGCATTAGCCTTAGCGACTTTCTCCACCGTTCAATATCAAAGAGCCGAAAGCAGACAAATTACCGCCTTGCGGCAAACCTCAGAGGCTCGTTTTGCTAATAACAGACATACATTTGATGCTCTCATAGATGGCTTAGAGGCGAGCGATCGCTACCAATCACTATTTTTGGGCAAAAATCCCCAAACGCAAGCCGATGTGCAAGCAACCCTAGCAGAAGCCGTCTACTGGACGCGAGAACGCGATCGTCTGCAAGCACATGAGAAAATTGTTCAAAGCGTCATTTTTAGTCCAGACGGTCAAATTCTGGCTACAGCTAGTTACGACAAAACAATCAAACTCTGGCGAACAGATGGCAGTCTGATCAACACTCTACCAGGGCATACCAAACCCGTAACGAGTGTAAAATTCAGTCCCAATGGGCAGATCCTAGCCTCCGCTAGTCAAGATGGTACCGTTATACTTTGGCATCGTGATGGTAAGTATATCAGGACAATCCCAGCCCACAACAGCACAGTTTATAGCGTTAGTTTCAGTCCCGATGGCAAGACAATTGCCACTAGCAGCAAAGATAAAACAGCG
The DNA here is from genome assembly GCF_000316575.1 of Calothrix sp. PCC 7507. Taxonomy (GTDB): domain Bacteria; phylum Cyanobacteriota; class Cyanobacteriia; order Cyanobacteriales; family Nostocaceae; genus Fortiea. Next base: position 6,429,575 of record NC_019682.1, on the reverse strand, counting down.
AAACTTTGGCAATTAGACGGTAAGTTACTCCAGACATTCAAAGGACATAGTGCAAGAGTCAGGCAAGCGATTTTTATTGCTCAAGATAGAATTATCACCATCAGCGACGACACAAAAATTCGCCTCTGGGGAAAAAATGACAAGCCGATCAAAGAATGGACTGGACATAATAACGCGATTATGAGCGCAGATTTCAGTCCCAAAAGCGGCATCTTGGCAACAGCTAGCTCCGATCAAACAGTCAAACTGTGGGGAAAAGAAGGACAACCGCCCAAAATCCTACCGCATTCAGAACCAGTAAATAGCGTCAGTTTTCATCCAGATGGAGAAACCATTGCTTCTGGTAGTTTTAATGGCACTGTCAAACTCTGGCGGAAAGACGGTACACTCATTGACACCTGGGCAAGTCATGAAGGACAAATTCCCAGCCTCAACTTCAGTCCCGATGGTAAGCTGTTAGCGACTGCGAGTAATGACAAAACTATCAAGCTCTGGCAAGTAAATCGCAGCTTGTTGACTGTTCTGGTGGGACATCAAGGTGCAGCGACGAGTCCCAGGTTTAGCCCAGATAATAGTCAGCAAGTAGTTAGTGTCGGCGAAGATGGCATGATTCGGTTGTGGAGTCTCAAAGGTAAACTACTTTCCACTTGGCCGAGTCAACAAAAGAGTGCGTATGGAGTTGGCTTCAGCCCCGATGGGCGAACAATAGCCACTGGTGGTACTGACGCAACCATCAAACTCTGGAGTCGAGACGGGAAATTTCAGCAAATACTGCAAGGACATACACGTAGCGTCAATACTGTGATTTTCAGTCGAGATATCATTGCTTCTGCTAGTGACGATGGCACAGCTAAACTGTGGAGTCTCGACGGGAAGGAACTTCATACTCTTAAAGGACATAATGGCAGAGTTTTAAATGTCAATTTCAGCCCAGATGGTAAAACTATTGCTACTACAGGTGACGATGGTACAGTCAAGCTGTGGCGTTTAGATGGCACTGAAATCAGAACAATTCCCGCACACAAAAATTCAGTTTGGAGTGTAGGTTTCAGCCCAGATGGCAAAACAATTGCTACTGCTAGTAGTGACAAAACCATCAAAATTTGGAGTTTAGCAGGTAACTTAATCAAAACTCTGAATGAACATAATGCATCAGTACTTGATGTTAGCTTCAGCCCGGATGGCAAAAAAATTGCTACTGCTAGTAGCGACAAAACCATCAAAATTTGGCAACCAGATGGCAAATTAATTACAACTTTAATGGGGCATAAATCGGAAGTCAATGCCGTGAGTTTTAGCCGTGATAGTAAATTATTAGCTTCTAGCAGTGCCGATGGCATCGTCTTGCTATGGGATGTCTCAGATATGAGTTTTACAGGATTCATAGCCAAAGGATGTAATCAAATACATGATTACTTAAAATCCCATCATTCATGTAAGTAACTTCTACTAAACCAGGGGCAGAAAAATGAAAAATAAAGGTACAGGCTGGATTCCAGATTATCCCGATATCAATGACTTTACATTGCAAAGTGAAGCACTGCAAAATTTAACAAATAGAATTCAAAGTCAAAAAGAAACAGGTTCTATTGAAAACCTTGCCAGAAAGATTTCGGAAGCTTTAGGCATTCTAGCAAAAACAGGAAATGTAGATGCAGACAAGCAAAAATTTAGTGAATTGCAAAATGGTTTAGAACAAGAAATTTTAGGAGAAAATAGCCAATTTGTCACCGTGAAACTACATAACGTTTTCCAAGTAGGCATGGCAGACTCAGAAGTTCTACTAATCAAGAATTACTTGCAACGGATTCTTTGGACGTGGAAATTTAATAGCTCAGATAATATCTACGAGATTATGGATATCACGAAGCTAAAAGATGCTACGTTTGATGTTGAAACCAGCAAGATGATCAATCAAGTACTCAATACTCAACAGCGGTTGCAAAATACCATAGATGATCAACATGGTTCAATCGATAAAGATGATATGGAAGCTATCAAAGAATTAGCTGATTTATCAATCATTATCGATTCGCCCTCCTTTCTTAAGGATCTTCCTGATAGATGGCAAAAATGGAGCGATCCTCGAGGAAAAAATCCTCGAGGAGAAACAGAGATATTCACAAAACGTAGCTTTCAACACTTTCAGAGTGGTCAAATAAAATTAATCATTCATCTATTCGAGTTATTAAAGAAATTACAATGTGAGACTTTTGATTTCATAGATATTTTGGATATAGCAAAAATACAAAAAAGTAAAAAAAATATCGAAGACACTATTCAATATCTCAAAGATCATAAGGGTGATATTGTTAATGGTCTTTTGTGTGTCACCAGAAATGGAGGCCGGTGGATTAAAGATTATCATGGTAATGCGATCGCCTTAACTGAAATTACTAAAAAATACGACCCATTGATTGGTGTATCTGATGCTAAGAACGAAGAATGGATAAACAACTCGGAGGCAGAACTAAATAGTATTTTAGAAAAAATCAATGGCTTAGAATCAGTTTTATCTCTAGAAAACGAAGTTAAGCAAACAATAAATAAAATTGCTGGAAAAATATATGATGAGAAAAATATTCCGGAAACCGAAGAAATAGAAGAATATGACGCACCAACTACAATAGCAGCAGCAATTAAGAAAGGTATTGAAGAAAAGATTTCTGAATGGCAAAAGTTTATGAAAGCGGTATATCAAATTGTACCGCCGCAAATACCGCCCCAATCATTAAAAGAAAGAATCGAACCTGTACCGTCACCAAGTCATGATAAATTAATTGAACTTTGTCAGAAAAATTTGATGAATGAAGAATCATCAGGAACAGAAATAGAAAATCAAATTCGCCCATTGATTGATGCAATTATTAAGTTAATTGCACAGGTTTTGATGCCTTTAGCTAAATATGGAAACTTGAATCAAGCAGTAGAGCAAGTAATTAAAAGACTGCACTCTGTAATTGGAGGAGATAATAATCCAGAAAATCAAAAAACAAGAGAATTAATGCGAGAAACTATTGAAGAATATAATTTTCGCTTAATCAGAGATTTTAATCTTATAGAAAATCCTGATTTTTTAAAATTCATGTTAGGGGTGATACTTCAACAGTTGGACGAAATTCACGATAAAAACCAAAGCAGTCAATCTATTGAAGAACAAACAGAAGAAACCAAAAAAGCTAAAAAAGCTAAATTTAAAGAATATTTACAACAAGTTTTGCAGAGCATTGGAAATACATATCCTTTAATATATTGCTTGGTGAAAAAAATAAGTGAATATAATGACGATCAACTGAATGATTTAAGAAAGTTTGTTCGATTTAAAAAAACCTTGTTGGAAATTCAAGAGATTAAGCAGATAACGTCAATTGATGCGAGTAATAACTCGTGTCAGTATACAGAGAGTAATTTGCAGTTACCGATTCATTTTAAACTGCGTAATCAGTTCAGGAAATTACAGGAAGATAACTGTCAGAAAAATCCGCCGGAATCAAAATCTCAAAGAGTATTTTTCTCGTTACCTGAATTTGTTGATCTCAGTTATTGGTGTTCTCCAATTGAAGATCAGGGAAGCATTAACTCTTGTACAGCCCATGCTGGTATTGCTTTAATGGAATATGCTGAGAAAAAAAGTTCGGGTAACTATACTGATGCTTCACCTTTGTTTCTCTACAAAGTTACACGCAATTTAATGCAAGCCGAAGGTGATTCCGGAGCCTCTGTACGCGATACAATGAAAGCAATGGTAGCATTTGGTGTTTGTCCAGAAAATTACTGGAGTTATGACGAAGCTAAATTTGATGAACAACCAACGCCTTTTTGCTATTCCTTTGCTGAGAACTATAAAACTCTCAAATATTTTCGCCTAGATTATGGTAGTATTTCTCGATACACACTGCTTTCGCAAGTAAAAGTGCTACTGGCTGCTGAACTTCCCTGTATATTTGGCTTCACGCTCTACAAATCTGTCTATGATGAAGCTAACACGGTAAAAGGGCATATCCCTCTACCTAATAAACAAGACCGAGTGATTGGCGGTCATACAGTAGTTGCAGTAGGCTATCATGACCGCAAGCCAGTCGAAAATGCAGACGGAATTAAGTCAGAAGGTGCATTGCTAATTCGCAATTCTTGGGGAACGCGTTGGGGTCAAGGTGGCTATGGCTGGCTCCCATACGATTATATCGTCAAAGGGTTGACAGCAGATTGGTGGTCGTTGTTGAAAGCAGAATGGCTGGCTAGCGGACGTTTTGGCGCAGGGGCTAGTGCTTGGAATGCAGATAAGGGAGGAACGCCTGGTGATACAGGAGACGATTAAAAATGAGATATGGTTGTGTGTGGAAGCGATCGCTCATCATGCTGTGAATATTACATCTTCCCCAGGCAAAAAATTTTACGCTGGTTTCCAAGTTCCGTGGAAGCTGGGGGGGATAACGCTGGGTAATTGGAGTTTGCAAACGGGTTCTTGGTCTAGGCGATCGCTCTCAAATACCCAAACTTCGCTACTATGAGAATTACTGTCATATACTACTGTTAACAGCCAATCTTCAACTGGGATGGGTTCCGAGGGATAGCGATTTTCGCCGAAGTCTGCGGTGGTGAGGGTGTTAGTCTTGTGATCAAAACGGGCGATCGCATTTAACAACTCTTGGCTAATATCTGTTCCTCGACGGAATCCAGACATGTATGTATAGCGAGAAACTTGTCCGACATTTTGCTGCGATACCATCGGGAACTCGCAATGTTGGTCTGATAGCTGCTCAATTGCTGCAACTTTGCCAGTTTGGGGATTTAAATTTACTCGTGAGAATGTACTTTTAGCAGCGGTGTGAGTTTCACCTGTAGCTACTTCTTTAAGATATTGGTTTGTGCTAAAGTCTTCATAACGGGCGATATCCACAATCACCACACCTTGATCATCTACATAACCGTTGGCAAAATGCCATTGAAACCAAGGTTCAGTTTCCCCACGACTTACCAAAGATAGTGTTTCGCGGTTAATGACTAAAATCTGAGTACCTAATTGAGGCTGCCATTGTAGCGCATCACTATAGCTACTTACTCCCGTGAGAACGGGAAAAAGATTCAACCTGACTGGGGAAATGAAGAATATTAAATACTGTCCTGCTAAAACAAAATCATGTATTAATGGCACACCGTCTATCTGGTATGCTGCCTTTTGGATAATCCTACCAGTAGCATCGCTTTTATAAACATTCAGTGTCGCATTTAATCCTGGACTAACGCCAAAGTTAAAAATCTCCCCTGTCTGTGCATCCTGCTTGTAGTGTGCAGAATAGCTTAGTCCGTTAGTTAAGCCACCTAAATCATCTTCGCCCCAAGTTTCTAAGGTTTGCAAATCTAAGGCGTGAGGTTTACCTCCTTCCCATAGCGCCAACAGTTTATCTGGAAGTGCCAAAACTGAGGTATTAGCAGCGTTTTTGATTGGTTTGAGCCATTGATTCCATATGAGTCCTGGTGCAGTCATGCCATAATTGCCATACAACAATTTACCTGCTGCGGCTTCTGCTTTGTATCCAGCAGTTTGCACATAGCGATATACTCCCGTGGTGCCTGCATTGGTAAAATGCACAGCCAGAATTGCCCCATCCCCATCAAACCAGTGTCCCATGTGCATTCCGCCGCGTTCTAGGCGTGCTGGTCCATTGCGGTAAAGTGTGCCGCGTAAGCCTTCAGGAATTTTACCAGTGAGGATTGGCAGTTGGGTAGAGGAAAACTCAATTGCTGGTTGGGCGATCGCATTTGCCCAGGATTTTTTGGTTGACTTTTTATTAATTGTGTGCATTTTAAATTAATACTTAAATAAATTACTCTACTCTTATATTTTCATGAAAAACTCCTATTCAGAAAAACCGATAAACAAGGTAAAGGATTTCTCTTGCGATCGCCTGGTCGAGTTCAGGAGATAATGCAGGTGCGATCGTTTTTAAAATTCACGGTTTCCAGACATTTATCCCACTCTGTTTGGCAAAAAGTTGTAATCAGGTAAGGAGCAGCGATGCTTGACTTAGCCAAAATCCAATCAATTGCTCAATCTTATTCTCCCCAAGAAATCTTTGCAGCCTTGGTTTGGCAGCGTCAATTTAATGAGTTTGATGGTAAGGAGGTGATTACTGACCTTTCTAAGCGTACCGATTTATGGGCAAGCTTTTTGTTCACAAAACCAATCTTTGCACCAGATGAAAACGGTCTCAGCTTTGGTGGTGTGATTGATACTCTCTTGGCAATGGCAAACTATCGTCCTATGCCTGAGACTAGCATTATCCATTTCATTGCCTATCCTGCGGATACGCTATACATCATCACAGAGAACCAAGACACAAAGGTGTCTGAACTTTTGGACTTAGGCAAAAAGTGGCGAGCTGACTCGGTAGAAGTAACTGATGGCACGAATGAAGACTACAGTTTCCGGCTGCAGCGCCGATTGAAAACTCGATTAGAGGGGTCGCTATGGGGTCAGGATATTCGACAAGATCGGGATGCGGTTATCGTTTCCTATTGGTGGGACTGAGGATCAGTTATCAGTTATCAGTTATCAGTTATCAGTCTGTTCACTGTTCCTATGGATAATCATGGGAAACAAAGGGGATGTCTACAACTTCACCCTCAGTTTCGCCTACTTTTACTTTTAAACCGACACCACCGGCTTTGGTGCGGATGTAACCCAAACCGAAATAACCATCAGCGGTTTCTGTGTAACTGGTGAGTTTTCCGACTTTTTCATCTCCAACTGTAATCACTTCTCCGACTTCAGCAGGAGCTATGAGATGTATGCCCCAGAGGTATTGTTTTACACCTTTGTAAGTGTTGAGGCGAGCAATGGTTTCTTGACCGATGTAGCAACCCTTATTGAAAGAAATAGTCTGCCATAAACCCACTTCTAGGGGATTGTAATCATCTGTCAGTTCAGACTCTGGAGCCGGGCGACCTTGTAATATTCGCAACATATCCCAAGTGCGATCGCTCAACTCAACTGCGCCTAATGCTAAAATTTGGCTCCACAGCTTTTCTTTATCAGTGGCTGGCAGAATTAGGGTATATCCAGGGGAAGCCAAGCCACTACCCACGGCAACACGCACCCCATCAACTAAAAGATGATTACCATAGGGTTGACCTATAATTGCGCCAGCACCCAACTTTGTGACTATGGCATCACTTCCTGGCCCAATTAGACTAAAAGTTGCCGTCTCATCAGTCACATCGGTCAATTGCACCTTATCAGCAAAAAAGATATAACGATCCAGCCATTGGAATAGAAATTCCCGTCGGTTAGGGGAAACCAACAGCAGCACCGCATCATCGAGAACGAAAGCAGTGACCAAGTCTATTGTGCGGGCTGTGGATGTCACCATCACCGTATCACAACCTTGCCCAGGCTTGAGACTTTGAAAATCGTTAGTACTTTGATTGTGTAAAAAGCGGAGACGATCATCGTCAGAAACACGGATGCGTCCCCAGTGCGAGCGATCGCACACAGCAACCCCTTCGCTTGCGGCTTGGATAACTGCTGCGTCTTGAGAGTCAATTGCAGATGTTGACATAGTGATGAAGAGTTGGCTCGTTTCAATGTTCTCGCATTGAAAATCTTAGCAAATCACGGTTTACAGGTTCAATATCTTTGGGGATTGAAGTCCACCCAGACAGCAGCGTTGTAGTTAAAGCCCTCCATAACTCACCCCTAGAAGCGATCCAGACTAATAGATGGTGTTGGTATGGCTGAAGTCGTAGAATTTCTGGCAAGCCTACCCACTGCTGAAGCCATTATTGCCCTGCGTCCCTCTGAATCCCTGCAAGCTCAAATTAACACTCTGGTAGAAAAAAATCGGGCGGTCGGTTTAACCGCAGCAGAAGAGCAGCAATGGCAAGGGTATCAATATTTAGAGCATATTGTCAGAATGGCTGAGGCTAGAGCCTTCTTGAAGATTAAAGAAGCTGACGCAGAATGAGCAAAACATATATTCCTGTCGCTCTCCGAAGACAGGTTTATGAGTCGTTTTGCGTTTTCCTTCAAGATTTCCTCTATTTTTATTAGTAATTAGAGATTTATTAAATGGAGTACTCTTAAACTATGACAAACTCATGTTTGATTTCTAAGATTATTTTCACCTTTTCATCTTGGTTATTGATAGCGTTCAAGGAATTACTATAGAAAACTTCAAAAATACGGGAACATTCGCCCACCAGAGTCTATACGCATTAATTTATCAGCATTAGTTGGGGTATGTTTGCGAAATTGATAAATATACATTTACAAAAAAGCCTTGCTTTAATTACTATTCCTCAAGAAATATACTTACAATTGCTTGTGAAAAAATCAGTTAAAATACGTTCTATTCGTAGTTTAAGATGGTGGCAATAATACTGCAATATCATTGTCTGAACCTAGTGCTGAAAGTCTTGCTAAAAGCAGCAAAAAAGTTTTTTTTAATAGAAAATAGGTGTTATTAAGGGTTTAAATAGTGTATAAGTTGTATGAATTATACTAAAACGTTCTAAAGGTAGAGGTTATGTTGGTTAAAATTTGTAAACATTAAACGTGCGGCTAAACAAACTCAAACTGAGATTCAATCTTAACTTGATAAGAATATAGCCAGATTCCCGAAATTCAACATACTAGAGCAATTATCATGAGTACTGCAATTGATAACTTCACCAAAAATCTTCATGACAATTTAGAAGCGGTTGAAGAACGGGTAAAATCGCTGAGAGAAAGTATTCAATCTGCGCCGAAAAAAACTCAAATTGAGATTGAATCTCAACTTGATGAAGCGAAGACAAAGCTGGATGCTAAGAAAAAAGAATTCGATGATTATCGGGCAAAGCTCAAAGCTCAATTTGAGGAAAAAGAATCTGAAGTGAAGTCCCATGTCGAGGAATGGAAAACGGGACGCAAAGTAAAGAAACTCGAACATCGGGCAGATAAAGCTGAAAACCATGCAGCTACGGCGACCTTCTTAGCGATCGCCACCATTGAAGAGGCTGAGAAAGCAACCTTAGAAGCGATCGCTGCCAGACTAGATGCCGAATCCGCAGCAGTAACTACGAAGAAATAATTCGTAATTTGCTTGACATATATAAAGGAGCCAAATTCATGACATATACACATACGGTTGTTGCTCATTTCCCCTCCCATGCAGAAGCAGAAAAGGTTGTATTGGAGCTGCAAAAACAAGGCTTTGATATGCAAAAGCTCTCAATTATTGGCAAAGACTACCAAACCACCGAACATGTGCGGGGATTTCTCACTTGGAAAGATACTGCCAAAGCTGGAGCCGCAGGGGGTGGTTATTGGGGTAGCTTCGTCGGCGGTTTATTTGGCATTTTAGCAGGGGCTGGAGTGTTATTTATTCCCGGAGTCGCTCCAATCATCATTGCTGGCCCCATTGCGGGAGTATTGGCAGGTTGGTTAGAAGGAACACTTGTTGGTGCTGCTGGTGCTGCTGCTGTCGGAGGACTGGCGGGTGCTTTAGGAGGGTTAGGAATCCCCAAGCACGAGATAGTGAAGTACGAAACTCGAATCCAAGCAGGCGAGTTCATAATCCTTGTGACAGGTAGCAACGAGGATGTCAGTCAGGCGAGGCAAATGCTAGACAAAATTAGTCATGGAATGAGCATTTCGATTCCTGTCTAACGCTTTGAACTATTAACCCGGCAACATTAGATAGTAGAGACGTAGCAGTGCTACGTCTCTACAAGATTTCTGGATAACGCATATTTAATTTCTGGAAATATTTAAAGGAATCATCATGGTAAGTAAAATTGACATCAAAAAATCTGTGCCGCGTGAGCGATGGGGTGAATTTTTTGATCTGTTCTCAAGTGGTAATCGTGGACGGTATATTTCAATCAAAATCATCGATTCAGAACTCGATAATGCAGAACTGATTCAAAACGCACCTTTGATGGCAATGGTTTATGATCGCCCCGGCAAGGGAGATGATTTGGTGATTGAAGTGGGTAGAGATGAAGTGACTTACGCTCACACAATCGATTCACCAACTGAAGTTTTAACGGGACAGAACTCAAACGGTGTGATGATAGCGGTTCGGATTAGTGACGCTGCCGGGACAAAAACGTTGATCCAGTTACAAGCTAATTAATGTGAATGAAATCATTATCTGTCCGACACGTCAAGAACTTTAGATTTAGGTTCACAAAAGACGTAAAACACGATTAAACCAAGCTTTGCAGGGACTTAGTTAATATGGGTAAAAAATCTAATGCCTATCTGTTAGGTGGTGGTATCGGCTCTTTGGCAGCCGCCGCCTTCATGATTCGTGATGGCGGACTTCTTGGCGGAAATATTTTTATCCTAGAAGCAAAACCCCTCCTGGGCGGAAGTATGGATGGAGCCGGGAACCCTAAAGATGGCAGTCTACGAATTCCTCAGTATTGATCGCCAAATCCCACCTATCTCGCCTCATGACAAGTCACTGCAAGTCGAGTTTAAGGCTTTAGTCAAAGCGTTTAGGTAATGTTTCTCCGTCTCAGTCTTTCCCCCTCCCCCCTGCTCCCCTGCTCCCCTGTCTCTTTTGACTAACGGGCGTTTCAACGGGACAGAACTCAGATTTTTATTGTTCGAGGAACTCTCTCATGAAACCGGATTACCTGATTGTCGGTAGTGGTTTATCAGCATTAGTCTTTGGCGCTTTGATGGCCAACTCTGGTAAGACTGTGCAGATTCTCGAAGCCCATGAGCATCCCGGAGGTTTTGGGCATACGTTTACAATGGCTAAAAAATATACGTTTAACGCTCAATTTCACTATGTCTGGGACTGCGGGGAAGGGCAAACCGTCAATCGGGTACTCAAAAAACTAGGGTTAGATCGGGAAGTAACTTTTGAACGTTATGACTCGGAAGGCTTTGATCACATGCGATCGCCAGAGCATAGCTTGGATATTCCCTCGGAGCCAGAAGAACTGATCCAGCGATTGTCTAATCTGTTCCCTGCTCATGGCGATCGCATTCGCCAATTCGTCAACGAAGTGGAAAAGACTGGTGAAGGCTTGAAAAAACTCTCTCCACCGCTCAAGCCAATTGAACTGCTAAAACATCTAAATGAGGTATTTTGTGCCGTCCAGTACCTCAACAGCACACTTCAGGATGTCTTTGACAAGTTCCAACTACCCCAAGATGCTCAAACCCTATTAGCCCTGCAATGGCCTGATTTTTTGCTGCCTCCAAATCAACTCTCTTTCTATGCTTGGGTTATATTGTTTCGAGGGTATCAAGCAGGTGCATTTTACCCAACTCAGCATTTTGAGTATGTGATTAATTCCTTGGTTAATGTCATCGAATCACATGGGGGACAGGTGTTGCTCAACCATGAAGTTACGAATTTTAGAGTTACAGACAGAACGGTTACGGGAGTTCAAGCGATGGATCTCACCACCCATCAAACCCATGAATTTACAAGCGACACCGTAATTTGCAATATTGACCCCAAAAAAGTAGCCAAGATGATCGGGGAATCGCAGTTTTCTAAAAGTGTGCGTCGAAAACTCAACTATGAATATTCGGCATCTAACTACATGGCTTATTGCGTCGTCAAAGATATCGACCTCCGAGAGTATGGATTTGGCAAGTGGAATCTCTTTCATACAGGGCATCACGATTTAAATGAAGCCTTCACGCAGATGTACGATCGCAATGACTTTTCTAATCCTAGTTTTGCCATCACAACACCCACTTTATTGACTAAAGGAAGTCGGGACTGCCCAGAAGACTGCCAGATTGTGGAATTTCTCACCGTTGCCAATTACAACTACTTCCAGGAATTACGGGAGAGCGATCGCAAAGCTTACAACCAGAAAAAGCAAGAAATCTTAGACTCCATCCTCGATGTTGTGGAAAAAAACTATGTACCGAACTTTAGAAAACACATGGTCTTCCATATCACAGGTAGCCCTACTACCAATGAGCGTTTTTGCTGGTGTCCCAATGGGAATTCCTACGGCTCCAGTCTGACACCGCGCAATATGGGTATGGGACGACTGAATCACGAAACCTCACTCAAGCATTTCTATTTCTGCAATGCCTCATCTGGCTATCCGGGCTTTGCTCCCACATTTTGGACAGGCGCACTGCTGTATCAAAGGTTATCAGGCGACGTGATTTTAGGCTAAGGCTAAAAAGGCTGGGGTTGCTAGATCCCCGACTTCTTTAAGAAGTCGGGGATCTGAACACCACACTACGCACTTTATCTATTAATTAAGAGGTAAATCATGAGAATTGCGATCGTTGGGGGGGGAGCCAGTGGCATGGTGACAGCTTACCTACTCGATAAACAAGGGCATCACGTCACTGTGTTTGAACGGCAATCTACTTTAGGTGGACATATTCGGACACTGAACAAGAACGTTCAGCCGAACCAATCCGATTGTAATGAAATTTTGGAAAATGGAGTGCTGGAATTTCCGACTGTGTTCCATAACTTCATCGCCCTCATGGAAGAGTTAGGAGTGGAATTAGAACCTGTGAATATGGGTTCAGCGATGTTTTTCAAAAATGGCAGCCACTTTTTATCAGGAGTCACAATCCAGAAAAACTTCACAGGTATTCGCCGCCTAATTGAATATTTACGCCTCGATACCCTCTATGCCCGTTCTGCTGGATTATGGCTAAGAATAAAATTTGCTCACCTGCAAGATTTTTACAATCAGCCTTTGTCGCAATACTTGAAACGCGCCTGTACTCGCAATACTTGGCTAAAATTGCTAGTCATGTATAGCTATTCGATGCCGTTGGAACTGATTGATGATTTTCCGGCAGAATTAGCTATGCCTGTTTTACGCAACGATGTCGCAGTCCATTGGCTTAGGGTTAAAGGCGGTGTGTATTCTTACATTGAAAAAATTCTGGCGCGATTCCAGGGTGAGGTTTTGCTGAATGCAGATATTGACTGGATTTCCAGAAGTTCGGATGCTGTGAAAATTGTGCGAAGGACAGGTGAAATTCAGGAGTTTGATAAAGTCGTATTTGCTACCCCACCCGACCAAGTAATGGCGCTGTTAGCAGATCCAACCGATGCCGAAATCAAACGGTTTTCTGCCTGGAAAGCGAATTATGCCACTACCTTACTGCATACAGATAGTTCCATATACAACCGCTATGGCATTAAACAACCCTCAGAATTTGATTTTTTTCAGGCAAAAAGCCGATGGGGTTATAACAGTTGCCTGAATCAGATTTGTGACATCTCATCGCCACCAAATTATTTTTTATCGTTCCAACTAGAGGAGTTGATTGCTAGCGATCGCCTCATTCACATTCAGGAACATCACACCCCGTTATATACCACTGAATCTTTTCAATACCGAGATGAAGTAATTGCCACTAATGGCGAGAACAACACCTACCATGCAGGAGCCTATCTTGGTGATGGCTTGCATGAAGGAGCTATAACTTCTGCTTTTCGAGTTGCTCAACTGGTTGGGTTAAGCCAAGGCTCGATTGATATCACAAATCCTAAATCACTACCACAATTTGTACAACATTGATCAATCAAATTTTTTATTAAATTTAAAAGGAGATGAACATGAGAGTTATTGAGCCGGAAATTGATGAACAAGTTGTTAGTTCTGGGTGGACAACCGCGATACCCTTGGTAGCCGTAGGCATCGCTATTCTCATGATCGTGTTGGGCATCATTGCAATCGCATTTCCTTTCTTTGCCAGCGTTGCTTCAACCTTACTGTTTGGCTGGATATTTATCTTTGCTGGAATTACTCAAATTGTTTATGCCTTTCAATCAAGAGGTGCAGGTAAAGTTGTCGAGAAGCTGATTCTAGGTCTTTTGTATCTCCTATCTGGAATTCTCGTGGTGGCAAATCCCTTTGAAGGGGTGCTTGCCCTGACATTGGTGTTGGGTATTACCATTTTTGTGCAAGGCGTGATTCAAGTGGCGATCGCATTTCAAATGCGCCGGATTTCATCTAACTGGGGATTAATGCTTGTAAGCGGAATCATCGGCATTATTTTCGGTATTTTCATTTGGTCTAACTTTCCATTTAACGCAACTTGGCTGATTGGCACTTTCATTGGCATCAATCTTTTGTTCGATGGAGTTTGGATGCTAACTCTGCATTCAGGAAAGCCTGGGCGAATGGAATTCGCGGCTACACAAACAAAGTCCACACTTCGACAAGCTCAGTGACCGCCTCCGTGGACTAAGAAAAAATTAAGGATTTTTAACCTGGGTCGGCAGGTTTTGCCTGTGTAGCCGCGACTTCTAGTCGCCAGGGCTTTTCTTTGAACCAAAAAATAATAGGGAAAAACTTTAATGCAGCTTAAAACTTCAAACTCGAACGCTAAGACAGAAAGCAATCAGCATGGTCAAGAAATTCAGCCGTTTGGCACACTTCTGAATCTATCAAGTCCACAGAATTTACTATCGACTCTGCAAGAACTTCGCCAGACTGTTGAAAGCGAAGGACAAGTCACCTTTAACGAATGGAAATTGCACATTCATCGCACTGAGTTTCTTTCTAGTGCCTTGAATTTAGCTGAATATCTAGCTTTACGTCGGCATGATCTCCGCTCCCTCCAAGCTGCACTTATGCCTTGGGGCTTATCCTCATTAGGACGGATTGAAGGACGGGTGATGCCCAATCTTGATGCTGTCATTGCCACCTTGGAAGTCATTTGCGGCTCTGAGTCTGCCCAGCACCTCAACCGTCCACCCATCGAGTTCTTTTTTGAAGGCGATCGCCTACTACAACAGCATACCGAAGAATTGTTTGGTCACTCCCCACCCCAGCGTCGGGTCAGGATTATGGTAACACTACCCACCGAGGCCGCCACTAACTATGAGATGGTGCGAGAAATTATACAACGCGGCGCAAACTGTGTGCGAATTAACTGCGCCCACGATACAACCAAAGCTTGGGGGAGGATGATCGACCATATCCGTCGAGGGGAACAGGAAACAGGAACGCCTTGTAAAGTTATGATGGATTTAGCTGGTGTGAAAATCCGCACGGGACAGGTACTTGCACCACTTGATAAAAAACGGGTATTTAAAGGAGATCATATCCTGCTGTCGCGGTGTGAGCCGGAACTCGGAAGTAAAGCAGGTACATCACCTGTAGACTATTTCCAGACTTGCTGTACAGTTCCCGAAATTCTCGATTTGTTAACGGTTGACACCCTCGTATATATCGATGATGGCAAGATTCGGACTTGTGTAGTTGATACCCAGTACTCAGTAGCCAATGGACAAACGGGACTTTTACTACAAGTGACTCATGCCAGTCCCAAAGGAGTTAAACTCAAACCTGAAAAGGGGTTGAATTTCCCAAATACAGTGTTACCTCTTAGTCCACTGACTGAAAAAGATTTATCCGACTTGGATTTTGTTGCCATCCACGCAGATATTATTGGCTACTCTTTTGTGCAACGATCTGCCGATATTGAGTTACTCCAACAAGAATTGGACAAGCGCTTTGAGGGACGGCTAACCCGACCGGCGATCGTGGCAAAAATTGAAACCGCGATCGCTGTTTCTAATCTGCCAGAATTAATCATCTATGCCGCAGGTAAGCAATCATTTGGTGTGATGATTGCCAGAGGTGATTTAGCAGTTGAAATTGGATACCAGCGTTTAACAGAGATCCAAGAAGAAATTCTCTGGATTTGCGAAGCGGCTCATGTTCCTGTTATTTGGGCAACCCAAGTACTAGAGAGTTTGGTAAAAGATGGCACACCTTCGCGGGGAGAGATGACGGATGCTGCAATGGCTGAACGGGCTGAGTGTGTGATGTTAAATAAAGGGCCGTTTATTGCCGAAGCGATCGCCATTTTAGATGATGTTCTCACACGCATGGAAGCCCATCAATTGAAAAAAACGCCACAGTTGCGGGCGCTCCATTCGTGGTAATTTTTTTAACTTACCCTCAATTACAAGTGTTATGAACAGGAAAAATTTTATCAGTATTGCAGGAGGAACAATAATTGCAACTGTGACAACATCTTATTTGTTGAGTGATAAAAGGAACCTTTTAAGGACGGATATAAAACCAGCAAACGATAACAAAAAAACTCTCAAACCGGATGAAAAAGAAATTCTGTTTCTCGCCTCCCTCGCGCCGAGTGGACACAATACGCAGCCGTGGTTTGTTCAATATGTCGAACCTTATCACTGGATTATCGGCAACGATAAAAGTAAATGGCTACCTGCCGTTGACCCGACTCAGAGAGAAACGATTTTATCAATCGGTACTTTTATTCAAAATCTGGAATATGCCGCTAGTTTTTTTGGCTACGGCTGCAATTGGAATTTGCTAGCTAAGACTAATCAGGACGAACGGGTGATGGAAGTAAAATTGAAAAAAAAAGAGTTAAAAAATGCTTTTGACATCGCAAAAATAAAAAATCGCCGCACTGTTCGTTCTGATTTTTTAAGTAATGTGCTGAAACCAGAAGATATCAAATATCTTCTTAATTCGGAATTTATTCATTATCTACCTGTCACCAGTAAAGAAAGTCAATTTATAAACGAACAAACTATCGTTGCTAACCGCCTTCAATCCGATCGCAACCCAGCGCAGCAAGAATTAGCCGACTGGATCAGATTCTCTAGTAAGGATGCTGAGAAATATCGTGACGGGCTGACAACGGCAAGCATGGAAATAGAAGGATTTTCTGGCTGGGTGGTGCGAAACTTTTACAGTAAAAATAATGTGATGAAAAAAGATTTCCGAGAGACAGGGCTTGATAAAATTAAACAGGAAGTGTCGGAATCGGCTGGTTGGATTCTCATTACTAGTAAAGACAATTCGGTGGCGACACTGCTGGAAACTGGCAGACGAATGCAAAGACTTTTCCTGAAAGTGCGGGAAAAGAGTATTGCGATTCATCCGATGACTCAGATATTAGAAGAAGCCTCAACGAGACAAACTCTAAATCAATCAATTGGGATTAGCGAAAATATTCAATTTATATTGCGATCGGGTTATATAAAAAATTATCCGTCGCCAGTTTCACTACGCCGCCCCGTTGATTGGTTTATACGGAAATGATTGTATGAATAGGGAAACAATGAGATCAAAGCTATACGGTTTGGCTGCGTGTTTGGCAGCTTTGAGTCTGTTTGCAGGCTGCTCTTTGAACTTGGGTAAGCTCAGAGGATCTGGAATCGTCAAAACTGAATCTAGAGAAGTGGCTGGATTTTCATCCATCTCCTTTAAATCTGTGGGTAGGGTCAAGGTGCAGCAGACGGGAAAAGAGTCCCTGACTATTAGCGCTGAAGACAACATCCTTCCGCTTTTAGAGAGTCGCGTGACAGATCGCATTCTGTATCTCGGCATTGTAAATGATTCCTCTTTCGCTCCGACCAAGCCTATTGAGTTTGCTTTGCAGGTCAAGAGTCTGCAAAGCTTAAACTTAGATGGTGTCGGCAGTATTGAAGCCAAGGGTATTCAAGGCAAACAGTTATCAGTTTCCCTTGATGGCGTGGGTAGTATGACGATCGCAGGAAGCGCTGATGTACTAGACCTTAGCCTTTCTGGGGTCGGAAGCTTTAAGGGCGAGGAATTCAAGACTAAACAGGCTACGGTTCGCCATAGCGGCGTGGGGAGTGCGGTGGTCAATGTGAGCGATCGGTTAGACGCGACTGTATCTGGCGTGGGGTCAGTAGAGTATATTGGTTCTCCCCAAGTTCGGGAATCCGTGAAAGGGGTGGGATCAGTCAAGAAACGGTAGTTTTTATCAAAAACCATAAAGTTTCACTCGTACATCAACCGTTACGTTTCATATCGTATTCAATCAATTCATTCAGGAAATAGAACAAACACCCGTCACAGTAATGCCAGAAGTTAAAGTTGTTAACTCAAATATTAAAAGGGTACTGAATTTTATCAATGTTCCCATTAATCGTCTCTGCACAAGGGTAATCAAATGACATTCATACGGGCTTGGCGATTCATAACACTTATGCTGGCTTCGTTTAGCCTCAGTTTGTCTATGACCCATTTGCTAGAGTTGCCGCAAAGAATGCAGTTTGACCAACAACTATGGGTTAAAGTAACGGTTTTTGAAAATGTTTATAAGTTGTTTGGCTCAGTCGGCGCAGCTTTTGAAATTACAGCAATTCTGACGGCAATTGTGTTGGTATTTCTTGTTCGCAAACGTGGTTCAAGTTTCTACTGGACTTTGGGCGGAGTAATTTTTTTGGTACTTGCATTTGTGAGTTGGATAATATTTGTTACGCCAATGAATGCTGAATTCGCCAAATGGTTGACGAATCCCATTCCACAAGATTGGATGCGGTATAGAAATCAATGGGAGTATACACACGCAATTAACGCCTTGATCAAAATTATTGGGCTAAGTTTACTCGTGATATCAGTACTTGTAGAAACGCCGAAAAAGAGAGCGCTCCATTTTGATCAAGAGTAAGAGTAGTTTATATCTGGCAGATGTCAACCTCAACAGTATTAGGTGGACTGCTGCTATGCAAGGGAAATTGTAAACAGCTAACTGCGAAGAAAACATGAGAAAGTTACTTAAAATTCCTTTGACTACCGAACAGGTTTTTCAGGTTTTTGAGAAATACAATCAAACTATATTTCCGATGCAAATGGATTTGTATTTATAGAAGGGCTGACTCTGTTAACTTTCAAACTTCAATGCCCATTAACTTTGATGGCTCGTAAATATTCAAACTCTACAAAAGACAATTTTGCAATTTATCTTCCCAATTGGTTATCCCAGTACACAATGCTGATCTATACATCTATTGTAGTGATTATTTCAATCATCACAATTTATCAACTTCTGAATTAACAAATATAGGTAAGTATCATGTGGATTAAATGGATGTCAATTATTGGTGTTTTAATCATAGTCTGCCTTAGACTTGCTGCGATCTATGGTAGCTATCGCTGGCAGTCAAACACTGATAACTTACGAGCCAAATTAATAAATGGACGGCAAACAATTAAGCCCCAAATCTATGAGCAAAAAGAAATCGAAGGCTTACCAGAACCCGTACAGCGATTTTTTCGGACAGTACTCAAGGATGGACAACCAATTGTGGCTGTCGTCAAGCTATCTCAGCAAGGACAGTTCAATCTGAATGAAACGGAAGCCAAGTGGAATCCGTTTACTGCCACTCAACTTGTGATGACTCAACGCCTCGGTTTTGATTGGGATGCACGCATCCAGATGGCTCCAGGAGTTAATGCCTTTGTTCATGATACCTATCTCTTAGGAGAAGGCAGCTTACACGCATCATTACTTGGTCTTTTTACAGTTGCAAAAATGCACGGTGCGCCTGAAAACAATCAAGGTGAATTGTTACGGTACTTTGCTGAAACTACTTGGTATCCCACTGCCCTATTACCCAGTCAGGGTGTGCTATGGGACGCAATTAATGACACCTCCGCTCGCGCTACTTTGACCGATGGTGCAACAACTGTCTCCCTCGTATTTCAGTTTAATGCTGAAGGGGCGATCGCTACTTGTCGGGCTGAGGCTCGTTATCGTGACAAGCTGACTGCTATGCCTTGGGTCGGTCGATTTTGGGAATATTCAGTTCGTAATGGGATGCTTATTCCCTTAGAAGGCGAGGTGGGATGGGAGTATCCAGAAGGCACTCAGCTCTATTTTAAAGGAAGAATTACAGAGATTCACTATGAGTTCGCGTCTTGATAGACTCCAATCAAAATAAACATCATATTTGCACTTTTAATGTTGTTCTCATCTTATCTTGAATAGCCAAGTAACTCTGTATAGAATCCACCTAATGAAAAAAGCATCTTTCTTAATACAACCCTTGTTTTTATTAGGAATATCTTTATTTATTTATATAATGGCACTTAGCTTGCCAGCACTAAATTTTGAGATAATCGAACCCAAGACAATACACACAGGTTCAACTTATATCATGAAGGGGGTTGAAGCTACAATTGGGGGAATACTTGGATTGTTATTTCTTCAAGCGCCGGCTATTGGCTGGTTGGCTAATCCACTTTATTGGTATTCCTGTAAATTTTTTGTACAGAAAAAATACAAGTTTTCAATAGCTTCTGCTTTGACTTCAATTATCATAGGTTTTACAGGCACAATCTCAACATATTGGTTTCCGTTACCTAATGGTAGTAATCCTGATAGTCAGCTTCTATTAATTAAGTTACTTCCTGGTTTCTGGTTATGGCTTACGGCTCCTGCCTTTGTGATGATTATTGCTAGTGGCTTTGCTTATACAAAACACAAGAATCGCCTTGAAAGAAAAAGTGTGAATCTTCCCTAGACTTCGTGAGAGCAATTGTTAGCATGATTGAATTGGAACTTATCTCTAACTGAAAATACACCCACCGCAAAAAACCTGCAATTCTCCTAAATTGCCGCTACGCGAACAAGAGGTAACTGATGTCAACTACAACAGACTTTAAAGACTACTATGCCATTTTGGGAGTAAGCAAAACTGCAACCCCTGAAGAAATCAAACGGACTTACCGCAAGCTTGCCCGCAAATATCATCCTGACCTCAATCCTGGAGACAATGACGCAGGAACAAAGTTCAAAGAACTAAACGAAGCGAATGAAGTACTCTCCGATCCAGAGAAGCGGCAGAAGTACGATCGCTTTGGTCAGCACTGGAATAACCCTGGTTACACTGAAGCACCACCCAGTTCCACTAATGTTGGTACAACCGACTTCGATCAGTACGGTGACTTTGATTCGTTTATCAACGATTTGCTGGGTCGATCGAGACGTAAAACCTCCACTGGTGGCTTTGATGATTTTAATGGGGGATTTCGTTCTCAAGCTCCTGCACCGGATACTGAAGCTGCGATCGGACTCACATTTTCTGAAGCATTTCACGGTGTTCAAAAGCGTTTACAACTCGACGAGGAAACAATCAACGTCCGTATTCCCGCAGGTGCAAAACCAGGCAGTCGAATTCGGCTCAAGGGTAAAGGTCGTCCTAGTCCATTCTCTCAACAGCGTGGCGATTTATATCTAACTATCGAAGTTTTAACCCATCCCTTCTATCGATTTGAGGGCGATAACCTTGTTTGTGACATTCCAATTCGCCCCGATGAAGCGGTTTTAGGGGCAGAAATCAGCGTACCCACCCCCGATGGTAGCGTGACGATGAAAGTTCCCAAAGGGGTGCGATCGGGGCAATCGCTGAGACTGCGCGGCAAAGGCTGGACATTGCCCAAAGGGGGACGAGGTGATTTATTTGCCAAACTTCAGATTGTCACCCCGCAAGACCTGAGTGCGATCGAGCAAGAATACTACGAAAAAATCCAGGCAAATACTAGCTTTAACCCACGTACCCAATTAGAGGAGATTAAATTATGACCAATATTTCCTTAGTAAATCACATCTATTTTGAGAATCATAGTTTTAAAAGTAGTGGGAGCATCTTGCTTCCATATTGTAGTAGCGGGCAAGATGCCCGCACTACTCAAAGTTTCAAAATGGACGAGGTTTAGTAGAGAGCAAGCAGATTTATCTGTAGAATAAATCGAAAATCCAAAATCGTTCGACTGAGCGTAGTCGAAATCTAAAATTCTTAAGCCCCTAAATTTATCTCTGGGGTCAATCCAAAATCTAAAATCTAAAATCTAAAATCGTATGACTTTCAGCCTTTCAAAAACCGTGGTTTCACTCGAAGGTGAGCAACTTTACAGCTTTGAATATGCTGCATTGCTCACTAAGACTTCGATTACGCTGGTGAAGTTTTACGTTGAGTTAGGCGTAATCGAACCCATCGGTGATTTGCTGCATTCCCGCGAGATTGCGCGGATTGCTCAGATTCAACGCTTGCGTCGAGATTTGGGGCTAAACTTAGTCGGAGCGGCAATGGTGCTAGATATGACGACTGAAATTGCCCAATTACGGGCACAGCTAAAGCTGTATCAGTCGCATCCCTCTAACTCGTTATGAGCAATCTGAAGCAACAGTCAAAGCCCGCGTTAGATCATGAGCGCAGCGAAGATCCGACAGCACTTTGCCGAGTCGCGTTAGGCAGCAAAAAGATTTGCCGCAAACCAAACCGATGAATCCCCAACTCTCCACGTTTTGGAGCTTACCTTATGAAGACGTTAAGCCAGTCTCCCAATTCATCCAAAAAGCCTAAAACGGGATCTAGCCAGTCTATAGACTCATCCAACGCGCTTATCGATATCGCTCAACATGATGTAGATGGAGTTCTGCACTTATTTGACACTTCTCTGGAAGGGCTGACTGAGACTGAAGCCAAGCAGAGATTAGGAAAATCCGGGCTGAATGAGATCGCCCGTGAAAAAGCGATCGCGTGGTATATCCAACTGCTGAAAACGGTGACTAATCCCCTCTCGCTTTTACTTATTGTTCTGGCGACAATTTCACTGTTAACTGGGAGTCCAACAGCCGCCTTGATCATTTTTTCGATGGTGATTTTCGGTGGGTTGTTGCGCTTTTCACAAGAATTTCAGTCGAACAAAGCCGCCGAAAAGCTGCGGGAAATGGTGAGCGCAACGGCAACGGTGAGTCGCAAGAGTGCCGCACTGAAAAAAGAGAAGGGAATAACAGCAGGAAAGGAAATTGCCGTAAAGTTGCTGGTGCCTGGTGATGTCATCTTTCTTTCAGCCGGAGATATGATTCCAGCCGATGTCAGGCTGATTGCTACCAAAGATTTATTCCTCAGTCAGTCAACCCTCACCGGGGAGTCTCTACCCACTGAAAAACACCCAGAACTCCCAGATCGCAATGAGAAAAACCCACTGGAGCTAGTTAATCTCTGTTTCATGGGCACTACCGTAGTCAGTGGTTCTGGAACAGCCGTTGTCGCCGAAACGGGTAGTCATACTTATCTAGCATCACTGGCCAAAACCGTTAGTGGACGCAAAGCCCGAACGAGTTTTGACAAAGGTGTGAATGGCGTAACCATGCTGCTGTTGCGCTTTATGACGATCATGGCTCCACTAGTCTTTGTGATCAATGGAGTGGTTAAAGGCAATTGGATCGAGGCATTTACATTCGCTTTATCTGTGGCTGTGGGGCTGGCTCCAGAAATGTTACCTGTAATTGTCACGGCAAATTTGGCCAAGGGGGCAATTACCATGTCTAACAAAAAGGTGATTGTCAAAAATATTGATGCTATTCAAGACTTTGGCTCGATGAATATTCTCTGTACTGACAAAACAGGCACTCTAACTCAAGATAAAATCGTCTTGCAGAGGCACTTAGATCCCTACGGTCAAGAAAGTACAGATGTTCTCAAATATGCCTATCTCAATAGCTTTTACCAGACTGGCTTAAAGAACTTATTGGATGTTGCCGTTCTCGATCACAATCAAGAACTTGCATCTTTAGACATTGAGAAAAACTACCAGAAATTTGATGAAATTCCCTTTGATTTTGTGCGTCGTCGGATGTCTGTCGTTGTCGAAGAAATGGGAAAACAGCATATCCTAATTTGCAAAGGTGCAGTTGAAGAAGTCCTAAAAGTCTGCACCCAACTCAAAGTTGATGACAAGGTTTTGCCAATGGATCAGTCAGTCCATATCAAGGTTGCCGATTTACAACAAAAACTAAACTCTGAAGGGTTACGGGTAGTTGCGGTGGCATACAAAGTGATGCCAACCGATCAATTGCATTATTCCATTACCGATGAGAGTAATTTGGTTCTGTTGGGTAACATTGCGTTTCTCGATCCACCCAAAGATTCCGCAGCCCAAGCGATTAAAGCCCTCAAGCACAATGGAGTTGATATAAAAATTATCACCGGGGATAATGAAATCATTACTCGTAAAATCTGCAAAGATGTTGGCTTACCTGTCCAAAACGTTTTATTAGGTAGCGATATTGAATCTCTATCAGATGATGAATTAGCTTTATCTGCTGCAACCACAACTATTTTTGCTAAATTCTCTCCCACTCAAAAAGCTAAAGTTATTCAGGTGCTGCGAAAAAAAGGCAATATTGTAGGATACATGGGAGATGGGATCAATGATGCAGCCGCTTTGCGGGAGGCAGATGTGGGCATCTCAGTTGATACGGCAGTCGATATTGCTAAAGAGTCGGCAGACATTATTTTGTTAGAAAAAAATTTGTTAATACTGGAATCTGGGGTAATCGAAGGTCGCAAGACTTTTGCCAATATCATCAAATATATCAGAATGGGCACTAGCTCTAACTTTGGGAATATGTTTAGCGTCTTGGGCGCGAGTGCGATTCTGCCATTTTTACCGATGCAGCCAGTGCAGATATTAATAAATAATCTCCTCTACGACTTTTCGCAAACGGGCATCCCCTTTGATGATGTCGATCGAGAAGACTTGATCAAGCCGCCGAAATGGAAAATCGACAATATTCGGCGATTTATGATCTTCATCGGGCCGATTAGCTCCATTTTCGACTATTCCACCTATGCCCTGATGTGGTTTGTATTTGGGGCAAATTCTGTAGACAATCAAGCTTTGTTCCAAACAGGTTGGTTTGTGGAAAGTCTGATGACTCAAACGCTGATTGTCCATGTCATTCGCACGGCTAAGATTCCTTTTTTCCAGAGTCGGGCTTCTTTGCCCATGCTGTTGATTACCGCTACTGTGATGGGAGTCGGAATGTATCTGCCATTTTCTCCAATTGGGGCTAGTTTAGGGTTTGTTCCTTTGCCAGCCGTTTATTTTCTTTGGTTAGCTGTAATCCTAACTTGCTATTGTATATTGACTCAATTTGTGAAAACTTGGTTCATCAAGAAATATGGATATACCTAAGAACGTAGTACCGCAAGGCGGAATTCGTAATGACGCTCCTGCGTCGCTAACGCTGCGCTAACGTAATTCGTAATTCGTAATTCTGATTGCGTAAGGGTTCTAGACATTTCAAATGGGTGGTTTATTTCCGCCATACTGTACTAGTACCGCCGGGATTCAAAATTCAAAATGAGGTTCTCTACGAGACGCGAAAAGCGAACCTGACTTTTCACATCCCGTGAAAAGTCAGATTACGTCAAGGGCTTGTACAAAAAAGCTATTCATCTTCGTCTCCTGATGGTCGTTCGCTCTCGCTTTGTTGGCTGTTCCACTCCAAAACAATACGCTCTAGCATTTCATCCTGCGTACAGTTATTTACAACAGCGTATTGCTTAATTAACTCTGTTACTTTCAGACTAATGTGGCGTATATCTAGTGGGTTATTTCTTGCCGTTTTCATGATATTTTAAGAGAATATTCAAGCAGTTTTGCTGTTTTTGTTACTAACTGCTTCACTAAAGGTTTTTGGATCTACAGACGCAAGAGCCTTCAGAATTGCCAGTAAAAGCGATCGCCCCGCGATCGATTACGATGATTTTTGCGAAATTGACAAGTATTTATTTTCAATAAAGCATGAGTTTAATTACTACTCCTAAAGGATGAAACTTGCAGCTATTTGTAATAATACCAATTTTCTGTGAAGCTGCACATTGTTTTGACCCCTCCCAACCTCCCCAAAGTATCGGGGAGGTTGGGAGGGGTTCTTTCTATGCATCTTCATACAGAATTGGTATAACTTAGTTAAAATACGTTTTAATTACAGTTTCTAATTGCGATAGAAGACTGCAATATAATTGCATAAATCTAGTAGTGAAAGTATTACTGCGAGGAGCAAGGATAAATTGTTTTTAAAAGCAATGATATTTTAAAAAAGGTTTAAATAGTGTGTGAATTGTATAACTTCTATTAGAACCTTCAAAAGGTAGAGGTTATATTGCGAGAAATTTGTAACTATTAAATGTGCAGTAAAAGAAACTCAAGCTGACACATTCATTGGATTAGAGATGCTCCTCAGTAAACTTCATAGATATCAACAAGCGTAAAAATTATTTTTTGACGGCTCCTGATTACGCAAACAATTAATTAACATGAGTAATTTAATGACCCATTTTACGTTGGATACCGCACTGGATGCCCACAATGCGGTAGAGCAAGGCACATCGGTCGGCAAAATCGTAATCGACATTGCAATATGAGATAAAATCATGACCACATTTCACACAATCTCAATCGATGGTTTAGATATCTTCTACCGAGAAGCTGGTTCTCGCAGTAATCCAACGATTCTGCTGTTACACGGCTTTCCAACCTCATCTCACATGTTTCGCAATCTGATGCCTGCGCTTGCCGATCGCTTCCATCTAGTTGCCCCGGATTATCCGAGCTACGGCAACAGTTCTATGCCAACTGTAGATGAGTTTGACTACACGTTTGATCGCTTGACCCAAATCGTGGAGAAATTTATTACGGCGATCGATCTGAAGAAATATAGCCTCTACGTAATGGATTATGGCGCTCCCATTGGCTATCGGATTGCAGCTAAATATCCAGAGCGAGTGGAAGCGCTGATTGTCCAAAACGGGAATGCCTATGAGGAAGGTATACGCGGCGAATTTTGGAACCCAGCTAAAGCCTACTGGCAAGACCGTTCTCCTGAGAATGCTGACAAGCTCAGATCCTTTTTCACACTGGAAACAACGAAGTGGCAATACATCCACGGCGTTCGCAATCTTGAAGCGATCAGCCCGGATACCTGGAATATGGATCAACTCTTCCTCGATCGCCCTGGCAACGATGAGATTCAGCTGGCGCTGCTGTATAGCTATGGCACCAATCCACCATTATATCTGCAATGGCAGGAGTATTTTCGCAAATATCAGCCACCTACTCTGATTGTTTGGGGTAAGAATGATGACATCTTCCCAGCCGAAGGCGCTTATCCCTACAAGCGCGACTTGAAAGACGTTGAGTTTCATTTACTCGATACCGGACATTTTGCCTTAGAAGAGGAAGGAGATGCGATCGCAGATCATATCCGTCGCTTTATGACAACTCATGTTGGACAATCACAGGACTCATCATCATGAAAAAACTAGACCGAAAAATTGCAGATGTGACGTGGGCATCTAATCGCGTGGTTAATGAAATTACCAGCGCAGGTGGGAATTTGATAAGCGTTCGCAGTACAGGCAAATGTTACCAAAAAATTGATTGTACAACACTAATGAAAACAATGAAAACACTACTGAAAAGATCCGCGTTACTCCTTGCTCTACCAATCAGTGTCTTAGTTAATTTTTCCTTACCTGCTTCTGCTGATTCTACTGCTGGCATCATCCTGAGTACAAAATGTCAGGGTGGTTACAACATCAATATTTGGCAGAATTATAATTCTGGTGAACTGCTCTATCGGGCGACCAATCCCAGCGGTAATTTAAGTTTGGGCAAAGGAACTAAGCAAGCGACAGAAGGTGTTCAAGTGTATAAGTTTCGGAATAGAAATTATGAATATTGGGTGTGGGATGGCACGTTGGATAACGCGCAGTCTGGAACTTTAGAGGTGTATAAAAACAATCGGATCTTGATGCGGCAAACTTGTAGGAAAAGTTGAATCTTCAGTACTCTTTCTCATAGAGGTTTAGGGTATACAGGGGTTTCAGATGACGAGGCAAAGCGCTCCAAGTGCTGCCAGGAGAATCGACGATCTTGAACGCTTCTACAATCCTTGATTGAAATATGCCTAACACAACAGGAAACATGAGCGCAAAAGCCCAATATGAGATGCCAAAAGTGCTTCAACGAATGTCTGATGCCATCAACGCACACGACGTTGACGCGTTCGTTAGCTGCTTCGCTAACGACTTCAAAGGCGAACAACCGCTACATCCTGAGAGTGCCTTCACCAACCCAGCCCAAGTGCGGGAGAACTGGACTGCCCTCTTTGCCCAAGTTCCAGATTTACGTGCAACTTTGGTCGCTTCGACGATCCACTGTGACCTCGCCTGGGCTGAATGGCACTGGCAAGGTACGCGCACGTCCGGATCGGCACTGAATTTACGTGGTGTAGTCGTTGCTGGTCTACGTAACGGAATCATCGCGTGGGCAAGGCTATACATGGAGCCGGTTCATGACCAGTCGTCAACTGGCTAGAGGGTTAGGCATTTTAAGGAGAATGATTCATGGAAACTATTTTGAAGAACATCGCCGTTCCATCTGGCGAAGGCAGATCGCTCCTGGTGCTGCCAGGAGAAACGATAACTTTCAAAGCGGTCAGCGCTGATACAGACGGTGCCTACACCTTAATTGAGGTGATCGACGAGCCACAAGCCGGACCACCCCTACATCTCCATCGGCGCGAAGACGAGTCGTTTTACATTCTGGAGGGAACCTTTGCCTTTCAGATTGGAGATCGCACTGTGACAGCGATCGCAGGTTGGTTTATCACCGCTCCCAAAGGCGTTCCGCATTCTTACAAAAATATCGGCACCACACCCGCAAGGATGCTGACCCTTTTCGTTCCCGCAGGCATCGAGAACTTTTTTGAGGATCTGTCCAAGCTCACTGCTGCTGGCACATTGGACATCGATAGCATTGCTGCCGTCGCAGCGAAGCAGGGAATGGAGTTAGTGCCTCCACCGCCAGAACATTGATCAATTAGAGGGAAACAAATAACTTTGACATTCGAGAAGTTCGATCAAAAGTTCCAGTCGAGCGGGTGCGATCGCTCGTCTGACCACTCACTCAACAAACCATACATGGGTAAGTGACATGATCAAAAATGTAAAATCACGACAAGAAGTACTAGAATTCGACTTCTTTGGGTTTCGACCCTCATCTCGAAAAACACCGATGCGCCGCGCAGCCCTTCTCGCTCTCCCGCTGTTCTTTGCCACCTATTTCGTTTCTGCCTGCTCGGATTCCGTAGCAACCATACCTGCGATCGCCTATCCCGAAACCAAGCGGGGCGATGAGTTCAAATGGGCGAGGTTCACTAGCATCAAGTGGACTAAGGACGGCTCCGGTTTTTTCTACGCTCATTTTCCTGAACCGAAGCAAGGCACAGCGTCCCAGGCAAGCGTGGAAAATCATGCCGTTTATTTTCATGCGATCGGTACGCCTCAAGCGCAGGATCGTCTGGTCTATGCAACTCCCAACCAGCCGAGCCTGCTGCAATCCTTGAGCGTCAGTCCTGAAGCCGCTTTTATCACGGGCGCGAGCCTCAAAATTGATGGCGGCTTGGCTGCTTGAACAAGACGTAATCAAAGTTGTAATCCCTAAACCCAACCAGGAAAACACTATGTCACAAAAACTCTCAGACAAAGTTGCACTTGTCACTGGCGGCACCAGCGGTATTGGTCTTGCCACTGCCAAGCGATTTGTCGCTGAAGGTGCCTATGTTTTTATCACGGGTCGTCGCCAGACTGAACTTGATGCTGCTGTAAACGAGATTGGTAAGAACGTCATGGGCATTCAGAGCGATGTCTCAAAGCTGGCAGACCTCGATCGTCTTTACGCCACGATCAAGCAAGAGCAAGGTCACTTGGATGTGATCTTTGCGAATGCTGGCATTGGCGAATTTGCTCCACTGGGTTCAATTACCGAAGAACACTTTGACAAAACCTTCAACACCAATGTCAAGGGTCTACTGTTCACCGTGCAGAAGGCGCTGCCGCTGATGCCAGAGGGCGCTTCCGTCATCCTGAATGCCTCCACTACTTCCATCAAGGGCACCCCAGCCTTCAGCGTCTATAGCGCCACCAAAGCTGCCGTGCGATCATTTGCCCGCAACTGGATACTCGACCTCAAAGACCGTCAGATCCGAGTGAATGCGGTCAGCCCTGGTGTCGTTCCGACTCCCGGTTACAATCTCTTGGGACTCAGTGAAGAGCAGCTGAAAGCATTTGTGGAGAGCCAAGCTAGCACTATTCCATTGGGACGAGTCGGCAAGCCCGACGAGATCGCCAAAGCCGTTGTCTTTCTCGCTTCAGATGACAGCAGCTTTGTCAACGGCATTGAGCTATTCGTCGATGGTGGCGTGGCACAAATCTAAAGGAGTGCTGTGTCCAGAGTAGCAGACGGTCTAACGCCTCTAGTACTGCGTTCGAGTTTTTCTGCCGTCGCTGATTTGAGCCGTTCATCGGCGTCGCTGAGGAGAAGGATACATCGGTAGAGAAACCGCTTCATTAAAGCATCCACTTGAACAGAGGAGAAGTTCAGATGTCAGATAAAAATAAAGCAATCTTAGAAGAAGCAAACGCGGCGATCGCTGAAGGCAACAATGAAGGATTCTTGTCATGCTGCACCGACGACACGGAATGGATGTTTGTAGGCGACAAGACCCTTAAAGGAAAAGAAGCCGTTCGCCAATATATGGCAATGACGTACATCGAGCCGCCAAAGTTTATGGTCTCTAACTTAATCGCTGAAGGTAATTTCGTCACGGCACTCGGCGACATCACAATGAAGGACGAAGACGGGAAGGCGGCTCATTATTCGTACTGCGATATCTGGCGTTTTCGCGACGGTAAAATCGTCGAATTAAGGGCTTTCGTCATCAAAACCTAGTCAACAAACCATTCATTCTCCATGATGGGTGGTTTTACTAGTATGAGTAGCCTTAGATAATTTTCCTAGATAGAAATTAAAATATCTTTTTTATTTCATAAATTTACTCATGTTTACCATGCCTTATAAATGCGAGGGAATTGTGAGTTATTTGCAATCTATTTTATTTCATAAAATCAATGCCTCAAAGCCTGTCAGAACCTAGTTACGCATCTTAAAATAGAGTATTTTTAGGTGCGATTTATATATAAAACAACGCAAAAATTAACATTGTAATAATTCATTTTATTATGATATTTTTATCTGTTTCTCTAGAGAGAGTAATTCATTTATTTTATTGATTAACTTTAAAGTATCTGTCAATTAATTAAACTCTAAATTTAATTAATCGACCCAAACTTTCCACTTTGAAACTAATCTGATGAAAAAGATAATTTTGCTGGCACTGGTATGTACAGGATTCGTAGTAACTACGCCCTTTACGGCACAAGCACTAGATTCAGAAAAAATTAGCCCGAACCTCGATCGAGAGCCGAATATGTTGCTCGCCCAGTACGATCGCGACCAAAATCGTGACAATCGAAATCGTGACAACCAAGATCGCGACAATGAAGGTCGTCGCTACCAAAGTGGCGATCGCCTGTTTATTGTTTATTACCGCAGCCATGACGATCGCAAATGGATTTATGTGAGTAAGCACTACAATCGTCGCGCTGCCCAACGTGCTGCCAACCGACTGGAGCGGCGTGGGTATCGAATCCAAATTTTATGACAGAGCCGTTTCAAACTATGAGTTGCCAACACCTAAATCCTGCTTGCGGGCTGCCAACCGGCTGGAGCGGCATGGTTATCGAACCTACGTTCAAGTCAGTCGAGAAGTCAATCGTGGTATGAATCGAGGCTAATATCTGCAATTGAAGGCGTTGGCTCGGCTGCACTAATGCCTGACACCAAAATTTGAGGTAACAATGTCGAGTATTAGCTTGAATTTCAAGAAAGGCGTTGATTCTGCCAAGCAGAAGCTACACAATCGATTCAAAACTAACAAGTGGTTGATGGGATTGCTAGTGGCAATCCCGCTCGCTGGTGGTCTGAGTTATCTTGTTTATAACCAATTAGTGACAGTCGCTAAACAGCAGGCACAAAGCAAGATTCAGACAGCAGCAGTCACACGGGGCAATCTAACAATTTTGGTATCCGCCAATGGTACCGTGCAACCCGAAAGTTCGGTCAATGTCAGTCCCAAAACCTCTGGTGTTTTGAAGCAGTTGCTGGTCAAAGAAGGCGATTTTGTCAAACCAGGTCAGATTCTCGCCTATATGGACAATTCAAACATCCAAGGGCAATTGCTCCAGGCACGAGGAAACCTTGCTGCTGCTCAGGCAAATTTAAATAAGGTCATCGCGGGGAATCGATCGCAAGATATCGCTGGATCTACAGCCAACCTAAATAAAGTTCAGGCTACCTACAGGCAAGCGGCTGAAGACCTGCGCCGTAACCAAAAATTACAAGCACAGGGAGCCATCTCTCAACAAGCATTGAGTCTTGCTCGATCGACTAGTGATAGTGCCCAAGCGCAAGTAGAGCAGAGCCAGCAAGCATTAAATCTACTCAAAGCAGGATCGCGCCCTGAAGACATCGCTCAAGCCCGCGCTCAAGTTATGGCAGCCCAAGGGGCAGTCACGATCGCTCAACGGAATATCGACGATACCGTGATTCGCGCCCCCTTTGCGGGGATTATTGCTCGTAAATATGCCGATCCAGGGGCGTTTGTGACCCCCACAACGGCGGGTAGTGCGGTAACTTCGGCAACATCATCTTCAATTCTGGCTCTAGCATCTACCAATGAAATCGTGGCGCAGGTAGCCGAAGCCAGTATTGCCCAAATCCGTGTCGGGCAGATAGCGGTAATTAAAGTGGATGCTTACTCTGGCAAAACCTTTGAGGGCAAAGTGACACAAGTTGCTACCCAGTCATTGGTACAACAAAATGTGACCAGTTTTGAGGTAAAAGTGGCGGTTGCCGACTCCCAAAAACTGCTCAGTCAAGGGATGAATGTGACGATCGATTTCAAAGCCGGAGAACTGAACCAGGTGCTAGTTGTGCCGACGGCGGCGATCGTTCAGCAGAAAGCATCTCAGGGTGTATATGTAGCGAAAACAGGCGGCGATCCGGTATTTATGCCGATCGGGGTGGGGACGACTGTTAACGATAAGACTGAAGTTAAGTCTGGTTTAACTGGGAACGAACGGGTTTTACTCAGTTTTCCACCCGGAACCCGTAAGGTTACTCCGATTACAGGTGGGGGTTGACGTAGATAGTCAGAAATTACAATCTCCGAAATCACCATTTGTGGATACTTAAATTTATGCGTAGATCTACCCACCCCGCCCTGCGGGCACCCCTCCGAAGAGGGGATTTGCCGAACAAATCCTTTCTACGTTCATCTCGCCGTAGTAAGCGCAAAATCTCGCTGCTGGAAATATTTTTGATGGCAGTAGAAACCTTGTGGAGTAATAGAATCCGTAGCGGATTGACGATGCTGGGTGTAATTATTGGGATATCCTCTGTCATTGCGATTACTTCGATCGGTCAGGGAGTTCAAAAATCCACCGAGTCGAGCATTGCAGCATTGGGTACC
This sequence comes from Calothrix sp. PCC 7507, assembly GCF_000316575.1. Lineage (GTDB taxonomy): Bacteria > Cyanobacteriota > Cyanobacteriia > Cyanobacteriales > Nostocaceae > Fortiea. The sequence continues at coordinate 6,396,595 of NC_019682.1, read as the reverse complement.
AATATCCTCCAAGTCTCCGCAGCAGCAGCGAGAACGGGCGGCATCAGTCAGGGGGCTGGTTCTGCTAGTACGCTTACTTGGGAAGATGCCCAAGCGATCGCCAAACAAGTCCCCGCTGCTACAGCAGTGTCAGCGTTCTTATACCGCCCAAGTGTTCAGGTGGTGCGGGGTAACGTCAACATTTCAATCACTGCCATCGGCACGGATTTAAACTTTCCAGACGTGAGAAATGTCCGACCAGAATTAGGGATATTTTTTCAGCAGCAGGATTTAGATACAGCCAAAGCAGTGGTGGTAATTGGTGCCAAAGTTCGAGACGATCTGTTCGCTGCGTCAGAAACGGCGATCGGTAGCGATATTCGGATTCAGGGTAAACGTTATCGCGTAGTGGGGGTGATGGAGCGGAAAGGGGCTGTCGGGCTGCAAGATACAAATAATATGGTGTATCTGCCCCTAACTAATATGTCCGCTGAGATTGTTGGTAACAATGCGCTCACAGGTGTGGCAATTAACGGCTTTTGGGTAAAAGCGAGTAATCCCGACCAACTTGAAGCAGCAGAATTTCAGGTGGCAAATGTGCTGCGGCTGCGCCATGATATTCGCCTACCTAAAGAAGATGATTTTACTGTCACCAATGAAGTGGATCTGATTAAAACTTTCACGAGTATTATGGGGTCGCTGACGCTGATGGTTGGTGCGATCGCGGGAATTTCGCTAGTAGTTGGTGGGATTGGGATTGCCAATATCATGTTGGTGTCCGTGATGGAACGGACGCGGGAAATCGGGCTACGAAAAGCCGTCGGTGCAACTAGCGGCGCAATTCTGAATCAATTTTTGATGGAATCGATCGTCATTTCGAGTATTGGCGGTGCGATCGGGATTGGGTTGGGTGTAGCCCTCGCTTTCGCTACCGCTACGATCTTCAAATTTCCCTTTGTGGTGTCGCTATTGTCAGTGGCGGTGGGTTTTGTCCTTTCACTGATTGTTGGGGTACTAGCGGGCGGTATTCCTGCTCGTAATGCGGCAAAACTAGACCCGATCTTGGCACTACGTGGGGATTGATTATGGCAAGTATGATTTCTCTCGAAGATATTACTAAAACCTATCACTTGGACACGATCGAAGTCCCAGTCCTCAAGCGCGTGAATTTGTCGATCGAGGAGGGCGAATATGTCGCAATTATGGGAGCTTCAGGTTCGGGCAAATCGACCCTAATGAATATTATCGGTTGTCTCGATCGACCTAGCAGTGGACAGTATTTTTTAGCAGGTCAAAATCTGACTACGCTTGATGATGATGAACTTGCAGATATTCGCAATCAATATATTGGGTTTGTATTTCAACAGTTCAACCTCTTGCCAAAGCTCACATCTTTGGCGAATGTGATGCTACCGATGATTTATGCCGATGTTGATAAGTCGCAACGGGTCGAACAGGCGACAGAAGCATTAATCCAAGTTGGTTTAAGCGATCGCATCCAGAACCGTCCCAATCAACTTTCTGGTGGACAACAACAGCGCGTCGCCATCGCCCGTGCTTTAGTGAATCACCCCGCCTTAGTCCTCGCCGATGAACCGACTGGCGCACTAGATACCAAAACTTCCGAGGAGATTATGAATCTGCTGACTGAGTTAAATCAACAAGGTACGACGATCGCGATCGTTACCCATGATGCCAATGTTGCCGCTAGAACAAAGCGGATAATTCAGATGGTGGATGGGGTAATTATTGAGCAGGAGAAATAATTATAAAAGCTTAAAGAAGTCCAAGTCTACTTTGGAGAAAAAACTAAAAGCGCAGTTGAAGAAGAATTCAGAAGTCAGAATTCAGGAGTCAGAATCAATCAGTGGCGGGTCTGAATCCCCCACTGATTGAAGACCACTAAATCTTCGATTTAGTGGGGGTCTTAAACCCCTTGATTCATCCGCCAGTCGCACAAAATTCATGTCTGTTTTCTGGCTCCTGACTCCTGAATTCTGTGTTGATAAAACTGGAGAACAGCAAAAATGATTAACAAAATACCGATGCGCCGCCCCTCGCGCTCTCGTGCTGCTTTTTACCACCTATTCCGCTTCCGCCTGCTCACAGTCAATAACGGAGACACCTATGATTACTTATCCTCAAACCAAACAAGGCGATGTCGTCGAGGAGCAGTTCGGGGAGACGATCGCCGACCCCTATCGCTGGCTGGAAAACGATGTTTGCAGCGATAAGGACGTTGCTGCTTGGATCGAATCGCAGAATAAAGTCACCAATGCTTATCTTGATACCCTGCCTCGAGATATCTTCAAGGCTCGGCTGAAACAGTTGTACAACTATGAGCGGTTCACCATTCCGGTCTAAAAGGGCGGACGATATTTCTACTTCCGCAACTCCGGCGTTCAGAACCAGAGGGTTCTCTATGTCCGCGACAGCGTGGATGGCGCAGGGCGCGTGCTGATCGATCCCAACAGTTGGGCAAAGGACGGGGCGATCGCGCTGGCTGAATGGTCGGTTTCTAACGACGGCAAGCGTCTAGCCTATGCGGTGCAGGATGGCGGCACGGACTGGCGCACCATTCGGGTGCTGGATGTCAACACGGGCAAGGTGCTGGGCGATGAGGTCAAATGGGCGAGGTTCACCACCATCGCGTGGGCTAAGGATGGGTCTGGCTTTTTCTACGCCCGTTTCCCTGAACCTAAGCAGGGCGCAGCATCCCAGGGAAACGTAGAAAACCATGCCGTTTATTTTCATGCGATCGCAACGCCCTTCTCGCCCTTGCGCTGCTCTTTACCACCCCTGATTGTTGATGCCTTAATGTGTCCCTATCGTATCGGTGAGAGAGTGCGAGCTTTAAAACTACTACGAAACTGTGGTCAAGGGATGCTCCTAATGTGGGACAGAGGGTTACATTCTTATCGGATGGTTCATGCTACTCAAAATCGTGGATGCCAATATCTTGGAAGAGTTCCGAAGAATGTTAAATTTCCAGGAGAAAGAGTTTTAGAAGATGGCTCATATCTGTCGTGGATTGCTCCAGACCGTAAGTCCAAAAACAAAGGTGGAGAAAAGATTCAGGTTTGGGTTATAGAATACACTATCGACTCAGAGAATGGACAACAAATCAATTAATGATTGCAACACATTTTTGGGTAGAGACGCGATTAATCGTGTCTCTACATATGGTCTATTTGCCGCATTTTTTTATACCTGGTAACTGTTAAAAATCGCTACCAGATTTACGGTGTTCAATGGCAGTTAGCCCTTCATTTTCTAATACTTCTCCTTGCTCGATTTCTGCATAAATCAACCATCTATCACCACATTGGATTTGATTTCTGACTGTACATACTAAATAAGCTAATGCCTCAGTTAAAATCAGACAACCATTAACAGCCGTTTGTGTGGCAAGATTGGCAAAGGAATTATTTCCTAAAGTGCTATAGCGAGAAAAATAACGACGGACATTTCTTCCCTCTTTCAGGATATTTAGCACAAACTGATCGCCGGGATGATGTAATAAATCTGCGTTTTGCTCTTGAGCGATCGCAATCATGATTCCTGGTGGGTTGAAAGTTGCTTGAGATATCCAAGAAGTCAGGAATCCTTTATGGGTTTCGCCATCACGAGTTGTGACAACACACAAAGAACCAATGATCCGCCCTACAGCTTGTGCAGTGCGATCTACATGAGTTTCTGTGACAATCTGACGAGGAGTACGCAGTTTCTTATTTTTTTTCAAGTTTTGGGCAAAGGTAGCACCAGAGAGTTGACACTGCTGTAAAATTTCGGGAGTGGGACTAAAACGCACTCGAATCGTTTCAAACCCTAAACGATAATTAGCATCTTTGAGTTTGCTTTCTAATAAATCAATTGCTTCACCACTCCAACCATAGGAACCAAATACCCCAGCTAACTTAGTTTTAGCGGCTGTAGAGAGGACTATTCCTAATGCGGTTTGAATTTGCGTGGGTGCGTGTCCGCCTAAGGTAGGTGAGCCGATAATTAATCCATCGCAAGCTTCGACAACTTGGGTAATCTCCGCTGAGTCTGCTAGTTCACAGTTGACTGACTCAACATTAACTCCATTTTGAATTAAGCCTTGGGCGATCGCATCAGCTACAATCGCTGTATTACCATAGGCAGATGCATAAAGTAACGCTACAGTCAACTCTTGAGATTTTTGCCCTTGACACCATTGACGGTAATCATAGGTAAAGCGACTCAAGCTATAACGGACAACCGGGCCATGAGCAGGAGCATAACATTTAGCTCCGAAAACCGAAAATTTATCTAAGGCTACTGCGACTTGTTTGGCTTGGGGTGCATGGAGACATTCAAAATAGTAACGACGTTCTGCATCTAGCTCTTTCCAGTCTTCATCAAACAAGATATCTTCGCAAATATGAGCGCCAAAAAATTTGTCTGTGTAAAGAACTTTGGTGACGGAGTCGTAAGTGCAAAGTCCATCCGCCCACCTGGGAGTCGGGACTGTCATAAATGATAGATTATGTCCTTGTCCTAAATCTAGATTATCCTCTGAGCGCACAACTTGAATGCGTGATTCCCATTCTGGAAAGGTAGTTTTCAGCGCATTAGCAGCAGGGCGAGAACAAATCAGCGTCACTTGCGGGGCGAGAGAAAGTAGTGCTTTTAAGGTGGCTCTGCGGTTGGGATTGACATGACCAAGAATGATGTAATCTAGGGTGGTGAAATCTATATGTTGTGCTAGTTGCTGGAGATAAATTTCTGTAAAGGATTCACCAGGGGGATCAATTAAGGCTTTTTTATCAGCTTGGATGAGATAAGAATTCGCCGTAGTTCCTCGTTGACGTGAGTATTCAACCTCAAATTTTAATCTTTCCCAAGTACGCGATCGCAAAATTAAAGTATCTTTGCCAATCTCGGCAACTTGCACATCTCTCGAACGTGACGGAGTTAAAGTAGCGACAGACATAGTAACCTCTTTGGGGAATGGGTAATGGGGAATGTGGACTGGGGATAAGGGAGACAAATGACCAATGACCAATAACCTAATGGCTATTATTTTTTGACAATTCCGTTTTGAGGCGATTTCTGTAGAGTTTTGATACTTGTTGTTCTGGATCAATTCCTTCAAAAGTAGGTGGGAGCCAAACTCGCAGAACGAGTAAAAGTCCCAAAACTAATAAGAAAGCACAAGTGGCTAAAACTTTACTCCAATCGGTTTCTAGAACGCCTTTAACAATGACTTCTCGCAAGGCGGAAACAATTGAAACTTCTACCGCTACCCCAATAGATATGCGTTGTTCTTGGAGATAAATAATCAACAGTCGAAATAACTCAACTAAGATGAGTAAAAAGAGAATATCGGCAGTAACAACATGAAAATCTAAAGGAGGAAGTAGAGAGAGAAACATATCTCTCACCTGCAGCACCATGAAGCTAAATAAACCAATGCACAGAGAAATCACAATCACATCTTGGATCAATTCCAAAGTGCGGACAATCCGCCCCCGATTGATTTCATACAGAGAAATGGGGGTATCTTCACCAGGCTTATACATAACTTTTTTGTAATTTGGGAATAAGGGAGATGAGGAAGATGAAGGGAGGATTTAGGAGCCAGAATCAAGATAAAATTTGATGAATTAATATACGAATCATATTAAATTCCTTCTAAATTCTGACTTCTGACTCCTGAGTGCTGAATTCTTACGGATACATGAGGAATATTTAATGCCCTATTCCCCATTTCCCAATTTAGTAATGATTGCCAAATTTGCGATGATGAACAGCAGTAAGTGAATTAACTTTAGCCACTCTTCCGGTTTGGACAGTGCTATAAATCACCCAATGATCGCCGCAATCCATCCGGCTAGTGATTTCGCATTCCATATAAGCTAGGGCTTCAGCTAAAATTGGAGATTCATTAGTAGCTGGATAAGTTTTGACTCCAGCAAAACGGTCTGCACCGGGAGCAAAACGCTTGAGAAAATGTTTCATTAAGCCTTGATAATTGCCATCTTCTAAAACATTTAAAACGAAGCGATCGCCTACATGCATCAAGGATTCAATAGCTCGTTCTTTAGCTACAGCGATCGCCACTCCTAAAGGATTCAGACTAGCTTGCGTCACCCAAGAAGCAAACATTGCACTCTGAATTTCTCCTTTTTTGGCAGTGATAATATATAGCCCGGTGCTAATACGTCCCAGGGCTTTCTCTAAGTCTGTATTGATAGATTTTATCTGTTTAATTGTGCGATCGCGGGTTAGCCATTGACCCATATCTATACCTGCTTCATCACACAATTGTTCTACGGCTGGGGTGGGAATTTCTTTAACTAAGATAGGTGGAAAAGCTTCAGTTAATCCCAATTCTTGAAACTTATTGCGTAAGGGGTAAATTGGTTCATCTTCTCCTCCCCCTGTCTCAAATAAACCAATGGTTTGCTTATGATGAACAGCAGCTAAAATGGTACTTAAAGCAGCATGAGCCGCTATTGAAGATTGGGGCGGCATAGCAATAATTAAACCAGAAGCTTGAGCTACTAATTCTCTCACTTCTTGCGGCTCGGCACTATTAAAGTCTACCAATTCAACTGCCACATTTGTTTTAGTAATGCCATGTGCTATGCTATGTGCTAAATGGTCGCTATAACCGTAATCTTCAGCATAAAATATAGCTACTAATGTCTCTGCTTTGGCTTGTTCTAAGCTCCAGCTTTGATACCGTCCAATACATTCTGCAAGATTTTGTTGTAATAAAGGCCCATGTCCTGTGGCGATTGTGCCTATTGTTAACTTTTCAATCCGTTTTAAAGCTGCTAATACAGAACGTGCATTTGGCCCCATCAGGCAATCATAGTAATATTTAAAATCCTCCTCTATGGAGATGAAATTTTCATCATAGGTGTGATCATCACAATAGTGCATTCCAAACACATCGCAGGTGTAGAGAATCCCTGTTTTGTGATCGTAGCTAAAGATTGTGTCTGGCCAGTGTAAGTTAGGCGCAGAGATAAATTCTAATTCATGTCCGTTGCCTAAATCTAGGCGATCGCCATTTTTTACCAGCATTGATTTAAAAGGCTGGTGAACCATATTTTCTAAAAATTGAATTGCTATCTTAGCGCCAACAACAGTAATAGAGGGCGCTAATTTTAAGATATCTTTGACTAAGCCACTATGATCTGGTTCTGTGTGACTGATAATCAAATAGTCTATTTGAGACGGATCAATTAAGCCTAACAGTATCTCAAGATATAATTGCTCGAACTTGCGGTGAGAAGTATCAACTAGAGCAACTTTTTCTCCTTGAATTAAAAAAGAATTATAGGTTGTCCCATTCTGTAAACCAAACTCGATGTCAAAACGCTCTCTATCCCAGTCGAGAGAACGGATAGCTGTTGTTTGAGGCGCAATCTCGATAGTTTGAATTGTCAAACGTCCTGGAGTTGAATTAGCTTGATGAAGCTGTGTGAGTGCAACCATTCGTTTTCTCCAAAACTAATATTATTTGCAGTAAGTGTTATTATCCTTAACTTTGACTCATAAATATAAAATAGTAAAATGCTAATTTATAAAGCTATTGATTAGAAAGATTGATGATTGATTTAGCATAGATTTTTCTATAGCGATCGCATAAGCAATCACATGATTAAATTAGAACTATAGGTAGGGTGGGCAATGCCCACCATATCCGGGTTTTGGTGGGCATTGCCCACCCTACAGTGCTTGATATGCAAATCTTTTAGAATTGCTATAGAGCGATCGCATTATATAAATTTGCTAATAAGATGTACCTAAAAAGCAAAGATCCCCGACTTCTACCCTGCGGGAAGCCACCCTATGGGTGTCTATAAGAAGTCGGGGATCTGGGTTGCTGATGAATAACGCTTTCTCTATAGTAATGAAAGAGTTATGCACTAAAAAGGTTTAGAAAGTAAACGTAGAGCGGAGTACGCCTACCGTTGTTGTTTCATTGTTACTATCACCTTCAGGATTAAATAGCACAAATGCACCTGGAGTAATGCTGATATTGTCACTTACTTTAATCCGGTAGTAAGCCTCTAAATGGTAAGGAACAGCTCGATTGACACCAGGAGAGGTAAGTGTAGATGCACCATCAGCAGAGGTACGATATAGTGGCTGTCCAAAAATTATTCCTGCATTATTTCCTTGTTTGAATAAATCTTTGAAGTGCAGTCCTACCATCCAACTAGTGAATGTGCTAGAAGCACTAATACTAGCTGAAGAATCATCTACAAATAGCGCAGCACCGTAGCCAGCTAAAGAAATTTTGGGAGAAACCCGCCAATTTACAGTTCCGCCAAAGGAGTTAAGTTTAACTGGTGTTCCCAAAGGAACATTACTTAAAGCACCACCAATATCATTACTTGTTAACCCTGTACCCATAATGTTAATTTGGTGATAACTATTGGCATAGTTTAAACCAATATCTATGGCACTACTCGGTCTAAAAGTTAATTGTGCTGCGACAACACTACTACCACTAAACAAACCTGATCCTAAAGGTGTACCAGAAACTCCTGGTTGAATATCTGCAGCCGAACTAGGCAAGTTAGCATTGACATTGCCATACAAAGCTCTGAAATCTAATTGCTTGGAAATGTTGAAAATAAATCCAGCTGCTGATGCTAAACCAGAACCAGAAGTACCACCAGAAATCCGGACTACAGGATTCAAACCTGCAAAGCGGGAAATCGCTTCTTGCCCTTCACCATAAAAAGGTAAAATTGCCGGAAAGGCATCTGAAGTTTCGGCTGCAGTTCCAGCAAATAATGTTAATTGATCAGCAACGGGAAAGATATACAGCAGTTTGTAGAGTTGCAGAGAATTGGGGCTGACGCTCGATAATGTTTTCACGTCAATACCAGGAAATTGGGGTTCAAAACTTGTACGAGCGCTACTAGCGCTGAGTACGGGCGAAGCTAATCCTAAAGTTCCTTGAACACTACTACTACCATCTAAACCACCTAAAAAGTTATGGGCTTGTAAACCAGTAATTAGTAAGTCTTTACCTGTGAAACTAGTGGTGAGATTTAATCTAACTCTGGTTGCCAAGATGGTGTTAGGATCACCTTTTCCTGGTGCGCCTCCTGTAGCAGCAATACCTGCAACAATAACTTCCCCATTTAGTTTAGTAGTTGTGGAGAATTGATTGGCTTCTAATGTTGCTGTACGACTTTCTAAAGCATCTACACGACCACGCAATGTTGCTAGTTCGGCTGCAAATTCTTCTTGCAATTTCTGCAAAGTTGCCAAGTCTTGTTTAGTGACTAAATCAGCAGTTGCTGTGGCAATTAGTTCGTTGACTCTATCTAAACAAGCATTCAATCCAGCCGCAAATTCATAGCGAGTTAAAGCACGATTGCCTCGATAAGTGCCATTGGGATATCCAGCAATACAACCATAGCGCTCAACTAGAGATTGCAGTGCTTGAAAAGCCCAATCATTAGGCTGTACATCAGATAGTTGTGAGACGGATGTCACCTGCGCCATTGTGTTGGCTGACGGGGGAGGTGTAGGGTCTGTAGTGATTTTTAAATTATCGACAGATGCATCTGTTTTTTGAATACCAGTATCCTTGCTCAATTCTGTTTGAGTTTCACTAGGAGTAACTCTGGAATTCAACTGGCTTTGATCATTGGTTATACTACCGTTAGTAACTTCTAATGTTTCAGGATTAGTCTTGACAATTGAGTCATCAACTACTTCTGAATTCGGCATTGCTTGGACTGGTAACAATCCAAAAACTAAACATAGGAAGCTTGTACCTCCAGCACAAGCTAGTAGATATCTGTTCATGGCAACTCCTCACTGGTATACACGGGATTTAAGCGCAATATTGAAGTAATTCAATAAAAATAGGTATATTTTGCAACAGACTACTGCCTGCTATACCTTAATTTTTATTAGTAAGCTTAGTGTATTGGAATTTACTTTTTATTACATGAGTGAATACCGTAATGATTGTTTATATACATTAAATACTGTTTAACGCCACAATGAACGCCAACTATGATTTGTCATTTAGATGGTTATCATTTCAATCAGTAAACCAGTTATTATCCTCCTACAAGACCTGTATTCCTCGAAATTGAAAATGGTTATATATTTCAATTCATCAAACTAGGCAATTAATTGCAAATGATTTTGATCAAACACCGCCTACTCTGGGCTGTTTTGCTTTTGGTGATAGCATTGGTGGTGACATTGGGGCTTTCCCTCTCTCAAGGTGCAGTACCTTTTAGTGTTCCCGAATTGTGGGACGCAATTCTACATCGAGGCGATCGCATTAAGCAGACAATTCTCTGGGATTTACGCCTCCCACGGATTATTGCGGCTTTAATTGTCGGTGCGGCCTTGGGAATGTCGGGCGCACTGTTGCAAGGAATGTTACGTAATAGCCTCGCTGATCCATTTATTTTGGGCATTTCTGCGGGTGCTGGACTAGTTGTCATAGTCATGGTAACGCTACAAATTTTTCCCGCAGCAATTCCTTTGGCGGCTTGGCTGGGAGCAATTTTGACTTCAGTGATAGTAATTTTCCTGGGACGCGCAGGTTCAGGAATTGCTGTTGAACGGCTAATTTTAGGTGGAGTCGCAATCAGTTCTTTATTTGGTGCTGTGCAAAGTACATTGCTTCTGCTAGCTGAAGACGGACAAATTCAAATTGCGCTCAACTGGTTGATTGGTAGCCTCAACGGCCGGGGTTGGAAAGAAATTATCACGGCTGGCCCCTATATTATCGTCGCCTTGGTGGGGGGATGTTTACTGGCGCGATCAGTTAATGTGCTGGCTTTGGGAGATGATATGGCTGTGGGTTTGGGAGTTTCGTTAACGCGATCGCGTCTTTTAATAGGTGGTGTCGCTACTTTATTAGCTGCAGGCGCAGTCAGTATCGGTGGCTTAATTGGATTTGTTGGCCTTGTCGTCCCCCACGGTGTCCGCCTAATCGTTGGCACAGATCACCGCTTTGTTCTACCACTTTCAGCCCTTGCTGGTGCTTGGTTACTCACCTTTGCTGATTTACTCTCCAGACTGGGAGCCATAGAATTACCAGTAGGTTCAGTCACAGCTTTGTTGGGTTCACCACTGTTTATCTGGTTACTTTATCGTCGTTCCCCTGGATTCAAAGTAACTGATAACTGATACTTCGACTTACCTCGACTTCGCTCGGCACAAGTCGCTCAGTACAAGTAACTGATAACTGATAATGCCCCTAGAATTACAAAATCTCACTGGCGGTTACACCACAGTACCAATTGTCCAAGATATTAACCTGACTCTGGCTACGGGAGAATGGTTAAGTTTAGTTGGTGCTAACGGTTCTGGTAAGTCTACATTACTTAAATTGCTCAGTCGTATTCTCTCCCCACAGCAAGGAATAGTATTACTTGATGGCAAAGCAATTCACTCTCAACCACCGAATTTAGTTGCCCAGAAACTAGCATTGTTACCCCAACAACAAACCGTGCCTGTGGGCTTAACAGTGCGACAATTAGTTAGTTTAGGACGCACGCCACATCAACCTTGGTGGCAATGGGAATTAAACCCCGCAGATTGGCAGAAAGTAGAAGCAGCAATTAAAAAGACGCAACTAGAAAAATTGAGCGATCGCCTCGTCGAACAACTATCTGGTGGTGAACGCCAACGTGCTTTTTTAGCTTTGGCACTGGCACAAGAACCAAAAGTATTACTATTAGATGAACCCACAACTTATTTAGATATCAATTATCAACTACAACTTCTAGAATTGCTGAAAAATCTCAATCAGCAACAAGAATTAACTATAGTCACAGTTTTACATGAATTAAATTTAGCAGCACGGTATAGTTCCCGCATCGCTCTATTAAAACAGGGTTATCTGTGGTCAGTGGGCACACCTGGAGAAGTTCTGACACCAAACACCATAGCGCAGGTATTTGGAGTGCAATCTGTGGTTATTGACACACCAGTCGGCTTGCAAGTTTGTGCGATCGCTGCTATCTAATCCTCAGTTTCTTTTTTCCCCTGCCCCCTGCCCCCTTGCCCTAGCCACCACTGACGGGTGGAATGAGGACAACTTCATCGCCATCCTGGAGGATGGTATCTGGTTCCACAAAGGTCATATTAATGCCAAAGCGGGTAAGCTCGCGCCATTGGTCTAGTTCTGGGCGATCGGCAATTAGGCGATCGCATACAAATTTGACAGGTGTATCATCGGGAAATTCCAGCACCATCTCTGATGCACCATAGGCTTCTTGATAAGCAGCGAATAATTTGACGGTGACAGTAATTGCAGAATTGGACATAAATGTGAGATTCCCCAACTTCAAGGTGCTAGGATTCTTGGCTCAAAGACTTTGCTCACCTTGATATATTGTTGCTAATTAATACCGTTTTTTTGTGAAGCTGCATATAATTCACCCCCCGGCTATCGCCGTCCCCCCTTGGCAAGGGGGGACTACAGGGGGGTATTATTATGTGCATCTTCATACGAATTGGTATAAGGTAATTTTGTTGTGGTTTAGCTTGAATTTTAGGTTTCAAAATTCAAGCCAAATGTATCATACTACTTTCACTATAATTCTTCGTAGAATGCAATCGGAATTTAACTTTTTCCAACACTGGTATCCTGTCTCACCCATTGAAGACCTTGATTCCCAACGACCCAATCCAGTCACAGTTTTGGGACTCCGTCTCGTCATTTGGAAGCCAAAGTCATCTGAGACTTATCGGGTATTTTTAGACCAATGTCCTCACCGACTGGCGCCTTTGAGTGAGGGGCGCATTGACGACAAGACAGGAAATTTAATGTGTACATATCACGGTTGGCAGTTTGATGCCCAAGGAATTTGTACCCACATTCCCCAAGCCGAAAACCCACAACTTGTTACCAAGAATCAACAAAATTTGTGTGCGGTTACATTGCCAACTCGTCAAGAAAATGACCTGCTTTGGGTCTGGCCTGATGCAAAATCAGTAGAACAAGCCGCCATCACACCGTTACCTTTGTCACCTCAAATAGATGCAAACAAAGGTTTTGTTTGGAATTCTTTTGTCCGTGATTTGGAATATGACTGGCAAACACTTGTAGAAAACGTGGCCGATCCTAGCCATGTTCCTTTTGCCCATCATGGGGTGCAGGGTAATCGAGATAAAGCCAGACCCATATCTCTAAGTATTGAGGAATCCACAGCCAGTTTAATTGAAGTTAGCACTGCGGGAAATTTCAGCACAAAAATTACTTTTGAACCACCTTGTCGCCTAGAATATGCAATCAATATTGGCAATTCTGATAAAAAGATGGGACTTGTCACCTACTGCATCCCTGTGTCTCCAGGCAAATCAAGGATTGTCGCCCAATTTCCCCGTAATTTTGCCCAGACACTTCATCGTTTCATACCCCGTTGGTGGGATCATATTACTAACCGGAATTTAGTTCTTGATGGAGATATGATTCTTCTGAGTCAGCAAGAATATTTTCTCCAACAAAGACAATTAACTGAAAGCTGGAAAACTGCTTATAAGCTACCCACAAGTGCAGACCGCTTAGTGATTGAGTTTCGCAATTGGTTTGATAAATATTGTCAAGGTCGGCTACCGTGGCAAGAAGTGGGAATTAGTCTGCCAGAAGATTTAACCATCAATGATAACCGTTTGGTAGTACTTGATCGCTACAATCAACATACCCGACATTGCAGTAGCTGTAGAAATACTCTGAAAACTATCCAATGGTTGCGAGCAGCACTTTTAGCATACTTTATTATTGTTGTTTCCGGAGTGGCAATCCTACCTGATTCACTGCGAATTAGGCTAGGTTTACCACTAATAATTACAGCATTATTAGGTCTGGGATTTTACACTTGGCTAAAATTATGGCTCAGTCCTAAATTTTATTTTGTGGACTATATCCATTCCCAGAGATAAGCTTGATTGTATTTAATTTTCCCTTGTTAGCTGAGGGGAGAATGGGGGAAAGTTTGATGGATTTTAGCAAAGTTACCAATATGCAGATTGTCAGTGTGACAGCTTAAGAGATTTCCTCCAATAGAAATTACCATGCGATCGTGAATAAAACGTAGGGGCAAACAACCGTTTGCCCTCTAATTGGTAAGATTATTTTTAGAAATTACATTAATATAGGACTCATATTTGATTTCTGAAATACATGTAGGGGAGCCACCCTCGTGCGCGGGTTTCCCGCGTTGAGAGGAGTGGCGTTGGGCATTGCCCACCACATCCGGGTTTTGGTGGGCAATGCCCACCCTACACTTAAGATTAAAGTGTACGGAATTTTTTCAATAATCAAACCGGATTCCTATACTTTATCTAGAGTTAAGATGAAGGGATTTTCGTCAAATAAAGGGCGGGGAAACACACATTAGGGGCGGGGAAACCCCGCCCCTACAATCATTCTTTTTGCAAATTTGTTATGACTAACCTCGTAAGTCTACACCAGAAGATGTTGCTGCTTGCCCGTTGATTGCATACAGTTTTACAAGTCCCATCAAACACAAGCAGCTAGCTACTAAGGCAATTGGATTTAAAGAGGCACTGTCTAGAATAATAAATATACCCAAGCCTATTAACACAAAGGGAACAAGATTGTTGCCATAGCGAGTTAAAATATTAGAAATTGCAGGTTGACAAGTCAACTTATAAGTTACGTAGCACCAAACCCCAACTAGTGATAAGAAGACTGCAATAATCACCAGTAAGCTAGAGATATTAGTGTTAGCAAACAATGGCATATAAATACTGACATTATCACTGCCATTGGCAATAGTCACAGCTGCCACACTACAGGTTTGAGGTGATAGAAAGTTAGTGAAAATAGAAGAATGAGATAAATCTGTTTCTGTGTCTGCGTCTGATGACGAATCACTTTCTGGATTCAGCAGACGATTTAGTCCAACAGTGATGGGTACTAGACCTAAAAGACCAACTAAATGAGGTGGTAAGACCAAGCCTCCCAGAAAACCAACTAAGCTAGCAACGACCAGAGTACTGAAACCTAGATACTGACCAATTACAATGTGACGATGACGGAAAGTCGCATTTACCTGGGAAAACAACAGCGTGAGGATAACTAAATCATCCAAATTTGTGGCGGTAAAAGCTGTGATTCCTGTGGGTATTGCGGTGACGAGTTCGTTCATTTCTATCTCTCCTAAATCTTCACACTAGTAGTTGTTTGACCTAGTGTTGGTGTGTGTCTACAAATATCTGGCGAATTAGTTTTGCATCGAGCTTGAGGGGGATTCAAGGAAACATGTATAATTTCACTCTGTGATATTATTTGAACCCCAGACAATATTTTATTTTCAAAATACTTAAAGGATATCCAGATGCAGAGCGAGAGCTTGACTCAATAATGCAATGCAGCGAATAAATTAACATTCAGACTCTCATTCTATCGGGGCGATCGCAGTAGTTTTCTTGGCACAATCTTAGCGACGCATGATTTTATCGATCACTTTGCTGTTGTCGCCAATTGGCTGCTCAGTTTTCACATGTTTGTTAGCAGTAACTTCTCTTGGTAATTGACTGCTAGTTGTTAAATTCATTCCTGGTAACAAACTTACTTTCAACTCTTTATTTTCTTTAGAGACAGGAACTAAACTTACTCTTAGTTCATGGAGGACTCGCTGTTGTTCTTTGACTATTTGAGTCAGTTCTGTTAGCTGTTGTGCGTGCAACTCATCCAATTTTTCATGGAGTAGTTCAATATTTTGTCCAGATCGCAAATTCACTAAATGGTCAATTTCGGCGTTTCTACGGTCAGTATCAGACTGGCGGTTCTGACTCATTAAGACAACTGGGGCTGTATAAGCTGAAGCGAATGAAAATACTAAGTTGAGCATCATGAATGGTGACTCATCCCAGTGGGGAACCCCAGGCATTAAGTTTATCCCCACCCACCCTGCCAAAATGGTGCTTTGGCAAATGAGAAATTTCCAAGAACCAACTTGATTTGCCAGTTTATCAGCGAGCCTCTGTCCAGAAGTTAATTCATCTGTGGTGGTTTGGATTGCTACTAATGGCTTTTGGGCTACTTTGGCATCAACACGGCTTGCTAATACGGTTTTTAAGGGATTCATCTTGCACCTCTTTGTGTATCTTTTCGTTTGTCCTCATGGTTTTTAATCTACGGCTTTCAACTGATAAATACAAATATCTTTACTTGTTAAAACGATAACTTCTATTGATGAAAGGGTGAAAACCTACCCTAGGACTGATCCCAAGGTTAACGAACACATCACTCTCAAATTTTTTCTCGTGCTTGTGCGATCGTCAGATGCAATACAAGGGAGGGCGGGGTTTCCCACCTGTGTCAACTTAAGACCTGGCGAATAGAATTCGCGGCTAGACAGGCGTTCGCGTAGCGTCTCGCAGAGAAGTCCGCCTCCGCGGACTAAGGTCAAATTAAGGTTGTTTAACCTGCGGAGGCAGGTTTTGTCTGTGTAGCCGAGCCAGCGCCGTGGGCGGGTTTCCCGACTTGAGGCGACTGGCGTGCGGTTTATAACCGCCGATTTTGCTTAAGTTGACACCAATGGGGGTTTCCCCGCCCCTTGTATCTTAAATAGAAGATCCCAAGGAACCGAGTAAATAGCTTTCACTGTGATGTAGAGCAAAGACTTGACTTGAGAATGCAGTTCAAAAAACTTAAATGTTGCCTGTACTAGTTTAACGACACAATTCTTTTTGGAGGACTGGTAATACCAGGTCAAGCTGCCCCGCCCCTTTGACTATACAAAAGTCTGTCACGTAGATTGGCAACCTGTATCGGTGAAATCGAATTGAATTGTAGAAACTGGACAGTATCTTAGACCCCAAATATTGGGAAAGTCTGCATTCACAAGGATAGTAGATGCAATTCATCAGTTCTTCTATTGTAGAAATTAACTGTGGAGGAAATGTCTCATGTCAAAAATAGTTCTCGGTATCGATATCAGTAAAAAAGATTTTCATGTGACTTTGATACTGGAGAACCAAACCACAAAATCCAAAGTCTTTAAAAACAATCCAGAAGGTTTTCTTGTCCTGAAAAATTGGCTCTCCAAACAAGGAGCGACTCAAGTTCATGGCTGCATGGAAGCGACAAGCACCTATGGCGAAGCATTGGCAGAGTTTTTAGTGGAGAATGGTCACAAAGTCAGTGTGGTCAATCCATCCCGCATTAAAGGATTTGCCAAGAGCGAACTACTTCGTACTAAGACGGACAAAGTAGATGCCGCAGTGATTGCGCGTTTTTGTCTGGCGATTGCCCCAGAACTTTGGACTCCTTTACCAGTTGAGGTGAAAGAGCTTCAAGCGCTCCTTCGTCGTTTAGAATCGCTCACGGACATGTACCAACAGGAGCAGAATCGGTTAGAAACTGCCACACCCACTGTTGCCGCTTTAATTGAGTCTCATTTAGAGCAGTTAAAACAGCTGATTGTCCAGGTGAAACAACTGATTCACGACCACTTTGAGCGCCATCCTGATTTGAAGGCCAAGCGCGACCTTTTAACCTCAATCCCTGGTATTGGTGAGCAGACTGCGGCTGTGCTGTTAACCGAAATCGGTTGTCTTGAACAATACCGCAACGCTCGCCAGTTAGCTGCTCATGCTGGCTTAACTCCCCAAGAACGTTCTAGTGGTTCTTCGGTACAAGCTAAGTCTCACTTATCGCGAATTGGCAATGCCCGACTCCGAAAGGCACTTTATATGCCTGCTGTCGCTGCTATGCGCCATAATCCTTTGCTGAAATTATTTGCACAGCGATTACTTGACCGTGGCAAGGTCAAAATGCAAGTCCTTGGTGCTGTTATGCGTAAGCTCTTGCATTTTGCTTTTGCGATTTTAAAATCCCAAAAGCCTTTTGACCCTGATTATCTCGCTCATGCCTCTTGACGAATCAAGACAGTATCTACAGGCTTTGTGATTTAAACTTGTACCTCACTGATCTGCAAACTGCTATAACTGTTCACTGATTTAAAAGCGGGATACTTCATGGTCAGTTTCTGCGGCATGGGAATTATTATTGCTATCCAAAGCAACTGAATCTGTTTGCAGTTGTGGATGTTGATTTAATTTGAACAAGCGATCGGTAGTTGACTTAATGACAATATACAAAATTGGCACGACAAACAAACTCAAGAAAGTAGCGACGAACATACCACCAAATACTGCTGTTCCCAAAGATTGGCGACTTCCTGCTCCTGCACCTGAGGCATTAGCTAAGGGGAAAATCCCTAATAGAGTAGCAAATGCAGTCATCAAAATTGGTCGTAAGCGCTCTTGAGAAGCTGTGATCACTGCCTTTGTCATCCCCATTCCTTGTTCTCGTAATTGGTTAGCAAATTCCACAATTAAAATCGCATTCTTACTAGCTAATCCAATCAACATTACTAGACCGATTTGACAATAAACATCATTAGCAAAACCCCGCATTGATTGAGCTATAAGTGCGCCAAAAATGGCTAAGGGAACTGAAAGGAGGATGATGATGGGGTCTACGTAGTTTTCGTATTGAGCTGCTAATACTAAAAAGACAAAAACCAAACCTAAACCAAAAATCAAAGGTGCTAAACTGCCAGAATCTATTTCTTCTAAAGCCGTTCCTGACCATTCATAACCATAACCAGGTGGTAAAACTTCTTTGGCTAACTGCTCCATAGCCTTAATTGCGTCTCCAGAACTAGAACCGGGAGCAGCAGAACCATTAATTTCAATGGCGCGGAACAGATTGTAGTGATTAATTGTTTGCGCTCCCACTGTGGGAGTAATCTTGACTAGGTTACTCAAGGGAATCATTTGATTCTTTTGAGAACGCACAAATAGCTGACCAATATCTTTGGGATTGGAGCGAAACTGTTGATCAGCTTGCACATACACCCGGTAATTCCGCTGCTGGAGATTGAAATCATTCACATATCTTGAACCCAAAGCAGTTTGTAGGGTATTGAAGATATCATTGATGCTAACTTGCAGTGACTTGGCTTTGTTGCGGTCTACTTCTACTAGCAGTTGTGGTGTATCGGCCGCAAAGGTACTAAATACAGCTTGTAATCCCGGCGTTTGATTGGCGCGCCCCAGCATTTGACCCATTGACTGCACCAGATTTTCTAAACCACTAGTACCTCTGCGGTCTTGGAGTTGAAATACAAAGCCGCCAAAGTTGCCTAAACCTTGAATGGGTGGGGGATTTACAGGAAAAACCCTGGCTTCTGGGATGGCTAATAATTTTCCTTGTAATTTACCGATAATTGCTTTGGCTGATTGATCGGGTCTTGAGCGCTCATCCCAAGGTTTTAAAGTGGTAAATACGATACCGCTATTGGCAGTGCTTCCACTGAAACCGAAGCCGCCCACAGCGAAGGTTCCTAAAACCTCTGGAAGTTGGAGGATTTCTTTTTCTACCTTGGCCATAACGTCGCTGGTATATTGCAGCGAAACGCCTTGTGGCCCTTGAATAATGGTCAAGAAATAACCTTCGTCTTCGTCTGGTAAAAAGGCTGTAGGGACTGAGACATATAACCAAGCAGTCAGTCCTAATGAGACGATAAATAGCCCAATGACGATGCTTTTGATGCGGACGAGAAAAGTCAGCGATCGCTCATATCCCCTTGTTGCCCAATCGAGAAACCGATTAATTAGGTCAAAGAACCAACTAATCCATCTAGGAGGATTTTGTCCTGGACGTAGCAGCATAGCACACAAAGAAGGTGTGAGGGTAACTGCTAAAAAAGTAGAAATAC
The DNA here is from genome assembly GCF_000316575.1 of Calothrix sp. PCC 7507. Taxonomy (GTDB): domain Bacteria; phylum Cyanobacteriota; class Cyanobacteriia; order Cyanobacteriales; family Nostocaceae; genus Fortiea. The sequence continues at coordinate 6,376,883 of NC_019682.1, read as the reverse complement.
CGATCGAGAAGGCGATCGTCAGCGCAAACTGTTGATAAAGCGCCCCTGTGGTTCCCGGAAAGAAGGCGACCGGTACAAACACCGCCATCAGCACCAGTGAAGTTGCAATCACCGCCCCAAACAGTTCCGCCATTGATTCACTAGCCGCCCGGCGGGGATTCATCCCTTTACCCTGAATAAAGCGGCTGATTTGTTCGACGATGATGATTGCATCATCTACCACCATCCCCGACCCCAAAGTTAGACCAAACAAGGTCAAACTATTCATCGAAAAGTTAAAAGCTTTGATGAAAATAAACGTCCCAATTAGCGATAGTGGAATGACAATTGCGGGAATTAGAGTGGTTCGCCAATTCTGCAAAAACACAAAAATCACAATCACTACCAGCACTACCGCTTCTATCAAACTCTTAAACACTTCTGCTAAAGACTCTTCTACAAAAGCGGTTGTGTCAAAAGCTATCTGATATTTTAGACCTGGGGGAAAACTCGGAGCTAATTTTGCTATTTCGGCCTTGACTCCTTTGCCCACATCCAAAGCATTACTACCAGGAACTTGATAAATTCCCAAACCTACAGCTTCGTTGGCACGAAATCGCAGAAATGTATTATAGTTTTCTGCCCCTAGTTCTGCTCTACCTACATCTTTTAATTTGACTAATGTGCCATCATTCTCAGTTTTTAAAACAATTTCGTTAAATTCTGCTGCTTCTGTCAATCGACTAGAAGCACGCACGTCAATTTGATATGTTTGTCCCGGTGCTGCAGGTTCTTGACCGATTCTCCCAGCCCCAACTTGCAAGTTTTGTTCAGCGAGGGCGTTAGTCACATCATCAGTTGTTAACCCCCGACTAGCAAGGCGATTTGGGTCTAACCACAAGCGCATTGCATAGCGGCGTTCACCAAAAATCCGCACGTCGCTAACACCTTTAACTCTTTTTAAAGCATCTGCGATGTAAAGGTCGGCGTAGTTGCTCAAGAATATATTGTCATACTTTTTATTTTCAGCAAACAAACCAATTCCTAAAAGAATACTGCTAGACTGCTTAGAAACCTTCACCCCCGTGCGCTGCACAATATCAGGTAATTGTGGTTGAGCGACGGAAACACGGTTTTGCACATCGACGGCAGCAATATCTTTATTTCGCGATGAATCAAAGGTTGCTGTAATGGTAGTTCCACCATCGTTACTGCTACTAGAGGTCATATATCTCAGACCTTCGATGCCGTTGATTTGCCGCTCTAGGATGTTTGTTACCCCACTTTCGACAACTTCCGCACTCGCGCCGCTGTAATTGGCAGTAACGCTGATTTGAGTAGGAGTAATATCTGGAAAACGAGCGATCGGCAGTGTAGGAATGCTAATTAATCCTAATAAGAGGATAATCACACCACAGACCGAAGCAAATACTGGTCGCTTAATAAAAAAATCAACAAACATAAAGAATTGGGGATGGGGAATAGGGAATGGGGAATAGAGGCGTCTGAAGGTCAGTTTCCCGCAGAGTCAGCCCAAAAGAAGAACGCAAAAGTGTCAACTCAAAAAAACTCTGCGTACCTCTGCGCTCAACTTTGCGCCCCTCTGCGTTGAAAAACTCTATATTTTTACCCAAAGCCAGGATTGATTAGGGCTTCTTTCCTGCCGGTGCTTCAGTTTCAGGAACTATAGGTGCGCCATTAGTCAGGTTAAGAATGCCGGAAACAATGACTTTTTCACCAGCTTTTAGTCCTTCAATTACTTGATAATTACTGCCCTCAATAGCGCCCAATTTCACCGGCTTTTGCACCGCTACCAAGGCGGGCATTCCGGGTTGGGGTTTTTCTGGTGGTTGTGCCACAAACACAAAATTCTCCCCACCTAAGCGAGATACTGCTGTCACAGGGATGAGAATCCCTGGACGTTCTTCCCAAATCACTTTGGCTCTGACTAACTGACGATTGAGCAGTTGCCCACCAGAGTTACTAAAGGTGGCTTTAGCCAAAATTGTCTGTGAATCTGCGCTGGCATTTGGGGAGATAAAACTCACTCTACCTGTAGCGCCGGGTTTACCTTGAGCATCTAGCATTTGCACTGGTAAACCCACACGCAATTGTTTAGCTTGGTTGACGGGGATGGATAAATTCAGTTCTAAAGAGTCATTTTTGGTGAGTGTGGTAAGTTCGTCTCCTTTATCTACATAATCTCCGACCTTTACCGGTATATCACCAACAATGCCGGTGAAAGGAGCAAGAATGTTTGTGTATTGCAGTTTGACTTGGTTAGCACGAACTAGAGCTGCGGCTTCGGTTACTTGCGATCGCGCTTGGGCAATTTCTTCTTGACGAGGGCCATTCTCCAATTGCTTGAGATTTTGTTTTTCTTGTTCCACAGCCGCCGCTAACTGATTAATATCAGAGCCTCTACTTTTGCGGACTTGATCTAGTCGGCGCTGGGCTTCTTGGAGTCTGGCTTCTGAACTACGCTGTTCTTTGAGATAACCTTCTAGTTGATCTTGAGAAACCGCACCTTCTGTTCTTAAACTTTGGTACCGCTTGGCTCGTGACTGTGCTAGTTCCAGATCAGATTTTGCCGCTTCGATTTGAGCTTCTACTTGGGCAACTTCTTCTGGACGCGCCCCGCCTTGGGCATTTGTGAGTTGAGCTTGGGCTTGGGTTAATTTGGCTCTTGCTTGGGCAATTTCTTCTTTGCGAGTACCGGCTTTGAGTTCAGCCAGCTTGGCGCGGGAGGTTTCTAGCGCTGCTTTGGCTTGTGATAGCTGGGCTTGGGCATCATCACTTTGCAGACGTACCATAACTTGCCCTTGCTGGATGCGATCGCCCTCTTTAACCACAATCTCGGTGACTCGTCCTTCAATCTGTGGTTTGAGTGTCACCGAGCGTGGCGCTTCCAAAGAGCCGACGAACTCCGACGCTTCCTGGACACTTCCTGTCTCCATAGTCGCTAGTTTGACAGGAATTCCCTTCGGTTGACCAGCCATTGCACCAGCACCTGCGCGGGCGTTACTAGCCGAGCTAGTTTGCCACCAGCGCCAGCCAAGACCAAGACTGCCAATTATCAGGATGAGTCCTAAAATCAGCCGCCAACGTTCTTTAAGATTGGGTATGAATTGTTGTTCTTTTTCAAAGTGGGAATTTTCTTGTTGAGCCTGACTGGTATCAGCGATCGCAGGCTGTTCTGTTTCAACGGGAACAGTGGACTCAGGGAACTCAGAATGGGACATCTTCGTTTTCTCACTTTTTCAACTCAGACCTAGATAACCTGTTTTTGGCTGAAAGAACTGGAGCTAAATTATATTTCAGCCATTTTTAATGTATTTTTTAAGACTTTGAGGTAGCGTACAAACCCTTGTTTTAGCGCAGAGAGAAAACGCGACTCTATGCCCTGATCATTCATTTATTTGACAAGTGCTAATACCGCGCACGAACATATCAACACAAGTTTCAATGTATTCTTCGCGACCATAGCCCAGTATGTCAGGGGTATCACTCAAACGCAGCATCCCATGCAGCAACATGCCACAGAAACTATCTACAGAGGCATTTAAATTGACATCTAGGCGTACCGTACCCTTCTCTTGACCTTTTTTTAAATAAGCAACCAACTGTTCACGCAATGTTTTGTTAGTCTGATATACAATCAAACGGGCAGCTTCAGGATGTCGCTTGGCTTCTCCAATAAATGTCCGAATTAGAGCTTCATGTTCTACCATCATCTGACTACAAAGCTTGGCATAATGCATCAGGTCGATGTGTAGGTTTTGAGTCCACTCGTCCTGATGGGCTAAAGCTTCTGCTTGTAAAGATGTAGCTTGCTGAATGACAGCAGCGAGTAATTGCTCTTTGTTATGGAAATGGCGAAACAGAGTTACCTCGTTAACCCCAGCAACCCGCGCAATCTCCCGCGTTGTGGCCCCAGATAACCCCGCAGTGGAAAACACCTCCGTTGCGGCCTCTATTAATCGCGCCCTAGTCTGCGCTGCTCTGGAAACCAATTTCTCCATGCAATTTAATATCTATGCAAGCGCTTACTTGCACGTGTAAGTACTTGCTTGCATTATAAGCATATATACAAAAAATCTGCACAAAAAATCTTGTTGTATGGCGTAGCTAGAGTTGAGAGCGATCGCCCATCGTCTTCACTCTAGAGGGGATAATATGCTACTACGTACTACGTATAGCGATTTTCAGATCAGTGAAATACAGTTTTAAATCACAAAGCCTGTAGGGACGGGGTTTCCCCGCCCTCAAAAATCAAGAGATAGAAAGTATTGAGAATAACTAAAATCTCAATTCTTCTTTGTTACCCTATGTGTATTAACGTGAGTTCGACAGATTCCAAATAACCCCTCTCCAAACCTCTCCCCGCTTCGGGGAGAGGCTTAAAAACCCTAATTTTTTGTGCCCAACTCAGGATATTGAAGCCCCTCTCCGAGACGGAGAGGGGTTGGGGAGAGGTTCATCGAACTCGCGTTGTATTAGAGTTGAGCAAATTCTTCTGAGCATTTATCTATAACAGAGAACAGGCTTGAAAGACTCTTGATATCATCGAAGATCAGTTGATTACTGCATTCTTTTGATTAGCTATATCAAAGAAATTCGTAATTTGTATTGATAGTCAGTGGTGACTTGAACCCATTTTAATTACGAATTAGCGATAGCGAAACCAAACCTTAGCCTATATCTGATAACAGTCAACAGTCAACAATCCTAAAGAGTGTTTATCTAATCTAGACGCTCATCATCTGAGTTCTGCCCTATTTTAATACGCAGAGGTGAAAGTATTATGTCCACAAATCTAGAAGTAGTCCAAGCCGCTGTCACCGCCTATCAAAACGGGACTAAAACTCTTGAGGAAGCAATTTTAGCAGCTATTACCGAAGCCCGCACCACATGCGATCGCCACGGCAATAATTCCGCTGATTGTGCTGTATCTTGGGATATTGTGGAAGAATTGCAAGCGGAAAAAGCGCACCAACAGCAAGCAAAAAAACGCAAAACCCCTCTAGAATACTACTGCGAACAACATCCAGAAGCGATCGAGTGTTTAATCTACGACGTTTGAAAAAAATGCGTGGGGTGGAAATCTCCACCCAATTTTTTTTAGCCCTGATGTTTTGACTCTGGACATTTGACTTCCCAAAAGGAATTTAATCAGGTAAAAATTCGCTATCTATTAGCTGTTGAGAAGTAAATGGACATTGTTGAGGAAAAATATCAGGTGATAACCCGGTTTCTGCAACCGCCCAATCTAAAGCAGGAAGATAACAATCTTGCCAGATACTCTCGTAATATTTCTTCAAACTAGGATGTTTTTGCAGAGATTTATTAATGCGGCGACGATGTTCTTTAATACTAGCCCGCCAACTTCCTGAACGATAATCGGGTTGATATTTCCATTTGAGTAGATGAGCTAAGACTACAATTAAATTATTTTCTAAAGCATCTTTTAAACTACCACCCATTTCCTCTATTTCTTCTATTAATAAATCAATATCTACATCATCAAAATTACGTTGTCGCAACTGGTTGATTGTAGATTTCAGCCATAATTCATAATCTTGTTCATGGAGAGATGATAAATCAAATTGATTACTCATCTTCGTTCAAATCTCCTATAAAATTAATTTTTCAGTAACAACTGAACTACTGGTTTCGTTATTTGCCAAATCGCTGCTAAATCGAGTGGTATTGTCTCACTTTCCATTCCCAACCACAAGAGATATTCGATATTTCCCGCAGGCCCAGTAATCGGAGACCAAGTCAGTCCCTTGTATTTCCATCCTAATACTTGAGCGGCTTGCAACACCTGGAAAATCGCGTTAGCTTGGTCATGAGGATCGCGTACCACGCCTTTTTTCCCCACACGAGATTTCCCTACTTCAAACTGTGGTTTAACTAACAAAACTGCTTCTCTGGGAGGTTGTGTCAGTTGCCACAAAGCAGGTAAAATCTTAGTCAAAGAAATAAACGACACATCTACCACTGCCAAATCAGGGATAGGATCGCCCTCAACATACAGTTCCTCTGGCTTTAGCTGGCGTAAGTTGGTGCGTTCTCGCAAAATCACTCGGGGATCATTTCGCAATCGCCAGTCAACTTGCCCATAACCGACATCGATACCATAAACTTGTTTAGCGCCGGCTTGTAGCAAACAATCAGTAAAGCCCCCTGTAGAAATACCACCATCCAGACAAATACGTCCATCTACAGGAATTGCAAAGATTTCTAAAGCTTTAATAAGTTTTTCACCGCCACGAGAAACAAAGCGCGATCGCTCTTTAATCTTGATTTGTGCTGAAATATCAATTTCTGTCCCAGCTTTATCAACCACCATGTGATTCACACTCACTTCCCCAGCCTGAATTAGCCGTTGTGCTAAAGCCCGAGAAGCACATAAACCTAATTCTACTAATAGTGTATCCAGTCGTTGTTTAGGCAATTAACTTGATTCTCCTGGCAAAATTAAACCCCATAATCAGCGCCTCAAGCATCTGCTTGCTTCTTTTATGCTTTGTCAATACACGACATAAAGATAATCAAGATACAGCAAAATCGGTGTATTGACGGAGTTCCGCAGGATGGAAACCCAAGACAATATCTTGACGCGGAATACCAGCTTCTAATAATGCTTCTGCTACAGGAAGAGAAGTCCCATCATATTGAATCCACACTTTATCACTGATGATATCTATATGCACTACAGAACTATGTACGCGGCGCACTCCATCCCAGCCGACATGTATGACTTCATAGTGATCTCGCTCTGAGTCAATAACAGCTTCTGTCTCTATTTGACCATTAGCAGGTTTGTGACTAGCATAGTCAAATATCAACTGACGAATAATCTCACGATACCGGACTAGCTTATCCATTTGATAACCCTCTTTAGCTGCTCGTCAAAAACAATCAGGTTTATTCCTATGGTATTCAGAATTAATTGACCAAAGCGTTCAGAAAATATACCTTCATACACTCGCTTGGGAACTGCTAAATAAAGTTGGCGTTTTGGTTCTACTTCTTTAAGCACAGTGCGATAAATTTCATACTGTCCTACAGCTTCCTGGAGATCACTTATACCGTTTCTTTGTGAAGCTGCATATAATTCACCCCCCGGCTATCGCCGTCCCCCCCTTACCAAGGGGGGACTACAGGGGGGTATTATTATGTGCATCTTCATACAAAATAGGTATTACAGGAGAAGGATTCAGAAAACTTTTAATTTCAACAGCGATTTTTTCATTACCTCTCTGTGCAGCAATAGTAACTTTTTCTGCTCCAATATCTATGTAAAGTTCCCTACCTCCATAGGCGAGATATAAGGGATCGTTGGTTATTGTCCAGCCATCTGCTACAAGTGCTTGAATGACTGCGTTGTGATATAAGTCTTTAGCAGGCATTAGTCAAAGACATCTCTAAAAACACAGTTTTAACCTAAACCTATTCTTTCAGATGCAACGCCTAGTGGTTTGTCAATTTTGTTTTGAGGGGTTTTTGGTAGTGCGGGCCGAAAAGCCCGCGTGAGCGAGACGCTCACACTACAGTCCCTCATTTCAACCCTGACAGACTACTAGTTGTAACCATAAAAAAGCGATCGCACATTCAGCTTGTTGGGCGATCGCTATATTTTATACTTGTTTTTACAGGACTAAATATCTGTCTCGCTCAACTCACGGGTGATATGGTCGAAAGGTTCATCCACAAAAGCAGTATTAACCACACCTGCGGCTGCTACTTGTGCCTTTACCAGATCCTTGATAATTTGCACACCGCGAACCGTGGGACCAATAGGTACACCTAAAGAATTGTAAGTTTCCCGCAGCCCTTGCAGCACTCGCTCATCTAACACATTGGTGTTACCCGCAACCAGCGCATAAGTAGCGTAACGCAAGTAGTAATCCAAATCCCGCAGACAAGCCGCATAACGACGAGTCGTATAAGCATTTCCGCTAGGGCGAATCAACTCCGGTAGTTCTTCAAACAATTTAGAGCCAGCTTGCTTGACAATTCCAGCTGCATTAGCATTAATCGCCGCCGCTGCTTGCACTCGCGCCGTGCCGCTGTCAAAGTAAGACTTGAGGCTGTCGAGCGCATTCCGGTCAAAATAACGACCAGCTACGTCATAATTCTTAATTAAAGTTGTTACTGCATCGCGCATCCCTTTTTCTCCCAATCATTACTATCTGTGGTTTGATATTTATTTGACTGCTTTTATGTACATCTATTTCTTGTGCCACCTAAAATAGATTCGGCACAAAAACAATCTATCCGCTACTTAAGGATTTTATGCCAAAGTTGACCCCTATGAGATGATCTTTCCAGTTTGGTGCAGATAATCCGAGAAAGGTTAACATAACCTGTAAACCAGACAATTTGTAGCCAAAACTACAAAATTGCCTAATCTCCTATCCTTAGGATATTCCAGGAGTGTCACAATTGGGTTCAGCTCATAAGGGTTAACATGGCTGAGAAGATTCTAGTCAGACTTTAATTAAAATTGGCAGAGTAAGGAGTAACAATGACAACCCCACAAGAAGTCTTGAAACAGATTCAAGACCAAAAAATTCAGATGATTGATCTGAAATTCATCGATACACCAGGAACATGGCAACACTTAACCGTGTTCCATAACCAAATCGATGAAAGTTCATTCACTGATGGCGTACCTTTTGACGGTTCTAGCATTCGGGGTTGGAAAGGCATCGAAGAATCAGACATGACAATGGTTCTCGATCCAAATACTGCCTGGATCGACCCATTCATGAAAGAGCCAACTCTAAGTATAATTTGTAGTATTAAGGAACCCCGCACAGGTGAATGGTATAACCGTTGCCCGCGGGTTATTGCCCAAAAAGCAGTAGAATATCTAGCTTCCACAGGACTGGGTGACACAGCCTTCTTTGGCCCTGAAGCTGAATTCTTCATTTTTGATGATGTTCGCTACGACCAAACAGCCAACGAAGGCTACTACCATGTAGATTCTGTCGAAGGCCGTTGGAACACAGGTAGAAAGGAAAGCCCCAACCTCGGTTACAAAACACGCTTCAAAGAGGGTTACTTCCCAGTTCCGCCAACGGATAGCTTCCAAGATATCCGGACAGAAATGCTGTTAACAATGGCAGCCTGCGGTGTACCCATTGAAAAGCAGCACCATGAGGTTGCGACTGGTGGTCAGTGCGAACTAGGTTTCAAATTTGGTAAGCTGATAGAAGCTGCTGACTGGCTGATGACCTACAAATATGTCATCAAGAACGTGGCCAGGAAATACGGCAAAACCGTTACCTTCATGCCAAAACCAATTTTTGGTGATAACGGTTCTGGGATGCACTGTCACCAATCTATCTGGAAAGGTGGTCAGCCGCTGTTTGCCGGTAATGAATACGCTAAGTTGAGTAAGATGGCGTTGCATTACATTGGTGGCATCCTCAAGCACGCACCAGCGTTGTTGGCAATCACTAACCCCACCACCAACTCTTACAAGCGTCTTGTACCCGGTTATGAAGCACCAGTAAACTTGGCTTACTCCCAAGGTAATCGTTCTGCTTCTGTGCGGATTCCCCTATCTGGTGATAACCCTAAAGCCAAGCGTTTAGAATTCCGCTGTCCGGATGCTACTTCTAACCCATATTTAGCATTCGCGGCTATGCTTTGTGCTGGTATCGACGGGATCAAGAATCAAATAGATCCCGGTGAACCTTTAGATAGAAATATCTATGAACTGTCTCCAGATGAACTCGCGAAGATTCCTTCAACTCCCGGTTCTCTGGAACTAGCATTGTCAGCACTAGAACATGATCATGCTTTCTTGACACAAACAGGTGTGTTCACAGAAGACTTTATCCAAAACTGGATTGACTACAAGCTAACTAACGAAGTTAAGCAGATGCAGTTGCGTCCTCATCCTTACGAATTTGCTCTCTATTACGATTGCTGATTTTTATTAACTAGTAGTCTGTCCCATTAATTTTATGGGGCTGCGAGATCCCCGACTTCTTGAAGAAGTCGGGGATCTGAATAATTTTTTTGCCACCCCGAAGGGTGGCTTTTTTTTCGAGATTTTTGCAGTTGAGACTCAATCACTTAAGAGTCCGCCGATTAACTCATAGTGGCGTTGCTGTGCCCATAGATCGCACGAGTAGTCGGGTCAATTTTCCCTTGAATTGGGTTCCAGTAGTGGGATGCTTCTTCAGGAAGACCAAGTTGTTGTGCATCACGCATCAACATTGATTGTTGACGATTCTTCACTTGCTGATATTGACGCACCATAATCGCACGGGATTTTTCTTGAATAGACATAACACTGTCCTCCTTAATATTTAACTTATATATTGTTTTTTCCTGACAATAATAATATAACACCATATTCTGTAACAACAGATACAAAATGCTATTTCTTAACAAGAGTTAATATTTGGGGTGGATGATTGTCTTGCCGCAACGCCGCAGCAGCAATGAAGAATAGTGAGCGCTGAGTATTAATTCAGGTCAATTACGTTAAAATTTAAACACAAATTTTATAAAAGTTAATAAACCATGACAGTTACCTACCCACGGAAATTTCAGAATGCTTTGAGTGCGAGAGACATCCTCAAACAGGTAGTACGCGATCGCGAAATTCATCTGATTACCCTCAACCGCTACCGCTACAGTGAGCAACGTAGTTGCAAAGACCTCACAAACCTGATAGAACAACTCAATGGGCAGCCACGGGAACTAGTGCGGGAATTGTCCCACCACGTTGCTGATGAAGCACGTCACGCGATGTGGTTGACTGATTTGCTGGTGGAATTGGGCGCTAATGTCGGTAAGCCCCCTGGCGGATCTTATATTGATGAATTTGAACGGCTACTCGACCACGAACACCAAGATCCAGCTACGAACTTGGATGATTTTGTGATTTCCGTTCTCGCAGCTATCAACATCACCGAAAAACGGGGCTGTGAGTATTTCTCTGCCCATATTCATGCCCTTAAACAAGCACCACAAACTGCAGAAAATATTAAAATCAGAGAAGCGATCGCCAAAATTTTACCAGAAGAAGCCGGACACGTCCGTTGGGGTAACCGCTGGCTGGCACAGTTAGCAGATAAGAGTCCAGAACACCGGCAAAAAGTAGTCCAAGCCAAAAATAAGTATGCCGCCATCGAGCAAGCAGCCTTTGAGTCTGGGATGGATATCACCTTGGGTGCAGAACTGCGGCGCGTTGTCAACCTAGTAGAAGTAGCAAACAACATGCCCCTCTGGCAGCGTCCCCAATACTTAATGGAGCGCTTACCGCAAACCTTGCTAGCACCTGAGTTGCAGTTTACCAGGATTCAGGCTGCACAAAGAGCTTGGCAACGTGATCCACAAGCTTTCATGGAGAAGTTTGTCCCCATGTTCCTCAACGGCATTAAAAGCCGGGAAAAAACCTTGTCAAAAGCTGAGAAATAGCCTGTTGTCGTTGGAATCTAGATTAATGAACTAATATGCGCCCCAGTTGTATATTCTTGGCTGAAGACAGTCATTAAGTCCTTTGTCTTTTGTATTTACAAAGGATAAAAGACGTTCATCATCAGTAATTGTGAAATTTCAATGTGTTTTAGCTGACTAACTCACCATTGGTAAATTAGGTGCGTCAGCCTTTATAGTTCTTTGTGTGCATTGAAAAAAGCGGCTGAAAATCGACAGACTACTATCTCTGTTGAGAAAACCCGTGTGGCAGTAAACTAGCGCTACTTTCAGGCTGTTTAATTAGCCTGGAAAATATGCAAATTATCAGCAGATACCCTGGAATTGACATCTTCAACGATATCAGGGATTAGAAGCGAAAGTAATGGTTGCTGGAGGATTTGGTGATGCGGTGGATACAAGCAGTTTGTTGGCTGATGGTTCCCGGCGCGACAGTTTACGCAGGTTATGATATACAGAGCTTACGGATGAAATACTGAGCAAATGCTGAGGTTTTTCGTGTGTCAACTGTTATATATCTACTAGAGATGTTGTGTAAAGAATGTTCAACATAACACTCTAGCTGACTGTACTTTAATTACCCTGCAACAAGATTTGTTACCTCCCAAGGAGGCTTTCCACCTGCTTTCTAAACAGCAAGATGGTTATTACCGTAATATTCCATTAACTCTCGGCGTCCGCTACCGCGATGGGGTGCAGGTTTTTCTGGTTGGTTAGGTTTCGGTTTCGGTCTCACCGAGAGTAACTCTTCAGAACCAGAAGAGGCAAGCATTTGACGTGATAATTGATTAGCCATGCCTTGGTAGTTAAAAGCTAAGGAGCCAAACACCAGGCTTGATACTAGAAGTGAAATGGCAGCACGCATAGCGAATGTCTATTTTTGAACTCTCCAATTCACTACTACTGAGTTTTTATTAGTGCATCCGGATATTTTCTTAAAAAGTACTTTTTTTTACTTATTATGAAGCATTTTATTTATGTTTCGAGATATTCGACTATTAACCAATTTCCGGCAGGATTCAGGCGACCCCAAATTTTTACCAATTGCTGATGGGGTAAAGCTTGTAGCTGATCATCAATTTGCGATCGCCTAGTTACAAGTTGCCAAGTTTGTTCTTGATGAGCTTCTGGAGCAGTAATAGTGAATCTGTAATCTTGCTGATCTTGCCGCTGGAAAATGCCTGTGAAGCAATCGCATGTCCGTATTAACACCTGATATGTATTTACGTGACAGTACTGAGGCAATGATGAAGAAGAGCTATAGCCGTTCTTTGGGTAGGCTTCTGGATTGTCTAGATAATAGACTTGCTGTGGCAACCACTCGGAGTCACTAAGTGCTAAGTTAAACAACGGTATAATAGCCGTAGGCGATCGCTCATCTTGTAGTAGAGCTGCTTGCAATGCCCTGACCGATAAATCCCTTGGTTGACAGTTAAACTCAACGCACATCGCCGCCGCCATGCCTGCAGCTTGACCAATACCCATAACCACAGGTTGTAATCTCGTTGCCCCATTGGCAATATGGGAGACAGAAATATTCTTTTCACAGACTAAGAAATTATCTGTCAGCTGAGGAACAAGGCAACTGTAGGGAATAGTAAAGGGAGTTCCAGTCCAACGTCCCCCCCAGCGGATAGATTTGGGTTGTAGTGGGAATGTGAAGCCAGGATAATGGTGGTCGTTAGCGTAATTACCAATAGCAATGGTATCGAGATTTAAAGACGCCACCCTACCCCCTGTGACAGGCAAAATATCCTGTTCTCGCACAGTATTTAATCCCACCAAACGGCGACTTTCCCGGTAATAGGGATGCAGCGCAAACGCCGACGTAGTAGGGGCGAGGAAACCTCGCCCATCTCCTCGCCCGGTTCCCAGCCCCAATAAAGGAAAAACCTCTTCAGCCAAGCCATAACGACGCCCAAGCTGACTTTGGATAAAATGGGCGAAATTCTGGCTGTGCCAGCGGCATTCTTGAATAAACTCACCCCTGGATGCCTCTGAATCTAGCAAACGCCCTAATCCTTCGCCGTAGTCATTGCCACAAATCGGCCAATTAATCATAAATCGACCACCTGGCAAGCGCCCGTAATTCAAAAATGTTTCGCCACCATAGCCATCCCAAGCCCCAGCAAACAGGGATGGATTATAGTGAGGGGCTTGAGGAATTTCTGGGGCGACTTCTACACCAAAATCTTGCATGATGACTACTCCAGTGGGTGCTTGCACTGGATATTTTTCTGTAAGGGAATTGAAAGTCTCTGGCGCACTGGGTTCTCCCCATTCCGATTGCAATTCCCAGCCCCAACGGTAAGGTATTTCCGCCAAAGCTAATAAATCGCCTAATTCTGTGCCGTCGAGAATAATCTTGGCTTTAATAGTGAAATTGGCAAATCTCACACCAGTTACAGAATTTCCCTGACGCAACACCTCTAAAGGCACTTGTCCTTGAAACCATTGCAGATTTGGTAACTCCTGCACCCAATCAGCGAAAATCTTTGCCCCAACCCGCGGATCAAAACTAAAAAAGCTCACCCAGCTGTGATCTAATCCCCCTGGCTGACGGTGCCGTAATTCCCGCAAAAAAGCACCCCATAACCCCGTCTGAAAGGCTTCTAATTCATTACCATCGGGTACAGAAACACCCGCCGAGGTCAGCATTCCTCCCAACCAAGGAAATTCACTCACCAGGATAGTGTTTACGCCCCGTCGCGCCGCTTGGATAGCCGCAGCTGTGCCGCCAACTCCCCCACCCACAACTAACACATCGGTTGTATAAGTCTGATTAACCACTTTTTTACCTCACTGGGATTTCGACCATGCCAATTTTAGATTTTGGATTTTGGATTTTGGATTATTTTTCGGATGGTTTTTGACCTCTTACATATTTGATGTTTATTGTCAATGTGTAAGTCCTAATTTCTACGTGTATTTCAAAAATCAAATAATAGTCTTATATTGTCTGCAGTTCAATTGACATCAGACAAGAAAATTACTTTGTCCTGTTTTCTGGAATAGTTTTTGGTTGTGTTGAAGCACAAATTAGTCGAGAAAACCGAACTCAAAATGATTAAGCATAGTGTAATTACCTCTTTGTTTGTTGCGTCCTCAATTTTGGGAATTGCAGGCACTGCTTCTGCTGAAAATCTGGTGACAGTAGCCGTTAATGAGTCGGAGGGAATCATTTATCAGATAGACTTGGACAACCGTTCTGAATACAAAACTAATTCAGGATGGAGACATGTCAAATTCTGGCTCTCCACCAAAGGAGATCCGCGAAAACATGCGGCGATCGCTGCTTGTGCGCCATATGATCTACAATCTCCCTATTATGAATGGGATTGGCTACCCAATGGCGGCGGATATCCAGAAGGAACAATCGCTGGAAATATTGCTCGGGCTGCTTGTAATAATTAACTGCATAGCCTCTCCTAATCTGTGGTGAACGACAAGCATAAAAATCCCAAAACTGCAATTAAGGGATTTTTACAACCACAATTAAGATGCAACTAAAGAGTATCTTAAAACCACAATAGTATAAATTTTTATAAATTTTTCTAGGGTAGGATTTGGTGAAGACATCCTACCCTCTATTTTTGAGAAAAGATGTTTTTCGTTTATTGCGTTTGTGTAGTGTGTAATATATGGGGGTAGCTTGCTATTAAACATCGTCACCAGGAATTTTATGTTACAGCAAAATTCATCCCTAGAGCCTGTCACATATCCAGAGCAAGAAAAGCAATCTATCCAGGAACTAGAACGCACACTCAAAGATGAAGATTCACCAGCAAAATTAGTTGTCGCGAACGGAGAACAAATTACCATTCCGGAATCTGTGTATCAAGTGCTACGTAAAGTTGTCCACGCAATGGCATCTGGTCACGCTATAACCGTAGTTACCCAACAGCCGGAAATGACGACACAACAAGCGGCTAATTATCTCAATGTTTCACGCCCTTATCTGATTAAGTTATTAGAACAGGGTGAAATTCCATACATTACAGTCGGTTCCCATCGCCGAGTGATTTTTGAGGATTTAAAGAAATATAAACAGCAAAGGGATACTGAACGCCAGCAAGGACTTCAGGAAATGACTCAATTTCTGCAAGATGAGGGGTTCTATGATTGAGACTACCTCTGTGTCAGTTGTTTTTAAAATAATTAAACGCAGATAAACGCAGATAAATTTGTACTTCAGTAGCCTAGGAAAGGCTATAAAAATAATCAAGCAACAAAGTTTGTTGCGAAAATTCGTCTGCATTTACAAACAAAAACAGCATAAATCTCAAAAAGAATAGCGTAAATTTAACCAGTAAGTGCTACATCTAATAACGTTGAGCGGTGAGAAAGCAACGTGAAAGCACAGGTATTTAGAGGCGTTAATCAACTTTCCTACGAAGAGATCCCAGTACCGACTCTGGAACCAGATGCAGTGCTGGTACAGGTGCGGGTAGTGGGTTTGTGTCAATCAGATATTAAAAAAATTCGTTATCCCCTGTATGAACCACCGCGCATTTTTGGACATGAAACGGCTGGGATTATTGCAGATGTGGGTTCTGAGGTAAGAGGCTGGGAAGTGGGACAACGGGTAGCAGTGATGCATCATATTCCGTGTATGCGTTGCGCCTATTGCCTAAATGAAAATTATTCTATGTGCGATGTCTATAAAAATATCTCCACCACAGCCGGTTTTAACGCCAGTGGCGGCGGGTTTGCGGAGTATGTGAAGGTACCAGGTCATATTGTGCAAAATGGCGGGCTAATTCCCATTCCCGATGATATTTCTTTTGAAGAAGCCAGTTTTGTGGAACCGACTAACTGCTGCTTAAAGGCAGTGAAAAAAGCCCAAATTGCCCCTGGGCAAACTGTTTTGGTGACTGGTGCAGGGCCGATTGGGTTAATGTTTGTGATGTTGGTGAAGTATTTTGGCGGCAAAGCGATCGCTACTGACCTCCTCCCCTCTAGAATTGAAAAAGCTTTAAATGTCGGTGCAGAAGCGGCTTTTGATGCCCGCGATCCCGATTTAACAGCAAAAATTCACGCCATAACTGGTGGAATGGGTGTGGATGTCACCCTATTGGCTGTACCCAGCGAGAAAGCTTTCTTCTCTGCACTTGATAGCACCCGTAAAGGCGGTAAAATTTTGTTCTTTGCAGAGTTTCCAGATGAACTAGAAATTCCCATTAATCCCAACATCCTCTACCGTCGGGAAATTGATTTAATGGGCAGCTACAGCTCATCCTATCGCCTGCAGAGCCTGTCTGCTGATATTGTGTTTAATCGCCGGATTGATGTAGAAGCGTTAATTAGCGATCGCTATCCACTACAAAATTTATCAGCAGCCGTAGATCAGGCGATCGCACCCACTGCAGAGACTTATAAAATTTTGATTTATCCCTAGTATAAAAAGTCTGAAGTATGAAACGAAGAAAGCTTTATAGTCAGCCTTTAGGAGGTTTGTAATAGTTACTTTATTTCCGCAGACCTGTACTAATAATAGAGATGAAAGAGAAAAGGGAAGGGAGACAAGCAAAAATAACTCTTGACTTTTGACCCTTGACTCTTGACTCCTTGCCCTGAGCGTAGCCGAAGGGTTGACCCTTGACTCTTGATCCAAAATGCTCATAACCCTCGCTATAGTATCCCTGCTAGCCTTCTACGTCGCCTTTAACCTCGGTGCAAACGATGTTGCAAATGCAATGGGAACCTCTGTTGGTTCTAAAGCTGTCACCCTCAAACAAGCACTGATTATTGCTGGGGTGTTGGAGTTTGCGGGTGCTGTGTTGTTTGGACATGAGGTAACGGAAACTCTAGCCACGAAAGTTGCTAATCCGGCTTTATTTGCTGCTATACCCCAAACATTAGTCATAGGGATGATGACAGTTTTATTAGCGTCTGGGCTGTGGCTACAAATTGCCACCTCACGGGGTTTACCTGTATCCTCATCTCATGCAGTAGTAGGTGCGATCGCAGGATTTAGTTGGGTAGCTTTAGGAATCGATGCCATTGATTGGTCATCCATTGGCTTAATTACCATCGGCTGGATTTTAACACCATTGATCAGCGGGGCGATCGCGGCTTTGTTCTACAGTCAAATCAAACATTGGATTTTAGAACAACCAAATCAAGTAGCGCAGTTACAAGAGTGGATTCCCTGGTTAAGTGTGTCCCTGCTGGGAGTATTTGGCGTCATTGTCCTCCCTTCTCTCACCCAACCACTAACAAATTTTTTCATCAACGAAGTTGGATTAACCATCCCATCTCACGACATTCCCCTATTCACAGGCGCAGTCGCAGCCATTGGACTAACTCTCTACAGTTGGAAACAGTTATTCTCATCCCCAATCCCCAATCCCCAATCCCCAGTCCCCAGTCCCATAGAATCTGTATTCGCCCGCTTCCAGCTATTGAGTGCTTGCTTTGTTGCCTTTGCACATGGTTCTAATGATGTAGGAAATGCGATCGCACCATTAGCGGCGATCGTTTACATCAATCGCACTGGTAACGTACCCATAAATGGCATCACCATCCCCATCTGGATTTTAATCCTAGGCGGTATCGGCATAGTTGGGGGTTTAGCCATCTGGGGTAAAAAAGTCATCGCCACCATCGGCGAAAATATTATTTCCTTGCAACCTAGTAGTGGATTTTGTGCAGAACTCGCCACCGCCACCACAATTCTCCTCGCCTCCCGACTCGGTTTACCAGTCTCCACCTCCCACGCCCTCGTCGGTGGTGTGGTGGGTATCGGACTAGTGCAAAACATCAAGTCGATAAAATTCTCCACCCTTCAAAACATCGCCGCCGCCTGGTTAATTACAGTCCCTCTCAGTGCAGCCCTCAGCGCCGCCATCTTTAGCATCGCCCGGATTTTCTTCCTCTAGAAATTACCATGCCTTTGTAGGGGCGTAGTCAATTTAACTTTAAATCGGCGGTTAGAAACCGCATCTACACAAACAAAACCTGCCGACCCAGGTTAAATTCTCTTAGCCCACGGAGGTGGGCTTTGTCTGTGTAGCCGCGAATTCCATTCGCCCTGGCTCTAGTTGACACCAATGAGGGTTGTTCGCCCACCAGCCTTTTGCAGAATAGCTGCGAATTCACTAGAATATTGTCGAGGGGATAGTAATATTTTGTAGTTTTAACAAACGAATACATTCATATTGACATCTTGCAACAGTTGCAACGTCGCATTTTTTGTAGGATAGGCACTGCCAGCCCTGGAAGATGTCAGTTAATCTCCATTTAGAGATATAGGAATCCGGTTTGATTTTTGAACGTATTTAAGTATTGGTAGGGGAGCCACCCTTGTGCGCGGGTTTCCCGCGTTGAGAGGAGTGGCGTTGGGCAATGCCCACCAAAACCCTGATATGGTGGGCATTGCCCACCCTACTACTACCTACGCGTAATTCAAAAATCAAATAGTAGTCCTATATAAACTGTCGCGTAAGTTACATTCAGCACAAATTTACGGTTAAGTAAAACAACTCATATACTCTTGCAGTAGCAAAGTCAGCATTAACAACTTTTGCCAAATTACTATTGTCACCAAAATAATTCTGTATTAATTAAAGGTAAGATTTTTTATCTCAAAAAACCTTGCTGAATCATCAGTTAATTTATCTAAGACTGACGGAAGACTGGTTTGTGGTGCTGAAAGAAAAACAGTGTATTCAGTATTGAGTTAAATTATATGCTTTGCCAACCCTGTGTTGAGCATGACAGAATGACGGTAATATGCGTAACTCCTGTTAAAATTTTTGTTTTATCTGACAAAATGCAGGAAATTAGTATGAGCGCCAAGCAATTCTACGGGAAGCAGCTTTATCGTCAAGGTGTCAGAGGTTAAAAGCTAATGGGGCGATTTGAGAAGCAACCAGACAACCCGCGAGTCAGAGGTGATCTATCCCGGTCAGCAGAAAATGCTCTCTGGGCAGTTGTTGAGGATTTAGAAAATCTTCAGCAACATGTGATCCGCTCAATGCAGGAAGAAATTAAGCGGCTGCAGGCGGAAAAAAACCGTTTAGCTGATGACATTCAACAGCTGAATCAGGAAAAAGAACAATTACAACAGGTGCGGCAAATTACAGAGCAGCAGGTGTTGATCCGCCAGCTATCAGAAGCTTTGGCCAAGCACATATCCTCGCAACTACAATCCTCTCTGGCGACGTTAGCAAACAAAACTCTAGAGCAGGAATCCTCAGCCAGAGCCGCCTTGAAGTCAGTTCAGATTAATAGCCCTCCAGAAGGCGCACAAAATGAAAATGTCGGCAAACTGCTAGACAACTTAGACGATACCTTAACTATCACCTTTAACTCACTGCAACAAGAACTGAAGAACTATCAAAGTAATATTTCTCAGCAGTTGTCTCGGATGCACAACCAACAACAACAAGGGGAGGTCATCTTAACAGAGTTAATTAATCGCTTACAAGGTCTGGAGAAAACAGCAACAAAAATATCAACACCTGTTGTCTTACAACCTCCAGAAGAAAAGGTGATCAAAGTATCACCACCTACTGTATTGCAACTTCCTGAGCTACAGCAGAACAGTCCTTTGGAAGCATCCCCGAATTTGGGTGAGGTAGCAAGCAACACTATTAAGACAATTTCTGTCATTCCAGAATACTCATCAGAAAGCAAAACTAAATCAGAACCCATCACCACATCATCGGAAATCCCCCCGCTACCGCCAGTTAAACCAGATAACGTAGAGCCAATTTATATTTCCAGAGATTTATCACCAAGGGAAACTAATTTAGAACCCACTGCGCCATCATCAGAAATTCCACCGCTACCACCAGTTAAACCAGATGACGTAGAGCCGATTTCTGTGATTTCAGCAGACTTATCGCCTAGGGAAACAAATTTAGAACCCACTACGCCATCATCAGAAATTCCACCGCTACCGCCAGTTAAACCAGATGACATAGAGCCGATTTATATTTCCAGAGATTTATCACCCAGGGAAACAAATTTAGAACCCACTACGCCATCATCAGAAATCCCCCCACTACCACCAGTCAAGCCAGATGACATAGAGCCGATTTCTGTGATTTCAGCAGACTTATCGCCTAGGGAAACAAATTTAGAACCCACTGCGCCATCAGCAGAAATTCCACCGCTACCACCAGTTAAACCAGATGACGTAGAGCCGATTTATATTTCCAGAGATTTATCACCAAGGGAAACTAATTTAGAACCTGAATCGATTGTGCGATCGCCCCAGCCGGAAACACCATCCTTATTCGGCTTATCGTCAATCCAAATCGGGTTCTTGCTGATTGTCTTGTCAACAGTAGTTTCATCGCTTTATAACGTAGCAATTAAAGTGATGTTCTTCCAAGGTTCTCAGATTCTCGGATTAGTGGACGTAGAACGCTTACTCTACCCGACTTTAGGGAATGTTCTGTTAATTTTGATGCTACGCTTGCTGGTGGTTGTGCCACTGATGTTATTGCTGGCTCCCATGATGCATCCACGAGTGTGGCAAGATTTGCAAAATATTTTTGACTCAGTCAGGGGAAATTCCACCCCGGCTAAGACAGCGACAAAGAAAGTTTTGCAGTTATCGATCGCCAGTGGCTGCTTTTTGTTTTTATCTCAAGTACTCGTTTATCTTGCTGTCGCAGAAATTCCTACAGGAATGGCGATCGCTCTTTTCTTTGTTTATCCCCTAATTAGCGTATTCTTATCGTGGTTTCTATTTCGCGATCGCCCCACCGTATTCCGCACCGTGGCGATCGGCGCTCTATTCTGCGGTGAATTGCTGATTTTAGGCGGTTCCAGCATTAGTATGGATAATCTTTCCTTCGGCGGTAGCACAGCCATTTTATCAGGTATAGCCTTTGCTGTTTACGTGGTTCTGACCAGGATATGTGCTAGCAACCTACATCCAGTGTCTTTTACATTAATTAACTTTGCCACAATGCTATTTCTGAGCTTCATCGGTTTAATGATACCCTTACCAGGTGAATGGAGCTTAGTAATTGACAATTCTAAATTGTTGGAAATTATTTTAAGTGCCTTTATTTTGGGCGTACTCACTCTCTGCGGTTATGTATTCAATAACATTGGGATTCGCAAATTAGGTGCATCCCGTTCCGCGATTATCGGTGCTGGTGTCCCCATTTTAACTGTCATATTTGCTGGGTTAATTATTCAAGAAAACTTAGAGATTATACAAATTTTAGGAGTATTATTAATAACTTTTGGTGCAGCAGCTTTCAGCTTAGAAAAAATGCGAAACATTAAATCAGTGAACAGTAATCAGTGAACAGTCAACAGTTAAGAATATTCCTAGGATGGTAGGTTGGGTTGAGGCTTTGCGTAGACGCGGAGCGGCTTCCCGCGGGGTAGCCCAACATTAACAGCGAAAGCCTTACAACTCAACCCTAACGATGCTGAGGCTTATGTGGGTATAGGTAATGTGCTAAATGCTCAAGGGAAACAAAAGGAGGCATTAGCATCTCACCAGAAAGCATTGCAACTAAACCCCAACTTGGCAACTGCTTACAACGGTATTGGTAATGCCCTATATGACCAGAATAAAATAGATGATGCAGTTGCCACCTACCAAAAAGCCATTCAACTCAACCCTAACTATGTAGCTGGTTAGATGGTGTTTTACCTCGTGATGCAATCATTGCGTTGTTCTCCTTTGGGGCTGCGACAATTGCAAATCTGCTATTTTGGTTATTTAGTAACGCTTCTCAATCTGCGTCCAATAATAGCCCCAAATCATAAGTTAAACCCCGTTCGTGTTGAACCTGGAGTTTTGAATTATTGTGTTGTGTCATGGTGATGAAGGCATAATCTTAGCGTTTTTGCAGGGTAGGGCGCAAAAATTTGCTAAAAAACTCAATTCATCGCCAACGCTCCCAATAACTGGAAATATTTTTTCATATACTTATGTACAGAAATATCAGTAAACCCTGATTTTTATCTGAATATAAAATATTTAAATACTAATCACAAAAATGTTTAAAATAGATGATTTTATACATAAAAAATCAAAAAAATGCTATAATTATCGGCAATATGAAGAAATATGACAGGTGTTTTGAATTTGAAATTATCTGTAGCTTTTAGCGTGAGCAATTCTTACTTAAGTAGGCTGCCCATACTACGAAGATATCACTGGAAGTGTTAAATAGTATCGCAGTTAACAAAAAATTATTATGTCTGTCAATGGCATCAGCCTCAGTACTTAACTTCTGCATAACAAACTTGAGAACACTGCTATTCATCCCTGAGAAACTAAGATTCCCTACAGTTTTAGTAAAAATATTTTTGGCTCAAGATATTCTCATTAACTGCCCCTGCTAGTTTTAGCCATATTCTCTACTTCAGCTAGAAAGCATCTGCATTTCAGTGAGAACACCGTTCCCATTGATACTAGCAAAGAGTAAAACATAGTTATGAATATCAGGTTTGGTTTGTTACTTAGGTAAACCATTCGTTTATGTATTAGGGGAGTAAAGACCTTTGAGGCTAGACTCAACAGATACTTGCAACCTTCGATTTAGATGCTAAACGAACTCCAGCGACATTATTCTTGTCTTTAAGGCTGTACCAGAAATTACGTGAAAATTCACAATTTTGGCTACAAACAGTCTCATAGTTAAAGCATAATAAATAATCTGGAGTGAAGACATAGCCTTCAGTCGGGTGTATACTACTTACTTACTTTCCTTCGACTAATAACTGTGTAAACGTGCTATTTAACTGTCTGTAATATGAGTAACGACATAGATCTGATCAAACGTCTTGGCCCCAGTGCGATGGATCAGATTATGCTTTATCTGGCTTTTAGTGCCATGCGGACGAGTGGGCACAGGCATGGGGCATTTTTAGATGCAGCAGCTACGGCAGCCAAATGTGCAATTTACATGACCTATCTAGAGCAGGGACAAAACCTGCGAATGACAGGACATTTACATCATTTGGAACCAAAGCGGGTAAAAATCATCGTAGAGGAAGTCAGACAGGCCCTGACTGAGGGCAAGCTGTTGAAGATGCTGGGTTCTCAAGAACCTCGCTATTTGATTCAACTGCCTTATGTTTGGATGGAAAAATATCCTTGGCGACCGGGGAAATCGCGCATTCCCGGTACAAGTCTGACAACCGAAGAAAAAAAACAAATTGAGCAGAAACTGCCTAGTAACCTGCCAGACGCCCAATTAATCACCTCTTTTGAGTTTTTGGAGTTAATTGAATTTCTGCACAAGCGATCGCAGGAAGACATGCCACCCGAACACCAAATGCCCTTGAGTGAAGCTTTGGCAGAACACATCAAACGGCGTCTACTTTACTCCGGTACGGTGACACGCATTGATTCTCCTTGGGGAATGCCCTTCTACGCTCTTACCCGTCCTTTCTATGCGCCCGCAGACGACCAAGAGCGCACCTACATCATGGTGGAAGATACTGCCCAGTATTTCCGGATGATGAAAAATTGGGCAGAAAGGCGACCAAATACTATGCGGGTTTTGGAAGAACTGGATATTCCGCCAGAGAAATTTGAGCAAGCTATGGAAGAACTAGATGAAGTAATCCGGGCTTGGGCAGATAAATATCACCAAGAGAGTGGCATTCCCATGATGTTACAGATGGTGTTTGGCAAAAAAGAAGAGTAAATCAGTTATCAGTTAACTGATAACTGTTAACTGATCCGAAATTTACTTACTGCCTGGTGTCACTGGAATTGGCGTAGTCTCAAAAGTAGGGCTGAAAGTGGTGCTTTTAGTTGGTGGTGTAGAACCAAATGCAAAGCCACTAACTCTGTCACTGGCATCAATACAAGTATCTAATGCCTGAGTGGGGTCTAATTCCTTGACTTCACTACGCAAACCCACCACACACTGAGCAAAGCGCACAGGCAACAAACTCCGACCACAATAATTTAAAACTGCTGGGTTGACTACTCCCTTAGTGTTCTGACTAATCCCAACAACACAGGTAGCTAACTCTTCAGGCAGTCGTACCTGTCGGCAAGAGGTAAGAGCATCTACAGCATTAATTTGTGTTTCTTTACTAATTTTCACCACACAGGTAGATAATTCTCTCGGATGCAGTGCTTTGGCACAAGCTGGTAATGCTGATACTGCATTGATGTTCACTTTTAAGAGTTGACCAGCACAGGCACGGTAATCATTACTATAAGAAGCGGTGAGAGCCATTCCGGGGGCGATGGTTGCCAACCACCCAGCTATAGCTAAAATTGGTGCTGTTAGACGTATTGCTTTAGTGTTTAACATCTTGTGAGCAGAACTGCGGTTTCTGCATACCTTTTTTTTACTTTGTAACATTGCTGTTCTCCAAACACCCAAGGTTATGCTAACTTATATGTGCCATAATCTACCTCAGAGAAAAGGATTTTGGCATAGTTTTAATACCGTTTCAACAGCCTGTCAAGTGCGATCGCTGCGCTTCACATATCAAATCGGTGATTGATATTGTCTCAGGTTAGATTATATTAAATATTCGGCGGCGAAAACGACTTCAATCATAGCGGGAGTTGCGTGAACAGCAACTAAACAGTTAAGTCTTTCCGCAACAAATAGTCCTAATCTACCTTGGCGTACACAGGAACTCAACCAGTAGAAAGTCAAAAGAAGGTACTTTTTTGACTTTTTAGTTGTGAAATTCTTGAAAAAACGGATCTGCTCTGGGGCTATATACACTAAACTAGATAACTGGTTCTATGGATCATTTATTCCGTTGAAAGACTGCCAGCAATGGATTCATAGCTTTAAAGCAAGTCCCAGAACCAGAAATCCCCTGACTTTTAGTCGCGGGAATGCCAGAATAGTATGTCTAGGTAAATTTTAAACAGGATTAGATTAAGGAAACTCATGTCCCGATATCGAGGGCCGCGCCTTAGAATTGTACGTCGCTTGGGCGACCTGCCAGGATTAACTCGTAAGAGCGCCAGACGCGCTTACCCACCTGGTCAACATGGTCAGAATCGCAAGAAGCGTTCTGAGTATGCTATCCGTCTTGAAGAAAAGCAAAAGCTCCGCTTCAACTACGGTTTAACTGAAAAGCAACTGCTACGCTATGTGCGGAAAGCCAGACGTGTTACGGGTTCTACCGGACAAGTGCTGCTGCAATTGTTAGAAATGCGCCTAGATAACACCGTTTTCCGCTTGGGTATAGCCCCCACTATTCCCGCAGCGCGTCAACTGGTAAATCACGGTCACATCACTGTGAACGGTCGTGTAGTGAATATTGCTAGCTACCAAACCCGTCCTGGTGAAGAAATTGCTGTTAGGGATAAAGAAGCATCCCGCAAGTTGGTAGAAGCTAACTTACAATACCCTGGTTTAGCTAACCTCCCCACTCATTTGGAATTTGACAAAAATAAGCTGGTTGGCAAAGTCAACAGCGTTATTGAGCGGGAATGGGTGGCGCTACAAGTCAATGAACTGCTTGTGGTGGAATACTACTCACGTCAGGCGTAATTATATTAGTCTTTAGTCATGAGTCCTTAGTCCGTCATATTTCACAAGTGACAAATGACAACTGACTAACCTCCAATTTGCGACATGGTACGAGTGTATGCGGCTGATACCGTACCAGGGTCGCGCCCTTTAAAATTAATTTCTGGCTTAATTGCCAATAAATCCCTGACCTGCTCTCGCAATTGGGTAGTGCTAATACCATGACGTAGAGCAGTTTTCAGGTCAATTTGACCGCTTTCATTCAATAGACAAGGACGCAGCCAACCATCTGCGCTCAAACGCATCCGATTACAACGATCGCAAAAACATTCCGACATCTGACTAATAAATCCCAGCGTCCCCTTCGCGCCGGGAATTTTAAATACATCAGCAGGCCCACTACCACGAATTTGTGATTCTATCAAACCCCAGCGATCGCCTATTTGTTGCCTTAATTCAGCAGAAGAAACCCAACCGCGATCGCCAAATAAATCTGAGTTGCCAATTGGCATAAACTCAATAAACCGGACGTGCCATTGTTTGTCAATGGTGAGGGCGGCTAAATCTAAAATTTCTTGGTCGTTGACTCCTGGAATCACCACTACATTCAGCTTCAGAGGGTCAAATCCCACGCGATAAGCCGCTTGGATACCATTCCAGACATCTTGCCAGCGCGATCGCCCGCGATTGCCGATAATTAGATCAAAGGTGTCAGCATCAAGAGAGTCGAGACTAATATTTATCCGGCGTAAACCAGCATCATAAAGATTTTGGGCTATGGGGGCTAGTAAAAAGCCGTTAGTGGTCATTGAAAGGTCTTGAGTTTGGGGGAAAGACGCGATTTTCTCTACCAAATCCACCACACGGGGACGTAGCAGAGGTTCCCCACCAGTCAAACGGAAGCGGGTAAAGCCGACGGGGATAAACACCTTTTGAATCAAGGTGAGGAGTTCATCATCAGTTAATAATTGTTGCTTGAGAATATAGTCAAGTTCTGCCCCCTCCGGCATACAGTATTGACAACGGAAATTGCAGCGATCGATTAAACTAATCCGGAGATAATCTACCTGGTTCATGAGATGCAAAAGATGGGCTTTTCGTCTAGGCTAGCGTGCCTTGAGTATATTTGCGAAGACCAGGAATGTTGGTAAATACGAGCGATCGGTTGTATACCGTGGAGGAGAGTACAGAAAATTCAGGATAAAATTTATGAAAGAGGAGAATTTAAACTATGAATACAAATATTGTTGCCAGAGTGACAGCTGATGGAAAACTGGAAATTCCACCAGATTGGTAAAATTATTTCTAGAAATCACCTAAGGCAACGAGTATCAGAAGCTGGTTCAGATCCCAATCAACCCAGCAAAGCCAGAATTCTCAATGCTCACACTGAAGATTTGAGCAGGATTAAATCAGAAAAATTATGACTCAAACCTTACGCCAACTAGTTACATTCGATGAATTTGTTGCTAAATACCCAGACAATTCTGGAAAACGTTATGAACTGCATGATGGTGTAATTGTTGAAATGGCACAACCAGTCGGAGATCATGAAGATGTTGTTGGTTTTTTGGCGCTAGAAATATCTGCTGATATCAAACGTCTTAATTTACCTTATTACATTCCAAAAACTGTATTAGTCAAACCACCTGGAGGTGAATCAGCTTATTCACCAGACATATTAATTATCAATCGACCAAATTTAGTGAATGAGCCTCTATGGAAAAAGCAATCGACTGTATCTCAAGCTGCATCTATTCCATTGGTTATTGAAGTGGTTAGTACTAACTGGCGGGATGATTACTACAAAAAATTAGCTGATTATGAAGCTATAGGTATTCCTGAATATTGGATTATAGATTACGCCGCTTGTGGCGCTAGAAAGTTCATTGGCAATCCTAAACTGCCAACTATATCTATTTACCAATTAATCGATAGTGAATACCAAGTTACTCAATTTAGAGGCGGCGAGAGCATCATCTCACAAGCTTTCCCGGAATTGAATTTAAGCGCCGAACAGATTTTTCAAGCTGGAACTGTGCAAATCTAGTCGCGATCGCACATCTAGAGGTATTTTGTGATATGGCATACAGTGATTTCACTTTGGAGAAAGTTAAACAGAATTTTCAAATAAATACTATTGAAATAACTGATATTTTTGCTGATGTGCCTGATTTGGAATGTAGTCAGTTATTAAAATAAATATTAAAATATAATTTACCTATTGCTATTGCTAGTAATAGTGAAAAAGCTCGTTCAGAAATGATTATTTCGCCGATTCTGCTAGATTTAAGACGACAATTAGATGAAAGGTTTTACCTGCTTGCAAAGTCAACCAGCGTTCAGCAATCAAGCGTCTAATCAACTCACTTTTGTCTGTTTGCTCGTGAGCCAAGATATCCGCTAACTGACTTTTTGTTTCTTCGTCTAGTCTGACACTCAGCATTACTTTTAACTTTATGTCTTAAAAGTATGGCTAGTACAGCGCGGCGTAAATAAACATACCATTTCAAATGGCGCAAGAGCTTGGAATACAATTCTTTTGACTTTTGACTTTTGACTTTTGACTTCCGCCTTGCGGTACTAGTATGACATAAAATCAACTTCAGTTCCCAGCAGTTAATACAAATGAACTAGACAAAATGTGATTCTACTTCACGACTGAGGCACACAGATTGTGGCATAATAAGCCGATCGCATACTCTACCTGCTACTAGTCGTGCAATATAACGAATCGATCAACGATATAGCTGCTGCTTTGCAACAGCCAGCGGATCTCAGCTTTGAACTGCCAGATCCAGAAGATGAACAGATTCTCGAGTCAGATTTTCAACAGCAGTTGGATGTAGCTTGGCAAGTATGCGATCGCTTTGATTTGCAGACTGAAATCTGGCGAGGGCGTATTTTACGGGCGATCCGCGACAGAGAGAAAAAGGGCGGCGATGGACGCGGTACGGGCTTTTTATACTGGCTCAAAGAACGGGAAATTAGTAAAAGTCAAGCTTACTCCTGGATTCAACTAGCCAATAGTGCTGATACCCTCTTAGAAGAGGGGAAACTTGCACCGGAATCGGTGAATAACTTTAGCAAACGGGCCTTTGTCGAAACCTCCAAAGCCTCCCCAGAAGTGCAACAAATGGTGAGTGAAGCCGCCCAAAAAGGCGATCGCATCACCAGGCGCGAAGTCCGACAACTCAGCGACGAATGGACAGCTATGTCCTCCGATTTATTACCAGAATCGGTGAGGGAAAAAGCCGCAGATAATACCCTGCCGCCGCGCTACATTGCCCCTCTGGTGAAGGAAATGGAAAAACTGCCAGAATCACACCAAAAATCTATACAAAAGGATATAGCTGCCAATCCTGAGATAGATACCCTGAAACAAGCAACTACAGAAGCGCGTTATCTAGCAAAATATCTCAAATCTGCTGCTCAAGTGCAAGCTCTCAATGAACAGGATGTAGACATTGAAACAGCGTTAGAAGAAGCCCAGAGAATCGGCTGTTTGAGCGTAGCTGCTGATTTAGTCAATCAAGCATCCCAGATAGAACAAACTGTAGCCAAGTTGTATATGACTTGGAAACGCATCGGTAATTTAGCAGATAGATTATATGTTGATACGGGTGCAAGTACGCCAAACTTGCGATCGCTCCTCACTTGCATAGAACCTTTGGGCGGTGAAGTCATGGAGTTGCAACTGAGTGGCGCTGTTGAACATACAATCAGGTTACAGATTCAAGAAACAAGTTAGGGAATGGGGCGATCGCTGTTGATTTTTTAGCCCGTGGGCTAGTACGCCACGGCGTAAATAAGGCTACTATTTTCAAACCACACAAAGCCTACAGTATATACTTCAGCCTTCTTGTACTAATCCCCTTCTTCATCACCAAAATCAGGTTCAACACCAAGGGCGCGCAGTTGTGCGGCTAATCTTTCGGCACGTTGTCGTTCGATTTGGGCTTGTTGTTTTTCGCTTTCGGCACGTTGTCGTTCGATTTGGGCTTGTTGTCTTTCCCTTTCTGCTCGTTGTCTTTCTCTTTGGGCTTGTTCTGCAGGAGTGAGAACCCAATTACCCAAGTCATCATACCACCGCAACCATTCCCGCTCTATACCTTGATAGACACCAGTCCAAAGTCCTAAACCTAGCTGAATGTCATTAATCCAAACACGCGCTTGACTGATTTCTAACTCAGTGTAGCTACTACCTTGTAACTGAAAGACTTGTAGCTGGTCAGTATAGCGGTCAAAGACTATGTAATAAGGGACTCTTAAAACTTGTTCGTAGACTTCCCACTTAGTCGGGGGTTGGCTAGCATCTCGTAAAGTTTGTCCCAAATCTTCTTTTTCTGTTCCTGGTGAAAGTAGTTCTACCACCACAAAGGGATTAACGCCTTCTTGCCAAACCACATAACTCAGACGCAGTTCTTGTTGCTCATACAACCTTGATACACCGACAACAGCAAACCAGTCAGGGCGTTTGTACCACAGGGGATGATGAACATCATAGTAAAGGTTCAAATCTGTAGCAACAAACACCTGATTTTCCGGGAAGTTGGGGGGAGAAAAGGTTTCCCGTAGTAGCTGAGGTTGTAAAAGGTGAAATTCGTCAGGCAAACCGGGTTCCTCTGGGTCTTCACTGGGAAGATCATACATTGTCGGCAGGAATTCTTTAGGAGGACGCGGTGGGTCGGTTTGATACATAACGGCTAGTGGAAGATTTGAGGTATATCAACTGACATCTGGCACTATTCTCAATAAGTGTAGGGTGGGCATCGCCCACCAACACAATTATGAGGGTTTCAGGCAACGGTGGGCACTGCCCACCCTACAAAAAAATGCCTTGTTGCAACTGGTACAAGATGTGAATCAACCTAATACTATTGTGGCAGAATTGCTCAGTGGCAGGGAGCAGGGTGAGAGGAGGAGAAGCAATTCCCCATTTCCTAATTCTTAATCCCTGTCGTCGCAATACCCTGAATAAATTGCCGTTGACCGATGAGGAATAGTACCATTACAGGTACTGTGGTGATTGTTACTGCTGCCATCATCAGGGGCCAATTATTGGTGAATTGTTCTTGAAACTCTGCTAATGCCAGTTGGACTGTCCTTAATTCTGGTCGTGTGGTGAATACTAGCGGCTTAAATAAATCATTCCATTCGCCGATGAAGGTGAACAAAAACAGCGTCACTAAGGCGGGACGGGCTAAAGGTAACATCACCCGCCACAAAATTTGCAGTCGGTTAGCCCCGTCTATGGCGGCGGCTTCCTCCAATTCCACAGGAATTGTCTGGAAATACTGACGTAACAAAAAAATACCAAAGCCGTTGACAGCAGTGGGTAAAATAAGCGCCCCATAGGTGTTGATTAAGTGTCCCCACTTCAATACTAAAAAGATGGGAATCACCAACAACTGAAAGGGAATTACTAAAGTTGCCAAGATGACTAGCAGCAGCGC
Source organism: Calothrix sp. PCC 7507 (assembly GCF_000316575.1). Lineage (GTDB taxonomy): Bacteria > Cyanobacteriota > Cyanobacteriia > Cyanobacteriales > Nostocaceae > Fortiea. The sequence continues at coordinate 6,345,538 of NC_019682.1, read as the reverse complement.
TTGTTTACCACGAAATTTCAGCCGTGCGAGGGCGTAACCAGCTAATGCCGAAGTGACAATTTGAAACGCCGTCACAGCGATCGCTACCAAGGTAGAATTAGCAAACGCTAACAAAAACTTGCCTCGTTGCCATGCATCGCGGTAATTAGCTAACGTCCAATTATTTTTGGGTAAAACTTCTGGAGTCGCCCCCGCAGGTGCAAAAGAAGTGAGGAAGACTACAAATAGGGGCAATAAAACAATTGTAGCCCCCACTAGTAGCACTCCTAGGCTCCAAAAATCGACAGATTTTAAATTCCAGTTAGGTTTGGTCATTGGTCATTTGTCATTGGTCATTTGTCAAGAGATCATAAATTATTCTCTCTCAGTCCCCAGTCCCCAGTCCCCATGCCCCATTCCCAAATAACTAAAACATCGCCCCCAGCAACAGCTAATCTATAAACATAGTGACTTGTTAAGTTAGATTAAATCACAGTGATCATTACCTTAGATTCCTGGGGTAAATTAAATTTTGGTATCAAATGATTCACATTTACAGGGGTGAACATAACATGCAGCAACTGACAGAGCAATCTGAAATTGATTTCCAGAGTGAAATATACAAAGACTCCTACAGCCGCATTAATGCGATCGTGATTGAAGGAGAACAAGAAGCCTATGATAATTACATCAAGCTGGCCGAACTGTTGCCGGAAAATCAAGCGGAACTCATTCGCCTATCAAAGATGGAAAGTCGCCATAAGAAAGGATTTGAAGCTTGTGGGCGCAACCTGCAAGTAGTGCCAGATTTAGAATTTGCCAAGGCGTTCTTCTCTGGATTGCACGGAAATTTCCAAGCGGCGGCAGCAGCAGGTAAAGTGGTTACTTGCTTGCTGATCCAATCTTTGATCATTGAATGTTTTGCGATCGCTGCATACAACATTTACATTCCCGTAGCTGATGATTTTGCCCGTAAAATCACAGAGGGAGTAGTAAAAGATGAATATAGCCACCTCAAATTCGGAGAAGTTTGGTTGCAAGAACACTTCACCGAAGCCAAAGCGGAACTAGAAGAAGCAAATCGCCAAAACCTACCTATTGTTTGGAAAATGCTTAACCAGGTAGCAGATGATGCCAAAATATTGGCTATGGAAAAGGACGCTTTGGTAGAAGACTTCATGATTCAGTACGGAGAGGCTTTAAGTAATATTGGCTTCACTACTCGTGATATCATGCGCCTGTCAGCCTACGGACTCATCGCCGCTTAGATATAGTGCTGAGTACTCAGTACTGCCATCCAATCAGAAGGCAGTACTAATGAAAAAGTTCATCACTGTATGTGTAAAGAGGGACTAGAGACTAAGCACTGGGGACTAATATTTTTACTCAGCAACGCCAGTTGCTTCTCCTGTCGGAGACGCTACGCGTAGCAAGATTCCCTACGGGGTACAAGTCGGCGGAGCCGCCCAACTCACTGCTTCCTCAGCACTCAGCACTCGGAACTTTTTCTGACGCTTTGTGTAGTCTTTTTAAGAATTAGTTATCATCTCTTAACCCACCAATTCCACGCTTTCGACGCAGCACGCGCCTAATACATCAATACATGTTTGGTCTAATTGGACATCTGACTAGTTTGGAACACGCTCAAGCGGTAGCCCAAGAATTGGGATACCCAGAATATGCCGATCAAGGGCTAGATTTTTGGTGCAGTGCCCCGCCGCAAATTGTCGATAATATTACCGTCACTAGTGTAACTGGGCAGAAAATTGAAGGACGGTATGTAGAATCTTGTTTTTTGCCGGAGATGTTGGCAAATCGTCGCATTAAGGCAGCAACACGCAAAATCCTGAATGCTATGGCTCATGCTCAAAAGCATGGTATCAATATCACGGCTTTAGGAGGGTTTTCCTCAATTATTTTTGAAAATTTTAACTTGGAGCAATTTAGCCAAGTCCGCAACATCAAGCTAGAGTTTGAACGCTTTACTACTGGGAACACTCACACTGCTTACATTATTTGTCGGCAAGTAGAACAAGCATCCAAGCAATTAGGAATTGATCTTAAAAGTGCCACTGTTGCTGTGTGTGGAGCAACTGGGGACATTGGTAGTGCAGTCACGCGCTGGCTAGATGCGAAAACAGATGTCAAAGAACTACTGTTGATCGCCCGTAACCAAGAGCGTCTCCAAGAGTTGCAAGCTGAACTCGGACGGGGAAAAATCATGGCTTTAGAAGAAGCACTGCCCCAAGCTGATATCGTGGTTTGGGTTGCAAGTATGCCCAAAGGCGTGGAAATAGACCCCAGTATTTTGAAACAACCGAGTCTACTAATTGACGGTGGCTATCCTAAAAACTTAGCAACGAAAATTCAGTATCCCGGCGTTCATGTGCTAAATGGTGGAATTGTCGAGCATTCACTGGATATTGACTGGAAAATCATGAAAATCGTCAATATGGATGTGCCAGGACGCCAGTTGTTTGCTTGTTTTGCGGAATCAATGCTCTTGGAATTTGAGAAGTTATATACGAACTTTTCTTGGGGGCGTAATCAGATTACCGTAGACAAAATGGAGCAGATCGGTCAAGTGTCAGTCAAACACGGATTCAGACCATTGCTAGTTTAGTGACTGGGGACTGGGGACTGGGGACTGGAAAAGAGCTTACTAATCCCTAATCCCCATTGCCCCTTATCCCCAGAGGGGGCCCCGAGTTCCCCAATTCCCTATCCCCAATCCCCTATCCCCCATTCCCTAATGTCAAACTATGGCAACTACCGAGCGTAAACCGCTACTATTGGATTTTGAAAAGCCGCTAGCAGAACTTGCAGCCCGGATTGATCAGATTCGGTCACTAGCAGAAGAAAATGGTGTCGATGTTTCTAGTGAGATTCGGAAACTAGAAGCAAGAGCAATGCAACTGCGTGAGGAAATTTTCAGCACACTCTCTCCTTTCCAGCGATTGCAAGTTGCTCGTCATCCACGTCGTCCCAGTACTTTAGATTATATTCAATCCATTAGTGATGAATGGATGGAGTTACATGGCGATCGCTGTGGTGGTGATGATCCGGCTTTAGTTGGTGGCGTAGCTCGTTTGGGTGGGCAACCAGTGGTGATGTTAGGTCAACAAAAAGGGCGCGATACTAAAGACAATATCGCCCGCAACTTCGGCATGGCAGCCCCAGGAGGCTATCGTAAGGCCATGCGGTTGATGGAACATGCCAACAAATTTGGGATGCCGATTTTAACTTTTATTGATACACCGGGGGCTTTAGCTACGATGGTAGCCGAGCATCAAGGGGCAGGAGAGGCGATCGCCTACAATTTGCGAGAAATGTTTTGCTTGGATGTCCCCATCATTTGCACAGTTATTGGTGAAGCTAGTTCTGGCGGGGCGCTGGGTATTGGTGTGGGCGATCGCCTATTAATGTTTGAACACGCCGTATACACCATCATTAGCCCCGAAGGCTGTGCCGCCATCCTCTGGAAAGATGCCAGCAAGGCATCCCAAGCAGCTGTTGCTCTCAAAATTATTTCTCATGATCTGAAAAACTTGGGCATTATCGACCAGATATTGCCTGAACCTATCGGTGGTGCCCACTCCGACCCTTTACAAGCCGCTACGACGCTCAAACAAGCACTACTAGAAAATTTAGATCAACTCCAGCGCTTAACTTCTCAAGAACGACGCCAACTGCGCTATGAAAAATTCCGCAAAATTGGCGTTTACACGGAAGCTACCCACTAAAAACATTCAAGATGATTAATTAGCATAGCAGAAGTGCTATAATTGCCTAGGTTGCTTAAAGATTTTTAACAATCTTAATCAGTCATAGGCATTTGCATTTTAGGCAAATCAGCTCAATTTGAGGATTGGTTTGCTTTAGAGTGTCAAGCCTGATTTCTCCAGCGAAGCTTTGTTGGGAAAGTACTGAACTGACAATCTACCCATATTGGCACTGTGGAATAGCATTTGTCAAAAACTCATCGGATTTTTAGACTTGTTTAATCTATTCAACCCGAAAGATTTTAATAATTGGGTAGCGATAGGTTCGCAGAACCGCCAATAAATCGGGAGATAGCATGAGTGTTGAGCAAAAACGACGCGCCCTAATTACTGGGGCAAGTAGTGGAATCGGGAAAGCAACTGCTTTAGCTTTTGCCAAAGTGGGAATAGATGTTGCTTTAGTCAGCCGTTCTGTGGATAAATTAGAGGCGGTTGCAACAGCAGCAAAACATACAGGAGTTGAAGCAAAAGCTTATGCTGTGGATCTAGCTTGTATCCAGGAAGTAAAAGACAAGATACAAGCGATCGCCCATGACTTTGGCGATATAGACATTCTGGTAAACAGTGCTGGCATAGCATATACAGCCAATTTGAGTGAAATCCCCTTAGAAGACTGGCAGCAAGTGTTGAACTTGAATCTCACCAGCGTGTTTCAGTGCATCATGGGAATTTTACCCAAAATGCGCGATCGCGGCAGTGGCACAATTATCAATGTAGCTTCTATTGCAGGTAAGCAAGCCTTTCCTGGATGGGGAGCGTACAGCGTCAGCAAAGCTGGACTAATTTCCCTGTCTCAAACCTTGGCACAAGAAGAACGCGCCCACGGTATTCGCGTCACTGCTATTTGTCCCGGTGCGGTCAATACCGGACTTTGGGACACAGAAACAGTCCATGTAAACTTTGACCGTAACAAAATGTTAACGCCAGAGATTGTGGCTCAGTCTATTCTTCACGCTGTTCTGTTACCACAACAAGCAGTCATTGATGAATTAACCCTGATGTCCAGTGCTGGCGTTCTCTAAATACTGAGTCCTAAAATCAGTGAACAGTGTAGACGCGTAGCGGCTTGCCGCAGGCTACAGTGAACAGTTATCAGGCGTATGGCGTAGTCACACAGCGCACCAACGCCAGGAACTCAAACCCAACTGATAACTAATAACTGATAACTGATACTTCGACTTCGCTCAGTACAAGTAACTGATAACTGTTAATTTTCACCCTAACTAAAGACTGTCATCATGACTATCGCTGGTTCAAACGGTTCCAATCGTTCTCAATCTCCGCTAATTCCCGACTTGGCAGAGGCCATCACTCCTAGACCCGATCGCAATACTCATGACGGACGGGAGCCTGATTTGCATCCACCTAAAGAAGAAGAGATGGAGCAAATGACAGCGGCCGTGCGCCAGATATTACTAGGTGTCGGAGAAGACCCCGAACGCGAAGGACTCCTCAAAACTCCCAAGCGGGTAGCAGAAGCAATGCGGTTTCTCACCAGTGGCTACAACCAATCCCTAGAAGAACTCCTCAATGGTGCCGTTTTTGATGAAGGCCATAATGAGATGGTGTTAGTTCGGGATATTAATTTCTTTAGCCTGTGTGAACACCACATGTTGCCCTTTATGGGTAGAGCGCATGTAGCTTATATCCCCAACCAAAAAGTTGTGGGATTGAGTAAATTAGCCCGGATTGTGGAAATGTATTCCCGCCGCTTACAAGTACAAGAAAGACTTACCCGCCAAATTGCTGAAGCAGTTCAGACCATTCTCGAACCTCGGGGAGTTGCGGTAGTCATGGAAGCTAGCCATATGTGCATGGTAATGCGGGGTGTACAAAAACCTGGTTCTTGGACTGTCACTAGCGCAATGGTGGGAGTGTTTCAAGAAGAGCAAAAAACCCGTGAAGAATTCTTTAACTTAATTCATCACCAAGCAGCGTTCTTTTAAGGAATTGGGGATTGGGAAGAGTTCAACTAATCCCCTTGTCCCTAGTACAGGTCGGCAGAAATAAGAATACCATTGTAGTGCGAGCATCTTGCTCGCATATAAACGCGAGCAAGATGCTCGCACTACTGAAATATTCGTGACACGACTCCGACCTGAAGGTACGGAGCTTCTAAGAATCACTTCTTAGGCTTCCTAGTTGCTCCCTTGCGGGTTTTCGACTTTGACCTAGATTGAGTTTCCCCAGCATAGGCATAACCGTCTGCATAGGCGTTTTGGATTCCGGGCTGTCCACCCGTACTAATCAGAGATATTCCTCTGTTTTTAATTACTTGACCACTAGCAACATCACGATCCGTTATGTAGTTACAGCTAGAACAATGATGTACTCTGACACTCAAATCTTTTCTAACGAACGCTCCACACTCAGGACACTCAATGGATGTCCCCCTTGCGCTAACCTCACCGAAGAATTTACCACGCTTCCAGCAAACATACTTGGCTATAGTTCGGAACTGTCCAAACCCCGCATCAAGCATTTGTTTCCCAAGCATCCCTTTTGCTAAAGTGCGGTAATCCAAAGTTCCCAGTCCCGTTTGGTTGAGCGTAGTCGAAACCCAGTCCCTAATTTCTCGAATAACTGAGCGACTTTATCCAAATCCTTATTCCCTGGTGCTAGTTCTACACCACTGGATAAATCAATGCCATTGGGTTTTACCTGACTCAAAGCTGCTGTAATATTATCTGGTGTGAGTCCGCCAGCTAAAAACCAAGGGCGCTGAGGATGGAATTGTTGTAGCAGACTCCAATCTAAAGTTTTGCCTGTACCGCCTAGCTGCTGGGGATGATAGGCATCAAGTAGCAACGTATCTATATAGTCTGTGTAACTAGTAACTTGGTCGAGATCATCACGACTCCGGATTCTCAAAGCTCTAATAATTTCTATCTTAGGTAAGAATTGGCGCACTTTGTAGCAAAATTCTGGTGATTCATCTCCATGTAACTGGACACCAGTCAAGCCAGAATCAACAACTGTCTGGATAATTTCTAAAATGCTGGCGTTAGCAAACACACCGATTTTGTCAAAATTATCTGGTAATGGGGCGATCGCTGCCCGAATTTGCGCTTTATTAACGTAGCGGGGTGAAGAAGGGACACAAATAAATCCTAATGCCGTTGCACCCAGAGAGGCGATCGCTATAGACTGCTGTGGTTGAGTGATTCCGCAAATTTTAACCCGCATAATCATTTTGTGTTGAAGGGGATTGGGCATTGGGCATTGGGAGAGAATAATTTATGATCCTTGACTCTTGACAAATGACAAAACTCAATAAAAGTTGATTATCTTACGAATATCTTGTTGATTTTTCCTAATAAATTTTATAATTTAATGTAGTTGAGTCGCACCCAAAAAATAAAATTGTGTAGTTTGACTTGAATAACGAAATCTAACATTTTCAGGCATTTGTCAGGTTGAAATTTCTTAAACCAAATCTACAATTATCCTTAACTGAACTGTATTGTTTTATAATCTTGTAGGTTTACATCTATTTTCCTATTTAGGAGACAAAAGCTTGATTTCATCAATCCTTTTAGCAGCTGCTGCATCTGTTCCTGCCACACCTGTGTGGAATCCAACAGTAGCGATTATTATCAGCGTCAGTAGCATAGTATCAGTTTTACTGGCTACCAAGATTCAGTATCCCTTAGTTGGGCCTAAGTTGCCAATTCTCCCTGTAAGTATTCCCACATTTTTAGGTGCATTGGCTTTTGGTCACATTATCGGCGTTGGTATCGTTTTAGGATTGACTAACATCGGTCGTATTTAGGTTCGAGTCAGCAAGACGTTACATTTAACGTCTTGCTTATAGCGTTTCCTAAAAACAGAGACTAGACTGTGATATTATCCCCACTTTGCTGATTAATTGCTAATCGCAAAACTGATAAACCCAAAATTATCAAAAATAGCACTAGCCCAATTGTGCAAGCATAGCTAATTTCCAAGTTACTGAATGCTTGCTCATATAAATAGTAAACAATAGTTTTCGAGCTATTGAGCGGCCCTCCTTGGGTCATGATATATACTTCTTCAAATACCTTGGTGGCAGAAATAGCTGAAATTACTGCCACTAAAGCTAGGTAAGGTTTCATCAAAGGTATAGTAATTTCCCAGTGTTTGCGGATACCATCCGAGCCGTCGATGGCTGCGGCTTCATACACGTCAGTAGGAATTGATTGCAACCCTGCTAAGTAAATTACCATGTAATAGCCAAGCCCTTTCCATACAGTCACAGCCATAACGCTGGCTAAGGAAATAGGTAAAATGCCAAACAGCTTTGTGGGGCTAGTTAGCCAGGGAATTCCGTCTGGAAAAATACCCAAAGCTTTGAGAAATTGATTGAGTAAGCCATTTTCTGCATATAACCATTTCCAAGCTATCCCCGCAACTACCATTGAAATCACCACTGGTGTGTAGTATGCAGTTCTAAACCAGTTCATTCCCCGCAATGGCTGATTTACCAAAATTGCTAATCCTAAAGGAGCAAACACTAAAATCGGCACGACACCGACAAGATAAAGAAAAGTGTTCTCTAATGTCTTCCAAAAAACGGCATCTTGCCAAAGCTTGAGGAAGTTAGCAAAACCAATCCATTGTGGCGGTTGGGCAATATCTTCGTAGCTGGTAAAGCTGAGGTAAAATGCTTGTAGTGCAGGCCAAAAGACAGTTAACCCCAAAATTATTAAGGCAGGTAGCAAAAACAAATAAGGAGTTAACCGTTGTTTGATGAACATCCAATTTTTAGGCGTCAATTGATTCATAGGGGCGTTTTTTAGTGGTGTTGGCGGCTGGATTTCCCGCCCGTGATGAATGCTAGACAGAAAAGCTAATTAATATTACACGAACATTTGTAGTTAAAGAGCGATCGCTAATCAATCAACTAAACCTCATCTCAATTACAGCACCTAATTAGAAATACTACTTCGATGAATATCAAGATAGATAACCTATACAGTTCCCTCATCGGTATATGCAGTTTATGATAACGACTGAATAGAATTTGGTGATCTACCCCAATAGAGGTACACTCATCAACAATGACAGAAAACTGGGAGAATAGTTAGTTAGGCATGAATATTTATCGCTGGGAATAGGCAATCTTGCTATAGGACAAAGGAATTGAGTCTTGTTTACATTTCTCTACATAGTTAGGTTTAATTGTGCCCACTTACTTACAACTACAGATAAATACATCTGCATTGATCTGTAGACTTTTGTTAAAAATTGCAGAACCAGCCCTAGCTTTGTTGAGGTTGTGAGTAGATTTCAGCCTCAACGTTGTTCTAAAAATATCTATTTGCGCTAACCAATTAATTGCATGGAGAGAAACGACGATGGAAACTGAAAACAACCTGCCAATTGAGCATCAGAATGTACCAGGAAATCATCGTGGCTTGCATGACTTTTTGTATAGTTCCGATGATGAACACATTACTACTCAGGTGGCTGTAACTCCTGATTTAGCCAACAATGGGGCGGAAATTCAACCCTTAGCCGCTTGGTGTGAAGCTTTCCAAAACACGAAAATTGCGGGTGTTTACGCAGTTTTGGATACAGAACGCTACACGCAATATATTGGGTATTCCCGAAATGTATTGCTTTCGCTTAATGGTCATGTCACCAAAAATAGCGAGCAAAAGTGTGCTTTCGTGCGTGTACAGACATTCAAATTCCCGAAGCGCCAAGAAATGGAAGATTTACGAGATGCTTGGATTGCAGAATTAGACAGCATTCCTCCCGGTAATGGTTCTGACAGCGATTTGTGGGCTAGTACAGTAGGTGAAGTTGCTAAAGCAGTGATGTCAGAAGTAGAACGCCAAGTCTATGAAGAGAAAAAGCTGAAATTACGGAAAGCAATGGCTGACACGACACTTTCCCACGCATCAGAAACGATGAATGCGAGTGCAGATGAACGGCGAAGTCAACTTGAAGCGGCTGTTAAAAATGATGATTGGAGTGTAATTATTGACGCACAGACACAGGAAACAAAACCTGAGTAATTTCAATTTTCAAGTGCATTTTCTGAGATAATTACTCAAGCTGAGATAGAAGCAAAGCAGGCATAGTTCTGAGTCAATTGAGATTTTGTGAGCGTGACACTAAGTAGGAAATGAAATGAAATCTAGCAATGCTAACCTTTTGGCTCAACTTGAAGAACTCACACCTGGAATATGCCTTTATTACAGCGATTCAGACTATACGTTTAAGCCTATCATTTGGGAAGTTGATACCAAAGGAGAATTAACGATAGAGAATTTGTTACGAGAAGTAACTCCTCCTTTTGATGAGTACCGACCAGGAGGGAAGATTATTAAATCTGCAAACTTAGATAATTATTTGCAGATGATCTACCAAGAGGCTAGAAAATATGATCCGGATATTGCTGTAGAAATAGCGCAAATATATCAAACAGTAATTAAGTTACTACAATCATCTCTGACATTCCTAGAAGTTGCAGAAATTCGGGAACTTAACGATCCAAATTCCACCTTTCGGATAATTTTTGGCAGTACAAAATCTGGAGAATGGATTGGAATTGCTCCCCAGTTAGAGGCAGAGTTTCAAGAAATGGCTCCTTATGGTGAATACACACATGGACAGCCTTTGTTAAGCGTGCATCCACCGCAAACAAAAATTACAGCCGAATTACTTGCTAAACTAGAACCGCTGCTCAAAAATTTAAAATTCTATGAGCCACAACCTTTTGTATATCTTTCTGATCGTATAAGTGAAGGATTTATCATGAGAGTGGGAGCGACTAGAGAATTGATGTTTAATAGTTTATTAGATGCTATTGGGTTTGCTAGAACTTTTCCCTATAAAGAATTTTATCGGGATGCAGAAGATGATAATGATGAAGAATTTGCTACTGAAATTAAACCTTTGGATTTATTAATCCAGTCACGTTTAAGTAATTTGCGTATGTATTTATTTGGGCTGGTATGTACCTATCATGTATATGTGCTTGGTCAAACTCCAGAGGGTGACTGGGCTGGTGTTTCGACAATCGGCATTTGGTCTTAATGAAGTAATACTGAGGGCTGGGTTTCCCCGCCCTACAGGTTTTGCGGTTTAAAACTTTACCTGACTGATCTGAAAACCGCTATAAGACTGATCCTGTAGTTGGTTGAGGAGACTCAACTCTATCAGTTGTCAGTTGTCGATACATCTGTCCTAGTCGCTGCTCGTATGTGAGCAAATCGTTGTAAATTTCTTTGAAAATAGCGGTTGCTTTTGGGTCAGTAAACATCGTACACAAATTGCCTACATCGCCAATACCTGTTTGCAAATCCCCTAAAGCGCAACGTATTTGATATACGTCATCGCTTCCTGTGAAAGCAGCTTTCACCTTGGCATATTGCTCGGCAATATTAGCAGCTAAAGAGGGTTTTTCACCCAAATGTTGCAGATAAGTTTCCAGCTTTTCGATGTGGCGCTGTTTATTACCAATCATCTCTTGAAATAGAGAACGCGCTTCTGGATTTGATTCTTTTTCGCTGTACTTCTCCAATGCTTCTAGCGAATAACGTTCACCAGCCAGGGCGGTATTTAAACCTTTGACGATATCACCTTTAGTGGCACCACCCCAAGCATCAGCCAGTTTCCACCATTCAGCATTTCTATCTTTTTCATTGGGTAATGCAGCATCTTTGCCACCATAACCCAGACGACTCAAAATAGCGGTGGTAAAAATTGCCAAATCCCCAGGTTCGCGGGATGTAATCAAATTCCCGTCAATTACCAACGGCTCATCTAAATAGTTTGCACCTGCGTTGATCATGTCCTTGCGGATAGCACTGAAACCAGTGGCTTGTTTAGCTTTGAGTAAATCTCCCTCAATCAAAACTTGTGGCCCGTGGCAAACCGCAGCTATCCATTTTCCTTGTTGCATAGCTTCTTGTACGAAGCGGACTGTATTGGGATGTCGCCGCATTTTATCGGGAGCCATACCACCAGGAATCACTACTGCGTCAAATTCAGAGGCGATCGCGTCAGTTATCGTGCGATCGGCCTGCATGGAAAGTTTACCCTGCTTACCTTTATATTTTTCATTCAAACGGGCACCGAGGACAACTACTTCAATCCCTGCTTGTTTGAGCGCATTATAAGGAATCAAGAATTCTACATCCTCGACTGCATTTTCAATCAGGATGGCAACTTTCTTTCTTGCAAAATGGTTGTGGTCATGTGTCATAATTTTTTCCAGCTATTACTAGAATTTATTAATAGTTTCTAATGTTACACATATAGCGCATTCAGCCTCCTCACGAGAAGTTGATGGGGCTAGGCTTTGTACATGTGTAATCAACTCATCGTGTTCCACCTTTTACCTCCAATACTCAAAATAAATGGTGGTATTTTACTAAATACTTAGGAGTTAAAAGCATGAACAAAAATCTCTGAAATTTGAGCATAAAAAGTAGTTATGAGTTAAGAAGTCGGTGGTTGGTTGCTTGGGATTGACAACTTCTAACTCATAACTAATAACTGCAACTACAAGTGGCTTGACCATGAATTCATACTTACAAGCGTATGCTGATCCTATTTAAGTAACTTCGTTCCTAAGGGATAGATTGTTTTATTACTAAAGTTATACATCTCTAGTCAGACAAGATTTTGGCAGTAAAACGTTATGGTGAGGATGTAGAAGTGGCTAGTATTATGGCAGCAGAAAACATTAATACCGAAGAGATTAAATCTGGTGATTTACCCCAGGAAATTACCGAATCTTATGGCACTGGTGTAAAAGACTTGCCCGGATATAATATCGGTGGGCGATTTATTCGAGAAGAACAGCGTGAGTACACACAAACTAGTCCCGAACTAACGGGTGGTGATGTTGATGCTGATTGGGAAAATGCGGATGCGGTAGGAGAAGAAGCTGTTGGTGGAACTGCACCGACACCGGATCAAAATGTAGTCGATGAACTAGGAGCAGCCGTAGGGCTGGAAATTAATGATTACGCATTTCTGCGGACAAACGAGATTTTAGAACAGCGTGATGATACTCGCTGGGAGTTAGATCCGAAGTCTTCTGAAGATTATAAGGAGCGAAGATAGATGAGATAGCGGACTGGGAGCATCTCGCTTTCGTAGAAAGCCATGTAAAACCTCACTTCCAGTCTCTCCTAAGTATTGTAGGGTTGGGAAACCTCTGCTCTCTACATATAGCGGTTTTCGGTCAGATGCAATACAGTCGAGGGAGGGGAAACCCCGCCCCTATTTTGCGATTTTAAATCGCACCTCACTGATCAGAAAACCGCCAGATTAATTTTATAGTTGTTAAAAAGTTTTTCTCAAAAAGTTACAAAATAAATAAACTATTTGATAGAAAGTCCATCGAATAGGTTTCAAAATCAAGCCAAAAATTATACTTTGTAATTTTTCAGCACCAGGTTGATAACAATAATAGAGAATCATCAACAATGGCAAAAAAGTTGCATAGACAATAAAGGTGGGAAATACTGAGAAGTTTTTCGCAATTCTCCGAGATTGTACTTCACCTTTAGGGAGGTTTTCAATGTCTATTTCATCAAGGCTTTCCATATAAAAAGCTTGTAAAATCATACTCTCTATCTCAGCTATATAGCATCATCAATTACGTAGTAAAACTCACCATATCATAATCTTAAATTCATCATAGTTCAGTATTTTACAAAGTATTAAGAATTCATGTATTTTACGGATAAACTGTTATGCATTTAAATTACATGTTTACTCGTGGAGTTTGTCATTTATCCTTTGAAATCCAAATGACCAGTAACAGTTAATTGCTTTAAGCTTGAACTAGTATAAAATGTCGGATAAAAATTTTATTTTTCCTGTCCCACAATGATTAAACAATAGAGTTGATTGTCTATTCTAGAGGTTAGAGGATAGCTCTATCTTCAGATTAAAACATCGCTGATGTGCCGATCGCACTTTGGCTCGACTAATGAGATAATGTCTGTATAAAAAAAATACTTTATGCAATGGATATCTTGACTGCTGGAAATATATAGTTTTAGGACAATGTCATGCAAACAAATTGGAAAATTGGGTCTTTATTTGGAATTCCCCTATTTTTAGATCCTTTGTGGTTTGTGATTTTAGGGCTAGCAACCCTCAATTTTGGGGTAGCTTATCAAGAATGGGGAAAGGCGATCGCTTGGAGTGCTGGGTTGGTGATGGCCTTGCTGCTATTTGCTTCGGTATTGTTGCACGAGTTAGGTCACAGTTTAGTAGCGCGATCGCAAGGCATTAGAGTTAACTCAATTACCCTGTTTTTGTTTGGTGGGATTGCGGCTATTGAAGAAGAATCCAAAACTCCAGGAAAAGCATTTCAAGTAGCGATCGCTGGCCCCTTAGTCAGTGTCGCACTATTTTTTATACTGAATTTAGCGAATAGTATAATTCCTGCTAATAGTGTATACAGCATCATGACGGGAGATTTGGCGAGAATTAACCTGGTTTTAGCCTTATTTAACCTCATTCCCGGCTTACCTCTAGATGGGGGACAAGTATTAAAAGCAGCACTATGGCAAATAACAGGCAACCGCTTTCAAGCAGTACACTGGGCAGCCAAATCGGGGCAAATTTTGGGTTATGGTGCGATCGCCTTGGGATTGGCGGTAGATTTTTTTACCAGAGAATTAGCACTTGGTTTGTGGATTGCCCTCATAGGTTGGTTTGGTATCCGCAACGCTAACAGCTACGATCGCATCACGACATTGCAAGAAACCTTGCTGAAAGTGCTAGCAGCCGATACTATGACTTCTGATTTTCGTGTAGTTGACGCCAATCAAACATTGCGTGACTTTGCCGACTTATACCTGTTGGAAACCACCCCACAGGTTTATTTTGCTGCCGCTGATGGACGTTATCGAGGTAGAGTTGCTGTTGACGATTTGCGTTTAGTGGAAAGAAGTGAATGGGAAAGCCAAACTCTGCAAAGCATTGTCCATCCACTCACAGAAATCCCCACGGTTGCAGAATCGACTTCCCTAGCGGAAGTGATTAATAGGCTAGAAAACGAGCAGTTACCTTCTATTACTGTGCTTTCTCCTGCTGGTGCAGTAGCTGGTGTCATTGATCGGGGAGACATCGTGCGGACATTGGCACAAAAGTTAAATTTACCAATCAGCGAAGGGGAAATTAAGCGAATTAAAGAAGATGGTAGCTATCCACCTGGGTTGGAGTTGGGGGCGATCGCGAAGTCAACTATCAGTTAGATTTTAAACCGCCGATGCGCGCAGATAATTTCCCTGAATTATCGGCGTGTATCGGCGGTTAATATTTTAGTTAGCTCTCACTGCTACGCCTGATCTCTCGTTCAATAATTTCCTTAATCAACTCAGGAAGTTCTTTTTCTAAACTGGTAGCTTGTTGTTTTAGCCTTTCGTAGATATCAATATCGTCTTCTGCCCACAAAATATCTACTCTTCTGACCTGCCGCATGGCAATATGCATGTAATTCTCTGGATATGCCCAATAACATGACGAGCAAATAGACTTATCTTTGATGTCCTGCCAATTTTTGCAATGCTCACATGACCAAGATTTCGCTCGATTAGCAGAACCACAAAGCAGCATAAAATTTTCTGGCTTAATATCTGGTTCGCCATCTACTTCAAAAGGAATGCGATGATCGATTTGCAATTCGCGCTCATCAACTTCCTCTAAATAGATGAAACACTTACAGCCATATCTCCTGATCAACTCATCTTTAATCTGTTTTGATAACCCTGTCCTGCCAGATAGCCGAGAAAACCTTACCTGGCCGACATCACCAAACTTATAGGCAGCTATTTTTCTGCCATCACTTCCTGTTACACGGAAGGTTTCTAGAGGAATTCCATGTTCTCGAACATCTCTAGCCGCTCTTGGAGGATGATTGTATCCGTACCTTTCTTTCAGCTCTTCTGTGGTCACAAAACCGTATTCCAGAATATGGTCAATAACAGCCTTGGGTCTTTTAGCCGTCACAGATTGACAAAATTGTATAAAATCATCAGGTAGGAGAGGATGCTGTGGAAAATTATCCATGCTGTTACAAGAGGGTCAGTTGTTTCGGGGCTTTGCTAACATAACTTGCCAACTCTGCAACCCTTTGAATTGGTAAACTTGGCGATAAGTATAAAGACTCGACAGTTATTTCCTCTCTACCCAGTAGTGTTGCTTGTGACGATCGCCCTACTTCAATTTCAATCCTCTTGAGTCCTAATTCTTGAGGTAGTATATTACCAAAGGCTTTATTACCACACTTGCCATCATAGCTAATTGCAAACCCTACGCCCTTGCGATTGAGATGTTCAATAGCTAGAACGAAATCATCAAAATTAATCCCAGAGAAATATCTCGAATCTCTATCACCGCATACACCTTGATAAGGAGGGTCTATATAGACAAAATCACTATTTTTTACCTCGGCTAAAATCTCTCTATAATCCAAGCATGTGAATTTACATTTACCTTTTAAAAGAGTAGAAACACCTTCTATATTCTGCTTCATCTTGTGAGGTTGAGTTCCTTTGCGTCTCTTGTCGGGACTTTGATTGAAAAATCCTTCTGAGTTATACCGAACAGCTCCTTTTACACATCGAGCTAATAAATATAAAAAAAGTTTTGGATCATTGGTTATATTGAATATTTTTCTAATTTCAAAGTAGTGATTTACAGAATCATGATGCTGCTGATTCCATAAATCTAAATAAGCATCTACTATTTCATGTGGTCTTTCTACAATTAACTCTAATAGCTCAATGAGTGGCTTGTTCAGATCATTAAGCCAAAAGTTTTGAGAAATGCATTTAGCCGCAACAGCAACACTGATAGCTGCTGTTCCTGAGAAAGGCTCTACTAACCTCTCTACTCTATCAGGTAAAAACTTGAGAATATCTGATGCAAGGTTCCTCTTACTACCCTGATACTGAATTGGATGAGGTAGACTAGCCATCTTAATGGAAGAAAAAATTATCTTAGTTAGTCTACCATGAGGGGTAAGGTAGATATTTAAATCAGCACAACCGATAATTTTCCTGAATTATCAGCAGTCGTAATTTATGGATATGATATAGCGATCGCCATTGCCACATCCTCACGAGTTCCCCCTACAGCCAAAATTGTCCGAACTATCCAATCCAGAGAAACTGACGGATCTCCTGCTTCCATTTTTGCGACTCGCGACTGACTGGAATTGATTTTTTTCGCCAAAGTTGCCTGAGAAAGCTGATTTTTTAACCGAAGTTCCTTTAAATATCTACTCAAAGATAGCTTCATCTCAATCAAAGCTACCTCTTCAGGTGATAGTTCTAAAAAATCTCCAGCATCCCCTACCCGCCAACCTGCTGCTTCTAGGCGTTGACGTTTAATGGTATCCACATAATTTTCAGTATCATTATCATTAATACGCAATTCTACGTTGAAACCATCGTAATGCGACAACTAATAATAGTAGCGAAATAAATAGTACCCAGAAATAATTGTAAGTTATGCAAGAAACAGCGATCGCTACAATAGAAATAAATATTGCTATTCCGAATGTTAAACGACATGATGTAGGCTGTGGAGAATACGAATATACAATAATCCACATCAGGAGAAAACCAACAATTGGCATCAAAAGGAAAAAGCCCAAATTTGCTTTGTATTGAGAATTTATCTCGGCGATCGCTGCATCTCGATTTCCATAATAGACATTATATATTCGAGAATTTTTATAGGGGTAAGGGACAATTTGGTTTTTATCCAACTTCCCGAAGACTGTAACATTTTTAAGTTGCGGTACTCCTTCGTAATGAATCCGCACATCACCTGCCAATAAACCAGAACCAATGTAAATATAATTGCCTTCTCTTCTGGGAATACTACCAACGAGACTTAAGAATGTTGGAGATAATATCAAATCTGTCTTCGTTTTGGGTTTTGGGATAACAACGTCACTATCCGTTAATTGAATTTCGGTGGGTTCCGGCAGAGATATTTGCAGAGGATCAATTTTATAAACTCCAATATTGGCAGTTTGAACAGACTGCGAATTACTATGAATTTTCAACGTAGGATTCTTGTGGTTTTCCCGCTCCTTAAACTTTCCAGAATTTGGTGGATATTCTAACCATAGTTGCGTATATGTATATTCTGGTGGATTATTTTCAGAAACTTGTGATTGTTCTTCTACCCAAGACAACATTCTCACTTTACGCTTTAGGGTAATGTAAGGTCCAGGTTTTAAGTAGGGTGAATCTCTTAGTAAAGGAGCAGTTAAATCTCCTGTTACAGACACTAATTTTCCCTGAGCATCATTGCTAAAGCGATTAGCTGCTATCGGAATGCTTGATTTCTGGATATCTATAGAGTTAATGCCTCCACTACTTGCCCATAGTAAAAAAACTGCCACCAGGAAAGTAAAAATGGTCAGTAGAAAACCGTACATTGGTGCAATAGTATTTGTATAAAACTTTTCTAGTATGAATGGATACTTAAAAAGTGTCAATAGCAACAGTCAGCATCAGGCTAATGTTGCTAAAATCGCTTCCCATTCATCTTCAGAAAGAGGTTGCACAACTAGCTGCATATTAAAACAGTCATTAGATGCAGCCATCAAAGCTGCAACAATTTTTTCTATACTCAAGTTTTGGGGTAATTGTACATTCGTAAAAGATGCTGCACCAAAAACTTGAGCAAATAAATCTGCATCGGGTTGCAAACGCATAGAACCATGTTGCAAAATTGCCCCACCACGTCGTAGTTGAGCGCTACCAATGAGTTTAGCCCCATTTGGCAAGATTAAATCTGCACCTGTAGCAGTGCCAAAACAGTTGGGGTTATGGATGTAGCCTCGTCCATCTGTACCATAGTGCAATTCCACATCGAGCGATCGCCAGCCTTGAATCAAAAACTCACAAATTTTTTGGTAAGCCTGGAGGCGACTACCAATCAATCCAGATGTGACGATAGCATAAGTTAAATCACCTTGGTGTAAAACAGCTCTACCACCAGTAGGACGCCGCACCAAATCCAGCTTTTCACCTTCCCAAGTGAGATGCTGCCAATATTCGGGGTATTGGCGTTGATGATAGCCCAGAGAAATAGCGGGTGGCGACCATGTATAAAACCGCAGCGTTGGCGGATGCTGTCCAGATTGATGCTGTGATAGCAACCAGCAGTCAATCGCCATCTGCACATTGCCAGAGGCTGCTATTAAAGGAATTAGTCGCCAAACCTGCTGGCTATCCATCGGACACAAAAATCCTAATCTCAAGCTGTACCAAATTCAGATTGTAAGGCGTCATCGTTATCATCGGCGATCGTGGCCACGATGGTAATTAGTCGAGAGACTTCCCCAGGAGACAACTCTGCCAAGGTGCGTGTCGAGATCACGACCACTTGATTATCAATAATGCCAAAACGGGCTTCAAAGGTGCTAGAACAGTTCAACTCCAACAGATGGCGCAGCAATTTAGGTTCATCTTTGGCTGGTAACTTCAGCACTGCAGACCAAACTGTGATGGTATCTTCATCAGTTTTACCGCTGAGTTGGACAAACACTTCCACACTGCCATACTTAAACTTCCATAGATAACCACCTTCTGGTGAGTGGCTAACCATTGCACTGTCATCTTGTTCTAGACTGTCGATGACATTTTCAATGATTTCTACATGATTAATGCCTGTAGTCTGTGCGATTAACTCATCAAGGAATTCATCGCTAGTTAGGGTTTCTTGGTAGTTTGCCATACAGATTTTTGTCTCAAAATACTCACTGTTTTATCTACACATACTTTATAGCTTGTGGCAAGGTTCGTTTTAGCTCCTAAGGTGATAGTCTGGCATTAGTCAAGAGTTAAGAGTCAAGAGTCAAGAGTCAATAGGAAAGAATTATTGTCATCCCCAATCCCCAGTCCCCAGTCTGTGCAAAGTCGTGATATGCGTCAGTTAGGCATTAATCCAAATCATTGGTATGTAGTTGCACGTAGCTATGAAGTCACAAATAAGCCTACAGGTGTGACACTGTGGCAACAGGCGATCGCTCTCTACCGAGATAGTACAGGAAAAGTCCATGCTTTAGAAGACCGCTGTCCCCACCGTCAAGTTAAACTCAGTCACGGGCAAGTAATTAGCGATGAATTAGAATGCGCTTATCACGGTTGGCGCTTTAATTCTACTGGTGAATGTGCAGCAGTTCCATATTTAGCAGCAAATCAAAAACTGCCAAGTTGTAAAATTCGCCGTCACTCAGTCAAAGAACAAGATGGTTTTATCTGGTTATTTCCTGGAGATAAAGAACCATCCACAGAACCGATGGGTTTACCAGAGTGGGAACATTTAAATTATATTGCCTCAGTTGCAGTAATTGATTGTCACGCTCATTATTCTTATTTAATTGAGAACTTGATGGATATGTATCATGGGCATTTACATCAAGATTTACAAGCTTGGGCAGAAGCATCACTACAAGATATTAACGAAGATGCTAATCGCGTAGATGCCCACTATACAGCACAAAGTTATTATAAAATAGATAGAATTTGGTCTATATCCCAGTTATTTTTCCCAGCTTTGCGGCAATTACATTCTGAGCCATTAGATGTCAGTTATATTTATCCTCATTGGGCTTCCAAATTGGGGAATGATTTTAAGATTTATTGTTTATTGTGTCCAGTGAATGAAACACAGACAAAGGCTTATTTAATTCATTTCACATCATTAAATGCCTTTTGGCGATTACACAAATTGCCTGTGTGGTTCCGACGATTTGTCAAAGATAGTTTGTTTAATGCGGCGAAAAAATTACTTGATGGTTTGGTGATCCAAGATGTGCAGATGATTGAAGAAGAACAGCAAGTGTATTTGCAGAATCCAGAAATGCGAAATTATGAGTTGAATCGAGCGTTGGTAAGTGTGCAAAAGTTGATGAGAAGTCAGGTTGAGCAAGTTGAGTAAATAATGTTGGGTTTCACTTCGTTTCACCCAACCTACTGAACTGGCACAACTAAAATAGTGCTTTAGACGTAGGTTGGGTTGAGGCTTTGCGAAACCCAACATTATCTCGTTACAATTTAAATTTTTTAACATAGTTATAAATATTTGCGCTTATAGCGTTTCTCGGTCTAGTAAGGTACGGTCTAAAATAATTAAACGCAGATAAACGCAGCGAAAAGTTGAGCCAGTGCGGTGGACGGGTTTCCCGGCATAAAGGAGGCAGGTGCTAACAGCGGGTTCCCCGACTTAAAGCAACTGCCGCCAACTGGCGTTGCGCGTCCGGGTAACAGGAGCGCAAAACTTTTCAAGACAGATGAACGCAGATAAATTTGTACTTCAGTAGCCTAGGAAAGGCTATACCTACTTATATGGAGTTTTTATGTTTTGATTTTTTTTTGACAACACAACAAAAAAATCAGGAATTTTAATTAAGATTCCTGATTTATAATCCAGCCATTTTTTTTCAGCTAATCCAGCAATTTTCACACTCTACTTATGTGATATTGCAATTAGTCTATAGAGTGTTTCTTCAAACTTTTCCATACATGAAGACCAATCAAATTCTAGTATGGAAGGGCGAGCCTGCTGAGACACTTTTGCTTTGAGTTCGGGATTTTGTAAAATCGCAATCACTTTTTGAGCAAAATCTATTGGGTTATTGGGTGCGGCTAAAAAACCGTTAACCCCAGAGATAACTTGTTCTGGATTTCCGCCAGCGTTTGCTGCAACAACAGGGGTTCCAGATGCTAAAGCTTCCATATTAGTTGTACAGAAGTTTTCGGTGACAGAAGGGTTAACAAATATGTCTGCTCTAGCGAACCAACCCAAAAGTTCCAAACCGTGAGATTCACCCCAAACGGTAACGCCAGATTTAAATTGTTGGGCACGTTGACGGATTTGCTGATCAAAAGGGCCACTACCAATAATTACTAAATGAACATCAGGAATTTGGGCAGCAATTAGTGGAAATGCATCTAAAAGTTGAGTGACATTCTTCTCGGCAGTAATGCGTCCGACAAATAACATGGTCGGTCTGTTATCTTCAGGAATTGGATTATAAGCAATGTTCTGGGGATGGAATTTTTCGCAATCTATCCCTTGATAAGGAACGTATTCACTGCGTTGGCATTTCCAGGTTTTATATTTAGCCAGCAGTTCTCGAGATGGAAATAAATTGAAATTATAAGTCTCACTGAACTGTTTGACTAAAATCGGCAGGATGGGACGTAGCAAGTTAAAAAACACATTGCCTAAGTAATATTGGATGTAGGCAATAATATCAGTATGAAAGATCGATACAATTGGAGTGCCCGTGCGTTTGGCGTATTCAACTCCTACAGGGCGACCATAACCTTGTAAGTAAAGTGAGTAGAATCCTCTCAGTTGAGGGGCTTCTTCAACTATGATAATGTCAGGCTGAAATTTCTCTAATAATTTAGTGTCACTCCAATGGCGATAGCTTAATGGTTGGGGAAGAGATTTATAGAATATCAGCGGTTTTGTCGGGAATGCATAAGAGGAAAAGTTGGGGAAATGCTGTAATTCCTCTAGTCCAGACATCGGGCGATTACCGACTTTTTTAGGGTACTGGTTGTTGATTTCAGGATGGATGAGAAAAACTTCATGTCCCTGCTGTAACAACCAGTGGACTCGCTGGTGTACTGCTACGGAAACTCCTGTGAGGAAGGGAGCATACAAACTTGTAAATAGTGCAATGCGGAGAGGTTTTTTCATAATTTTTGGGGAATGGGGATTGCACTTCGACTCCTTTCGGCTACGCTCAAGGCGAGCCGCTCAGTGACCAGGGAATGGGGATTGGGGACTGGGCTATTATTTATCTGTCTCCCTTATCTACCTACTTCCCCTCTGTCAATATGGGAAAATTTAATGCGTCAGAACTCGCGTCCTAATATTCGGGTCACAGAGATAACTTGCGATCGCCTGTTTGATCTAACAATTGGTAAGGTTGGTATTTAACTAACCGGATGTTCCAAGGGCCGGCAACTTCATAAGTGATACCGCGCCATGTCACCGTCGGCATCCACAAAGAAGACAACAGTCCTAATCCATAAACCCACTGTGTCAGGGGAATGCCAATCAACATTTTACCGATGGTATTAGTTGATAATTTAGCGATCGGCTGGCTATGATGACTAATTACTTGTTGCACACCTTGCTCTAAAATCAGCATCAGCCAGAGTAATCCTAGGGTATAGCTGCCATAGCATCCCAATAAGAGCGCCGCAGTGTCCCATTTTCCAGATAATATCGCTCCGATCAACGTTAAAATTGTGAGGGTAGGAAATAAGATGCTGGAAATAGCATCGCCTACAACAGCCGACCAACGGGGATGATAAAGCCGAGAACAAAGCAATTGCCGTCCAATCCAGTCTCTTACACTGGGCAAATCACACTCTGCTTGATTCAGCATCAATAGAGAAGGCACAAACTTCACCTTGATCTTATATTTGCCCAAGACGCTACGGATCATCATGTCTTCGCAAAAAGCTTGACTCCACTTATCTAGCAGTCCCGTTTCGCGCAGCACTTTGGTTTTAATTGCCAAACTCCCACCCCAAGGAATCTGGAATAGGTACATCTGCACAACTGTCGATACATTACCTATGTAGCGCACTAAAGAACCCCAATAGTTACCTGTGGGTACATACCAACAATTACCTGTTGTCGCCCCCACTTTAGGATCGGCTAGAGGGCTGACTAATTCACGCAGCCAATTAGGATGAACTACTGTATCAGCATCGACTAGAGCAACTACCTCGTAGGAATCATCCAACTCAGAGACGGCTTGGACTATAGCACTGCATTTGAGACTGCAATTACTGCGTACTACCGTTAAAGGGCTAATTTGCACATTGGTAGCTCTTGCTTCTTGGATAGTATCAGTAGCAATTTTCCATGCAGCATCTTCTTGATGATCGACGATCAGCTTTAAATCATATTGAGGATAGTTTTGCTGTAAGAGCGATCGCACACAGTTGGGTAAAAATGGATCAGCACCGCGTAGACACAAAACGATCGCAGTTTTAGGTAGCTGGTGATCTGGTAAAGATTTTTTTTGGCGTGAACGCAGAGACCATAAAAAGACCAGGGTTATACATACTTGAATAACCAGCCAACCCAACAAAGATTTACACAAAAACATCTCAAAATCAGGCATTCAATTTCAATCCTTCTAAAGAATGTAAATCTGTTTTGAAAATAGGGATTATAGGCTAGAGATTAATTCATTTGTAGAGTGGATTTAGATCCCCGACTTCTTGAAGAAGTCGGGGATCTGAACTGCAAAGCCGTGAGAATGTTGGGTAAAGTATTGCCTCAGCCCAAGCTACTCATAATGCACAAAATTAGCTGTATCTGTAGGAAAGGATGTGGTGGGCAATGCCCACCCTACAAATACATATAGCGGTTCCCATTCAGGTGCGGTACAAAATTATATCGCAAGCTGTAGTAGCACAGCAGTGCCGTGCCCTTACGGGTGTATCTCACGTCACCGAGAATTGCTATATTAGGGATCGAGGGAATACTTGACAGTAATGTTGACTGTGGTGTCTTTATTCAACAAAAATTTGGCATCACGAAACTCTGGTGAACCAGTTTGCACTGAAACCGTGGGATTGTTAGAGATACCAAAACCTTCTGTAGGAATCCCAAAAAAGTCCTTATTGAGTTTGCGATCGCCATTTTGATCATCAACTATGGCAACGGCATAATTTCCAGGCTTTAAACCAAAAAATTTCTGTTTGAGAGTACGTCCAGTGATTTTAGTACAAGCACTCTGGGTCAAACCAGATGTCTTTTCAGGAAATCCTTTTTCCTTACCATAAATACCTATACAAATCTGACCTTTGTTATGTTGAATACCATTAACTACAACAGTCAGTGTTTGCGTTGGTAAAGCATTGACAATTTTAGCCGAGCTAATACTTGCTAAGGTAGCGATAATCAAGGCAGTAAATTTAGAAAATTTTAACATGATTTGGTAGTCTCCTAACCTATTTCATCAATTTTTGGATATCTGTTTTTTCCAGCCATTCCTGTGTGAGTCGCAATCCCTCTTCTAAGTCGATTTTTGGTGCATAATTCAACAGGCTTTGTGCTTTAGCAATCGAATAAGCATGAGGACGAGTCATAAAATCTACAGATTCCGGTAGAATATCGGCTTTTTTCCGGAAAAGTTTTTGACCTTGGACACGTAACTTCAGAAACAATTTGATTTCATCTTTTCCTAGAGAAAGAGGTGCTGGTGAGCCGGAGATTTCTGCTAGCCGAGTAAAGTAATCTTTGCCAAAAGTTTTTTGTCCATCGGTGATATTAAAGATTTCCCCGTAAGGTTCTTTTTGTATAGCTAAAAAGATGGCATCAATTAAGTTATCGACATATACATGATTGA
The DNA here is from genome assembly GCF_000316575.1 of Calothrix sp. PCC 7507. GTDB lineage: Bacteria > Cyanobacteriota > Cyanobacteriia > Cyanobacteriales > Nostocaceae > Fortiea. Next base: position 6,320,404 of record NC_019682.1, on the reverse strand, counting down.
TGATTCCTGGACTATCGTTAGCACAGGCGAATAATTTTTGGCGCATAAAGTGGACTGGGCGAACTATCCAGGGGATAGAACCTGGACCGTAAACATCTCCAGCGCGGATAATCACGACACCCAAATCTGGGGGATGATTTAATTGTAAAAGTGCTGTTTCGGCTTCTATCTTTGTTTGGCAGTAGGGATTATTTTGAGTAGATAATGCTTCTGATTCGGTGACATTTGCCGGATAATCAAAGCCATAAACTAGCACGCTGGAGAGATGAACAAAAGTTTTAACCCCAGCCATTTTGGCAGCTTTCGCTATATTGACAGCACCATCAACATTTATTTGCCGAAAATCCTTAATTTCGCCGGCTTCTTGAGCCAGTTGTGCTGTGTTGAGAACAATGTCTATTCCTTCACAAGCTTTTTGAGCAACAGCAAAATCAGTAATACTACCAACAATTACCTCAACGCCCAAATTTTGCGCTTTTTTATCTTGATCAACAGAACTTTGTAGTCCTCTAACTTTCATTCCCTGTGCTATGGCTAACTCGGCAGCACGCAAGCCAATAAATTCGTCAATTCCAGTGATGAGGATAGTTTTATTTTGCAGATTCATAGAGTAGGGGGTATTGGTAAATTTGAGGGCTGTGAAATCCCCAACTTAAAAAAGTCGAGAATCTGAATAATTAGAAAATATCAGCAGGGTCTGCAGAACGGAGTTTGTTAATGGCGAGAGAGCCGGAAGTAATGCACATTAAGACAGTTGATATTAAGACAAGCATGGCATTATTAAAATTCATCATAATGGGTAGCTTTGTGGCTTTCATCGCAAAATCATACAGCCCTACCGATAAGATTAATCCTGGTATATAACTGATAAATGCCAAGATTAAAGCTTGTTGAAAAACAACATTTAATAAATAGCTGTTGGCGTAGCCAATAGCTTTCAACGTGGCATAAGCAATAAATTGAGTCGCAATGTTGCTGTAAAGAATTTGATAAACAATGACTACACCAACTACCGCAGCCATTGTCAACATGAGGTTCAGTATAAAACCGATAGGTGTTCTGACAGCCCAATATTTTTTCTCAAAATCAATAAAGCCTTTGTATGTGAAAATTTGCACATCATTAGGTAAACTGGCTTGTAATTCTTTGAGAACTTTGTTAGCATCAGTACCAGTTTTTAGCCTAATCACACCTATATCGATCATTTCAGATGGACGGCTATTGGGATTTATCCTCAGAAATGTTGAGTCACTGACAATTAAATTTCCATCTACGCCAAAAGAAGGGCCTAGGCTGAATAAACCACCAACTCTAACTCGATAACCAATTAAGGAATTGAAGGGATATATCTCAATTGTCTGTTCAGTATTACCCTGAGTATATTTATCAGCAATTGGCCCAAATTCAGCCCGCGAATCTCTGTCAAAAAGCATGACATCAGGAATTTTGAGTTTATCTAAGTTTTTCTCAACTTCGGGGATATTTAAAACTGACTTTCCTGGATCAAATCCAATCACGTATATGGAGTATTTCTCACCACTAACGGGATTTTTTAATTTGGCAAATTGTACATATATGGGGCTAACTGATTCTACCCCATTAAATCCCAGCGATTGGTATAAGCGAGTCCGAGAAAAGCTTTGAGTTGAGGTCAAAGACTTATATTGAGAACTGACCAGAAATAAATCGCCGCGTAAGCTTTGATGTACTGCTGTTGCACTAGAGTAAAGAGCATCTTGAAAGCCTAGCTGAATAAACATCAGCAGTACAATAAAAGCAATACCAGCTACAGCTACCAGAAAACGAACTCTTTGTTGGGCTAGCTGTAGCCATGCTAAAGGAATCTTTAAATTCATGGATTTATCAGTTATCAGTTATCAGTTATCAGTTATCAGTCTGCTGACCATTCCCAATTAGATATGAATGGCGACATCTACTTGTAAGTTGCTTAAACGGGCAACTCGTTTGCTATCTTCAGGGTTGTCAATAAAGATTTTCACTTGAACAATTTTGCGGTCTGTATCTGAACCGGGATTGAGACTGAAGATACTTTGTTTGTCAACTTGCCAACCAACTTCGCTGACATATCCCTTTAATTCGCCAGAAAATGCAGTGCTGGTAATGGTTGCTTTTTGGCCTAGACGCACTTTTTGAATATCGGTTTGATAGACTTCTGCGACTACATACATTTGTGATGTTTTGCCAATTTCAGCAAATCCAGAAGTGGAGATAACCTCTCCCGTTTTGGCGTGAATTTTGAGAATTGTGCCGCTGATAGGCGCTCTGAGGTAAGTTAAATCTTGGTCTGCTTTGGCTTGCTTGACAGCAGTCATCGCACTTTTGAGTTGTGTTTGTGCTAATTCAACATCAACAGGACGTATTTCGCTGAGGCTTTTGAGTCTGGCGTTTGCTTCTTTTATCTGGTCTTGGAGGGTGTTCTGAGTGCGGCTGAGAGTGGCTTGGGCTTCTGTTAACTGCTGTTGGGCAGTTTTAAGTTGCAGAGTCTTGCTATCAGCTATGGAAGCGGAAATGCCGCCTTCTTTGTATAATTGCTGATAGCGATCGCTCTCTTTTTGAGCATTCTCTAACTGCGCTTGCAAGCGGACGATTGTCGCCTCTTGGGCTGCATTTTCCCCTTTTAATTGCGATTCAATATTCTTAATTGTCGCTTTTTGAGCCTCAATATCTCCGTTTTTAGCTCCAGATTTAGCCTGGGCTAGTTGGGCTTTAGCAACTTGCAATTTGTCTAAAGACTGTTGTAGAGCTGTTGTAGAACGACGATAATCTTCAAGATAGGCTAATAATTGCCCTGCTTTAACTTGGTCTCCTGCTTTCACCAACAGTTTTTCAACTCGCACACCGTTAATTGAATTTGGTGCAGATAGATAAGTGATTTCTCCTTCTGGTTGTAGACGTCCCAAGGCTGTCACAGCCACTCTTGTAGGAGCTAATTTTGGGGTAGCTGCTGAGTGAGTTTTCACATTATTAGAACGAAACCAAAATGGGGCAAAAGTGTAGAAAGTTACCAAGCCAGTAGCGAGGGTGACGGCAACTGCTAAAACTATTCGCCACTGACTTACTGCTTTTGTGAATAACTGGTTTTCTTTGTTTATCATCATATTTTCGTCCCTATTGTGCTATTTTTCACTTTATGTATGTGTGAAGTAAATTCAGACGTCAGACTTCAGACTTCAGACTTCCCTTGACTCATTCAAAAATTTACCAAGAGGATTCTATCTCTGTGGTTTCACCTGAACAAAATGAATAAGTCTAATTAGTTGTATATGAATTGTTTTACACCCAAGCAGCCGTCAATCAATTTTGGATTTTGGATTTTAGATTGACTCCATACCTGTCCCTTGCACGTTCCCGCAGGGTAGGTAGCGGCTTGAATAAAGAATTGTAGATTTTGCGAAAAGTTGCGACTTGTGGGTTTCCCCCAATAGCAAACTTTTCAAGACGTTAAGATAGCAGCGAAATAAATATTGGCATGATTCCAAACTCTCCTAAATTTTATCCTTGTTTTCAAATGTAATAGCGCTCACAAAAAACTGAGATGTTGAGAATCAGAAAGCGCTAATAATAGTGACGTAAAAATCTAGGATAAATCTGTGTTCAAGTATGGCAATAATTTTTGATATTGTCAACCCATTGAATCTACATAAATTGCTTTTAACTAACCATAATATAAATGTTAAAAAACTAAGTGATCTTGAATACAGACTGAGGATTTTTTTAGATATTTTCGGTATTTCTTTATGTAAGTTTTTAATTTTTATGGTTAATCAACCGCATTTGCTATTATTAACAGACTGTCCTCAGCATAGTTGTGTAGCATAAGACATTCTCATCAATCGAGGGCGGGGAAACCCCGCTCCTACGGGTTGACTGACAGGAGATGTTTAATATACGCATCTCCTGACTTTTGTATTCTGAATACTACCTAAAATATGCAATTTTTTTGGTCGATTAGTGGATGGAAATAAATTAGGTGTATCTTAATGCTATTGTTGGTGTTTTAATTGACCGCATTGAAGAACAGTAATTATGCCTATTGTGTCCATAGACCAAATTCTTATTGGTCGTAACCGCCGTCCGGTCAAGGCTGAAAAAGTTGATGAGTTAAAGGAATCTATTAAGGCTAATGGTCTATTAAACCCAATCACGGTAGATCAGAATTTGAATTTGATTGCTGGGTTACATCGCCTGACGGCGTGTAAGTTGTTGGGGCTAGAAGATATTGAGTGTAATATTGTTACCTATAAAGATGCTGACCAAGCTCGGCTAGCAGAGATTGATGAGAATTTAATCCGCAATGAGCTAGAACCACTGGAACGCTCTGAACTGTGGTTAGAGCGAGATCAAATTCTGGAACGTATGGGATTGCGGGCGAAGTCAGGGGATAACCAACACACCTTTAAAGGTGGTGAAATCATTTCACCACCTTTGAAAAGGACTTTGGAGTTAGCAAAAGAAGCTGGATATTCTGAACGTACCTTTCAGCATGGTAAGCAGATTGCGAAAAGTATTCACCCGGAAGTGAAACAGATAATTAAGGGTACACCAATAGCCGAAAGTCCCACAGCTTTGCTGAAGGTGGCTAGGGCTGGTAGTCAAGAACGCTCTTTGGCAGAAGAGGCGCAAAAAGCTTTAGAGTTAGCCCAAGCGAAGGGAGACGAAGCAGAAGCCAAAAGACAGGCTCAATTGTTGGCTGAGGCGAGGAATAGGCAAAAAGAGTTACAGACATTAGCACACAAAAGTGCTGTAGCCCAGAGAGAGGCTAAGTTAGTTGCCAAAAAAAGACCCAAGACTCCGCAAAATGCGATCGCCCCCGCAACCAAAACTAAAATTGGTGAAGAATGGGTACTTGGTAGGCATTTGGTTTATTGTGGCGATACTGCTGGGCAAGAATTTCGGCATTTATTACCTTCAGATGCCGCACTAGCGATCGCTACTCTATCACCCATGTGGAATCATAATTATTTGGTTTCAGAGGCGCGGGTGGTAGCTGTGCTGCGTTCAGAGGGGCACATTTACGAATTTTATCAGCAGAATCAGATGCCCTTTCAATATGAATTAGTATTGGGCAACCTCTATGTAGGCATTTTTTCCCTTCAATCCATCCCCAAGCCACAGACACCAATAAATGTAGAAGGCATTGAGGGCATAGTTAACTACCTGATAAATTTGTATACCAGTCAGAATAATTTTGTCATTGCGCCATTTATCGGACACGGTGAAATCCTCATTGCTTGCGAAAGATTAGGGCGGATATGTTTTATTGGCGATGAAAATCCCGAATTAGTCAGCCGTGGTATCAGCCGCTGGCAACAATGGACTCTTAAGCAGCCGCAGCGGATGGGGTGAGGGAAGAAGCGGAGGGGCAGGGGGCAGGGAGAAATAACTATTGCCTATTACTAGATTGCCTATTCCCAAATATGTTGTTTACCACGCACTATTCTAAAAATTAATGTTTGCTTTATAAATAACTTCTAGAATTTTTAAGTTGATTTATCTTAAGAATTCATCAAAAAGTTTCTGGCGATTATGATGTTATGCTGAGAAAAATACTGTTGGTACTTTACATAGGCTTTGTATTACTTAAAACGTACTTTATTTGACTATTTTATTACTGTTATTAGTATGTTTTAGGCTACATATACATCAATATAAAATTGTGTAGATTGGGTTGAACATAGTAAAACTAAACAATTGCAGGAAAATGTTGGGTTTCGTTCCTCAAACCAACCTACGATATTCCTATCTGAACCGTATTGCTAGATACATTAACAACTGCGCTCAACACCAGTTGTTCAAGTAGAAAGATTAGTAATAAATAATACGTATATATCAAGCTTTATCTGAGCTTTTTGTCAGTAAAAAACCACGATTGCTCTAAAGTTACTTTAAATAAACGATTTGGTTTATATAAGTTATGCTAGTGTTTGTATTAATTCAAATGATTGAAAGCGGTTAGCTAGATTAGTTACTTTCTTTATTTCATAAAATGTAGAAACTAAACAAAACCCCATTATCAGTGAACAGTTATCAGTGAACAGTTATCTGCTACCAAAGTCTTATACCAATTGCTGACTTCTTTAAACCTAAGTAAAGACATGATTAATCACAGTTATAAAACTGATAACTGATAACTGATAACTGTAACGAGCTTGTCAACTTTTATTGAGTAAATCCCATAAAATATATTATCCTGGACGCTGAAACTGGCTATGACATTTATCAAAATACAGAACGTTGTCATTAACACCAGCTACGTTGCTGCAATTAAGCTAGATAGTCAAACTAGTTTGGGAGAAAAAAGCATTTCTGTTCTCATAGCTACTCCTAAATTTTCAATGTTCCAGTGGGATACAATCGCCCCAAATATTGAGCATTACGAATGGCTGGAATTTACTGGACAGGCAGCTAACGCACTCCAAGACTATTTTAGTAGTTTCAACAATGTCATCGACCTGCTGCCGCAATATCAGGAGTCAATCAAGGCTGAAGTATGAAGTGGGAAGTATGAAGTATGAAATGAATTCTAGATGTTTATTTTGGGCTTCTTGCAAATTCTCTTCCTGTTACCATCTTTTTTCATACTTTATATAGCAACCTGAAACAGGCTTGAAAATCTCTTGATATCCTCAGCCACTTAGCAACTGCTATACCTCATAATTTCCCAATATTTCATGGGGTGTTGATTCCCAAAAAAAGCATTTAGCCAAGACTTGAGCGAAGACAGAGCTTCTGATTGTTGGTAGGTGACAGAAATTACTGTAGCTTCGCAATTCACAGTACCTCAGATTAGTCTATGCCCTATGTCTGCTTATTCAATTGATACTGCTTTGGCAGAATTAGAGAGCCTGATAAACAGTTGTGAAAAGGATTTGATCAAGTTTATAGAGGAAAAAAAAGTGAATTCAGAAAAACCAATGTCCATTAACAAGATTAACAGAAAACTGCAACAAAATCCTATAGCCATTATTGGTATGGCATCTCTATTTCCCCAGGCGAGAAACTTACGGGAATATTGGCGCAATATTGTTAATAAAATTGATTGTATTACTGATGTTCCCTCGACACATTGGAGCGTAGAAGATTACTACGATCCGAATCCCAGAACAACAGAAGATAAAACCTACTGTAAACGCGGTGGTTTCATTCCTGAGGTTGATTTTAACCCGATGGAATTCGGCATTCCTCCCAGCATTTTAGAAGTCACAGATGTATCGCAACTATTGAGTTTAGTAGTTGCAAAAGAGGCAATGGAAGACGCAGGCTATGGCGAATCTCGTGAATTTAGCCGCGAAACTATTGGGGTAATCTTAGGCGTGGCGATGGCCAAGCAATTAGGAATGCCACTTTCTGCCAGATTAGAGTATCCCATTTGGGAAAAAGCCCTGAAAAGCAGCGGCTTATCTGATGAAGATACTCAAAAAATTGTGGAGAAAATCAAAAGCGCTTATATCAAATGGGATGAAAACGCCTTCCCTGGGATGTTAGCGAATGTAGTCGCGGGACGCATTGCTAACCGCTTGAATTTTGGCGGGATGAATTGTGTTGTTGATGCGGCTTGTGCTAGTTCCTTTGGTGCTTTGAAAATGGCCATTAGCGAACTAGTCGAACATCGCAGCGACATGATGCTAACTGGTGGTGTGGATACCGACAACACCATCATGGCTTACATTTCCTTCAGCAAAACCCCGGCGGTTTCTCCGAGTGAACATGTCAGACCTTTTGATGCTAAATCTGATGGGATGATGTTGGGTGAAGGGATTGGGATGATTGTCTTGAAGCGTTTAGAAGATGCGGAACGCGACAACGACAAAATCTATGCAGTCATCAAAGGTATCGGGACTTCTAGCGATGGACGCTATAAGAGTATTTATGCGCCCCGCAAAGAAGGACAAGTATCAGCTTTACGCCGTGCTTATGATGATGCTGGGTTTTCTCCCGCTACCGTAGGTTTGATGGAAGCACACGGTACTGGGACAATGGCTGGGGACCCCACCGAGTTCGGGTCTTTAAGAGATTTCTTTAACGAAGAAGACCAAAAAAGACAGCACATTGCACTGGGTAGCGTTAAGTCCCAAATTGGACATACCAAAGCGGCGGCTGGTGCGGCGAGTTTGATTAAAACAGCGTTGGCGTTACATCACAAAATCTTGCCAGCCACAATTAATATTACCGAGCCAAACCCCAAGCTCAACATTAAAAATTCGTCCTTTTATTTGAACACCGAAACTAGACCTTGGATTCGGGCGGATGGAGAAGCGCCAAGACGGGCGGGTGTGAGTTCCTTTGGTTTTGGCGGGACTAATTATCATGTGGTTTTGGAAGAACATGAAGCGGAACAAAACCGTCCTTATCGCTTACACAATGCACCTGCAGAGATACTCTTATTTGCAGACACTCCAGCGCAATTGGTGATGAAGTGTGAAGAAACTTTGGGTAAGTTGCAGTCAAAAGAAGGAGACAGACACTACGCCCAATTAGTTCAGGATTGCCAAAACCAAGAAATTCCCTTAGCTGCAGCCAGAGTTGGATTTGTTGCGGAAACTCTGCAAGAAGCTTGCAAGTTTATGCAAACTAGCCTGGACTGGTTGAAACTCAAAGGGTCTGCTGCATCTTGGGAACATCCCCAAGGGATTTATTATCGCGCCTCTGGGATGGCACTGGGCGGTAAAGTTGTGGCGCTATTCTCTGGACAAGGTTCGCAATACTTGGAAATGGGACGGGATGTGGTGATGAACTTCCCCACCTTGCGACGAATTTATGGCTACATGGATAGTTTGTTGCTTAAAGATAATTTGCAGCCGTTGTCGCAGATTGTTTTCCCCAATCCGGTATTTGAAGAGTCAGAAAAGAACGCTCAAGTTGCGGCTTTGCAACGCACAGAATATGCTCAACCTGCGATTGGCGTATTGAGCGCTGGGTTGTATTCCATTTTGCAACAAGCTGGGTTTAGGTCAGACTTTGTGGCAGGACACAGCTTTGGGGAATTGACTGCTTTGTGGGCTGCGGGTGTTTTGAGTGACCAAGATTATTTCTTCTTAGTCAAAGCTAGGGGTCAAGCAATGGCGGCACCAGAAGACCCTGACCATGATGCGGGAAGCATGTTGGCGGTGAAAGAAGAAATTAGCAAAGTAGAAGCCGTAGTGCGGCATTATCCCCAAGTTGCGATCGCTAATTTTAATTCTCCCACACAAGTTGTCTTGGCAGGACCCACCGCAGAAATCGCTAAGGTGCGTCAAGCATTGCATGACCAAGGATATGCAGCAGTGTTGCTACCTGTATCTGCAGCCTTCCACACACCCTTAATTGCTTTTGCTCAAAAATCCTTCGCCATTGCAACTAAGTCTGTTAATTTCCAAACTCCCAAAATTCCGGTTTTCAGCAACGTCACCGGGAAGCAATATCCCCAAGAAGCCCCAGCAATTCAAAAAATCCTGGAAACCCACCTTTCCAACTCCGTGCTGTTTAAACAGGAGATTGAGAATATTTATGCGGCTGGTGGGACATGCTTCGTGGAATTTGGACCGAGGAAGATACTTTCTAACTTAGTCAAAGATACATTAGGCGATCGCCCCCATATTACCGTAACTTTGAACCCCAGTACACAAAAGAATAGCGATCGCTCTTTGAGAGAAGCTGCAGTGCAGTTGCGGGTAATTGGGATGAACTTGAAAAACCTCGACCCTTACCAAATTCCACCCACACCCCCCGCACCAGAAGACCAGAAAAAGAAAGCTTTAACCGTGAAATTGAACGGTATTAGCTATAAGTCCGAAAAAACCAAAAACGCCTTCGCCCAAGCTTTGCAAAATGGACATCAAGTTAAGTTAGCAGCTACCCCATCACCAGAGTTTGCGGGAATTGCAGCTGACTTCGCAACTTTAGCAGCGGCGACTCCCACAACCCCAGCCATCGAGGGAAATGGACATAAAAAAACCTCTGTTGTCCCCACCCTCTTAGAAGCAGGGGAACAGGGAGAGAAATCTTTTCCCCCAGCCTCTTACCAGGAATCTAAGATGCCAGAAAAACCTGTAAATTATCAGCAGATTCTCGAAAGTTTAGAATATCTGCTCAAACAGTTCCAGCAAAATCAAAGCGAAAATTTACAACTGCACGGTTCTTATCTCAACCATCAGATTGAATATACCAAAACATTCTTTCAACTGATGGAGCAGCAGAATTCTGTCCTGGCTAACTCTAAAGCAAACACCGAAATTAAGCCTGTAGTCATGGAAGGCTTACAGCGTAGCATGATGCAGTTTCACGCCCAACAAGGTGAAACCCTCCGCATCCATGAAAAGTATCTGCAAGAACAGGTAGAATACAGCAAAAACTTTTTCCAACTCATACAGCAACAATATTCTCAGTTACTCTCGGGTGAAAAAGCAGGGGAGCAGGGGAGCAGGGGAGAAATTCAGCCTGCATCTGTAGCTGCACCTGTTTGGGAAATCCAGCCTGCGCCTGTAGTTGAGACTCCTGTAGTTCCTGCTTTCACAATTGCAGAAATTCCACCAGCACCTGTAGTTGAAATTCCTAAAGTTGCAGAAATTCAGCCAGTACCTGTAGTTGAAACACCCAAAGTTGCAGAAATTCCACCAGCACCTGTAGTTGAAATTCCTAAAGTTGCGGAAATTCAGCCAGCACCTGTAGCTAGTGATTTGAATCTAGCTGAATTGGGTAAACACCTGTTAGAAATCACCAGTGAAAAAACAGGCTACCCCATTGAAATGTTAGAAATGGACATGGATATGGAAGCCGACTTAGGGATTGACTCCATCAAACGGGTGGAAATTTTGGGAGGACTACAAGAGTTATACCCCAACTTGCCCAAGCCAAACTTAGAAGAACTTTCGGAAAAACGCACCATTGGACAAGTTGTTGAGTATCTAGAATCTCACGCTTCCCGCAGTGTCTCTGTTGATATCGCCATTCAAGAAATCCAACAAGCTGTAGAAGTTGCGCCTGTTGTTGAACCAGTCGTCATTCCTCCAGTAGCAGCAGTAGTTGAACCAGTTGCAATTCCTCAAGCAATCCCAGTCAACGAAATCGTTGCATTCACTCCAGAAGTAGAAACAACTGCAACTACTGATTACGCAGACTTAGGACAAACCCTGTTAAACATCACCAGTGAAAAGACAGGCTACCCAGTCGAGATGCTGGAAATGGAAATGGACATGGAAGCCGACTTAGGGATTGACTCTATCAAGCGAGTCGAAATCCTGGGGACGATGCAAGAAATGTATCCTGACTTACCCAAACCGAATCTCGAAGAACTGGGAGACTTAAGGACAATCGGTCAAATAGTTGATTATCTCCAGAAGCTAGCTGCTGGAAGTGAAAAAAAAAAGTCCCAGTTTGAGTTTGACGACGAGCCGATAGATATAGAGCATAACGTCAAACGCCGTCCAGCCAAACTCAAATTTCTCCCCCCACCAGATGATTTAGATTTCACATTACCAGAGGGACACATTGGTTTAATCACCGATGATGGTTCCCTCACCACCTCGGTGGTAGTGCAAAGCTTAATTGAACGTGGTTGGCAAATTGTAGTTTTAAGCTTCCCGCAATCTGTTGTCTCAACACAAGCCCAGTTACCAGCGGGAGTCACACGTATCACCCTAGCCGACTTGAGCGAAGAATTACTGCAACATAAATTATCAGCGATCGCTAGTAACATTGGCAAGATAGGCGCCTTCATCCATATTCACCCAACATTAAGAGTCAAAAACACCATTGGTTACATAGAAGCAGAAAAGGCGATCGTTAAACAAGTGTTCTTCATCGCCAAACACCTGAAAAAATCCCTCAATGACGCAGCGCATTATGGACGCAGTTGTTTCTGTACAGTTACACGCTTAGATGGTGCATTCGGCTTTGAACACAAAGTTAATTATGGAGTCATCGGTGCCGGTTTATTTGGATTAACCAAAACCCTGAGATGGGAATGGCCGAAAGTATATACACGCGCCATTGATTTAAGTCCCGCCCTTGATGCCAAGCAGTCAGCACAACATATTATTGCTGAATTGCACGACTCCAACCTCTATATTAGCGAGGTTGCTTACGGTTCCCAAGGGCGAGTTACTCTAACTACTTCAGCAGAATAAAGGAATGAAGGGGGTGAAGAGATAAGGGAGATGAGGAGGATGAGGCGAGAAATATAGTGGTTCGCATTCAGACACCTCACAAAATTATATCGCCGGGTGTAAGGGCACGGCATTGCCGTGCCCCCTACGGGTGTACCTCACGTAAATAAGAATCGCTATAGTTTCAAACCCGACAGTTCTCGTTTTAATCCTGAGAGTTCGGGTTCTGAACTCGACAGTTCGCCTTTAGAACCCGAAGCTTTTCGTTCAGAACTCGACAGTTCTCATTTTGAACCCGACAGTTCTCACTTCAAACCTCACATGTCGAGTTCTGAACCTCAAACTCCAACCTCAGAACACGATCGCATAAATTCCCAGCCAAATCAACCCAGCAAAACTCCGCGCCCCTCCGCGTGTACTCCGCGCCCCTCTGCGTTTAAAAAAAAACTAAAACATTATGACCACACAAACCCCCTCAGTATTCCTCATAACTGGCGGCGCCAAAGGAATCACCGCCGAATGCACCATCAAATTAGCAAAAAAACAACCCGGTAAATTCATCCTCCTCGGTCGTTCGGAACTATTAGCCACCGAACCAGAATATGCTCAAGATTGTTTAGAAGACGCTCCATTAAAAAAACGCATCATGGAAAATCTCCTAGCCCAAGGAGAGAAACCCACACCCATGAGTGTACAAAAAATCTATAACAAAATTGACTCCAGCCGAGAAATCAAAAAAACCTTAGCAGCCATTCAACAAACAGGAAGCACTGCAGAATATCTCAGCGTCGATGTCACAGATAAAATCGCCTTACAACAGAAACTAAACGCCGTTGTCAACCGTGTGGGAAGAATCACAGGTATCATACATGGCGCAGGCAACCTAGCCGATAAATTAATCGAAAAGAAAACCGAACAAGACTTTGAAAAAGTTTACACCGCCAAAGTTCAGGGACTAGAAAACCTGTTAACTTGCATTAACCCCGAACAACTCCAGCACTTAGTGTTGTTTTCCTCCGTAACAGGATTTTACGGCAACATTGGACAATCAGATTATGCGATCGCCAACGAAATCCTCAACAAATCAGCCCACCTCATCAAACAAAACTACCCAGACTGTCACGTAGTCGCCATCAACTGGGGCGCTTGGGATAGTGGAATGGTGTCACCAGAACTCAAAAAAGCCTTAGCCGAAAGAGGAATTGACATCATCCCCGTAGAAGTTGGCACACAAATGCTAGTCAAAGAACTGCAACCCCAACATCACGCCACTACCCAACTTGTCATTGGTAGCCCCATGACACCACCACCAGCGCCCCTAGATTCCACACTCAAAACCTATCGCATTCGGCGGCGCATGACAGTAGAAAATAACCCCTTTCTACTAGATCATATGATAGCTGGATATCCAGTATTACCAGCAACCAACGCCATGTCATGGATGATTAACGGTTGTGAAGAATGTTATCCAGGCTATAGATATTTCAGTTGCAAGGAATTTAAATTCTTAAAAGGAATCATCTTCAACGAAACCGTAGCAACAGAACACATACTCGAACTAAAAGAACTCACCAAAAACGATGGTGAATCAATCGAAATTCAAGCCAAAATTCTCAGCAAAACCCCCCAAGGCAAAACCCATTATCACTTCAGTTCTACAGTCAAACTAGTAAGAGAACTACCCACAGCCCCAATTTATGAAAGAGTAAATCTCACCCCAGACAACATCATCACCACCGCAGGCAAAGACTTATACCAGAACGGCGCATCCTCATTATTTCACGGCCCCTGCTTCCAAGCAATTGAAAAAGTTTTAAACATCAGCCCAGAAAAAATTACAGTAGAATGCTTTTGGAAAGACATCACACCCCAACAACAAGGACAATTCCCCATCCATTGGCATAACCCCTATTCAACAGACCTTAGCACCCACCCATTATGGATTTGGTTAAGCCATTTTCATCAAGAAGTTTGCTTACCAGGACAAATGGCCACATCCGAACAGTATAGAACCACACCCTGCAACGAAACCTTTTATGTTTCCTGCGAAATCAAAGAGAAAAAAGCCACCAGCGCCACCGCCGACTTCTACCTCCACGATCGCAACGGACAACTATTCTCGCGTATCCTAGGATCTAGAGCAGTTGTTGTACCAATGGACTTACTGCAACCAAAATAATGAATTTTGATCACGCAGAGGCGAGCCAGTGCGTTGCGGAGGTTTCCTCCGTTGTAGCAACTGGCGTGCAAAGACGCAGAGAGAAAGATTGAGTGTACTTTACTCTAATAAAAACTCGGTGTTGCTGAATTAATCTTAAACTCCTCTTCTCTGCGCCTCTGCGTCTCTGCGTGAAACAAAAAAATCCTACTGGGGAACAGCGTAAATCCTAACACCATAAAACCCCAACTTAGGATATGAATAATGGAAAAAATCGCCATAATCGGATTATCATGTCTCTTTCCCGACGCCAATAATCCCGAAAAGTTTTGGCAAAATCTCACCGCAGAAAAAGACTCCACATCTAACGTTACCACCCAAGACTTAGGCGTAGATCCCACAATATTTTACGACCAAAATAAAGGCAAACCGGAAAAAATTTACTTTCTCAAAGGCGGATATATCCGCGACTTTCAATTTAACCCCAGCGAATATAACCTACCACCAGAACTACTCCACGGCTTAGATAATACCTTCAAGTGGTCACTATACGCCGCCAAACAAGCGATACAAAATAGTGGCTACTGGGGGAACCAAAGCGTTCTCTCAAAATGCGGCGTAATTCTAGGCAACTTATCCTTTCCTACCAAATCTTCCAATCAATTATTTGCCCCCATTTATCAGCAAACCATTAATCCAGCGATCGCACAACTACTACAAGACCAAGACTTCAAACTAGCGAAATTACCCACAACCGCTAAAGCCTCTCCCAGCAACGCCATGATATCCGGCTTACCAGCCGCGTTAATCTCCCAAGCTTTCTCCTTATCTAGCAATCATTTCTGCATAGACGCAGCTTGCTCATCCTCATTTTATGCCATCAAGCTGGCATCTCATTACTTGCGATCGCACAAAGCCGATGTCATGTTAGCTGGTGCCATCAGCTGTGTAGACCCACTATTCTTGCGGATGCTATTCTCCGGAATCCAAGGCTACCCCGAAAACGGCATCAGTTCACCCCTAGATAAATCCTCCAGAGGACTCATCACATCTGAAGGCATCGGCATGGTCATGCTCAAACGCTATAGTGATGCTATCAGAGACGGCGACAAAATTTTAGCCACCATCATCGGTAATGGACTCTCCAACGACGGCAAAGGTAAACACCTACTCAGCCCTAATTCCAAAGGACAAACCTTAGCATTTGAACGCGCATATACCGAAGCAAAAATTAATCCCAACCAAATAGATTATATGGAGTGTCACGCTACAGGCACCCTATTAGGAGATACCACAGAATTCAACTCCATAGAAACCTTCTTCGGCCAACACCAAGCCAAACCCCTAATTGGTTCAACCAAAGCTAACGTCGGTCACCTACTCGTTACTGCCGGCATGGTTAGCTTAACCAAAACAATTTGTAGCATGAATCATAGCCTTATCCCCCCAACAATTAACGTCACCGAACCCATCGGTGCCGACAATAACATCATCTCAGCAAAAACCATAGTCAGAACCCCCACACCCTGGCCCAACAACACCCCCATCAAACGTGCCGCCCTCAGCGCCTTCGGCTTTGGCGGTACCAATTCCCACCTCATCCTCGAACAAGAAAACCTCTGCGTACCTTTGCGTTGAAAAAAAGCCAGGATTTGGCGCAGCTTTACAAATTCTTCCCTTTGCGCCTCTGCGCCTCTGCGTGAAACAAATTCATATCCTTTAAATCATGTTAGAACAACACCCACCATCATCAAAAATAGCCATTATCGGCATGGATGCCTTTTTCGGAGAATGCAAAAGTTTAGACGCATTTGAACGCAGCATTTACGACGGAAAACAGCATTTCATTCCCCTCCCACCCAAAAGATGGCACGGTATAGAAGCCCAAGAACACATCCTCAAAGAATATAACCTCCCCGATAACAAACCACCATTAGGGGCATACATCACAGACTTTGAAATCGACACCTTAGCCTACAAAATCCCCCCCAACGAAATAGAAAAACTCAATCCTCAACAACTGTTATTGTTAACAGTTGCCGACCGCGCCCTCAAAGATGCCAAAATTCCCGAAGGGGGAAACGTCGCAGTTATCATAGCTGCTGAGACAGAAATGTCCGTTCACCAACTACAACAAAGATGGGATTTATCCTGGCAGATTAAAGACGGTTTGAATGCAGCCGAAATTGCCTTACCCGAAGAGAAAATCACTCAACTAGAAACCATCGTCAAAGACAGCGTCCATCATCAAGTAGATATTGGTGAGTATTTAAGCTACATCAGCAATATCATGGCGAGTCGGATTTCCTCCCTGTGGAATTTCACCGGGCCTGCATTCAGCTTAACTGCAGTCGAAACCTCTGTCTTCAAAGCCTTAGAAGTAGCGCAAATGCTACTAACTACAGGCGAAGTAGACGCAGTTGTTGTTGGTGCTGTCGATTTAGCTGGTGGCGTAGAAAACGTCTTACTGCGAAACCAAGAAGCCAAAATCAACACAGGCGTCAACACCTTGAGTTTTGACCAAAAAGCCGACGGTTGGACAGTTGGCGAAGGTGCGGGTGCTGTAGTTCTCCAGCGTTATGACAGCGCTAAACAAAACGGACAACCCATCTATGCAGTCATTGATGCTATTAGTATTGGGCAGGCTCATTCTACCTCTTTAGATGCAAGTACTATTAACCAAGTCTGCCAACAAGCCTTTCAAATCGCCGGTATTCAACCCTCAGAGGTGAACTATGTAGAGGTTGTGGGTAGCGGTATCCCCCAGCAAGACACAGCCGAAATCACCGGAATGCTTCAGGCTTATCCTGCAGTGGGAGACGGCTTACACTGTGCTATCGGTAGCGTCAAAGCCAATATTGGTCACACCTACGTCGCATCAGGAATCGCCAGCTTAATCAAAACCGCTTTGTGTCTCTATCACAACTACATACCCGCCACCCCCAACTGGACTGGTGTCAAAACACCCCAGATATGGGAAGGTAGTCCCTTCTTTGTCGCTACTGAATCTCGACCTTGGTTTCTCGGTAAAGACAGCACCAAGAGAATTGCAGCCGTCAATGGTATAGGTTGTGATGGTACTTACGCTCATCTAATTTTGTCAGATGAACCTGATCAAAAAGAGCATAACAGTAAGTATTTACAACAACGGCCTTTTTATCTATTCCCTATAGCAGCTAATGAACAATCAGAGTTAGAAAAGCTGCTAGATAGTCTCCAAGAAAGCATCGAAAATTCTGCTTCTCTATCGGATACCGCCAGTTCATACTTTGTCCAATTTCAACAGCATTCCACAGCTAAATACGCCCTAGCAATTACCGGACGTAACCAGAAAGAATTACTCAAAGAAATCGCCTCAGCACGTAAAGGTGTAAACACAGCCTTTGAACGCGGTACAGACTGGCAAACACCAATAGGTAGTTATTTCACAGCCAAACCACTAGGTAAACAAGGTTCAGTGGCTTATGTTTATCCGGCTGCAGTTAACTCTTATGTAGGTATTGGTCGGACGCTTTTCCGTTTATTTCCTAATGTCCAAGATGATCCTTTTGTCAAGAGTTTATATAAACGCGTTTCGGACGTTGAGAAATTGGTGTTTCCTAGAAGTTTGAGTAAATTAACAACTCGACAACTAGAAACCCTAGAAAAAAAATTGCTAGATGATTCCCTAGCAATGTTTGAAGCGGAAATGTTTTTCACCAGGTTAATCACGACAGTTATTCGTGATAACTTCCAAGTCAAACCCAAATATGTCTTTGGCTATAGCCTGGGTGAAACCAGCATGATGGTTGCTCAAGGTGTCTGGAGCAATTTTTATGCAGGAAGTAATTCTTTTAACTCATCAGCTTTATTTGGTGACAGATTATCTGGCCCGAAAAATGCTGTACGTGAATATTGGGGATTACCACCAGCATCAGACTCCTCAGACAACAATTTCTGGTGTAACTATGTCCTCATGGCCAGTCCATCCCAGGTGAGGGAATGTCTGAAAAACGAGACTCGTGTGTATTTAACGCAGATTAATACACCAGAAGAAGTATTGATTGCCGGGGAACCAGCCGCATGTCAGCGAGTGATTCAAACTCTGGGCTGTAATGCCTTCCCTGCTCCTTTCGACCATGTCATCCATTGTGAGACAATGCGATCGGAGTATGGAGAGTTAGTTAAACTCAATACTTTACCGTCACAGAATATTCCCGGTATTGTATTTTATTCTGCAGCTGAATATCAAGCTCTCTCACTTGATAGCAATCTGATAGCTCACAGTATCGCCACAGGACTGTGTCAGCAACTAGACTTCCCCCGCCTAGTTAACCGCGTCTATGGCGATGGAGTGAAAATCTTTATCGAAGCTGGTGCTGGTAGTGTCTGTTCGCGCTGGATTGATAAAATCCTCGAAGGACAAGAACACATCACCGTGTCTTTAAATAGAAGAGGGATGGATGACCATACTTCTATCATCAAAGCACTAGGAAAACTACTCAGCCATCGAGTTGATTTAGATTTATCCTCTCTATACAATCTCTCTCAAGAATCTAGTCATCAAAGTAAATTAACCCTGCGAAAAATCACTTTAGGCGGTGACTCAATTACCGCCACAATCTTGAGTGATGATAATCGGCAAGCCTTCCAGAACGTAGCAACTAAACGTCAACATCAGAATATCCCATCAACTAGAGAATCTGAAATCATAAATTCTCTGCCAAACTCCACAAATAGTATTCTTGCTCACAACCTTGTGGCGCATAATAAGCAACAAGAAGAAATCAAAATGAAAGATATCATTGAACACGGTTTGAGTCAAACAGAACAATTACAATCTTTTGAGAAGACAGCCACTAAACAGCAAATTCCTCAACCAAATGTTCTAGCTCAAGAATTTTCTAACGACATTAGCACTGTTGATTTAAATCCATCTCAGTATCAAAAATTGAATGCTAATAATTCTAGAGTGACTAAAGCTCATATTGCCTTCTTACAAACCAGACAAGATTTTAGTCAAAAAATGAGTGAAATCATTCAATTACAACTAGCTTGTGCTGAAAATTTGCTGAATGAAGAATCTTAAAACGTAGGGTGGGCAGTGCCCACCAAAACATCAAATATGGTGGGCACTGCCCACCCTACACTCTTTACAACCTATTTTTGAGGAATCGAGGGATAACTAGCGTGACGACTGTAGATACACCACTAAGTCAACATAATAATGGTCTGGTATTTTCTAACTATTCCTATAATCAAAATCTTGTCTGGAAAGGTTCTCTAGATTGTATATCATTTGAACAAAAAACCATTCTAGATAAATTCCTGACATTAGATAAACCCTGTTATATCGTCAAAATTGCTGGGAAAATTGGTGTAACCAATGATGGGTATTTATGTCCTGTAGATCATAGTGTTGCAACCCAAATAGAATTGTTGCTCTCCGTACCTCCACTGCAAATTAAACAGTTAGGAGATCCAAATTTTCTTTCTTTTCATGGTGTGAAATATGCCTATACTACTGGTGCAATGGCTGGCGGTATTGCTTCAGAAGAAATGGTAATTGCACTTGGAAAAGAGAAAATTTTGGGTTCATTTGGTGCAGGTGGTTTAAGTCCAGAGCGTTTAGAAGTAGCTATTAATCGCATTCAACAAGCCTTACCTCATGGACCTTATGCCTTCAATTTAATTCACAGTCCAAGTGATTTGGCGATTGAACGCCGTGCTGTGGATTTATTCCTCAAATATGGGGTAAGAGTTGTAGAAGCTTCAGCATTTCTAGATTTAACTGCCAACATAGTTTATTACCGTGCTGCAGGATTAAGTTTGAATGCTGCAAATCAAATTGAAATTAAAAACAAAGTCATTGCCAAAATTTCCCGCCGAGAAGTTGCTAGCAAATTCTTGCAACCAGCACCAGCCAGAATAATTAAAGAACTTGTTGAGCAAGGATTAATTAGTGAGTTACAAGCAACTCTAGCTGCCAAAGTACCGATGGCTGATGATATTACCGTCGAAGCTGATTCTGGCGGACATACGGACAATCGTCCCCTCGTTTGTCTCTTACCTTCCATCATGGCGTTAAGAGATGAAATTCAAACACAATATCAATATTCTCAACCGATTCGTGTGGGAGTAGCAGGGGGAATAGCCACACCACAATCAGCTTTAGCTGCTTTTATGATGGGTGCTGCTTATGTAGTCACAGGCTCAATTAATCAGTCTTGCATTGAATCTGGCGCTTGTGAACATACTAAAAAGCTATTAGCACAGGCCGAAATGGCTGATGTGATGATGGCACCGGCTGCGGATATGTTTGAAATGGGAGTGAAACTGCAAGTTCTCAAACGCGGCACAATGTTTCCCATGCGAGCGCAGAAACTATATGAATTATACCGCAGCTATGACTCAATTGAAGATATTCCCTTACCAGAAAGAGAGAAGTTAGAAAAACAGGTTTTCCGTAAGACTATCGCCGAAGTTTGGGAAGGAACCGCCGCTTATTTATCTCAAAAAAATCCAGAGAAATTAGGCAAAGCAGTTAATAATCCTAAGCTGAAAATGGCTCTAATTTTCCGCTGGTATTTAGGATTATCTTCCCGGTGGTCTAGTTCTGGTGAAAAAGGGCGCGAAGTCGATTATCAGATTTGGTGTGGCCCAGCTATGGGTGGCTTTAACGACTGGGTGCGTGGGACTTATCTTTCAGAGCCAAATAACCGCAAAGTCGTTGATGTAGCTAACCATATTATGACTGGGGCTGCATTTTTATACCGGATACAAAGTTTGAAAATTCAAGGATTACAAATCCCCGAATCTTACGGTCAATATCGCCCAGCTTCCTCTACATTGGAGATGTAAAAATGAGTCTAAAACCTTCTTTTACTGCAGCAAATATTCAAGCATGGCTAGTTTCTAATCTAGCTGAATTAATTAGCCTAGAAGCTGAAGATATTGATATCCAAGAGAACTTGGAAAACTACGGTTTAGATTCAGCCCAGGCAATGATTCTAGTGAGTAAATTAGAAAAACTGTTAGGATTTCAACCCTCTCCTCTTTTACTTTGGCATTACCCAAACATTGCATCACTTTCACAGCGTTTAGCTGAGGAATTTCAAGAAAAATCAGATGTGCAAGATTCAGGGGTTGAGCGTCAGACAAATATTGTGACTGCTAACATTGCTCCCCCTATCCTAGATTTGAAAGCTGAGGCTGTTCTTGACCCTACCATTCGTCCTGATGCTTTACCTCAAGTTTTTGTGGAGTCACCTAAGAATATCTTTCTAACTGGGGGTACAGGCTTTCTAGGAGCCTTTTTAATCAAAGAACTCCTCCAGCAAACCAACGCCGATATTTATTGCTTAGTGCGGGCTGCTGATATCCAAGAAGGCAAAAACAAACTGGTAAAAAACCTGCAAAGTTATGCAATTTGGGATGAGCAATTTAATTCTCGGATTGTTCCTATTGTTGGTGATTTATCACAACCACTTTTAGGTATTGGTGCAGAACAATTTCAAATTCTTGCAACCAACATCGACACCATCTATCACAGTGGTGCATTGCTGAATTATGTTTTCCCTTATTCAGCACTAAAAGCCGCGAATGTTTTAGGAACTCAGGAAGTTTTAAGATTAGCTAGCCAAATCAAACTTAAGCCTGTACATTACGTTTCTAGTGTGGCTATTTTTGAATCACCTGTTTATGCTGGCAAGCTGGTTAAAGAACAGGATGATTTCAACCATTGGGAGGGTATTTTCCTCGGCTATTCTCAAACAAAATGGGTTGCAGAAAAGTTAGTTAAGATTGCTCGTGACCGTGGTCTACCTGTAACTATCCACAGGCCGCCATTAATTTCAGGAGATAGTGAGACAGGTATTTGTAACACCCATGACTTTATTAATTTGATGGTCAAGGGTTGTCTGCAAATGGGATATTTCCCTGATGTGGAATATATGATGGATATGTCTCCTGTGGATTATGTGAGCAAGGCTATTGTTTATCTGTCGATGCAGAAAGAATCGCTAGGTAAAGCATTCAACTTACAACATCCCCAACCTGCCCCTTTGAGTACATTAATTAAATGGGTGAAATCTTTCGGCTATCCAGTTGAAGCGATTCCCTATGAACAATGGCAAGCAGAGTTAATTAATAATGTCTCTTCTGTAGACAATCCTTTATATACTCTGCGACCATTTTTGTTAGAAAGATGGTCGGATGAACAATTGACTATTCCGGATTTGTATCTGCAAGCAAAAAGACCGCATATTAGCTGTCAGGATACTCTCCATGCTCTAGCGGGTAGTTCTATTGTTTGTCCGCCAATAACTTCTGAATTATTTATGACCTATACGGCATATTTGATTCAAACTGGTTTCTTGAGTGTTGCGTAGGAACTAAACATCTTAAATCAGTTAACAGTTATCAGAAATCAGCGGCGGATGGTGGGGGATTTGAACCCACCACTAATCGGTTTTCAATTGTCAGTTAATACCGATATAGCAATTCTCGGTTATGTGAGGTACACCCGTAAGGGCACGGCACTGCCGTGCCCTTACAGCTTGCGATATAATTTTGTACCGCATCTGAATGGGAACCGCTATAACCCTGTTCTGTCACTCTCCGGGAGGGCGATCGCTAGAATCCCGATGAGGCAATCAATACAAGCTATTCTATTAGAAAAAAGTTGGTCTTGTATTTGTTATTAGAAAAGAATCGCGCAAACGCCTGCTATACAAAAGCTCTAGAATTCAGAAATGGCAAAAGTTTTCGGAGAGTGACAGAAGCGGGATATACTAAGCTGTTACGCACTTAAATTGTATATTTCGCGCTGAGTTTGTCAAAGGTCAAGAGTCCAAGGTCAAATCCTAGCTTGGACTCTTGACTTCTTGCCCTGAGCTTAGTCGTACTGCGAAGCAGAACCCGCAGGAGGATATTTAGTTTAACGTGAGTTCGACGGAACCCCAACCCCTGCCCTTGTAGGGAAGGGGCAAAAATCTACAACTTGGTACGAAAAAATAAGCTTTTTAAACCTCTCCCGGCAGCGGGGAGAGGTCTGGAAGCGGGGTTATTCAAAGCAAAAAAATGTAGGTTGGGTTGAGGAACGAAACCCAACAAAGCCTCGGAAATGTTGGGTTGAGCGGAGCGAAACCCAACCTACGTCTAAAGCACTATTTTAGCTGTGTCGTTTCACTACCAGACTAAAGCCACATATGTCTAGTCATTGCGAGCGGAGCGAAGTAATCCCCGGCGATTGCTTCGCTCCGCTCGCAATGACATAAAAGTAGCGTGACCAAAAACCGGGAAATTCCATCAAAGTCAACAGCCTAGGCAGTGCCCACCCTACAAATACTTAGATTTTTTCAAAACTCAAAGCGGATTGCTATATGTCTGTCGAAAATGGTAACTGATAACTGTTCTTTAGATAGTTTGGTTTTTTCCTGTCTACTTACTTACTTAGTTCTTTCTTGATTTTATCTGCCAAGCGAATTGAAAGCGCCACAATTGTCAGCGTGGGGTTAGCATATCCTCCTGTAGGAAAAACAGAGCTACCCGCCATGAATAAATTAGAAACACCATGAACTCGGCAATTTTCATCAACAACTCCCTGCTTAGGGTCAACATGCATCCGAGTTGTTCCCATATGATGAGCAGTACCACTAGGTATACCCAGCCGAGGAAGACCTTCTTGGCGATCAATTTGAAACTCACCTAAGCCAGAACGAGCAATTTCCTGCGCGATTATTTCTTGAACCCGGCCAATTTTACGGCCATTTTCAGCTTCCCAATGCCAGTGTAATTCTAACTTTTGGCAGCCTAATGCATCTCGTTCTTGACCGAGCAAAACTCGGTTAGCCGGATTGGGTAATTGCTCTACTTGATGCACTACTTGAAATACCTGAAACCTGCGTTGATTATTAGGCAGTTCTGACCATCCGCCTCTGCCAAATCCGTGCAATAAAGACTGATGTTTAGTAGCTGCTAAGTAGCTTGCAAGCGCTACATAATCAATCCCACTAACTGTATTGAGAAAATGGTGCCAGCTTTCTGGTGGGATTTGTCCCTTGATGAGCGACTCGGCTAGAATTTTAAAGGACTCAACCGCTTTCCACTGTCGCCAACTAGGGCGGGGAAACAAAACAGCGCTAATGTTGACTAATTGCTCACGCTGCATTGTTTCTTTTGAAAGTTTGAGATGACCCAATACAGCAACATCTTTCACTCGACGTAAATCATACAAAGCTGTGGTGTTAAACAAGTTGGGGTCAGCAGGGATAAATAAGCCACCTTCAACTAGGGGATGATCCATAAAAAATCTGCCGACTAAATCATGTCCATTACCCAAGCCAGCTGTTTGCTGACGATTAGACATTAATAATAGACGCGGATTTTCTAGTCCACCTTTGGCGATGATAAACACCTTGGCGGCTATCCAAAACTGTTTTCCTCCAAAACAAGCAACTCGCAGACGAGTTGCTGTGTTCACTGACTCATTAGCTTCAATCTCAACTACATTGGCGTTGAGGTAAACAGTGATGTTGTCTGCTTGATTCAGTTCCTCCCGATACTTGTGGCTGAATGCTTCACGAGGCCCAAATTGGAACATTGTTGTTACCACTTGGTTTTGATTCAAGGGTAAACGCTGTGTCTGTTTGTCTTCCCATGTCTCAGGCTGATAGGCAAACGGGCCGGCTTGGCAAACTGACTGCGCTCGTTCGTAGAATGGCTCTAGGTGTGTGCGGTTGAAAGGCCAACCGCTGTAGGGAAACCAGTCTCGCTGCTCAAAATCAATTTCATCTAAAGGGGCATACCTGACACCGATTTCCCCGTTGCCAATTTTAATGGACCAAGCGTTAGAATTACCACCGAATTGGCGACGGCGAGTATCCAGAATTGTCAAAAAAGGATCGCCAACGGTTAAACCGTCCGACAGCGCTTGAGTTTGGGGGTCAAAATCAAGTCCACCACTCTCCACTAGGCAAACTTTTGTTTTGTGTCCAATAAATTCACGGGCGATTGTGATTCCTGCTGGGCCTGCGCCCACAATACAAACTTCAGTTTCAATAACTTGGTCTGCGGGTAATAAACGAGCATCAGTAAGCATAATAAATATTTTGTAAGATTAACTGTTGATGGTTGACGGTTAACAGTTAACAGTCATCAGTTAACAGTCATCTACTGTTAGTTGTTGAGCATCGGTTTATACGCTATCACAGAAGCAATGCTGTGGAGTTATAAAGATATGACAAAGTAAAATGAAGATGTGACAAAGATTATAGAGTGGGGCAGGGGGTAGGAGACAGGAGGCAGGGGGAAATGAGGGAGAATGACCCTTGACTCTTAACAAATGACTAATAACGTTTGATCGCACAATTGTGAGTGATGCAAGTGATGTGCTGACAATTTTTAATGGCGGCGATCGCACTGGTCAAACTGTCCCAGTAAAGATTTTAGGCGGTGGGGTGTGATTTGAGTTAGCGATCGCTTAAAGCTTACGGCATAAACAATATCAACGATTGAAGACCTGGATAATACATTTGCATCGGGTTAATAGCGATCGCAATTACCATACTGCATTATTTCACCAAAAACTTGTACTGAAGGCTAGACTCTCCACCCGAATAGAGGGTTTAAGATGAAATCGAGGTGACTCTCAGGCAAAAATCATGAACAACAATGCCTGATATATAAGTTAAGTCAACCTGAAATGGAGTCTTGAAAAAATATTTCCCCCTCTTAAACCTATGACACTCAAACTCACAGTTCCCAACATGTCTTGTTCTGTTTGTGCAAACAATATCACCAAGGCACTTAAAGCAGTTGATGTCAACGCTACGATTGAAGCCGATCCGCAAACTAAGCTTGTCAGCGTAGATACTCAAGCCTCAGAAACACTGATCAAAGAAGCATTAGCTGCGGCTGGCTATCCAGCAGCCTAAAACCACATGGATACTCTCACACTCAAACTCAGAGGTATGAGTTGCGCCGCCTGCGCCAATAACATTGAACAGGCGATTCTCTCTGTTCCCGGGGTGATGGACTGCAACGTTAACTTTGGAGCCGAGCAAGCAAGTATCAATTATGACCAAAGCCAAACCAATTTGGAGAGCATCCAAGCTGCTATTAATGCGGCTGGATACTCATCTGACGCACTTCTAGAAACAGAAATGCTTATGCTTGAAGATGATGCTGAGGTTTTGCACAGGCTAGCAGCACAGCGTCAACTTACCTTAAAGGTGATGGTGGGGGGTGTAATTAGTATTCTCCTGTTTTTGGGGTCACTGCCGATGATGACTGGGTTGAATATACCTTTCATCCCAGCATTTCTACATCATCCTTGGCTACAGTTAGCACTAACAATACCCGTGCAGTTTTGGTGTGGGGGGTCTTTTTTCCGCAATGGTTGGAAAGCTTTTAAACACCATACTGCAACAATGGATACGCTTATTTCGTTGGGTACAGCCAGCGCTTTTCTCTATTCTTTTTTTGTGACGCTCTTCCCAGACTTTTTTCTAGATCAGGGCTTGATACCCCATGTGTATTATGAAGTTGCCGCTATTGTAATTACTTTAATTCTCCTGGGGCGATCGCTAGAAAATCATGCTAGGGGAGAGACTTCTCAAGCTATCCGCAAACTTATAGGACTGCAAGCCAGAGACGCTAGGGTAATCCGCGATGGCGTGGAAATGGATATTCCTATTGCAAAAGTCAGAATCAACGATGTGATTTTGGTGCGTCCTGGGGAAAAAATACCAGTGGATGGCGAGGTGATTGGGGGTGCTTCGACGGTAGATGAAGCAATGGTGACGGGTGAGAGTCTCCCGGTGAAAAAGCAGCCAGGGGATGAGGTGATTGGTGCGACAATTAACGGTGCTGGTGTGTTGCAATTGCGCGCCACACGAGTAGGAAAGGATACTTTTCTGGCGCAAATTGTCCAACTTGTGCAACAAGCACAAGGTTCTAAAGCACCGATTCAGCGGTTAGCAGATCAGGTGACAGGATGGTTTGTCCCGACTGTAATTGCGATCGCGATCGCCACTTTTGTCATCTGGTTTAACTTCATGGGCAACCTCACCCTAGCCACAATCACAACGGTGGGTGTATTAATTATCGCCTGTCCCTGTGCTTTGGGTTTAGCTACTCCCACATCTGTGATGGTGGGAACAGGCAAAGGTGCAGAATATGGCATCTTAATTAAGTTAGCTCAAAGCTTGGAACTGGCACATAAAATTCAAACAATCGTGTTAGATAAAACAGGTACACTGACCCAAGGGAAACCTACTGTCACCGACATTGTCACAGTCAACGGCACAGCCGAGCAAAATGAGTTAAAGATTTTGCAGTTAGCGGCGACAATTGAACAGAATTCTGAACATCCCTTAGCAGCAGCAGTTGTCAAATATGCCCAGTCTCAACAGATAAATTTAACAACGTCGGAGACAATGTCTGCGGTGACTGAATTTGTGGCTCATGCAGGTAGTGGTGTTCAAGGTATTGTTGCAGAACAGCTTGTACAAATTGGTACACAACGTTGGTTAAGAGAACTGGGAATTAAAACAGACGCTTTGCAACAGTATCAAGAACCTTGGGAAACTGCTGGAAAAACTGTGATTTGGATGGCTGTAGATGGAGAAATACAAGCCATCATGGGGATTGCTGATGCTTTGAAACCCTCATCTGCATCTGCGGTGAAAGCACTACAAAAGTTAGGATTAGAAGTAGTAATGTTGACTGGTGATAATCAACAAACTGCAGAAGCGATCGCTCAACAAGTAGGAATCAAGCGAGTTTTTGCTGCAGTTCGGCCAGATCAAAAAGCGGCAATTATTCAGTCTTTGCAAACAGGGGGACTGGGGAAACTTCTTCCCAATCCCCACATTGTCGCAATGGTAGGTGATGGGATTAATGATGCACCAGCCCTTGCACAAGCAGATGTAGGGATTGCTATTGGTACAGGAACAGATGTGGCGATCGCTGCCAGCGATATCACCCTCATTTCCGGCGATTTACAGGGAATTGTCACTGCTATTCAACTTAGCCGCGCTACTATTCGCAACATTCAACAAAATCTCTTCTTTGCCTTTATCTACAACATAATCGGGATTCCCATAGCCGCAGGTATTCTTTTTCCTATCTTTGGCTGGTTACTCAATCCCATTATCGCCGGAGCCGCGATGGCTTTTTCCTCTCTTTCTGTAGTCACCAATGCCTTGAGACTGCGTAATTTCCAACCAAAAATCACCTCTTAATTGCACAAGCATTTAGCCCATGTTCAGTAAATCCATCTTTTGGGTAAGCCTTGCAGGTTTCGGACTCACCGAAACATCACACACAAGCCAATTTCGCTATATAGAGCAACCTGTATGGTTGAAAATTGGTGTGGCGATCGCTGGTTTCGCATTGATTGCCCTAGAATTATGGTGGTTTTTCCTCAGCAAACCCATAATAGGTGACAGGGAACAGGGAACGGGCAATAGGGACAAATGATTAGTCTCTAATTCTTTCCCCCTGCCCCTCCGCTTCTTCGGTGAAACGGTATCATATCCCGCACGGGCGAAGAGCGTCCCGAGTTTGCTGCCCATCAATCCCGAACCTAGAATACCAACTCGCATACTGCGCTTTCTCGTCTATCGCTGCCCCAGCTATCTGCCTTGCTTAGTGAGCTACGGAATGCAACCAGAGAACATATTTTTTGCTGCTCAACGACCCGTCATTTGCTCCAGCTTTTCGGGATACCGCGCTCCTTGCACCGCGATCTTGGAGGCAGCGTCATCGATATCACGCAAATCGTCAGGCGTGAGTTCAACTGAGACTGCCCCGATGTTCTCGTCCAAGCGATCTAGCTTTGTGGTGCCTGGTATCGGCACAATCCAAGGCTTCTGGGCTAGCAGCCAGGCGATCGCAATCTGAGCAGGTGTCGCCTGCTTCTGTTCGGCGATGCTGGCAAGCAGATTAATCAGAGCCTGATTCGCCTTCAGAGCCTCCGGCGTGAAGCGAGGCAGGGTGCTACGGAAGTCGGAACTGTCAAAGGTCGTGTTTTCGTCGATTTTACCCGTGAGAAAGCCCTTGCCCAACGGGCTGTAGGGAACAAAGCCGATGCCAAGTTCCTCTAGGGTCGGTATCACTTCCTTTTCCGGAGTCCTCGTCCACAGCGAGTATTCGCTCTGGAGAGCCGTGACTGGCTGAACCGCGTGGGCGCGACGGATCGTTTGCACTCCCGCTTCAGAAAGTCCGAAATGCTTAACCTTACCTGACTCAATCAGTTTCTTCACCGCTCCTGCCACGTCTTCAATCGGCACGTTCGGGTCAACCCGGTGCTGATAGAGGAGGTCGATCGCCTCCACCTTGAGTCGCTTGAGCGAACCCTCCACGACTTCCTGAATATGCTCCGGTCGGCTATTCAGTCCGGGTGAACCCTTAATGCCACGGGGATCAGAATTCGGACTGATGTCGAACCCGAATTTGGTAGCAATAACCACTTGCCCACGGAAGGGGGCAAGGGCTTCACCCACAAGATCTTCGTTTAGGAACGGGCCGTAGACCTCAGCAGTGTCAAAGAATGTCACACCGCGTTCGACGGCGTCCCCCAGAAGAGCGGTCATCTCCTGTATGTCTTTGGGCGGACCATAAGAAAAGCTCATACCCATGCAGCCCAGCCCGATCGCCGAAACTTCCAGATCACTGTTTCCAAGTTTGCGCTTTTGCATTGTTTTTCCTTCCAGGTTCTAGCTGGGTTATTCAGATTTCAGGGATGCCATATCAATCACGAAGCGGTACTTCACATCGGACTTAAGCAGGCGATCGTAGGCTTCGTTGACTTTCTGGATGGGGATGACTTCGACATCTGCGGTGATATTGTGTTCGCCACAAAAGTCGAGCATCTCCTGAGTTTCCGTGATACCACCGATGTTAGAGCCGGAGAGACTGCGACGACCCATGATGAGGCTGAATGCCGAGACTTCCAGGGGCTTGGTGGGTGCGCCGACAAGGGTGATGTTGCCGTCGAGGCGGAGCAGGTTGAGATAGGCGTTGATGTCGTGCTTGGCGGAGACGGTGTCGAGGATGAAATCGAAGCTGCCAGCGTGTTTCTGCATCTCGTCGGTGTTGCGGGAGACGACGACTTCGTCGGCACCGAGGCGGAGCGCGTCTTCCTTCTTGTTGGGCGAGGTGGTGAAGACGACGACGTGGGCACCGAATGCACGGGCGAACTTCACGCCCATGTGGCCCAGTCCGCCAAGACCGACCACGCCGACCTTCTTGCCCTTGGTGACTCCCCAGTGCTGCAGGGGCGAGTAGGTTGTAATCCCGGCGCAGAGGAGTGGCGCGACTCCAGCGAGATCGAGGTTGGAGGGGACGCGCAAAACGAAGCGTTCATCGACGACGACGCTATCGGAGTAGCCCCCATAGGTGACACCTCCGAGGTGCTTGTCCGGGGAGTTGAAAGTGAGGGTCAGGTTCGGGCAGAAATTCTCAAGGCCAGCTTTGCAATTAGGACAAGTACCATCCGAATCGACCAAGCAGCCGACCGCAGCGAGGTCGCCGGTCTTGTACTTGGTAACTGCCGAGCCAACCTTGGTGACGCGGCCGACGATCTCATGACCGGGAACAATTGGGTAGACCGTGGGCATGAATTCGCTCCACTCGTTACGCACTGAATGCAGGTCGGAGTGGCAGATGCCGCAGAAAAGGATTTCGATCTGCACGTCGTGTTCGGTTGGATCGCGCCGTGCGATCGTGTCAGATGCCAATGGTGATGTTGCACTGGTTGCGGCATAAGCTTTGGCGTTGTACATAAATAGATACTCCTAGTTGTTTATATTCCTGTGGCTCTTGTCAGTTGCTCGCTTATCAACTGAGATGCTGATTGAAAAAGGATGCAAGCTTGTCCCAGGGGATCAGGTTCACCCGGTCATACAAATCGACATGTCCCGCGTTCGGAACGATGTAGAGATCCTTTGGCTCGGCTGCGCGCTTGTAGGCATCTTCGCTGAACTCCCTGGAATGTGCATCTGCCCCCGTGATGAACAGCATGGGACGAGGCGAAATCGTCTCAATATCATCGAACGGGTAAAAGTTCATGAATTTGACGTTGCTGGTAAGCGTCGGGTGCGTTGTCAGCTTTGGCGACGAACCTTTGGGGGTGTGTTCGCCTCTGGGAGTGCGGTAGAAATCGTAAAACTCACGCTCAATGGCGGTGGAGTTCTCGTTCAGTTCATGCACCGTCCCGCCGGTGTATTTGATCTCGCCGCCCGTGAACTGGGCATAGCGTTGTTCAGCCGCCTCTGCGATCGCTTTCTTTCTCTGCTCGAGAGTCGTAGAATGCCTCAGCCCGTTACGGCTGGCTGCACCCATATCGTACATACTTACCGTCGCAATGGCCTTCAGGCGCGGGTCAATCTTGGCGGCGCTGATGACGAAGCTCCCACTGCCGCAAATCCCAAGAACGCCAATCCGGTTTCTGTCAACGAATGGTCGAGTGCCCAGAAAATCGACCGCAGCACTAAAATCCTCGGCATAAATATCCGGCGAAACAACGTTGCGGGGCTGCCCCTCACTCTCCCCCCAGAAGGACAAATCGAGGGACAAGGTGACGAATCCCTGGTCAGCCAGCTTTTGGGCATACAGATTTGCGCTTTGTTCTTTGACTGCGCCCATTGGATGCCCGACAATGATTGCCGGATTCTTGGCATTTTGATCCAAGGCTTTGGGAATGAAGAGATTCCCGACAACCTGCATGTTGTATTGGTTTTTGAACATAACTTTCTGCACGATCACCTTGTCGCTCTTATAGAAGTTGTCCGCCCCCTCGACCACAGCGGACTGCTGTACGGGTGCTTTGTCGAGCGCAAATGCCACCGTTGCGTAGATTGCACCAATCAAGAGGGTTGGTATTAGAACGAGGTGTTTCATTGAGTTCTCCATATGTGTAGGTTTATTTAGCGGGTTAGCTTCGGTTGGGCGCGTCTGCCTTCAACGGAGCCATGTCGATGACGAAGCCGTAGCGCACATCCTTGTTCAGCAGACGCTCGTAGCTTTCCCCGCAACGGTGTCACGGTTGGCGACGAACCTCACTGACAAACGAGCGGATGCCCCGCGCTTTTAAGCCTGGGGAGGTAAGCGGTTGCGGGCTTTAGCCGCCTTGAACTACTCATGATTTGCCTCACATGTGATATATTTATGGGATCGAACAAACGCTGACTATAGTTTGCAAGCTTCAACCTACTCCTGAACAAGCCGTCAAAGCTGAGGAACTGCTGAAAGCGTTTGCGGATGCTTGCAACTATGTCAATGAGCAGGTTAAACCAGGGATATTCAGTAAGACGACGATTCAAAATCTCGTCTACCAAGACATCCGCTGAAGATTTGACGGGCATTCGGGAACGCACCAATGAACTGCCGAGAAACAAGACGGAGCGTAGACGCTCTAACAGTTGGGCTTTCTTCCAACTGCGATTATTTCTGAGCTACAAGAGCGTGAAGTATAGTGTGAAGCTGATTACAGTTAACCCGGCATACACCAGCCAGACTTGCCACAAGTGCTTGCACATCCATCCTGTGAAAGGTAAGTCCTATCGCTCTGGCAAGTCGTTCAAGTGTGGGCATTGCGGCAATCATTGTGATGCTGATGAGAATGGTTCAAAAGTGATTTCAATCGTTGGAGCGGCAGTAAATCCGCTCGGAGGTTCGGTGTTGTCTTGCAACCTTGCAGATCACATCAGGGCTACTGAAAGCCCCCGGCTTCTAGCCGTGGGGTAGTTTACTGCACCGTTTGACCGCCATCGACGACTAAGGTGTGTCCGACGACGAAGGAGGATGCGTCTGAACACAGCCAGAGGACGGCATTGGCGATCTCTTCGGGCTGACCCATCCTGCCAATTGGCTCCTCTGCAATCACCTTCTCCTTTCCTTTAGCAGTGCCGCCAGTGAAGCGATCCATCATCGGTGTGTCAATGTAACCGGGAGCAACAGCGTTGACGCGGATGTTCTGCGAGGCGTAGTCGAGAGCCGCCGACTTGGTGAGTCCGATCACGGCGTGTTTTGCGGCAGTGTATGCGGCTCCGCCCTTGATGCCTATGACCCCAGCACCCGATGATGTGTTCACGATCGCGCCGCCCCCTTGCTTGAGTAGCAGCGGAATTTCATACTTCATGCACAGAAAAACGCCGCGCAGGTCGATGTCTACGATCCGATCCCATTCTTCCTCTTCGATTTCTGCTGTGGGTGTATTTTTCTGCTCCACACCAGCGTTATTAAAAGCAAAGTCCAGCCGCCCGAAGGTCTCAATGGTCTTGGAAAGAGCCGCCTTCACGTCCTCGGCTTGCGTTACGTTGCACTTGACGGCGATCGCTCGTCCGCCGAGTTCTTCGATCATGTGTGCCGTTTCTTGATTGCCCTGTTCTGAAATGTCGGCGACCACTACATTAGCGCCCTCACGGGCAAATGCCAGCGCCGTAGCTCGACCAATGCCGTTCGCTGCTCCAGTCACAAACGCAACTTTTCCTGTGTAGTTTCTATTCTCGTTCGTTGTCATGATTTTTTTCCTTTAATTCTTCACCTAATAAGGTTTTAAAACCACCAGATGCAAAGATCAGTTGGGATATTGCTCGTCGCTGACATGCTCCAGCCAGTCCACAGGTTTGCCATCGAGTTCTTCGTGAATGGCAATGTGCGTCATGGCTGTGGTGGCTGTAGCTCAATGCCAGTGTTTCAGTCCGGGCGGAATTCGGACAACATCACCTGGTTTGATTTCCTGAATTTGTCCGCCCCATTGCTGGACATAACCAGACCCAGCCGTCACTATCAGGGTCTGTCCTAGTGGATGTGTATGCCACGCTGTCCTACCACCAGGCTGGAAGGTTACACTAGCGCCAGCCGTGCGTGATGGGTCGCGTGCTGAAAACAGGGGATCGATGCGGACGGAA
The DNA here is from genome assembly GCF_000316575.1 of Calothrix sp. PCC 7507. Lineage (GTDB taxonomy): Bacteria > Cyanobacteriota > Cyanobacteriia > Cyanobacteriales > Nostocaceae > Fortiea. Next base: position 6,286,244 of record NC_019682.1, on the reverse strand, counting down.
CCTGTGAAATATTCGGTTGATCCTCTAGTAGAAGGCTGCGAACCTTTCCGAGCGATCTCCACTATCCGTGTGTCATTGTCTGATGTAACTTGTGTCTGACCCGCATGAGCAAGCGCCAAAGTAAGCAGGGAAAATGAGATGATAGTCGTCGCAAGCAGTTTCATTTCCGTCTCCAACTTTCAGGTTTTACTAAACAATCTCTAGGGAAGATGGACTGACCGAAGAGGCAGGGGAGCAGGGGGCAGGGGACAGGGGAGAAAGATACTGAAATTCCCCTGCAAAAAGGGTTCAGAGCAACTATTGAACAAGCTCGATTGTCACTTCTACAGAGCCAGGCACATTCAATGCCTCGATGCCACCGTCTATTTTTCCGAGGATCACGAGTCCGTTTGAGTATTCAAAATCTCGATAATAGATCGCCAAATTTCCCCAAGGAGCGTAATAAGCAATATCTCCAACAGCAGGATCGCTGCCTGGGAGTGCATCTTCTGTAGATAATCTTTTTGGCAGATCGCTGACTTTTTCGGTTCTCGCGTAATCTTCTAAGGTCAGCGTTAATGGCAGCAGGGAAATAAAATCCTGAGTGGTTTTGCTGTCGATCAAAGTGGCTGTAACAATTTTGTCTTTGACCTTGATGTTTATCTGCATACTGTCTGCCTGCTTGGTTGATATTTCAGTCGGCATCTTCAACGAGGCATCGCTAGTCATACTGTTGTCGGCACGGCAGGCTGAGTAACTCAGGGACATCACTAGGGCGAGAACCAAAATCAGCATTCTCTGCTGGCAGTTTTTCCCCTTGATGGAAAACCATCTCAAAAGCATTAAGGTATTCCTTCATACTGCTCGTCGCTGACATGCTCCAGCCAGTCCACAGGCTTGCCGTCGAGCCATTCCTGAATGGCGATGTGCGTAATGGATGTGGTTGCTGTAGCACCGTGCCAATGCTTCTCACTCGGCGAGATCCAAATCGCGTCCCCCGGTCGAATTTCTTCGATCGCACCGCCCCATCGCTGTATAAGTCCACAGCCAGCCGTCACGATTAGGGTTTGTCCCAACGGGTGGGTATGCCATGCTGTCCTAGCAGCAGGCTCGAACGTGACACTAGCGCCAGACGTGCGTGCTGGATCGTGTGCCTCGAACAGGGGGTCAACGCGGACAGTGCCGGTAAAATACTCAGCCTGCCCTTTAGCGGAAGGCTGTGAGCCACTTCTTTTAATGTCCATTTTCTTAATTCCTTTACTTGATGCCATTTCGATGGCTAGTAGGCAAGTCTTTTGCCCAATCGAAACTGAGTTTTTTCTTGAATAAAAATCCAGAATACTTATAAGAAGCCGAAATCATTTTTCCTTGCTTTAGCTTCATCTTAGGCATTTTGAAGGGCAAGCAATAGGACGATCGTCTAAGATTGTTGTACAATCCTGCAAACTTAGAAATGAACGCTGCCAATATCAATTTAATGAACGATACGCAGGCAAAGCGCGAGGCAGACAGAGCGCAAGCCCACAGAGACGAACTGACTGAGCTGATTGCCCAGGCGATTCGTCATGATGGGACGATTGAGCCACTGAAAGGTTTGCACTTCAACCGCGCCTCCTCGCCTTCAGAATGCCTTCATAGTGTCTCTATCCCTGCCTTTTGTGCGATCGCTCAGGGCAGCAAAGAAGTTCTTCTGGGTAGCGATCGCTATCAGTACGACCCGATGCATTATCTGCTGGGTACGGTCGAACTGCCCATTATCAGCCAAATTCTGGAAGCGTCCAAGGCGCAACCGTACCTGAGCCTGCGCCTCGATCTCGACCCCACCCTCGTTGGCTCAGTGATGGTCAAGGCTGGGTATCCCTCATCGCGCAACCGTGCCGATGTGAAAGCGATCGATGTAAGTCCGTTGAATGCAAATTTGTTGGACGCTGTGGTGCGGCTCGTCAGGCTTTTAGATTCCCCTGGTGAAGCTCATGTTCTCGCACCACTGATTAAGCGGGAAATTATTTACCGACTCCTGATGGGAGAGCAAGGTAATCGGCTCCGTCATATTGCAGTTCTGGGTGGCTACACTTACCACATCGCCAGAGCCGTCGAGCGACTTCGTAAAGACTTTAATGAGCCGATCAAGATTGAAAACATCGCCCGAGAAATGGGAATGAGTGTCTCAGGCTTTCACCATCACTTCAAGTCTGTCACTGCAATGAGTCCCTTGCAGTTCCAAAAGCAACTGCGGCTCCAGGAGGCTCGCCGTCTGATGCTGGGGGAAAACCTTGACGCTACCAGTGCTGCCTATCGAGTGGGGTATGACGATGCCTCGCACTTCAACCGTGAGTACAAGCGGCTCTTTGGTGCCCCACCGATGCGCGATGTGGAGCGGCTACGAGAAGCTGCTAGGGAAACTGCTAGTTCAATATGATCGGCAGCAAGATGCCGGGCATCTTGCCAGAAATCGCTCAAACATTGTGGAGACATATCTGTGTAGCGCACCATATGCTGAATGTTTTTGTGCCCTAGATAGTGCTGAATAGATTGCTTGTCGTGCCTATCGTTGAGGGGATTTCCCTATTGCCTTTTGCCTGTTAATTTTTACTTTTGCCTTGTTTGGTCAGCGCATAATCGGACTAAGGTTGGATAATAGAACAAATTTTATCCTGATGCTGACTATCCATATTCTTCCAGCCTGAAAGCAAAACTCTGATTTCGGACTTTAAAGCTAACAGCTGTTCAATTTGATGCTCAATCTGCACTAGCTTGTCTTCCAGCTTTTCTTTAATTTCGCCACAAGGAGGCTGTCCTTGATCATAAACCTTGAGAATATCGCCAATTTCTTCCAAGCTCAGACCTAAGCTTTGCACCCTTTTGATAAATGCAAGACGAGTCAGCACATCTACAGAAAACTGTCGAAAACCTCCCTCAGTTCTGCCTGATGACTGCAATAAACCCAAACTCTCGTAATAGCGAATTGTCCTGATCGGAATTCCGCTCAAAGCTGTTACTTGTCCAATCAAAAGTAATTTATTATCTTGAGTTAATATCATAAAAACCACCACTTACTGTAATTTTTATTACCAACATAATTAAATGCTGACTTGGCGGATAAATTTGCCAAGATTTGCAAAAATTTAATTCTTTACTCCACAAATTTTAAAATTTACTTTACCGAATTTTTTGAGCTAAAACCGACACCATTTGATTTTAACCTTACAGACATAAATTTCTCAACCAGCTTCCAAGAAAGGATTTCATCATTTAAAATTTTACAATCTGGTATATAAAATAGAATGACCCAGGTGAGAAAGCAGATATAACCTACAAAATATTTGTCAAAGAATATAACTAGAGTAACTCTCATTACATTTTTAGGATAGCAAAATTAGGAACTATAAAGATTAACCGCTTCACTTTCAAGTGAAATCCTAAAAATGAATTCCAACTCGCAGAATATTAGCTCAACCCGCAAGCTAAAAACTTTCAATAATCCAGAGCGTTTTATCGAGGGATGGTATTGGGCAATACTTTCCCCTGATCTGCGGGTGGGTGAGGTCAAATCTGTCAATTTATTAGGCAGAGAACTAGTGATTTATAGGGGTAAAGACCGCAAAGCAGTCACCTTTGATGCCTATTGTCCACACATGGGCACTCACCTCGCAGAAGGTAAAGTGGAAGGTAATGGACTACGCTGTTGTTTCCACCACTGGAAGTTTGATGGTGGAGGATTTTGTGTCGATATTCCATGTTTAGATGAACCGCTTCCTATTACATTAAAAGCTTGGCCAACTGCAGAGAAATACGGGATAATTTGGGTTTGGACTGGAGAAACACCATTACAACCTATACCTTTTGTCCCAGAGTTAGAACATAAAGAATGTAGCAGTGTTGTTAGTTCCCACTTCATTACGAATTGTCATCCTAATGTAGTGCTGATTAATACTATTGATGCTCAACACTTCAATACGATTCACAAACTATTATCAGCAATTGTCTTTGAAAAACAGGAATTGAATCAGAATGCTATTACTTTCAGGAATACTACACCCAGTAGTGAAAATGCTTTTTTAATTAAACTTATCCGTCCCTTCTACAAAAATTCTATGGCATATGATGTTTGCTATTGGTATGGTAGCACTGGTACAACAACATTTGGACCCGACTTTCTCCATTTTCACATTATGTTTGCCATGCGTCTTCTAGAAGGTGGAAAAGCAGAGATTCAAACTTTATTGATAGTTAAAAAACACAAAGGAATTTTCAGTTGGTTATATAATCGATTTGTGCTGTGGATAACTAAAATTGCTGCTAATCATTTCCTCAAAGCTGACATCAATATTTTTCGGACAATTAAATTTGATTTAAAAACTCCAATCAAGGCAGATCAGTCAATCATACAGTTTATCAATCATCTTGAAAAACAAACTGCTCTGTCTTGGGGGACTTGGCAACAAGCACGCTTATCACGGGATGAAGAAAGTAGGGAGAATAGAGAGAAATGGCGAGATGTACTAAATGACTAATCACAAAACCACTTGGTTAGACTTAATGTAGCACTCTGCCTGTCGTTGGTGTTAAAAGTACCCAAACAGCATTACTGAGAATATCAGATAATTAATCTCAAATAAAACAATAGATAGATGACTTTGAGTAATATTCTTTTCGGTTGCCCAATTATCAATTGGTTTCACTATAGCAGTCAGCTTTGATTTTTGAACAAAATTAGGTATTGCTAGTGGAACGACACAACTAAAATGATGCAAAAAAAATTGTAGGTTGGTGAGCCACTCACGTGACTTGTTCGCTCTTAGCATTCCCGCAGGGTAGCAACTGGCGTTGAAGTGGCGTTTGAGGAACGTAGACGCGGAGCAACTTCCCGCAGGGTAACCCAACATTATCTAGGCTTTGTTGGGTTGAGGCAATGCGTTACCCAACCTACACCTAATGCAACATTTTAGCCTTGCCACGCCACTACGTATCTTTTCAAAAATCAAATATGATTCTTATAGTTACATAACACAATTCACTTCTGAGTTATGAATATCACTATCTAAAAATCCCACATCTGCTTTTTTAAGTCTGTGGTGAGTTATGAAAATAACATAGCTATTAGTTCCGGAATTTTTGATAATAGAAACCTAAAAATTAAATAAATAAAAATTAAATCAAATACAATCATGAGTATGAAAAAAATCCTAAATGTTGTATTATTTGTATCAGTTTTGTGAAAACCTCTTTTGGTAAGTTGAAGACAAAAAACCAGGTGTATTTGCTAAAAAAATTATTAGCGATCAGAGAAAATTGAGTTAATTTAGAATCTAGCGATCGCTAAACAGGTAGTTAATGGGTGGCAACATTAGAGATTCGCTCTGGTCTCTATGTAATCAAACCAGTAAGCAAAATGATTATCATAGAATATGCAAGAAAGAAGCTTTATTTGGGGTCATCTAGGAAAACAGCACCGCGCAGTTGAAAAATGGATTGACTGGATATGGCTGATAGTAATGTTTTTGGCTGCGGTGTTGCTGTTTAGCATTAATCTTGGGGGTGCGCCACTGCGAGATTGGGACGAGGGCACTATTGCACAAGTTGCCCGGGAAATTTGGCGTGCCCCAGCTGATTCAATGCGTTGGCTTTATCCGACACTAGGCGGTGAACCTTATTATCAAAAGCCACCTTTGATGCACTGGCTGATTGCTTGGGCGTACTCTTTAGGAGGTGTGAATGAGTGGACAACACGCTTCCCAGGAGCAATTTTAACAGCAACTTCAGTACCTTTGCTGTATTGTATTGGTCGAGAAATCTTTCGCCAGCGTTGGGCAGCTGTTTATAGCGCCTTGATTTACCTAACAATGCTACCGGTAGTGCGTCATGGACGATTGGCAATGTTGGATGGCGCGGTAGTAAGTTTTTTGATGGTGATGATGTTGTGTATGTTGCGATCGCGTCGAGATTTACGTTACTGTCTGGGCGTAGGCATCGGCTTTGGGTTAATCTGCCTAACTCAAGGAATATTCGGCATATTATTATGTGCGATCGCACTTGTGTTTCTATTCTGGGATACGCCACGACTACTTACCAGTTACTACTTCTGGATAGCAATCTTCATTGGCAGTATACCTGTAGTTTTTTGGTATTGTGCCCAGTTATTGCATTATGGTCACACCTTTCTCCAAGTGGGCATCCTGCATCAATCCCTCAACCGCATGGGCGCAGTTTCTCTTGGTAAGTCCAAACCACCCTGGTACTATATCCAAGAAATTTTAATCTACACATGGCCCTGGTTATTATTTTTACCGCAAAGTTTCCGCTTGACCTGGGAAAATCGTAATCTCAGCTGGGCAAAACTTGTCTTAGTCTGGAGTGGTGTCTATCTGCTCATCATTTCCTTCATGGGCAGCAAACTCCTCTGGTACTTTTTCCCGATTTACCCCAGTTTAGCCTTAGCTTTCGCTGCCCAGTTAACAGAGACTGACAATTTGCCTTTACTGTCATCCTATCCCCGTTCGTGGGTAACTGGTTTAGCAACACTCGCTGTGGTAGCTTCTGCTGGAAGCATTTTATTTAGCTGGGGTACAGCACCAAAAACCGACTTACAGGTGATTTTTGCCGTAGTTGCCTTAACTATGACCTTAGCAGCGATTTTGGCCGAGCGCGGCGACGGGCAATACCTGAAGATTTTATTTTGGGGAAGTTATATTTCGCTGCTGCTGTTGATGAAATCTAACTACTGGGTTTGGGAATTATGGGAAGCCTACCCAGTTAAACCAGTCGCCACCATGATCACGCGGGCAAACCCAGCAGTCAAGAAGATTTACACATCTTTTCCATACAATCGCCCATCATTGGATTTTTATAGCGATCGCACCATTATTCCTGCATCTCTAGGAGAACTACAATACTATTGGCACTACAACGGACAACCCTACTTCTTACTTAGCACATCTGCTTATAACAATCTCCACCTAGATTCGGTGAAACTAATTGACCAAGCTGAAGGCTGGAAACTGATTACAAAAGATACCAATCGATTGTAATTGGGGATTGGGGACTGGGGACTGGGGATTGGGGATTGGGGATTGGGGATGAGGAGAGAATAATTTATGACTCCTGACTCTTGACTCCTGACAAAAGCCCCATTCCCCATTCCCAATATTAATACTGTATTTTTTGTTTAGATATAACTAAGAAGTATAAAAAAGTGATTTTTGCCAGTAAATTTCCCTATTGCAATTTTTCATGGAATTCATTAGGTTTCTCTGTACTGGGAACTGCTAGGTGTTCATAGCTAGTGCTTTGCTGCGTTAGAGCAATGATACTCAAGAAAATAGCACCTCCCACAGCCAGGGCTACCACAGGGCGTTTGAGAAGGACAAAATCTCGTATAATTCTAGCTAAAGGTCTACTTTGACGACGTAGCGCCGAAGAGATCATTATCTGTTTGAGAGTAAACGGATCGCGGACATAATGGCCATTTCGACAGACCACTAGTCGTTCCTGGCAATACGGACAAGTAAACAAGCCAATGCACGTCTTAACTGGTTTCGGCGTAGCATTTCTTTGGCAAATTGGGCAAGTAACATAATGATTATCAAAGGTGTGTGTATTCATCTACCTCGTCCGCTTAGTCCATTTACTCGCTCTATAACAATAGTCATATTGAATTTTCCCACAACACTTAGTAGACTACCGGATGTGGTCTGACATCAGTCATGCATCACATATAACATTTGTATTTTTACTAAGGATGGCTCAATGGCCGCAACATGAGTATAGCTAGATTTGGCTGACGATGACTCCTCGTTAGTGTTCCTCTATGCTGCACTCACTCAACCCAGACATAGTGCTTTTCTATACAGAATATAGACTCCGCACTGACTCGCACCCTACCACTGCTCACAGACCACTGAATATTAATTCTCCCTCATTTAACCATTCTCCCTATAAAAATTTTGAGCAGTGGAAATTTTTTTTACCAAAACTTTGTAAATTTAGCAAATTAAGGAAATCAAGCATACTTGTCTGGTTGCTAAATCATGGCTCACAATGAGAAGTAACAGACAAAAATTTAAATTTTTTCTTACATTTACCCCGCCTCTCAATGACTCTCTTGCCTCCCACAGAACTGAGGAAGGTGACGGAACAGCCTGCTTTGCCTTCACCTTCTGCCCATTTAGCTCACCTGATTAACCATTTTCAGCCATCTCCAGAAACCGTTGTGCTGTTTTTAGCAGTGCTAATTGGCGGTGGTACGGGTATGGGTGTAGTTACTTTTCACTATTTGATCCAGCTAATTCACGAACTGACGCTAGTAAATTTAATGGGTACGATTGGCGGCTGGGGTGCTTGGACTTTAGCGTGTGTTCCCACATTTGGCGGCTTAATCGTCAGCTTGATGCGCTGGCGCACTCAAGACTTTGGCCCAGGACTTTCATCTCTAATCGCGGCCTCCCAAGGAACAGAACTCAGACAACAGCTACGACCCGTGACAAAAATGTTCGCAGCATCAGTGTCTTTAGGGAGTGGTGCTTCTTTAGGGCCTGAGGGGCCGAGCGTAGAAATTGGTGCCAATTTTGGGATGCTATTGTCTATAGTCCTACAGGTATCTCAGGAGCAACAGCGATTGCTTTTGGGTGCTGGTGCGGCGGCTGGATTGGCGGCTGGATTTAATGCACCAATCGCTGGAGTATTTTTTGCTCTAGAAGTAGTCATAGGAGCTACCTCTTTTGCTACCTCTGCTGTCAGTGTAGTGCTATTGGCAGCGGTAGTAGCAGCATTAATTGCTCAAATTGGTTTGGGGGCACAACCTGCTTTTGCCTTACCTGCTTACCAAGTCCGTAGTCCCCTGGAATTACCCCTCTATCTGGGCTTGGGTTTGGGGGCTAGTCTAGTTTCTGTAGCTTATACTCAATCAATTCGTTTGGCCAAAGCCTGGTTTGCTGGACAGATTCCCGGCTTTGACTTTATGGGACGAATTCCTAAATATATTCATCCCATTATCGGTGGCGTTATTGTTGGTGCTGTTGCTTTATATTTTCCCCAAATTTTGGGCATAGGTTACGGCACTGTGCAAGCGATGCTTCAAGATGTGGAGTTTTCGCTGCAACTATTGGTGGTGCTGTTGGTTATGAAGCTGCTAATGACAGCGATTAGTGCTGGTAGTGGTTTTGTGGGCGGCTTGTTTGCTCCCGCAATGTTTTTGGGTGCTTCTTTTGGTTCGGCTTATGCCAAAGTTGTGGCTTTAGTTGCCCCGATAATTGGCGCACAGATGGCAGCCCCTCCAGCTTATGCAATGGTAGGTATGGCAGCAGTTTTAGCTGGTAGTGTGAGGGCACCATTAACAGCAATTTTGATGCTATTTGAATTAACCCGCGACTACCGCATTGTTTTACCTTTGATGGCGGCAGTGGGTTTAAGTGTCTGGTTAGTGGAGCGCATTAAGCCAACTTTTAATTCTAATACTAATCTCCAACAAATCGGTCTTTCTGAGTTGAAAGATGACAAGGTGGATATTCTCGAGGAAATCTTAGTAGAAGATGCGATGCTCACTTGTCCAAAAAAGCTGCCAGCAACTTTTGGGGTGTTAGAGGCAGCTGTTGAAATGACACGCGATCGCTGTCATAGTGCTTTAGTAATTGATGAAGCCGAGCAATTAATTGGCATCGTTTCTTTAGAAGATATTAACCGCGCCCTTTCCAGTTGGCAAAATTACCAGAATTCACCAAGCGAAATTCAAAGTAATTTATCTAGTCAAACTCTTATGGAAATTTGTACCACTGAAATTCTTTATGCTTGGAGGGACGAACCCTTATCTGAAGCTTTAGACCGTATGGCACTTCGAGGTTTACATCAGTTACCAGTAGTAGCAAGAGATAACCATGAGCGCATTTTAGGCTTACTAGAGCGCGAACAAATTACATTAACTTGTAATTTGGCATTAACACGCAAGGCACTCCGCCGCTATTTACCAGTAGTATCAACAACAGATATAGTCATAAGTCAACAGTCAACAGTCAATGGTCAATATTTAGACTCTTGACGGTTTAACTACCCTTCGGTCGGCTCAGAGTGTTGCGCTCACCGTCAACTCTGAGCGCGGCCGTACCACTTCGTGGAAGCAAGGAGAAGGGTTGACTCTCGACTTTGGACTTTTGACTATATTATTAAGCTGTAACTTCTAAAGCTTCAGCCTCTTCCCTGCCTTCTGGGTCTACCTGTCTTAAACGAATGTGCTTTTTACCCAAAGTAATGAGAAACTCATCACCTGGTTTAAGATTCATCTGTTTAGTATAAGCTGAACCTATTAATAAGTTACCATTCGATTGCACACTAATTCTATAGCTAGCACTACGTCCACCACGCCCGTTAGCGCTGGGTGTGCTATCTAACTGAATACCTTCGGCATCAATTAGGGCATTTAAGAACTTCATCATATTGACACGCTCTATACCATTTTTAGTAACGGTATAGTAGCCGCACTTCTTGGCTTTGTCTTCCTTGCTCTCGCTCTCTAGCTCCTTGACTTTTTTGAGGAGTTCTTCACCGACTAGGGGTTCAATTTTTTTCTGTTTAGGCATCAACTTAGGTCGAAAACGAATGTTTGAAGTGGCTGAATCGATTTTATTTTAGCTGACATTGAGCTAGTAGGAACATACTCCTTTATTTTTCATCTCAGCCTTGCCAAGTATATTACACTCATAGGCATAATTGTTACTCAATTACTAAATATTTCCAGACAATCTATTTTCTAGAATGCTGGCAATGCTGATAACTGTATATAGTTTGTGAATTATTGGTAGACTATACTTGTTTAAGTTTTCTAAACTAACGCTATGGCAGTTGTCAGTCGAATGCAATAAACCCTTGATTGGGGGGTCAGAATTCAAAATTCAGGAGAGTTCAATATTCTGGCTCCTGACTCCTTGGAGGAAAGGTGTATTCCATTCATGTGAAAATTGCGTTAAAAAGGTTGTCTACTTGCTGAACTTGATGATTGAGGCACAAAATTATAAGCAAAACTGATCCTTAGTTATTAGTCAAGAGTCAAGAGTCAACCAATTTTGGATTTTAGATTTGCGATTTTGGATTGACCCCGCGCCACTTGCGGTACTTGGCTCTGGGGATTGAAGATGCAGACGATTTTAGATTGATTACAGACACATGGGGTCTTGCTCGTACCCCAAAAAATCTCAAATCCAAAATCCAAAATCTAAAATTCGGAGGGTCAATATTTGCACTCTGGACTTTGGATTTTTGACTCTTGACTAAACCATAAAGCTGGTGAGCATGAAACTAACTACCAGAGGACACTACAGTGTCAAAGCTTTGCTAGATTTGAGCTTACAACCAAGTTACGGGCCCGCATCTGTCAAAGCAATTGCCAAGCGCCAAGATATCCCTGCTCCTTATCTAGAAAAGTTGCTGATAGAAATGCGTCGTGCTGGGTTAGTGAAATCAATTCGTGGCAGCATTGGTGGATACCAATTAGCACAAGAGCCTGCAAAAATTTCTATAGGACAAATTTTAGAAGCAGTCGGTGAAGCTATTACCCATTTACCCCAATCCACTCCCTCGCCAGCACAAGCTGAAGACTGGGTAACATTTTCTTTGTGGCAGAGGCTCAACCAAAAACTCAAGGAAGCTTTATATAGTATTACTCTGGCAGACCTCTACTATGATGCTCGCAGCTGGCAAGCTTCTATTGGAGAAGAAGCTAGTTTTGTGGTTTAGTCATTGGTCACTTGTACTGTACTGAGGGGAGCCGTAAAGCCTTCTTTACGAGAGGCTTGTCTGCGACACGCTGTTCGCGTTCGCCCACGGCATAGCTTCTCTACGAGATGAGGGGTACGCTTAGGGCGTAGCCTCTGGCAGAGAAGTATTGGTCATTGGTATTCACAAAGGACAAATGACAAATGACATCGGTTGCGATCTTAATTATTGCCACCCTTTTAGATTACTTGATTGGTGATCCTTGGGGTTGGCCTCATCCAGTGCAATTTATGGGGTGGCTAATTTCTCACATTACCAAGCTGGCTCTAAAGTACTGTCATAATTCTCTAACACAACGCATAGTCGGAATCGCACTAGGCATAATCTTAATCGTGGGTAGCGGTGCTATTGGCTGGTTAATAATTCAAAGTGCCAAATGGCTGCATCCTTTATTGGGAATTGCTTTAGAAAGTATTCTCCTAGCTAGCTGTTTTGCTCTCTCTAGTTTGAGAGCAGCAGCAGCTGCTGTTTTACAACCTTTAACAGCCGGAAACTTGGGAGAGGCGCGCCATATTTTAAGGAATTACGTTGGTCGAGATACCGAAAATCTTGCAGAAGGAGAAATTTTGCGTGCGGTTCTGGAAACAGTGACAGAAAATGCTACTGATGGGGTGATGGCTCCGCTTTTTTATGCAATTTTGGGAGCATTCATGCCATTTGTGGGGGCAGCTCCTTTGGCTTTAGCATATAAAGCTAGTAGTACACTTGATTCTATGGTGGGCTATCGGGAAGCACCTTATACTTATTTGGGTTGGTTTAGTGCCCGGTTAGAAGATTGCTTAACTTGGCTGCCTTGTCGCTTAACAGTGATGACTCTGGCACTGTTATCAGGTAGACCGTTGCATGTGTGGCGAATTTGTCGCCGGGATGCTGTTACTGATCCGAGTCCTAATTCTGGGTGGAGTGAGTGCGCCTATGCGGCAATTTTAGGCGTGCAAATGGGAGGTACTAATTGGTATCGTGGAGTAGCTAAGTACAAACCATTTTTGGGAGATGCGATAAATCCGATCACTGCGATTAGCATTCAAACAGCTTTGCAATTAACTGGATATTGCTTTTTACTTTGGTTAGGGGTAGCGATCGCTATATTATTAATACCTCAAAACAGGTAAAGATGGATATGGGGAGATGACTGTTGACAAATGACCAATAAAAAATGACACGCGCAGTGCAGTAAAATTTACCACCCAGGAGTATCAGTCTATGACTATGTCTGTCAAAGTAGTTGAAATTCTCTCATCTGAAGAACTCCGGCGCACTGTGACCCGCCTGGCCTCTCAGATTGTGGAAAGGACACGTGATTTGTCCCAACTGGTACTTCTGGGTATTTATACAAGGGGTCCACTGTTAGCGGAATTACTGGCGCGTCAGATTGAAGTACTAGAAGGTGTAACCGTAGACGTGGGTGCCTTGGACATTACATTTTATCGAGATGACCTCGACCAAATTGGGTTACGGACTCCAGCGAAAACCAATATCTCTTTTGACCTGACGGGAAAAACAGTTGTGCTTGTGGATGATGTGATTTTTAAAGGTAGGACGATTCGTGCAGCTTTAAATGCAGTGAATGAATATGGTAGACCAGAGGTGATTCGTTTAGCTGTGTTGGTAGATAGGGGCCATCGTGAGCTACCAATTCATCCAGATTTTATTGGGAAAAAACTACCTACTGCGAAAGAAGAAGTAGTTAAAGTTTACTTACAAGACTTGGATGGTCGAGATGCAGTGGAGTTGATTGGGGATTAGGGAATAGGCAATGGGCAATAGGCAATAGCTGTTCACTAAATAACTCCTGACTCTTGACTCTTGACCAATGACCAATACCCTCGTGTTGAATATTCTGGGGCCAATTCTCAATTTTTATATAGACAACCAGGATTTTTTGGATAACTTGCTTTCTTGTGGATTACCTGCAATTTTGTCGGCAATTGTGAGTTTTTTTCGGGTGGTTGATATGGCGACATCGTCTGCGACGCATTCCCCCAGATACTTTTGCTTTTGAGGTGACGGCATACGACCAAGCATTAGCTATTAAACCCGACAAACACGAAGCTTGGTACAATCGCGGTAATGCCCTGCGTAATTTGGGTAAATATGCCGAAGCTTTAACATCTTACGACCAAGCGATCGCCATTAAACCCGACAAACACGAAGCTTGGAATAATCGGGGATTGGCTTTGGCTTATTTAAAAAAATATCACGATGCGATCGCATCCTACGACCAAGCCCTATTAATTCAACCCCAAGACAACTGCGCCTACTATAACAAAGCCTGCTGTTATGGATTGTTAGGAGATGTAGATTTAGCGATTGAGAACTTACGACAAGTTATCAAACATAATTCTGAGGAATGTCGAGAAATGCTCAAAACTGACTCCGATTTTGACGGAATTAGAAGTGATATGCGATTTCATGCTTTGATCATGGGTAATAGCTAATAATTACCATGACAACTCTTGTTTTTCTTCATAGAACCAAGCTTCAACCAAAAATACTTGTCTGCTTTTTACCTCCACTATTTCAGATTTACTTGACAAAATGTCTCTTACATTACCGATTTTCTCAGATAAATAACTTTAGAAATCAACCAACTGTCAGTACATCAGTTATGACTATTAAAGGTACTAAAGACAATATTCTGACAAGTGAATAAATAATTTAGTACTAGACCAATAAATTAATCAGATGTGTGTTATTCTCGTTATAGGAATCGAAAAAGTAAAAGTCCAAAAAACTTACCGTAAAAATTGAGACGATCTCAAGAAAGTTCTTTTGTTCTGGTAAATCTGCTTCATTAGCTACAGTTTCTTACGACGAACAGATAAAACCAGGTGAACTAGAATAGCGGTCTTCGTAATAAATTGAAGTCAATTAGAACTTGCCTGGATGTTAGCCAGCAAGTGTTGCTTAACCCAGTTAATATTACCCACCAGATGTGATTAGCTTGAGAGTCTGGGAAGAAAGACTCTTAGTACAGTTTGACAAACGGATAGCAATCAGGCCACTAGTGCCAGCGAAAGCAACTATTTTCATTTGCAAACTATGTTTTGGCAGTTACTTACCCTGAAAATGGAAACTTTAATCAGAGCGAGTACCATTCCACATAGGCAAAAGCTATCAAGATGTTACTAAGTTATAGCATCAGGATTAGCTGATGCAGACATAGCAGTAGTTGTGTGGCTCCTACCTTTAGGCTGAGATTTATCCCCACGCACAAATTAGGTGCAATGTAGTGATGTTCAAAAAGTACCTACTACTACAGCAGTTGCTTGCTCAGTAATTGAGGATATTGGCACGTTCACCCGCAATGATAAAGTTATCCTCGGCTATGACATCAGCACAATCGAGAAAGTTGTAGTCAGCATTTAAAATGGATTGCAGTTTTGGTTGGTTGTGTGGTTTTAGGAAACAACTCTGCGTGAACTTGAACTGCTACTGTAACCACTCTTAAGATTTGAGCAACTTACGGGATTCTGTTACAACCATCCGCAATGCTTGAGTCAGGTCTTCAATGCTTCATCATCGGGAGACGGAGATTTCCTCTACATGAACTTCAAACTGTTGTACTCTGCAGGATTTTACTACACAAACATCACTTCCTTTGGGGAGATCTTCTTACAGTGTGTCTGGTAGCACTTGCAATATCCCTTGAACTCAGATCCATAGACAAAATAATTCTTGGAAGATACTAATCATGACTGACGAAAAAATTAGACAAATAGCTTTCTATGGTAAAGGTGGTATCGGTAAATCTACCACTTCCCAAAACACCTTGGCAGCTATGGCAGAAATGGGTCAGCGCATCTTAATTGTCGGTTGCGATCCCAAAGCTGACTCTACCCGTTTGATGTTACACTCTAAAGCCCAAACCAGCGTTCTACAATTGGCCGCTGAACGAGGCGCTGTAGAGGATATAGAACTCGAAGAAGTCATGCTTACTGGCTTTCGGGATGTACGTTGCGTGGAGTCTGGCGGTCCAGAACCCGGTGTAGGTTGCGCCGGTCGCGGTATTATCACCGCCATCAACTTCTTAGAAGAAAACGGTGCATATAAAGACGTTGATTTTGTCAGCTACGATGTATTAGGTGACGTTGTCTGCGGTGGCTTCGCTATGCCCATCCGGGAAGGTAAAGCACAAGAAATCTACATTGTTACCTCCGGTGAAATGATGGCGATGTATGCTGCTAACAACATTGCTCGCGGTGTTCTGAAATACGCTCACACTGGCGGCGTGCGCTTGGGTGGTTTGATTTGTAACAGCCGTAACGTTGACCGGGAAATCGAACTGATAGAAACCCTGGCAAAACGCTTAAACACTCAGATGATTCACTACGTACCGCGTGATAACATCGTTCAACACGCAGAATTGCGCCGAATGACTGTGAACGAGTACGCACCTGACAGTAATCAAGGTCAAGAATACCGGGCACTAGCTACCAAGATCATCAACAACAAGAATCTCACTGTTCCTACACCTATTGAAATGGAAGAGCTAGAAGAGTTGTTGATTGAATTCGGTGTCCTCGAAAGCGAAGAAAATGCTGCAATGTTAATTGGCAAGTCATCTGCTGAAGCACCAGTAGAAAGTACTACCAAGTAAGCAATGCTATCAGGGTGGGTTGCAACCCACCCTGATAAGCATTGGCCTAAACCTAAATCCTGAGTTTTTGTAGTAATAAGAAATAAATACTTTGTGCAATAACTAAATATTTTTTAGTAAAATTAAGTTAATTGGTTATTATCCGATGGTATTCACTACAGCGCAAAATGTCGCTGTTTTTTTTTGAGATATTAAGCCATAACTTGACCCTTCACAATCTTCTAGTGACCAAATTTTTACGTTAAAAAGGCTTGAGCAAGTTCAGTCCGGAGTTAAGTCAAAAAGTGAAAGTTTAGATTAACAAAAATTACTGTACTGAACATCAAAAAGCCAGCATCTTAAAAAGAATATAACAATCCGATTTGATTTTTGAACATCTTTAAGTGTTGGTAGGGTGGGCAACGCCCACCATATCTAGGTTTTGGTGGGCAATACCTAGGTGTAATTCAAAAATCAAATAGTAGTCCTATAGTATTTACTGTTATGGATTTGACTAATCAATTTAATTGAAATATATAAGACTACTGCACATTTTTTATACATAAAATATAATTTTACTTCCGTTTTAATAGTCAATTTATTCCCAGAATTTTTATCTATACTGTCTGAACAATTTTGGTGACTAAGTAGGAAATCCCCAATAATCTCAGTAATTTTTAAATATCAGTTGTGCCTTGCGAGTGCCTTTCTTTCCTATTCTAAAGACAGAGGCAACTAATAATGAAATATAACTGCTATAATATGAACATGAAAACAGCGACAACGCTACACATTGTGAGGCAGCCAATATGGATGCCAACGAAGTTTTAAGGCGATATGCAGCCAGGGAAATAAATTTTAGGCTGGCGAATTTCCCAGGAATCAGCTTAATTCGAGCAACTCTGAGAAAAGTAGATTTTGCTGGGGCGAATTTGAGGAAATCATATCTGAGAAATTAACAGATACAAAAATGTTATTCCCGTAAGGAAAGTAGGTTTTTTTCTGATGACTGCAAGCATTAAATAATTACTCTTCTGCTTAAGATTATGTCTTTAAAAAGCCTCATTGCTTTTAGTGCATGATCTAAACTTCCAAGTCGTGAGTCAAAGGAACTGAAACCTTGAACTAGCAGCTTTTTCTCAGCCTACTAGTAGTCTGTCAGGGTTGAAATGAGGGACTGTAGTGTGAGCGTCTCGCTCACGCGGGCTTTTCGGCCCGCACTACCAAAAACCCCTCAAAACTAGTTCCTAACCTTTGAAATCTCGATATGGCAAACATAATTTCATTTTTTTAAGGATTCTATATAATGAGTTTGATCCTCAAGTCGATTCTCAACGCAGACACAGAAGCTCGCTATCTCACCCCTGGCGAACTCGAGCCAATTAAGAGCTTTGTTAAGAATGGTGAGCGTCGTCTGCGCCTTGTTCAAGCTTTAACTGAAAACCGCGAACGCATTGTTAAGCAATCTGGAACCCAGCTGTTTCAAAAGCGCCCTGATGTTGTCTCACCTGGTGGAAACGCCTATGGACAAGAAATGACTGCGACTTGTCTGCGAGATATAGATTACTATCTACGCTTGATCACTTACAGTATCGTAGCTGGTGATGCCACTCCAATTCAGGAAATTGGGGTCATTGGTGCCCGCGAAATGTACAGGTCTCTGGGAACTCCGATTGAAGCCGTGGCTGAAAGTATCCGTGCGATGAAGAATATTACCACCTCGATGATGTCAGCAGAAGACGCTAGCGAAGTTGGGGGTTACTTCGACTACTTAATAGCTGGACTCCAGTAGGGTTTCACCTCTCAGTCGGAAACGTGGCTGTGATGGAAATCTTTTCTAGTCCAGGCTTTCTCCACCTCTGGAGCTTTCTTTCAGTAAAAGAATATCATCTGGGAAAGACTGGGCTGGCATTATAGCTAATTTACCTATCACTACATTGGAGAGTAATTATGTCAAAGGAAAAAAAGGGCAATAGAGAAACGAAAAAACCAAAAAAAGATCCTCAGAAGAAAAAGGATAAAAAAGACCCAAATAGATATGATGGCTTAAGTCAATAATTGTATGATCTGGTAAGTGGGGGCGATCGCATACAAATATTCTCCGTTAGCTAAAGGGTGGGAATATATCGCCGCATACCACGGTATATTTAGCCCCATCTTTTTCCCAGATTTGTTTGTTCACCCTTGTAGCTAAAGCTACAAGGCGCTGACCGCAGCAGAAGCAAGCTTAATTAATAAAAGGCTTCTACATTGTGTCGGAAGGCGATTAAGGCATAGTTGCCCTGTTCCTCTTTCAGCGCCCAAAAGATAGCATCAGATACTTCTAGTGAAACAAGAGTCTTAATTTCAATGTTAGTGTTGTAGCCTGCTAAGTCTGACAGCCGTCTTCCATGCCCGCCCTCACCCTGTACTTGACTGATGGTGTAACCGCTGACATTATGGCTTTTTAGTAGCTTAACAATCCGGTCTTTGAGTACTGTCTCACCAATGATAGTGATCAAGACAGCAGATTCGATAGGAAAGGCTAAGTTTGTCATATACAACTCCAGAGAATGGTTTTTAGCTGCTAAATGTTCTATCAAAAAGGCTCAAGCACCTTTGCCTGAGCCACTGCTACGTTAATTAATTTGCTAAACTAGTAAGCTAGTATCTTATAAAGCTTAGTAGCGGTTCCGGAAGCTGCTGTTGCCCCGATTACCATCAAATGAACTTCTGTCTTCTCTAGGTTTAGCCTTATTCACCTTCAAATCACGCCCCATCCACTCTGCGCCATCTAGCGCTTCAATGGCGGCTGTTTCTTCAGCATCTGTACCCATTTCTACAAAGCCGAAGCCGCGCACACGACCTGTGTCACGATCTGTAGGTAGCTGAACCCGCTTGACAGAACCATATTCTGCAAAGACACCACTAAGGCCATCTTGTGTAACTTCGTAAGAAAGATTGCCTACATAAATCGACATAAGTTGTCTCCGAAATCATAAATGTGTAGAGATTTAAGTTTCGGAGAAAAGTTTGTAAATACCAAAAACAAAAAGCCTGTCAATACTAAAAACAAAACCTGTTAACCGAATTAACTCTCATCTACCATCATGACGCAGCAGACAACTTTTAGGGAGGAAGTGGCATAAAGCTTTACATAAAGTTACATACCAATCCGATTTGATTCTTGAATTTACTCATAAGAGCCAGGGAACAGGCTTTGGGGTGCGATTGAGTCCTTCGGCGATCGCTCAGTTCATAATTTCTAGTTAGTGTTGTGTTACATTAGCATTACTTGCATTCATTGAAGTATTGAAAAATTGAGAGGAAAATATTATCGCAATCCAAAAGCAACTAATTAACTCGCAAATCAAGTCACCTCAAGTTTTCTTGATTGACCATGAGAACAATAACCGTGGTCTGCTCGATACAAGTGAAGCTCTACAGCTAGCACAGAGCGTAGAGCTTGACTTAGTTCTAGTCTCGGAAGGCAAAGACGCTCCTGTTGCAAAGATTCTTAACTACGGTAAACTTCAGTACCAAAAGAAAAAGCGTCAAGGACAAAGTGCTAGACCTACAGTAAAAGAAGTTAGGCTCCGTCCCAACGTGGGTGTCGCCGACTATAACTTACGCATCGAGCAAGCAGTTGGGTGGTTGAGTAAAGGTGATTCAGTCAAGTTTGTGATTCGTTTGCGAGGGCGAGAAAATCAATATCGTGAACAAGCTGGAGAACTGTTAGAGCGGATTGTCAATGCTCTGGGTGAGGTAGGTAAAGTCCAGTCGCTGGATAAACGCTCACTAGTGGCTCAAGTTGTTCCGGCCTAAATTAATTTTTCAGGAATATTATTTAGCCAAATCAAGTAGCCAGAGAAACTGTTAAAGTGTGCTGGTTACTGTAGTG
Source organism: Calothrix sp. PCC 7507 (assembly GCF_000316575.1). Lineage (GTDB taxonomy): Bacteria > Cyanobacteriota > Cyanobacteriia > Cyanobacteriales > Nostocaceae > Fortiea. Next base: position 6,266,046 of record NC_019682.1, on the reverse strand, counting down.
CTACCGTGTGGTGTAACCAAATCCTGAAACGCAAGGAGCGTGGGAGAGGAGACAACACACGGGGCTTTGTTTATTAGAACAAATAAGGTGATTTCTAAAAATAATCTTACCAATTTAGAGGGCAAACAACCGGTTGCCCCTACGGTTGATCCGCGATCGCATGGTAATTTCTATTGGAGGAAATCTCCTAAGACCTCATCAGCCTTAACATTCAACGTCTCTGTTTTACAACTTAGGTAGCTGAAGTGTTATACTTAGTAATATCACTGGATATCCCTTGTCTAAATAACACGTTTTAACGTGTACAAATTATGCAAAACGGTTCAAATATAATTCCAGAATTTGAAAAATTATTTAGACAAAAATTACAACTAAATAATTGTAGGCTCAGGAAAAAAAGACAGGAGAATAATTATGAAATCACTACTCCTGCTAAAGACGTTTTTTTGATGTCTTGGTGTGAGTTTCCGGACATTAACTTGATATACCAGCCTGTAGGAATACGAACAAAGCAGACCATAGTTTATGAGCGGGCTATCCGTGACCATATTAATTCTTGTGTGAGTAGCATCCAGGAGAAGCCTGAATCTAGCTTTGTTGCTTTAGAGAGAGAAAACTAAAGTTTTTTATTTTTAGTATGGAAAATATCTTCGTTGATGCTTTTGACGAAGGTATTACAAAGTCTCTTAAAAGTGTGCGGCTACTGTAAACGGTCAACGGCAAATTAATAATTTTAGTGTCAGTATCATCTCTTCATATCTTTTCTTGTGCGGGCGTTAATTTGCTGGGAGCAGCATTCTAGTTCGATGAGGCGATCGCTAATCTTGATGAGATGATTTTGGCTTTTGATGGGAGTTGTACAACGAAGTTTACTAGGTAGGCTAGTCCAAGAAAAATTTTTTCGAGATTGGGTCTTCTTTGAGGGATTGAATAAAATCCTTCAAAGTGAGCATTGTGCCGTTGAAGGTGAACTTAGGAGTGCCATTTTGAGAAATAATTCTCACCTCACCATCTTGGATCTGAATCTTATGCTTAATGCTGTCCCATAGAGTGTCAAAACTCTCATCATCCTTGCAACCATTGGCTTCAAGGAACTTTTGACGCACTTCGGTTTTGAGCGATCGCGCTTCTGCTGCTTGACTGCGCGCCTCAAAGTGCTTAATTATATCTTCATCAGCACTCTCTCTCAAGATTTTATTTTCAGCTTGAACTTGCTCTAACTGAGTTTTTATGGCTTGCAGTTGTGAGATTAAAGCAGCTGATCTCTGGTATTCAACTTTTAAAGCCTGCTTGGCAGCGGTTAATAAGGCTCTATAATCTAGCTGCTTTTCAGTTTGAATTTTTTCGGATTCCATATTTATATGCAGAATTCAAGGGTAGTTTATTGGGATTTGTGGATGATGTATGGTTTTATTTTAACTGTAAAGCTAATTGCACTCCAATTTCCCTCAGCTTTACTATACTTACTACCGAGTAAGAAGAGTACTCAGCATTTTTAACTCAGCACTCTTCATCTTTGGGTTAATGTGATTTGGATGTCGTTCGTCAATATCTAGAGACGATTAGAGACAGGTTAAAATTAATTAGCTTTGGCTGTTAGCTAAACTAACCAAACTACGAAGATGCCCATTTTTAGCAAATCGCTCTGCTAGAATTTGTTGATAAACTGCTTCATAACCATTGGTCATTTGTCTAGTGCTAAAACAGTTTTCGACGTGCTGACGACAAGCATAGCGGTCTAACTGAGTTACCTGATCAATAGCACTGATAAACTCTTGAATATTATTGCAGAGAAAACCCGTCTTGCCGTGATCAATGACTTCAACAGTAGACCCCAATTTCATCGCAATTACTGGTGTACCTGCAGCCATAGATTCAACCATCACCAACCCAAATGGTTCTCGCCAAGTGATAGGAAACAGAGTTGCAACTGCGCCTCCCATGAGGGCATTTTTTTGCACGTGGTTGGCTTCACCTAGATACTCAATTTGTTTAGAGTCTATATGTGGTTTAATTTCTTTCTCAAAGTATTCCACATCAACGGCATCTATCTTCCCTGCCATTTTCAAGTGCCAGCCAGTTTGTTTGGCAATTTCTATTGCTAAGTGCGCGCCCTTTTCTGGAGACATCCGCCCTAAAAATGCCAGGTAAGGAGGATTTTCTGGTTGAGGATAAAATTCATAACTACTAACATCTATTCCGTTATAGACTGTTGCTAGATAATTCAGTTCTAATCTTGGTTCTCGTTGCGAATTAGAAATACTAACGTAGGGTTGATTTTTACCGAACCTAAACATTTTTTCGTTGTCAGGGGTAAAAATACCATGCAACGTATGAACTGTAGGGGTTGTGACGAGATTTGCGTAAGTCAATGCCCCATGCCCTGTATGGGCGTGAATAATATCAAATTCTTCTGCTCGTTCATATACTGAAGCTAGATTTAGCATCTCATAGATGCTGCAATCTTTGATGGTGGTATCAAGTCTGAGGGCACGGGGGTGAACTGACACAAGTTTTGCCAGACTGATAGAATCTCCCGATGCAAATAAAGTGACTTCATGTCCACGTCTAACTAATTCATCAGTCAGTAACCCTACTACTAACTCAATACCTCCATAAGCTGGTGGTGGTACTCTCTCCCATAATGGGGCGATTTGAGCAATTCGCATTACAAACCTCTTGAAAAGTTAGAACTTATTGAGAAATGTTTTTTTGTGTTTAATATAGTGCTTGTAACGAGTTTATTGGGCGCTAGAATCCCAATTAAAACACAATTTTTATAAAACCTCTCCTCTCAATGGTATACTTTATTTTAAATATTGATGGACTACTTTATATAGGGAAATTACCCACTATTTGAGATATAAATAAATTTCATTTTTCATCAATTCGTGCTTAGGCAGAATTTTTACTAATTACATCATGGTTTTTCACGTTAATTATGGGCAAGACAGTATATAGTGCTTCTCACTACGATTAAATACGATGGAGGGCGGGGTTTTCCCGCCCCTACGAGTTTGTGGCTGAAAATCGTACCCGATCAGGTTGGGCAACCCTAATTTATTTCAACATGGAATCAATCGAATTTGTTTTGAGACGATTTTGAGCAAAAATGTCACTTATGCCAAGTTGTTTTTGTTCGAGTGTAAGGAATACCTAATGCTTTTGGCGGTGTGGATTTACCAACTAATCCGACTAATGCTAACAAGGCGATCGCATAAGGTAGCATCACCAAAAATTGGTAGGGAATATTTGCCCCCAACGCCTGAATTCGCAATTGCAAGGCTTCTGTAGCCCCAAACAGCAAACAAGCCAAAGCACTACCTAGAGGATGCCATCTCCCAAAAATTAAAGCAGCGATCGCAATAAATCCTTTACCTGCAGTCATCCCTTCAGCAAAGAATTTCACCTGTACTAAAGTTAAATAAGCACCTCCTAAGCTTGCCAGACAACCACTCATAACTACAGCCAGATAACGTACAAGTTTTACGGAAATCCCAGCTGTGTCAGCCGCCTTGGGCGCTTCCCCCACAGCCCGCAACGTTAAACCAAAACTGCTATGGAATAAAAAATATATACTAAAAGCTACTAGAGTAAATAGTAAATATACTAAGATATCCTGCTGAAATAGCAATGGGCCAATTAAAGGAATCTTCGCCAAACCAGGAATGATAATTGCCGTAATTCCAGGTAATTGTTGGGTGCTAGCACCAGTAAACACCAGCCTTGATAAAAACGATGTTAACCCAGCGGCTACAAGATTAATTGCCAAACCAGACACTAACTGATCAACACGCAAAGTTATACACAAAAAAGCATGGAGCAGTCCTACTAAACCCCCAGCAATTAAGGCGGCTAGGATACCAATCCAGACATTACCTGTGTAAAAAGTTGCGGATGCACTCGCAAAAGCACCAGTCAACAACATCCCTTCCAGGGCAATATTTAACACTCCCGAACGTTCAGAGTATAAACCGCCCAAAGCGGCAAACCCCAAGGGTATGGCAAGGCGGAGACTGGCTACGAGGTAATCTGAGAGGAAGTTGAGGTTATTCATTCAGGTTTTTTTAACGCAGAGGAGCGCTGAGGGAAGCGCAGAGTAACGCAGAGGTGTTTTGATTTTTATCTGCGTTATGGTTCTATAGTTTTTATATTTTTTTCCACAGCGAGACTGATAGCAATAAATAATACCGTCAACCCTTGAATGGCGTAAACTACTGTCACGGGGACACCTGCGCTACGTTGCATCACATTAGCACCACTACGCAGCGCGGCAAAAAATAGGGAATTTAGTACCACACCGACGACGCTACCACGGCTTAAAAAGGCGATCGCGATCGCATCAAAACCATAACCAGGTGAAATAGCCTCAAATAAACGATATTTCAACCCCATGACTTCAGTTGCACCCGCTAACCCCGCTAAACCACCCGCTAACGCCATGACTAACATGATGGTACGCTGAACAGAAATCCGCGCATAATGAGCAGCAATTGGGTTAAATCCCACCGCTGCGATTTGGTAACCTAGAGGCGATCGCACTAACAACAACCACAAAATTACTGCTGCAATTAATGCTAATAAAATACCTGCATGGGCAAGACTCCCAGGTAAAATGATCGGTAACTGGGCAGATTTAGCAATCAGTGGTGAATAAGGACTAGGTGCTGCTGGTGCTTTCATGGGATTTTGCACCAAGTAGCTCACTAAATTCACTGCAATGTAATTTAGTAGCAAGGTGGTAATTACCTCGTTTACCCCTCTTACAGCCTTGAGATAACCAGGAATTCCACCCCAAACAGCACCGAAGAGAAATCCTGCTAACAGCGCTAAGGGAATGTGAATCACCGCAGGTAATCCCTGCACATACAACCCAATCAAAGTACTTCCCAAAGCACCCAGATAAATTTGCCCTTCCCCACCAATGTTAAATTGACCACCACGCAACGCCACCAACACACCTAAACTGGTGAATAGTAGCGGTGTCATTTTTGTCAAGGTGTTACCAAATCCAAAGTAGGTAGAGAGAGATTCTTGAAATAACGCGGTGTAGGCTGCAAGCGGATTTGCGCCAGCCAGTGCAATTAAACCTGCACCAACCAGTAAAGCAGATGCGATCGCCACCAAGGGGGATAAAATTGGTAGCAGAAATTGAATGCGTTTATTTGTAATCATTGGGTGATGCTTGCCAACTTTCCACCTCAAAAAATAAGTATCTAGCAATACCCCGACTGAGAAGCATTACAAGATTATATTAATGGCGAAGTCTTGGCTATGCGTCTACAAATATTTTTCTATGAAGATTTTTATTTGTTTAATTTGGAAGCCTTTAGCGAAGTTACTGAGTTTTTGGACAAACGGAGAAAACTCGCTATTTAAATTTTCAATCCTTGCCAGTTCTTGGAGTAAATCGTTAACCAAACCCTTACGGCTTAATTCATAAAGTAAAACCAAGTCTTCATAGGATGGTGGTATGATGCCGGATGCATCTATATCAACTTTTGTCTGTTTATTGTGCTTTTTCTCCTCTAAAGCTTCCTCGTACATCCACTCCAGTTGCAAATGTACACGCAATGCCTCTAATAAACTATCAGCCTGCACAGGTTTGGGTAAAAATTCATTAGCTCCAGCCTCTAAGCTTTTATGCTTGTCTGATTTAAATACGCTGGCTGAGGACACAACAACAGGTATATTCTGGAATAAAGGTGATTGACGCAGACTTGCGAGCATCTCATAACCATCCATAACTGGCATCAAAATATCAGTTATGATCAAATCAGGCTCAAACTCTATAGCCTTTTCTAGCCCTTGTTTGCCATGCTCTGCCTCCTGCATTGCAAAGCCGAGAGGTTGCAAAAAATTGATGATAAATGAGCGATTTTCCCAGTGATCGTCAACAATTAAAACTTTTCGTTTCTCACCTACAAAACCAACAATATTACCTGGCTGAGAAACAGAGTGAATTTTCTGCCAATATTGAGATTTTTGCAATTCAACATTGAACCAAAAAATGCTTCCGTGTCCTAGTTGACTTCGTACTTCTAAAGTGCTGTCCATCATCTGGACAATCTTTTGGCTAATTGCTAACCCTAATCCTGTTCCTTCTGATTGCTTGTTGCTATCTCCAACTTGTTCAAACGGCAAAAAGATATTTTCGAGATAATTCTGAGGAATACCAATACCAGTATCTTCAATTTGAAAACAAATTTTGTCAGCTAAATTTTCTTGTAATCTTGAGCCTGTGGTATCCTGGCATTTTACAGAAAAGACTACTTTTCCTTTGTCTGTGAATTTGACAGCATTGCCTAGTAAATTAATTAGCACTTGTCGTAGTCTTTTTTCATCAGCATAAATAGCTTCTGGCAGTTTATTATCAGGTTGATAAATAAAATCAATACCTTTTTGTTCAGCTTTAATCCGACAGATTTCCACAACATCTTGCAAGAAAGACTGAAAGTGAAAGTCTACAGGATGTAACTCCATCTTCTGAGCTTCAATTTTAGAAATATCTAGAATATCATTGATCAATGTTAAAAGATGGGATGCACATTGGCTAATAATATCAATGCCTTTTTGTTCTTTATCAACAAAATTTTTTGAGCGCTTAAGAATTTGAGCATATCCCAAAATACCATTGAGAGGAGTACGCAATTCATGGCTCATATTTGCTAAAAACTCACTCTTGGCAATGTTTGCTTGATCGGCTGCTTCTTTAGCTTTCTTGAGTTCTGTAGTACGTTCCTCTACTCTTATTTCGAGTTCCTCATTAGTTCTAGCTAATTTAACAAAAGATTCTCGGAGTTGCTGAGACATTTTATTAAATAAATATCCCAAACGCCCTAGTTCATTTGGACACCTGACATCAACTTTAATATCTAGATTACCAGCATAAATACTTTCAGTTGCTGCCATAAGTTTGTTTAGTGGAGTAGCAATTTGACGATGTAAAATCAGGAATACAATGATAATCTCAATGATGAGTGAGCTTAGTCCTAATAAGAGAATTAGCCGCGCTGTGTTAAAAGCTTCTTGAGTTAATAGAGATTTAGGAAAAACTGTAACTAAATACCAATCTGGCTCATTAATTGTGGTTACAGCTAGGTATTCATCATTCTCAGAATTATCAATCACCCGATTTCCTGGTGTTTGAGTGACTAACTTAAAAATTTGACGCAGATGAGAGTCTTTTGATTGCCCAATGGAAAATTGACCATTTCCTTGTTTAATATCTTCCATCAGAGCAGGATGGACTACTAAACGCCCATCTTTTCTAAAGATCATGTTGTATGTGCCTGTGAGGACATCATTCAGCGTGCGATCGCGTAACTCACCAATCAAAATATCATGTCCGAGTGTAGCAATATGTCTGCCATCTACATCCAACGGTGTGACACAAGATGCCATCCAAGCAGCAGCAACCTGATCGTAATAAATTCCTGTCCAGACGGTTTTGCGTTCAGGATCATAAACTTGTCGGGTAATTTGAAAGGACTCATCATCGGTGACGCGGAACGATTTCCTAGAAGGTGCTTTCAATGCCCACGGATATTCGTGCATGTACATCACCATGCCATTCTCTGGAATTTGGGTGTAGCTGTTGGCAAAGCGATTGCGCCATGCAGGCCCGTAAGCGCTGAGGGTATTGTAATAAGCTAAGACTCGGCGGCGCATATCAGCATCGACTTTGACATTTTTACCCAGAAACACACCAGGAGTCTTGTCAATTTCAAAAATGTTAGGACGGTTGCGAATCGTACCATCCTTGTATTTGACAAACAACTGCTCAAACTCGGCTTGGGGATCGCGATCGCCTAATGCTTGAAGCTGCTTTAGCAAAGCCTGTTTCAACAAGACATGGTTATCTTCAGCCAACGTGAATATTGCTCTCTCACGCTGCGCTCTTAGTTTGACATATTGCTCAAGTTGTGACAAAGACTGCTCTGTCACCCGTGAAATCACTTGGAAGTAACCAATTCCTGTGGATGCAACAATGACGATGCCCATACTGATTGCGGTTTTGATCAGCGTTTGTTGCGTCAGCGATCCTCTGTGCTTGCTTCGAGCATCGCTTTCAACCTGCGGAACAGATGCAGGTAATTTAAAGTTTTCCCCCCAATTTATGCTCATTCTGGCATCCTAAAAAATATTTCGTCATAGGACTTATGCAAAAAACCTCTCAAACTCTCATTTCTCTGTTTCCTCTGTGGTTTGTTTTTCCGTTACTTGTGTGTAAGTTGCCCACCATATCCGGGTTTTGGTGGGCTACGTGTTTTTTATCTGATTAACCAAACATTTTCAGGTTGCCGCTTGCCACACTAGTAGATTTAGTGAGGAAACCGCAACGCATGAAATAAGACAAATAAGCTTTTAGCACGGAAGAGTTAATAGGAGGACAGATAATATCGCTACTCGCTAGTCCCAATTGTGTGTTACGGGAATCAAAGACTTGGGATGATGTTAGGGCGGTTGTTTCGATAAAAGTTTCTTGCTGATTTGATACCTTCTTGGTAAACATCGATGCTATTGGTGTTAAAGCATTCTCTGGAGGCATATTGAGTAGTTTTGTCTGCCATTGGTCGAAAGAAATAGAAGTAATCGGATATCCCAGTGAGTTCAGATCAGCCGCTAGCTGGTTAATCGATAATACATAGGGACTTAATAAATGAAAGGTTTTGCCATCAGATTTTGGTTGGCGTGACAAATATGCGATCGCTTGAGCTACGTAGTCTACGGGAGTCAAGTTCATATTTAGTTCCCATTCAGGTGCGTAACCCATTTGGATGAACCCTTTAATCATTCTGCTAATCAGGTTACTAGGCTGAAAAACACCGGTTTGACTATGCCCTGTAATCATTCCTAACCGATAAATACAGACAGGCAAACCGCGATCGCGTGCTGCCATAACTAATTTTTCGGCTACCCATTTACTTTGGGAATAACCATCAAAATACCCCGCCCCACTGAGAATATCCTCTGTTTCTAAAATTATTTTCTTCTGTTCATATGCAGAGGATTGAAAGACATCTAAAGTAGAAATATGGTGAATTGGAATGGTTTTTGTATGAACTGCCAAACGTAACACTTCTCCAGTACCGAGTACGTTTGTTTCTCGCAAAGCCGTGTAGGGATAAACTAAATTTACATAAGCACCACTGTGATAAATTAGCTCAATTCGATCTGCTAATTCCCTAAATTGTGCCTCTGATAGTCCTAACAAAGGCTGTGATAAATCTCCCAGCACAGGGACAATTCTGGAACCAAAACTATCTTGCCAAATTTCATAACTTTCTAGACTCTTACGCAGTCGCTCGCTAGCTGCTTCTAAACTATTGGCACGGACTAGACAGTAAACAGTTACCTGTGGATTCAGGTGCAGTAATTCTTGCAGCAGAAAAGCACCAATAAAACCTGTTGCACCAGTTAAGAAGATACGCTGAGGTTCAGTCTGGGTGATAGTTAGTGGGTGGATTGTTGCTTCTAAGACTGCATCAGCCTGCATCTGTTCGAGGTGATTGGCAAATTTAGCTGTAGAACCAGAAGCTGGAATTATTTCAGCTAACTCAGCAATTGTCGGCGCTTTAAATAAGCACTCTAGAGACAATTCTATTTTTAATGTTTCATTTATGCGGTGTATTAACAAAGCCGAAGTGAGCGAATTACCTCCTGATTCAAAAAAGTTTTGATACACACCAACTTCCACACCTAAAATAGTCGTCCAAATTTGGCTCAGTTGTTTTTCTAGCTCTGTTCGGGGAGATACAAATTCCTCCATTAAATCCAGAGTTGGTACTGGTAATGCCCGACGATCAACTTTACAGTTAGGAGTCAATGGCAGTTTATCCATAAAGACTACAATCGCAGGAACCATGTAATCAGATAGTTTTTCTTGCAGCCATCCCTTTAATTGTGCTGGACGCAGATTTTTTTCTGGCGACTTCAACACTACGTAGGCCACTAAACGTAAATCTCCAGGAGAGTCTTCTCTAGCAACTACTACACATTCCTGTACTTGGGGATGTTGCGATAGTGTTGCTTCAATTTCTCCTAATTCAATCCGATGTCCACGAATTTTTACTTGATGGTCAATTCGTCCCACGATCAAGATGTTACCGTCTGGTAAATAACGAGCTAAATCACCTGTTTTATAGAGACGGGCTGTGGGATCGTTACTAAACGGGTCAGGTATGAACTTCTCAGATGTGAGATCGGGACGATTCCCATAGCCTCTTGCTAGTCCTAAACCACCAATGTAAAGTTGTCCCTCTTCTTCTTCTTCAACAGGTTTCAAAGTATCATTCTTACGCCGAGCTGGGTCTTTGAATATATAGATTTGCGTGTTAAAGATGGGGCGACCAATAGGTATGGCGCGATCGCCTGGTTCTACCTGATGAACGGTTGACCAAATAGTAGTCTCTGTTGGCCCATACATATTCCAAACCGCAGAACTCCTTTCTAGTAATTGGTTTGCAAGATGTCGAGTCAGAGCTTCTCCGCCACAAAGGATTTTCAGATGTTGATTACCTTGCCAACCAATAGCTAGCAACATGCGCCAAGTTGCCGGCGTAGCTTGCATGACCGTAGCATGAGATTGATTGATGATTTTAGATAGTTGAAATGCATCGCTTGCAACTTCACGACTCACCATAACGGTAGTAGCGCCTACTATGAGGGGTAGGAAGAGTTCTAAAACAGCAATATCAAAAGAAATCGTAGTCACTGCTAGAAGCACATCTTGCGTTGTCAATCCCGGCTCTTGTTGCATAGAGAGCAAGAAATTAACAACAGCAGCATGAATAATTTGTACACCTTTGGGCTTACCAGTTGAACCGGAAGTGTAAATGGTATACGCCAAATTATCGGCAGATACTAGACTGTGGGGATTCTGGTTGCTATGTTGAGCGGTAAGCGAAGCCATGCCCGCAGGGCTTATCGCTTCCCCATCGCTATTGAGGCAAACGATTTTAGCTGAGTGTGGAGTTAGTTTGTCTGACAAATGCTGTTGAGTTACTAAAACAGTTAGTTGCGAGTCCTCTAGCATAAAAGCCAGACGATCCCAGGGGTAGGATGGATCGAGTGGAACGTAAGCACCGCCTGCTTTGAGGATTGCCAACAAGCCAATCAACATAGAGAGCGATCGCTCCACGCAAATACCCACTAATGTTTCTGAACCGACTCCTAAGGATTGCAGGTAATGTGCTAACTGGTTAGCTTTTTCATTCAGTTGTCGGTAGGTTAATTGCTGATTCTGAAAAATAACAGCTACTTTATCAGGTGTTAAGGATACTTGGTTTTCAACTAATTCATGAATGGTCAGATGTTGATAATTCATAATCATAAAAATACTCAGTAAAATTATTAAAGTCTCATGTTTAAACACACTAAATATGCTTTTTAGTTTTCGCTTTTAATGAAAACTGAAAACCAGATGTATATAGGATTTAAAACCCCAATTTCTTAAAGAAGTAGGGGAAATAAGGAGCAAATTTTGCTTAAATAGTATATAATACATATCCAATACAAGAATTAGCACAGATGTAGATAATAATATTTTGTGAATTCAAACTAGAGATTAGATTGTTTGTAATATTTCTAGGTTTTGCTTTTGCTGATGATCATGTTTAATTTTACAAGGCAGGTTAATGACAAATTCTGTTCCTTTCCCTAGTTCAGAATGACAAAGTAATTGTCCTTGATGCTTTTCCACAATAATTTGATGGCTGATAGATAGCCCTAGCCCTGTTCCTTTACCAACTGGTTTAGTGGTAAAGAAGGGGTCAAACACCTTTGGTTGTAAATCGGCTGGAATGCCTGAGCCGTTGTCAGCAATGCATATCTTTACCCAATCCTGATGTACTCTCTGTGTCCGAATCTGGATGGTTGCAGGTTCTGCATTGTTCACCAAATAGGGTCGGGAATTTTGTTCGTCCAAAGCATCTATTGCATTTGTCAACAAATTCATAAAAACCTGGTTTAACTGACCAACATAGCACTCTATAAGTGGTAATTCCCCATATTCTTTTATAACCCTAATCTCCGGGTGATTTGCTCTACCCTTGAGTTGTTCTTGTAAAATTAACAGAGTACTTTCAATACCTTCATGTATATCTACGATTTTTTTATCAGCTTCATCCAAGCGCGAGAACTTACGTAGAGACAGTACAATTTCACAAATACGTTCAGTCCCAATCCTCATTGAAGACAAAAGCTTGGGCATGTCCTGTTTCAAGTAGTCAAAATCAACTTTTTTCAGATAAAGCTGAATTTCACTAGGTAAACTGGAAAAATTTTCTTGACAAAGTTCTAGCAATGTAAGCAAGCATTGATTATATTCCATTGCGTAGTTGAGATTACCATAAATGAAATTCACAGGATTATTGATTTCATGGGCTACGCCAGCAACGAGCCTTCCTAAAGAAGACATTTTTTCATTGTGTACGAGTTGAACCTGGGTTTGTTCCAGCTTCTGCAATGCTTCAGAAAGTTCAATTGTCCGGTAACTCACTCGCTGTTCTAATTCTTGATTGAGCTTCTGTAGCAAGCTTTCTGCTATTTTGCGTTGCTGAATCTCCTGTTTCAACAACAGGTTTTGAGTCTCTAGAATTTTATCTAAGTTACGTAACTTCAAATGAATTTGAATTCTTGCGAGAACTTCTTCACATTGAAATGGTTTAGTGACATAATCAACCGCACCTACAGACAACCCAGTAACTTTATTGGTAGTATCAGATAATGCAGTTGCAAAGATGATGGGAATATCACGAGTTAGAGGGTTTGCTTTTAGACGTTTGCAAGTTTCAAATCCATCAATGCCAGGCATCATCACATCCAGTATGATTAGATCAGCTTGATAATATTGAACTTGTTCTAGTGCTGTTTCTCCATCAAGTGCAACTGCAACTTGAAATCCAGCAGCAGTTAAAGTATCCGATAAAACTTCTAAATTAGTGGGATTATCATCCACAATGAGAATAGATCCCTTGCATGTTTTTTGTGAAAGCATAATTTTTTTGCTTTTTCTGGTTATTCAGCATCTGTGACACCAAATTTTTAGTTAAGCATCAAAACTTGACATAAAAATTAAGGTAAGAATGTAGGCATAATTAAATGTAAGATGTCATTATGTAAAGCCTTCTCCTTGGGAGACGCTAACGCGAACGGCATAGCTTCCCCGCAGGGGTACGCTTAACGCCTAGCATCTCGCAATAACAGAAAATATTATATTTATTCGCGCCTATCTACTTAAAAATGCCTAGATCAAGAAAAAAACCTAGAATCTTTGACATTAACTAGCGTCTATTTTTTCTATCCATTAGGCTGACCTGGCTTTGGGAAAGGTGATTTAGTATTGTATATAATGAACAGCCTCTTGGGTTTTTATATTTCCCTCCACATAATTAAATATGGTTATTTTTAGCTTTTAAAATTTAGATTTTACCAAGTCAATGATGACGCATTACTGTAACATATAACAGGAGTAGAATTACTGATTTTTTTCCTTCGTAGGTCACTTGTCAAAATTAAAAATTCATTAAACTGAACCCTATTGTGTTATAAACCATTAGGAGTTATTACTTTTTTATTACTCTAAAAAATAAAAATATTCTTAAATTGAGTCGAGGCTTTGTGTACATCTTTGGCATTTCCGTAGGGGTAGGTGTCCTACGCACTTGACCACAGAGAAGAAGGGGATATTGAGAAAATTATCCCCATTTTCTTGTTCCCAATTTCCTTTGTCTCAAGAGTCCTCTTCACTGACTATTAAACACAAGTAAGGGCACAGTCTCCCGTGCCCTGAAATGCCAAAGCATTAATTTGAAAGGCTTTTGTTTTGCATTGTTTTCAATACTTACGTAAAATAGTAGACAAAGAACTCTGTTTGCGAATATCCAGCATATCTGCTAAAGATTCTTGAGTATTATCCAGGCGATGCCTGTGTTCTACTGGCAAAACAGTCATTAAAGGTTTTGTTTGAGGCTGCATTGACACAAAGGGTTTAAGTGATGACACTGGCGAAAAAACTGGCGGAGTTTTTAGCGTCTGTGGTTTGAGTCTGTGCTGATTGCCTTGTCCCGGAGGTGCCTGATAACGTTTAGGTTTCTGGGCTTTTTGACGCTCTGTTGGCTGGTTGATTAAGCGCAAAATTACCAAACAACCACTACCACAACTGAGGGCGATCGCTACAACCATCCATAAAGGTATCGGATTGCTCATCTCAGAGGGTGTATTCGCTGCTTCTTCAAATACAGTAGGTGCTTCTGGGATTTGCTCGGGTTCTTGTGGCTGTTTCGCATACCCAACAGAGCCTAGGCTGTACAAGGCAAAAGCAGCGCTTCCTAGAAACATCGTCAACAAACCAACTAATAACAGCCAAGGATTGCGTACTAGCAAATGCATCAGAATCTGTGAGCTATCTACTGCTCCCGATTTATTATCTGTCAGCTCGAGAGCAGTCCTTGTAGGTTGGGTTGGCTCGTGCTGTACACTCTGACTATTTTCCATGATTACTTTCAGATTTGTACCCCTCTAGATCCATGATTGTACTGGAAGAGCCAAAAATCAGATATCCGTAGTTTAAATCCAGATTTAAGTAGCTTTTTTGTGCAATCTCAGCTACAGAATTTTATCAAGGGTCAAGGGTCAAGGGTAGAGACGCGATTAATCGCGTCTCTACAAGAGTCAAGGGTCAAGAATTATATCTCCCTCACTTCCCCAATCCCCAATCCCCAATCCCCAATCCCCAGTCCCCAGTCCCCAGTCCCCAGTCCCCAATCCCCAATCCCCAATGCCCTAAACAGAATATCTCTCTAGGGCAAGTTGAATTAATCGATCAACTAATTCTGGGAAGGGAATTCCACTATGCGCCCACAGTTGAGGATACATGCTAGTGGCGGTGAAACCAGGAAAGGTATTGATTTCGTTGATTAGCAATTCTCCTGTCGCTTCCACATAGAAAAAGTCTACTCTTGCCAACCCAGCAGCATCAACGGCGGCAAATGCTTGCAAAGCCATATCCTGGATTTGACGGCTGATATTATCGGGGAGTGGTGCGGGAATTAATAAGTCTGCTCTGCCTTCAGTATATTTAGTTTCATAATCGTAAAAATCACTGTCAAAAGTAATCTCCCCCACCACAGAGGCTTGGGGTTGATCGTTGCCTAAAACGGCGCATTCTACTTCCCTAGCGACAACTCCGGCTTCTACAATTAGCCGCCGATCATAACCAGCTGCATTATCTAATGCGGCTTCTAATTCTTGACGCGATCGCACTTTGGCAATGCCGACGGATGAACCTAGGTTAGCAGGCTTGACAAAAGCAGGATAGCCCAACGCTGCTTCAATTTCATCACAAAGTTTAGGAAACACACAAGGATTTGACCAAACTTGCGCCCTTGTGACAGCTTTGTATTTTACTTGGGGTAATCCAGCTTGATCAAATGCCATTTTCATGGCGATTTTATCCATTCCTAAGGCTGAACCCAACACCCCAGAACCAACAAAGGGGACTTGCATTAACGTCAGTAAGCCTTGAATTGTACCATCTTCACCATTGGGCCCGTGAAGAATTGGCAGCCAAACATCCACTTCCGCGACTTGAGAGGGTGATTGCCAACGGCTGAGGATTTGGTTTTGCGGGTTGGATGTGAGATGATTTTCCCCTTGGGGTGTTTTTGGGGATTCCAGCAGGGGTGCGCCAGAACCCAGAAGCTGTTGGGGTAAGTCGCCTGCTAGCCAACGGCCGTCTTTTTGGATGTAGAATGGCAGGACTTCATATTTGCTAGCATTTGGCTGGGCACTTAAAGCTGTAGCGATCGCTCTTGCTGAACTAATCGAAACTTCATGCTCCCCAGAGCGTCCACCAAACAGCAACCCCACCCGCAGTTTACTCATCTTCAATACCTCGACACTCGTCACGCAGTTAGCCTATCACCGAACAAGGCAAAAGTAAAAAGAAAGAATTTGGTAAAATAAAAGACATAGGGTGAAGGCTAATAGACTGTCAATCAGTACGCAGCCATCAATCTGATTACTGATAACTGCTAACTGATAACTGATAATATTCCTGGATGTCAGATACACAACAACACGAAAAGACAAAACTCGGATGGTCTTTGGATGAGCGAGATCCAAGATTCATTGAATCCATCATGCCGCTATTGGGGTGGTTTTATCACTACTATTTTCGAGTGCAAACTAGCGGCTGGGAGCATGTCTCACCCGATGAAAAAGTCCTCTATGTCGGTTCCCACAATGGGGGTCTGGCGGCTCCTGATATGGTGATGATGATGTATGATTGGTTTCGCCGATTTGGTGTGGAGAAACCCATCTACGGTCTTATGCACCCCACAGCTTGGGAGGTTTTTAGCCCAGTAGCGCAACTAGCCGCTAAAGCTGGAGCAGTCAGAGCGCATCCTAAAATGGCTTATACGGCTTTGAACTCCGGAGCTAGTGTACTCGTCTATCCTGGTGGTGCAGAAGATGTCTTTCGACCTCATTCTTTGCGTAATCAGATATATTTTGCTGGTCGCCAAGGGTTTATCAAGCTAGCGCTGCGCGAAAATATACCAATAGTACCAGTGATTTCCTCCGGCGCTCACGATACTTTATTTGTGCTGGCCGATGCTTACAAAATTGTAGAGCAACTCCATAAATGGGGGATGCCTTGGCTGTTTGGCATTGATCCGGTGGTGTTTCCCATTTATCTAGGATTACCGTGGGGATTAGCATTTGGCCCGTTTCCTAATATCCCCTTACCTGTACCTATCCACACGCGAGTTTGTCCACCGATTAAGTTTGCACGCTACGGACGAGAAGCTGCGGGCGATCGCCAGTATGTTAATGAATGTTATGAATTAGTTGTTACTCAGATGCAGCAAGAGTTAGACCAGTTAGTATTGCTCAATCAACAACATTAAATATCTCAGAGCATAAAACAATGCGCCAATTGTCTCTTGACTTGTCTATTTTTGAAGCAACTAATAAAGATTGGTTTCAGAATATTTTAGCTAAACTGAAGGTAAAACAAGAGACAGGATGGACTGATAATTTTGGTAAATCTCTCCGTAAATGCTTGATACAACAGGGAGTTGCTCCGGTAAAAACGCTTAGTTTATTTTCCGGTGGTGGTGGACTAGACATTGCGTTTCATGATTCTGGATTTCAAATAATTCAGATGGTTGAACTTGAAAATAAGTATGTTCAAACATTATTGAAAAACTCTCTACCGGGAAAATGGCTAGCAGGCTCACAACCTATTTGTACTGATATTAGAAATTATTCACCTGATCCAAATCTCAAAGTCGATTTTGTAATTGGAGGTCCACCATGTCAAACGTTTTCTGCGGCTGGGCGTAGAGCGGCTGGTGTACTGGGAACAACAGATGCTAGAGGAACACTCTTTCAAGAATATGTTCGCATTCTCAAAATACTTCAACCCAAAGGATTTCTTTTTGAGAATGTATATGGAATCACAGGAGCGAATGGAGGAGAAGCTTGGCAAGAAATTCAAGCAGCTTTTCAAGAGGTTGGCTATAAAATCTACTTTCGCATTTTAGATGCAGCTGATTACGGAGTTCCTCAGCATCGAGAACGTTTGTTTATTGTGGGATTAAAGGAAGGAGAGTATTTATTTCCCTACCCTACTCATGGACCTGACTCTCTCGATCAACAGTCTTATTATTCAGCCGCACAAGCTATCAAAGATGCGGCTGTTTCAGATGTTGAAATGGGACTAGGGGGACGATTTGGACATTTGTTGGAACACATTCCGCCTGGACTTAACTACAGTTTTTATACAAAAGAAATGGGTTATCCCCATCCGATTTTTAGTTGGAGATCGAAATTTTCTGACTTTCTTTATAAAGCAGATCCACAAACACCAGTACGCACAATTAAAGCTCAAGGTGGACAATATACTGGACCTTTTAGTTGGGAGAATCGTAGATTTTCTATTGCTGAGTTAAAACGATTACAAACTATTCCTGATGATTATGAACTTGTGGGAAATCAACAAGTTTGTATTGAGCAGATTGGTAATTCAGTTCCCCCTCAACTGGCGAGAATCCTGGCTATCAGTATTTTAGACCAGGTAATGAATGTTAAATTGCCTTTTAATCTAAGCTACCTATCTCAAAGTCATAAATTAGGATTTAGACAACGGAAAAGACAGTTAACCAAGATTTATTCTCAAAAGGCTAAAACAGCAATTGAACATTTATCCAATACAGGTGAGATTTCATCCTTAACTTGTTCTATCCATGAAGACAAGGGAGAAACTATCAGATTTTTATCCAAAGAAAATTTCTCATGGACAAAAGAAGCATCTCCCGAAAGTGTAAAAATTTTCTTAACCTACGATTTAAATAATTCATTTTTGGTAATTTCCGCTAGCACTAATGAAATATGGAAAGAAGAGAATGAATTTGTGATAGATGTATATCCATCTTTTGGTTATGATGAGTGGGTTCTTGGGACACGTTCAGTAAAGCTTTGCGCTAAAGAGCTAGATACACAAATATTTACATCTCTTTGGAAGGCTTTTGAAGAAAAGTTAAATGAGATGACAGGCAAGGCAGATTTAGTACAACTATCTGGTTACTATCAATACAACGCTCGCATTAGCGGAGTCATGAACTTTCATCCTCAACGGGAAGTTGATTCATTTTGGCGCGTGGTTCAATGTATAACAAGGTGTATTGGTACGGCTGCTCAACTTACAACCACAGAATTAGCAAAACAGTGGGGCGTAAAAGAAGAAAATATATTTTTATATCTTCAGTCTTTACGTAATATGGGCTATGAAGTTAGAAGCCACAATACCAACCCCCAAATTTCTATGGGTGAGTATTTAATTCCTTATGCTTTCCCTACACTGAATCCGAAAAGCGTGCAACTTCGCAAGAGTCTCTAACTATATTGTATGAACGAGATACATCTGAAAGTTTATCTTAACAGAAGTGAATTAATTCTTCCTGATGGAACAGTTCAATCCTTTCCAGAAGGAGGGATGAATCAAGCTACTAAAATACGGTATAGAAAAATAGCACAAGAACTCTCTAATAGTTATTTAGAAAAACAGATTTTATATTGTAGAGATCAATCTTCAAACATCGATTTTTCACAACTTACACAAGCACAAAGATATCTTTTTGATAAACTGGTACAGTCAATAACTAGCGAAGTTGGTAGAGCATTAGTTGGTTTGACAATACTACAATTATGTGTCAAATCAATCGAGCCAGAACAAAATATTAGATTGCACAAAGGCAGCGCTAGCAAAAGAGATTTTTCATGGTGTGATGGAATTTCGATGCGTTCTCTTGATAAGCAATACATTACACCCGTTCTACGAAAATATGAGTTACTCAGACTGAATGCAGATGGTTTTATGATGACACGGAGTCTGGCAGAAAACTATCCATATTCATCTGTGTATAAAGCAAATATACGAGGTGCGCGTTCTGAATGGGTAAATATCGTTGAAGCTATAGAGAAAGATCAAATTGTTCCTGAAACAGCATTAAGCTATTTTATTTCACAATTACTGAACCAAGCCGATAACTTTAGAAGGTTGGCTTTGCAGGTTATCGAAAAACTTGACTTATTTCTGGGATCATCATTGATTGATCGAGGAATTGCATTAAGTCTGATTCTGCGTCATATTAATCAGTCTGATTATGCGGCTCGTTTAATGGAAATTTCTATGCATAGCTTGATGCAGGCAATGCAAGATTATCAAATCTTTGATAATAGTCTATTGAAACCTCTTTCACAAATGCGTTCAGCTAATAAAAAACATGGAAATGTTGGTGATATCGAACTTTTAGAAGATAGGCAGATTGTAGAAGCGTGGGATGCAAAGTATGGTAAAGCATATCTACGCGATGAAATTGAAGAATTATCGGAAAAATTAGAAGTGCATCCTGCTGTTAGACGGGCGGGCTTTGTGACAAGCCTTAAACCTGAGCGACTAGATGAATTGAAACCTAGATGTGAAGAGATTGAAGACGCTTACGCAATATCCCTTGAAATCCTTACTTTTGAGAAATGGGTTGAAGAACAGTTTCACCGTACATTAATAGAAGAAACTGCAACAGAGCAAGAACTTGCTGCGGCTTGGCTCAGAGCTTATACAGAATCTTTGGCACAGCAACGTAGAGAAATCGCGCCAATTGACGAGCCGTGCTATCAATGGCTGTTGACACTGAACAACATTCTAATAGAAAATTTACCGAATACTGCAAATCCTTAACGCCAATTTTTAGTATGCGATCGCTTGACTTGTAAGACAGTTGCTACATAGAGTTTCAAAGCACATACCTCAATCATAAAAATATGTTTAACATACTTATTAACTCATACTCGTTATGACTACAATAAAGGCATCTCATCATTAGTATGAGTGTTAGTAACCTTAATCAAAGGAATGATCGTCGGCATGACTGAAGACAAGAAGCTAACGACGGCAACAGGTTCTCCGATTTTTGATAACCAGAATGCAATCACCGCAGGACCCCGTGGCCCCCTGTTGATCCAGGATGTGCAGCTTTTAGAACAGATGCAGCAGTTCAACAGAGAAAGGATTCCAGAACGGGTGGTTCATGCCAAAGGTTCTGGTGCTTATGGGACATTTACCCTCACCCGTGCCATTCCTGAATATACCAAAGCGAAGTTCCTCGCGGAAGCAGGCAAGCAAACAGAGGTATTTTTGCGTTTCTCTACCGTCGCTGGAGAAAAAGGTGCTGCGGATGCAGAACGCGATGTGCGCGGTTTTGCTGTTAAATTCTACACTGAAGAAGGCAACTGGGATTTAGTGGGTAATAACACGCCTGTATTCTTCATCCGCGATCCGCATAAGTTCGCCAATTTCATTCACACGCAAAAGCGCCATCCCCAAACAAACCTGCGGGATGCTAACGCCCAGTGGGATTTTTGGTCATTAAACCCGGAGTCGCTGCACCAGGTGACAATTTTGTTTAGCGATCGCGGTTTACCCGCCAGTTATCGCCACATGAATGGCTATGGTAGCCACACATTATCTTTTGTGAATGCTGCAGGTGAGCGGTTCTGGACTAAATTCCATTTTAAAACTCGTCAGGGTGTCAAGACTTTGACAGGAGAAGAATCGGCTAATTTGATTGGGATTGATCGGGAATCACACCAGCGGGATTTATTTGAAGCGATCGCCAGAGGTGAGTTTCCCAGTTGGACAGTCAAAATCCAAATCATGACTGAAGAACAGGCGAAAACCTTCCAATGGAATCCCTTCGACCTCACAAAGGTTTGGCCTCATACCGACTACCCACTAATAGAAATCGGTATTCTAGAACTAAACCGCAATCCTGAAAACTATTTTGCGGAAGTAGAACAAGCCGCATTTAGCCCTGGTGCGTTTCCCCCCGGTATTGGCCCCAGCCCTGATAAAGTACTACAAGCACGATTAATGTCCTATGCTGATGCACAGCGTTACCGCATCGGCACCAACTACCAGCAATTACCCGTCAATCACCCCCACAGCCCGGTAAATCACTACCAGAGAGACGGTGCTTTGTCAACAGGTTATGGTGGCAGTAGCCCCAATTACTATCCCAACAGCGACAGCAGCACTCCCAAAGAAGCGCCTGAATATCGAGATCCAGGGCTACATCTGGGCGATGTAGTTGCCGATCGCTATGAATCCCGCGATCAAGATGACTACACCCAAGCCGGGAACCTGTGGCGGATTTTTTCAGAAGAAGAGAAGAATCGGACAGCACAGGCGATCGCTGGGGCGCTGAGTGGCGCACAAAAAGATATCCAACTGCGCCAACTACAGCAATTCTTCCGGGCTGATGCAGATTACGGTCAGCGCGTTGCTCAAGCATTAAACATCGAAATTGACCCCAGCCTGCTGCAACAGAACCAACAGGACAATCCACGGCCAGTAAAAGCTTAAATCATTAGTCGCCTGTTTTCTGCGGAGCCAGAAGTCAGAACATAGAATTATCCTGGCTTCTGGCTTCTTCATCAACTTATCAACAATAGGATTGCCATATTTCATCAAGTATTGGAAGGTCAAGCTCTAGCAACGCAGAGTCATATTTGTCTAGAGAATTATTCAGGAAGATTTGAACAGTCATTGAAGTACACGATAAGTGCTTCACCAACAGCTTTTGTAACTCCAGCAGCTACTGCTGATTTTGCTGCCCAGCCAAAGATGGGAACAAAATCAAGGACTGAGTGTGCAACTTTACTACCAATAAGTGGAGCTGCTATTGTAGTAAATACTGCCCCAGCTTGAGTTTTGTCTATATCAACATCAAAAATTGACCCGACTTGGATGACCATTGTCACATCGCCTCCAGTCATTAGATAATGAGAACCTGGAATCCAAGCCACACTTGCAAATCCTAAAGCCCATTTATTAATAGCTGAACGTGCTTGCTCTTTAGCTTCTCTTTTGTTGGATGCTGCCATAAAAATAGCTTTCTTAATCGGTTTTATGGAAAGTTTATACAAGTAATTAAACAAAATTAATTAAGACTTATAAAAAATGATATTTGAGTTGGTAAATAAGAGGATTTTTCCTGCTCTTTTAACTGTTTTTCAAACTCAAACATTCCACCAAATAAAATTCCCATTAAAACAACTCCAGCAACAACAAAAGCCGTAACTCTATATGCTGTATCTCCGTTATCATTTTGTATAGATAAAACGATGATGAAGACTGGTAGTGCTACTAGTAAACCTGCACAAACTCCTGCAATTCCCCATAGAAAAGCAGCCCATAAAATTCCAAAAGCATTGATAGTAGTAAGTAAAAACATATTAAGTTCGATTTACACACGGCTAATGCTGGATACAGTTGCAGAGTTTCCTGTTCGCTCATTGATGATAGTTTTCCAATTTTCATTGCCATCGATGAGGACGCTAACTGTATCTCCATCATCAGCACCAATTTGACTTGTATAGCGAACGTCGTAGAGATTACCTGTAGCAATGCTCTTGACGCGGATATAACAATTACCCCAACTTTTTGTAACGGTAAACGCTTTTCTATTCATCACTGCTTCCTATTTGTTATCCAAATTTGCTATGTTTATACTTTCAGATGTGTAGTGAAAACCAACATATTTAGTGCCTAACAAATTTTGTTTTTGTCCACTTATGACCACATACTTTACAACTACAACTGTACTTGATACTTTTCTTAGGAAAAGTAGGATTATGATCTGGATTAAATACTGGAATTTCCCAACCTTTAATCTTGTCAACTTTTGTGGGGTCTTTGTCAGAAGCTCCACAATTAGGACATTCATTCAGAATATCTACAGAAATAGATTCTTTAATAGAGTTCTTAATTTTGTCCCAAATACCCATAATTTTTACCTAAATTAGTTTTGGCTGAATTGAGTTGCTAATACTTAACTCGGTTGCCTATTTAAAAAATGCTCATAATAGTTTTTGGTGCAGCAATTTCATCAGCAATATGAGCTGCCGAAGGATGCCTGACAGGGGAGCGATGCCCCTCTTTTAGCATCCTGCGGTGTGCCTCATCCCAACCAGGCAGATCAGGCGTTTCTTGTATCCAATGTACGGCTGATGCCTCATCACACCACTCGATCAGTTTCAGCATCGCCTGTCCGTGACTTGCTGCTTGTCTGAACGCATACATGGCTGTTTCACTTTGCCAAGCAGTTCGCGTCCAATATGTGCGATTGGCATCAATCAACAAGCTAATGCCGAGATTACCCGGTGCGCGTTGAGCCTGCCATGTAGAAAGGAGGGTGTAGAAGATGAATGAAGGCAAATAGCGGTGAAACCTCAGACGTAAGCGTGTAATAGCAATCAACGGCATAGTGCGATAAAAGCAACCAAGCAGTTTGCTCGAAGATTGAATATGATTAAATTCAATGGGTTAACCTCAAACACTTGCTAGGGCTGAATAATTCAAATTGTATTAAACTCAACTTGACACAGGCGAATATGTTCTTGTCGAGTATGAACACATTCTTGCTATTGATTGCGAAACTCTCCGGGAGACATTTTAACTAACTTGTAGAAATGACGACTGAGATGAGATGGATTGGCAAAACCACATTCTGCTGCTACTTTAGTAACGCTGTAGTCTGGGCATTTCAGCAATTGTTTAGCGCGTTCTACCCTTCGTCGCAGCACGTATTGATGGGGTTGTATTTGCATGGATTGCTTAAACTGCCGTGCAAAGTAGAATACACTCATTCCGGAAATTTTTGCTAAGTCTTCTAGTTGAATTTTTTCAGTTAAATTCGCCTCAATGTGTTCCAAGACTTTTTTTAGTTGATGGCGTGGCAATCCATCATCATATTCAGAAACATTTGGCTGATTAACTGTCAACTTTGTGAGTAGATGGGTTGCAAGAGCTGTGCCAAAATGTTGCCCATATAAGGAACCAGCTGGGCATCCAGCGGCTAAGTCAGCTTTGAGTGCATTGGTAATAGTCTGAATCACGGGATCAAAAACTTGCCATTGAGGTATAAATTCGATCGCCTGAGAAATGTCTACTTCATTTGCTAGCTGTTCAATAAACCGAGGATCAAATACCACCAATGAGAAGTTTAATGTTTTCTTCCAGGTAATCCACTGGGCTGTTTGCGCTGGACAGAGAAAAACTTCACCCTGACGGATGGGATAAGACAGAAACTTTGTACCGAGACGGCGTTCATGGGGTACTCGTGACCTATTATCCATTACTTCTAGTACGTGAAATGGGATCGCAGGTTCATTGAGTTCTGCACCAGGATGCTGGTAATCAGCAAGAAAAACATGGTTCCAGTTGGCTTGTTGACTTGTTAGCAGTGGTGGGGTGGGGAGGCTTTCAGCTAGCTTTCCTACTGTTGTTACATCTAAAGCGAGTTGCGTCATCCCTGGAGTCCTAGCTTGGTTCGAGGTATAAATTGAACCCAGTTTAATCTAGCGATCGCTCATACCGCAGCTGCTAAGACTGCCTTGTCTCGTGGCTCTAAACCATACTATTAAAAGATAAAAATAACTTGTAATGTCCACTCATTATCTTGGCGAATAATCTCAATTTGCCGAATAAATTCTCGAAAATAAAATCTGCGTTCTGACTCTGATAAATCTAACCAAAATTGGGGAATCGAAACAGCTTGAGCCACAGAACGCAAGTTCACTGGTGGGAGAGTCGCTAGCTTGGCTTGGAGTGCTGAAATTTCCGTGCGGAGTTTGTATGCCCTTAACTTTGCTGTTTCAGTATCTAACACTCCAGTTTCGATTAAAGCAGGTAACTGAGTGAGTATTTCTTGCTGACGGGCGATCGCATCTCCTAAATTATTCTTAATCGCATCCAATTGGGGAAAATTCATCCCAGCTACGGCTAGGGGTAAATCACGACAAACCGTTGTGATTGTCTGTGCTAAAACTTCTTGGTAAGCAATAGCGCGACATTTGGGAAGTTGGGGACAGTTAATAGGACGCAAATAAAGATATTCTTTGTCTTGGTATCGCTGGGTGACACGAGTGACTGTCATGTGTGACTGACACTCAGCACAAACAACCAACCCAGCCAGAGAACGCGGCGCACTTGCAGTCCGGGATGGTAAACGACTATTACGGCGCAAAATTCGGTCAACTTGAGCGGCTTCTTCCTGGGAAATAATGGGTATATGAGTATTGGAAATAATTTCACCATGCTGATAGGCTGTATTCCCCCGATAGACTGGATTAGTCAACCAGCGCCTACCTGTGGTGACAGAGATTTTCTTACCGTATTTTTTTGCCAAGTAACGGACTGCACCCCGCAGCGAACCATAGAGTAAAAATTGTTCAAAAAAATCTTTGACTACCGGGGAAGTACTGCGGTCAATAGTATATTTTCCTTTACCTCGACGATAGCCATAGGGTGGTTTGCCAGGTGGGGGCGAGGCTTCTAAACGGCTGCGGGCATGACCTTGACGGATGCGCCGACTACGTTGCTGGCGTTGAATTTCCTGTAGCAATTTTAGTAATTGGGCGCGGAGATTAGCATTTTCTGAGGTGTAAGGTTGTTCAGTAGCAATCACCATTACACCCATTGCTTCTAGTGTAGTTAGGCGATCGCTCACTTCCTCCACACTATCCCCTAATTCTTCTAAGCGGCGAATTAAGAGATAAACTGCTGCTTCGGTTTGACAATCATTGATTAACTGCTGTAATTCAGACCGCTTCCCCAAATCATGATAAATTCTATCCATCTCCCATCCCCAATTAGTGGGATCAAGAGAGGACTCTAGTAAAGGGTCACTATAAGCGTAAGCAATGATTTTCATTAGTCATTGGTCATTGATAACTTCTCCCTCATCTCCCTCACCCTTGACTCAATTCGACAATATTCCCATCCGGGTCGTGGGTAAAGAAAGCCGCACGACCAGAGGCACTCACTTGGATGAGATAATTTTGATCAAGTAGCTCTTGCTTGGCAATGTCTAAGTCAGCAACAGAGAAAGCAACGTGAGGGTTACGTCCCCATTTTTGATTTTGGTTTTCCGTGAGGACAGAAGACGCAACTATCAGATGAATTTGATAATCACCAACTTGATACCATGCACCAGGATATTTCAGAACGCGGTCTACTTTGGATAATCCTAATACTTTGCCGTAAAAATATTCAGATCGTTCCAAGTCGGTAACAAGAATTGCTGTGTGCAGACTTTGAGTAATTTGCATTGTCTGTAAAAAGCTTTAAACCTATTTAAATTCTGATTCATTTAACCACAGACGATGCAGACAAAGGGCGTTGCATAATTAAAGAATGAACTGTCCTAACTCTGTGTCTACCCATAATACAAATTCACGAAAACGTTGATACAGATAGATTTCTCGTAGGAGCGCGGAGACCGCGCCCTTACCAACGCATCTGTATCAATATACAAGGTTGGGTTGAACGGAGTGAAACCCAACAAAGTCTTGAGGAATGCCCTCGAAACCACAATGAAACATGGTCTGTGTCCAAAATAAATAGACTCATAAGAAAAGGCTACTCAACCATGTACAAGGAGGGATCAACCTCTGAATCGTCGTTTGACTCCCATTCGGCTCGAATTGATAAAGCAATTTCAGCAAAATATGGATCGTCTTTGAAAAAGCCTGCATACTTAATCCAAGGGTTTTCAGAGATTGCTACTTGAGACAGCTTAATTAGAGTTAATTAATAAAGTGATCATAGATAGCCGCATTCAGTACGAAAGCAACTTTATCAGATCTTAGAAGGACTAACCTGTGGTTTTTTAAACTCAGCGTATTTTGCCCATAATTCTCCCAAGTCATATTGGGGGGTAGCTGAAGGACTAATGGGCGTAATTGAGCTAACGGTGCTTAATGATGCTGCTGGTTTGTACTTAGTTAAACTGGCATCAAACTCTCCATAGTCAATATTCACTAAAGCTGATGCCTGAAGTTTTCCTAGAGGCGTATCATAATGCCCTGTTGAAACCGTAGAAGCGCTTGGTTTTTATCTCTCCTGTCGGCGTAGTAATAGGATGAGAAAAAACCAATTGCAGACTACCGTTAGAGGTCTTTATCTGGACTGAACGCCGACGGGCAATATTTTGAGATTTTTGAGGTTCCATGAGGGTAATTAACTGGGGTAAGAACCTTTATCCTTCCACTTTACCCCAATTTTACCCCAGAACTACCTATTGGGGTAAAACCTCTACCTTACATTTTTACCCCAGTTCTTTACCCAAACTACCCAAAATAACCCCAAAAATCTCTGAAGGCTTGAAGAACAAGCCCTTGAACGTCCAATAAAAAGGGCGCGAAAGCCCTGAAATACTTGATTTTCTGAAAGGCGGCACCCGGATTTGAACCGGGGGATGGAGGTTTTGCAGACCTCTGCCTTACCACTTGGCTATGCCGCCGCATCTACGTTCTAGCTTTTTTTTGGCTGCTATGTAACTAGTTTTGTGACTGTTTAGTAGCCAGATTTCACCAGTCAAATAATCATAGCATAGGAGTTTACGGTAGGCGATATTGAGAAAATTCTGTAATCAGAAGCGTTTTTTCAGGTTCCCATCAATGATAAGTTTAAGGATTGGGAACCCTTGAGAACCAAACGTTATGAACGCAGCCGACGATAAAACAATAGTCCGTGAATATTTCAATTCCACAGGGTTTGACCGCTGGCGGCGGATCTACGGCGATGGCGAAGTCAACAAAGTCCAGCTAGATATCCGCACTGGACATCAGCAAACAGTGGATACAGTCATCGGCTGGCTGAAAGCTGATAATAATTTAGCAGAGTTATCGATTTGTGATGCTGGTTGTGGTGTGGGTAGTCTCAGCATTCCCCTAGCTGTAGATGGTGCAAAGGTCTATGCCAGCGATATTTCTGATAAAATGGTGTCGGAAGCTCAGGATAGAGCCTCAAAAACCTTGGGTAATGCCGAAAACCCTACCTTCGCAGTCCAGGATTTGGAATCCTTAACCGGTAATTACCATACTGTCATTTGTCTGGATGTTCTCATCCACTACCCCCAAGACAAAGCAGACGAGATGATTTCTCATCTTTGTTCTTTGTCCCAGTCGCGCCTCATCCTCAGTTTTGCACCCAAGACTTGCGCTTTGACTATACTCAAAAAAATTGGCAGCTTCTTTCCTGGCCCAAGTAAAGCCACTCGCGCCTACCTCCATCGTGAAGCTGATGTGGTCAAAATTCTCGAAAGTAATGGCTTCTGTGTGCAACGACAGTCAATGACTCGGACTCGCTTCTATTTTTCTCGCATCCTTGAGGCTACACGTAGTTGAGGGAGATCAGGGGGATAAGGGAGATAAAGAATCACCCAGTCCCCATTCCCTAAATTTTATAATTTCTTTACAAAAAGAAAGCAATATTTTGGCAATTACTGCAACCTCAGAGCAAGTGAGGTTAAAATCACAAGCAAGGTTCAAATCTGAGGTGGAACTATGAAGACTGCTGAAAAACTAGCTGCAGGTTGGCTACTCACACTCGGATTCATGTTTTTAACATTATCAGTCTCAGCTGCACTAGAAAAAAATAGTATGTTGGAGCCAATCCCCACAGCCATAGAGGAAGAGGACTATGCAAGAGAATATGTGAATAGAGATGCTCTTTCTCTACTTGATACTACTGCTAGACAAAGTCTAATTTTTGGTGTTCCTACTCTCATATTGGGGGGATGGTTAAGCTTAGGATTATATCGTCAGAGTCGGCAAGAGAAAAAAGCGCTAGATCAGCAGGTGAATGAACAGCTGCAATCTATTTTTTATCACATGCTACAAGAAAATAAAGGTCGCATGACTGTTGCTGGCTTTGCAATTAAGTCGCAACTACCTGCAATCACAGCTAGAGAATATTTAGATGAAAAAGCTAAAGAATTCAATGCTAATTTTAAGGTGAGTGAGGATGGTGCTATATCATATCATTTTGAGATTTAACTCTCTACAAATTGACGGTTAGGTCTAATGACGCAGATTTTTTTGAGTATAGCTGCTGTTTTGGGTGGTTTGTCTGTTGCGGCTGGTGCTTTTGCTTCCCATGCTTTACGGGAAAAAATTAGTGAGCGATCGCTAGAAATTTTTGAAACTGGCGCTCGTTATCAAATGTACCACGCTCTTGCACTTTTACTAGTAGCAGTACTACTGAGTCGTAGCGAATCGCCTCCATCTACCCTCATCGCTAGTGGTTGGCTATTTATCATTGGTATTGCCATTTTCTCAGGGAGCTTGTATGCCTTGAGTTTAACTGGTATTAAATCCTTGGGAGCAATTACACCACTCGGAGGAGTAGCATTTCTGGCTGGTTGGGGTGCTTTGGCTATTGCAGCTGGAAGTGGAAAATTTTAAAAAAGTTCAGAGTTAGGAGTGAGAAAGAAACAGGTAATAACTTCTAACTCCTAGTTCTCAACCGCAATAGCAAGTCATGTAACGCTGCCTTCGCCACAGATGCTTCAGGTAATTTACTGGTTTCATAAACCGTTTGCAACTGACTACGCAGTCGCTCATATTCTTGCTGATAAAAAGCCATATCGAAATTTGACAAAATAGACTGTTCTCTATCACTCAGCTTTTGGGCAATTAAATCATGAATGTATGGTAAATTAAAAACCTCATTGAGCTTGATTAAATTAGCTTCAACTACTCCTGTCTGCATAAGGTAAATTCCAGATAACAGCACGCGATAAACATAAAGCAATGGCTTAACTTGATGTGGCTGTTCTTTGGCGAAAAGTTTCCATTGTGTTGCTGCAAAACCAAAATAGTGGTGACTATGATGACGAGTAATACAGCCTTTCGCAATACATTTCAGTTCCTCATGTTCTGGTGTAGTTTTGAGGATTAAAGGCGAATACAGTTGTTCTAAGACATAGCCATTCTTTTTGAGGAGTAATAAGAAGAATTTTTTGATATCATGAGTGACCAAATCTAGTTCTAAAGATGAGTAGCTTTCTGAGATGGCGATAGTTTCAGTCCCAGTATCTAATCCTACTAATTCTCGTACTGGTAAAATATGTACACCGCGCAGATCATAATCAGAATCTGGTGACGGAAAGCCATACAAATGAGAACCGCTGATGGTTGCAAATAAAAGCGGATAAGGCTGTTGGCAAATAATTGTGCTAATAGGGTTGGGGATTTCCATAAACTGATATAGCGGTTCTCTATCGGATGTAACACTTTGGCTGCACTCAGTGACACACAATCGAGGGCGGGGTTTCCCCGCCCCTACAGGCTTGGCGATTTAAAACTGTAACTCACTGAGCTAAAAACCGCTATATTGAGTTGAGAACTAAATGAATGACTTTGCTTCTTTCAATTTTTGAGGCAAATATCCTTCTGGATGGTTATGATAGCTGAGTTTCACTACCATCCCCAAATTTTAGGGGCGAAATTGGCGATATAGGTGTCAACTTAACGTATGATTTATTTCCCGCAAGGAACTGAAGTTCCTTGCTCATAGCAAAAGTCATCTTTAGATAACTATAGTATCGACCAAAATCTTGAGTCTACTTAAGTAGACTTTCGCTATTAGCCTCTTAATTCGTTCCCTGGTGGGTGAAGAGGCCGAGCTTCAAGCTATTTTTTGCTTAAGTTGACACCAATGAATGCGCGATCGCACGAGGGTTCTTAGATCCCAGCAAAAGAAGGGTGTGTTAGACGAAAGTACGGCACCATTTCCAATTCAATCAGAATTGCAGGTTATTAAATTTGCATTCCTTAACGCAGAATGCCCCGATTTTTATCTAGTTATTTACTACTCAAAAAAATCTTTAACTCAACTCCAAAGAACCCTGGTAGCCAGTCACAATGCGGCTACCATCCTTGAGAATGTGAATTTCTATCTGATCGCTAGCCCAGGTAATTTGGTCTTGCAAGGCTGGATTGAGGACATTAACTCGTTGATTTCGAGAAGAAACTGGGGAGTTGGGAGAATGAATGGCGAGAGATTCCACAAACGGCCCGTCAACGAGAATATCCAGTTGTTCTAGTAATTCTTGAGAACCTGGAGGTGCGGATTTAGACTGTAGTTGCTTGAGGGTGAAGCCTGTAAAGGACATGACATTTAAGCCAGCAGCCTTCAGCTTGCGAGCCAGAGAAGCCAAAGCAGATGCTTGCCAAAAGGGTTCACCACCAGAGAAAGTCACACCTGTATTGCGGGGGTTCTTGAGGATATTTTCTGCGAGGGTATCAACAGCAATCAGTTGGTTAATCTCAAATGACCAAGATTCCGGATTAAAACAGCCTGCACACTCACGAGGACAACCCTGCACCCAGACAACTGCACGACAACCAGGTCCGTTGACTTCTGACTCATCAACGTAACCCATGATGTTAAGATGACCAGGGGGAATTTCTGTGAGTGCTAGTGATGGGTTAGTTGGCTGGGTTTCCATCTCTTTAACTCCTTTGAAGCGTTACCTGTTCGTTTACTATAGCTAGCAAAAGCTGAGAGTACATCAGCACTGATAGAGTTCAGGTTTCGACATCCACTCAGAGGTACAGATGATAAGATGTCGCTTGGGTTGTAGCTTGCTTCACCCTAGGGGTACAAAGTGAAACCCAACATTGATCAGAGTTTTGGGTTCCTTGTGAGGTTTAATTGTGCCCACCTACTTACAATTGTTAATGAAAGTAACGAACAAGCTGTCAAGGTGCGTCGTGAAAAAACTCACCGTAAAATAGAACAAACCAAGGCTTCTGATGGTACAGATAAACTGCAAGAGTGTTTAGGAGATTCCCCGAATAAAAATTACCATGTGATTCTGTAGGGGCATACCGCTAAAGCGGAACCCTCAGGGTATGATTGCCCTCCAATTGGTAAAATTATTTTGAGAAATCACTCAGCAAAATTGACTGGTAGTGCGGCTGTTGTCAAGGCGGGTACTGCTAATGAAATAGAAAATAAAGACAAAACCCTGCATGGTTGATCAGCTAGCGACAAAGTCAAGGATAAGCTAGATAAACCGTTTCCTATTGTTGGGAAGCGGTTTTTGAGCAAGTCTCCAGCTGCTTTCAGGGCCACCAAGTCAGTTATTTTTATAAAACTGGCAAGTTGATACACACTGATGCTATTTGATTTGCTTGAATAGCTATATTGATGAGACGAAAATTCGCAACTTGTGATTATGACTAGTAAGTTAATTGATGTTAGGGAATATACTGTCAGGGCGCACAAACGAGAGATTCACACTCGTGTTTTCAACTTTGTCTGTAAGCAGTGCGATGAACCGACAAAGCGCGAGACGTTTGGCCCACGACCATTATATTGTGAGCAATGTCGCCCTCCCCAAGCGCCTAAAAAACCGCAGCAGCAGGCTACAAAAGCCAAACCCCGTCCCATGACTTACAAAACTAATAGTGATTTGGATTGATTGCAGCATGACTTTAAAAGGACAAATAGAAACGCCTCCGGAAACCCTCATCTCGCCACTGTTGGAACTACGAGACTACTATGCTCGCATTACAGAAGAGTACGAACGCCTTTATACACAGGCGCGATCGCAGCTCAATCATGTGGAAGCTTTGTTATCTAACTGGTCCACTTCCGATACTAACCACCAGATTTCCATAGTTGGGGTGACTCGCGAAACACCAACTTCTATCCCTGGAGAGACGCGACTTTCTCTATCGCCTGCAAATATTTCTGATGTTGAATTGGAGTCTACAGCGTCTGCACCTCAAGACTCTCACAACTCGAAAATAGATAATTCGGCATCTGCTACTGATATAAACCAGTACCAAGATGCAAGTACATCTTTAGAGAGCAATGATCACTCTGGCAAGATATTGGATATTCCCATGCTGCCAGAATATCAAGGTCTCACGCGGATGGAAGCGATCAAAAAGCTATTGCAAGAAAATATTGGCACTGTGTGTCATATAGATTTTGTTGTGCGATCGCTCTATGGAGAGTTAGAATCACACGTCTTCAAAGTAGTCAAAGGTAGAGTCCAATCGTCTCTGACACAAGGTAGAGAAAAAAATAACTGGTGTGGTATTCCTGAAGAACCTGGTTGTTACACTCTCGATTTAGGTCTACTCTCTTCCAGTAATGGTAGTAATGGTCATTCTAAGACCGTCAAACCCAAGAAAAAACCTTTAGTATTTCCGAAGACAAAAATAGTACCGATGCTCAGTGCATTTGAAGGTCAATTTTTGATTGATGCTATTTCTTCTCTGTTAAAAAAACATGCGGGGAAAATTTTCACCGTTGCAGAAGTAATCGCCGGACTCTATGGAAATATAGATGCGGAGGAAACTAGAGAAATCAAAAGCAAGGTGCTAAATGAATTATCCAGAGGCTATCGCACAGGCCGATTCTCTAAGATTCCCGACAAAATCGGCTTGTATACCTGGGATGTAAAATTGGCGCTAGCGCAAAAAGTCTGAAGTCTGAAGTCTGAAGTCTGAAATCAAGAAACTTGAAAAGCTTGCTTTTCAGTGTTTTGTTAATGGGTGTTTATTTGCATCGTGGCATACTAGACAAAAGCTCAGGTTGAATCTGATAACTGATAACTGTTAACTGTTAACTGATAACTGTTTCAGTCAGAGTGCGTTTAACTGCTTTTTGCCAAGTGGCGAAGTTTGTCAATGCAGTATGCCTGTCTAGACTAGGCTCAAACACTCGGTCTATTTGCCGTTGCTGTACTAGTGTTGCATAACTATGCCAAAATCCTACGGCTAGTCCTGCCGCAAATGCGGCACCCTGCACAGTTGTGTCGCGGATCGTGGGGCGTTCAACGGGAATTCCTAACACGTCTGCTTGGAACTGCATGAGAAAATTATTCTCGCAAGCACCACCATCTACGGTTAATTGCGCCATTGGAGTGCTAGTAGATGCGTTAATCGCTTGCACCACTTCTGCTACTTGGTAGGCGATCGCTTCCAGAACGGCGCGTACCAGATGCTGTGGTTGTACCCTAGCAGTCAGTCCGAAAAAAGCTCCTCTCGCGCTCATATCCCAGTATGGTGCGCCTAGTCCGCTAAATGCTGGCACAAAGTATACTCCTCCGTTATCTGGGACTTGATTGGCCATAGATTCAGTTTCGGCGGCAGTGGTAATTAATTTGATGCCATCGCGTAACCATTGGATACAAGCACCACTAGTAAACATACTGCCTTCTAGGGCATAGCCGACATCTAACTTACTGCTCTGTTGCTCTTGTGTCCATGCGACTGTCGAAATTAGTTGCTGCTGTGATCGTACAACTTCATTACCAGTGTGAGCCACCAAAAAGCTACCAGTGCCGTAGGTGCATTTCATCAAACCAGGGCGATCGCAGCCATGACCAAACAAAGCCGCTTGCTGATCTCCCAAAATTGCCGTAATTGGGATGCTAGCGCCCAGCACAGCCGCATCTGTGACGCCAAATTTTCCCAGGCTGGGGTGAATCTGGGGCAAGATATGAGCGGGAATCTGGAACAGATCCAGTAAATTCTCATCCCACTCACAGGTCTGGAGATTCATCAACATGGTGCGGCTGGCGTTGCTGTGGTCGGTGGCGTGTACTCGTCCGCCAGTGAGATTCCACAACACCCAAGTATCAATTGTCCCTGCTAAGAGGTGGTGACGGTCAACATCGGGAAACTGATCTAACAACCACCTCAACTTAGTAGCAGAGAAATAGGCATCAATAATTAAACCAGTGCGATCGTAAATCTCTTGGGTATAGCCTTGTGCTTGTAACTGATGACACAAGGGAGCCGTGCGGCGGTCTTGCCAAACGATCGCCCGATGGAGTGGTTTACCTGTAGTTTTGTCCCAAATTAAGCAGGTTTCCCGCTGCACGGTTAATCCCAGAGCGACAATCTCAGTCGGGGAAATTTGAGCATGAGCGATCGCATTTTCCATCAAAGAGCAAGTATCCTGCCAAATTTCTTGCGGGTCATGCTCCAACCATCCAGCCTGTGGATAATACTGTGTGAGTTCTTTATATGCGTTTGCCACAATCTTGCCTTCAGCGTTAAACACAAACGCTCGGTTCCCTGTTGTGCCCAAGTCCAGTGCCAAAATGTAGCCAGATGATTGATTTGTGCTGCCAAGTGTCTGCATAGCTATTCACTAAATAGGGGAATGGGACATGGGGAACAGGAGGTAAGATAACTTTTAGGCAATGACAAATGACCCGACCCTTAAATTAGCTGCCAATCTTCCCGACGCATCCCATAAATTACCGCTTCGCCTCCCATAAATTCCATTTTTCCTGTTAATTTTTCTCCTAATTTCTCCGCAACTCTTCGAGAAGCAACATTCTCAGGACGAATCAAACTAATCACATGAGACTGCTGCAATTCTGCAAAAGCATAGTTTAGTGCTGCTCTGGCCGCTTCTATAGCGAAACCTCGTCTCCAATAAGCTCGCCGCAACGTCCAGCCAATCTCAAATCCAGGCCAGCCGTGCGGTTGATGGCAGCCAATCCTGCCAATCATCTCACCACTTTGGCGTTCCTCCACAGCCCACAGGCCATAGCCCCGCAAATACCAGTGACCAAGTATCATCGCCATATTTCGCCAAGACTCCTCACAAGATAATGGTTTACCCGCACCGATGTAACGCATGACTTCAGGGTCACCACACATTTCGGAGTAGGCATCAAAGTCTTCTTCACGCCATCCACGCAGGATCAGACGTTGGGTTTCTAGTTGCGGAATCTGCATCCTATATTAATTTGTGTTAAACAGGCGACAATAGCCCACCGGATAAACTATGAAGATTTTACTACGGCTACGGGTGAGTCTAAACACCTTAGTGTTGAAGATGCCTACAAAACAAGAGTTTCAAGATTGTAAAGAAAGATGTGACTAATGGATAGACCTACAAGGGAAGGGGTTGAGGTTAGGTTCCGTCGAACTCACGCTAACTAACGACCAATGACTAAATTGTCAATTCTCTCCAGGTTCTCTGACCAACCACTCCATCTGGTAGTAAATCTCGCCGATTTTGAAAGGCTTTGACAGCAGTTTCTGTAAATGGTCCGAAAACCCCATCAACTTGCATCCCATAGCCGTTAGAAATTAACAGCCGTTGCAACACTCTCACAGCAACACCTGAGCTACCAAAGCTCACAACTGGTAGAGGTCGGCTACTAACCCTCTGGAAGCGTATTCTGACTGCTCTACGTCTCGCCGCCACTACACTCTCGGAATCACTAAACTGAGCTAATAAGACGGGGTAACTTGAAGAAGGAAGTTGTTTTCTGATTGTGTTGAGTTTCAGTGCTGATGAGGTGTCCGGGGAACTTCTATCTGTCTGTATGAATTCAGGTGGCGTGATTTGAGCAGTTACCACTAACCGGGGTAAATGACTCTGTATTGAATTCTGCACACCATTTTTGGTATGAAATGGTTGCTTTTCCAGCAAATTAGGCAGAGATGGTTGTCCTGTTTTTAAAACGCCCGTCATGAGCAGGCTAAGTTCACTCATTATAGTTAATTTTACTAACACTCATACTTGTTTTGACAAACCAAATTGCTGTTAGTCCGGAATATTGCATACTGAAAAACGAGATAAAGATATGTATGATTTTGCTGACAAAAATTTTTACTGTGAGCTTTGCTTTCCTCCTCCCCAGGGATTAAGTATGAGGACATAATTAAATATCAAATTAACTCCTGATTAGTGATGCTAGTTCTAGCCATAATAGCAAGGGTTTTAATAACCGAAGCATTGATTATTTTTTTTTATCTATACTTTATATAGGATTTATATTAAATCAGTGAACAGTAGGGTGGGCAGTGCCCACCAAAACCCGGATCTACGTTATTACTGATAACTGATAACTGTTTACTGTTCACTGATAATTACTGTATCAACTCACGCCAGGTGCGAGAACCAACTATTCCATCTGCCAATAAATTGCGCTGGTTTTGAAATGCTTTAACTGCAGTCTCTGTTACAGCACCGAAAGACCCATCAAGTTTTACAGAGTAGCGGTTATTTAATAACAATCGTTGCAAGACTCTAACAGCATCACCTGAATCACCGAAACGTAGATTTGGTAAGGTGGGGTTAGAAGTAGTTCGTGCATTCATAGGCTATATTTGATTAATAGTTATTTCTATAGTTATAAGATCATGTCGCAGAAATTGCCGCTACAATAACTGGTTTTTATGAAATTTTAAAAGTATAAACTAGATGATTTATCAGTAATCAGTGGTATCAGAAAAACAATTAATAAATTGTATGGGCGGGGTTTAAGATCCCTTGACGACAATCAATGTGTCGTAAACATTATTTGCATTGGTATGAGTTAGACCAAAAATCTTTTCGCGCCGTGCCCCTGTGAATTGATGCCAGATCAAAAAGCGATCGCTCTCGGTTAAAATAGCGATCGCCTCCAAAGCAGATTTTTACTAAATAAATTACCCGATGCCATCAATCACGGGATGGAAGTAAAAGGCAAACCCCAATACTGTATAAGCAGCTAATAGTAATGTGCCTTCTAGCCAATTAGACTTACCATCAGAACTAATGCTATTGGCAATTAGCACTGACACAGCTACCGCTACTAATTCAAAAGGCTGGAAATCTAAATCCATCGGCTGACCAAACACCCAGCCTGCTATAACTAATACGGGAGCAACAAATAAAGCAATTTGCATACTCGATCCCACAGCTACAGACAAAGAAAGATCCATCTTATCCTTCATCGCCACTGTGACTGCTGTCGCATGTTCAGCAGCGTTACCAATAATTGGCACAAGAATCACCCCAGTAAACAGTGATGTTAAACCTAGCTGGGATGTGGCTACTTCCAAAGAATCGACCAGCATTTCCGACTCTAGGGCGACAAAAAGAGTACATACGAGCAACACCCCACTCCACAGCCAAAGATTTGGCTTTTCATGTGATGGTTCCTCTGATTCTGATTCTGCCACACCCACATCATATAAATAAGCGTGGGTTTTCATCGAAAATAGTAGCGTCAGCGCGTAGACCAGAATCAATACTACAGCCACCGCCAGGGAAAGATTTTGTACAGTTTGTTGGCTAATGCCGATAGAAGTGTAGTTCATCGCCGTTGGCAACAAAATAGCAATTACTGCCAAATTCATCGACGAAGCATTCACCCGCGCCACAACTGACTGAAATGTTTGTTCTTTGTAGCGTAGTCCCCCCAAAAACATCGAAAGACCCATGACCAATAGTAAGTTGCCGATAATTGATCCCGTGATGCTAGCTTTGACCACATCTACTAGTCCAGCTTGCAGAGCAACTAAGGCAATGATCAATTCTGTAGCATTGCCAAAGGTAGCATTTAATAACCCCCCCAATGATGGCCCGACTACCACAGCAATTTCTTCTGTGGCTGTACCCATCCAAGCGGCTAAAGGTAGAATCGCTAATCCAGCTGTGATGAAAACTATCAA
Source organism: Calothrix sp. PCC 7507 (assembly GCF_000316575.1). GTDB lineage: Bacteria > Cyanobacteriota > Cyanobacteriia > Cyanobacteriales > Nostocaceae > Fortiea. The sequence continues at coordinate 6,227,205 of NC_019682.1, read as the reverse complement.
TTCTCCCCACTCCAAAAAGTGAGCCGCTAAGGAAACCGGGATAAATAGTAACAAAACGAGAAAAATAGTGTTTTTGACTGACATTGTCTACCTGACTAATGGACACACGTTGCTAGTTAGATATTTGTTAAGGGTCAAGGGTCAAAAGTCAAGAGTCAAGGTTATTGTCTCCCTCATCTCCCCCGACTCCCTGCTCCCTGCTTCCTATCCAACCAGACTCTAGGATACTCTCAACAGTGTGATCGAATGGTTCCGGGATTTTACGGTTTTCATTCAGCCGCAAGATATGTAATATAAGATTGAGATTTACGTAGGTTTTGCAATCTTTTGTTGTAAAACTATCAAATAAAGCCGAAACTTTAACCCAGAAATGCGTTTTAATATATTAAAAGAGAATTAAATTTATTGCTGTATCAACAATAAAACACCTTAAAATAAGGCGTTGTACAACGGCTGATGATTTGATGCCTGTAGGGAAACGGCTGTGCGATAACGCAGATTTCCCGCTTCACTAAAACCGTTTTTTGGGAACTTTGATTTTATTTACTATAGTTGTCGTCAATACCGGATTTTGTGTTCAACCCCTTGTAGATAGGTTTACAGACAAGCTGTTTGGCGCAACTGCAAGTTTTTTTTGGATAAAAATACAATGACTTCTGCTGCTGAACTGCCAGCTAGTTCTGGCTCAACATTCACATCACACCAAGATCTCAAACAGACTCAGGAGAGCGATCGCCTGAGCAATAAGACTGGCGTTTTTGTCACCGTACACGGTCATTTCTACCAGCCACCAAGGGAAAACCCTTATCTGGATGCGATAGAACGCCAACCGAGTGCTACACCTTTCCATGATTGGAATGAGCGCATTCATTGGGAATGCTATCGTCCAAATGCCTTTGCCAGGATCTTAAATGACCGGGGCGAAGTAGTGGGGATCGTGAACAACTACGAGTATATGAGCTTTAATATCGGCCCTACACTGATGTCATGGCTAGAACGCCACGATGTGGAAGTTTATCAGCGGATTTTAGAGGCCGATACCAAGAGTTCTGAACGTTTGCATGGTCATGGGAATGCGATCGCCCAAGTATACAATCACATCATCATGCCCCTGGCTAACGAACGCGATAAATACACCCAAATTCGCTGGGGTGTAGAAGATTTCCGTTCCCGTTTTGGTCGTGATCCCGAAGGTATGTGGTTAGCGGAAACGGCTGTAGACTACGCCACGTTAGAGGCTTTGGTGGCTGAAGGCATTCGCTTCATTATCCTTGCACCATCCCAGTCTCAGCGTTGTCGTCCTTTCCCCACTCAGGATGATCCCCACCCCGAATGGCACGAAGTTGGCGGTAGTCAGATTGATCCCACACGCCCCTATCGTTGTTATTTGCCGGATAGTTATTCGTCAAAAGACAAACCCTATATCGACATCTTCTTCTACGATGGTCCGATCTCGCGGGATATGGGTTTTAGTGATGTTGTTTATAATTCCCATCATTTCGCAGGGCGCGTTGGTGCTGCAGTCCGTGGGGATCATCGCCCAGCACAGTTGATTTCAGTAGCGACAGATGGGGAAACCTTCGGACACCATAAGAAAGGCACCGAAAAAACTTTAGCCTATGCTTTTATTGGCGAGTTTCCCAATCACGGCTGGACAGTGACGAACTTTGCCCACTACCTCAGTTTAAACCCCCCGACCTGGGAAGTGGAAATAAAACCAGTCACAGCCTGGAGTTGCGCCCACGGTGTCGATAGATGGCAGGATGACTGCGGCTGTGGTGGTGAAGGAGGTGTTTGGCATCAAAAATGGCGTCGCCCCTTGCGGGATGCCTTAAATTGGCTGCGGGATCAGCTAACTGAGGTGTATGAAGAATATGGTAAGCAACTTTTTGGCGATCCCTGGCAAGCACGGGATGAGTATATTCAGGTAATCCGCGATCGCTCTCCCGCTAATGTGAGTCGGTTTCTTTCTCGCCATCAAACCCACAAACTCACAGCCGCAGAACAAGTAGACGCTTTACGCCTGCTGGAAATGCAGCGTCATGCTTTATTAATGTTCACCAGCTGCGGTTGGTTTTTTGAAGAAATTTCTCGCCCAGAAGGGACACAGATTCTCCGCTACGCCGCCCGTGCTTTGGAATTGGCGGGAGATGTAGCAGGTGTTCAGTTAGAGAAAGGCTTCGTCAAACATCTGGGTTTAGCACCCAGTAACGTTGATACCTTCAAGCACGGTGGCGAAGTTTATCACCAACAGGTGCTAACTGCCCAAATTGGTTTCCAGCAAGTAGCAGCCCATTACGCTATTACTTCCCTGTTTGCCAATCACAAAACACCTGAAAACCGTAGTTCTGTTACTAGCCAAGATGCTGCTAGCAAACAGCCTCATCCTTATCAAAAGCGAGTTTATTGCTACACCGCCAATGAGTTAGATTACCAACTCCAACGCATGGGATCATTGACTCTGGTGGTAGGCCATTTAAAGCTAGTGTCAGAAATTACCTGGGAAAGTGAACATTTGGTGTTTGCAGTTCTGCATTTGGGAGGCTGGGACTTCCACTGCTGCATTCAAAAATTTTCTGGGCGGCGTGACTACAGCGAAATCAAAGAAAAGCTGTTTACAGCGCTGCAACAGGCTAGTGCGGCTCATACTATCTTGGTGATGACGCAGCTATTTAGAGAAGAAGCTTTCAATTTGCAGGATCTATTTGCGGAAGAACGTCACCGGATCATGCAGTTGTTGAGTCAAGAAACACTGACTCGCTTGAATCAGCTTTATACTCAAGCCTACCGCGATAATTACGGCGTGATTATGGCGTTCCACCGCGATGAACTAACTGTACCCCAAGAATTGCAGGTAGCCGCCGAGATTGCGTTGGGGTATCGCTGTATGATGACGTTGCGATCGCTGGAGCAAGATATCACAGAACCACAAACAAGTTGGAATCACATAGTAGAATTAGAAGCGATCGCCACAGAAGCCAAGCATCTGCGTTGTCGGCTGAATATTCCGGAAGGTAGGCAGATATTGGAACAGTTAATTGTGCGATCAATCTGGCAATTGTTACACGATCCCAACGGCACCGTAGATGCAGATATCCAACGCTTAGAAAAGTTGATTGATGTCGGATATCAACTAAATCTCGGCATTTCCCTGCACCGCTCCCAAGAACTATATTTCAGCGGTTTACACAATCAAATAGCGTCGATGTGTTTCACCACTCTTGATCACGATCAAGATACGAATAAATGTCCTAACTTGTTGAAATTGGGGCAAAAGTTAGCCGTTGATGTGAGTGCGATCGTCAATCAGTTAGTGTAGTAGCTTAGGGAAGCGGTAATCACCACACACTTGCTAAATCTTTTGAGAACGGGGTAAGGAGAAAAAGAAAATTTCATCTCCTTCACCCTTTTTTTATAGCTGTATCATAGAAGAAGCTAGGTAGAGCAAATATGAGTATTATACTAACTTCAGAACAGGAACAAATCATTCAAAATTTACTAGCCACAGGCAAATTTCACAATATAGGCGAAGTGATTCAAGCTGCATTATCCCTATTAGAACAAGAAAACCTATCGGATCAAATATGGCTTGATGAAGCTCGTATTCTTGTTGATGAAGGGATAGCATCATTAGAGCGTGGTGAGGGAATTGACGGTGAGACTTTTGTTAATCAACTGTTGGCAAATTTACAACAGGTTAGAGAGTCTGATAAATGAGTCAGTATATTATTTCATTACCTGCTTCTCGTGATTTGCGAGAAATTTCTGAATACTTCGCAGCCGAAAATGTTGAAACTGGGGAACGATTGCTGAAAGAGTTTCATCAAAAATGCAAATAACTTGCTAGCTTTCCTCAAATGGGAAGACAATATGAAACCTTACGTCCTGGCTTACGAGGTATTCCACTAGATGGTTATATAATATCTTATCAAAATATGAACAATGGTATTGAAATTGTCAGGGTTGTTAGCGGCAGACGTAATTTAAAATCGATATTTGAGAATCAATAATGATCAAATTGCTTCGCTGTACATCTTGGTAGCATTGAGTGAAGTACCGTCAGCAATGGAGCGAGAGCGATGTACGCAACCGTCACACAACCATTGACTTTTACAGAGTTTCTTGCCTGGGACGATGGCTCAGGCAGAGAGTTTGAGCTATGGGATGGAATTCCTGTGCCATTATCAGAACCAAATGCCAATCATGAGGATTTGATCCAGAGGCTGTGTGCCTACCTCGAAAATCACTGCCAAGAAAATGACCTGCCTTATGTGTCGCGACAGTCCAAGCAGGTGCGGCTGAAGATAGCACCAGGAGAAAAGGAAAAAAGCCGAAAAGCAGATATTGTCATATTTGCTCAGGAAGAATGGCAACGGATGAAAACTAGCTCTAGTTCTGCTGCTGCATATATTCCACCACCCGGAATCATTGAGGTCGTTAGCAACAACTGGAAGGACGACTATCTGACAAAACTTGCTGAATATGAGGACTTGGGCGTTTCCGAGTACATAATCGTGGATTATGCTGCTTTTGGTGGGATTCGGTTCATTGGCTCTCCCAAGCAACCAACTATTACAATTTACCAACTTGAAGATGCAGAGTATTTACCTCCAAAGGTGTTTCGCGGACAGGATCAAATTGATTCTAGATTGTTTCCTAACATTCCCCTAACAGCTGAACAGATTTTTGCAATGAGTCGGTGATTAGTGGTGAATCAATTCTCCAGTCCCATTTCTGGGAGTGAGCGATCGCTGTGGTAAATTTTTAACAGTGTTGTCTGCTCGCCCCATCTCATCAATATCCACACTATGGAAATCGACCGATTGCAGGAACTCAAGCAAAAACTGACCAATGAAACAGACCTTTCCGATATCTGGTTGTTTTATATGGATCATTTTGCAGATCATCCGGAATTCACTGATCTGGGTGAGCCGGCTCATAATCAATACCTAGATGCTATTCTTCACAAAACTTGCCAGCAAATGTTTGGCGAGGCAATAAAAATTACTGGTTTTTTCCTGATCTACATTGCAAAGTATCGGTTATTTCATGGACCTTTCCAAGTGAAAGGACGTATTGGAGGTGTGATTTATTTCGAGGATCTAAAAATTGGGTTACTTGCCGTGTCAGCAGATTATCCTCCTACCGATGCGGTTAAGTATTCACGTTTTTCTGAGCTGATTAAACTTTCGACACCTAATCCCCACGATCGCAATTGACAGCAGCACAACTTTTAGCAAGTGTGGGAAAGTTGAAATTCTACACCTTTGCGTTGGCAATTTGGGGCAAGAACCTGAGGGGGCGATCGCTTATTTATGGAGTGCCTGTTGAAAAGTCTTGATCGCTTCTACGTGATTCACCATATTGATACAACGCAACAACAAATCCAGATCGATTCCTTTCACTTCCTCACTACTAGAAATCTTCTCATAGTGAAGTGTATTGCTCTCTCCCCGCAGATGATAGACTTCTAAAACGCCATCTTCCCAGAACCACACTTCCTTGATTTTCAGCCGCTTGTATGCGTCCAGCTTGTTGATGCCGCCACTAGAAAACACCACCTCGATCGCCAGATCGGGTAGTATTCTACCAGGAGCAAGTTTATAAGATTTATCTGCCTCTCGCTTGACGGCGACAGTTTCGCTTTCCAGCGTCATTGAGCCAGTGGGAGTAAAGTCAAACCCTGCCATCAGCAGGTAAAGCTCCAACAAAGCACCAAGCCTTTCTTTAACGGTTTCATGGGGTTCTCCAGGCATTCGTCGTATCTCCAGAATTCCATCCAAAAAAGAGAGCCGATATCCTGGACGGTCTAACAATTGCTCAACTGCTTTGAACTCTCTCCAGGTCATTCCCTCAAACAGAAGGGGTGATTCTTTTGGTAGTGTTGCTATCGTTGCTAGGGTCATTTGAATCTCCAGTTGGTTTCCAGATTAGAAATAATCAGGTTTGGAGGGCGATCGCTCATCTTCTTTTATGTTGTCCAATAAAATAAGTTTATAACTTATCAAGAAACTGACAATTTTATCATGTCAAATATAGTCATCCAAATGTTGCTCATCGGTCTCGTGGCAGGTGTAGCTGGTGGTATGTTTGGGATTGGTGGTGGTGCAATTATGGTACCAGCAATGGTGCTATTTATGGGTCTAGATCAAAAGTTTGCTACAGGTACTTCCATTGCCGCCCAAATCTTACCAATTGGTATTTTAGGAGCAGCAGTTTACTATCGTAATGGCAATCTCAACATCAAGTATGCCGTGCTTATTGCCGCTGGTTTAATAGTAGGCAATTTATTTGGGGCATTGTTTGCGAATCAGCCATTTATTAGTAGCGAAACGATGAAGAAGCTATATGGCATCTTTTTGTTACTTTTAGGAGCGCGTTATCTCATCAACAACTAAAAGATTGGTATAGGAATCATATTGGATTTTTGAACAAAGCTAAGTCTTTGTAGGGTGGGCATTGCCTAGGGTGTTGACTTTGTACGAAATTAGCTAAAAATCATCATGCAATTTTTGTGTTTACCACACTCAGTACTGAGTGCTGAGTCCTGAGTCCTGAGTAAATTTAAGTACTGAGTACTTTTGCACTATGGTTAATGCCCTGCCCCGTGTGGGCGGAATCTTTTAATCGGGAGAAGGTTGATACCCCACCCCTCTCCTGTCGGAGACGCGCAAGGGACGTGGGTGGTATTTTTAACTCAGCACTCAGCACTCGGAACTCAGCACTTTTCACCGTAGGGGCATCGGCACTGCCGTGCCCTGATGAGAACGTTAACTACGACTATTATTTTGTATGATGCATTTTGGGCTGAAAACCCTCAGGGTCAACAGCCTAGGCATTGCCCACCAAAACCCGAATCTTTTAGGAGCGCGTTATCTCATCAACAACTAAAAGATTTGTAGCGATTCTTAGATGAGTGAAATACACCAAAGCTAAAGGAGTCAACAACTAAAAACCACTATAGTTTAGCTTCACCAATATTGTTGCGACACTCTCACCAAGCTGCTCAACAGATTTCTGTTGTTTTGCATCTTTCAATGTACCATCAATATTCAAGGCTTCGTAAACTTGTGGCACAGCTATTTGCGCGGGAAGTACCAGAACCTGAATATTTCCTAGGATAGAGCGCAAGTGAACCAATCCCCGCAGTCCACCCAGATTTCCTGGTGAAGCGCTCATAATAGCAGCCACTTTACCTGCAAAAGCAGCTAATGGGGGTTCATTGGGCGATGGACGAGATGCCCAGTCAATGGCATTCTTGAGAACTGCTGTAATGGAACTATTGTATTCAGGCGAAGCAATCAGTAACCCTTGGTGAGAAATTAGCAAATCCTTAAACGCCTGCGCGTTTGCTGGTGTTCCTTCTCTATCTTCCAAGTCTTGATCATAAAGAGGTAGAGGTAAATCGCGCAGGTCTATATAAGTTACCTCTGCACCAGCTGCTTTAGCACCAGCAGCAGCAATTTTAACCAATTTTTTGTTGTAGGAATCTGTGCGGGTACTGCCAGCAAAGGCCAGAATCTTAGGTGTATATGTCATTGGTATAAGTTTAATGTATTTTGGTTGAGATATTAGCAAATTTTACTGTATCTACAATTGTAGAATCGAGTACCTTTTGCTACATTTAGATTTGCTTGATCTGCTGTGTCTGAAAGCGCTGAATTTCAAATAAACTTTTTTCCACCAAAATCTTATTTATTTTTCAGGACGTTGACAGCAAAAATAAAGAGCTAAAATCAGGCCATATAGGCGATGCTAAAATGTGTTTGTCGCTACCAACAATCAAATAACTTTTTACAGTGAGTAAACCAAGTCAATAAAAATGGATCGTCGGAATTTTCTAAAGTATGCAACTTTAGCAGGGTCTAATTTAGCCTTGTCCAACTGTGTTTCAGCCAGAAAACCTAGTTCACAGATTGAGGCATCTCCCACAATATCGCCTGTGGTGGCGAGTGAACCTCTAAAAGTGGGATTTGTTTACATTAGTTCTGTTGATGATTTTGGTTGGGTTTACTCCCATGATTTAGGTCGCAGAGAAATGGAAGCCTATCTGCAAGATAAGGTCAAAACTACCTTTCTGGAAAACGTCAACACAGACACCGAGGCAGAAAGGGTAATTCGTCAACTAGCATTAGACGGTAACAAGTTGATTTTTACAACTTCCTTTGGCTACATGAACCCGACAATAAAAATAGCCCAGGAATTTCCTCATGTCATCTTTGAAAATTGTACGGGATATAAGCGGGCTGCCAATGTTGGCACTTATTTAGGACGCTTTGAAGAAACTCGATATTTAACCGGGATGATTGCCGGCAAAATGACAAAATCCAACATTATTGGTTTTATCGGGACATTCCCAATTCCTGAAGTTATTCGTGGGATAGGTGCGTTTACCCAAGGATTACGAACAACAAATCCCGAGGCAAAAGTTCAAGTACTTTGGGTGCAGAATTGGTATAATCCGGTTAAGGAAAGGGAAGCAGCACAGGCTTTAATCAATTTAGGTGCAGATGTGCTAACACAACATACTGATTCTACTGCATCTGTGCAATTGGCAGAAGAAAAAGGCATTTATGCTTTTGGTTACAACACTGATATGAGCAAGTTTGCTACCAAAGCACACCTGACGGCAGCAATTAATAGGTGGGGTAAATTTTATACAGATACAGCTTTGGCGGTTATCAACGGCACATGGAAATCACAAGCGACGTGGGATGGTATTGCCAAAGGAATGGTAGATATTTCCCCAATGAATCAAGTAATTCCTGCCGAGGTGCAACAATTAATCAACGCCAAGCGTGAGGAGTTTATTCAGGGTATTAGCCATCCTTTTGATGGGCCAATAAAAGACCAGCAGGGGTTGGTGCGAGTACCAAAGGGGAAAGTACTCGAAGATCCCAAACAACTAGTGATGGATTGGTATGTTGAAGGAATTGAAGGTGCGGTTCCTCAGAAAAAATACTCGTCTATGCTCTTTTAATTTGTATAAAGTGTATCTAGCGGTGAGAAAAGCCAGTCATTGCTATAGCGATCGCCACACTGGATTTACTTGTGGTAGTTTGACAATGAACGTTGACCCACAACCCACCTGACTATCAACTGTAATTTCTCCTTTGTGGAGTTCTGCGGCTCGTTTGGCGATCGCCAAACCCAATCCTGTTCCTCGCAGCTTACCTACATTCCTGCCACGCTGAAATGGCTGAAACAGATACTCTATATCTTCTTGTAAAATGCCAATCCCCTGATCCTGAATTTCAAAATAAATGGCTTCATCTGTACCATAAAGCCGGATCTGAATCGGATTGGCATCCGGTGAATACTTGATGGCATTGCTGACGAGATTATTGAGGAGATGCCAAAGCAGCTTTTGATCGACACTGGCGTAGATATGGTCAGGGTTGTAAGCAAAAGTGATATTGTGCTGTCTATCTGGGTGACATTGCCAAGGTTCGATTAATGTGCGGCAGAACTCGACAATATCAGTGATTTCCGGATTAAACAAAGTTGTATCATGGTTTGTCTCTCCCATCATTAACACGTCTTCAATTAATTGATTCATCCGCTCAGTTGAAGATTGGATGCGCCCAAGTAGTTGCTGTTTCTTTGCTTCATCAATGGGGTAACGACTATCTCCTAGCATGATGGTCGAAAGTTGGATGACTGAGATGGGATTACGGAGTTCGTGGGAGAGGATGGAAAGATAATCAAAGGAACGGGAGTTTGTGCTATCGATGATTGCACTTTTTTCCGCTAATTCTGCGTGATGTCTCGCCACAGCAATTTCAATGTTGGCTTTTAAAGCATTCTGGTTAAATGGTTTAAGGATATAGCCAAAAGGATACGTGCGTTTTGCCCGCTCAAGGGTCGGAGCATCTACATAAGCAGTGAGATAGATAACTGGAATGTGAAAGCGATCGCATACCTGCTTGGCGACAGAAACACCATCCTGTTCTCCCTTGAGAACAATATCGACTAAAACTAAATCGGGCTGAATTTCAGCAATTTGCTTTAGGGCAGTTTCCGCACTCGCTGCAATGCCAACAACACTGTATCCTAACTTACCGAGATACCCTTCAATTTCTCTAGCAACTAAAATCTCATCTTCTACAATGAATATCTTTGTGTCTACCATAGGTTTTGTCCGCTAGACACTCTTTAAGGTGACTTTTACTTGAAGGCACCAAGGAAATCACGAGTTAAAAAGCTTGACTGTAATTTTAGTATAAATTGTGCTAAGGCAAGTATAGAAAAAAACAGCAATTTCTTATTTGAATTTAAGAAATCTTCTTAGGGACATGGATTGAATAATCTACAACTTTTGTAGGGTGCGTTAACGAAGTAACGCACGATCTTGATCTCATGGGCGGTGCGTTGCGCTTCGCTATAACGCACCCTACTAAACTAAAATTTTGTACTTTATTTAATCCACATTCCTTAATACATTGTCTAAAATCGCTGTCCATACTCCAAAGCTGAAAAAGTCAAGCGAAATAGGGTGCCATTGGTACGCTCAAGCTCTAAGTTGCCCTCAAGTTGCAGAACCAGATCGTAGGCAATCTTCAGTCCCAAAGATTTCAACTTCTTGAGGTTCAAAGACTCCGGGATACCAACCCCATTGTCCTGAATTGTCAGAATATACTGGGAGCCAGATGGAGGCGGTGTTTTGGGGGAGAGTGGTAAACCTTGTAATGTGGATAAAGTTGACTCTGGTGACAATACTTGTTCTAGAGTGATGCAGATTTCTCCCTGGCGATCGTTGGGAAAGCCATGCTTAATGGCATTGGTAATTAGTTCATTGAGCAACAACCCACAAGGCATTGCCGTTTCCAAGTTGAAAACAACAGGTTGCAGGCGAAAGCGGAGATTAATTTGATCCTGGCGAATGCTACAGAATGCTAAAATGCTGCTAGCTAAACGCCGCACGTAGTCATGGAAGCTGATCCGGCCAAAATCACCCTGTTGGTAGAGGGTTTCGTGAATTAGCGACATGGCTCTTAGACGATGGCGTGTGTCTTCTAACGCCGTGGAAACCGCTGGATGGTTCGTCGCTTCAGTTTGCAACCACAGCATTGAGGAAATTACTTGCAGATTATTCTTGACTCGGTGGTGAATTTCTTTGAGCAAAACTTCTTTTTGGGTTAACTGATTTTCTAATTGCCTATAGAGACTGGCTTTTTGACTCGCAATGCCGATTTGTAACCCCAGTTGTTTGAGTAGGTTGATTTCATACGGTTGCCATTGACGAGGTACATGGCACTGATGGACAATCAGCAGACCCCAAATTTGATCGGCTTGCAGAATAGCCACCGCTAAGTTTGCGCGCACCTGGATTTGAGCCAGAAATTCGGCATAACAGGGAAGGATGTCTGCGGATTGTGTATCATCGCAAACAGTGATGTGACCCTGACGATAGCGTTCTGCCCAATCTTGATCAAAACAGGGATCTGCGATGGTTTGTCCCAAGAGAGACAATTCAGTCTGGGAAACAGCTTCTAGCTCAATGAGGACGTTGTAATCGCTATCAAAGCGGCAGATGAGGGTACGATCGCACTGCAAAAATTGTTGAATCTGCTCGAGGCAGGTTTCCAGAACTTCGTTTAACTGGATAGATTGATTAATAGTTTGGGCAATGGTTGCTAACAGTTGGTTGGCTGCGGCTTGACGTTGCAGACGCACTTGTGCGCGTTTGCGTTCGCTCACATCCCGCGCACTGGCGAGAATAACTGGTTTTCCATTCCAGATGATGCGGTTGAGTGTAATATCAGTATCAAATAATGACCCATCAACGAGTTTTTTTGTTTTCCATTCAAAATTAATCGTTTCTCCAGCTAATGCCCTCGTCCAATAATCTTGGAGGAGATGAAAGGGATTATCCGGCGCAGAATAGTCATCGACAATCGAGAGTTTTAGCACCTGTTCTCGATCCAACCTATGGTGTTCCAGCACGCGATTATTCACATCTAGCAGAGTTCCATCCACGTCATGCACAAAGAGCATACTGCTGACGTTGTTGAAGATAGTACGTAGGTTCTGCTCAGAAATTTGCAGGGCGGCTTCTGCGGCTTTGCGATTGGTAATATCCTCGGCGAGTCCAGCAATCCGGTAAATCTGGCCTTGGGGGTTGCGAATCGGGAAGGAGCGATCGCTAATCCAGCGAATTTCTCCATTTGGACGGATAATGCGGTATTCCATTTCCCCTGCACAGCGTTCTCGGAGCATGGATACTTCGGTGATGACGCGATCGCCATCTTCTGGATGCACCGCATCTAACCAGGCGTTTGCGTTTTGATAAAGCGTGTCTACGGGTTGTCCCCAAATATCTGCATAGCTGGGGCTGGTGTAGAGGATCTGTCCGTCTGTATCTTCAATGCAAAAGACATGGTTGATATTTTCGGCTATCTGGCGGAATTTTTCTTCGCTCTCCTGTAACGCCGCAGTCCGTTCCTGCACCCGTTGTTCTAACTCTTGATTCAGGTTTTGCACTTGTTGATAAAGATTTGCCTGCTGAATGGCGATCGCCAACTGATCGGCAACCCGACGCGCTAAATCAATCTCATCCTCAGTCAACACCAGCGGTGGTGGCGATTTATGACCTGCTAGCGCTCCCCAGACGACCCCATTCACTTCTAGGGGAAGGATTAACCAGCCACAGGGAACTTTAGAAACCGCTTGAGCGATTTTTGGGTTAACTGGATCGGTCAAGGTGCGTGCGTCCTCAATTACCAAGAGTTCTCCTTGTTTCAACCGTTCAGCAATCGGATTATCCTCATCGCTAATCTCAAGTTTCAAGGCTGGTACACTCTCTGGACTTTGGAGATACTCCGCCAGAACTGTCGAACACTTTCTCTCTGGCAAATCTTGAATGATTGCTGCCCCATCCATTTGTAACAGTTCAGTGAATTCTTGGGCGGCGGTTGTAAAAATTGTCTTCAAATCCAGGGAGTTGCGAATTGTCTGAATGACTCGGTTCAAAGCTTGCTCTTGGCGAGTTTGCCGTTGTAGGGCAATTTCGATGCGCTTGCGATCGCTGATATCCATCACCGTTCCGGTTATGCATACAGGCTGATTATTTGCGTCATAAAAAGCTTGCCCATTACACTCAATCCAGTGAATGCTACCATCTGCCCAGACGATGCGATATTCGTAGTGATAAATCTGGCGTTTCTGGATGGTCGTTTGCACCGCCTGCTCTAGCACCTCTCGGTCATCAGGATGGACAAAATGCAAAAAAGTTTCATGCTTACCATCAAATGTGCCGGGAGCCATGCCAAAAAGCTGTTCAGTTTCCACTGTCCATTTTATTTCTCCGGTAATGAGATTACAGTTCCAAATACCCATGTTAGCTGCTTGCAGAGATAGTTGCAGTCTCGCTTCGCTTTCCTGGATTTGACGCACGGCTGTATCAGAAACAGTGCTGATTTGTCTCATGCGCTGCCACACTATGCCCAGGAACCCAGCGATCGCCATGCCGAGGAAATATAGGCTTTCTGAGTTTTGGGTAGTCGTCAATAAAGCGATCGCCACTACTGTAGACAGAACAGCTACTAATACCATTTTGGATTTTAGATTTTGGATTGGAAATTGCTTTGCCTGTCTGGTGACAAACCCAGTTTTAACATCATAGTTACCTCCTGAAAGTTCCCTAAAAGCCTTCCAAAAGCCAGGAGTGGTGAGTTATTCCTGCCCCCTGCCCCTCCTAAAAGTGCCGAAATTGTTTAGGCACAACCCCCACAATTCGCTTGAAGTGAAGTGCGAGGTGACTGGGATTGGCGAATCCACATTCGATCGCAATCTCAGTAATTGTGAGATCGGATTGTCTTAAGAGGTGTTTTGCCCGTTCTACACGCTGCTGAATCAGATACTGGTGAACTGATTTTCTCATGGATAGTTTAAATAGTCGCGCAAAGTAGTCAGTCGTCATGCCAACTTCATTTGCCAATTTCTCCAAGCTCAACTCTTGGTTCAGGTTGTCTTGAATATAACAAAGGATGATTCGGAGCTTACTAGGTGGCAGTCCGCCCACCCCAGATGTGAGAGGAAAAGTATCTGTGGGAGTTATCGATGGCTTATTCCTCTCCATCTGCCACCGGCACAGCGCTAGCTCAATAGCAACGCGCAAATCTTGTTGAGTAAAGGGTTTTAGCACATAGCCAAACGGATTAGTTTGTTTTGCCTGTTCCAGGGTGTTGTCATCAAAGTAGGCGGTAATGTAAATCACTGGTATCTGGAAGCGATCGCCAATTTCTTCTGCAAGCTTGATTCCATCTTGACTCCCTTGCAGGTTAATATCCATCAGTACCAAGTCGGGCATACTCTCAGTAACCTGCTGAACCACTGTATTCGTTGTTACAGCAATGCCAACCACTTCATACCCCATTCTGTGTAAGTGGCTTTCAATTTCCCTGGCGACTAGGATTTCATCTTCTACTATCAACATCCTGGCACTTGCCATTCACCAAACTCCTGCTGATTGACCTTACTCTGTGCTAAGTTCAGAATATACATTGAATTTTTCTTGTCCAGTTACTTAGTCTTTACACATAATTCAACAGCAACTTTTAAATACAGCGTTTGTGACATACTCCCGACGCTGCCCTGCGGGACAGCGCGGGCTTCTCAGTGACTCCCGGCAACCCGTCGGACATTAACTGAGCTTTGTAGGACGGGATGCCCCGCCGCCCTGTGTTTTATATTTCGCGCTGCGTTGTGGTCGCGGTCGTAACTAGCACCACACTGGCAACTGTGCCATCGGTCAGCAAGCACTTTGGGAACTGTCGCCCCGCAGTCAGAACACTCTTGACTTGTGCCGTTAGGGTTTACCGCTACTACCAAACACCCAGCACTTGCAGCCTTGGTGTTCAGAATTTGTAGAAATTGACCCCATCCGGCATCGGTTATGGACTTGGCAAGCATAGACTTTGCTAGTCCTTTGATATTCAGGTCTTCATGTGCAATAACCTGAGATTTAGTTAATAACCATAAGGCAGTTTTATAATGAAAATCTTTGCGTTGGTTAGCGACTTTTAGATGAGATTTTGCAACACGTTTGACCGCTTTTTTACGACGATTTGACCCCTTTTTCTTGCGAGATAACTGACGCTGTAACCGCTTTAATCGCTTCTCGGCTTTGCGGTAATGTTGGGGGATTTCTATTGTTTGATTATCGCTTGTGACTAAGAAAGATTTCAGTCCCATGTCGATACCCACCATGTTATCTGGTATGGGCGTGACATCAGTTGTCAGGCTAGGAACTGTCACATCTTCAAGGCTGAGACTGATATACCATCCGTCAGCTTTGTGGCTAATTGTCGCGGCTTTGATTTTGAAACCGTCCGGTACGGGACGATGCAAAATCATTTTTAGCTTACCGATTTTGGGTAGCTGGATGAATTTACCCTGTATGTGTTCTGGTTTGATGGGGTCAGGAAACGTCAACGAACGGTAACGCCCTTTACCTTTGAACCGTGGACGACCAGACCGTTTACCATTGCTATCACCTTTTAACCACAAAAAAATTGGTAATAGCATTATGTCGAAATTTAAGTTCAAAACGCAAGCGAGTATTGCTGTTGCAATGTCACTCGCGTTGCAAGTTCCAAGTTTTTCACGCCCAGTCCATGCAAATCCGGCAATACTTGCACCTGCCGCATTTTGTGCTGGTACAGCAGGTATTGGTTGCGTATTAGTTGGAGTTGCTGTCGTAGGTGGTACTGTTTACTACGTTTGGCGTGCCAGCAACGGCAAGCATTATGCAGCAGACGCATCTGGCAATATTAGCAATTCTGAAAGGTTGATTGGAACTAAAAAGCCGTTACCGTTGCAAAGTCGAGCCATTTCTGGAATTGAAGCAGCAAAAAGAGGAAACGCTCATTGGGTTGCAAGTGATAATCCGCAGCTTTGTTACAAGATGGCAAAGAAGTATGGATGGAAAGTTAAAGCACATCCACCAGCGCAAGGGGGTGGGATATGGTGCATATTTCATAGAGAGCAAACTGACTTTGGTGGAGGAAATAACTAATGAACTTAAGTGAATTTAAAGAGTGCGTAGAAGATAGCTCTTTGATAATATTCATGTCACTAGATAGAATAATTATTTCTTCTGATGATCCATTAGTGGGAGAAGGAAACTGCTCTATTCTTTTGAAGAGTGAAGTAGATTTTCAAGAAAAGAGAGAATACCCCAAGCCTGGAGACAGGTTAGATAATTACCATGTCAACAGAGAAACGGGTGCTTGGCACACAACACCTTCCCACTGGGTTGTTTGGCGGGTTGAGGTGTTTAATTCTGCTGATGAAAACCAAGTAATGCGAGAAGTGGTAATTGCTTGGTGCAAGAAAGAATCTGTCACACAAAACTAGACTTTTTCAGTAATTAATTTGCCTGCATTTTACAGGCTTTTTTATGGCTTATAAATCAACCGCCAGGTCTATCTCTGACTTAAAATCGCATCTGGTTTTGACCACCAAGTACCGAATATTGTAATCACACCAGCAATGTTAATACGATTAGGTGAACTAGTTCATCACATATCACAGAAATGGGGTTGTGAAGTCATTGAATTTAATGGCGAAAGTGACCCTTCGGGTTCGCAGTCGCTTCAAGCCGGGGAACCCGTCCAACGCGCTGCTCATCACGTTCACCTGTTATTCCGGTACTATCCCCAAATGCAGCTATCAAAGTTTGTTAACGCCTTAAAATCCTATACAAGCCAACAAAAACGCACAAGAGTTTTTGATGGAGATTAGGCGCGTCTATTGGGGTAAACCTGTGTTTTGGAATAGCGCTTACTTTGTCGCCTCTTGTGGTGGAGTAACTGTCGAAGTGCTAAAACAATACGTGCAAAACCAAGATTCCGCGAGTTGCGCCGAAGGCAAAATGGCGACTCCGACGCTCGTTCCTCGCTAACGCTTCGCTATCACCCACCCCACTCATCCCGTCAACCTGACGGTTGACATTGATTCGGGGGTGTGTTCGTCATCGCCCCGCCATTCTTCCCATCGCCGCCCGAAGGACGAAGTGGGGCTGCTGTCGGGAATAGCTCAACAAGCGTGAGGTACATCTGTAAGGGCACGGCACTGCCCATACGTGTCAAATTGAGCTACAACGCTTACCCGACATACGTTTTACCCCTCCCCTTGGCAAGGGGAGGGGAGGTTTTGGCTTTAGACAAAACCGGGGTGGGGTAACGCGGATCTTGATGGTAGGTGATTTAATTCAAAATCACGTGTTGACAAGGTTTTCACGTTAAGTTGACACCAATGGGCACTGCCCTGCCCCTACACAGCGTGATATAGTTCTGTACCTCATGCACATAAAAACCGCTATCACAAATGACTAATGACTAACTACCGATATTTGTGCTGCTCTAATAGTTGTTGTGCCCTAGGCTTGTAAATTAAATAGAACAAAGCCTCAATATAGCGCAACAAATCTTCTCGATTTTCCTGGGAGGTAAAGTTCCAAAAGCCATAAATTCGTGCTAGAGATAGCAGCTTTGTAGTGTGAATTTTCCAGGTATAAGTACTATAAACTCTGTCGATTCCTTGCTGGGAAATTTCATTCCAAGAGTTAGGTCTTTCTTCACATTTGATGACAAAATCCAGAATCTTAGCGGCTGTTTCTTCTAAATTTGTCGGGTTAATGTAAAAGCCATTTACCCGATCTTGAATGATTTCTAGTGGACCACCGAATTGTGTACCAAAAGTCGGTAGTCCCGAAATCATTGCCTCTAAAATGGTCAAACCAAAAGCTTCAAATAAAGCTGGTTGCACAAAAACACCTTTGTGGTCGGCAATGACTCGATAAATTTCACCTGAATCATTTTTAGACAAACGTACACCCAACCAGCGAATTTTGCCGTGGAGATTATACTGTTCAATAGCTTGGTAAAGTTTGACTATTTCGTCTCGTTCTTCGTTGTCGCCTGATTCTTCTACACGCAACTTACCTGCTACCAAAATTAAGTTACAATGTTCTTGCAATTCTTGACTTTTGCCAAAGCATTCTGCTAAACCAGTGAGGTTTTTAATGCGGTCAAGACGAGCCATTGAGAAGATGGGGCGTTTGTTGGGATTGTCGAGTTGTCCGAAGATTTGTGTGGGGTCGTCTAGGGTAAAAAGTAGTTCTGTAATGCGCTGGCGATCGCTCTCTACTCGGTCTTGAGTTTGAAAGTAGGGAAAATAGTAATTCTCACTCACTCCCGGCGGTACGACATTAAACTTAGGACTGAATAATTCTATCCCATTCACCACATGATACAAATCTGGCATGGTGAAGCATTTATAAGACTCATACTGTCCTATACTGTCGGGAGTGCCAACAATTTCTTGGTAGGTGCTGCTAATCACGAAATTGGCAGCATTCATGGCAATTAAATCAGCAGTAAATTGCAAGGAGAAATGATATTTATCATCCAAATCTTGCCAGTAGAGGTTACTGAATAAGTATTTAGATTTTTCCAAAGCATGGGCAATGTTGCACTGGGTGACTTTCATGTGTCGTGCTAACAGAAATGCCACTAAGTTACCATCGGAATAGTTACCAACAATTAAATCTGGTCTACCTTGAAGTTCTGCTCTGAGTTCCTTTTCTGCATCAATGGCATAGGTTTCCAGATAGGGCCAAAATTCAAACCGGGAAATCCAGTTTTGAGTCATGTTAGGGTTGAAGTCCCGCAGAGGTACGCGCAAAATCCAGGCGTTTTCTGTACCGTGGACTTTTTCTAAGCGTTGGTGACAAAGTGTCCCGTCACTATTAGGAATTAAGCGGGTGAGAATAATTACTTTTGGCTGGACATTTAGCCTTTCTAAGCCAGCAAGAATTACATCTTCTTGCAGTTGCTTTTCTAGATTCTTCGCTTGATCAAGAACATAAACCACCTGACCGCCAGTGTCGGGACGACCTAAGACACCTTCTTGTCCAAACCATCCGTGTGCTGATACTAGGACGATTCTAAAAATCATCGGGATGCGAGAGATGAAGGCTTCTAGGGTCTGGGGGTCGGGAGAGTCAATTAATTCGTCGAGAATGCTGAGGGTTTCTTGGACGCGCTGTGCTGTGTTACCCCAACCTGGCTCAAAACCAATGGTTTGTAAAGCAAAGCGGAATTCTTCGTAGGGTTCATCTCTGGGGCGATCGCTGACAATAGCGATCGCTTTTTTGACTTGCTCGGAAAGTTGCTGTTGTGTTTTAATGCGATCGTTAATCAGCAGTTGGATGCCATTATATTGATGCAGCCTTAAGAAGCCAAATAAGCTTTCTAGCCATTGTTTAGCATCTTGAAATAACTTGCTGGATAGATAACGGTTAAGATACTGTACGCCCTTACCAATATTTTTCGGGTCACGGATGACTGGGGAATAGTCATAGAACGGGCCAAAATCCAGTTCTAGCAGGTCGCCTTCGTTGGGCTGATATCGATTAACGAAGCGATCGCGCACATCCAACAGTTCTTGTATTGTTATTGACTCAATACTCAAGTCATCCGTCAATCGATATACTTGTTGACTGGCAATTTTGGAACGAATAATGAAATAAAGATTTGAGTCTTCTTGAATAATTTCTTGAGTGTAGTAAATTAGTTTGCCTAAATTAGAGGAAGTATGAAACTTTTCACTCTTCTGATATTTAGAGCAATATTCACTATAGACATTAACAATGTCGTTCCTAAGCAAATACTTCTTTTCTTGCTGGCGTAACTCACTAACGAAGGAACGCAAATCACTCTTTTCTTCACTATCTAGGAGTGTTTGGATCAATTCTGGCATAGTAACTCCACAAGATGAATTTACATTTTTTTGTGTTCTAGGCTAAAGTCAATGCCTACTCTGCTGATCAACATAACCTGTTTATTCTACAAATAGCCATGCTCTAGAAGCATGATCAATTCGCAGAGCATCCCAAATATGTAAAAACATATTTTGCAGAATTGGGATGCTCCTATCAATTCATGAACTTCTTTACTTAAAATATCTATAACTCAGTATTTTAAACTCTAGCTAAAAGCTGGGAATTATTCATACTTTAGATAGATGTTAAATTCAAAATCACTATTTCAAATTATCAGCAACGTGGAGAGCAAACGGTTGTTTGCCCCTACGGCGATCGCAGGATAATTGCTATTCTGGAAATCTTCTAGGGACAGGAAGGGAGCAGGGGGAAAGGAGGTTTTCAGATTTTTGCAACATTTTAGGATTGTTAGTCCACTACGTTTCAACCCACATTCCGCAGATATTAAAGCGGATTTGATAATTATGAAATTGAAGAACCTCAAGCCTGAAATGATTGTAGAACAATTATTTCAGGCTTCAATGCACTGACACAACCAACGTCACGCCTGTCACACAAAACGTCGCGCCTGTCACACAGAACGTCACGCCTGTCACACAGAACGTCGCGCCTGTCACACAGAACGTCGCGCCTGTCACACAGAACGTCGCGCCTGTCACACAAAACGTCACGCCTGTCACACAGAACGTCACGCCTGTCACACAGAACGTCGCGCCTGTCACACAGAACGTCACTATTTTATTTACATTCGGTAACAATTTTCTGATAAAAGATTACATGGTGATTAATTCGTTCGTAGTCAGGACTTTAGTCTAATCCAACGCTTTGTTGGGTTTCGCAAAGCCTCAACCCAACCTACGTCTGAACCGTATTGGACTTTAGTTCTGCGCTTATAAGCACTAAAGTGCTTACTCCGAAACTCTCAGAACTTCGATGGCGATTTAAAGATTCTCACTCCATGCCCCGTTCTTTAAACATTCCCATCAATTTACGCTTCCGGGCATGTATTTCAATTAACTTGGCTCGATAGCTTGACCAATCTGCTTTTCTCCCCGAATCTAAATAAGCAGCGCGTGCTTTTTTCAGCCACTCAATTGCTTCGCTGTAATTTTCTGCTTTACCTGCATCCATAATCGACTCGGCGCGGCGACAGGCGTTTGTAATTACCCAGTCGGGATTATGAGTGGTAGCGGCTTTCATGACGCGGTGAATTAATTCTGTATGGTAGGAACTAAGTTCACTGACTACAGCGATCGCATCCTCAATTAATCCCTCATACAAATAAATATCCACTTTTGCAGATGCTGTATCCCAACCGCTAGCAGTGTGGATAATTCTTAACAAATTTGTCTTGACATTTTCCCAATCTTCCCCAGCTAAGTCGGCAATTTTTTGATAGTCAAAGAAGGAAGGCTTGATTTGGAATGTTGTCTGTCTGGCGAATAAAGCCGATTCTCGATTACCCAAGGCTTCGGCTAAATCACTTGTCCAAATCCCCAATTGATACTGACAATGTCCGGGTAAATCTAATCCTGTTTGGGCAATATCTAGGGCTTGTGGCAATAACCCTTTTTCTGCTAGTATTTTAGCTAGGGCAAAGGCTATTTCTGCTGTGTCCATCTGCATTTGAGCAATGGCGATCGCTTCTTCAGCCCTACCTAATCGCACCAACATGGTCAGATGTTGCTGGGTTTGCCCTGATGCTTCTGCTAAATACAAGTATTCTTGATAACGCTCTTCTCTTTCCAGAATTTTCAGGCGAATTAGTGCCAAACTCTCAGCGTAATCTGGTGCTAATGCTTCCCACTCTCTCATCTCGTTGAGGTTTCCCTGGAGAACCTGCACTAGTGGTGGGTAATCCCAACCCTGACGCAACGCCTCGAAAGCCAGTCCAAAATCAGCATTCCACTCATCTTGCCAAGCTTCTAAATTCACCTGAACATCAACTTTTTCTTCTTCGCTGAGTTCGGCGGTGAGAATGGCCTCACACCATGCATCATTCAATTCCCAGACAATTTCATCGTTTTCAACACCATACTCGGCGACATCGTCCCAATTTTCTGCACAAGTTGAGGTAATCGCTTCTAAAATAGCGATCGCATTATTGCCATCACCGCGTTCGCTAAAATTGACAGCAGTTTGCACTAAACTCAGCAATTCATCACTGATCGGGTCTTCTTCATAACCCTCTGCTAAACTGCGGCTACCATCCCTGAGAATTTGCCTTACTTCGTCCCTCAAAGGTTTTGGATCAACGGTAATTAAGCGCACGGGTTGTGCAATTGGTTGCTGAGACACAGGATTTGACATCAAGCTGACATGGCGATCAATCGCCTCAATCAGTTTGGGATATTGTGCGACTAAATCTTGCAGCAACCTTTGGGTTTGGGTATGGTCTAGGCGATCAAGTAACCTTTCTAAAGTGGGGCGCTCTTGGATAGTTTCTGGCTGACGCAGACAGACAAGCATTGTCGCTACAATATGTTTACACCACCCATCAGAATTGTAGGCACAGGAGCAGTGGACTGAAGTCAAACCCTCGCTATTAAAACTGAGGTTAACGCGGTAAGGCACAGTTTCATGTCCTTCCACTTTGGCCTGTAGCACATTGCCACGCTGAATTACTGTTATGACGGCATCTGCCTCATAATAAGATTCGCCCCGCTGGAAAGATTTAGAGTTAGTATTCCGGCGGATGGTAAATTCACTAAAATTGGGAATAGGCATCGAGCGATCGCTTAAATCAGTTATCAGTGAACAGTTACTTGTACTGAGCTTGTCCTGAGCGTAGTCGAAGGGCGCAGTCGAAGTATCAGTGAACAGTTAAGCTGTCACGCCTACAATCTGCATATTTGTAACTTTGGTAAAATCCGTCAAACTTACTCATGCTTTTCCCCCTTCTCCCCTAGCTGCCAAGATTTTAAACTGATTGCGGGTATTAAGCCAGCAGACTGCAAAAAAACTCAAACCTTAAGCACAAATCCTCAAATAGGATCATTGATACTTCTACTGACCTTTGATGTTACTATTTCTTGTGACCAATAATTCCTTGATGGTACAGAGCAAGCAGATTTATCTGTGGAATCAATCCAAAATCTGAAATCTAAAATTCCCAAGGCCCCAGATTTATCTAGGGGGTCAATCCAAAATCTAAAATCCAAAATTGTTTGACTCTTACCCAGTTGACTAATGACAAATCCAGATGAAATTATGTGGCTTCGGGAATAATCGGTGATGTGGCGATCGCGAATGGTAATTAGCAAATTTAAGTATAAAATAAATTAATTATACGAATTTGATCATAATTCCCTCTCTTTGCCAAAAACCCATGAATAATAATGTGATTTACCAACATCCGAACTTCAACGGTTATTCAGTTAACTGTTAACTGATTTAAAGGGTATTGCACTGAATCACCAGTCAAGTTGAAAATAAATAGGCGAAGCACACGGGGAAACTAACGTGAGTCAAGGATTTGATTACGATTTAGTGATTATAGGCGCTGGTGTAGGCGGACATGGCGCAGCGCTACACGCAGTTAGCTGCGGTCTAAAAACAGCGATTATCGAAGCAGCGGACATGGGGGGAACCTGTGTTAATCGGGGCTGTATTCCATCGAAAGCGCTGTTGGCAGCATCTGGACGTGTGCGGGAATTACGCAATGCCCATCACCTAAAGTCACTAGGAATTCAAGTAGGAAATGTGGAATTTGATCGGCAAGCGATCGCTGATCATGCAGGCAATCTCGTTGCTAAAATTCAAGGCGACTTAACCAACAGCCTCAAACGTCTCAAAGTCGATATTATCAGAGGCTGGGGAAAAGTAGCGGGTACGCAAAAAGTCAGCGTCACTGGTGATGGTGGTGAAAAAACCATCACGGCTAAAGATATCATCCTTTCCCCAGGTTCCATCCCTTTCGTACCTCCAGGGATTGAAGTGGACGGCAAAACCGTCTTTACCAGTGATCAGGGCGTCAAGTTGGAAACTCTCCCCAACTGGGTAGCAATTATTGGTAGTGGCTACATCGGTCTAGAATTTTCCGATATTTACTCAGCCTTGGGTTGTGAAATCACCTTGATTGAAGCCCTAGATCAGTTAATGCCGGGATTTGACCGCGACATTGCCAAACTTGCAGAACGGGTGCTGATTACTCCCCGCGATATTGAAACCAAAGTGGGGATATACGCCAAAAAAATTATCCCCGGTTCACCTGTGGTGATTGAGTTAGCAGATTTCAAAACCAAAGAAGATGTAGACGTGATCGAGGTAGATGCCTGCTTAGTCGCCACTGGACGCATCCCCGCCACCAAAAATCTTGGTTTAGAGTCTGTGGGTGTAGAACTAGATCGGCGGAATTTTATCCCCGTTGATGATCGTTTAGCAGTGCTATCAGGTGGCGAAGTGGTGCCCCATCTGTGGGCAATTGGTGATGCTAACGGCAAGATGATGCTAGCTCACGCTGCTTCCGCCCAAGGTATTGTAGCGGTAGAAAATATAGTCGGGCATCAGCGGGTAATAGATTATCGCAGCATCCCCGCAGCCGCATTTACCCACCCAGAAGTTAGCTATGTAGGCTTGACGGAAACCCAAGCTAAGGAATTGGGACAAACTGAAGGCTTTGAAATCGCCACCAGTCGGAGTTACTTCAAAGGTAATTCCAAAGCCTTAGCAGAAAACGAAGCCGATGGTATCGCCAAGGTAGTTTATCGCCAAGATACAGGGGAAGTCTTGGGTGTGCATATTTTTGGACTCCACGCCTCAGACTTAATCCACGAAGCGTCAGCAGCCGTCGCCAACCGTCAATCAGTCCAAACCCTCGCCCATTTGGTTCACGCCCACCCCACACTTTCTGAAGTGCTGGACGAAGCTTACAAAAGAGCGATCGTTAGTTAGTCCAAAGTCAAGAGTCAAGAGTCCAAAGTCCAAAGTCAAAGTGTATTTGACCCTTGACCCTTGACCCTTGACCCTTGACCCTTGACCCTTGACCCTTGCCCCCTGCCCCCTGCCCCTTGACCAGTATGCAAATCCGCCGTCGTTCACCCAGCGCAGTTGTGAATGTTTCCATATTGCAATATCAGGTTGCTATGCCCGATGCAGCGCCAAACAACATCTTGGAAGAAATTGTCTGGCAAAAAGAAATAGAAGATAGCCAAATGCGTGAAAGGCTACCGCTGCAGGAATTGCAAAAACGGGTACTCACCGCACCACCAACCCGTGACTTTGTGGCAGCTTTACGCGAAGGTAAGACCAAACCGGCATTAATTGCCGAAGTCAAAAAAGCTTCTCCCAGTAAAGGGGTTTTACGGGCAGATTTTGACCCAGTAGCGATCGCACTTGCCTACCAAAAAGGAGGTGCTAGTTGTCTTTCTGTACTGACTGATGTCAAGTTCTTTCAAGGTAGCTTTGAAAATTTAGCCCTAGTCCGCGCTGCCGTCGATTTGCCGCTACTGTGTAAGGAATTTATCATCTATCCCTACCAGATGTATTTAGCACGTGTACAAGGGGCAGATGCTGTGTTATTGATTGCGGCTATCCTCAGCGATCAAGATTTGCAATACTTTGTCAAAATTGCTAACACTTTAAATATGGCAGTGTTAATAGAAGTACACAGCCTAGCCGAACTTGACCGTGTGTTAGCCTTAGATGGTGTATCCCTAGTAGGAATTAATAATCGCAATTTAGCAGATTTTTCCGTTGACCTGCAAACAACTTGTCAACTGCTGTCGGCAAGGAGTAAGCAATTGCAAGAACGGAATATTTTGGTTGTTAGTGAGTCAGGATTACATCACCCAGATGACCTGAGTTTAGTGGCGCAAGCAGGCGCATCAGCCGTACTCATTGGCGAGTCTCTAGTGAAACAACCAGATCCAGAATTAGCGATCGCCCATATATTACCCAAGCGTTCTTGAAAAAATGCTTCACCTGCTTCTTGCAAGCAGCAACTACACTTAGTCTAGTTGGGTAATCAGGCACGCAAAGCATCGCCAATCTCTTTGCTGAATCTACATCTTGGGGCTATCAATAAATACTTACTGCCTATGTAACAATTTATTTAGCGACAACTTAACAGCTCATACAAAATCCCTAACCCAAACTCTTACATCAAGTTCATGGAGCAAATCCCTCTGCCTTCACCTATCCATTACGAACTTATACTGCAACTTTTAGAAAGACAAACCATGTCAGCAGTAAGTCAAAACCCGGATTTGCGGCATCAGGTGAATCAGCTGATTATTACTCTGCGTAAAGCTGCTGTCCAACAAAAGCACCTGGAAGAAATTTGCCAGTTTTCCTCTATGGCTGTTGATCACCGTTGGTCGATCAACCATCATACGGAAAAAGTTGTTACTCCCGATTAATGCTGATGGCTCAATATCACAACTCTAAAGTTATACTCCAAAACCTCAATCCCCAGTCCTAGTAATGGCAATCAGCAACTAGTAGTCTGTCAGGGTTGAAATGAGGGACTGTAGTGTGAGCGTCTCGCTCACGCGGGCTTTTCGGCCCGCACTACCAAAAACCCCTCAAAACAAAATTGACAAACCACTAGGCCTAACTGGGTTAAAGTTGCTTTGATTGTTTCATTACACAGAAGTTTCTATTTATATACTGACTAAAATTTATACTAATTTGTTAAAGATTTTAGGACTTACGCACTGTACAAATTTAGGATTTACGCATTGACAGGAAATACTAAATATGAATGATAAGAACCACATATTTCGTAGTAGCACAGCAGTGCTGTGCCCTCAATAGCATTTTGCTGTTTAGTTCCCAGCGATTCCCATTCAGATACGGTACTGCGTTAGTGTCAGGAGGGCACGGCAGTGCTGTGCTACTACGGGTGTACCTCACATGAAGAGTGCTGAGTGCTGAGTTAAAAGACCACCCACAAGGGGTGGGGTATCAACTTTTCTCAGTAAGAAGATTCCGCCCACAAGGGGCGGGGCTTGTACCAAGTACATAAGTGCTGAGTAGTTTTTTTTACTTACTCAGCACTCAGGACTCAGGACTGAGTGTTGTCAACGAGAATCCCTATAAAAGCCGGAAACGACCT
The DNA here is from genome assembly GCF_000316575.1 of Calothrix sp. PCC 7507. Lineage (GTDB taxonomy): Bacteria > Cyanobacteriota > Cyanobacteriia > Cyanobacteriales > Nostocaceae > Fortiea. Next base: position 6,200,359 of record NC_019682.1, on the reverse strand, counting down.
ATTGTCGTCAATGCTCATCATGATTAATTTTAGGACTTACGCATTGACAGGAAATGCAAAATATGCATGATAAACAAAACACATCTTTCGTAGAGGTTTAGCACTGCGCTTTACCCTCCATAGCGCGGATCTGTTTACCATCAAAGTCATGATTGATCAAAGCCGGAAATTTCTAATTTTGGTTAATGCATACAATAATCAATTTATACAGTGCGTAAGTCCTAGTAACTGAAAGCAGAAGTTGCGATTTGTTTGGCAAAATCACATCGCACCCTTCTAGAGTATGAGACTTTGACGCAGGTATTATTATCTAAATATCTTTGTTCGGCTAAATTTACTAATGCTAATAAATATTCCTACTCTATTGGGACTAATATGTGATTTTTGAATTAAACGTAGGTAGAGCTATGCCTTACAAAACCCGAATCTGGTGGGCAATGCCCACCCTACAAATACTACTAATGCTAAAAAATATTCATACTGTATACTGATTAATCAGTTTGCCTCTACACTCTATGATAATCTTATGTTTATTTTATCAAGCATCACCTAACTAATGAAGTATTGATCTAGGTAACTAAATATGCAAATCTGATAACTAGAATATAGAACAGAAAAAACAAAAAATGTTAAACACTTCTTTAACACTTCTTAAAAATCACCATCAAACTCTCAATGATGATGGTGAGGATGTTATTCAAGGATTAACCCAAACACCCAAGAGTTTACCGCCAAAATATTTTTATGACGATCGCGGTTCTGAACTATTTGAACAAATATGTGAATTACCCGAATATTACCCAACACGAACAGAAGCATTGATTTTGCAGAAATATGCAGATGAAATTGCTCAGATAACAGGCGCTTGTGAACTGGTAGAATTAGGCAGTGGCAGTTCTACCAAAACCCGCTTTTTATTAGATGCCTACCAAAAAATTCCCGGTTTATGTAAATATATACCCATTGATGTCAGTGGAGGAATTCTCAAAAATAGCGTGCTGCAGCTACAACAAAAATACCCTTCCCTGTCTATTGATGGCTTAATAGGGACTTATGAACAAGCCTTAGAAAAACTAGAATTGACATCTTCACAATCACGGATGATTTTTTTCCTGGGAAGTTCCATAGGGAATTTTACACCACAAGAATGCGAAATATTTTTAAGCCAAATCGCTCACACTTTAAAAGCAGGTGATTATTTTCTACTTGGCATTGATTTACAAAAGCCTAAGGAAATTTTAGAAGCAGCCTATAACGATAGTCAGGGAATAACGGCTGCTTTTAATTTGAATATGCTTTCCCATTTAAATTGGCGTTTCCAAGGCAACTTTGCTCTTGATTTATTTACTCATCAAGCAATTTATAATCAATCTGAGGCTCAAATTGAAATGTATCTCCATTGCCAAGAGAGTCATTATGTGTCCCTAGATATCCTCAACTTAAAAGTTTTATTTCAAGCCGGCGAAAGTATTCTCACCGAAATTTCTCGCAAGTTCGATTTAGCAATTCTCCAAAAAGAACTGGAGATGCAAGGACTTCAAACCCTGAAAGTTTGGACAGATCCTCAGCAGTGGTTTGGCTTAATGCTCTGTCAAGCTTAAAACTTGAATTAACTCAAAACCAAGATTTGAGTTAGAAGATAATTCACTACACCTCTCCGTAAATTAAGCTTTAAATCTTGATTTCCCAGACTTATTGATTAATTTACGGAGAAGCTTCATCTATTAGCTAACATGAACAATTTGCAATCTGCTTATCCTCCAAGACTAAATAGTTGTGATGACTGTGACGGGCTACCTCTACGCCAAGTGATCCTTAACTACTTTAATAATGCTTGGCAACTTGAAGATACTCTGATGAAAACTTTGGTGGGAGATGATACATTTTATCTCAATCCCGACCCATTGAGGAATATTCTCATTTTTTATCTAGGACATTCGGCTGTTTTCTATATCAATAAATTAATTCAGGTTGAATTATTATCAAAACGTTTGAACCCAGACTACGAAATCTTGTTTGAAATTGGAGTTGATCCGGAAATACCTGATGATCTGAAGGATGTCATCAGTCACCTTAAATTGACACAAGTCCCAGCGGTTTGGGAGTATCGAGAAAAAGCTTATGAAATCATTTGCGAGTTGATTCAGAAAACCCCCATTACTCTTCCAATTCATCAAAAACATCCTTTGTGGGCGTTAATGATGGGGATTGAACACCAGCGCATTCACGTTGAAACCTCTTCGATGTTAATTCGCCAATTGCCAATTGAGCGAGTGAAACGCCCGCAACACTGGAAATATGCCCCTTTTAATGGTTACACTGCTGATAATCAAATGATAGAAGTTCTGGCTGGGGTAGTGAAACTGGGCAAACCGGATGATTATCCCACATACGGCTGGGACATTGAATATGGCGATCGCACTGTTGCAGTTGCACCTTTTTTAGCCAGTAAATATCTGATTACCAATGCCGATTTCCTGTATTTTGTCAAGGCTGGTGGCTACGAAAATCAAGATTATTGGCATCAAGAATCTTGGCATTGGAAAACTCAATACGATATCCAATCTCCTAAATTTTGGCTCCACGAAAATGGTAGCTATAAATATCGAGCCATGTTTGACGAGATGGACTTACCTTTAGATTGGCCAGTAGAAGTCAATCATCATGAAGCAATGGCTTACTGTCGTTGGAAAGGTAAAGATACTCGTTTAATGAGTGAAGCAGAGTACAATTTAGTAACTTATGGTAATGGTCGAGAAGAAGATTTAGATAATTACAATCTCAACTTAAAATTTGGCTCACCTAGTCCAGTCGGGATGTTAGAGACTGCAAAAAGTCGCTCTGGATTGTACGATTTGCGGGGGAATGTTTGGGAATGGTTGAGTGATAACTTAAACCCCCTCCCAGGATATCAACCTCATCCTCTCTATGAAGATAATTCTGCCATCTTTTTTGATAGCAAACATCATATGATGTTAGGAGGATGCTGGATAACTAATGGCACAGAAGCTTTAAAATATTACCGCAATTGGTTCCGTCCCCATTTCTATCAACACGCTGGATTTAGAATTGTTCAAGACATTTAAATCCGTGAACAGTGAACAGAAATCATCGGTGTAACCGTTACCCAGCTATAGTTGTCGTCAATAGTGACAGTTAGGAATGCAAATTTAATAACCTGCAATTCTGATTTAAATGGGAATGGTGCGTTACGCTCCGCTAACACACCCTACTTTTGCACTTTATTTAATCCACGTTCCTTAACTGTTAAATCAGGAGATTATCAACAATGAAACCAGATCCTATCCCCCCAAAACCTGGACAAGAATCAGTTTGGGATTACCCACGTCCAGCTTGTTTACAAGATACTGATAAACAAATTAGGGTAATTTTTAATAATATTGTCTTGGCAGAAACTAACAAAGCTAAAAGAGTATTAGAAACTAGCCATCCTCCGGGATATTACATCCCTTCTGAAGACATTAAGCTGGAACATTTAATAGAAACACCTAAAAAAACTTGGTGTGAATGGAAAGGCTTGTGTCAATATTATGATGTCAGCGTTGGAGATAAGCGTGTAACTCATGCTGCTTGGCGATATATTCAGCCAACTACTAATTTTGTGGCGATTCAAGAATATTATGCTTTTTATGTCAGTTTAATGGATGCTTGCTATGTAAATGATGAGTTAGTGACACCTCAACCTGGTGGTTTCTATGGGGGATGGATTACCTCTGATATTGTCGGGCCATTTAAAGGTAGTCCAGGAACAATGGGATGGTAATTGATAAAAAAGCTATCAAGGTTTCAATGGGATTTAATCCAGTCACTAACAACTTGTTCAACGGGACGTGATTGATTATCTACTTGATAATTCATCTTTTGCATTTCTTCTGTCGAAATTGAACCAGCTAATTGATTAATGGCTTCCCGTAATTCTGGATATTTTTGCAGCGTGGCTTGATTAAATATAGGAACAGCTTGATATGGGGGAAAATATTTCTTGTCGTCTTCTAAAATGACTAAATTGAGAACAGGAATCAAGCCATCTGTAGAATTAGCTGCTATTAAATCTACTTTTTTCTCCTTCAAGGCTTGATACATCAATCCTAATTCCATTTGTTTGATATTTGCAAACTTTAAGCCATAGGTTTTAGATAACCCTGGATATCCATCTTTGCGTTCGAGAAATTCATAGCCAAATCCTGCTTGCCATTGGGGAGTATATTTAGCGGCTTCGCTGAGTGTTTTGATTTGCAAGCGTTTAGCGTCCTCGCCTCGAATAATCATGGCGAAGGTATTGTTAAATCCTAAAGGCTGTATGACTTCTAATTTAAATTTCTGGTCATATTCTTGTTTAACTTTTTCATATACCAATTCAGGGTTAGTGACAGGTTTGTCTTTCAAAACTGCAGTCAATGCCGTTCCTGTATATTCCACATAGCCAGCAATTTGTCCGGCTTTTACGGCTTCATGACAAATAAAAGTTCCCCCTAAATTGAAGCGGCGATCTACTTTTAACTTGGTATGGGATTCAATTTGTTGAGCGAGGATTTCTCCTAAAATAAATTGTTCGGTGAAATTTTTGGCGCCAATAACAATTGTTGGTGGTGTTTGTCGATAAGCAAAGGCAATTAATCCGAAAATTAGTAATGTTAATATGCCCAAAGAAATACCAGATTGGCGATTAAGTTTCCCTTTTTTTTCTCTTTGCTGTGCCAATCGCTTTTCTACCCAACTCAGGGCTAAATCTGCACCTAAGGCGATGAAAGCTGCAGGTATGGCCCCTGCGAGAATCAATTGATTATTAACTGTAGAAATGCCGCGAAAAATAAACACTCCCAATCCCCCACCACCGATCGCTGCAGCAATAGTCGCAATTCCCACAGAAATCACCGTTGCGACTCTAACTCCCGCCAAAATCACGCCTAAAGCGAGGGGAATTTCTACCTGTAGCAGTAATTGCCAATCCGTCATTCCCATCCCTCGTCCCGCTTCTCGAATCGCTGGATCGACGCTATTAATGCCAATATAAGTGTTGCGAATTAGGGGAAGTAAGGCGTAGAGAGTCAAAGCCACGATCGCCGGAATTTTGCCAATCCCTCCCAGAAATGGCACAGAAATCAGGAAGCCAAAGATGGCTAAACTGGGAATTGTTTGAATGGCGTTAGCTAAACCGAGAATGGGTTGGGCTAGTTTTGGTTGGCGAGTGATGAGAATACCTAAAGGAATCCCGATCGCGATCGCCACCATCATCGCGATCGCCACTAAGACTAAGTGTTCCCCGGTGTGGAGGAGAATTTCTGGGGCGTATTGGGTGAAAAACAAGGTTATCTCCTTTACTCAGTTATCAGTTATTTATACTGTGTGACTTGCCTTGAGATATAGCGTTTCTCGCTCCAGTAAGGTACGGTCTAAAATAATTAAACGCAGATAAACGCAGATAAACGCAGATAAATTTGTACTTCAGTAGCCTAGGAAAGGCTATAAGTATTAGTCTGTTCACTGATTACTGTTCACTGTTCACTGATTAAATTTCCCAACATTTAAACAAGCAATAAAAGCTTGCGCTTCTGGATGTTGAGATTCGAGGAATTCTGCTTTCGTTCCCAGAGCAACTAAATTCCCTTCATACATTAACCCAATGCGATTTGCTAAGAACAAAGCTTCTTGAATGTCGTGGGTGACAAAAATTACAGTTTTTCCCAGTTGCTTTTGCAAATCGTGGAATTGTTGCTGCAATTCTAGGCGAGTAATCGGATCGAGTGCGCCAAAAGGTTCATCCATCAATAATATAGGTGGATCGGCGGCTAAAGCCCTAGCTACACCCACTCGCTGACGCTGACCACCAGATAGTTGATGGGGATAACGTTGAGCAAATCTTTCCGGGTCTAGGCCAACCAATTGTAACATTTCATAGACCCGTGCCTCGATCCGTGGTTGTGTCCACTTTTCTAGAGAGGGAACAAGCCCAACATTTTGCCCAATATTAAAGTGGGGAAACAAGCCGATTTCCTGGATGACGTAGCCGATGCGTCGCCGCAGTTGAATAGCATCCCACTCAGTTGTCGGGCGATCGCTAACTAAAACTTGTCCTTGAGTGGGTACAAGCAGGTGATTAATTAATTTTAAGGTGGTAGTCTTGCCACTACCACTGCGCCCCAATAATGCGATCGCTTCCCCTTGGTAGATCGTCAGATTCAAGTGCGATAGCAAGGGACGGTGATTAATCTGGAAGCTGACATCTCGAAACTCAACGGCAATTTCTGGTGCTTGGGACATGAGAGTTTGCACAAAAAGAAAGTGAGTTGCTTCATAACTCTAAGCTGTTACGCATTTAACTTGTATATTTACCTGATGACTGAATAAGCGTAGATGTAGATAAAATTTCATAACTCACTGTACCTGTAACCAAATTTGTGAGATTCTATATAGTCGGTGCTAAAAAATTTAGACAAACTGGATCAGGAATTTTGATGTCTCCTTCCCACTCGCCCAGAACAAGCCCCTACTCTTCGATCAGATGCCCACAAGGTGTCTACGCCTCTGGTGAGATTACTGAAAACAGGATTTTAAATTAGTCGGAGTTTCCACAAGTTTAGCTCTTACAGTACTTTTCTTCTGGATGTGTCGAACTTACTACAAGATGGGTGACAAATTGCATGTCTAGAATTTGCCACCAGTCTTCACCATCCCCCACAATTTTGACTTTTATTTAAATTTAGGATACACACATGAAAGATAAGCTGATGCTGATGATTCCTGGTCCTACGCCAGTTCCAGAAGCGGCTTTACTGGCATTAGCCAAACACCCGATTGGACACCGCACTAGTGAATTTAGCAACATCTTGGCAGAGGTAAACGAAAACCTCAAGTGGTTGCATCAAACTCAAAGTGATGTCTTGACACTGAATGTTAGCGGTACTGGTGCTGTGGAAGCAGCAATCATTAATTTTCTGTCTCCAGGCGATCGCATTTTGGTTGGCTCTAATGGTAAGTTTGGTGAACGTTGGGTAGAAGTTGGTCAAGCCTATGGTTTGCATGTCGAAGCAATTATCGCTGAATGGGGAAAACCTCTCGATCCAGCAGTGTTTGCCGAAAAACTCACAGCGGATACAGAGAAGCAAATTAAAGCCGTCATCATCACCCACAGCGAAACCTCAACTGGTGTACTCAATGACTTAGAAACCATCAACAGCCATGTCAAAGCACACGGTGAAGCTTTGATTATTGTTGATGCTGTCACTAGTTTGGGTGCATTCAATTTACCCGTGGATGCTTGGGGTTTGGATGTCGTCGCCTCTGGTTCCCAAAAAGGCTACATGATACCCCCTGGATTGGGATTTGTTTCTGTCAGTCCCAAGGCTTGGGAAGCTTACAAAACTGCTAAATTGCCCAAATATTATCTAGATTTAGGCAAATATCGCAAATCAGCAGCCAAAAACACTACCCCATTCACTCCACCAGTGAACTTAATCGTGGCACTGCACACCACCTTGCGGATCATGAAAGAGGAAGGCTTAGAATCAATATTTAGTCGTCACGAACGGCAGAAAAATGCTACCCGTGCGGCGATTAAAGGCTTAAATTTACCCCTGTTTGCCCCAGACACTCATGCTAGTCCAGCAATTACAGCTGTTGCACCACAAGAAATTGAGTCAGATAAGATTCGGTCTTTAATTAACAAGCGCTTTGACATCGCCTTAGCTGGCGGCCAAGATCATCTAAAAAACAAAATTTTCCGCATTGGTCACTTGGGTTTTGTGAGCGATCGCGATATTCTTAGCTGCATAGCATCCCTAGAAGTCGTTCTCTCAGAACTCGGCTACGAAAACTTTACTCCAGGCGCTGGCGTAGCCGCTGCAGCTAAAGTGTTTGCACAATAGTTATTTGTCATTGGTCATTTGTCATTTGTCATTCGTGATCAAGATACTACCTTGACCCTGAACTCTTGACCCCTAACTCCTGACTCCTACTAAAAACTAAAAAAGCGAGTTGAAAATCCAACTCGCTCTTTTTTGGGTGTAAATGAGTAGAAATGATAAAAGTTTTCCCTATCTATAAGCCTTTGCACAAGGCAGGGTAGATATGACATACCTCAATTCTCCTGCATGAACTACTCACGGCTACGCCGTTTCTAGCCAATCATAAATTTTCTCTAACTGTTCCAGAGTAATTAACCCATACTGCCAAAGAATCATGGGTAAAGGGCCTGGATCTTGTTCCCGGTGTCGTAGCGCCACAGCCAAAGACGCCGTCGAAATTGCCAAATCTTCTTGTAAAAAATGAATCAGTCGAGAATATGTTGATGGTGCCATTTGTATCTCACCTCCTTGCGTAGTGTGTATTGTCATATATCAGTCCACCATTTCTCAGTAGCCAGTAGCCAGTATTTAATCTGTCACTGTGGTATTACCGATTAAACACCACAAAAGAGATTTATCTAAGTTCCATCAAAGAGAGCAATTCTTCGATAGATGGGGAAATTTAAACTTTATCGCTACTCGTCTACTCAATTTTTAAGTAGCACTTTCCCCTGGTAAAATCGGTTTCATCTTCTCTACAGCAGTATCTTATTTAATTACGCATTTGGTAACAAAGATTCCATAGCTTATAGTCTCTTATTTGCGACTATTTACACGTACGCCAAAAGGAAGATTTTTGCTGTAAAACCTGGATACTCTGACTCCAGCTTGTGGATAGAGTAGCTTTCGCTGACTGACAAAAATTTAGATGGCGAGTTGTTCGGTAAGAATTATATCACAGTACGAGACATTTTTTTTACAATTACATGATTTATTTAGATTTTCAAAATTCTGAAATCAGCAAGCTTCCAAATCCTCATCTCCGTAAGGCTCCGGAGGTTAAGAATTTAATTTTGACACGATCGCCAACTTTCAAACCCAATTCAGCAGAGCGCCCAGAGCGTAATTCAATCACTGTGTCAATTAGTGTATTAGGCCCATAAGTGGGACAAGGTTCACTAGCACAAGGAGGTGCAGCCACCTGAATATACTTGACAACCCCTTTCTGGAGAAAGACCATGTCCAGTTCAACTGGTACATTCTTCATCCAAAAACTGACTGGCTGTGGTGAAGGGAACTCAAACAGCATCCCTCTATCATCTGGTAAAGCTGGACGATACATCAATCCCATCGCCTGCTGTTCTGAAGTCCGCGCCACTTCCAATTGAATCATCTTCCCATTAGGAACAAAAGCTTGGGCAGAAATCGGTAGTTTTTGACCGGAAGGTGCAGTTGCTTCAGTTCGAGAGCCAGAACCAGTGGGAGATTTAGCTGTGGTGGGTAGAGAACAACCCATGAGCAGAACACTTAGTAGCATGGAAACCAAACTTAGCCAACGAATCATATAATTCTCGATTCTGTCATTGAGATTACAATTTAACAAAATTTAAGAAAAAAAACAGACGATTGATAATTGTTCTTTTGGTGACACAGACTTTGATTTTTTGTAAGTATACTCTCTAAATTCAGAATCCCACCCTTTTTAGAGGTGGGATCATCAAATCTTTTTGTGTAGCAGTTGTCACTCCTGTCATTGGCCTTTAAGATTCCCTTAAAACGTACCCGACACCGCGCACTGTCTGAATTAGACGCTTTTGTCCTTCGTCTTCAATTTTCAGGCGTAAGTAACGAATATATACTTCAATTACATTTGACTCACCCATAAAGTCGTAACCCCAAACATTTTCGAGAATTTGTTCGCGTGTCAACACCTCGCGGGGATGTTCCATTAAAAACTTTAAGAGTTCAAATTCTTTCATAGTCAAATCAATTACCCGACTGTTATGAATAGCACGACGGGTAGCGATGTCTAGCACTAAATCTCCAAAGCGCAATTGCTCTGTGGTATCGACATCAGGTTTTAAATAGAGGCGAATCAACTTCAAAAAATCTTCTGCGCGGTAAGGCTTGAGAATATAGTCATCAGCGCCTGCTTCTAAACAAGCTACACGATCATCGACTGAATCTCTAGCCATGAGTACTAGCACTGGAGAACGCATACCAGCACTCCTCAGATTTTTGCATAGTGAGAGTCCTGATTCCCCCGCCAGCATTCTATCGAGGACAATTAAAGAAGGCTGGCGATCGCGACTATATTGTAAACCGCTCGCTGCATCATTAGCCAAAACGGCTTCATAACCAGCTTCTTGCAAATCAAAAGAAAGCTGATTTGCAAGAGTCTCATCGGTTTCGACAACTAAAACACAGGGGCTATGAGCAACTGTCATATTGATTTGTGATGTTGGATATAGAATTTGGATTGTACTGACCTTTCAAAAGAAAGTCTGTACGTGAACTAGAGATATAATTTACAAGTTTCTGATTTGAGCAATCCTGATTTAACATGCCACCTCGGATGTTGTAACACGTTCAGGTATCAGCTATCAAATTCAACGCTGCAACTTTAATCACTAAATCCAAATACTATTCCTATATCAGCAGTTCTGGAAGGAAATGAGTTTATCGGGGAACAGTTAACTGTTAACTGTTAACTGTTAACTGTTAACTGTTAACTGACTAAGGTAATTCTACCGAAGTGGGTTTAGCAATATGTGGTAGACCCCATCCCAGTTTTTCGCGCAAAATTCGGAAAAACTCTGGTGGTTGCAGGCGAATGAACCGAGCGCTATACTGCGATCGCTCTAAATGTACGCGATCGTCAGGAAAAACGTAACACCCCCCATTCCCATCTACTACCATCACCAGCCGAGGAATATTTACTGGATAAATATTTACCGGTTCCGTGTCTGGAAACACTAAAGCTCTGGAAGCTAGAGAGTGAGGACAGATAGGTACTAGTTGCAATGCGGGAATCCCAGGTGTAACAACAGGTCCACCAGCACTCAAGGAATAGGCTGTAGAACCAGTTGGTGTCGAAACAATCACACCATCTGCTGCTATATCGACTGGCGCATGACGCCCTATAGCAATCTCAAAATGGCACATACAGGTTAATGGTTCCCGATGTAGCACCATTTCATTTAAGCAGAGGGCTTCCCACAATACTGACTCCCCCCGCAACACTTGAACAGTGAGCATTGCTCGTTCTTCAATTTCATACTCACCCGCCATCACCTGCTCTATTGCTTGAGGCAATTGATTGATGTAAGCTTCCGTCAAAAACCCCATGTGTCCGGTATTCACTGTTAGTAGTGGAATACCGCATGGCGCAACCTGACGAGATGCTGCCAAAACAGTACCATCTCCCCCCAATACAACTGCAAATTCCATATCCGAGTCAAAACCGGGGGGCGTCAGACCATCAATCGGGGTGTGGCATACGGGACTCTCAGGGTTGGAGTAACCCAGTATGCCACCGATACTCGTAGTGATGCACACATGCCAACCGTCAGCGGTTAGCTTGTCTTTCAGGTCGATAGCGATGCGACCCGCTATCGGTTTAAGATCATTGTAGATAATGCCTACTTTCGGCACATTCAAATATCCAAGTTTAGGCGACGCTCTGTATTATGCTAATCCTTACACATTTTTGACAACGTAGTCATTAGTTTGGAGTCAAAAGTCAAAAGTCCGAAGTCAAGAGTCAAGAGTCCAAAGCCTAGAGTAACAACCCTTGCCTATTGCCTTCTTGCCTATTGACCATTGCCTATTGACTCTTGACTATTAACTTTTTTAAACGGAGTCTTCTTTGATCTCTGCTTTTTGGTTTTACTTTTCTGATAGTCTAACTCTTTAAGTTTCTTCATAATTCGACTGAAGTACTCTTGCAGATAGCTTTCCAGTGTAGTAGTTTGTTCTTGCTCTAACCCAAAAATTTGGTATACCTCAGTCATTGAGGCATTTAAAGGTTGACCACTTGCTAAAACTTCTGTAAACGCCAGTCTGTCTGCTACGTTCCATCCCCACTGAAAGAACTTGATGACGCGCCGCACAGTACGCAATAAGTTAATTGGCATCCGTGTTATTCTGGCTTCTTTACCAGACAAGCGCTCACACAGGTTAATGATTTCTTCAGCACTCCAAGCACGAGTCCCGACTAGGGGAAAAGCTTGTTTTTCGGTTTCTGGTACATTCAAAGCACGGATAGCAAATTTAGCTATGTCCTGAGTGTCCATATAAGCGACGGGAGAGGATACACCACTTACCCAAACCGGCTGGTTTTCCAAAATCGGAATCCCGTATTGACCAATTAACCCTTGCATGAATCCAGCTAGCCGTAGAATGGTGTAGTTTAAGCCAGACTCGGCAAGGTAGAGTTCTGTACACCGCTTAATTTCCATCAGCGGTACTTCTGGATACTTTTCTGCTTCTAGAATTGAAAAGAAGATAAAACGATCTATACCTGCGGCTTTGACTGCCTGAATTAATGCTACCTTGCCATCCCAGTCTACTTGTTTAATACTCAGTGAATCTGTGGGGCGAGATGTCGCTGCATCTATAACTGCAGTTACACCCTCTAGCGCTCTTGGCAGGGTTTCGGGATAACACAAGTCTCCCGATACTAATTCTGCACCCCATTCTTTCAGAAAAGCTGCTTTTTTGGTACTCCGGACAAGACAGCGCACCTTATACCCCTCATCGATAGCACGACGAGCCACTTGTCTTCCTAAGGTGCCAGTGGCACCGACGATTAATAATGTCATGAGGGTTGTAACAATTTTTAAAGTTATATGAGAAGAATCTTATCAGAATAGCCTAATAAACAAAAGTTTACACTTTTTTTAGAAATGTGGCAGAAATTGGGTGTACATACAGAAAAAGCTTTGTCCAGAAATCGGACAAGCTTTTTTTCTGAGAAAATTGGGTTATTAGCCGGATTATTCTTCTGCTTCTGCGCCCTGAATTTTCAGTAACAAAGCACCCAAGGCCCAACCCACGAAGATTAAACCGAAGGACAACAGAGCTGCATTTAATAGTTCGCCACTCATTTATGTGGTACTCCTTTGCAAATGGTTAATTTGAGTGTATCGCCGTTGCAACCTGCTTGCGGTCGGTTGATAACGGCAAATTCTAATTAGTTTTCCGCTCACCAAGTGCCTTAGACAAACTCAGATAAACTAGGTATATCAAGGCTTTTTCACGGTGACAGTGGAATTAGACTTATGTAAATAATTTTAAACCAGTTTGGCAGTGATAAGGATTGGGGACTGGGGATTGGGGATTGGGGACTGGGGATTGGGGATTGGGGATTGGGGATTGGGGGAGATGAAGGAGAAAGAATAAATGACTCTTGACTCTTGACCTTTGACCTTTGACACTTGACTTTTGACTCTTAACAAAATGAAAAATCATCCGCGTTTGGCTTTGACGCTGGGAGATCCTGCAGGGATTGGGACCGAGGTGGTTTTGAAAGCTTTGGCTGATCCAGCGGTTGCTCAAAACTGTGAACTGACGGTGGTTGGTAACTTAGATTTGCTAACCCAGACCTATGAGAGACTGAATTTGGCTGAGAATCTCACACCCTTAGTAAATCCAGCCCAGTTGTCTGTGATTGATGTGCCATTAGAGGGGAAAATCAAAGCTGAAATTACCATAGGAAAAGGTAATGCGGCTAGTGGTGCGGCTAGTTTTGCTTATATGGAATATGCGATCGCTCAAACTCTCGCTGATCAATTTGATGGCATTGTTACAGGCCCCATAGCTAAGTCGGCTTGGAAAGCTGCAGGGTATAATTATCCAGGGCAAACGGAACTTTTAGCGGAGAAATCAGGCATTGACCGTTTTGGGATGTTATTTGTGGCGCGATCGCCTCACACTAATTGGATACTCCGCGCTTTACTTGCCACCACACATATTCCCCTACGTCAAGTAGCAGATACCTTAACACCAGAGTTGTTGACGAAGAAACTCGATTTGCTCTTGGAGTGTTTAGAGAGAGATTTTGGTATTGAGAATGGGAGAATTGCGATCGCCGGTTTAAATCCCCACAGCGGCGAACAGGGACAATTGGGAACTGAAGAAATCGATTGGTTAATTCCCTGGTTGGAGCAAGAACGACAAAACCGCCCCCATTTACAACTAGATGGGCCGATACCACCAGATACGATGTGGGTTAAGCCTGGTCAAGCTTGGTATGGAAATACTCACAGCCAAAATCCCGCAGATGCTTACTTGGCACTTTACCACGACCAAGGTTTAATTCCTGTGAAGTTGATGGCTTTTGACCGCGCTGTGAATACTTCTATTGGTCTACCTTTTGTGCGAACTTCACCAGATCATGGAACAGCATTTGATATTGCAGGTAAGGGAATTGCTGACGCTACAAGCATGAAAGCCGCAATACATTTAGCAGCGGAGTTGGTGAGTCAAAGACTGGCGGCGAAAAAACTATGAATTATTTCATGATTTATAAATCGACTTCTCCAGAGAATCATGGAAGTGCAACCAAGAGAAATTAGGAATTACCTAACAGTAGATGGGAAAAATATTTTTGATGAGTGGCTTGATTCTCTACGAGATAGAAGAGCAAAAGCTAAAATAAGAGCTAGACTTGACCGAGTTGAAGATGGTAATTTAGGTGATTGTAATTCAGTTGGAGAAGGTGTTTTTGAATTGAGAATCGACTATGGGCCGGGCTACCGCCTATACTTTGGACAGGAAGAGATAACAATTATTATTCTTTTATGTGGTGGAGATAAAAGCACTCAAGAACAAGATATTGGTAAAGCTAAGAAATATTGGGAAGACTATAGGAGTAGAGATGATGCCTAGAAGTGTAAGCTATCATGAAGGAATAATTCAACACCTCAAAGACCCACTAGAAGCAGCATCATATATCGAAGTAGTTTTAGAAGAGGGAAACTCTAAAATGTTAGGAAAAGCACTCAAAAATGTGATTGAAGCACAGGGTGGAATGGAGCAGCTTCCAGAGCAAGTCAAGCAATGCTATGAGCAACTCGATTTGATGTTATCTCAGCAAGGAGAAGTTGAATTTTCTTGTCTGAGTCAATTACTGGATGCATTGGGATTGCAGCTAGCAGTAACAGTAAAGTCAGTATGAGGTGGCTTATCTATCACTAAATACCCTAATTAGTTTGGTATGAATAATCCAAACTAACACTTGCTTATACACTCGTACCTAAGTAAGATTATGGAGAAAATTTGGTGTTATCTCAACTTTTAAGAGATAACACTATGGTTGAGGCTGCCAGACTAATTTTTGGGATGAAGTATTCCTGGTATTGAAAATTTAAGCATTACTGTCTTCGGGAGGCTCAAACTTATAACCGTAACCCCGGACAGTTTTAATATACTCAGGTATCGTGGTGTCAACTTCCATTTTTTTGCGAAGCTGACCAATATGCACATCAACGACACGTCCATCTCCGACGTAGTCACAACCCCAGATTTTTTGGATTAGCTGTGGACGACTCCATGCTTGACCAGGATGGCTAGCCAAAAAATGTAGGATATTAAATTCCAAGGCAGTTAAGCTCAGAGGTTTATCGTTAAGTGTCACTTCTCGGCCATCTGGGTTAATTGCTAGCTGTTGAAAGACAAGGCGTTGTGTGGGAGAAGGGTTGATGCTGCGGATACGGCGTAAAAGTGCTTGGACTCGAACTTCGACTTCTGCGAGACTAAATGGTTTAGTCATGAAGTCGTCAGCACCTGCGGCGAGGACTCTGATTTTATCGGCTTCATCATTGCGGCTGGTCAGTATCATTACTAATACATTAGTGCGACTCTGCATTTCTTGGCAGAGTTTATAGCCATTGGTATCTGGTAAATTCCAATCCAGAATTACTAAAGCTGGGTTGAATTGATCAAACATCGATAAAGCTGTTTTACCATCTGAGGCTGATTCTATCTGATATTTTCGACCTAAAAAACGATAAATGAGATTGCGGACGCCGTGGTCGTCATCTACAACAAGAATTTTGGGATTAGTAGCGGGAGCCATCACCATAAATTTTTAGCCTATTGTTGATTTGGCGATTTGCGATCGCGATCGCTACTCTGTGAGAAGCCACCCTGAGGGTATCTGTGTTTGCTACACTGGCTCTTCGTGAGAGTATCTTCATGCTTACTTCATCTGTGTACGTAGATGCGTAGCGACTTTCCCTAGGGTAGCCGTTGATTACCTGGTATAGCCACTGTTGTACCTGGCTAATCCTAATTTTCCATTAAATTTCTCAAAAATTTAGCGATCGCAATGGTTACAAAATGTATATTTTTTGTGTGAACTTGTTTTATTTATTAATTTTAGTAGTGTGCAGCTAATTTTTCACTAAGCCCTGATCATGCGGTATAGCTACGCCCGAAGCGTAGCCATACCGCAGACAATCGTGATAAAAACAACCCCCAATACTGGGTTTGAAGCACTATTTTTTATGAAAAGAAGTAAGTAGCTATGCATAAATATTTATCGTTGGCAATAGGCAATCTTGCCATAGGAGAAAGGATTTGAGTCTTGTTTACATTTCTTTACATAGTTAGGTTTAATTGTGCCCACTTAACTTCAAAAGATTTGTTTTGAGCGGAAAGTGCAACAAAAAAACAAGCTGTCCTGACTGGCTCCCCTACAGATACTGAGATTTGTTCAGAAATTAAATCGGATTACTATATAAATCGAATAATGGCTTAAAACTATTTGAATAATCCACCCTATCTAAAGAAATATTACCATGATCTTCATACTAAAGAAAGAGCAATTAAATCTAGATATTTTGCTAACTTGCTAATAATGTAATCAGCAAGGAGCAGTTATGGCTAACAAGAATTTAGTAGATAATATTATTCCTTCTCAACCACACATCGAACCACAATCTGATGCTCATGTATTGAAATCTCGTTTGGAATGGGGAGAACCAGCTTTCACAATTTTGGACGTGAGCGATCGCAGAACTTACAACGAAGGTCATATTACGGGAGCGATGGCAACCCCAATCGATGAATTGGTAGACATAGCTACATCATCATTGGATAAAGACCGTCATATTTATGTTTACGGTGCGACTGAAGAACAAAGTGCCCAAGCCGCACAATCGCTACATTCTGCTGGGTTTAGGCATGTATCTCAACTCAAAGGTGGTCTTGCTGCGTGGAAAGCAATTGGTGGATCAACAGAGGGGATTATAGAATCAAAAACTCCCGCAGGTGCGGATGATTATAACGTCGTAGCTCGCATCCAAAATCATGTAGAAAATCAGCGAAAAGAAGTTTAAGTCAAGGGTCAAGGGTCAAGAATTAAAGAATCTTAACTCTGGACTTTTGACTCTTGACTCTAATTAATCAGTGTTCAAATAAATCTTTGAATTGCAACAAATCTAAAGATACTATTGTTGGCAACACTTGAAAGCATTGTTGAGCTAGTTCCCAACGTTGTTCGCGTTTCAGCATTTCTGTGAGTTTTTGTTGCACACTGAGTAAGTAGCGGACATCATTAGCAGCATAACTCAGTTGATCTGCCGATAAGTTAGCAGCGTTACCCCAATCCGAACTTTGAGCGCTTTTATCTAGTTCTACCTTTTCCAACTCTTGCACTACATCTTTTAATCCGTGACGATTAGTATAAGTGCGAGCTAATTTACTAGCAATCTTGGTGCAAAAAATCGGCTGGACTTGAATTCCCAGGTGATAACGCAAGGTAGCAACGTCAAAACGCGCAAAGTGAAATACTTTTTGGATATTCGCTGCTTCTAAAAGTTTTTTTAAGTTTGCTGCATCGGTTTGTCCTTTAGCTATGCGAACTACAGCCACGTTACCCTCAAGGTTGCACAGCTGGACGAGACATAAGCGATCGCGCTGTGGTAGTAATCCCATCGTTTCGGTATCGATAGCGATCGCCTCAGATTTTAAATACTGCGATAAGGCTGCGTCACTAAGGTCGCGATCGCTCACCTGAAAATCATCTAATGTCATGAATCACTCAAGAATAAATGCAGTGTCTACCAGACCAAAGTCCTATCAGACACTACATTAATTTATTGTCCAAAAAAACAGAAATTAAATCTACCTCGTGTATAGAAAAATTTGCGTGAGGTACACTTCACCCTTCTTGTTAGCTGCAACACCAATCCCAGTTAGGTTGTATTTACCTTTAATATTCTCTAGGTGTCCTGGACTTTTAATCCAACCAGTTACAGCTTCAGATGCAGGATTGCTATATCCCTGGTTGAAAGCGACATTTTCTGCAGCACTGTTGTAAATAAGGGGAATAGCAGTTACGCGCCGTTCAAATCCCTGATGGCTAAACGGGACTTTACCATTTGCCATGTTTTGACTATGAATCCTTGCCTGCTTAGTGATATTTGCATTAAGTGTCAGCTTTGTTAATCCCTGAGAAACCCGATATCGATTAATTTGCTCAAAAACTGATTTTTCCAGAGCAGTTGTTTTAAAACTAGTAGTAGATGCAACTTGATGTGAAGAAATCGATAACGGTTGATGAATCTGTTTTTTAGTAGCAGTGTGGAGTGGGAAAGAAGCAGTTGTTAATTCACTGGCAAGGACAAGCGTACTTAAAGCGATGCCAAAAGCAGTCTGTCGGAACATGGAGAACTACATAACCTATAGAGTTATAAGACTTATACTCTACCTTATTGTTCCAAGAATATATACTAGGATACTATTAAGGATTTATGAATTTAGCAAAGGTTTTAATGTCTTTTTCAACAAATATAAGTAATAGCCTTCAGTTTTTAATACCTAAATAAGTAAGTTGCCATTAAGATACATTTTTTTACCTAAAAATTATGCAGTTTTTATGAATCAATCAAAAGATAATGTAGTATCTACTAAATAAATGTTATAGATACTACATTTTGTCTTAAAAATGCCAGATAAAAAAACTAGATTTGATGAAATAATTTAGAATTCAAGGGTCAGGAAAACTTCATACCTTCATACATGTATTTTTGATATAGGACTAGTATTTGATTTTTGAAATATACGTAGGGGAGCCAGTGCGTTGCGGTGAGCCAGTCCAGTGGACGGGTTCCCCGGCATAAAGTACGTGGCGTGAACTGGCGTTAGCGACGCAGGAGCGTCACCCGGAGGGAGGTTTCCTCCGTTGTAGCAACTGGCGTTGTGAAAGCGTTGCATAACGCACCGTCCTAAGACTTTGGTGCGTTAAGGACTCCGTCCTAACGCACCCTACAGATACTGAGATTTTTTCAGAAATCAAATATGATTCCTATACAGAAGTACACATCGCACAAAAGTTATTCTGGCTCCTAACTCCTGACTTCTTCTTGGTAAAACTTAGGAAAGAAAGAAAAGTTGGGTTAAGTAGACTTTACCATCGCTACTCTTGGCTACACCAATCCCCGTTAGGCTGAAATTTCCTTTGATGTTGGCAAGATGCCCTGGACTTTTGAGCCAGCCTTGAACTGCTCTGGTAGCAGGGTCACTACCGCTGTTATATGCGACATTTTCAGCCGCTGATTTGTAACTAATACCAGTCGCTTTAAATCGCTGACTAGCTCCGCTATGTCCAAATCCGACTTTACCACTTGCCATGTTCTGACTATGAATCTTTGCTTGATTGTCAGCAGCAGAATTACGTGTCAGTGCAGGTAAATTTATAGAAGCTCGATATTGATTAATTTGCTGAAAAACCGACGCTTCTATAGAAGCTGTATCGGCGCTAGATTGCGAACCTTGAGAATTATTAGGTGTGTTTTGGGGATTAGTAGGTGAATTTTGGGGATTAGTAGGTGAATTTTGGGGATTAGTGGGTGAATTTTGGGGATTAGTAGGTCTAGTTTGAGGATAGGGTGAACGTTGAGAATTGGTAGGTCTAGCTTGAGGATAGGGTGAACGCTGAGGATAATTTCTACTCTGAGGATAAGATATAGCCAGAAGGTTATGACTGGCTATATGTGAAGACTTCGGAGTAGAAGTTTTATCTGGTATGGAAATAGCATTCGCGCCACTGGTGAGAACGAAAGTTCCTAAAGCGATTCCATGAATTGTTGTTCTGATCATTACTTGTAGCTAGCCTTGTAGTTGCTGAAAGTAAACGTCTAGACCATCTAACCAGACTGTAGTCAATTGAACAACTTCGATATAAGTTTATATATCTCTACTTCTGCTGCTGTATGTTCAAAAATTACCAGTAAACTTTAAAATGCATAATTTTACGAAAAAAAATTGTGCTGTTCATCAAAAATTCGCTTCTATCTTTAGGATGATTATTTATCTTATATTCAATCAAAAGCAAATTATATATACTTCCTCAATTCAGGGTTTGACTATTAGTAACCTGATGAGTATATTGAAAATATTTTTAGTAAAATTCACGATTTTTGAGCCTAAATAAGCAATATTGTCAAAAGTTGGCTTGAAGATTTTAGATAATTAATTAATTTTGATTTAGTCTAGAGATGTTATTAAAGATTACTAAGTTAAAGCTACGTAACCGTATTTTTACTAGACCACAAAGATTAGATTCCCGACTTTTTGTAGACACCCGGAGGATAGAAGTCGGGAATATTGCAATCTCATACCGAGTTAAAAAAAGAATACAATAAATACATCCGTAGGGGCGGGGTTTTCCCGCCCTTGACGACAATATGTCGCAATCATTGATTAAATTATTATCACAATCGAAATATAGACCTCTGCAGATAGGTTAAATACACTCATCTGATAACAAAAATGGTTATTAATGCCGTAAATTCAATTCTCTAAATATTAAAGCAAGAGGTCTAATTAATAAATTCTCAAAGAGAAATTATGCTTTGCGAATGAATATTTGAGTGAAGTAAATTTCACCTTTGCGATTGCTGGCAACACCAATTCCTGTGAGGTTGTAATTACCTTTGATGTTGGCAAGATGTCCTGAGCTTTTGAGCCAGCCTTGAACTGCTCGCGTAGCCGGATCGCTATATCTCTGATTGTAAGCGACATTTTCTGCGGCTCCTCGATAAGGAATAGCGATCGCCTGCACTCGTTGTGGAAATCCTTGATGTCCAAAAGCAACTTTACCGTTAGCCATGTTCTGGCTGTGAATTCTCGCTTGATTGTCGATGCTAGCATTTCGAGTCAGTGCTGGTAGCTTTTGACTAGCGCGGTATTGATTAATTTGTTTGAAAACTGACTCTTCAAGAGCGCCGGTGTTGGTGTTAGCTTGTGCAAGTAAGAGGCTATGACTTGCTGCTTGTGGAGACTTCGGGTGAGAAGTTTGATCAGGTGCAGCAATGGCGGCTGCACTGGCTAAGACAAAAGCACCTGCAGCAATACTAGAAATGGTGTGGCGAATCATACTGAATACCGAAATTAACCTTTTGGTAGACGTATCATCCGCTGATAAAGTTCATGAAAACTTCATTAAAAGCGGCGGGATAGCCGCGCCGCCGTCAACCGTCAACGTGAAATCCCATTCCCAATACCTCTTGTGAGGATAGTTTTTTATGGACAACTCGCTGTAAATTTAGGCAGGATTTAAAAACTTCGCTACTGTTTGTACATCCTTATCACCACGTCCGGAGCAGTTAATCACAATTCGGGGACTGTCGGTAAGCTGGGGACATAGAGTTTCTAAATAGGCGATCGCATGAGATGTTTCTAATGCTGGGATAATTCCTTCTAACCGCGATAGGCGTTGAAATGCTGCCAAAGCCTCTGTATCTGTCACACTGTAGTATTCAGCACGAGCGGTATCTTTCAAATAGCTGTGTTCTGGCCCCACTCCCGGATAGTCTAACCCCGCGCTAATCGAGTGCGCTTCAATTACTTGTCCGTCGTCATCTTGCAGCAAATAGCTCATCGCCCCGTGCAATACACCAACCTGTCCTTTTGTCAAGGTTGCTGCATGTTTATCAGTATTGACACCTTCTCCAGCCGCCTCAACCCCAATTAATCGCACAGATGATTCATGGATAAACTCATAAAACAGTCCCATCGCATTAGAACCACCACCCACACAAGCCATGAGAATATCTGGCAAACCGCCCCATTTTTCAATTGCTTGGGCGCGAGTTTCTTGCCCAATTACTGCATGGAAATCGCGCACCATCATCGGGTAAGGGTGAGGACCAGCCACTGAACCCAGGATGTAGTGGGTGGTTTCCACATTCGTCACCCAATCGCGGATGGCCTCAGAAGTTGCGTCTTTGAGAGTTCCTGTTCCCGCCACCACGGGCCGGACTTCTGCCCCCATCAACTTCATTCTGAACACATTCAAAGCTTGACGTTCCATATCATGAACGCCCATATAAATGATGCATTCCAGACCAAAACGAGCGCAGACTGTAGCCGTAGCCACTCCATGTTGTCCCGCGCCAGTTTCAGCAATAATCCGTTGCTTACCCATGCGCTTCGCCAACAATACTTGACCTAGGGCATTATTAATTTTGTGAGCGCCAGTGTGATTTAAGTCTTCACGCTTGAGATAGATTTGTGGACCAGTGCCATCAGGTCTGGCATAGTTAGCAGTTAATCGTTCCGCAAAATATAACGGTGTGGCACGTCCGACATAGTCGCGCAATAAATTCTGCAGTTCGGCGAGAAAATTGGGGTCCCTGCGGTATTGCTGGTAAGCCGTTTCTAGTTCTGCAAGCGCCGGCATCAAGGTTTCCGGGACATACTTACCGCCAAAGCGTCCAAAGCGTCCTTGTGTATCGGGAACCTGAGTAGTGGATGGAAATCTTGGAGAGATGGGAGTGGTAGTCACGGACTGATTTCTCTGACGGGACGAACTCAATTATAGAAAAGTCTGGGGCACTTTGATTGTCAACATCACTCTCAACTCAGGTGCATTATTCTTAAATAGGGAAGACAGGAGTCAGAATATAGGAGTCAGGATACAGGAGTTAGAATACAGGAGTTAGAAGACACAAGCCTTCTGACTCCTAACTCCCAAATTCTGACTTCTGCACGTGTCAGTGAATCTTGCTGTTAGCTTAGAATATTATTAATTGCTGGTTGCTGGGTGCGATCGCTAAGTAAAATAACTCTATTTCCAATTTCCCTTAATTAAATTTTATGTCTTCTTCCAATTTTAAATCCTCCGATAAAAACTTCATCTACCGCGAATTTGGCAACGACAACTCACCCGCATTAGAAAGACCAATTCCCGAACTACCACCGCAACAACAGAATCTTAAAGTCCAAGCTTCTCGAAAAGGACGTAAAGGCAAAACTGTGACGGTGATTAGTGGTTTTCAAGCTAAACCAGAAACTTTGGCAGATTTAGTGAAACAATTGAAAAGCCAGTGCGGTACAGGTGGCACTGTTAAAGATAATGAAATTGAAATTCAGGGCGATCACAAACAGAAAATTGTTGAGTTACTGACCAAAATTGGTTACAAAGCCAAAATCAGTGGTGGTTAGTTAGTCCGGTTTACCGAACTTAAAGGTACTATCAATCCAGGCTAGGAATGTTATCTTTGAAATGGACAAATGAGTACGAGCAGTAGTGTATTACTTAACCAAAAAACTGCTTATTTTAATATGAATTAGGAGGTTGGAATGGATTTAGTTCGGATTCTGTGTGCAATTTTCTTACCACCACTGGGTGTGTTTTTGCAAGTTGGTTTTGGTCTAGACTTTTGGATTAATATAGTTTTGACACTTTTCGGTTATATTCCAGGGATTATTCATGCAGTTTGGATAATTGCTAAGAAATAATTATTTAGAGAGGTAGGTTGGTTTGCCCTATCTCTCTACTCCATCTACTACATCGAGTATTCATGCTTTTTTCTACATATAGGACTCCTATTTGATTTTTGAACTATACGTAGGGTGGGCACTGCCCACCCTACAGATACTTTTTTCTACATAGTTAGTTTAATTGTGTCCACTTACTTACTCCCAAAGGTATTTGGTGCATCAAGGGCGATCGCTTATCTTGATGAATAGAGCGATCGCTTTTTAAGTGCCAATATGAAAAAGTAGTATTTTTAGGCTCATTCCATCCCCTAAAAAGGGATGGGATTTGGCATTGACGGTTAACCGTCAACGGGGCGACTATCCCTCTCCACCCACGTTCGCGGAGCGTCCCGAAGGGAGGGGATCGAGTTTCCCGTGGCTTTCTATAAATTTTGCATAAAACCTGCCGAATTCGCAGATAAGTACATTCATTCTGCTGTTCTCTCAGGAAAATGGGGTGGATAATGAAGATTGTCATTATCACTGTCGGCACGCGCGGCGATGTACAACCGTTTGTAGCATTAGGTGTTGCTCTAAAGCAAGCTGGGCATACAGTCACTATCTGCACAAGCAGCCGCTTTCAATTATTCATCAGTGAATATGGCTTGAATTATGCGTATATGAATGATCAATTGCTAAAGTTGATTGATACTGACGCAGGTCGAGCAGCAATTGAATCTAAGGGTAATGCCTTTTTTCTTTGGCAGCAAACTATGCCAATCATCCGTCAAACTCTGGATGAAGCATGGATAGCAGCGCAAGAAGCAGAGATACTTATCTATCATCCCAAAGCCCTAGGTGGATATCATATCGCTGAAAAGTTAAATATTCCCGGCTTCATGAGCCTACTTTTGCCCCTATACACTCCCACAACTGCTTTTCCTAGTCCCATCTTTCCTAACTTAAAAGGAGGCTGGTATAATCAACTAACCTACCAGCTTTTGCCACTGCTGACAGCGCCTTATTTGAATGTCATCAATCAATGGCGTCAAGAGCGTCTCGGCTTAAGACCGCGTTCGTGGAATGAGAAAGAAATTCTCGGCAGTTATGGTGATTCCAGCCCAGTTCTTTACGCTTACAGTTCCCATCTAATTCCTCGACCAAGTGACTGGGATTCCAGCACGATAGTCACGGGTTATTGGTTTTTAGACGCTCCAGCAGATTTCGTCCCACCTCCCCAACTCCTCGATTTTCTGGCAAATGGTAAGCCTCCTTTGTGCATCGGTTTTGGTAGTATGACGGGTCAAAATCCGACGGCGCTGAGAGAAATTGTCTTAACTGCCTTAAAAAACACTGGACAGCGCGGTATTTTGCTCACCGGATGGGGTGATATTGGCAACGCAGATTTACCCAATGATGTTTTTAAGCTAGAAGCAATTCCTCATGATTGGTTATTTCCTCAAGTAGCTGCTGTTATGCATCATGGTGGTGCAGGGACAACTGCTGCTGCGTTGAGAGCAGGTATTCCCAATATCATTATTCCTTTCTTTGGTGATCAGCCTTTTTGGGGTCAGCGAGTCGAAGCACTCGGAGTGGGGCCGAAACCAATTCCCAAAAAACATTTAACAGCAGAAAAGTTAGCAGCAGCTATTAATGTTGCAGTGAATGATGAAGAAGTTCGCCGACGAGCTTTGTCCCTTGGTGCAAAGATTCGAGCAGAGGATGGTGTAGCGCAGGCAGTGAAAGTGATTAATAGATTTTCTTCATTGAGTTAATTGGGAAAATAGGGAATGGTTAATGGTTGATTGAGTAGGTCAGCGTCAATAATTATCATTGGGATAAGATGGGAGGCAGTGTTTCGGCTACGCTCAACAACCAGCCAGAATACGGGAGAAAATAGGGTTTGAGCTTCGTTGACTTTTCTTCACATAGTTTGGTTTTATTGTGCCGACTTACTTATGCATGTTGATGCATCGGTCATAACTGCTCTGAAAACCGCTATATATTTCGAGGTGTAGGGACACGGCACTGCCGTGTCCTCATGGGTGTACTCACATATAACGAGAACCTCTATAAATAGGGAGGACAGAGTTCTGGTTCTGAAATAGTAAGCTTTTACTAAATACAGATTGCTGATAATAGGTAATAGGCAAAAACCCATTACCCATTAGCCATTACCTATTTGCCAAATATTGATACATCTGCCAACGCGCATCTACTTCGGCTTGCGCTTGTGCTAGCAGTTGTTTGGCAACTTCCGGCTTACTCTTGGTGAGCATTTTGAAACGATTTTCTTGATACATGGATTCATCTATTGGTTGTTTAGGCGATCGCATATCCAATTGCAAAGGATTCTTACCCTCTTTTTGCAACTCAGGATTATAGCGATACAACAACCAACGACCTGATTCTATCAAGGTTTTCTGGTGATTCATCCCTGTGGTCATGTCGATGCCGTGGGCGATGCAATGACTATAAGCAATAATCAATGATGGGCCATCAAACGCTTCTGCTTCCAGAAATGCCTTGAGGGTATGTTCATCCCTAGCACCTAAAGCTACACTGGCTACGTAGACATTGCCGTAAGTCATGGCAATTAAACCCAAGTCTTTCTTACCCCTAGGCTTACCACTGGCGGCAAACTTCGCAACTGCAGCCCGTGGGGTAGCTTTGGAAGATTGCCCACCTGTATTAGAATACACTTCTGTATCCATCACCAGGATATTTACATTGCGACCACTTGCCAATACATGATCGATGCCGTGAAAGTCAATATCATACGCCCAGCCGTCACCGCCGACAATCCAGACGCTTTTTTTGACGAGATAATCAGCTAAGGATTTTAGATTTTGGAGTTGGGCATGGGGCATGGGGCATGGGGCATGGTGATTCTCTGTATTCTGTTTTTGCAACAGTTCATCTAGCTTCTGTTTCAACAGCGCTACCCGTTCCCGCTGTTCCCAAATATCAGCCTCAGAATTTTGCTTGGCGTTGAGAATAGACTCCACCAAATCATGAGGTATTCCCCATGCCCCATGCCCTAACTTTTGCAACAATTCCGCTGCAAATTCGGCTTGTTTATCTAGTGAAAGACGGAAGCCAAAACCAAATTCGGCATTATCTTCAAATAAACTATTAGACCATGCTGGGCCTCTTCCTTCGGCATTGGTTGTCCAAGGGGTTGTGGGTAAATTCCCGCCGTAGATGGAAGAACAACCTGTGGCGTTGGCTATCACGGAGCGATCGCCAAATAGTTGTGTTAATAATTTTAAATAAGGTGTCTCACCACAACCAGCACAAGCACCGGAGAATTCAAATAAAGGTTCTTGCAGTTGTTGTTGGCGAATTAGATTCAGTTTCAACTCCCTTCTATCAGGATTGGGCAAACTCAAGAAGAAATCCCAGTTTTTCCGCTCCTGTTCCCGCAAAGGTAGCTGCTGCACCATGTTAATCGCCTTGCGTAATGGCTCAGATTTATTTTTGGCTGGGCAGACATTCACGCAAATAACGCAGCCTGTGCAGTCTTCTGGGGCTACCTGAATCGTAAATTTTTGGTTGGCAAAGTCCCTATCCTTGGCATCGGTTGACTTAAAAGTTGACGGTGCATTCACCAACTCACTTGCTTGATACACCTTGGCGCGAATAGCAGCGTGGGGACAAACCATCACACACTTACCACACTGAACGCAGACATCCTTATCCCATGCGGGAATCTCTTCAGCTACGTTGCGTTTTTCCCACTTGGTTGTCCCACTGGGGAAAGTGCCATCAGCGGGGAGGGCACTTACTGGTAAATCATCACCCTGCCATGTCATGATTTTACCCAAGACTTCCCGCACAAATTCCGGCGCGTTGGGGAGGAGAGAGGCAGGGGGCAGGGGGCAGGGGGCAGGGGGAGAAAAAACTTTGACTTGATGCAAGTTTTCCAGGGTGTTATCTACGGCTTGCAGGTTCATCCGGACAACTTCCGCGCCTTTTTTACCGTAGGTTTTTTCAATTGCTTGTTTAATTTTGGCAATGGCGTCTTTTTCTGGCAATACCCCTGCTAAGGCAAAGAAACATACTTGCATTATCGTGTTGATTCTACGACCCATGCCACTTTCACGGGCAACTTGGTTAGCATTAATCACATATAACTTCAGCTGTTTGTCGATAATTTGCTGCTGTACAGTCGAGGGTAAATATTTCCAAACAGCATCAGCATCATAGGGACTGTTAACAAGAATAGTCGCTCCTTTCGTCGCAGCTTTGAGAACATCTATGTGTTCCAAAAAGCCCCAGTGATGACAACCAATAAAATTAGCTTTGTCGATGAGGTAAGTTGAACGAATTGGTTCTTTCCCGAAACGGAGATGAGAAACCGTCATCGAGCCGGATTTCTTGGAGTCGTAGACAAAGTAGCCTTGGGCGTAATTGTCAGTTTCTTCACCAATAATCTTGATTGAGTTCTTATTAGCACCAACTGTCCCATCGGAACCTAACCCGTAAAACATGGCGCGGACAACGCTATCTGGTTCGGTGGAGAAATTGGGGTCAAAGCTGAGGGAAGTATGACTAACGTCGTCATTAATACCGATAGTAAAGTGGTTTTGCGGTTTGGCTGAGGCGAGGTTGTCAAAAACACCTTTCACCATCGCTGGGGTAAATTCTTTCGATGACAAACCATACCGGCCACCAACAACGGATTTTAGATTTTGGATTTTGGATTTTGGATTGCTTTCATGAATCGCCGCTACCACATCTAAATACAACGGTTCCCCAGTGCTACCTGGTTCTTTGGTGCGGTCAAGGACTGCGATCGCCTTTACACTATTAGGTAATGCTGCGACAAATCTAGCCACATCAAAGGGACGATATAACCGCACCTTCACCACACCCACTTTTTCCCCCAGGGCATTGAGATAATCTACGGTTTCATGGACAGTTTCACAACCGGAACCCATGAGGACAATTAGGCGATCGGCATCGGCTGCGCCGTGGTATTCATAAATTTGGTAATATCTTCCTGTGCGATCGCCTAATTGATCCATCAGGCGCTGAACAATGTCGGGAGTAGCATCATAGTAGAGGTTAGTGCCTTCGCGAGCTTGGAAGAAAACATCCGGGTTTTGGGCTGTACCCCGCAACACTGGGCGGTCTGGAGTGAGAGCGCGGGCGCGATGGGCTAAGATTAAATCTTCGTTAATGAGCGATCGTAAATCATCATCTGCCAACAACTTGACTTTTTGCACTTCATGTGATGTACGGAAGCCATCAAAGAAGTGCATAAACGACACCCGCGTCTCTAGAGTCGCAGCATGGGCAATCAGGGCAAAGTCTAGACTTTCTTGCACCGAAGCCGAACACAACAAGGCAAAGCCAGTAGCACGGGCTGCCATCACATCACTATGGTCGCCAAAAATTGATAGGGCGTGGGTAGCCAAGGAACGTGCAGCCACATGAACCACGGCACTAGTCAATTCCCCAGCGATTTTGTAAAGGTTGGGAATCATCAGTAATAATCCCTGGGAAGCTGTAAAAGTAGTACTCAGGGAACCTGTTTGCAGTGCCCCGTGTACAGCCCCAGCCGCCCCGCCTTCACTCTGCATCTGCACCACACTGGGAATAGTCCCCCAGAGGTTAGGACGACCCTCCGCTGACCAAGCATCTGCCCATTCACCCATTGCTGAAGAGGGGGTGATGGGATAAATGGCTATTACTTCATTTAATTTGTAAGCAACGTGGGCTACAGCCTCATTCCCGTCGATGGTTGCGAAGGTTTTAGACATTACTTTTCCCTTTTTTAACTTGTAGCGTTGGCGCGCTTGGTTTTCTAAACTGGATGAAGAGAAGCATTAGAAATAGCCACAGCCAGGAAGTCTATGTATTATATATTCTCAATTAAAATTGCCAATTAATTATTGATAATTAGATAATTTACTGATGACTTCTAGCTATTAACAGGCAGAGTAATTTTATCCTTCATACTTCAATTGATAATTATCTCATGTTAAATATTACATCTATTAATAGCTATTAATCATGTACTCAAAACCTAAAAATATGAATTCATCATGTTTTCCGGCAATTTATATTTTTGGATGGGGTATGGGTTCGGGATAATTTGCCTTGGCACATTTCTGATAACTGTGCATTCACCTAGTAACTTCCTCTGGGAGTATTGCTGATTTTAAACTACAAAGTTTTTCAGGTAAATGAAGTCCACAGGTAGCGGCACAAAATTTTTGTGCCTTGACTCACTGTTTTATTACTTAAATATATTCTTAAACAAGTATTCTCCGAACTTAATTACCAAAGGAAGCAGCGGTGTCGCTACAGACAATAGATACTGACGTAAAGTTGTGATATCAAAAGGCCACACAGGGAATTCATTAGTCAATGTGTAGAGAGAACGCAATTCTTGCAGCTTGGCAGATTCTTTTTTCAAAATTTCTGCATCACCACTCAGAATTGTATGAGTACGACCATAGTCTACTTGAAACTGTTTGGCGATTTCACTTAGTAATTCTTCCTTAGCTTTCTTCATGCCTTTACGAGCTGCCAGCAGCGGTCCAAAAAAGCATACTAAAGAGATGGGAATATATATCACAATTATTAAATTAAAATACCAGTATTTCTGTGCTATTCCTTGAGTAATAAATTGATAATTACTCAGTGTAATCATCATGCCAAAGATAGCAACTAGATAAGCCGTATTCAGTGAATATTGACTCAAAGGACTTAAACCACCACAGCGATCGGGATGAAGAGGGTTGATTTTGAGTTGTTTACTACCTAGGAGTTTATGTAGCACCCAAACATTGGTCATTAGGGTCAGCACCAAGATAGTTCCTGAGTAGAATATTGCTACACCATTTATTGCTCCTGTGAAGGCTGGAAGTCCGCCATCTGAGCCTGTCCAATTGTAAACATTTTTTTGTACAGATATGTACCATATTCCAAAAGCGATCGCTATTGCCAAAGCTAATAATTTACGCCATTTTTGTTGATAGGGAAACAACACAGAGTTGATTTCTGTTTCTGAAACATCAACAATATCCGTCTTTTGGAGATACTGAATTAGTTGATGTATGGCTTTAAATGACCACAAGTAGTAGCCGAATATTACGGGATTTAATAAGCAGATCCACACCCACGCAAACCAATCTTGCAGCAGCCCTAAATATTTGCCATCTAATATTAAAGTCTGGCTGACTGTAGCAGCAATTAGGTAAATAATAGATGCAATAAAGATGGAAATCAGTCCTAAATTCACAGGTTTTAAAGAATATTTGTCAATGAGCCAGCAGGCTAAGGGGTCGGCGGAGTAAAAGTCTTGTTCTTTCATACTTTATTCTTTAACGATAAAAACTCACTATTTTTCGTGGTGGAATTGGTTAAATTATCAGCTATATTTTTACTACTTTGATGTGGGGAAATTTCTATTAATTGAGTGCAAGATGTGGCTATTCGACTTCACGTGGTTCTAACACCAGATGCACTCCATTCAGAATTTGCTGAACTCTTTCAGATGATAAAGTTCCAATCTTTTCACCTAGTTGCCTTTTATCAACAGTGAAAATCTGAGAAACATTAACAACACTCTGTTCCAGTAAATCTCCTTCACCTGCTTGCAGTAAAACATTTCCTGGTGCTGATGCGCGTCTGATATTTGAAGTTAAAGTGCAAACTACAACAGTGCTGATGCGACTGCGATTAAATAGATTATTCTGAATTACTACATGGGGATGGAGATAACCAGGTTCTGAACCATCTGGTTCGTCAAGATTAATCCAGAAAATATCACCTTGGTTGATGATCATTTGTCTTCGACAATTCGCCGATGTTGACGGCGCATACTCTTTTGAATTGCTTGTTCTTCTTCATTGGGAAAGTCTGCGTAGGTGACGTTAATTTTCTCTAAAAGTTGTTTGTTTTGGTAGCGCTTGATATATTCTGCTAATGCGATCGCTACTAACTTACTCCGCGAAACTTCCATTTCATTTGCTACAGCCTCAGCTTCCTCAAATAACCCTTCTGGAAGCGAGATAGCTGTTTTAATATTTGCCATAAAGTTATACTGCTATTCTTACTAAAAGTATAACTTTATTTGTTAAAAGTTCCAACCTTGAAACACAAAATAAGCTAAAATGCAAGCAGAGTAAGCATTTTCCGCCCATAAACTACCCATGCTTGAAACCCTGCAAACCCGAATTTATGAACTAGAACAGTTTGCCAATACCCTTGTTTCTGATCAACTGACGCACCTGGGGGTGGTAAGTGTTGGTATCATTTTTGTAGCTGGTTTGCTTACCAGTCTCACGCCTTGTATGCTGTCCATGCTGCCCATTACCATCGGCTATATTGGCGGTTATGAAGCGAAAAGCCGCCTGCAAGCTGCAGCCCAATCAACTTGGTTTGCGTTGGGATTAGCCACTACATTAGCCTGTATGGGAATCATCGCCGCTTTTGTGGGCAAGGTCTACGGTCAAATAGGAATTGGTTTGCCGATTATTGTCAGCATCATTGCGATTCTTATGGGCTTGAACTTACTGGAAGCACTACCCATACAATTCCCCTCCATTGGTGAAACCAATTGGATTTCGCCAGATTTACCGTCGGGTGTGCGTTCCTATCTAATTGGGCTGACTTTTGGTTTAGTCGCATCTCCTTGTAGCACACCAGTTTTAGCTAGCCTGCTGGTTTGGGTAGCCAATACACAAGACTGGATTTTGGGTGCTGTTTTGCTACTCTCCTACACAGCAGGGTATGTAGCACCACTGATTTTAGCAGGTACTTTTACTGCGGCGATTAAGAAATTGTTGGAGTTGCGTCGCTGGTCTGGATGGATTAACCCTGTTAGCGGTGTACTATTGGTAGGCTTTGGTGTGTTTTCTTTACTTTCTCGGATTCCCTTTAGCAGTTAACAGTTAACAGTTAACAGTTATCAGTATATGTAGGGTGTGTTAGGACGGAGTCCGTAACACACCATCCGAAGGTTTTGGTGTCGTACTCTCATCTAACACAACGCCAGGAAAGCTCAAGTCGGGAAACCCTGACTGTGCGACTGGCTCCTCTACGTGTATTTCCAAATTCAAATACTATTCCTATATTATTTTTAATAGCATGACTTCAGAAAATTCAACTTCTACAGAATCAAGTTGGTGGTCAGTACCTGGGCGATTCTTGCGGCGAGAGTTGTTACCTGTACTGACAGATTTAAGATTAGCGATCGCTCTCCTTTTAATTATCGCTCTCTTCAGCATCAGTGGGACTGTCATTGAGCAAGGTCAATCGCCTGCTTATTACCAGTCTAATTACCCAGAACACCCAGCTTTGTTTGGTTTCCTGAGTTGGAAGGTAATTCAGGTAGTCGGTTTAGACCATGTCTATCGTACCTGGTGGTTTCTCAGTTTACTGGTTTTGTTTGGTACTAGTCTGACAGCTTGTACTTTCACCCGCCAATTGCCGGCTTTAAAAGCTGCCCAACGGTGGAAATATTATGATGAACCCAAACAATTTCAAAAGTTAGCTTTGAGTGCTGAATTAGATACTGGTTCTCTGAATTCCCTCACACCTATCTTACAAAAACAGCGCTATAAAATTTTTCAGGAAAAAGATGATATTTTATATGCCCGTAAAGGCCTAGTCGGACGCATTGGCCCAATTATCGTTCATGTGGGCATCGTCACTATTTTGTTGGGGGGAATTTGGGGGGCGATGACTGGGTTTATGGCCCAGGAAATGGTAGCCAGTGGTGATACATTTCAAATCAAAAATGTCATCGATGCTGGGCCTTTAGCCGTCGGGAAAATTCCGCAAGATTGGTCTGTGCGCGTCAATCGTTTTTGGATTGACTATACCCCGACAGGCGGTATTGACCAATTTTACTCGGATATGTCTGTCTTAAATAATCAAGGACAGGAAGTAGACCACAAAAAGATTTTTGTCAACGAACCTCTGCGCTATCACGGCGTGACTTTCTACCAAACTGATTGGGGACTCTCTGCTGTGCGTGTCCGCTTGAACAATAGCCCGATTTTTCAGTTACCAATGGCGCAATTAGATACCAAGGGTAAAGGGCGTATCTGGGGTACTTGGATTCCCACAAAACCAGATTTAAGTGAGGGTGTCTCTTTATTAGCAAAAGACTTGCAAGGCATGGTGTTAATTTATGATGCCACAGGTAAACTAGTTGACACTGTGCGGACGGGAATGTCTACCCAAATCAACGGTGTCACTGTCAAAATTCTCGATGTCATTGGTAGTACTGGCTTGCAAATTAAAGCCGATCCTGGTATTCCGATTGTATACACTGGATTTGCTTTGTTAATGGCGGGTGTGGTGATGAGTTACTTCTCTCACTCACAAATTTGGGCATTGCAAAAAGGCGATCGCTTGTATATTGGTGGTAAGACAAATCGCGCTCAAGTAGCCTTTGAACGTGAGGTTTTGGATATTTTAAACAGCGTGAGTTCAAAGCCAAAGGGTGTTGAAGTTTAAGCGCAGAGGTATGCTGAGGAAATCTCTCTGCGTACCTCTGCGTCGAAAATCTATTTCTGGTGTCGCACTTCGACAACAGTATGCACATTCCCACGAGGCGTAAAATCTGCTTTCACTGTCACCTCTAAAGGGTCACAAGCTGCGACAAAATCATCCAGAATTTGATTAGCAGACTCCTCATGGGAAATATAGCGATCGCGGTAACTGTTAATGTAAAGCTTGAGGGCTTTTAACTCCACCACTCGCTCATCTGGGACGTAGGTAATATAAATTGTGGCAAAATCAGGATAGCCAGAAAACGGACACTTACAAGTAAACTCCGGCAAACTGATACTGATGTCATATCGCCTACCCACCCGCGGATTAGGAAATGTAATTAGTTGTCCTTCGGCAATTTCCCGTTCGCCATATTTCAATTCGTCAGTTGTCATTTGTCAATCTGTTCACTGATAACTGTTACTTCGGCTCCGCTCAGTACAAGTCACTGATAACTGTTCACTGTTCCCAGTCGGGACAGTTCGCATCGTCCCAACCTTGGGGATGCATGGCACAGACTAACAAATTACCACCATAAGCCTGACCGTGGTAGTTGGTACAACCCACACAGGCGGGATTTTGTTCTGATGTTGCTGCAACTGGATAAGGAAAAGCCGGATCTACATCTGCTACGACATCTTCTAGTTCCCAGTAAGCTTCTAAAATTGGTTCTGCCAAATCTTGTAGATACTGGTCAACTTCAGTGGCAATTGTACTTTGTACTTGCTCGGTAATTTCTTCCGTTAGCTCAAACAAGGCGTCTACCATTTCACCCATTCCCAGGAAGAACTGCTCTACTTCAACAGCCACAGTTTCTATAATCTCGATCAAATCCTTCTGCCAATTTTCCATAAATTTTGACGCCCTTTGTGACTGTAAACAGGGCACTCTGTGCTATCTGGCTTCCAGCACTAGATTACACCCTAGGCAAAACGGATTCAACAGTTATCAGTTATCAGTACGAGAACTGCAGCAAGCCGCTAGATACCTAAACTGTCCACTGTTCACTAGATTGAAATTGCCATCAAGATAAAAAGCCGCATCTTATGGATCTCGCTGCAGTCTTTTTAACTCTTCTTGCAATTTTAGTACTTGTTGACGCAAGCCATCGACATCTTCGGTTGGGGCTTCTTTCGCAGTTGGCTGTTCGTCTTCTTCTAAGATTTCGATGCGACGGGGTTCAGCAGGCGGTGTTTTGTCCGTGGGTATTTCAGATGCGGGTGGCTGTTGAGCTTGCTTCATCATATCCTCAACAAAGCGGCGGGCTTCCTCTGTATTCATTTCGCCCTTTGCCACCATTTCATCTGCCAGTTTTTGGACTTGCGATCGCAGTTCGGCTAATTTCCCCCCTGCTCTCTCACTCGCGTAAGAAGCTAGCCCTACACCAAGGTAAAAAGCTTTTTGTACAATATCTCCAAAACCAGCCATTGCTGCTGAACGCTCCTACAAATAGGGCGACCCGGAGACTACGCCTACCACAAGCATCCCGTATTGCTGCTACCTTCCGGTTCTGACAAGATTTGGGCGTTGAAGTCGCATAGATCCAGGTCTAAAAAAATCATAGCATTAAAAATCAGTAAGTGTGTGTTATTCCACAACAATTCGCCATTCGTGAAGTTGATAGTTGACGCAACCGTTTTGCACCAATGGATCGGCAGCTACGATCGCTTGGGCTTCGACCATTGAAGCTGCTTCAAACAGCATCATGCCACCTCCGAATTCTGCCCAATAGCCCGTCTTGGCTTTGTGTCCTTTAGCAATCAACTCCTGAACATAGGCTCTATGGGCAGGTACATATTGGTCAAATAAGGTTTTATCTACTGTACCTGCTTCAATCTTCACAAAAACTGGCATTTGCTTGTAACCTCTAAAATATTTATGCTGTAGTATTTTTTAACAGTTATCAGTTATTGGACTCATATTTGATTTTTGAACAAATATAAGTATCTGTAGTATCTGTAGGGTGGGCAATACCCACCAGATCCAGGTTTTGTAAGGCAATGCCCTACCTACGTATTGTTCAAAAATCAAAATGGACTGCTATATCAGTTATCAGTCAACACTCAACCGTCAACAACATCACCCAAAATCCCAAATGGAATGAGCCGTTTTTTTATCGCCCTCTTACCACCGCAGCACATTCAAAACCATGCCAACCAAATTAAGCGGTATTTTGCAGAGCAGTATGCTAGTTATGGGGCACAAAAATCTCCGCCCCATGTGACTCTACAACCACCCTTTGAATGGCTAGATACAGACGTACCGCTGTTAGAAGCATCTTTGCGGACATTCGCCAGTGAGCAGAACTCAATACCAATAACACTTAGTGGTTATGGCGCTTTTGCCCCGCGCGTCGTTTATATTGATGTGGTGAAGACTCCAGCGCTGTTGACTTTGCAGGCTGATTTAATGGCGCATTTAGCAAGTAATTTGGGAATTGTGGACAAGGTTTCTCAAACTCGCCCCTTTACGCCTCACATGACGGTAGCATTTCGCGATTTAACCAAGCAGAACTTTCAAGCAGCTTGGCCGGAGTTTGCTAATCGTCAGTTATATTTTGAGTTTATTGCTGAAAATTTAACGCTGCTACTACACGACGGTAAGCGCTGGAATATTAAATCGGAGTTTGGTTTTTTAGCTGGTCGTTAGATTACCGCTAATAGTATCGTAAAAATAACCAGCGATCGCCAAACATTATTAAACAATTCAGTAATGAACAGCATCTTTACCCCGGAAGAAATTACTGCCCTCTCTGCCGAAATTGACCGCCAGTTAACAGAACTGCGCCATGCCCCAGATTCAGAGCAAAAACAAGGAGAGGATAAAATCTCAGATGAAAAATTGCTGGTAAAACAAACCGCAGCAATTACAAAACTTACACAAGAAAACTCTAAGAGTTTTTTGCAGAAATTTGGACGAGCCGCCAAAAGTGATTTATGCGAAGAAGGGGGAATGCTGAATAAGCAGTGGAAGAAATGGGGGGATTTGGATAATAAGGATGCTGTGGAACGCTTGGGTGCGGTGTTGGTAACGATGGGTTTTTCTGGGGATGTGTTATCTCCTTTAGTTGTTGCACTGACGGTGACTATTATTCATATTGGGTTGAAAGCTTTTTGTGAAGATTATTCTTCGGAAGTGGATAATAAATGAATTTTGTCTCACGCAGAGGCGCAGGTGTAGGTTGGGTTGAACGGAGTGAAACCCAACATCAGTATCGGTGTTAGGTTTCGTTACTGAATGTGAAACCACGCTAAACCCATAGCCCGCCTCCGAATGAATTCGGAGTCTAATAGCAAAAGTAAGCTAAAGCTAACTAAAAATTATCATTTATCCCCAGTTTACTTTAGTAAACTTTGCCTATGAGCCTTGAAATTCATTCCAAGGTGGGTAGGTAAGCCTTGCAATCAGCCATCTGTGACTTAAGTTGACACCAATGGGCAAGGTATTGGCAATACGTGTCAACTTAATGTGAAACCACGCCAAACCCATCGTCCGCCTCCGAATGAATTCGGAGTCTAATAGCAAAAGTAAGCTAAAGCTAACTAAAAATTATCATTTATCCCCAGTTTACTTTAGTAAACTTTGCCTATTAGCCTTGGAATTCATTCCAAGGCGGGTAGGTAAGCCTTGCAATAAGCCATCTGTGGCTTAAGTTAT
Source organism: Calothrix sp. PCC 7507 (assembly GCF_000316575.1). Classification (GTDB taxonomy): domain Bacteria; phylum Cyanobacteriota; class Cyanobacteriia; order Cyanobacteriales; family Nostocaceae; genus Fortiea. The sequence goes on along the minus strand of NC_019682.1, from coordinate 6,162,665 downwards.
CGGTTGAGTCCACACAGTCTTAAGGGCACGGCAGTGCCGATGCCCCTACAGGTGACAATATAATTTTGTCTGGCATCCAACACCACAAGCGCTATTTTTGACTTGGTATTAGATTCTTGATGGTGCGTTGCGCTGCGCGACAACACACCCTACATTTACTGCGAATTACGAATTACGAATTACGAATTACGAATTATTTAATAACGCTTCAAGGGATTGAGGGTCAGCAATACCCCGCAGGATAGCGGAGATAATCATAGAATGTTGCAAATTTAACGGCTCGCACAGTATATTCTCATCTCGCTCGCCGGCTAAGATACGACGGATGGCAGCAACGAGATTTTGCCCACCTTCTGCAACATTCTCCATCTTAACTTCTAGCTGTTCCCTGATTTTTGCATTATCCACAGCAGCTACTACCCCTGCAATCAACTGCCCATATTGCCGCAACTCATACTGTGTGCCCGCAAACGCCGCTTTTGCTTGCCTTGCTTGGCGACGATATTCTTTAGCTTGGGTGGTGTCGCTTTGCTTGTCGGTAATCATAGCCAAGATTTCATAGATTTTCCAAATCTCAGCCGCAGCCAGGTCTAAGGTTTTATTGATGGCTAATGCTTCTTCTGCCAATTGTCGGGCTTCGCTGAGGCGGTGGGGTTGGTTTTGTAGTATGAGAGCGAGGTTACTTAATATTTGAGATGCACTTGCTTGATTTTCTAATTTTTGATCTTGCTTCAAAGCCTTGCGATACCAAGCCTCTGCCTCTCCCAGGTTGCCAACAGATAAATTGAGGCTGCCTAATTGTTGCCAAGTCCTTGCTGCATCTGCCAGATTTCCTAGAGATTCTTGAATTTGTGCTGATCTTCGGTAGGCATCTTCCGCAGCGTCCCACTGCTTGCCTTTTTCGTACACTATACCCAGTTGATGCCAAACCGTGGCTTCTTGTGCTGGTTCGTTGAGTTGCTGGAAAGTAGTCAGTCCTTCTCGGTAACGCTGTTGTGCTTCTGGGAGGTTGCCTTGCAGCATAGCTAGTGTGCCAAGTTTAAAATTTGATACCGCAGCCCCGCGAAGGTCTCCAACTTCTTTTTTAATCGCTAATCCTGCTTCATAAGCAATGCGTGCCTCACCATAATCTCCCATAGTCCTCAGCGCATCTGCCAAGTCAGTCTGCAACATTTCCATCAGTTGCTTCACATTATTAGACTGTTCCAACTGCTGCGCCACTGCCAACCCCTGGTGGTAGATTTGTGCTGCTTGTGCTGTTTGTCTTTGGTCTGCAAAGCACCGCCCCAGGTTACCCAAAGTAACACAGCGTTTATAACTTGGTTGCTCACCCAACTCTGCCAGTATCTCACTAAACACCTGCGCTGCTTGTTGATAGCGACCAGCATTGTATAATTGCTCGCCTGAACTAATACGGGTGAGAAACCATGTATCGGAACCCACTTCCCCAGTTAACTCAGCAATCCGTTGATTTAGTCTAGTACGATCGCGGTTAAGTCCAAAGTAGCCAAGAAACAAGTTTACTTGATTAACAAACTCTACTGCCCATTCTGCACCTGCATCCAACGCTCTATCAACTGCATAAAGTAAATTTGGTAATTCCTGTTGAGCAATGGCACGAACTCCACGAGTATTTTTTCTATCTTCAAAATACAAATAGTCAGAAACTTCATAATACAACTCTTGATAACGGGCAAGCAGTTCTGTCTGTACTTCTGGAGATAAGCGCGGCCACAAGGCAGGGGCTAAGGTGGGGTGAAATTTGAGAAAAGGCCCATGAACTTGAATTAAACCAGTGGCTTCTAAGGCTGGGCGTAAAGTTTGCCACTGTGACTGAGAAATTTCTGTAATTTTCAGCAAGTTACTTTCTAACGCCCCGCCCTGAAACACGCCTAAGCGAGGCAACAACTGCATTGCTTCAGCATCCAACCGTTCCAAAGATAAATTCAACGATGCCAATAGGGGATTATCTGGTGTTTGGGCAATCAAAGTTTCTAAGCGTTGTCCCAACTCTGCCGGACGGCGACTTTCCAACTGTTTCGCTAACAAACCAATGGATAGGGGATGAAAATCCACCAGTTTAAATAATTCCAACAATACTTCGCGTTTAGGTGGGTCAAATTTGGGTGCTAGCGGCAGTTTAATCAAACTTTGGAAATACGCTAGGGCATCTTCTTGTCCCAAACCTCGCAAAGGTAAGGAGATATGTTTGCGACTGCCTTGTGTGGGATAATCAGGATGGTGAAAATCTGGTGTGCGAGTTGTGAGTAACACCCGGCATTCCCCAACCTCAGACCACTGTTTTGCTACGGTTAACAGTTCCCGCAGAGGTTCGGCTGGCAAGGTTTCTAAGTTATCTAAAATCAGCAATGTGGCTTGCTTACGCAACGCCTGAGTTGCCGCCGCCCCATCAATTAAACTCTCGTCTAATACTGTCGCCAGGGTGCTAACTGCCCAGCCTACAGCATCCACACCCTGAAAGGCAGCATAATTAACAAAACAAACTTTCTCAAACATCCCCGTGCGATGTAACCAGCGTCCTGCTTCCTGGACAAGATAGGTTTTTCCCTGTCCACCAAAACCCGATACGGTGAGGCGGCGCGTTCCCTGCACAAACCATCTTTCTATCTGCCACAATTCCCGGCTACGACCGAAGAATCCAGCTTCTTGTAAATCCGGCAAGTTTCCCCATTTTGGTGTCTCGCCGCTTTCTTGGTTGTTCAAGTCTGGCTGCAATAATGGGGTATCACCAGCCACTTGATACAAGGCAGGTAAAAACCAATCTTGCAATTTTAACTGTACTCGTTGCTCACCCCGTTGCCGTTCTCCCCGTTGTTGGTTGAGATACAAGTCTCGCCGCGCATTATCTAATGCTTCACCCATACCTGCACCAGATACTAAACCCTGATAAAATTTAGCAAACAGTTGATGGGCTGTTGTCACTAATACCGAATAAGTCATTGCCAAGACTGCGGGAATACCTGCATGGGTTAACCTAGCGGCTACACTACCCATTGCATCCTCTCCATCTTCGCCACCCATCGCCGCCGACTGACAGGCAGACAAAACAATTAACCCCACTTTTTGCCGATTCAGCATATCACCCAAGGTTTCGGCAGTAATCAGGGCTTTTTTCCCTTCTTTATCCTCAAATAACAAATAACCTATATTGCCGCCTTTCTCATTTCCGCCTTTAGTTATTCCCACCGGGTCGCTATGTTTAGCCTGTTCCTGGAAACGCCCATCTAAATCAAATACCCCATGACCGTCAAAATGCACAATATCAACGGGGGGTTGGCGGGAGTCTTCTAGCCGCGCTACTAAATTATCCAAGGTGGCTGGACGCAAAAACTCTACCTCAACTCTTCCGGCTGCTTCTAGTTGAATGGCGTTCAAAACTGCTATTGCTTCACCACGGGGGTCAATAAATCCCGCATCACTGGGACGACTAACGACAAACAATAACCGCAAACGGTCTTTGACTTGCACTTTAAACGGTCTGCGTCCACCCCCTGCACCAGCCAAGCGGCGACGAATCGAAATGCGGGGATTTTCGTGAAATAAATAAGTACCTTCTGGGTCGCGTAACAATTCCCAAGGCAATGATAAAATTGCTGGATGACTAGCGCTGATTGTTAATAAGCGTCCTGGTTGATTTTCATCTTGAAAATAATTAAACAGCCGTTGAGCAGCCCGATGTTGAAAAACCGCATTAAATAAGTCTTCGCCCCATTGCCGGAATTTTTTTGCTATCCCTTCCGCCCGTGTATCATCTACATCCGTGGTGTAACGTGCCGCATAAGTTTCTAAGTACCAGCGAATCTCTTCTCTGTCTGCTGCACTTAGAGGTGAGGCAAAATCCAGCCTATCAGTTTCTTGGTCGTCAAATTTGACAACGACTTGATTATTCTCTGAGAAGCGCAGATTTAATTCCATAGCCAACCGTTGGGAATTTGGGTGTGGAGGGTTATTTGAGAGAATACAAGCTATTGAGCGAAAATTCCAGAAAAAGGCTAGGCGATTCGCCTACGCAGCTATAAAAGACCTCTTGCATAAATCAAAAATAAAGAACCCCACCCCGCATTTGCTGACGCAAACGCTCCCCTCCCCAAGGCATCGGCTACGGTGTACACACAAATACTATCTGAAAGGGTTTCAAGCGTTATAGACCCCTTAAATTGTCATTACGAGTGGAGCGTTCGCGTCTCGTAGAGAAGTAATACCAATTTAAAAAAAGAATGCAACAGATGGGTAGGGGCACGGCTTCCATAGACTTTCGGGAAAATCGATAGTTTATGGGTGCCGTGCCCGTACGAAGAATGTATGTGTTGCAAACATTATTTGAATTGGTATAATTGCGGCGTTGCATAAATGCGGGATGAATTGAGACTTTTGGACAAAGCAGAATATTGATTCTTTGCGTCTACCCTTCGGGAACGACTTCTCTGCGAGACGCTGCGCGAACGTCGAATGCGCCTACCCTGCGGGAAGCCGCTCCGCGTCTATGCGTGAGACAAAAATCATCCCATTAATCAGCAACGCCCAAGACTTGTGTGTACACCGTAGCCAAGGCATCGAGGGTTGGGGGTGGGGTGTTAGGGGCTTTTGCAAGAAGTCTAAAAATTGCGATCGCATCAGTTAACATCACGACATTAAGTCTTAAGATGGCGACATTAAGCCTTAAGATGGCGACATTAAGCCTTAAGATGGCGACATTAAGCCTTAAGATGGCGACATTAAGCCTTTAGATGACGATGTTAAGCCTTTAGATGGCGACATTAAGCCTTTAGATGGCGACATTAAGCCTTTAGATGACGATGTTAAGCCTTTAGATTAAAGCAATAATGAAGAAAATAAGATTTATATGAAGTTCAAATATATCATCTTGAACAAATCAGCATAATTACTCGTCTTGCTTAAAAAACTTATTATAAAAAATACAATCAATTGTGATTTTTGCTGATTCAAAATCCATCTTAATTAAGCCAAACTAGCTTTAGAAGTTTTTTGAAAAAGTAAATTTATGACTCGCCAAAGACGGAAATCCCGCGTTCTCGAAAAAGCTGAGTTTAGAGTCGCTGCATTAAATGTGATTGATCCAAACCTCAATTTTGATGACAACTGTAATTTGCAAAACTTGACTCAAACAATTCAGGAGTTTCGCACCGCGCTTGATGCTTATAATGCTGCTTTAACTATGCTTGATTCTTCTAAAACCAAAGTTGATGAGATGGAGAAAATCCTCAGCAGTCTTTCGGACAAGATGCTGACGGGAGTAGGTTTCAAGTATGGTAGAAACAGCAACGAATATGAGCTAGCGGGTGGTGTCCGTGAAAGTGAACGTATTCGTAAAAGCAGATTGACTCGCTTAAAAACTACTACAGGACAAGTAGCAGATAAGAATGCTCAATCTGCTTAGTGGTTCAGATACCCGACTTCGTCGAGTTTGAGAAGCCGGGTATCTCAAAGTTCAGTGCGATCGCATCATTTTTTTCAGCGTGGGAGTATTATCGTAAGCAACATACTAGTCACGCATATATGAAAAATCCCATTACTCATCAAACTGCTTTATTATTTACATGCTCTCTACTGTTCATAGCCTGTAGTACAAGTACCAATTCTCGTACAGAATTCGCAGGTGCATCTGACGCTATTCCTATAGGTATTGCCTTTGCTCAAACCAGTAATGTAGCATTACTTGGTCAAGAGGGAACTGATGGCGTAAAAATTGCCCAAAAATATTTCAACGATAAAGGAGGTATCAACGGTAAACCGATTAAGTTGATATTTCAAGATACAGGCGGCGATGAAGTTGGAGCCATTAATGCTTTTCAAACTTTAATTAATCAAAGTAAAGTTGTAGGCATTATTGGCCCTACTCTATCGCAACAAGCTTTTAGCACTGATCCTATTGCAGAACGTCATCAAGTTCCAGTTATCGGAGCATCAAATACTGCTAAAGGTATTCCTGAAATTGGTGATTATGTGGCGCGTGTTTCTTCATCTGTGACTGTTGTCGCTCCTTATGCTGTGAAAGCTGCTCTCAAGCAAAATCCTCAAATTAAAAAAGTAGCTGTATTCTACGCTCAAAATGATGCTTTCAATAAATCAGAAACAGAAATATTTCAGAAAACAGTTAAGGATTTAAACTTAAATTTAGTCACAGTCCAAAAGTTCCAAACTACAGATACTGACTTTCAAACTCAAGCCAGCAACGCGATTAATTCAAAAGCTGATTTAGCGATTATCTCCGGTTTAGCTGTAGATGGAGGTAATTTAGTTAAGCAACTACGAGAACTTGGTTATAAAGGTATAATTATTGGTGGTAATGGATTCAATACATCGCATATATTTTCTGTATGCAGAGCGCTTTGTGATGGCGTGATTATTGCTCAAGCTTACAGTCCTGAATATCCCAACGCCATTAACAAGGCATTTCGTCAAGCCTACATGGCACAATATCATCGAGAACCACCCCAAGTTAGCGCCCAAGCTTTTGCCGCATTACAGGTATATGTAGAAGCTCTGCAATCTTTAGATAAAAAAAGCAAAATTAATAAATTAACCCTGCCACAGCTGCGTACAGAATTAAATCAGGAGCTATTAAAAGGGAAATACCAAACTCCTCTTGGTGAAATTGCTTTCACACCAGTAGGTGATGTGATTCAAAAAGAGTTTTATGTTGCACGGCTCAAAATGGCAGCCGACGGTATCAATGGTAAGTTCAGTTATCAGTGAACAGTTATCAGTTATCAGTTACTTGAAGCGAGGGGTGCATCCCAGTTTTTATTTTTTCGATGAAATAAAAATTTAACATGTCATTGCTTTGGCAATGACGGAAGATTGTTATATTTTGCACTCATTGGGATGCTCCCTTTTCGCTATGTTTATCTGTAGTTAATAAACTCTTTCTGTATCTCACTCAAATGAGAAAATTTATAACTGATAACTGTTCACTGTTTACTGTTTACTGATTTAATAGTCGCTATTCCATGTATGCCTAATGATGTAATTACACCTCCCAATAGTCCCCAAGTGCCATCAGCAAATACATTGATGCGATGAATAAAGGTGCGATGATAGTTGTACTCTAGCTGTCTGTCGCTGACTTTTCCTTCCTGTACCAGCTTTTCTACATACTTTTCAGATTTTCCCAGTGCATCATAATCCAAATTAAACCAATAGAGGGATACTCCCACTACCGCTAAACCTGGAAACACCAATGTAATCAAGAGAATTGCTATGCGTGTTTTCATAATTTGTCAGCAGATAAATCTGTTCAATACTGACATAGTAGGGATCTTCGTGTTGCAATTTGGCAGACAAAATTTACACCTAGAACACCGCAACGCAAATTTTGGTGTTAGATGTCCCTAAGTTTTGGGAACAATGCTGTTTATGCTTGCAATCTCTTGGCTGAATATAACAGCATGAAAGCGCTATTTCTGCAACACTGGAAATTTTGGTTATGTTTGTTGATACTTTGCTGTATTCTGGTCTGGCTACCAGCACATGCAGCATCAATTGATAGTCTGCGACAGCAGCAGCAACAAGTTAAACAGCAGCGTCAGGATGTGGTGAAGGAACGCGATCGCCTAACTAATCTGCATCATGCAGCTCAAAATCGCCTGACTGGTTTAAAACAAAATATCACAACCACTAACAGTCAAATTCAAGATAGCGAGTTGCGATTACGACTGGCTACTAAACGTCTCCAGCAGTTAGAGGTTAATTTAGCGCAGGCGGAAAGTGTTTATGAACAACGCCAAGTAGCAACTGTGGCTAGGTTGCGGTTTTTGCAGCGATCGCCTGCTTCGCAAGGATGGGGTGTTTTGCTGCAAAGCCAAGACATCAGCGACTTTATCAGCCGTCGTCATCAGCTGAGGTTAGTTTATCAGACAGACCAGCAAATTTTGGCAAAACTCAACGCCCAAGCCAAGCGAATTAATAAACAAAAAACCGCAGTCGCACAGCAAAAAAACGAAATTGCCTTGATTCGTCAGGAATTACTGGCACAAAAATCTGATTATCAAGCGCAAGCGCAATCACAGTCAGATTTGATTCTCCGTCTGAATAGCGATCGCCTATCCTTAGAAGCAGCGCAAAACCAGTTAGAGAGAGATTCTAAAAATTTAGAAATCCTCATTCAACAAAAGGTAGCAGCAGCACAGGCAAAAACCAACAGTCGGACAAACATGATTCTCGGAACTGGGATGCTAGCATTTCCCAGCGATGCACCTACAAGTAGTCCCTTTGGTTGGCGGATGCATCCAGTTCTTGGTTATCGCCGCTTTCACGCTGGGTTAGATTTTGCCGCTAGCTATGGCAGTACAATTCGAGCAGCGGATTCCGGAACAGTGATTTATGCTGGGTGGTATGGTGGCTATGGCAAGGCTGTAATTATCGACCACGGACAAGGAATAACTACACTATATGGACATACCAGCGAGTTGTTTGTTTCCGAAGGACAAGGAGTGCAAAGAGGACAAGCGATCGCTGCAGTCGGTTCCACAGGTTTATCTACCGGGCCTCACCTCCACTTTGAAGTCCGGCGCAACGGCACACCCATCAACCCCGCCGATTATCTTTAGCATTTTTATGCTATAATCTATCAGGACGAGGGCGCGTAGCTCAGTGGATAGAGCAACAGATTCCGGTTCTGTGGGTCGGGGGTTCAAATCCCTCCGCGCTCGTTATTTCCAAATAATTTTGCTTTACCAAGGGTTAACTAAATGTTAACCCTTGGTGTTTTATCCTAGCCATGACTCAGTTATTGCACATAGCAGATTGGGCACACCAGTTATCAAACGTTGGAGTTACCTGTAACACCCCAACGAGTAGAAGCTGACTTTAAACACAAATCAGGGATTTTCCAGAGAATGACGGTTAACCACCATAAACAGAGGTGTTTTTCTCGTTTTCTGTAACCTATTCCCAGCACTCATCTAAACATCAAGAATTTAGGTACTTGTCTTATGTTAAGTCCTGTAGTTACACTCAGCATCTTTCAAAAACAGCCAAATCCTCAAGTATTTTCCGCAGGTCAAGTTATTTTTGCAGAAGGAGAACCTGGCGAATTTATATATGGAATTCTGGAAGGAGAGGTTGACGTATTAGTCAATGGGAAAGTAGTAGAAGCAATCGAAACTGGGGAAGTTTTTGGTGCTGGTGTACTTGTAGGAGTAAAAAATAGAACCTATACAGCTGTTGCTAAGACTGATACTAAGCTAGCTTTTCTTGATGAAGAAACATTTCTCTTTGCTGTTCAAGAAACACCCGTATTTGCTCTTAAGGTAATGAAAAGTTACTCAGAACGTCTCAGTCGCGTTGAACGTGAACTCGCAAGCCTCTCAGTCTAACGCTCTTCTATGACTCTGTAAAAATAAAAATCAGTGTAGGTTGGGTGGAACGAAGTGAAACCCAACAAAACCAAGGCCTCTGAATGTTGGTAGACCCTGCCTTAAGCCACATCCAGCGTCTACGTTCCTCAACCCAACCTACACAACTCAGGTAAAGTAAGTCGGTACAATAAAACCAAACTATGTGAGTAAAAGTAAACAAGTCTAAAACCCTCTTCCCTCCAGTCTTCTGTCTCCTCTCTCCTGCCTGCTCCCAATGATAATTATTTACGCCAATCTACTAAAATTGAAATAAATAGCAGATAAATCCTATGAACAAAATATCAGTAAAAACCCTCTACGAGCAAGATTTTGCTCTCTGGATTGTAGATACTGTCAGTAAACTAAAAGCAGAGGAATTTAATCAAGTTGATTGGGATAATTTGATTGAGGAAATTGAATCCTTGGGAAAGAAAGATAAGCGAGAGTTGAAAAATCGCCTCACCACTTTATTTGAACATGCTTTAAAACTTCAATATGTTCCTCTGCCAGATTTTTATCGTGGCTGGGAAGTGACAATCAAAAGAACCCAATCGCAGTTGAGAGATATTCTAAAAGATTCTCCTAGTTTACAGAATTATTTACTAGAAATTTACACCGATTGCTATCAAGAAGCTCTAGAAAATGTGCAGATTGAATATGATGCTCCTTTTCCTGACATTTGCCATTTTTCAAGTGATATAGACAGTTTATTAACAAAAAAAAATTTGCAGTAATTAATAAAAATAAGCGAGGCGGGAATGACAGCAGAGTCACAACAAAAACGGGTAGTAGTTGTAGGTGCTGGTTGGGCTGGTTTGGGAGCAACCTACCACTTAGCCAAACAAGGGTATGATGTGACACTGCTAGAAGCAGGTTCCTATCCCGGTGGATTAGTCGCAGGCTGGAAAACAGCCGCAGGAAAATCTGTAGAAGCAGGTATTCATGGCTTCTGGTATCCTTACAGAAATATTTTTTCCCTGATCAATGAATTAGAAATTAATCCTTTCACAACTTGGACTCGTTCTGCTCAATATTCCCCCGCAGGATTGGAAGTTGAATCCCCAATATTTCAAGATTTACCACGACTCCCGGCACCTCTGGGCACATTTCTCTACACTCAATTTCAGCGATTGCCATTAATTGACCGTCTTAGTGCCTTACCTTTACTTTATGCCGTCGTTGATTTCGACAATTCTGATGCAGCTTGGCGACGTTATGACTTGCTCACCGCCCGTGAATTGTTCAAAGATTTTGCTGTTTCTGCAAGGCTATATAAAGATGCTTTTGAACCCATGTTATTGGTGGGTTTATTTGCCCCTGGAGAACAATGTTCAGCCGCCGCCACGTTAGGAATGCTCTACTTTTTTATTCTGGCTCACCAACATGATTTTGATGTAGTTTGGTGTCGGGGAACTGTGGGGGAAAAGATATTTTCTCCTTGGGTAGAACAGATTGAAAAGGCTGGTGCAACAGTGCTATCAAAACGCCGTGTCACTGACCTAATTGTTGATAGTAATAATCGAGCGACGGGTGTTGTCTGCGGTGATGAAGTGTTTGCAGCCGATGCTGTAATTTTTGCCGTGGGTATCACAGGTATGAAAAAAATTGTCTCTTCTAGTCCTAGCTTACAAAGCCGTGAAGAATTCCGCAATTTGCATAATTTGGGAGCCATTGATGTTTTAGCAACGCGGCTATGGTTTGACCGTAAAATTGACATTCCTCGTCCTTCTAATGCTTGCTTTGGATTTGATGCTACAACGGGATGGACATTTTTTGATTTGAATGCTTTGCATGATGAATATAAAGATGAACCAGGTACAGTGATTGAGGCTGATTTTTATCACGCCAATCAATTTCTCAATCTGAGTGATGTAGAAATTGTCTCGATAGTCCAGGGTTATTTAGCAACTTGTGTACCAGCATTTCAATCAGCAAAAGTTATTGATAGCAGTGTGATTCGTTTACCACAGGCAGTAACACACTTTGCCCCTGGTAGCTATCGACATATGTTGCCTGCTAAAACAAGTTTTGAGAATGTATTTATGAGTGGAGATTGGATAGTCAATCGTCACGGTTCTTGGTCACAAGAAAAGGCTTATGTTACAGGTTTAGAGGCGGCTAATTTAGTAGTTTCTGCTTTAGGAAGAGGTCAATTAGCAGAAATTTTATCTGTTGAGGAAGATGAAGCACATATACAAGTAGCGAGAACTATTAACCGAACTATGCGACATTTAGGTAAATCTATCTTGCCTGATTTTTGGCTACCATAATTATTTACTAAGACCACAATAAGAGCATCTCATTGAAAGCGGAGGGAAACTCTAACCCCACTTCGACCCTTCGACTGGTGGTTGGTGGAAGGGTTGTCATTGATTTAACGCAGATTTAGCTAAACTATATTATGCGCCTTTATGATTTCGGTGAGGTAACACGATGGTGATCGCAGCCAACAATCTTGCTCTACCAGATCACACCCAGCTACCAGATTCTGATGGTACTTTTGTGAAAAATTTTCAGGAACATCCGCAAAGTATTCTCTTGACCGATTCCATTCTGCCACGGTTACAAGAAATTCATCCTGATGGATATTATTGCATTGGTCAAGATTCCGGCATATACTGGCGGCTCACAGATCCACCAGAAAAAGGTGCAGAAGCACCAGATTGGTTTTATGTACCTAATGTTCCCCCAACTCTCAATGGTCAATTCCGACGTTCTTATGTCTTTTGGCAAGAATTGATTGCGCCATTGATTGTTTTAGAATTTGTGTCAGGAAATGGTGAGGAAGAACGGGATAAAACTCCCTACAAAGGGAAATTCTGGATTTATGAAAATATTATCCGTCCACCTTATTATGGTATTTACGAAGTCAAAAAATCGTCCGTGGAAGTCTATCAATTGATTACTAATCATTACGAAAAAATGCTTCCTAATAGTAGAGGACGTTATTTAATTGAGCCTATGGGTGTGGAGTTGGGGATTTGGCAAGGTCATTTTATGTTCAATACAGAAGTGCCTTGGTTGCGGTGGTGGGATGAACAAGGTAATTTACTCCTAACTGGAGATGAGCGTGCGGAAGCTGAACGCCAACGTGCGGAAGCTGAACGCCAACGTGCGGAAGCTGAACGCCAACGTGCGGAAACTGAACGCCAACGTGCGGACACGGTAGAACAAGAAAATGAGTCTTTGCGTGAACGTTTGCGTGCCTTGGGTGTCGATCCTGATACCGTGGGTTAGCGTATGGTAGGAGGTTGCAAGTAATTGGTGATGATTACTTGCGATCGCTAAAGCTGTAGAAATAGTAAACAGCAAGCGATCGCATTAGCCAAAATCCTGCAAAAACCTCACCCTCTTCTTAAATAAGGAGAGGGAAAGGGGAATGAGATAACTTTATCTTCCTAATGTCCGGACATATCGCCCATCCAGTCCCTGTTTAATCCAGTTTAGGCACTCATATTCTGATTTGAATAATTTTGGTGCGGCAATGTTATTCAACAATTCTGGTGGATAATGATCGTAGAAATATTTACCACCTTCTTGAAAAACTATAATCAAATTATTCCGAAAAACGTAGCGGGATTTAAAATTATCCCCTTGATTGACAAACTCTGCATTTTTATCAATATGTTCTTTGGCAATTTCCAGGATATTACTGATGCTATTGCCATAGATCCGCGCTGGATTTTCTGCTTTGTGAAATTGGCTTTTATATCCAAGTTCTGACAAGAGTTTATACGAATAAATCTCATATTTATTGGCTTTGCCAAAAACAAATGGGATGATGAGATATCCTTTATAGGAAACTGATTTTTCATAAAGAAGACGACTCATCTCAACCTCCTTTGGTGTAACTGCTCAAAAAAATCGTCTCAATCAAATCCACACCAACAATCAATATCTTGTTGTTGTTATATTTGGACGTTATTCATACCTCATTTGCATTTTTGCAAAGAGGGGTATTACCCCTTTTATAGGGGTGCGCTGTATCGAGTGTTATCATAAAAGAATCGCAATAACTATTATCCCTCTTTTGGCAACTAGTAAGTATTAGATATATTGTAAAAGTCAAAAAATTATGAATATTCTTCTTTATGAAGACTATTCTAAATCTGGTGTTTTAAGGGCTTGTTATGATAGCACTAGATGTGTTTTCTGAGTAAATCTACAAATTTTTGGATGGGAAGCCTCACCATAAACTGAGTTGATTGGGAGGACGATCCAGGTTATTCCACGGTAGAGGTGGAATATCGATACCACTTTGTTCTAATAGTTGTTGAAAGTGGCGTGCTGTGATAGGAGAATGTTCTTCTGTGGGACAATGTACAAAAAAATAAATCCGTACTCCTGCTTCCAACCACTGCTGAATCTGTGTCACCCACTCTGCCATAAAAGGCTGATTCACAGATAAATCAGGATGTGAGATAAATCTAATTAGGCTAAAAGGTGCTGTGACGCTAAATTCTACTGGTAATTTGGGTTTGCGCCGTTCTGAGTCTAATTGCGGGTCATCATCTCCGCTATAGATCGGGCGCGTATCTAACAGAACTCTGCCCACACCTAACTTTTCTAAAAGCGTCGTCAAATTACTAGCATGGGGTTCCTTAAACCAGTCTTGATGTCTAACTTCTAGCGCTAGAGGCGTAACTGAACGCGGCCAAGCTGCGAGAAAGGTGGTCAAATCTTCTAATAACGTGGGTGCGTAACTCGGTGGTAGCTGGGCAAATATCGGACCCAAACGCTTACCCAGAGGGCGCATCTCCTCAAGAAATTTGAGAGCCGCAGGGATATAAGGCTGTAGTAAACCTTTGTGGGTGATGTCTCGTGGTAATTTCAGGCAGAATTCAAAATCAGGTGGTGTTTCACTAGCCCAACGGCTGACGGTTTCTTGGTTGGGTGTAGCATAAAACGTGGTATTCCCTTCAACCGTGGTGAAGCGACGGCTGTAGAGGTGAAGAAAGTCAGTAGTGCGAGTACCTTGAGGATAAAGTTCGCCTACCCATCCTTTATATGCCCAGACTGCACACCCAATAAAGAAGTTCACAAGCTTTGATAGAAACAATCTAGTGGAAAACTCAGAGTAGCTATAAAATATTCCATCTCTAATTGTACAGGCCAGTTACGGTGATAAATCGGGCGATCAATATCAAGGGCGGGGAAACCCCACCCCTACTGAAAACCGCTATAAATCGGGCGATCGCTGTTTACAAAAATCTCCAAGTAGATACATTATTAAATTAATACTGCTTAATTGCTTGGTTATTTAATTCCTATATATGTGCTAAATATCACGTTATTTATCAAAATCTCTGTAAATAAATCCTCATCTGAGAAGACTTTAAAGGTTTAAAAATCACCGTATATTGAGTATCAAATTTACATTAAAAACCTATGACAGAAATCAGTGATTTACAGTCAATTCCAGCTGTTGTCTCTCCATTTGACTCTTATCTCACCGACTTGCATACAAATTATCAATCTTTGAATGATGGTGCAGTTGCTAACTATATTCCTGAACTAGCATTAGCTAACCCTGCTTGGTTCGGGATATCTGTTGTTGCAGTTGATGGTCAAATTTTTGAGGTAGGGGATTGTCAGCAGCAGTTTACTCTCCAGTCGATTTCTAAAGCCTTTGTCTATGGTTTGGCGCTGGAGGATCATGGTAGGGAGTACGTCAATAGTAAGGTGAGTGTAGAGCCAACAGGGGAAGCGTTTAACTCCATTGTTCTAGACGAGAAAACCAATCGTCCGTATAACCCGATGGTCAATTCCGGAGCGATCGCTACTACTGATTTAATTAAAGGTAATAGTGCCACTGAACGTCTAAAACGTATCCTGGATATGTTTCGTCGTTACACAGGTACAGAATTGAGTATCAATGTTCCGGTTTTTTTATCAGAGAGAGCAACCGGGAACCGCAACCGAGCGATCGCCTATTTAATGCTTAACTGTGGCATGGTAAGCGATCGCATTGAAGAAACCCTCGACCTCTATTTTCAGCAATGTTCCATTCTGGTTAATGCTCACAACCTAGCAGTCATGGCTGCTACCCTCGCTAATGGTGGTGTTAACCCAGTTACCCAAGAACGGGCAATTGATGAGCGTTATGTCCAAGATGTAATTAGCGTTATGCTCACCTGTGGGATGTATGACTATTCTGGGGAATGGGCCTACCGCGTGGGAATTCCTGCCAAAAGTGGTGTGGGTGGTGGGATTACTGCCGTAGTTCCTGAGAAAATTGGCGTGGGGATATTCTCACCACTTTTAGATAAAAAAGGAAATAGTGTCAGGGGTACAAAGGTTTGTGAGGATCTTTCGAGAGATTTTGGATTACATCTATTTAACGTGGCTAAACCCGAACGAGATTTGCTTTCATGGATTGTAGGTGGTAAAGAAGCAAGGGAGCAGGGTGCAGGGTGCAAGGGGGATAGTAAAAAATACTAGTACAGCTTGGCGTAAATAAACCAAGCAAAAGCTTGCAGTATAAGTATTATTTCTTTTTACTTTTGCCTTATTAGACCTCTTGCAAAAGTCAAAAAATCAGGAATGTCATTCTGAACGGAACGCAGTAGAGAGAAGAATCTCACCAGATGTTGAGCGGAGCGAAACATGACAATTTAAGCATTTATGCAAGAGGTTGTTTCTCTTTCATGCGTCTGGTGTACGCAGTTGATGATGGCTACTTAACGAAGGAATTCGGAAAAGGCAAATTTCGATGGGGATTCTGGGATATTCTTATAATAGGTTAGAGATTTGCCAAAGAAAGTAAGCATGAAGCTGGCAGCAAGAGTGAGTCAAGTAACGCCTTCTTTAACCTTAGCGATCGCAGCTAAAGCTAAGGCTATGAAGGCAGAGGGTATAGATGTATGTAGTTTTAGCGCTGGAGAACCGGATTTTGACACTCCAGCGCATATCAAAGCAGCAGCAGTAAAAGCTTTGGATGAAGGCAAAACCAAATATGGTGCAGCCGCAGGAGAACCAAAGTTAAGGGAAGCGATCGCCCACAAGCTGAAAACCGATAATGGTCTAGATTATCAGTCTGAGAATGTCATTGTTACCAATGGTGGTAAGCATTCTCTATATAACTTGATAGTCGCCCTGATTGATCCAGGTGATGAGGTAATCATCCCGTCCCCTTATTGGCTGAGTTATCCCGAAATGGTAACTCTGGTTGGTGGGGTGTCAGTGATTGTTCGCACTGATGCCGCAACTGGTTATAAAATTACTCCTGAACAATTGCGTAAAGCGATTACGCCGAAAACAAAGCTATTTATCCTCAATTCTCCATCAAATCCCACTGGGATGGTGTACACGCCAGAGGAAATTAAAGCCCTGGCGGAGGTAGTTGTTGATGCAGACATCTTAGTTGTCTCTGATGAGATTTACGAAAAGATTCTCTATGACGGTGCAAAACATGTCAGCATTGGTTCCCTGGGGAAGGAAATTTTTAATCGCACCTTGATTAGTAACGGGTTTGCTAAAGCTTACTCGATGACAGGGTGGCGATTGGGTTATTTAGCGGGGCCAGTAGAAATTATTAAAGCCGCAAGTACCATCCAAGGGCATAGTACATCTAACGTTTGTACCTTTGCCCAATATGGTGCGATCGCCGCGCTACAAAGTTCTCAAGACTGCGTCGAAGAAATGCGCCAAGCTTTTGCTAAACGGCGACAGGTAATGCTAGACGGACTTAACGCCATCCCCGGATTGAGTACTGTTAAACCTGATGGTGCTTTTTATCTGTTCCCTGACATCAGCAAAACCGGACTGAAATCCCTAGAATTTTGTGACGCTTTGTTAGAAAAACATCAAGTCGCTGTCATTCCCGGAATCGCCTTTGGTGCTGATGACAATATCCGCCTTTCCTACGCCACCGATTTGGCAACAATTGAAAAGGGAATTGAGCGATTGGATAAGTTTGTGCGATCGCGTCTTTAGTCAGTTATCAGTAAACAGTTATCAGTAAACAGTTATAGGACTTACGTGAGTGTCATGTTGTTTCATTTGATTTTTCCGTCCCCAGCGATAGCGCAGTGTTAGCGAGGCACGAGCGTCTGCACTGAGCGTAGTCGAGGTGTCCCCTCTTAAGCCAAGTGAATTTCATGTGCCAGTTGCGTAATTCCTGAGTAAATTTGATAACTGATAACTGATAACTGATAACTGATAACTGTTCCTAAATCAACCCCATCTCTCGCAACCCCTGGCGTAGTCGCTGTGCTTCTTCGGGGTTATTTTCTGCATGAAGGGCGATCGCATTTTTGAAAGCGATAACACTAGCTTGGACATTCCCAACTTTGAGCTGCACTACCCCCAAATTTTGATAAGCGTCTGCATAGTTGGGTTTTAACTTGATGGCTTTTTGATAAGAGGCGATCGCATCCGTGAATAAACCCAAAGCTTTGCGTATCATCCCCAGGTTATAATGTCCAGTAGCAAAATTGGGGTCAATTTTCAAAGTTGTTTCGTAAGCGATTTTTGCACCTTGCAAATCTCCAGCGGCTTTGAATAAGTTGCCTAAATTGTTATATGCCCCCAACTTCAGAATAGGATAAATGGGCAACTTGATTGCCGCTTGATAGTGGGAAATAGCTTGTAGAGAATTTTGTAACCGACTATGAGCAATGCCTAAATGGTAATAGAGTTCATACAAAATCTCGTAATTTTCTGTACCAGCTGCGACTCCTCTTGTCAGCAACTCCAGACCTTGGTCAATCTTGCCAGTTTCCACATATAATGCCCCTAATTTGCTGCAAACATAAGGGTCATCAGGATGAGTAGCCAGAAATTGTTCCATTGCTGCTCGTGCTTTGGCATACTTATTACCTTGGGCGATCGCTGCTTTTTGATACCCCTTATGCAGAATAGCTACCCCTTGTAAATAACCTATCTGCCAATGGGATTCTGTTGTTAAAATTTCCGAGACGCTGTCATCGACTAAAGCATGGTAAGGACGGGAAAAGTGAATATCTGGATGATTGCGAAATAGTCGAGAAACCAGAGAATAAGGAGATTGTTCTGCACCCACTTCATGGCGGACTAGATTGATTAGCAGATATTCTTCGCTTTCGATTGTGGAGTGAATCTGTGGCACAATCTCTGGTGTCAGCGTCTCATCAGCATCCAATACCAAAATCCAGTCCCCTGTGACATGTTTGAGCGCTGCATTACGGGCAGCACTAAAGTCATTACACCATTGAAAGTGATGTACTGTTGCACCGTAGGCTGTAGCGATTTCTGGAGTGCGATCGCTCGAACCTGTATCTAACACTATCATTTCATCTACGAAATTTTTGACGCTATTTAGGCACTTAGGCAACGTTGCTGCTTCATTTTTTACAATCATACATAAACTGAGTTTCATAATTCGTCTGAGATTTAAGTCGCCACTTATGTCACTTTGCCTGAGATAATACGATATCCGTGGTGACGATGATAGTCAGCTTTACTAATAGCTATTTTCTGCTGGAATAATCTGAGTGCAAACTCTCCTATCCGACTTATTGATGTCCGCTGACGCCAACGAGTATATCTCTGTGCTACAGGTCCAGCTAAAACATCTCGCCATTGTTGTGCAATACAGTCTATGGTAAATTCTTCAGCGCGTTTTAGTCCGTTCTCAACCATCTGTTGATAGAGATGAGGATCTTGCTGAAGCCGACGAATCGCATCTAGCACTTCTTCTGGTGTTTTCACTTCAATATAGTCTAGTGGCGATCGCCGCAGATCACGAAATGCAGGTTCAGGACCAAGTAATGCGGGTACACCTGCTAACCAAGCATTGATCAGTTTACTGGCTGGTTTGACGAGCGCATCCTGTTCAGTCAGGTCACGCACTGCTAAAACTAAATCAGCGTCACTATAATCGTGCCACTCGACGGTTTCGTTTGTTAGTGGACTACTAACTACAAGTTGTACACCAATTTCCTCTAGTGCTTGACAGAACTCGGGAGAACGGAATGACTCATATAAGTTGTTTCCCCATCCCTTAAATACAACGTTTTTGATGTCATTACCTCGCTTGGGAGAGCGGGGGATGAGGCCAGGTTGAGGCCACAGAGGTATCAACACTTCAGTTTCTGACTCAATCTGCGCTTTATTTTGCACAATAGTGAAGTCAGACAAAGCAGGCTTAAATCCATCACCACGACAACCGACAATAAATGAAGAGAAAGTTTTATATCGAGCGCCAAAATCTAAAGTACTTGCAACACAAATTGTCTGAGGTATAAAGCGATCAGATAAATGTACATTCAGACCTCGTTGTTTTAATTGCAGGTAGGTCAGGATAATCCAGCAGTCTTCATTATGAGTAATTCGTCTGTGAATAGTATCTGGATCGGGAATTATTTCTTCATTACCTGAGAATAACTCCGGCCAACGCTTTGGATCATGACAAAAGAAGGTGACAGGAAATGGCAAAGGAGCAAGCAATTTTTCCATTTTTTTAATCAATTCTAGTTAAGATTTTAGAGAATTTGCAGAAGAATACAGAATTTAGAAGTGCAAAACCGCAATTAAGGTAAGTAACTCGGCGTCAATAATTGTCGTTGGGATCAGGCAATAGGCAATAGGCAATAGGTAATAAGTATCTGTAGGGTGGGCAATGCCCACCAGATCCGGGTTTTGGTGGGCATTGCTCAACGCCACTTGACGCCAGTCGCCTCAAGTCGGGAAACCCGCCCAACGCAGGGCTGCCCCTACGTATATTTCAGAAATCAAATAGGAGTCCTATATCAGAAATGAGTTGTTGCTGTTTTTTGTTTGGTTGTCACTGTTGGTTGTTGCAAATCAGGACGAATAGATTCAACCTTGCTTTGCAGTGCTGCACTCATTACTTGATGCAGCCATGCTACTTCCTGATAAATATTAAAGTCTTGCTCCACCTTGGCTCTACCTGCTTTACCAAATTTATTCCGCAATTGATGATCTGCCAATAATTGAGCTACGCGGTTAGCGAGGGTAACTGCATCGCCTGGGGGGACGAGGTAGCCGTTGACACTATTTTCTACTAGCTCACTAATGCCTGCAATCTGTGTGGCAGCTACAGGCAAGCCTGCAGCCATCGCTTCCATTAAGACTACTGGTATTCCTTCGGCAAAGCTGGACATAACAAATACATCAGTTTGCTCAAGATATCTCCTGACTTCCGCTTGGGACTTATAGCCTACGAAATTGACATTTGCACTCAATCCCAACTTGGCAGTTGTTTGTTCTAACTCCACACGATCAGGTCCGTCACCGACAACTGTTAGCAAAATTTCTGGATGCGATCGCTTTAAACTCACTAAGCTTTCTAAAAGGATGGGTAATCCTTTGGCGGCTGCAAGTCGTCCCACAAACAGCAACCGTTTACCAGACTCTTGATGGTCAACAGGTGCAAATAAAGCTGGGTCGATCCCACAATGGATCACGTGCATCCGATTCCACTTGTCTGTTGGGGCAAAGACCATGCCTTGACTACGGCAATAGTAGCTGATGCAAGCGACAAATAATGCGCGCTTGATTTTTTCGTCCAGACGCCAACGATACGGCTCAAAAAATATGTAAGGGCCATGCATCGTAAAGCTAAAAGTAAAGCCGCCTAATTCAGCAGCCAGCATGGCCACACTACCGCTAGAGTCGGGAAAGTGGTTGTGGAGGTGTGAAATCTGTCTTTGTCGAATTTGCCCGGCGAGGATGCCTGCTTCCAAAAAGTAGAATAATTGATAAATTCCACCTTTTAACCCTGGTTGTCTAGTTGACCATGCTAGCTTGATTGCTTGCAAATATCTGCCGGGGGAACTCAACAACAGCCCTAGATGCGCCAATAATAAATTAATGGGATTTGGCGGGAGAAGATAAAAAGTGCGATCGCGTTCCTGCTGTTGTTCTGGCCCTACTATGTGTTCCGTCCCTGTCCGCCGCACGGAAAATGTGTGTACTTCCACACCATGTTCACGTAGGGTAGCTACTTCCCGTTGGATAAAAGTATCTGTCGCCCTCGGGTATTCCCCAGTTAAATAGGCTATACGCATAAACTTTAGTCTTAATAGTACTTATTGAGAGGATATAGATGATGTTTGGCTGGTCTGAGGTGGCACATTTAACAATTCTTGATCGCTACAACTACGAGCTAAAGCAGCATCAAGGCTATATTTTGGCTGCCAGGTTAGCACCTGCTGGGCGCGAATATTGCTATAGCTTAGGGGTTTGAAGCGAGCGTGTAATCTGGCTGGGACAAGAATACCGGGTAGCTTAATTTTACCTGCCAACAGTAACTTATTGCCCAACCAGAATGTCTGAGCCACTAGATTTGACACCATCCAACTGATGGGAATTGTGTAGGGCGATGGGGAAAGCAAATTTTTTAGTTTGTCAGCATACACATTCTGGGTAGGCAAATCATCATCAACAATATTCAGTGTTTGCCCAATAGCCGCTGGGCTTTCCGCTGCGGCGACAATGGCATCTGCACAGTTTTCTACATAAGTCAAGGGCATTTGAGCTTGACCACCAATGCGAATCCAGAGGCGATCGCTGACTTTGACACCCAAACATGCATTCCACAGATAATCCCGTCCATACACCATTCCTGGACGCAGAATTGTCACCTGTCCGCCAGATTTCTGTTGAAAATCACGGATGATATTTTCTTGCAGCAACTTTGTTTGAGCGTAAACATCCCTCTGCTTGGGTTCGCGCTCTAAGGGTGAATCTTCATTGATCGTTTCTCCCACAGGAACGCTCAGGTAATCAAACACGGAAAAGCTACTAATTGCTACTAACCGTAGAACCTTAGCTGCCACCATTGCCCCAATTAACTTCTCTGTAGCGACAACAGTACTGCCATATTGTGTATCAAAGTCACCCTGTTTTGCTGCTGCTAAGTGAATCACTGCATCCACACCGTGTAAAGCATCCACTGGAGTAGGGTGTTGTTGCAAATCCCAGCGGATTAATTCCACACTGGGATGACTCAGCCAAGGTAGTTGTGTTTGCTTTCTCACCACTGCTCTTACCTGATGTCCACGCCGCAGTGCTTCAGCTACGACATATTGCCCTAAGAAGCCAGATGCCCCTGTCACTAATAACTTCATACAGAAATCGCCTCTTTATTCTTGACAAGCTTGACCTTTTGGCTCAACTTGATGGATGGTTTTTCGACTAATTGCCACATAATGGCAGAAGAGGCAATACAGATCAGAGTTCCCAGCAGCAAGTAGAAGATTTCGCCTTCAATCTTACCGGGAAACCGCTTAGACACCAGGAAAAATACCGCCCCCATGATGGGAACGTGGATTAAATACAGACTGTAGGAAATTTTACCGAGAAATTGCAGCCACGACCAACTTAGCCACATCATCCGATTAGCTCGTGCAACTTCTAGGATAGCGATCGCACAAATCACACAGGCGATCAAAAATTTCGATGATTGAATTACCCCACCAGTCAGCAATACTGCTGAATAAAGGTAAAAGAATTTAGGCTGCAAATCCTTACGCCATGACCAATAAGCAAATACTCCCAGTAAAAAGCCATACCACAAAGGCAAAAATATAAATGGTCTGCCATTGTCAGCAAATACACCGAGAGGAAACAGCGCCGCCAATAAAGCCGCAGGGACAAACACAATTGCTCGACTAAAGCGCAAATTCCACTTTGAATCTAGCCACTGTGCTAATGCTAACAATGTGCAAAAAACTACATAGAACTGTATTTCTAGACATAAAGTCCAGTAAACGTCGTTAATATGCGTGAGTCTCAAAATGTCTTGTAAATAGAATAAATGTGCTAACAATCGCTCGAACGATAAAGGTTGATGCATAGGTGCGAACGCCTCACCCTTGGCATAGGATGCCAGAAATCCAAAAGCTAGAACTACTAAAATTGATGCGTAATAGGGCGGACTGAGCCGAGTAAAACGGCGCAGATTGAAACTTCTCCAATAAGCTAAATCAATCTTTGCTTCACGTAGGGAGTAAGCAATCACAAAGCCACTGAGTACAAAGAAAATGCTGACTCCCAGCCCACCCCAATTGAACACTATAGTTACAACCCACGCAGGTAGGCTGCTGGTTAATTGAGTCAGACGCCCATCGGAATTGGCATGAAAAAACACTACCCAAAGGCAAGCGATGCCTCGTAGTGCGTCGATAAATTGGAAATGGACTTTAGACTTGGCAACAGAAGTTGGTATTAATTTTGTCGAGTTCATCAGTAATTTTCTCTAGCAATATCCTTGATGCCTAGACAGAGCTAATTTCAGAGCGATCGCCCTGAAAGCTCCGTAACCATGACCACAAGTATTTGCACCCTTGATGAATTCAATCAGCGAATATAAGTATTCCGACCTTGTTTATGCCTGTACTCAACAGGCAGGTCACTCATGATTTTTGAGACTATGACACTAAATGTTTAACTACATCTAGATCCGAATCTATCAAAAATATTACCATGTGTATTTTTAACACATTCTATTCTGATTTCAGCATTTCTACTAGAAGCCGGTCTAGACGACAAAATTCATGTCTCATTCTACCTAGCAGACTTACTTCCCTAGTAGTTTAAATTTGCAGCTTTGTTATTTCATTAATACCAGAGACTAAATCTTTACACTAAATTTAAAAAATCGGCAAATCCTTACCTTAAGATTACAGATGTTGCTTTTTTATTTGATACTCATCTTGTAATATCTTATTTAAGTGTTTGTGTTTTATAGGACTAGTATTTGATTTTTGAAATATACGTAGGGGAGCCAGTGCGTTGCTTTGGTTTCCAAAGTTGTAGCAACTGGCGTTGTGTTAGCACGGTGAGTACAGCACCGTCCTAAGATTTTGGTACGTTACGGACTCCGTCCTAACGCACCCTACTGGTGTGTCTAGGCTAAAATGATGCATTAATGCAATCAAATGAAGCACCCATAAAAGACAATCTCGTTCAGTTGCTCTTGTAGGGAACATCCTAAATCTTTTCGGCAAGCCGATAATCTTACTAGTGCCGTGCCCGTACAATGTATTTTTGGTTAACGCACTTACACGGACAAGCTGACACTAAGAATTAAGTATAATCAAGACCCAAATCTAAATTTTAGCTGAAAGCAAAAAACACATAAGACTTACGCCAAAGTACACACTGCAGGGGCAATTCATGAATTTCCCCTACCTAAAAATCAGGGTTTCGGCTATTCTTTGCGTAAAACATAACACATTATAGTTTCAAGAAATACGCATTCTTATTTAAGTACATCCACTGTGGTCACAAAATTCAGTTGAACACCTAACAGGTTTCACTCATCCTCTATTTAAGTAAGCATGACACCTTTAAAAAAGCTTGCCGTTCGTAGTGCAATCTGGACAATCTTTGGATACGGAACTAGTCAAATACTACGATTTGCTAGCAATCTAATTTTGACTCGTCTGCTTGTACCAGAGTTTTTTGGACTTATGGCTTTGGTAACTACCCTCAGAGTAGGTCTTGAGTTATTCTCAGACTTAGGTATCGGCCAAAGTGTGGTCAGTAATAAACGCGGCGATGACACAGACTTTCTCAATACAGCTTGGACGCTCCAAATAATTCGTGGGTTTATCATCTGGTTTTTTTGTCTGGTGGTGACTGTACCCGTTGCCAACTTCTACGGAGATACACGGCTTCTGTGGTTAATTCCCATTGTTGGCATGAATTCAGTGATCGATGGATTCAACTCCACGACGCTCTATACTGTACACCGTAATCTAGAGATGGGTAGGTACACAGTATTTGAGTTAATATTGCAAGCATTTAGTCTATCTACATTAATTTGCTTATCTTGGATTTATCCTAGTGTCTTTACCCTAGCTATCTCAGGACTCATAGCATCAGTAGTAAAAATGATCGCTAGCTATTGGCTGATACCAGGATATAAGAAAAATCACTTCGCTTGGGACAAGGACGCTGTTACACAAATCGTGTCATTTGGCAAATGGATGTTTGTAGCGTCAGCAGTGATGTTTATTGCTGAACAAGCTGACCGCCTGATTCTAGCTAAGTTACTATCCTTTCAGATGTTAGGAGTCTATACAGTCGCCTATACCTTAGCTGGTATACCCCGAGAAGTTATTAAAAGCCTAAGCACAAAAGTCATTTTTCCCACAATCGCTAATCGGGTTGACCTTTCGCGGGAAAATCTCAGAGCGAAGATTATTCCCCAACGTCGCCTGATACTAATTGGTTTTGCTTTGGGTTTAGCCATGCTTACGAGTGTTGGCGATCTAGTCATCGGCATACTGTATGACAATAGATATCGGGAAGCAACCTGGATGATGCCAATTCTGTGTTGCGGCGTTTGGTTTTCAGTTCTATTCCATACTAGTAGTCCTGTCTTGCTAGCGATTGGCAAACCTTTATACTCAGCTCAGAGTAATTTCGCTCAATTTATCATGGTTGCTGTGGGAATAAATCTGGCATTTTATTTTCACGGCACTTTGGGAGCAATTATTGTAATTGGCTTCAGTGACTTACCTCTATACTTAGTAAATCTTTATGGACTTTGGCGTGAAAAGGTTTTGTTTATAGTTCAAGACATTCAAGCAACTATCTTTTTTTTGGGAGTATTAACTGTCCTGCTCGTAATACGCAACTTCTTGGGTTTTGGACTACCTGTAAATCTTACTTTTTAATACAGCAATTCTCGGTTACGTGAGATACACCCGTAAGGGCACGGCAGTGCCCATTAGTGTCAACTTAACGTGAAACCTTTGCCCAGATGAGATCGCTCATTTACCATCACGATCCGCGTTACCCCACCCCGGCTTTGCTGACGCAAAACCTCCCCTCCCCTTGCCAAGGGGAGGGGTTGGGGGTGGGGTAAAACGTATGTCGGGTAAACGTTTGAGCTTAAGCCGACACATATGGGCAGTGCCGTGGCCCTACAGCTTGCGATATAATGTTGTACCGCATCTGAATGGGAACGGCTATACAGCGTTTTTCCAATAAATAGATTACACAGTTAAGGGCATAACAATGTTATGCCCTTACGATGTTTTATTTCTTTTTCTCTACCACTATAATTAACTTTAAAAATTTAACTGTACTCAATAATACTCATAAGACAAATAATTTATCAGGTCATAATTCAGAAATACGTATTTTTTGTCAACAATTTAAATATAATTTCTTACTCAGCATCATATTTTTTATGACCACTAAAAAATCTATAATCCTTGTTTCCAAGGAACTTTATATTAGCTTTATCAAAAGTTCAAACTATAAAAGTATTATTTTAGACAAAGAAAATTTAAGATACTAGAGACATAAATCTTGTTAGTGAACACCAAATAAAAAACACATAATAACTATGCAATACCACATAGCCCTCAGCCGCAAGTTTAACCTAGAAGATATCGATCAAGAGGCACAAGCAGGTAAACGCCCTGGCCATGTCATGTGGAATATTGGTCAGCTTTTAGGGGCGAAAATTTATGTACCTGGAGGTGAATCTATATTGCCTTCAGATAAAATGAATGCGCGGATTATGGGTAATCCGGAACAATGGGCTTTAGCACGTAAATTGTCTACTCAACTAGGAGAGGACGATGTGGTATTTTGTGCTGGGGAAGATATTGGGATAGCGATCGCTAAAATTTGTAGTAAATTGGCCAAGCGACCAAAAATTGTGATCTTCAACCAGAATATCGAGCGACTAAGAGTTTATCTAGCATTGAAGTTATTTCGCTTAAGAGACAAAATTGACTTCTTTATGACCGCGAGTCCGTCTCAAGCTGATTTTCTCCGCCGCTATTTTTCCTTACCAGAAGACCGTATTTGTCTATTCACTGAACAACCGACAGATATATCTTTCTTCACACCAGGGTCGGCTTCTCCCCACAAACGGCGGCCAATTATTGGTAGTGGAGGCTTAGAAAAACGAGACTATGTAACCCTTGCAGCAGCCACAAAAGACCTAGATGTGGATGTGAATATTTGTGCTTTCTCCCCTGACATCAAGGCTTTATCAAAATCGTTCCCCAAAGTTATTCCCAGTAATATGTCGCATCGATATTATGACTGGAGTGATTTAAAGCAACTTTATCGAGATTCTGATGTAGTCGCCGTCAGCTTATTTCCGAATAATTACCAAGCTGGTCAATCCACTTTGTTTGAAGCTATGGCGTGTCGGCGTCCTGTGGTTGTGACTCAATCGCCAGGAATTATCCAGGATCTCGTGAACGCAGGCTGTGCTATTGGCGTAGATTTTGGTGACGCTGTGGGGATGAAGCAAGCAATTATCAGCCTCTTGAATGATCCTGAAAAGGCTGAGGCTATAGCCCAAAGAGGCTATGAATTAGTGCAGAAGCAATACAATCACAAAAACTATATTGAAAGTTTTACTGCCAAGCTGACTTCTAGATATGGAAGTCCATCAAAGACTGCAGACCTTGTTAACAGTTCCAGGACTTAAGCAACTGGCACATGATTATTTGTAGCGTGTGTGACGCTAGGACAAAATTATGCACGTAAACTCAGGACTTATAGCGTCACGCACCATTCTTTGACCGACTCCTAAATTATCTATATTATCTACAAACTAGCTGTTACAAATATTAAATTTCTTTCTGTAAAAAGTATCGTTGATGTCCTGGCGGGTAGTCTTTCAGGATGCCAAATTTTTGGTAGCCAAGACTTTCGTAGAAACCCAAAGCTTGAAAGCTAAACGTATCTAGATAGACATGACTACAGCCGCGTTGTTTGGCTTCATGTTCGGCTTTCAGCATGAGTTGTGTTCCATACCTCTGACCTCGCAACGCTTCTGCAACCCAAAGATGGGAGACGAACAACCATCCCCAATGTGTTTCACCAACTAGACCCCCAAAAATTTCGCCCTTAGTGTTTCTAATTAAAATCACTAAAGGATAGGCGACATCCTCTTGTTTTTGATGATTATTGTTGTATTCGAGGATCTGGCTAATAACAGCACGAATCTCTTTTGGATCAGGATTATCCTCAACTGATATTGTTAGATTCTCCATCTGAATTTTCGCAACCAGAGGGTGATAGGATAACATGAACTTGCACGTGAACAATTAACTCTTAACTTCGAGCCTCCTGAATTTTACTATTCTGACAGGTAATAGAATGAGAGGGAAACTTTCGTACCGCTTTTAACTACCAGAATGCAGACGTTTTGTAACGAATTTGACATACTGATACAGTAAAAACGCTGTACTTAACTAGGCTTGTAGCATATAATTTTTATGGCTTCCCGGATTCGCTTTTTGATGTGTGCTCCAGACCATTATGATGTGGACTATGTGATCAATCCCTGGATGGAAGGGAACATTCACAAGTCATCACGCGATCGCGCGGTCGAACAGTGGCAAAAGCTACACCATGTCCTCAAAGAACACGCGATTGTAGATTTAGTACCACCCCAGAAAGGTTGGCCTGATATGGTGTTTACCGCCAACGCTGGCTTGGTACTGGGGGATAATGTTGTACTCAGTCGCTTTTTGCACAAAGAACGCCAGGGAGAAGAGCCACACTTCCAACAATGGTTTGAGCAAAATGGTTACACTGTCCATGTATTGCCAAAAGACTTACCTTTTGAGGGAGCAGGGGACGCACTGCTAGATCGGGAAGGACGCTGGCTATGGACAGGATACGGCTTCCGTTCGGAATTAGATTCCCATCCTTACCTGGCAAAATGGCTAGATATTGAAGTCATATCCCTGCGACTGACTGATGAGCGCTTCTATCACTTGGATACTTGCTTTTGCCCTTTAGCAAACGGCTATTTGCTGTATTATCCAGGCGCTTTTGATGCTTATTCTAACCGCATAATTGAGATGCGCGTCGCACCAGAAAAACGGATTGCGATCGCTGAAGCCGATGCGGTAAACTTTGCCTGTAATGCGGTCAATGTGGAAAGCATCGTCATCATGAACAAGGCGAGTGAAGCTTTAAAATCTCGCCTCACAGATGCAGGTTTCCAAATTATTGAAACACCGCTGACTGAATTTCTCAAGGCTGGTGGTGCAGCCAAATGTCTGACTTTACGGGTGACGGAACCAGTTAGAGACGAAGTCCATGCTAATGTCTCTGTGGAAAGTCGCATCATTCGCTTGGAAGGACACCTGCTTGATTCTGGCTTGATTAACCGCGCCCTAGATTTAATTGTAGACACTGGGGGCAGTTTCCAAGTCCTGAATTTCAACTTGGGAGAACAGCGACAAAGTACCTCCGCCGCCGAGGTGAAGGTGTCAGCGCCATCCCACGAGGTGATGGAAGAAATTTTATCTCAATTGATTGATTTGGGTGCGGTCAACTTACCCCAAGATGAACGGGATGCCATACTGGAGCCTGTGATTCAAAATGGTGTGGCTCCTGATGATTTCTACGTCAGTACAATTTATCCCACAGAAGTCCGGATTAATGGTCAGTGGGTGAAGGTACAAAATCAAAGGATGGATGGGGCGATCGCGATTACTCAAACTGCTGATGGTTCTGTAGCTAAGTGTAAAATATTACGTGACCTAGAAGTTGGTGAACAGGTAATTGTCGATGTCCTAGGTATCCGCACCATCCGCAAACCAGAATCCCGCGAACAACGCAACTCCCAAGAATTCAGCTTTATGTCAGCGGGGGTTTCCAGCGAGCGCCGTGTGGAATTAGTCGTTGAGCAAGTAGCTTGGGAATTACGTAAAATTCGGGATGCCGGTGGTAAAGTAGCTGTCACAGCAGGACCCGTGGTAATTCACACTGGCGGTGGCGAACATCTATCGCGCCTGATTCGAGAAGGATATGTGCAAGCGCTATTAGGCGGCAATGCGATCGCTGTCCACGACATCGAGCAAAATATGATGGGCACTTCCCTCGGTGTAGACATGAAGCGGGGTGTAGCCGTCCGTGGTGGACACCGTCATCACTTGAAGGTGATTAATATCATCCGCCGTTATGGCAGCATTGCTAAAGCCGTGGAAGCCGGGATCATTAAAAGCGGCGTGATGTATGAGTGTATCCACAATCAAGTGCCTTTTGTGCTGGCTGGTTCCATTCGGGATGATGGGCCTTTACCCGATACCCAAATGGATTTGATTAAGGCACAGCAGGAATATGCTCAACTCCTAGAAGGTGCAGAAATGATTTTGATGCTCTCATCCATGCTGCACTCAATTGGGGTGGGGAATATGACCCCCGCTGGTGTGAAAATGGTATGTGTGGATATTAATCCAGCCGTGGTGACTAAATTAAGCGATCGCGGTTCCATCGAATCGGTGGGTGTAGTGACAGATGTGGGATTATTTCTCAGTTTGTTGACTCAGCAACTGGATAAGTTGACAAGTCCCTATCGGGCGGTGATAGGTTAGGGAAGTTATCACGCAAAAGAGAGTGATGAGAGTAGCTTTCGGTAGAGAGTTGCAGATTAATTGGGTCAGTGCGATCGCTGATTTTATGCTGGTGGGTATGGTTTTTGGCCCGCCAGTCGCTCCTTTTTTGGCTGCATCTGGGGTGTTTTTGTTGCCGGGGATTGCGGACATTATTTATTTCATGGGTAATCATGTTTGTCCGCAACCGGAAATGGGGTTAGAATTAGCATCCCCATTTATCATGGCAGTGTGTATGCGCTGCTACGGCACTGTCACGGGTTTGTTGTTGACTCGCCTGTTGTATAGTGCAACTGGTGGCAAAGGTTTTTACTGGTTAAGTCAGTATGGCTGGAGTGGTGCAGCGCTCTCTAGCGTTTTGATGATGGCTTATCCATTAGAATTGGCTGCACAAATTTTTGGTTTATGGGATTTTAATAATTATCTCGTCACGCCTTTTGGCTTAATTACAGGTTTGGCATGGGGATTATTTACCATGCCCATATTGCATGGATGGCAGAATAAGGGACTTGCAATTAAATAAATGTCCCATCGCTTTTGAAGCAGGGGACAGGAACAGTCGTGTTGAGTCCAGAAATAGGGATAATTTATTTTTTGGAGTAGGGGCGGGGTTTCCCCGCCCAGGGTTCCTAAATCGTTGAGCGAATTACTTCACTAATATTCTTCGCAACTAATTGATTATCCCAATAGCTACCATGCGCGTCACCACCCCAAAATAGAGGAATCAATTGTTGGCTGAAAGGAAGATTAAAGATGTTGCCACGATCTGTAATCACATCTTGAGTTTCCACATAACGCTGGCTACCATCCAAGATCATTGGTAGCACACCCTCCAAAGGATAGGCGATCGGATCACCAGGATGAGCAAAGTTACGCCAAGGGATGGGCTTTTTCCTCAAGTTATATAAATTTTCTAGGAGGCTGGTTAATTGAGGTGTTAAGTCATGGGTACTCACTCCGTTAACATTACCGCTGATATTGAGGAGGCTGAAAAGCGCGAGTGGTGAACCCATAGTGTGGATGCTAGCAAGAGGAATCCCATTTGTGGGACTAGGATTTAAACCAAAAAGAACACTACGAACCTCTGAAACCATTTTCCGAACATCAGGATCTAAGGTTGGGTCTTCCCAACGACGCGCAAAGAGAATATCAAATAAAATGACAGTACCCCAACTATGGGTGATTAGATGTAAGCGATCGCTTGTAGTACTACCTTTAAGTACATTAACAGCATCATTCTTTAACCGTTGTACTACCTGCGTGCCGATATGCCGACTCAGATAAAGGGCTGCATCCCCTACAAAATCAAGAATCAGCCCTGTCCTAAAGTCTCTAAACCAGTAATCCTTAAACTTGGGGGAAGCCTCAAATCCTTTTTTAAGTTCCACTTTGGCATCCAAATTCAGATCACCCCAAAATGAGTAAATTGGCTTCACCACCCTAGACTTATCATTAATGGAACCCTGAATACGATTCAATAAAGTAGTAGCTAGTTTCTGAAACTCTTCTCGGCTAGGAGTTTTAACTCCATGAACGAATAAAATATAATCGGTTGGCATGGTAGTCCCTCTCTTAATGACGTTATATTAACTATTCAATTCGTGAAATGATAATTCCGACTCGCATATCACAACTACCTAGTTCAGAATTATCCCCTGTGACAGTCAAAAGAGTGGCAGGTATCTGTAAGAAAATTGTAAATTTTTATATTTTTTTTAACAGTTATCAGTTTCATCGTTTGGGTAAAGATCCCCCACAAACAAGGAAGTAGGCGTTAGTGGCG
Organism: Calothrix sp. PCC 7507; assembly: GCF_000316575.1. GTDB lineage: Bacteria > Cyanobacteriota > Cyanobacteriia > Cyanobacteriales > Nostocaceae > Fortiea. Next base: position 6,130,167 of record NC_019682.1, on the reverse strand, counting down.
CTTCTTTACCTACGCCGATACACCTGATAACTGATAACTGATAACTGTTCACTGATTTAACACCATATCGTCGGCATAAGTCAGCTAATTCGTTGACAGTTTTAATTTCCAGTTCGGAACGCGTGAACATAGAATAGTAGTGTCCATTTTTAACTGTGGATATTTAGTGGTTGCCTACTTTTGCCGAGTGAAACAACCACTAAATGAAAATATATGATATGACGACATATCATTCAAGATTGATTTATATTTCTCAATAATGCCGAATCCTAAAGGGAAGCCAGAAAACCTTACGCCATTAACTACCAACAGACCGGAACCGTTAATTGCTAAGTTAACTGTCAGGCTTCCTCAATCAATGATGGACAAACTGAAAAGTCTAGAAAATTACCCAGAATTTGTCAGACAATGTATTCAGGATGGACTAGACAAGCTTGAGCAATCAGATACTTAACCAACTATGTTAAGAAGCATAAATATACCTGAAACCCTTACAAATGACCAATGACAAAAACGTAAACTCTTCTTCGTCTCACCTTGACTCAAACCAACTCAGTGCGTAATTTGCAAGAAACTCATTTAAACAGCGCTCGTGCTAGTCTCCGACAAGCGTTGTCTTGGTATGGATATCTCCGCAAGTCCGGCCAAATGTCATCTAACCCAGAATTGGCAGGTTTGGTGAAACCCGAATTGGAAACCTTAAATTCTGCACTCAACAAGCTAGACTCTAACGTGATTAAAATTGCGGCTTTTGGCTTGGTGAGTCGCGGTAAGTCGTCAGTGTTGAATGCCTTACTGGGAGATAAAATTCTGCAAACCGGCCCTTTAAATGGTGTCACCCAATGGCCACGCTCTGTGCGCTGGCAGCCAGGGGATAAGGTGCTGATAGAATTAATTGATACGCCGGGATTAGATGAAATTGAGGGCGAAGCGCGGGCAGAGATGGCGCGGGAAGTAGTCCTACAGGCTGATTTGATTTTGTTTATCGTGTCTGGTGATATTACTCGTACAGAGTATCAGGCGCTACTGCAATTGCGTCAGTCACAAAAACCGTTAATTTTAGTATTCAACAAAATCGACCTCTACCCAGATACAGATAAAGCAGCTATTTACAAAAATTTACAACAATTGGGTGCAGGACATATCCAAGCCAAGCCACTATTACCAGATGAAATTGTCATGGTGGCGGCCGAACCAGCACCAATGGAAGTGCGGATAGAGTGGCCAGATGGTAGTGTCAGCTATGAATGGGAGACACCACCAGCGGAAGTAGACGAGCTCAAAGAGACGATTTTGAATATTCTCAATCGTGAAGGGCGATCGCTGCTAGCTTTAAATGCACTAGTTCAAGCACGGGATGCAGAAGCAGCGATCGCCCAAAAAACTCTCGATTTACGTGAACAAGAAGCTGAAGAAATTATTTGGCAATTTACCAAGTACAAAGCTTTAGCCGTCGGACTAAATCCCATCGCCTTTTTAGATATTTTAGGGGGAACTGTCGCCGATTTAGCCTTAATTCGGACTTTAGCACGGTTGTATGGTTTGCCCATCACCAGCTACGAAGCCACTAAGATTTTGAAGACAATCTTATTCAGTTCTGGTGGCTTATTACTGAGTGAATTAGGTAGTAGTTTGTTATTAGGTTTAGGTAAGAGTACTGCAGCTATAACTAGTGGTGATAATCCTACTAATATTACCGCCTATGCCGGAAGTGCGATCGCCCAAGCAGGTATCGCTGGTTATGGTGCTTACGCCGTTGGTAAAGCAGCACAGGTATATCTCGAAAAAGGCTGTACTTGGGGACAATTTGGCGCTAACACCATCATCAACGAAATTCTCTCCCAAGTTGAACCAAACACAATTGTGTATCGTTTGCGCCAAGAATTAGGAGTCAATTTCGACTCGTAGGGGCTGGGAAACCCAGCCCTTGTATTGCATCCGACTGAGAACCGCTATATGTATTCAAAAATCAAATAGGATTCCTTGTGACAATCTGCGGATTTTGACTGTTACTATTTGTATATAACAGCACTGTTAAACCTATATGCAAGTTGCCGCAGATTATAAGCAAGTTTTGCTGACACTAGTAGGTAATTTACAACAGTTACGAAATTATTCAGAAAAACTGCATCTGCAAAAACAGATCCAACTAATTGATCGTGTCATCAGCCGAATTGAAACAGATTCTTTTGCCATTGCAGTTGTCGGAGAATTTAAACGAGGCAAAAGTACATTCATCAACGCTTTACTAGGTAAGGAAATTCTCCCAGCAGATGTTTTACCCACAACTGCTACTCTTAACCGAGTCACCTATGGCTCAGAACCTTTTGTTAAAATCATCTTTGAAGATGATGAAGAACGCGAAATAGATATCAATAGATTAATCAGCTTTGTCACCAAACTGACGCCAGAATGCGAAGCTGTAGCTGCAACTGTCAAGGAAGCAGTGATTTATTATCCAGTCAAATATTGCCGAGATCATGTAGAAATTATCGATACACCTGGATTAAGCGATGATGAAACCATGACAGCCGTGACACTCGCCGTTCTTGAAAGGGTGGAAGTAGCGATTATGGTTACATCAGCTTTAGCACCTTTTGCAGAATCTGAAGGTAACTTTATCTGTCAAAATTTATTAGCAAATAGCCTTGGATGCATTATCTTTGTCGTAAATGGTATCGATCATTTCCATCGACCCCAAGATGCTGATAAGGTAGTAAAAAAAGTTGAAAAGCGCATTAAAGACTTTGTTGAAGATTGGGCTAAACAACAATTTTCCGAAGATTCTAGTGAATATAAATTCTATCTCAGAAAAATTGGAAACTTTAAGGCTTTTGGTGTTTCTGCCTATCAAGCATTGTCAGGCAAACTCAACAATAATAAGACACTTATTGAACAGAGTCAGTTTCCAGAATTTGAATCTGCATTACAGCAAATTGTTGCCCAAGAGCGAGGAGGAATTTTTTTACAAGTAGCAGCAAATCAAGTCATTGCCGTCGCTACAGAAGTCATTAACACAATTAACAATCAACAAAAATACAGTTTACTCCAACAAGAAAATTTTACAGATAAATATAATAAGATTCATAATTTAATTACTAACTTTCAAAAAGTTAAATCTCAAAAAAAATCACATTTTGACACAATTGAGAATAATATCAAATCCCAAGCATCCCTGCTAATCAATCAATTAGAAAATAAATTAAAACAAGCGGCTGAAAAAAGTATTGAAGCAACAAATATAAATTCTTCTCAAGATATAAACACTCTGCTCAAGCAATTTGCTACTCAAGTAGACAATGCTCTACAACAGGCTAGCCAAAATATTGCCCAACAAATTCAGGCTGTAACTTATCAAGAATTATCAACAGCAGCACAGCAAGCAAGTACTTTAATAGAAATAACATCAGAAATCATACAGACTGTCGATATGCATTTAAATCAATTTGACAGCAATGTAGTAGTTATAGGTAATTCAGGAACAATAAATAACTCTTTAAATCAAGCTTTGCACGAGTTTAATCAAGAACAGCTTGGTAATTTATCAGGTTTATTTCCTAGCAATTTAGAAGCATTTCTATTAAAAATTGAAGCGAATGGAATATACACCATTGCTGGTGGGGTAGCTGGTGCTTTATTTGGCCCTTGGGGAATACCTATAGGTGCAGCAGTTGGTGTGGGGATTGGTAATTCCCAAAAAATGAAAAATTTTAAACCTAATTATAAATCTAAGGTGTTTGTAGAGATTGAAAAGCAATTGCAGTCGCACAATCCAAATCAAATAGTTAATGACTATGTTTACGCTGCTTGTAAAACTGTAGCAAAACTCAAAAATAAAATAGACCAAGAAATTAGCTCCTGGATTGAAGAAACTCAAAATACACTCGCTAAATTGCAAGGAAAACAACAAGCCTTAGCAGAAACTGAACAGCAAACACTCAATGCAATGCAATCTGAGACACAAAATATCCTTCATCATGCTTGGGTTGTAACTGAGCAGATTTACGCAACTATGCAAATAGCTCAAGAGAATGATTTAGGAACAAAAATTTGTTCAAATTGTAGTCATGGAAATGCACTAAATTGTAGATTTTGCATTAAATGTGGCACGCCGTTATCTTAAAATATAAATTTTTGTAAACATGAAGTTCGTAGTAAGCACTTTCATGATTTAGGAGTGCTATGGAAAAAAGATTAAAACAACGCAGTAAGCCTTAGAAGACTGAGAAATTCGCCAATTTATCAAGGATTCATGACAATAATTTCCACTTTTATCCGAAATGCTTAAATTGCAAGATGTATCAGTGTTTGGGTTGCTTGCAAAAGTAACTAGCATATAGAATTCATCGCAAAACACAACAAGTCCATTTGTACAAGTTAAAAAATTGGTTAAGTTAACTTTAACAAATCTTGATCATCAACAAACTTGTTCAAAAGGTATATCTAAGACTAAAAAGTCTGATGTTTGACTAGAAAGTTTTGTAAGTACATTACCTAGATAAGGAGTGACAATGGAAGCTGAAAATATCCAAAATCCACCGCTTGTCTCACTCACGGATTACAACAAGTTAGCTAATAACTTAGTGCTTGATTTGAAAAGACTTCGCTCTTTTTCTGAAAAATTGAATATTCAAAAATCACTGGCATCAATTGATGATGTTTTGGAAAAGATTGAGAATAAAACTTTTTGGGTTGCAGTTGTTGGAGAATTTAAGCGTGGTAAGAGTACATTTATTAATGCCTTGTTAGGTCAAGAAATTTTGCCCTCAGATATTGAACCTTGTTCTGCTACTCTCAATCGGGTTACTTATAGTTTGAATTCCTATGTAGAAGTGGAATTTAAAGATGGTCGTAAAGAGAAAGTGGAGATTGAAAAACTTAGTGAATATGTCACGAAGTTAACACCAGAATCTGAAGCAACGGCGGCGAATGTGAAAGAAGCTGTTGTTTATTACCCGGCTAATTATTGCAAAAACAATGTCGATATCATCGACACTCCAGGATTAAACGATGACCCTAGTATGACTGGTGTGACTCTTTCAGTTTTACCAAAAGTTGATGCTGCTATTTTGGTAATTATGGCACAATCACCTGTATCGGAAGTAGAAAGAGATTTTTTAGAGAATAAATTATTAACTAATGACTTAGGTCGAGTCATTTTTGTAGTTACAGGAATTGACCGTTGTAATCGACCTGGGGATGCTGAAAAAGTTGTTGCTGGGGTGCAAAGACGGATAGAAGAGTATGTGTTAGAACGAGCAGCACAACAGTGGGGTGAAGATTCGGCAGAATATGAAGTCTATCGTAAAAAGATTGGAAAACCAAAGGTTTTTGGGCTTTCGGCTTATCAAGCTTTAGAAGCCAAAAATAACCATGATGACGAATTGCTGGCTAAAAGTCGGTTTGTAGAATTTGAAAAAGCTTTAGAAGAGTTTTTGGTTAAAGAACGGGGTGCGATTGAATTGCAAGTACCTCTGAATCGGGCGATCGCTTCATCTGGAGAAATATTATCAACAATTAATATTCAAGAGAATGCTCTGAAAATGAAGCTAGAGGATTTTGAGAAAACCTACGAAACTTCTATTCAAGAAATTGCTGAGTTGCGCCAGAGAAAAAAAGAGGAAATGGAGCTTATTGATCGGGCGGCTGAAAATGTTAGGTACAACGTCAGACCTCTGCTAAATAAGCTAGAAGAAGAGTTAAAACAAACAGCAAAACAAGTTATTGATTCAACCACTATCACCCCCAAAGAAGTAAGTAATAAGAAGACTCTGGCTAAAAAACTGGGTGATAAAGTTTCTAGTAGCTTGCAAAGCGCTGGACAAAAGCTAGCAGATAAAGTGCAAACGGAAATTCAACAGGGATTGACACAAGAAATAGACCGATTAAAAGATTTTGCTAACTCTGTAGTTACAGTCTTAAGTCGTATCGAAATGCAATTTGTGGATGTTGAAGCTGATGCTAGCCGCAGAAGAAGCTCAGGTGGAGAAGCGATCGCCGCAGCTTTGGCGGTGTTTACAGGATTTGGTGGTATCTGGTCAGGTTTTAAGACAGCCGGCGTTGGTGGTGCATTAGTTGGCGCAGCTGGTAGCGTTGGGACATTGTTTGGTGCTGGTTTATTAGTTGGTTTAATTGGACTTCCTATTACTTGGCCGGTTGTGATTGCTGCTAGTGTTGTATCTGTGTTCACAGGTGGTTGGCTGACTAGAGCAGTGTTTGGTGGTGAGCAAGTAGAAGCTTTTAGGGAAAATTATAAGGAAGCAATACTGAAAGAAATTGAAAAAAACCTGAAATCTAATCCCATCAACCAAAAGGTTGAGGAGCAAATTTCTGCAAGTTTCAACCAATTGAAAAAAACACTAAGTGAAGAGGTTGAGGCGTTGCTGGATAATACCCAAAATACTCTCACTGAATTGAACCGTAAACGCCAACGAAATGAGGCTCTCACTGAAGCCGAAAGTAAGGAATTGGATGAGATGCGTGCAGAAACAGAGAAAATTCTGGGTAGCGCACAGAGACGCTCGAAAGAACTTGTGGAAATCATGAGTGTTTAAGAGTTTACATCACTGAAACTGTGAGGGATGAGACGATTTCTCACAGTTACGCACAAACATGTTCTCAAGAAAATCTGACCAATTAGAGGGAAAACAACCGTACCCTGCGGGAACGCTAAAAGCGGTATGCCCCTACGCACAATTTTTCTGGAAATCTCCTAATTATAAATTTCATAGTCCAGGTATGAACTATGCAAAATCCATCAGTTACCAATCCCACAGCCACTATTGACCTGAATTTTAGTCATTATTTAGAAGTACGCGATCGCCAATTAAATCGTCATATCATACGTGGTGTTCCTGACTATAGCTTTTCTTTAGATCAAAAACTGCGCGAGCAACTCATAGCAATGGGGCCAGCTAGAGCCATAGCTAAGGCTTTGGTTAGTTGGGCTGTGCCGATTATGCAGCAATTACACACGCTAGAAAGTATTGCTGTGGGGCCGCAGCAATACCCTACTATCTATGCGCTTGGTGAAGATTGCGCCCAGCGGTTGGGTATTGGTGTCCCACAGATTTTTATTCAGCATAGTTCTGATGCTGATGCTTACACTTTTGCTATGGATGATGTCGCCCCAATTATTGTCCTCTCTAGTGAAATAGTCGAATCTTTTACTTTAGAAGAACTCAAATTCGTCATTGGCCATGAATGTGGACATATTCACAACTTACACGGTGTTTATAACACTGTGAGTGAAATTATGACGAATAAACTAGCGGAAGAAATTTTACAAGCAGTTCCCACTCATGGATTATTAGAAATGTTTATTCAAGGTGGACTGACAATATTTTTTAAACGCTGGAGTCGATATGCAGAAATTACGTGCGATCGCGCCGGATTAATTTGCTGTGGCGATGTGAAGGCAGCAGAATCAGCATTCATCAAACTGGTAACTGGTGGGGGAACTGCCTTACAGAATATTAACATTGAAGCATACCGCCAACAAATGAGTAAAAATTTATCGGCTCCCATCAGATTAATAGAACTTTTGAAAACTCATCCCCTGATTCCTAAACGTATTGACGCGCTCCACTTGTTTGCTAACTGTGATATTTTCCATTCTTGGCGTCCAGAAGCAAAAACACCAGATGCGCGCAGCAAACAAGAAACTGATAATTTATGCGAACAAGTTATGCGTGTAATGCCTAAAGGATACTAACTATGGAATCATCAAATAGATATTTCAGTTATGACTTTACCTATTTACGTCAAGAGTTTCTAGAAATTCTCGATAATTTCTCAGAAGAATTACGCTTGGAAAAATTTCAACATGCTTTAGGTAAAAGATTAATCAGACAAATACAAACTCAAATCAACCAGATACGAACTCGTTTAGATGCAGATTTTGTTCTCGTGATCATCGGTGACTTCAAGCGGGGAAAATCAACACTCATCAACGCCTTATTAGGAGAATCTGTTGTCACCACAGATGTGACACCAGAAACAGTCACAATTAATCATATCCAATATGGTTCAGAAGCAAAAATTAGTGTTTGTTTGACTGATGGTGGACAATTTCAGTTAGAAAAAGAGGAGTTAAAATCAGAGGAACTTGAGCTAGTTTTAGCAAATTCACCTCAGCCAGTTAGTCATTTGCGAATTGAAACCCCTCATGAATGGTTGCGAGGGATACGTCTTGTGGATACTCCTGGAACTGGGGATATTTTGAAGCGTTTTGATCGCCAGGTTCACACTTATCTTTTACAAGCTGATGCAGTCATATTTGTAGTGTCGGCTCTAGCACCGTTTGCAGAAAATGAGCTAGCATTTCTGCAAATGTCCGTGATTCCCCAAGATTTTCCTAAAGTCTTTTTTGTGCTGAATATGATGGATAATATCCGCACAGAACAAGAAGCAGTTAGATTATTCAATAGTAATTATCAAAAGATTAGTCGTCTATTCCCTAATCCCCAACTTTTTAGTATCAGTGCTTTTGATGAGTTTTGTCGTCTCCAGTCATTATCTAGACCCAATCTTGATGCAAAGGTAAGATTAGAAACATCCTTTAATGAATTTCGCACATCTTTAGAACAAGCTATCCATCTACAGCGCGATTTGATTCAACTTGACCGAGCTAGTGACCATACAGAGCAAGTATTTCAGGAGTTTGAGGATAGTTTGTTGCTGCTAAATAATGCTATGCAAGTAGATCAAGAACGTTTAAATCTAGTTATTAATCAATGCGAAGATCCGAGTTCAGAATTATTTAGCAAAACTGCACAACATATCAAGGTAATGAAAGATGAAATTAATCAAATTGGTGAACAAACTTGTGAGTGGATGAATCAGTTTATGGAACGCCTAGAAAATGAAGCTATTGCTAAAATTCAGAAAGAACCAATAGATGTGATTAAACGTCATTTTCAGTTCTTTTTGACAAACTCCCTCAGAGAAGCTATTAGTAAGTGTTTAAACGTTCATAAAAATGCTATTTTAGAAATTTCCCAGCAAGCCCAGAAAATAATTTCTACAGATTTTCAAATCTTAACCAATGTTAGTGAAGTTGTAGATAATATCGACGCTAAAAATTTAACTGCTCATGAGTATTCTTGGATAGATAGCGATATTTTTGAAATTTTATCAGAGTGCGATATATCTACGTTTATTGCTGACTTAATTATTAAGCAAATGCAAGATTTAGGTTCATCGAGGCAGAGTACTAATTACCAACAGAAACTCCAAATAGCTTGGCCAAATTTTAAAGTAGCTATTATCCAAGAAATTCGGTTAATTTATCATAATATTGCTGTGAAAATTGCCCAGCAAATTGAAATTAATTATCGTCAAGATATTGAAACTTCACTTTCAGCAATGCAGCAAGCACAAAAAGTATGCACTCAAGAAGCGCAAACAATTACTGCAACTCATGAAGCGTTGCAAACAGCATTATCAATTTTGCATCAAGCTCGTCAGCGACTTCAAGCTTTGAAGCAAAAACTTAGCTCTGAAGAGATGCTTGAGACTATTTCTACAGGCTAATACGGTTGTTACTCCATCACCCAATACAGTTCAGTTAATCATTTCTGCTAATTTTAATCAATTCCCAGCGATCGCCGTTGCTCTGGAGAAAGGGTCTGCAATTTAGCTAGCAGTTGTTGTCGCTGTTCGCGTTCTTGTTGCAGAGCTTGTTCTGCTTGTTCTGCTCGCTGTTCTGCCTGTTCTGCTCGCTGCTGTGCTTCTTCTTCCGGCAAGGGTAGCAGTTGCCCATTGTTCGAGAATAGGCGCAAGACGCGATCGCTAATTCCCAAATAGCAGCCTAATTCATGGCTCCAAAGCCAACCTTGAGGATGTGGTTGAATTGGCTGATATTCACCTTGCAGCAAGGAAAATCCTTGAAACTCCAAAGTCATTGGGTCAAACCAGAAATATTCGGGCACACGCCACACCGATTGATACAGTGCTTTTTTTTCACCGCGATCAACTACTGCGGTCGAGTCTGAGAGTAATTCCACAATTACATTGGGATATTTGCCGCCCTCATGCCATACCGTCCAACTGCGACGAGGATGATTATCGGTTCCCAGCACCACAAAGACATCCGGACCTCGGAAAAACTCCGATTTCTTTTGATTGGGGCTGTAGTGAACTGTCAAATTGCCAGCCACATAGACATCGGTTCTTCCTGTAGAACTACCAGATCGAAACAACCAACGAATCAGGCGAATCAACAGGTCGATTTGGTCGCGGTGCAGATCACTTTCCAAAGGCGGTTCATCGCTCCATAAATCGTCAGGAGGAAAAGGAATAGAGTCATCTGGCAGGAGTGGAGCGATCGCTTTTGAGGCTTGATTAATCATCCTGATTCTTCCCATGCCTGTTGTCTATAGTTTAGCAGTCTGGTGCGGCCGAGCCGCGAGCCACTCTGAGCTTAATTATGCTCGCCAGATGTTAATGGTTTTGTCATCACTACCGCTAACGAGAATCTGTCCATCTGGACTCCAAGAAACGGAATTTACACCATTTTGATGCCCTGTTAAGGTGCAGATCAGTTTCCCAGTTTCCACATTCCAGAGCTTAATCGTCTGATCATAACTGCCGCTAGCGAGAACTTGACTATCAGATTTGAAACTAACTGAATGTACTGGAGAAGGATGTTCGGTGAGATTGTGCAGCAGCTTGCCAGTTTCTAAGTTCCACAATTTGACTGTGCAATCTTGGCTCCCACTAGCGAGAATTTTACCATTGGGACTGATAGCGATCGCCCAAATCCAATCTGTATGTCCAGTAAAATCTTGCCAAATCTGCTCGCTGGCTAAACTACATAACTTGATCGTATGCTCGAAAGTGTCGCTAGCGATCGCCTGACCATCTGAGGTAATCGCTAGGGAATAAACTCCCCATGAATTTTGTGTGAGGTGATTTGTTTGTTTTCCCGTCGCCAGATTCCACAGCTTAATTGTATGGTCTTGACTGCCACTGATCAAAGTCTGACCATCTGGAGTAATAGCCAGAGAACATATCGAATCTAAGTGTGGAGAGAACCAACCACCAAGGTTGCGGACGTGTCTTTTTGTATTTAAATTCCAAATCTTAATAGTTTTATCAGCACTACCACTAGCTAGGGTTTGACCATCAGGACTGATAGCTACACAGTTGACTGTATCTGCATGTCCCTCAAAAGTATGGATATGTTTTCCTGTTGTCAAACTCCAAATTTTGATGGTTTGATCAGCACTCCCACTGACAAGGGTTTGACCATCAGGACTGATAGCCACACAGTTGACTTTATCGCTATGGTCAGTAAGCGTGTAGATACATGTCCATCTCTGCACTTGACTGGTGGAAACTTGAGGGCTTTTGTGAGTAGTTGAAGCTTTAACAGTTTTAGCAATTTGAATCTTGTGACCTGCCTTAACCGGGTGCATTTCTGGCTTCATTTCCGGTTTTTCTGCTTGCACTTTCCCTTGTACATAATCATTCAACTCATCAACAGAAATGAAACCGTCTTTGTTCAAATCTGCGGCACCAGTCTCAATCCCCTCTACTATATATCGAGTGTAAATGCCTGATTCTTCTGCTTCAAAAGATAGCCTGACAGCAGTGGAAGATGCCAGCAGCGCGCACCCCCCACTTGTAGGCTTTGGCTCCCAATCCAAACCGAAAGCGCCACTGTAACAACAATCGAGAATCACCACTTGCCATTTAGAAGGGCTTTTCTGCATAATGTTTTTCACGTTACTTGCTGAGACTGCTGTGGAATAAAAAGCATCTATGCGAGTGTTGCAAGTTGTCAGATAAAGCCTATTGGCATCATCTGTAATCCCGTGACCAGAGAAAAATAAAAGAGTCACGTCGTTCTTTTCACAATTTTTAAATAGCTCTTCAATGGCTATTTGCATTGTGATTAAATCAGGATTTTCTATAGTTTTGACTTCAAAGCCACCCAAATCAGGATTTTGTAAAACTCGCTGCATAGCAGCTACATCTTTAATAGCAGTAGGAATTGGTGGTAAGCCAGTTTCGTACTGACTCACTCCGATCAGCAGAGCCAATTTCTTAGCCATTTGAGTTTCCTTCAAAGGCTTGCTAGTATTTCCTTGACTGCTCTTTCAGCTTCTAGTAGCTCTTGTCGGCTACTAGCTTCAATCTCAATCTTCTTATTATTGGCTTCTACTAATATTTTTATGGGTTTGTTGCCCAGGCGATCGCCCAAAAATCCCAAAAAAGCCTTAACATTTTTGATGCTTACTTCTGCTGTTAATTTTCCTACCAAAAAAGCAATTCCTGGCTTACTTCCTGCTTCTGGATTTTGATCTTGTGTCCGCTCTACGCGCTCTACTTCTTCTAGATTGCTGAGTTGATTCAACAAATTCTGTACTATTTCTTGTTTTTCTTCTGCGTCTAATTCCGGGTCATTTACAGAAATTGTAAATGTAACCGTAGATACTGTTGTCATAATAACTCTAGTTTAAATACTGTTACTGCTTTATAGTAATTGATTTCGTGTAGTGTGTGTGTCACATAGAACCGATTGCGATCGCTGCCACATTCTCCAGTTGCGTCAATGTTTCCACTGCTAGTTTTTTGACTATCGCTTGACTTTGAAGACAATAGACCTCTTGCAAAAGTCCTTCTTTTTGCTTTTTTCTTTGCGCCTAAGAAAGCGGGATCGCTTTTAGCGATTGCGTGAGACAAAAAATTATTTATGTAAGAGGTCTAATAGCGATCGCATCCGTGGGATACTGGTACGGTTGTTTACTCTCGAAATGGTCAAATTACCTATTAGCTAATTTTGACTAGCTGAACTTTCTTCACTTTTTTTCTGCAGGAGTGATTCCCAATCGCTAATAGCTTTGTCTGTCCACAGCCAGTTGTGACTTAATTTATCTACCTGGAAATTTATCGGATCGTTATTGATAATCATTTGACGCAGTTTAATCGCTTCACTTATATAGTGAGATTGCTTGACATCTGGTTGATTATATGCGGATTTATAAAATCCTAAAGCTAACCCAGCATAAGAAGTTAAAGCCTCTTTAGGTACTGCCCCCTTTGTAGGTAATACCTCTTTTGTCGATATAGATGCAGCAACTTTATTTGGCTGTTCAAGAGCTAATTTTAAAGCCTGAAACCAAGAATCATTTGCTCGATTGAGATCATTTTCTACGTAGTAGGCAAATCCTAAAGCGTTTCTATAGACAAAGGAATCTGGCTGAGACTTAACCGCAGTTTCCCAATAACGACGCGCATCATCAATACTATATTTTTTATCTTTACTTTGAACAGATTGCCAAGCCAGTCGCCCCTTCAAAAAGTTGACAGCAGCATCATCAATTTGCTTTTGGGGCACAATCTTTAAGGCAGCTTCTGCAGATGGCAATACACCACGGTTGAGTAGTTCTTCTACAGCCTCCAGCCCACCTTTTAAGTCGCCTTGGTTTAATTTTTCTGTCGCAATAGCAGTTACAATTCCCGTTTCAGCCTTCGGTAAGTTAACGGGAAGTTGATTTGGCGACTGGGCAGAAATTTGGGGTATGTCAGGTAATGCTGACAACTGGCGATTTTGCCACCACCAATTTAAACCGATCAAAACTGCGATCGCACTTGCTCCCATAGCACCCATCATCGGCCAATTTTGGCCTTTGTTCCTGGTTCTCGATCCCTTAGGCTGTGAAGGGCTAAGGGTTGGATTGTTCCAATCCACAGCAAAATTTTGATTGGCTTCATTTGTGGATTCTGCAACTTCGCCCCACAAACTTGCTTCCCCATCAAAGGCAGCTATTTCCCCAGAAATTTGCCTCGATGGAAAACCATTTTCTGTCACTTTTTGCACAAGTTCCGCAGTCATCGGAGTTTGCTCAACCGTCGCTTTTTGAGTATCTAACTGCCGAAACAAATCTGAAACAAGTGCCGAATCTTCTGCGTAGGTTGGATCATCATATTCAATTTCCTCAACCAGATCGCCCCAAGTATCTTCACCGAGCCAATCTAACCCAGAAGAGTCTCGGGTTAGGGAATTCGGGAGCATTTCATTCATTGCCAAAGGCAACTCAGTCTCATCTGCCACAGCAGAATACATCGCCGCCGGATTGGCTCTTAAAGGCGGATGATAATCATTGAGAGCTTCTGCACTTTCAGTGATTTCCGGACTGAGAAAACCGTCAAATTCCGGTTGGAGATACAAAATCGGCAACGCCCAGTACATATGGTGAGAACCATAGGCAGAGATTAATCCCTGGCGTACCCGACCCACACACAAATCTACCGGATATCCCTGATTCAGGTTACGATAGAATAATTGGGTGAGTGTCAGCGCCACCTCATCAGGAATGCGTTCTGACATAGCCAAAATACTTCTGATGCCGCGCTTCACCAGGCTTTCTGTGAGATTGCGTTCCCCTGTTTCCCCAGCCGTATCGGAGTTAGCCCTATATGCTCCTAAACAGGAATTAAACACCACCATTTGAATATTATTGTTGACGAGCAAGCCTGCCAGATCATCCCCACTTAGGGTTTCTGTTAAGCCAGTTCGTCTACTGACAAGATAAATTTCGCCGCCGTTAGGGCCTAAGTTACTATGTCCAGAGTAGTGCAGGACGTGGTAACGCCCTTGTTCCAAGGCTTGGGTTAATTCTTCCCGCCCTGGTTGATCTAATAGAGTAAGTTCAATATCTGGGAGATAATTGCCACTTTCACCAACTCGTGGTGTGTGACGGTGTAGCTCCTCTTGTAGTTTAATAGCTTCTTGTTTAAGTAGGTCAAGACGGACTTGATCTGTAGGTGAGGCAATAACCATCAATACCTTTACGCCACCTTCTTCTGGTGATTTGGGGACATTTGTTGATGGCAAACGAGATCCTGCCAAAACTCCACTTTGGTAGCGAGAAAAAGCCACATAAGGGCCAGTAGCTAGAGGGCGATCGCCAGCGTGCATGACTTCCCACGGCAGACGAGCTAACCTAGTATCCTTTAACCCCAACCTTAAACGCAACACCTGTTGATGGTTCTGAGCTATCCCTTGCGCCGTAATCCAACTATCCCTGAGAGTGCCTTGAAACAGTGCATTATAAAATTGCTGACCCAATGCTACTAAATTAACGGAATTTCTGGCAATGTCGCTTTCTCTCCCACCGGAGGCGAACAAATCACCCTGCAACACCGATTTCAAAGGGTCATTCATCAAATGCCCAGCAGCTGCCAACCAATCAGCTACAGGCCAAGTCACCAGTTCTTCTGCCAATGGCACCCCAGGCGCGACTTGTTCCGTCCGCACCAAGTAGTCATTTTGCCCTACTGGAGTCACGGAAATGTGGAATTCCTGGGTCACAATTTCTCCTATTCGCCTCCTAAATCTGGTTTGAAACGCGAAAGTTTCAAGTCGATTTTTCGCTCCTTCTGATACCTTAGATGCATCCTGGCACTGAATGTTTCTGAACCGAGTTTTTTTTGCTTTCCCCGCTTTTACAACTTTAATCCGGATCGGCTCAGATCCGCATAGAACACTTTATTGGTAGATGCACCTTGATCTTCGACTCCTCTGGTTGGTGAGAGCCTGCCAGAGGATTTTTTTTGCTGTTTACCAGCAGCACAGGAATTGTTGATTTGATGACAATTTTAAATTATTGACAATTTGCTTATTAAATGCATATCTAAACTTAACTCATTAATCTCCAATACATACAAATTTATCCGGATGATATTCATTTCTTCTAGAACAATTAAATGGTAGATGCACCCTGATAACTAACTCCCCTGGTAGGACAACTCCTACTAGGGTTTTTTAATTTTAAAAAAACTAAAAATTCTTTTTACACAGAATCTATCCGGAAGATGGTAGTTAGCCTGAGAACAATTAAGTGGTAGATGCACCCTGATAACTAACTTCCCTGGTAGGACAACTCTTACTAGGGAATTTTTTTGAGGAGACAGTTTACCCATCCACAAAGTGCATGGGCAGGTGATAAGAGAGGATAGTCTAGCGTCACGAGTGAGTTACTAAATTTCTTGCCAAAGCCCTGAGTTTAGCAAGTATACTCCTATTTCATCTAAATTTTGCGGCTAATCTTTGTGCGTATAGCAAATAGTTGCAGCTATTGAGCGTCTACACAATTCTTTTGTAGAGAAACTTTGTTCCTTACTTGAAAATGGCAGATTGGCTTCGAGTCTTACTCACCAATGTTAAACAAAATAAACTCATCTTGCCACATTAGTGCATCTACTTACAGAAACTTCCCTATTTATAATGGTGCAACCCTAACTTACAAGCTTTCCCTTTGCACACAAAATAGTTTTTCGCTACTTGTGAAGGTTTCTGTCCTTAAGTATTCCACAAGTATTAGGCAAATAGCAATGGAGTAATTGATTTACTTTTGTGCGATCGCCTAACTGCTTGGCAGTAGTTACCCTGTCTAATAACTTTTCGTTGGTCTATCCTAGCATTTTTTTTGGTAGCGCTACATATCATTTCCTGACTTGCTTTTATTGTCCGATCAGCTAGATGCCAGACCCCAGAGTAATTACCCTTATATTTGCCCAAATTTTTAATTGTTTTTCTAGAATTCTTCAGGGTTATTGCTTAATTACTATTCTTCCCTGCTAGAAATATTCTCAGAGTTAGTGAATTATGCTATAATTGCTTGCCTATATTCAGACAGTCACGGAGCCACATGACTTTAGCTGTTATTAAATTCTCTTCAGAAGAGTGCGGCATTTGCCATAAGATGTCATTTTATGATGAAAAAGTGGCTGGGGAACTGGGCTTGCAATTTATCGATGTCAAAATGCAGGACACAGCGACTTACCGCAAGTATCGGAAGATTTTATTGACTCAATATCCTGATAAATCAGAAATGGGATGGCCTACTTATATTGTTTGTGATTCTCCAGAAGGGGAATTTCAAATTATCGGTGAGGTTAAAGGCGGTCATCCCAAAGGAGAGTTTAGAAGTCGTCTACAAGGAGTTCTCGATTCCGTAGCTAGTCAGAATTGAGCAACTCAAAGGATTTTACTTCTAGAACAGGGCCAATCATGGCAATAGTCATGATATCTTCACGTACCTCTCCTTTGACTTTGGCTTTTTGCCCTGATTTAAGTAAGTCTTTGTCAGCACCTTTGAGGATTTCATAGGTAGTGCCCTCTTCTGTGACTAACGCCCATGCGCCAGGGCCAAGATGCTTGCGTTCAATAGTGCCTGTAATTGTGATGCTCATATTTTTTAATGGGGATTGGGGACACTTCGACAAGCTCAGTGCAACGCTGGGGATTGGGGACTGGGGATGTGGGAATACGTATTCACCGACTATTGACTCTTGCCCAATGCCCATTTACGCTACTTGTCTTTCGTTTTTCAATGCTAAACGAGCCAGTCCATAACAGAGTAAGGCATTGGCGAAGAGGAATATCCGAGATAAGTTACCGCTTCCCAAGCCCCAAACTGTTGGATCGTAAACTGCATTGACTGTCAAGCAAGCTGCTACGCCTAGGGTTGTGCCGATCGCAAACCATTTCCAACTAGAATGTCCTAACAGCAATGCTACTAAAACAATGGGAATCAATACACTGGCAAATAGGGGATTTAAAGCGTGGGTTCCTTGTAGTGTATTCCCCAGTTCGGGAATAGAACTACCCAAAACCCGGAAAGGCCACTGGGGAAGGTCAAAGATATATATTCCCTTGAGGAAAAATAACCCAGAACTACCGGCGACTAAGCCACTGGATAAAGACCAACTCCAAGAGAAGGGGAAGTAAACCCGTAAAAACCAAGCCAGTAGGTAGGAACCCACTACCATCAATATTTTAGGTATTAAAGCTACTGCACCGCCGTCAATCCAAAAGCCGGGGTTGAGATAGCCGTTATCCCGTAACCACCGGAAGAAATCGGGGAAGCTGATTTGTCCCTCGGCTGCTAGTGTGACTGCAGCATCGGCGTTAAGTTGTCCAGCGCCATAATAGTTCAAACCATCGTCTTGGATGACTCGTGCTGACTGTTTGAGGACTTTCAAAACTTCATCGGGTTCTCTTATTCCCTTAGCTTTGATTAATGCTGCCACACCGGCAACGTGGGGAGAAGCCATACTTGTTCCCTGGAAACCAAGAAACACGCCTTCGCCTTTTTCGTTGATGGTTTCTTGGAGAATTGTACCGGCATCACTACCACCGGGAGCAGAGATATCTACCCCTGCACCAAAGTTAGAATAGGGGGCTTTTTCGCCATCGGGGCCAAATGCCGAAACACCGATAACACGGGGATAACGGGCTGGATAGCTGGCACCATTGGCGTTTTCATTACCAGCAGCGGCGATGATAACTACACCTTTTTTGTAGGCATAATCAATGGCTTGTTTCATTAATTGACTTTCGCCGCCACCACCTAAGCTCATATTAATTACGTCTGCGCCTTTGTCAGCGGCGAACTTAATGGCTTCAGCAATATCGGCAACAGTACCGCCACCATAAGCACTCAGTACTTTCAGTGGCATGAGTTTAGCTTCGTAGGCAATTCCGGCTACGCCATATTTGTTATTAGTCGCTTGGGCAATTGTCCCGGCTACGTGGGTACCGTGTCCGTTATCGTCGCTAGCGTCTTCGCGATCGTTAACAAAATCATAGCCTTTGACGAATTTTGTTTCATACAAATCTCTGACTTTAGTCACGCCAGTGTCAATCACCGCAACTGTGACACCACTACCTTTGGTGCGAGTCCATGCGCCTTCAACGCCGATTTTGTGTAGGTTCCACTGTTTGCTGTAATATTCGTCATTGGGACCAACTAGTGAAGGTTTCGCTTCATCATCTTGGGGGCGTAAAAATTCTCCCAACCAAGTTGCTTTCCCTTCGGGAACTGTCTTGTAAATATAATTTGGCTCAATGAATTCTGTGGCTGACTTAAATTCAGACTTTTGCAGTTCTTTGAGTCGCTGGCGATCGCCCTTGATAATATAGACATGGTCCAATTCGGAAAATTTATTATCGAATTGGGGTGTAACGTTGTATTGTTTAGCGATCGCTTCTAGATCCTGCTTCACCACTTCAGCGGGAATATCTTCCCGAAAATCCAGCAGAATCGTCTCAAATTCGCCTTTAGCTGCCAGTCCCTGGAAATTCAGGAAACCAAACACAGCAGCTACCAGCCCGATGACAAACAAGCTAAATAATATAAGCTTTCTCATATAAAATCATCACCGCTTTTTGCCAGTTTTCTCCCTACCATAACTTATCTACATCCCTTGTTGGTGTACTTTACGCTTTAGTTACAATTTTCACTCAGAATTCAGGGCTGTTTAAACGATGGAACGCGGTCTATTTTGGTTGCCTTTGCTAGCGATTTTCTTCTGGTTAGCTTGGCAAGGCTCACAGGAATATCAAAAAGTTGAGGCTTATCGCGTTTGGGCGGAGCAATTTGAACGGTCTAAGTACGATATCTATGCAGTCTTAGGTCAAAAAGGTGACAATATAACCTGGGGAAAACCTACAGTAAAAGGCCCGATTCAATTAGAAACTTTTTCTTTACTTGATATTCAAAATATCAATCTATTGGTAGATGGCAAAATTGTAGATGTTGAAAATATACCTGATAAAGGTCGGACAGTTGAATTAGAGTTCCTATTTCCCGAACCTAGTAACTCGGTAAAAATTCCGTTTACCGAAATCCCTTTAGCAACAGAGTGGGGCAAGTATTTACAGTCGGCATTGCAAAGTTTGCACTCTTAGCCATAATGGGCGCGGGGCAAGGGGAATAGGTGAGATAATTGCATACTTCAGACTTCAATTGACCTATGAATGTTGTTACTGCATTAACAGTGCCTGTAGCTCTCACCATTGCTGGCTCAGATAGTGGTGGTGGTGCAGGGGTTCAAACTGATTTACGTACCTTTGCTTTTCACTGTGTCCACGGTACTAGTGCTATAACCTGCGTCACAGCCCAAAATACTTTGGGGGTAATGCGGGTTGATGCGATGTCACCAGAGGCGGTGGTGGCTCAAATTCAGGCAGTTGTGACGGATATTGGTGTGCAAGCTGCAAAAACTGGCATGTTGCTCAATCGAGAAATTATCTTGGCTGTTGCCCAGCAAGTAGAACTTTTACAAATAAATAATCTAATAGTTGATCCTGTGATGGTGTCACGTGCAGGTGTGCAATTGATAGATGATGACGCGGTGCAGACGCTCTGCAATGCGCTGATCCCCAAGGCGGTGATTGTGACACCAAATCGCTACGAAGCACAAATTCTCAGTGGGTTACAAATTCAGTCTCTGGATGATATGCGAAGTGCTGCTGAAATCATTCACCGGAAATGGGGAGCGAAAGCTGTTTTAGTGAAGGGTGGAGGGATGCAGGGAAGTGGGCGTGGTGTTGATATTTGGTTTGATGGGGACAAGTTGACAACTTTGACAACTAAGGTGGTAGAAACAAAAAATACCCACGGCACTGGTTGTACTCTATCAGCTGCGATCGCTGCTAATCTCGCTCAAGGAAAAGACTTATTGACAGCGGTACAGCAAGCGAAGGACTATGTCACAACTGCACTGACTTATTCCTTAGATATTGGCAAAGGTCAAGGGCCTGTGGGACACTTCTTTCCATTGTTGGGAAATAGGGGATAGGGCATAGGGGCACAAGGAGCAAATAACTAATGACACTTTGACCCTTGACAAATGACCAATAACAAATGACCAATGACAATAGTTTCAAAATTGACTATCTCTGATAGCATTTCAAGATAATCTGATTAATTTGATTTTTGATACCAAGTAACCAATGCGAACAACTACAAGTTCTGTTCAGACGAATCCACCAAAACCAAGTCCTCCAGCCTACCCACCTCCTTCTGTACCACTTTCTATATACCGGGAATTGGCAGCAGAATTACACACAACAGAGGCAAAACTAGATGCACTCACTGCCAAGAATCAGCAACTAACACAAGAAAATCAATTACTCCGCCAAGAAATTACTAAGGCTGTTCAGGCTTTTTTACACCTGCAAAAGTTAGTAGATCCTCAATCTGTGGCTGCAACACCTGCTGCACCGACGACACCAAGCGATCGCCCAGCCCCTAGTCCGGCTACTAATGTCAAAAATACAACTAACCACCCAGTTGCTAAAGCTCCTCCACGTCAGCAGGTTTCTCGTCCACAGCCACCCGTCACGCCCAAATCTTCTAGCGGCAAAAGCCACTCTACTGAATTCTCAGTGCCTGTAGTGGAAATGATTTCCCCGATGCCGGAAACAATTTTCATCGAAGAGCAGGAGGTGAGTTATTATTCCCCTACCGAACCTGAATCTAAGGAAATTAGTGGCTGGTGGTTAGTCATTACCATTTTGTTAATTATGCTGACTGCTTTTGGCGCTGGGTATTTGGTTGTGCGTCCCCTATTTGAGCACCAAAGTCGTTAGTTGACAATTTCTAGTTTTTGAGCAATTTCTCGGTAAATTCACTCATCCAGGGAATTTATCTATTTTTGGTTGAAGTATGAAGTATGAAATAAAGAAACTTGTACAGTCAGTATTTGGGCGTTTTGTAATGGTTGGTTTATTTGCGCCGTGATGAACTAGTTAAAGCGTCAGACAGTGGATCTGCTTAGATATATAAACGAAGCTAGTAGAAGTTAGGAGTTTCAAAAATGAAAAAAGTAGAAGCAATTATCCGCCCATTTAAGCTGGATGAAGTGAAAATTGCCTTGGTTAATGCTGGTATTGTTGGTATGACTGTTTCTGAAGTCCGGGGTTTCGGAAGACAGAAAGGTCAAACAGAACGCTATCGCGGTTCTGAGTACACCGTTGAGTTTCTGCAAAAACTCAAAGTGGAAATTGTCGTTGACGACAGTCAGGTTGATATGGTGGTAGACAAAATCATCGCCGCTGCCCGCACTGGTGAAATCGGTGATGGTAAGATTTTCATCTCGCCTGTTGAGCAAGTTGTGCGGATTCGGACTGGGGAAAAGAACACAGAAGCAGTTTAACAGTTATCAGTGAACAGTTATCAGTGAACTGTTCACTGATTTAATGTTGCCATTTGGGGTAGTAAAGCTGTCAGAGCTTTGCCTCGATGACTGATTGACTTCTTTAAATCTGGTGTCATTTGGGCGAAGGTTAATTGTTTGTCTGGAACGTAAAAAATTGGGTCGTAGCCGAACCCACCATCGCCACGAGGTGCATGGAGAATTTCGCCATGACAAATACCTTCAGATTGGAGAACGATCGCACCATTGGGACTAGCGATGGCTATTGCACAAACGAATTGGGCTTGTCGATTAACTTCGCTGCCTAATTCTTGCAATAATCTGGCAATGCGATCGCTGTCAGTTTGGCCATAACGCGCAGAATATACCCCTGGTGCGCCATTTAAAGCATCTACCTGCAAGCCAGAATCATCGGCGATCGCCCAGTTTCCTGTTACTTGCGCGACTTGGGAAGCTTTGAGACAAGCGTTGGCTGCAAAGGTATCGCCTGTTTCTTCAATTTCTAATTCTTCGGGTTTGAGGGTTAATTCCCAACCAGAATTAGCCAGGTAAGCTTGCATTTCTCTCAGCTTACCTGGGTTTCCTGTTGCGACTACGAGTAGTTTGGTCATGTGTCAGTTAACGGTTAACAGTTAACAGTTAACAGTGAAATGCCATAACTGACAACTGATACTTCGACTACGCTCAGTACAAGTAACTGTTAACTGATATTACTCTGCCCATTGTTTCGCCCAAGCAAGAGTTTGATGCACTTGATCGAGTGTGGGGGCTTCGCAATAAAGGCGTAAAACTGGTTCGGTACCACTGAACCGAATCATTAACCAGCTATTGTCAGCTAGACGGAATTTGTAGCCGTCGATTGTTTGGGTATTAATTACTGCTAACCCTGCGATTTCCGTTAGGGGTTGAGTTTGCAGTTGTGTTAGTAGACGCGATCGCACTTCCATATTTGCTAGGGGTAAGTCAATACGATCGTAGGCTGAGTTGAAATCTGCTTGTGCTTGTAATTGGTGGTAATATTCCCCTAAATCCAGCCCAGATTCGACGATCGCCTCTAGGACATATAAGGCTGATAGCAGTGCATCTCGTTCGGGAATATGGCTACCATAGCCAATCCCTCCCGATTCTTCGCCACCCAGCAATACCTCCGCGACTAACATTCTGTCAGCGATATATTTGTAGCCAACTGGGGTTTCAAAAACTGACAGGTTATGTAGTGCGGCGACACGGGGAATCAAGTCAGAACCACTAACAGTTTTGACGATTTCACCACTAAAGCCGCGTCTGAGGGTCAAGTGGTCAATTAAGATGGGGATTAAGATTTGAGAGCTTAAAAAATTCGCTTCTGAGTCTACTGCAGCGATGCGATCGCAGTCTCCGTCAAAGACTAAACCCACGGCTAAACCTGTCGTATTCGCTTCGCGATGGGTTTTGATCACCTCAAACAGACGCGAAATGTATTTAGGTAAAGGTTCTGGTGCGCCACCGCCAAACAGGGGATCGCGTTCGCTATTGATTTCTCTAACTTGTTCGCCTAGTAGCCTGGATAATCCACCTGCAGCGGCACCATGCATCACATCGGCAAATACTGTCACCTTACCAGAGGCTAGAGCATCTTGAATTTTGCGGATATCAACTTTACCTTCTAGGGCTTGAGTATAACTAGGCCAAGGATTAAAATACTCTAACTTTCCTCTGGTAGCTACGGGTGGTAATCCTATCGTGAATAAAGCTTCTATCTCTTTTGTGACTTCTGGTGGCACGGAACCACCAAAAGCACCCTTGACTTTTAATCCTAAATAATTCCCAGGGTTATGACTGGCTGTAATTACCAGTGCCCCCAAAGCATTGAGTTGTTTTGCTGCCCAGCTAAAGGCTGGGGTAGGGGCATAGCTATCGCTGAGTAGGACATCAAACCCGATCGCAGTTACAGAATCAGCGACAACACGGGCAAAGTCTTCTGCCATAAATCGGCGATCGTAACCGACAATGATTGTTCGGCTACCCACTGTCGAGAAATATGTGTCATATAATACTTTTGCTGCAATTGGCGCGACCAAGGCTAGGCGTTCAAAGGTGAACTCATCACCAATAACACCCCGCCAGCCGTCTGTACCAAACTTGATGGGGTTAACTACAACTGGCATTGAAGTATCCTAATTTTTTACCTGAGGATTCTACCATTTATACAGTATGCGCTGTAAAAAAAGAATCTAGTAATATTTTTGTTTAATTGCTACTCAACTGTGTTGATGTCAAAGTGAAAAGATGCGTGTTTCCCAGATGCGATCGCCTATTAGATAAAATATTAGCAAGACTATAACTAAAAGGACAGAAAAAATTTCAATAAAATATAAAAAATATTCCGATAATTCTATCACTAAATAGGCAAAAAACTAGAGTAATTGTATCAAAAATTATGTCGGAATTATGGACTCATTTTTTTAGCACGGGGTCTTTTATCCCTCACGGGCACTGCTATCTATGGCAAACAAATTTAGTTTGGCTACATATAGTCTCAGATGCAATTATTGCGTTGGCCTATTACTCTATTCCCACAACACTATTTTACTTTGTTCGCAAACGAAAGGATCTACCTTTTTACTGGATTTTTCTCCTGTTTAGCGCCTTTATCGTTGCTTGTGGCACTACTCATATTATGGAGATTTGGACACTTTGGTATCCGACTTATTGGCTATCGGGATCAATCAAAGCGATAACAGCAATCATATCTTTATTTACAGCTTTAGAGCTTGTACCGTTAGTTCCACAAGCTCTGGCGCTTCCTAGTCCTGCTCAATTAAAACAAGCAAACCAAGAACTACAAACACAAATAAATGAGCGTTTGCGGGTAGAAGCAGAACTAAGAAAATATCAGAATCATTTGGAAGAGTTAGTCACTCTACGTACCAATGAGATTACCAAAACCAACGAGCAATTAGAACAAGAAATTGCCGAGCGCCAGCGAATTTTAGAAGTTTTAAGGCAAAGCGAGGAGCGCTACCGTTATTTAGCTGAGGCAATTCCCCAACTCGTATGGACAACTGATGCTGATGGTCAATGTGATTATTTTAATCACAATTGGTGCGAGTACACTGGACTAACATTAGAGCAATCGTTGGGTTCTGGTTGGTTAGCAGCATTACATCCAGATGACATAAATAGTGCTAACGAGGTGTGGTTAAATGCTGTCAAAGCTGGCACTTTATATGAAAATGAATA
Organism: Calothrix sp. PCC 7507; assembly: GCF_000316575.1. Taxonomy (GTDB): domain Bacteria; phylum Cyanobacteriota; class Cyanobacteriia; order Cyanobacteriales; family Nostocaceae; genus Fortiea. The sequence continues at coordinate 6,104,988 of NC_019682.1, read as the reverse complement.
CCGATTCAAACGAGCTGCTGATGGTTCCTATCGCTGGCAGCTAGCGCGAGGGTTACCACTTAAAGATGAGCAAGGGTTTGTAGTGAAATGGTTCGGAACTTGTACAGATATTCACGAACAAAAAGAAATACAGCAAGAACGCGCATATCTGCTGCAATTAGAGCAAGCAGCGCGAGCTAAAGCGGAAACAGCCAACCGCATCAAAGATGAATTCATTGCCGTACTCTCCCACGAGCTACGGACTCCACTTAACGCAATTCTTGGGTGGTCTAAACTTTTACAAGATCATAGTTTTGACAAAGCACAGACATCTCAAGCGCTAGCAACAATTGAGCGCAATGCCAAGTTACAGGTGCAATTAATTGAGGACTTGCTGGATATTTCTAGAGTTTTACAGGGTAAGTTGACTCTGAATATTACGAATGTCAACTTAGAATCTACAATTTTGCCTGCAATAGAAACAATGCATTTAGCCGCAGCAAGTAAGTCTATTGAGGTGAAGACAGTATTTGCACCCAATGTAGGACAAGTTATGGGTGATTCTACTCGCTTGCAGCAAGTCGTCTGGAATCTCCTTTCTAATGCGATCAAATTTACTCCTAGAGGAGGAAAGGTAGAAATCCAGCTAAGACAGGTTGATGGCTATGCTCAAATCATTGTTAGCGATACAGGTAAGGGGATTAGCGCCGACTTTTTGCCATACACATTTGATTATTTCCGGCAAGCAGATAGCAGTTCTACTAGAAAATTTGGTGGATTAGGGCTAGGACTGGCAATTGTACGTAACATCATTGAAATGCATGGGGGCACTATTAATGCAGAAAGTCCTGGTGAGGGACAGGGGGCAACATTTACTGTCAGGTTACCGCTTATCCAAAATGAAAGATCGAGTATAACAGATGAACAAAATCAGCCCAAATTTATAGATACCGACTCTTTACCCCTTGTTGGTGTCAGGGTTTTGGTTGTTGATGATGATGCTGATTCACGAGATTTTGTGAAGTTTATCTTAGAGCAAGATGGGGCGGATGCGATCGCAGTAAGTTCTGCATTTGAAGCCATACAAGCCTTAGTAGAGTTCCAGCCTGACGTGTTGGTAAGTGATATTGGGATGCCTGACGTGGATGGCTATATGCTCATGCGTGAAGTGAGAACTTGGACAGCAGCACAAGGTGGACAAATCCCTGCGATCGCTTTGACTGCCTTTGCTAGCAGCTATGACCAACAACAAGCAATAACAGCAGGATTTCAATTGCATTTATCCAAGCCTCTGAATGCGGAGGAACTAGTTGCAGCTATTGTGAGACTTGTGGAAACAAGGAGATCAAGGTGATTTTGCAACAGTCCTGTTGCCCATTCCCTGCTATATCTAAATATTAATAATCCTTAATAGTATTAACTATTAAGGATTGCGGCTAGGAGCAAAAAATGCTCAACACACTGATATTTTTTTAAAAATCATCGAGATACTGACTAAGTCGGCTGATGACGGGGTCAACCTCTTGAGGAGAGGCAGGAGGAACATAAGTAGTATTGACTACATCTACTACTGTTGCTGATGTGCTTGGAGACTGAACGAATGAGCGATCGTTGAGCATGATAGCCAATTGTGCCACTTGTTGATTAAGCTGCAGAATATGGCGTTCCATAGCCTCCAAGCGATTAGATTCCTTGGCAAAAAAACGTTCCTCAAGGTCAGCCATTTGACGTTGCAGTTCACCGATTTGTTGTTCAACCGATCCTGTTGCTGTTGTTTTCGGACCAGGTTTTACTGATTCCGGTACACATAAAGATTGCCATAGGGCTTCTTTACAGAGGTCGCTGAAAGTTTTGTCAGCTTGTTTCTCTAAATAGCTTTCTACAAGCGCCAACAAACTTTCATCAGCAACCCCTGGATTGAACGTGACCGATTTCACTACTTTTTTTGACCATTGGAACATCAGTTTTAAGCCCTAGCGGAGCGACTGGAGGACAACTGGGCCTCTCCATAAATATACTGCCCCAGAGCATTAGCTTGTCGAGAAGGTGCTGCTAAATGAGCATTAATTTGGGCTTCTTTCAGTAGGCGTTGCACATCTTCCCAGAAAAATTCACCACCTCCACCAGTGAGAATTACATCCGTTACCCGTTCTGGCAACCACGCTAATACACGGGCAGAAATTTCTCGAGAAAACTGTTCTATGAGGTTGGGGAGGAAGTCGTCTAGGTTGGTGGGCTTATTGACACCTCTAGGACGGTAAAAACGTTCACCCTTGGGTTTGTTGACGGCAGAAATTAATGCCAGCGATTGACTATCTGCGCTGTCGATTTGAGCTGCGACTAGTTCATAAAACTTATTCATTCCAAAGTCTTCACTCTTGGAAGCAGCTCGAGCAAAGCGGAAATTATCTACCATCAACAGATCGATGGTTTGATGGCCAATATCGACGATCGCCACCGATATTTTTGTAAAATCAGGGCTATTAGGTTGTCTTTTTGGTTGAGCTTCAGACCACAGCAGACTACCATAGCCTTCTGGCATGACCCAAACTTTACTGACATTCAGGCTCACAGATTCGCCTCGAAAATTAAACACATGGGGACCAGTTACCTGGCTAATTAACTGTGCTTTTTCCTTTTCAAATTGCTCTAAAGAAAGGAAAGGCAAACCCAATACAACTGAAACTTCGTCTTTGAGTTTGAAATAACCAGCACTCGCTAACACTTTGACTATCGCAGATTCTACTTTAGATTGACCCACTCCCAGATTTGCCCCAAAGTCTGCTGCCAGTTGACCCACAGCATATCCACTACCTTGATACTCTAGCCACAAATCCATTAAAGGGTCAGTAGCACGGGCTTCAAATGTGCCCCCACGTACCTGTTCGATAGAGGTTTGCTTGACGTTGGCGGGTACAAATACCACATTACCTGGTTCGCGGCTGACACAAGTTTTTGTGGAAGTTCTGCCTAAATCAACACTGAGAATAGCTTTACCCGAAATGGTACTTGGTAGCTTAGTACCTGTAGTGGAATTGATGGGTGTAGATGCCGACACTCTATTCATTGGGATAGCTGCGGCATTTATTGGAGTAGCTGCGGAAGGTTGGTCTGTCATGAAAGCTCCTAATCCTAACTTAACTGTAAAAAGTTATCATGCTCATCTTACAAAAATGCGAGCTACCAGAAATTCCCGGTTGCGTCAAGTGTAGCTAGAAATACGCAAAAAGTTAATTGAGGTGATACCTCCATTGGGCTTTGCCAACGCGCATTTAGCACTATTTGCCATAGTGTAGGCGAATTTTGGGTATACTTTAAACCTGTCTTCACATCAAAAGCCTGTGTGGTTTATTTTCTGGTGCTTTTGCGCTTGCGCCTAAACACCCAGACAGCAAATGCTAGAACCAAACTCCCAAGAACAATTTTGGATACAGGAGCAAGGTACTCGTCCACAAGTTTATACTGGCTACCCAACAAGTATCCTGAGTATGTTAGCAAACCTACCCAGGCAGCGCTACCCAGAGTTGTGTAAAATAAAAATGGTAGCAGATGCATGTTGCTGATGCCTGCAGGCACAGAAATCAACGTCCGCACACCCGGCACAAGGCGACCAATCAATACAGCTTTACTACCTTGCCTATCAAACCAGCGCTTCGCCTTATCGATATCTTGACTCGATATAGCTAGCCATTTGCCGTATTTGTTAGCCCAAGCTTTTAAGCGAGCTTCACCCAAAAGTTTACCTGGATAATACCAGACAAGTGCCCCAAGTACAGAACCGAAAAGTCCGGCGACAAACACGTAAATTATACTTAGCTTTGCCCCTCCTGGTTGATTTGGACTTGCTGTAAATCCTGCCAGTGGCATAATCAGTTCTGAAGGAATTGGGGGAAAGAGGTTCTCTAGGAACATCAGCAAAGCGATTCCCCAATAGCCTAGGGAGTTTATAGTATTAGTTATCCATTCAAGCATCAAGTCAGTTCCTGAAATTTTTGCACCAATTCGGTTGCTAAATTCAGCGTTAGCTTTCTCAAAAGTTAATTATCCTATAGGACTAGTATTTGATTTTTGAAGTATTACGTAGGCAGGGCTATGCCTTACAAAACCCAGAATATGGTAGGCAATGCCCACCCTACAAATACTTAGATTTTTTCAAAACTCAAATAGGATTGCTATAGCTTGCTGGAGTCAAGATAACTTGGTTAGCTAAAATTGGCAATTGTACTGAGAAATATTCAGAGGACGAGTGAGAGAAAAGGTAGAAAATGCAAAAGTCAAAAGATTTTATCACTTTTGACTTTTGACTTTTGAATTCTTCTCTCCCTCTTGTTTTTAGACTGTCGGGGTTAATGATTGCACTCGTGGTTCCGATTGCCAGTCTAATGGGTTACAGACCCTTTCTTCCAAAGCCATCTGCTCAATTAAACTTGCCAATCTTAAAGCTTTTAGAGCTTGTTCACCACCGACCGAAGGTTGATTGCCACCGTGTACGCAGTTGACAAAATGTTCCAACTCTGCACTCAAGGGCTGAATGTTCGTGGTGTAGACTTTCTCAATTATTCCATCTTGCCTGTAAAGCACTTGTCGATGATCATTGAGAGCGTTGGAATTTGTTTGTCGGTGAATCAAAATCTCATTCTTGAGAAAATCTGCCTCAGTGAATGAACTTTTGCAGTGGGCAACGATACGACGAATTTTGCGATGAGTAACCTTGCTGGCAGTCAAAGTAGCTACAATACCATTGGCAAATCCCAAGGTAGCAGTAACGTAATCTAAATAACCAGAGTCTAAAGCGCGAGTACCGCTAGCGGTCAATTTCACCACTGGGGAGGCAGCTAGTTCTAGCAGCAAGTCAATATCGTGGATCATTAAATCCAGCACAACCGAAACATCATTCGCCCGATCAGAATATGGACTCATACGGTGGGCTTCTAATGCCAGCAGTTCCTCAGTTTTCAGCACTTTGTTCAGTTCTCTGAATGCTGGATTGAAGCGCTCAATATGTCCTACTTGCAGGATACACTGAGACTCGGCTGCAGCATTTACTAAGGATTCTGCCTCAGAAATACTGGCAGCGATCGGCTTTTCAATCAAAACATGAATTCCCGCTAACAGACAGTTAATGCCCACAGCGTAATGCAGGCGGGTGGGAACAGCAACGCAAACTGCTTCCACATGGGGTAACAAGTCACAGTAATCCTCAAAAAATTTTACCTTGTATTTGCTAGCGGTTTCTAATCCCCGCTCAACATTAATGTCTGACACACCTACCAGTTCAACATCTTTCATTGAACTCAGGACGCGGGTGTGATGTTGCCCCATGTTACCCACTCCGATTACGCCTATGCGAATCGGTCGTGGCTGATTGCGCTGTGTGTATGGATTCGGTTCTGCCACTGACATGCTATTTTGCACTCTTATTCTCTCCTCAACCACCAAATTTAGAGACGCTACGGTCGTTGGCCTTTATACTTAAGAGCCAGTTACGATCCGTCTAAAACCATCCAGATGGTAACATAGAGGTTCTATTTATGAAGAATTTCAAAGTTTATTGTGGGTTCCCGCAATCTCGGTGTCTTTTGTATAGTCAGTTGCGAATTGATCTATTTTTTGCACTTTACACAAAATCCAATATGTCTTTTTATTAGCTTAAAAAACTAAGTAAGACGTAAGTGGAAATTCTTAGGTGGCAGTCAGGTAATTAATTACCGGGATCAATATCTAATTGATACAATTGAAACCTAATAATTTATTGTCAGGAAAATCACAAAAAACTGAAAATGTCACACTTAGAGTTGCTCTAAAAAAAATCTATTTGGAATAGCTACCACTGATACACTGAAATAATTTTTGCATAATTATTTGCAACACCTACAGGTTTCGCAATCCAATTTCGGGAACACATCGGTGTAGATGATATCCTGCGGCTGTCTGGGGCGGAAAAATCGCTATTACCAAAGAGAGTGTAGGGGATCTGAAGGTGTAATTTGGCAATTTGAAATCCAAAATTTAAAACCGAGATGAAAGCTGTAATTTTATTATCTGGGGGGTTAGACTCTTCCACAATTCTTTACCAAGCTAAGGCTGATGGTTGTGAATGTCACGCTATTTCTTTTGATTACCAGCAGCGACATCGGCGAGAGTTACAGTCTGCCCTCCTCGTCGCGCAGAAAGCTGGGGTGAGCAAACATCAGGTAGTGAATTTTGATTTACGGCTATGGGGCGGTTCGGCGCTGACGGACGATGCGATCGCTTTACCTCAAGAGCGTTCTCTAGATGAAATGTCTCAAAATATTCCCGTAACCTATGTACCTGCACGGAATACCATCTTTTTAAGCTTTGCCCTAGCCTACGCGGAAACGATCGCGGCTGAACGTGTCTACATCGGGGTCAACGCTTTAGACTATTCTGGATATCCTGATTGTCGCCCTGATTATATCCAGGCAATGCAGGAAGTATTCCGCCTAGGAACCAAACAAGGACGTGAGGGACAACCCATTACCATTGTTGCACCCCTGATTAACTTGAAAAAAACCGAAATCATCCAACTCGGCAACCAACTCGGCGTTCCTTGGGAGCTAACTTGGTCTTGCTATGCTGGTGGTGATATTGCTTGCGGTGTTTGCGATTCTTGTCGTCTAAGACTAGCGGCTTTCGCTGAATTGGGCTTGGAAGATGCGCTTCCTTATGCTCATTAGGTCATTTGTCATTGGTCATTTGTCACTAGTCATTGAGGAATAAGAATTTTACTCCCCCTGCTCCCTGCTCCCTGCCCCCCTGCCCCCCTGCCCCCCTGCCCCCCTACTCCCCTTCCCCCTGCTCCCTTTCCTCTTCCAAGCGTCGCAGTTGGATTTGGTGTAGTCGTGGTCCAACAATTGAGACTACGGTAAATTCGAGATTTTGATACAAGAAGGTTTCGCCCTTGGCAGGAATTTTCTGCAACTCGTACAGCACAAAGCCTCCTAATGTCTGGTATTCCTTTGTCAGGGGTAAATTGATATCCAAGACTTCGTTGAGGTCTTCTAGGTTGATTTGTGCCTGTACTAGAAACGTGCGATCGTCTAACATCTGGATCAGCAAATCTTCCGTGCTGTCTAGTACGCCTGCATCACCAATAATTTCCGCGATCACATCTTGGAGTGTCACCAGCCCCACGATACCCCCAAATTCGTTCACTACCATGACCATAGCGGGTTTTTCTTGCTGCATCATGGGCAATAATTCACTCAAAGCCGTATGCTCTGGGACAAATCTAGCTGGACGCATCCAAGGTTGAATTGATGTTTCTAAAGTCAGCTTGCCGACAGCTAAGGGTTGTGCCAAGTCTTTAAAGTAAACAATGCCACGAATGTCGTCTAAAGACTCGCCAATTACGGGATAGCGTGAATGACCTGTAGAAGCCATTTCTTTGAGTAATCGCTGGAAGGAGGCGTCTTTGGGTAAAGCGATGATGCTGGTACGGGGAATCATCACGTCTTGGGCTGTGACATCCCCAAACTCAAAGACATTATTGAGCAGTTCTCGCTCTGAAAGCTGTAAACCGGTGGATTCTCGCTCTGTCGAGATGATCAGCTGTAACTCTTCTGAAGTCACAGGTGGTCTCCAGCCTTGACCTGTGTATTCAATCCCAAAAAGTCGTAGTAGCCAGTAGTTGGATTGGTTAAGAATCCAAATAAAGGGGCTAAAAAAGCGGACGATCGCTTTTACCGATGGTCCCAAAAACCTGGCTAGCTGTTCTGAATACAGCATAGCTACTGATTTAGGACATAGTTCTCCTAAAACAATTTGCAGATAGGCTATCAAAAAAAAGGCAATCGGGATTGAGAAGGAATGAGCTATGAAATTAGTCATTCTATCGGGTAGGGTCCAAGTTTTTAGCCATGCGTTTACCAGCAAGACAATGGAATTTTCCCCAATCCACCCCAACGCCAAACTAGAGAGGGTAATACCTAACTGGGTGGTAGATAGCAATCGGTCAATACTACGTTGCAGCATTTCGACGGCGATCGCTGGGATGTCACCAGCTTTCACCAACTGATGAATACGCGATCGCCGCACTGTCACCATTGAAAACTCGGCCGTGACAAAAAAGGCATTGATGGCAATCAGTACCAGAACTGATAACAATCGCAAACCCACATCTGTCCAAATCAAACTAGGAAAACCACTCACCGCTAAAGCTCGTGTACAACTTACGCCCCGGCTCTTGAAATTAGGAAATGGGAAATAGCAAGGGGGCCTGGAGGAACGGAGACAAGGGAGTCGGGAGATAAGGGAGTAAAATTCCCAGTCTCCAGTCCCCAGTCCCCAGTCCCCCATTCCCAATTACTTTTCAACAGGAATATTCGATACCTCCAGCTTTAATTTTTGATCGGGATAATCAGTCAGAGCAAGTGATACCTTTTTCACATCATCGAGTAAAGCTGTAGGAATGCTTACTAGTCCTGAAAAAGCTGGACCATTGGCCGGTAATTCTGCTGGCAAACCTTCTGTACTAGCACTCAGGGTTCTTCCTTTATCATCGGTGACATCTAAAAAACTATACAGGAATCGCACAGAATCAGCACCTTTGTTCTGCATTTTGACTTTCAGTAGTAAATCACCGCCAGAGTAGCGAACAGATTGCACAGACAGAGTTACACCTTCATTTTCTGAGGTGATCGGAAATCCTTTCTGGAGTTTTTCTTCAGCCACTTCTTGGGGTTTTTCCTCTGGCTTGGGCTTGCTGCTATTGGTCTCTTCATCATCTTCCTCTAGCTTTTCGGATTTAGCAGCCTTGGTCTTACCCTCAATTCGTGCTTTGACAATTTTCAGAATTTCTTCCTCTTTTAATAGTGTCAACCCTCCCTGCTGCGGGTTAGATGCCTTATTGCTAGCAAATTTCGTGGTGGGACGACCATCTGGTGTTGTCACTCCTTTAAGGGCTGAACTCCCTAGAGTAAACCCCCAAAAACCACTGAGAGAACCTGCTCCCAACATCAGGACTAACAAAATTAACGTAAGAAGTACAGTGGAATTTAATTTCATCGCTGACAGGCTATTGCATAAGAATGCTTGTTTATTTAAACGTACTGAAGCTGTATGCCTCAATCCTTAAAAGAACTTAATCAATATTAGTCTGCACTATTTCGCTGTCAAATTATCTGGTATAAAAATCTGGTAAACTGTTTTCGGTAGCACACAAATTGGTAAAGTAGCGCTACAATGAGATTCGACCAGGGTTGGCCGAGCGGTTGAGGCAACGAACTCATAATTCGTGCTAGGCAGGTTCAACTCCTGCACCCTGGATTTAGTCGGTGTTGAGTATTGAGTGCTGAGTAGTAAATCATGGATTTTGATTAACTATGTAACTTCTTTCGGGGTAAAACTTAAGTCTAACCTTACTCCTCATTTTTAGTTCTCTAATCAGCACCCAACACTCACCACCCTTAGCGTGGTGATGTACCATCAAACCGGAATTCAGTCCCAACTTTGAGTTGATTGGCATTCAGGCGAGGAGACATCAGCAGTGATGTGCCGTATGGATTTGGTAGATCGGGCGTACGAATATATGGATCGTTACCTACCTGCTGGGTGAGGACATCTCGATAGAGAGTGTTAACTAGTTCAGCATCGTCGGCGATTTCATTTTCGGGGAAAGACCCGAATATGGAGTTTAGCTGACGGTTGTAGCTAGTATTTTCGTAGAAATTGCGATCGTGCCGAAAAAAAGCTCTGTCAAATGCATCGTTAGCTGTTTCATAATTAGGTGCTTCCGTTTGGGCGGCGACAACAGAAGGAAAAGCAATACTAGCAGTTAGCAGTACAAATAAACCACCCAAGGTTTTAGTTTTTATACCCATGTTGATAACTCCTCAATTTTTGGGCGAATCTTAACTTATGCTTAAATGCAGAACTCTAATTCAGTTCAACCTTTGGTGTAGCACAACTTTTAATGTTTTGTAATGACGTATCCTACTGAAACCCTGACCAATTCAGATATTTGGTCTGCTACTGCTGATTTGACTACTCTGCGCTATAAGTTACTAGATTTGTTTTGCCAACTCGCCTATCAAGAGGGTGATTTTGTCCTCTCTTCTGGACAACGCAGCACTTATTACATCAATGGTAAACAGGTAACACTCCACCCCCAAGGTGCTTTAGCAATTGGTCGCATTCTCCTGTCTTTTTTACCTTCCGACGTTCAGGCGGTAGCGGGTTTAACATTGGGGGCTGACCCCGTTGTCACAGCGGTGAGTGTGGTTTCAGCTTATGAAAAACGACCGATTCCAGCGTTGATTATTCGCAAAGAAGCTAAGGGACATGGAACTAAAGCTTATATAGAAGGCCCCAGTTTGCCAGAAGGTGCTGAAGTAGTAGTGTTGGAAGATGTTGTCACTACCGGACAATCGGCGATGAAAGCTGTGGAGCGTCTTAGGGAAGCAGGTTATACTGTCAACCGAGTAATTTCACTGATTGATAGAAAGCAAGGCGGGGCAGAGTTTTATCAGTCTGTAGGGTTGAAGTTTGAAGTCGTGTTTACGATTGAGGATCTTCAGCAGCGGTATCGAGAATTGGGGAATTAGAGGGGAAATTTAGGAAGGCGCTGCAACTCTGTTTAACAAAGAATGCGATCGTATTCTTGGATATTTCTACTACTTCTACTAGTATGAGCTATGAGCGCGATCGCATTTTGTACATATCTCTTATGTGTCGGTTTAGCCTCAGCAATAATGTTTAAATCAAGTTTTTTAATGTTTTAGCGATCAGTAATATAACTAGCAACTTAGGTTAGTAAATTACGTCTGGTACTGTATGCTTCGTGGAACGCATCTTCAATAAGTTCCAGTTAGCCGTCTACCATAGGGAGTTGCGAAAATGTTAAGAAACATTGCTTATTCTTTAATGTCAGCAGGTGTTAAAGTACCAAGACCTCTGGAAGAAAATTTAGATCGTTTTTTTTATCAAACTTACTTAATCGATCTTTTGAAGAAATTAAGAATTAACTGTGTCATTGATGTGGGAGCTAACATTGGTTCCTATGCAGAAAGCATCAGAAAACTCGGGTATAAAGAACACATTCTTAGTTTTGAGCCAAATCCAGAGATATTTGGTACTCTTCAGCATAATTTGCAACAGGATACCCTGTGGAGAGGATACAATTTTGCGTTGGGGAAAGAGGATACTACGGCTACCTTTAATTTGAACTCTTATTCGGAATTGAGTTCATTTCTAGTACCTAAGGCTGATATGCCAAAAACGGTTAATTCCTGTGAGGTGAAAATCAGGTCACTAGACTCGCTTCTAGAAGAGATTCTCGCTTTAGTTCCCGAACCTCGCATCTTCTTAAAGATGGATACTCAAGGATATGACATGGAAGTTGTTAAAGGTGCAAGCAAATGTCTAGATAAAGTTTTGTGTTTGCAATCAGAAATATCCGTGCAGCCTAACTACGATAATATACCTTCATACTTAGATGCTTTGAGGTATTATGAATATTTAGGGTTTCAGCTTGTTGATTTATTTCCTGCCTTTCGCGATCCTCAAGGTTGCGTTGTTGAATATGATTGTTTGATGGTGCGTTCTCAAACATCGTCTTAACAAGAACAATAGTTTGTAGATTGTTAGTGCGATCGCACTTCTCTAAATAAAAGCGATCGCCTTTTGTATATTATCCTTTTTGGGTTGAGTTAGCGCAGTACTATCTACAACTCCTAAGCACTTGTTTGATTTGGCGGTGGTATCCAAAGACTACAAAAATCTTGAGGTTCTTGCCATTATTCTTCAAAAGTAGCTATAGAAGCAGAAGATTTTCAAGCTTGTTTTCTGCACGACGCAATGATTTTATGCAGTTGACAGCATGATAATTTAGATGGATTATATCCTAAATTTCTTCTTTACTCAGTCTTTGTAACAATTCTTCCAAATATTATTTTGCAAATTGGTCATGAGGTTGGCGAGTCATTTAAGTAATAAAAATATTTATATATCCAATATTTTGTTATTTTATTAATATTCATTATCTCACTACAAGCCCAATAACATAAAGGACATACCCAATAGCATAAAGGACAAAAAGTAGCACAGAAAGCAACAAGTATGGAGGTGCTATCAACATTATCAATAGTGCAACCCAAAGATTTGTCTGTCGGCAAATAAGTGTAAGAATTCCTATGAATACTATGGTTGCTAATACTAGGGATATAACAACATTAATATCTCCTGAGTGCAAAGCTTGCCAATAATTCCTACCTCTATTTATAACTACAAAAAAACCTAATGAGGCTAATGCAGGCGGGATAAGTGACAACCAGCCAAAATAAAAAATGTTGAAGTGATACTTTGTGTCTGCATAATCGACCAAAGTAAAGAATCCAAAGCCAATCCCTATGAGAGTTAACAATGCTAGGAGTATTATTACTACGGTCATAAAAATTGCTTTTCAGTCAAATTACTTTTTAATCGCCAAAACATCGTTACCAAGTTCAACTTAGTAACGATGTTTAACGAGAATTATCTTATCCTTGCGCCACTGGTTCCTTCGCCAAGAACTTCTCCAACTCAGTCAAAGCATCAGCATCAACCTTGGTTTGCATCGGACAGAACTTAGGCCCACACATCGAACAAAACTCAGCAGTTTTATAAATATCTGCAGGTAAAGTTTCGTCATGATATTCCTTAGCTCTTTCTGGGTCGAGTGATAATTCAAACTGACGATTCCAGTCGAAATTATAACGGGCTTCGGAAAGTTGATCGTCTCTATCTCTCGCACCCGGGCGATGTCTAGCGATATCTGCTGCATGGGCTGCTATTTTGTAAGCAATTAACCCATTCCGCACATCTTCGGCGTTGGGTAATCCCAAATGTTCTTTCGGTGTAACGTAGCACAGCATAGCAGTACCGTACCATCCTGCCATCGCTGCGCCGATCGCTGAGGTGATGTGGTCATAACCGGGAGCAATATCTGTCACCAATGGCCCTAAAACATAGAAAGGGGCTTCTGAACACTCTTCCATCTGCTTACGGACGTTGAACTCAATTTGATCCATTGGGACGTGTCCAGGCCCTTCTACCATCACCTGGATGTCATCTTCCCAGGCTTTGCGAGTTAGCTGTCCGAGGGTTTTCAATTCTGCTAATTGGGCGGCATCTGAAGCGTCATGGGTGCAGCCAGGGCGCAGGGAATCCCCTAAACTGAAGGAGACATCATATCTCTTGAAAATCTCAACGATGTCGCGGAAATGGGTGTAAAGTGGGTTTTGTTTATGGTGATGTAGCATCCACCGCGCCAGAATACCGCCACCGCGAGAGACAATACCAGTGATCCGGTCTCTTACTAAGGGTAAATGCTCAATCAAAATCCCGGCGTGGATGGTTTGATAGTCTACCCCTTGTTGGGCGTGTTTTTCGATGATATGCAGAAAGTCATCGGGGGTAAGCTTTTCAATTGTGCCGTGGACACTTTCTAAAGCTTGGTAAACTGGCACTGTACCAATGGGAACGGGGGAAGCGTTGATGATGGCGGTGCGAATTTCATCTAAGTTACCGCCACCTGTGGACAAGTCCATCACGGTATCAGCACCGTATTTCACCGCCAAGTTGAGCTTATCAACTTCTTCTTGAAGATTGGAAGAGTTGGGTGAGGCTCCGATATTAGCATTGACTTTACATTTAGAGGCAATGCCGATCGCCATCGGTTCTAAGTTAGTGTGATTAATGTTCGCAGGGATAATCATCCGTCCCCGCGCCACTTCCTCACGAATGAGATCAGCAGGAAGATTTTCCCGCTGGGCGACGTAGTGCATTTCTTCGGTGATCACACCCTGACGGGCGTAGTGCATTTGAGAAACATTGCTGTGTCCACGGCGCTTTGCAACCCATTCTGTCCGCATATTGAAATTCCTCGATAAACAGCTTCCCTCCGCTGGTATTACCCAGACTCAGGTGTTAAGGGTGTGATCTCAGCCTAGTATTTCAGGCACCCCTAGCATGGGAATTGATTGTACCACTTTGATTGTGGCTAGGGGGAGGGGTGTTAACAATTTCTGAGGATGTGGGGACGGTTAAAGGGCGATCACTCTTTTTGCTGGATAATGTCTAATATTGCCTTGTGAATTTCTTCTGGTGTCATAGAGGCGGGATAAGTTGCAGTGGGTGGTTTTGCAGTCAAACGATCCGCCAGTGCGTAAAAAGCCTCTTGATCATCTTGGTGTGCAATGACATAAGCGCGTAATTCTGCCTTGCTCATGGCATTAAAGTTTGGTTTGCTCATAGGTATTCCCAGTTGTTGTGATGACATAAAAATTTTTATCTCACGCAGAGGCGCAAAGACGCAAAGAAGAGCGCGGATTCTTTTTCTTTACACATCATCAGGTTCAATTCCCAACTGGCGCAACTTTTGAGCCAAGCGTTTGGCTTTTTGTTGTTGTTGTTCTAACTGAGATGCTAATTGTTGGGATTTTTCATCGCTATTCAACAATAAATTCCCTTGTGCATCCCACCAGCGTAACCAAGGCGCTTCCATGTTTTTATATTGTCCTTGCCAAATACCCAATTCCACACCCATCGGGAAAATGGGATAGTGTCCTCTTTCATTGGCTGGCAGTAATTGATACCTCCCATCTACCAGGTGATAAACTTCTACTGAAGCTTTACTAAACTCATAAATGCCGTAAAACGGAACTCGAATTGCTTGTTCATACACCCAAAATTTACCACTAATAGGCGTATTATCCCGCTCATCGGAACCATCACCAGACACAAATTCCAAGACGATTAGTGGCGCAACATATTCTTGCCATAAAACGTAAGAACGCCGATACTGACCATTTAACATCGGTGATACATTCGGCACATAAAACCAATCGGGAGCTTCAGCGCCTCTTTCTGGAGGGTCAGTTAAACGCCAATATATACCACTATCTTGACCGATAGCATATTGATTATCAGGATGTAATTGCTGCAATCGCTCTGTAATGGAATCAGTCAGCAGGAGACTTTGGGGATGTTCTTGAAAATTTTTGCCTCCGGCACGCTCCGCGAACACAAAACTACCATCTGACTCTGGTAACTCAGTGTGATCTGGGAGATGGGTGATGCCTAGTTCAGAAGGTTTGGCAAGAGTCATAGAACTTTGGCGCTTGGTTAGAGACTCGTTTGTCTTTATTTTAAGCTAAAGCTGATTGGTTTAAATACCAGATGCTACGGGGCGATCGCCTTTTTGAAACTTCACCCACGCCTGTTGTAGTGTCTCAGGAGCCGGATTCTTGGCGTCATAGACTACAATCACGTTAGTTAGTGGGCGACCGGCTGGGACTAAAATTTGACTGTTAGCGGCTAAGGCTTTTGATGCGCCACCGTCTAAGTTCATCGCTTCATGACAACCAATGGCTTTCATAGCTTGGGCTTCTTGCTGCAAATTTAAACTAGTATCAAAATTTACTAAAAATAGTTTTTTCCCGTCAGCAGTAAACCCAATTGCTGTCCTATCGCCAGTACCTAAAACAGCGGGATCTTTAAACCCTTCAATCTGTGGGTTCAGCCAAATCTCGCCCTTTCGTAAAAGTCTGGGGCCACAGGTGAGAGAAAACCAATGTTGATTCCATTCTGGTTTACCATCAACTCGCGCTGTTACCATTTCTGGTTGATTTCCCACTCGTAACCCCAAAGTAGTCCCAAAATTCTCCCACTGGCTATATTTCAAGAATTTTCCGCCTGCTACCATGTTACCCATGACTGTTTTTTGGGCATTCTTGGCGAAAAAAGTTCCATTGGCGATCGCAGCAGCGCGATGACGTGCTACTAGTCTATTAAATTCTTCATCACCACTAGTTTTCTGAATGGTATTGGCAAAATTTGCATTATTCGCTAAACCCATAGTGATAAAAGTTTTTGGGTCTGTGAGGTCGATAATTGTTTGGTAGAAAGAAATACCGTTTACTTTAACTTTCTTCACTTGTACAGTTTGAGCAGTAGCGGGTAATGTTAAGGTTAATCCTTGTGCTAATGCTGCACTTCCTAGAAACAAGAAAGACCGCCGACTCATTTTAGAACTTAGCATTATCCACTCTCCCCCATATCGTTTTTATTAGAATGCCCATTTTGTTACGTAATGAGAGTATGGGGAATTGGAATTGGTTACGTTCAAACGCTCAACTGTCGAGTAGGATGGGCATTGCCCACCAACTCAAATACAAGGGTTCCAGGCAATGGTGGGCAGTACCCACCCTACAAAAAATGTATTGCAACTGGTACAAGATGTCAGTCAGCCTCAAAGGCTCAAACTTGAGCCTCCCCAATGCCCAATGACAAATGACTTTAGATATATTATTTTTCATAAACCTTATGGTGTCCTGAGTCAGTTTACACAGGAGACGGAAAAACATAGAACCCTAAAAGACTATATCCAGGTCAGTAATGTCTATCCCGTGGGGCGTTTGGATTGGGATAGTGAAGGGTTATTGCTGCTGACAAACAACGGACAATTACAACATCGTCTTTCTGATCCGAGGTTTGGGCATCAACGCACTTATTGGGTGCAGGTTGAGCGAATTCCTGATGAAGATGCGATCGCACAACTGCAAACTGGTGTAGAAATTCAAGATTACCGCACTCGACCAGCACAAGTGAGGCTATTATCAACAGAACCGACTTTACCAGAACGCGATCCACCAATTAGATTTCGGAAAAATGTCCCAACAGCTTGGCTAGAAATGACTTTGACCGAGGGAAAAAATCGCCAAGTGCGGCGAATGACAGCGGCTGTGGGATTTCCGACTTTGCGTTTGGTAAGGGTGAGCATTGCCCACATCCAGTTAGACGGTCTACAACCGGGTGAGTGGCGCGACCTCACACCCATTGAGATCCAATTTCTGCATAATATGCCTAAAGTAGGCAGAATAGTTACTAGAAAGAAATAATAAACAACCACGCTCACGTTAGCGTAGCGGGATGAACTCCAGCAACGAGGTTCTCTCCTGTTTTCTCATTCCATATTCTCAAACTGGAATTTCCGGATATAGATGCCTTCACCCTGCATTTAGTGGTTCACTCATTGCCATCTAGTAGAAATCAACATAAATCGTAGTTACAAAAAGTAAATATGCCTTAAATCCTGAACAATGACAAATGACGACCCTCTTTAATGAACTTTATTTGCGCCGACCTACTTAATGCCGACCTACTTAATATAGATTGATCAACATTTAATACAAATCCCTTGAAGCCATCAACTAAAACTCTAAAAAGTTGCCAAATTTCTTTACATAAGTTATTATTCACACCCTTTGACAAAAATCAAGCCAAAAGCAGTATAATAATCTTTTTTTATTCCTGCCCTGTCTACATCAGCCCTTGGGTGCAAGTTTAAGTCTTATGAGTCGTAATCAGCAATCGATCTGGCATGACCCGCGCCAACAGGATGATATCTTGTCTGGAACACCTGCACGCTTGGAACTTGTACCTGAACGATCGCCCGATGTCGAACTTTGCACGACAGAAACTTTGCGTCGTACTCAAGAAGAACTTCAGTGGTATCGTCGGCTTTATGAAAATATCCCTTCTGTTTACTTCAGTTTGGATACGACGGGAATAATTTTATCTGTAAATCAATTTGGTGCGGATTGTCTTGGTTACACTCGTGAAGAATTGCTCAATCAGTCTGTTTTCAACTTATTTGCTCGTTCGGAGCAACAAAGATTAGCTGATGCATTCATGGGGTTATTAAGAGGCGCACCGAAAACTGAAATTGCCAATTGGGAATTTTGTTTGGATTGCCCTAGCAGTAAGATTTTATGGGTAAAAGTTATCGCCCGGTTATTGCCTAGCGGAGATGGAAACTTCCTGCCAGAAAGTAACCCGTCTGAGAAGTTTATGCGGAAAAATCCTGTAATTCTGATGGTTTGTGAAGATATAACTGCTCACAAGCAAGCAGAAGATGCTTTGCGCGAAAGCGAACAACGCTTTCATACTATGGCTGATACGGCACCAGTGATGTTGTGGATGGCTGGATGTGATGGACTGTTTACATTTTTTAATAAGTCTTGGTTAAAGTTCACTGGACGTAGTATTAAGCAGCAGCAAGCATTAGGCTGGCTCAAAGAAGTGCATCCACAAGAGCAGGATTTTTGCCAAGAAACTTACGATTCGGCTTTTCATGCACGAGCAAAATTTGAGAGAGAATATCGACTCAAACGCCACGATGGCGAATATCGTTGGATTTTAGATACTGGTGTTCCTAGATTTACACCCAACGGTAAGTTTGCTGGTTATATAGGTTGTTGTATTGATATCACAGAGCGGAAATTAGCAGAAGTGGCGCTAAAACGCTCTCAAGAAGGGATACAAGCGCAGTTGGAGGAGATGGAAAGCCTCAATCGCTTGAAAGATGAGTTTTTGAGTACTGTATCCCATGAACTACGCACACCACTAACTAATATGAAAATGGCGATTCAGATGCTGGGAATTGCACTGAATCGAGAGCAGAACTTTTTGTCAGAAATGGCGAAGCCACAAGCAGAACGCTCAAAAGCAGCGCGCTATTTTGAAATTTTAGACAACGAATGCGATCGCGAAATTAATTTAATTAACAACTTCCTCGATTTACAAAGGCTGGATACAGGCGCTAAACCCTTGGTGTTGGAAACAATTCCAGTCCAAGATTGGCTTTATCGGGTGGTAGATTTATTTAAAGCTCGCAATCGTAACTCTTGTCAGCAAAAGTTGCGTCTGAGTATAGCTCCCAACCTCCCCCTACTGGCGTGCGATCCATTCAGTCTAGAACGCATTTTGATCGAGCTACTCACCAATGCCTGTAAATTTAGTCCTCCAGATGCTGAAATCACAGTTTCAGCTCAATTAAAATCTCAATATCTGCAATTTCAGGTAATCAATTCAGGTGTAGAAATTCCTAGCTCGGAATTACCCCACATTTTCGACAAGTTTTATCGTATTCCTAGTAATGATCCCTGGAAACAGGGTGGTACAGGATTAGGACTGGCACTAGTCCAAAAAATCACTAAATACTTAAGAGGAACAATTGAAGTTGAAAGTGGGTCAAACCGTACCTGTTTTGCTATCCAATTACCACTGAGTAATGAATTGTGAAAGAGAAGAGGGAGCAGGGTGAGGGAGACTCCGTCGTGATGTGAGGAATTGACTTGTCAATAGCTGAAATATTTAGCTAATATGCGTCACAATTAATACTGCTACCAAAATTCATTCGTGAAACCACAATAGACCTCTTGCAAAAAATACTTTCGCAAGAGAGGGAAAGTTAAAAGGGTAAGAAGCAAAGGAAAATTACATCCCTTTAACCCTTCTCTTTTAGCCTTAATCCTTCTCCAGCTTCTGTAAGCAGTTTAATCTCTTGTAGGACTACTGTAGGCAAGGGCAGGTAATTGTGGCACTTTGGATCTTAGTGGCTAGAAGCACCTTGGAATGGGAATGAAGGAACTTCCACTATGCTGATTTGCCCTCAGTGTAAATTTGAAAACTCTAATAGCAATAAATTTTGTCAAAACTGTGGCACCTCTCTGACCCACAAGGTCTGTCCTCAATGCAGTACCTCCGTACTAGTAGATGCACAAAATTGTCATCAATGTGGTGCAGATTGTGGAACAGTGTGGTGGGCAATTATTACCCAGGAAGCCACTAGAGAGGATTCAGGTGATGAGGGAGGAATATCTTCTCTACCGCTGAGTTCTCAGCTTGTAGTAGGTTCTTATTTAGACCAAGAGCAGCGCTATCAATTATTAGAATCACTACCAAATCAAGAGGAAACCACTGCTAATAAAGAGATCGGACTGAGAGTTTTAGACTGCAAACCCTATCAAATTTCGCCTCTTGGGGCAATGCTAGTAAATCAGCAAAAGGGATTAGTCACGCCATCAGCAGGAGTGAGTGGAATTCCTTGCCAAGCTAAACCTTATATTGAATTGAAATTTCAAGGGCATCCAGGGATACCACTGATTCACGATGCGTGGCAGCAGGGTAATATGCAGTTGGTACTAATTCAAGACCGCTTGAGTTGGCAGCATTTACTTGATTTATGGAAACAAGACACAACAAGTTCGTTACAAATTTTACACTGGTGTTACCAAATGACCCAACTCTGGTCAGTATTGGAACCGGTGAATTGTCGTCAAAGTCTCTTGAATTTGTCGAATCTGCGATTGGATGAAGACCAAACGCTGGCTTTAAGACAGTTGTATGTGGAGAATAATCAGTCTCTATCTGAACCAGTGGATGCTGAAGTGCAAACAGTTACTGACCAAGAGCAACCTTTAACTATCAAAGCTCTAGGGCGAGTTTGGCAGCAGCTATTTAAACAGTCCCAACGTACTCAATTTGGCATTATAGTGCAAATGTTGGGGGATTTGGAGCAAGGTAAGATTGAGACGATCGCACAGTTGCGATCGCGTTTAGAAACCATAGCCGCTGAACTAGAAGCACCCGCAACCGAAATTTATCCACTAATAAAAGAAAAATCTACCGCAGCAGCCACAACTCTGCTATTAGATGAGGCAGAGGATTCCAGTAATAGAAACGATGATATGCCAACAGTGGTGCTGCCCATGCAGTTAAGCAGCTTGGAAGATGCCGGACGTACAGATGTGGGGCGTCAGCGTCATCACAACGAAGACTACTTTGGCATTGACACTAAACTTAACAAGTTGGAATTGCCCAGAAGTCGAGTTCTGCAAGCACGTGGGTTGTATATTCTCTGCGACGGTATGGGAGGACACGCTGGAGGTGAAATAGCCAGTGAACTGGCAGTCAATACTCTGCGGCAATACTTTCAAGAACACTGGACTACTAAGCAACTACCAACAGAAGATAGCATCCGTGAGGCGGTGTATTTAGCTAATCAGGCAATTTACGACCTCAATCAACAAGATGCCCGTTCTGGGGTTGGGCGCATGGGTACTACTCTGGTAATGCTCTTAGTTCAAGATACTTATGCTGCTGTTGCTCATGTGGGAGATAGCCGTCTCTATCGCTTAACTCGCAAGCGTGGACTGGAACAAATTACTGTAGATCATGAAGTCGGTCAACGGGAAATTGCCCGAGGAGTAGAAGCCACCATAGCTTACGCTCGCCCAGACGCCTACCAACTCACCCAGGCTTTGGGTCCCCGCGACGAACACTCAATCAAGCCTGATGTAGAGTTTTTCGAGATTAATGAAGATAGCCTGCTCATTTTGGCGTCAGATGGTTTATCAGATAATGATTTACTAGAAATACATTGGCAAAATCATCTACTTTCTCTGCTGAGTTCCGGTACTAATCTCGAAGGGGGTGTTACAGACTTAATTGATTTAGCAAATCAATACAACGGTCATGACAATATTACTGCTATACTTATCCGGGCAAAAGTGCGCCCCAATCTGGATAGTCAAAGATAAATGGGGACTGGGGACTGGGGACTAAGAGAGAATACTTTAATATCCCCAATACCTAATACCCAGTCCCCCATACCCAGTCCCTTTACCTTATAGGTTGTATCGTGGTTACTCTGACTCTGTTAGAACCGCAACAGAAAACACCACTCAAGCAATGGTGCTTTGAAAACTCCTCCGTGATTCGGGTTGGTCGAGCGGCGGATAATCACGTTGTTTTAACTGATAGTTTGGTTTCCCGGCATCATCTGGAACTGAGGCTAATAAATTCTGCCAGCAATGGCGATTCATGGCAGGTTATTAGTCAAGGTACAAACGGTACTTTCCTCAACGGTGTTCTGATTAATCAATGTCAACTACCTGATAATTCTCTCCTGCAAATGGCATTAGGAGGACCGATACTCAAATTCCAACTTCAGGAGGTGACACCACCAAACTCTTGGCTGCAGCAGCAGATGCCAGAAATATCAGCAAGTACTGCTAAACCAGTTTCTACAGCCCAAAAATCTCCGACTTTATCTTATACTTGTACCCACGAAGGCAACTCTCCTAGTAATTTATTTTGCATCCACTGTGGTCAACCAATCTCAGTGCAACATCAGATTCGGCACTATCAGGTGTTGCGAACTCTGGGACAAGGGGGGATGGGTACTACTTATTTGGCTTGGGATGCAGCAGGTTTGATTGCCGGACACCCGCAACTATTGGTGTTAAAGCAGATGAATGCCAATATGGTGAAAATTGCCAAGGCTCAAGAGTTGTTTGAACGAGAAGCGTATACTCTCAAGTCGCTTAACCATAGGGGAATTCCCCAATATTATGACTTTTTTGTTGAAGACGGCAAAAAATACCTGGCAATGGAATTAGTCCACGGGCAGGATTTAGAAAAACGCATTTATACTACCGGACCAGTAATTCCCAGCCAAGCGATCGCTTGGATGATCCAAACTTGCGATATCTTACATTATCTCCATAGTCAAGAACCACCACTAATTCACCGCGACATCAAACCCGCTAACCTGATGGTGCGAAATGCTGATAATCGCATTGTGGTACTTGATTTTGGCGCTGTTAAGGAAATTGGGACGGCACCAGGAACTCGGATTGGTGCTGAGGGTTACTGCGCTCCCGAACAAGAACGCGGACAACCTCTCACCCAATCTGATTTGTATGCCATTGGCCCAACGCTAATTTTTCTCCTTACAGGAGAAAACCCTTTCAAGTTTTATCGCCCAAGAGGACGAAGTTTCCGGTTTGAAGTAGCCAGCGTTCCAACTATTACCCCCCAGTTAAGAGAGATCATCGATCGCAGTACAGAACCACTGCCGCGCGATCGCTATCAAACAGCTAAGGAACTGGCTGAAGCACTAAG
Source organism: Calothrix sp. PCC 7507 (assembly GCF_000316575.1). GTDB lineage: Bacteria > Cyanobacteriota > Cyanobacteriia > Cyanobacteriales > Nostocaceae > Fortiea. The sequence goes on along the minus strand of NC_019682.1, from coordinate 6,082,260 downwards.
TGCCTGCAAATAAATAGATTGGGGACTAGGTAAGAGTTTTGACCTATTCTCTAAGCTGATTCGCGTCTAAATTATCTAAACAGTCTTTATGGTCATTAGACTGTTAACCGTCATCAGGTAAATAATCCAAGTTAAATGCGTAATAGCTTAGTTTTCGTCCCACGTTTCTACGTCTAGCAATTCACTGATTGGGTCTTGCATACTAAAGCCAAAATCTAGCAGTTCCTGTTTCCAGTGCTGCCACTCATTGCCATAGAGCAAAGCTATCTTCCAAATGCTATCAGTGGGCTTGATGATATTCGATTCTACGAGTGATTGCACGTTACGCTGCAATTTCACCATAGGGTGAATCACTTGCTGAGTCATAACCTCGATTCAATTGAGAATTTTGCTTGGTAAATACTTAATCAAAACTGCTTTCCGTTTGGCAATTGTCATCGATGCGTGGAGTGTTGTACTTTGGCAAAGCTAGTCTTAACTTTCTAACTATACCATAACTAACTCTACTAAGTTGCGAGTGAATTCGGTTTTGTACGGTAATTACCACCACAAAACGCTAGTTCCACCAAGCACTCATAGTGGACTCGAAATACAAAGACTTGTCGCCCTGACAATTGCATAAGTGTCACAGTTAAGAACGACTTGTAAGATTTTATTTGCTGTGTTTGCTGGAAAGCGAGTATGGTTTGAAGAACCCATGTGTTACGGGCTATCCTGAGAGTTTTTTAAGTGGCGAAAGAATATCTTTCTCTACATTTATCTAGACGCTATTCAGAATATCGCAAACATTTGAGCATAAACAATCTTACCGCAAATCTTTATATAAATTTTATTTTGCCACCAGAAATGCATCTGCAGTGCTTACCATAAGCCAGACCTCTATTCAGAGTCAGCCTTTGAATTTTGTGTAAAACATTTTTAGCCAAGATGTTAGTTTCTATAAAGCTGTGGGTATCCTCATAACAAGAGACTTGCTGTTACCTAAGTATTTACCACAGCATCTATTGCAGTATGGCTGGTTCCGGAGAAGAATATCTAATTAACCGTAGCAAACAGATTCAGCGACGACAAAGATTTTTAACAATAGTGTCCATTGTGTCGTTTCTTGGCTCCATAGTGTTTGCGGCAGTTCCAGCAGTCCAACAAGCGATTGAGAAACCCAAGACAGTCGTTAAGTCTCCAGAAGCCACATTACAGCAACAGGTGCAAGGTTTTGAACTAGTGTTACAGCGGGAACCAGAGAACCAAGTGGCGCTGGAGGGGTTGGTAAATGTGCGGCTAGGTTTGAAGGATACGCAGGGTGCTATGGAACCTTTGAAAAAATTGGTGAAGTTGCACCCTGAACGGCAAGAGTATAAAGCGTTATTAGAGAAGTTGCAGAAACAAGAAAGCAAAGGCGATCGCCCACCCAAATAACTAGCTCCTAATAAATGCTTTCGCCTTCATCAAAATATTTTTGGCAAAAATTTAATCTTGAGATTACTAAAAATCGCAAAATGTTTAACGATAAATCTATTCTGATCACTGGTGGTACAGGCTCCTTCGGGAAACAATTAGTCAAAACGATTCTCAGTCAATATCAACCTCAGAAAGTCATCATTTATTCACGGGATGAACTGAAGCAGTATGAAATGGCACAGGAGTTTAACGCTCCAGCGATGCGCTATTTCATTGGGGATGTGCGCGATCGCGATCGGCTACGTCTAGCAATGCGGGATGTGAACTATGTAGTTCATGCTGCTGCACTTAAACAAATCCCTGCAGCTGAATACAACCCAATGGAATGTATTAAGACAAATATCTATGGCGGTAACAATGTTATTGATGCTGCAATTGAGCAAAATGTAGACAAGGTAATTGCACTTTCCACAGATAAAGCCGTCAATCCAATTAATCTCTACGGAGCAACAAAACTAGCTGCTGATAAACTTTTTGTTGCTGCAAATAACATTGTTGGTTCATTAAAAACTCGGTTTGCTGTAGTTCGTTACGGCAATGTAGTTGGTTCAAGAGGCTCAGTTGTACCCTTGTTTCAAAAGCTGATTCAAGAAAAAGCTACAGAGATTCCCATCACAGATCCACGTATGACCCGATTTTGGATTACACTCCAACAATGTGTAGATTTAGTATTTAAAAGCTTTGAAAGAATGCATGGAGGGGAAATATTTGTACCTAAAATTCCTTCCATGAAAATTACAGACTTAGCTGAAACACTTGCACCAGGAGTCCCAACTAAAATTGTGGGCATTAGACCAGGAGAAAAGCTACATGAAGCCATGTTTTCTGCTGAAGCTTCACATTTAGCTTTAGAGTTTGCTGATCATTATGTGATTAAACCAACTATTGAATGCGTTCATGCTGTTGATTACACCTGCAACGTTTTGAGTGAAAGAGGAATCCCAGTTCCCGAAGGATTTGAATATAGCTCTGAAATCAATACAGAATGGCTAAGAGGTTTTCAACTACTGGATATGCTGAAGCAATGAATGACTACATTCCCTATGGACGACAAGATATTAGTCAAGAAGATATTGATGCTGTAATTGCCGTTTTGCACTCAGACTGGATTACTCAAGGCCCAGCTATAGAGAGGTTTGAGCAAGCTGTTGCTAACTATTGTGAGGCGAAGTATGCTGTAGCAGTTTCTAGTGCAACAGCTGCATTACATATTGCTTGTCTTGCAGCTAGTTTAGGGAAGGAAGATATTTTTTGGACATCACCAAATACCTTTGTCGCTTCAGCTAATTGTGGGCTTTATTGTGGTGCAAAGGTTGACTTTGTTGATATTGACCCTAATACCTACAATCTGAGCATAGATGAATTAGAAAGCAAGTTAGTTAAGGCAAAAAAGCAAGGATATTCACCAAAAATATTAATACCTGTAAATTTTTCAGGGCAATCCTGCGAGATGGAAAAAATTGCAGCTTTGTCGAAACAATATGGTTTCAAAATTATCGAAGATGCTTCTCATGCAATTGGTGGACGATATCAGGGAAAACCTATTGGTTCGTGCCAATTTTCTGATATGACTGTTTTTAGCTTTCATCCAGTGAAAATTATTACAACTGGCGAAGGCGGTATGGTGCTAACAAATCAAAAAGAATTGCATGAAAAGTTAATTCGTCTGCGAAATCATGGCATAACTCGCAATCCAAATTTAATGCAAAAAAACTCTCACGGTTCTTGGTGCTATCAGCAACTAGAATTGGGTTTCAACTATCGTATGACTGATATCCAGGCAGCATTGGGTGCTAGTCAGATGCAACGGTTAAACGAGTTTGTAGAACATCGCTGGTTTTTAGCCAACCGCTATAATCAACTATTACAAGATTTGCCATTAATACTGCCGTGGCAACATCCAGATTCCGAGTCTAGCTGGCATCTTTATGTAATTCGGCTCAAGCTAGATAAGATTAATAAAACTCATCGACAAATATTTGAAGAACTTCGCGACGCAGGAATTGGTGTGAATTTGCATTATATTCCTGTTCACACACAACCTTATTATCAGCAACTAAATTTTAAGTGGGGAGACTTCCCTCAAGTTGAGAAGTATTACCAGGAAGCAATTTCCCTTCCTTTGTACTACAGCTTAACCCAAGAAAACCAAGAAAGAGTAGTCAAGACACTGCAAGAGATTATGTTATGAGAATTGTTGCTATTATTCAAGCTCGTATGGGATCTACTCGTCTACCTGGGAAGGTCATGAAACAACTCTGTGGCAAGACTGTTCTAGCACATGTAATATGTCGGATTCAAGCTTGTCCATTAGTTGATGAAATAATTGTGGCAACAACTACTTGTTTAGCTGATGATGTGATTGTAGTAGAAGCAGAAAAATGTGGAGCTAAATGGTTTCGGGGAAGTGAGGAAGATGTCCTAGAGCGTTACTATTTAGCAGCTAAAGCACATAACACTGCTGTGGTGGTAAGAGTAACTTCTGACTGTCCACTGTTTGATCCTGAAGTTCTTTCACAGATGTTGGAATACTTCAAAACTGAAACAGTTGAGGGTTTACAAATAGATTACTTGAGTAATTGCTTAAATCGCAGCTATCCCCGTGGTTTGGATGCCGAGATTTTTACTTTTGAAGTCTTAGAAAAAGCGTTTGTAGAAGCACAAAAGCCTTACGAAAGGGAACACGTTACGCCTTACATATACGAGCATCCTGAAATTTTTGCGTTACATAACCAGACAAATGATGATGATATATCTAATTATCGCTGGACTTTGGATACCGCAGACGACTGGAAATTAATAGAAGCAGTCTATGCATATTTATATCGAGAGGAAGAAATATTTACCACTGATGAAGTAATAGCTCTTTTGGGAGCGAAACCAGAGTTAGTCAAACTCAATGTTAATGTGAAGCAGAAAGAACTATAGATGATTAATGTAAGTAAATTATGAGATATAAAACAGAACAAGAATTATTCTGGGAAAGTGAATTTGGTAATGAATACACCACAAGAAATCAAGTCTTGCCAGAACAGCGCCAACCATTTTTTGCCCAAGTTTTGCAAAAGACTTATGGTGTTAGGACAATTTGTGAACTAGGTGCAAATCGTGGTCACAATCTTCAGGCGATCGCTAGTTTAAGCTCTAATTTTGAACTTACTGGAGTTGAGCTAAATCATGCAGCCTTTTCTGAATTAAAGACAATTACAGGGATTCAAGCTATACAATCATCAATTCAGGAATTTGAAGCGAATAAAAAATTTGACTTGTTATTCACATCAGGAGTTTTAATCCATATTAATCCTGACGATCTTCCTATAATTTATCGTAAAATTTATGATTCTTCATCTCGATATATTCTAATCAACGAATATTATAATCCTCAACCAGTAGAGATTAATTATAGAGGTCATACAGGTAAGCTATTTAAGCGCGATTTTGCCAGTGATTTGATTGAATATCATCAGGGAAAATTATTAGTTATTGACTATGGTTTTCTATGGCAGCAAATACATCCAACATGGGACAACACAACTTGGTTTTTAATGGAAAAGGTCGTTTAGGTAATTTTTATGAATCAAAATAAGGTTGCAATTATTGACTATGGAATGGGTAATCTACGTTCAGTTGCTAATGCTTTTGCATCTCTCAAATATCCTGCATTTATTACCAAAAAGCCAGAGGATTTATATCAAGCTAGCCATATAGTTTTACCTGGTGTTGGCGCTTTTGGTGATGGTATAAAAAATCTTCAAGCTGCTGGTTGGGTAAATATTCTAGAAAAAGAAGTTATAGAAAATGGTAAACCATTTCTCGGAATTTGTCTGGGTATGCAGTTATTAGCGACTGCTGGAACTGAACATGGTTTTCACAAAGGCTTAAATTGGATTCCTGGAACTGTTAAACGGTTAGAAACTAACGAATCATATATCCGAGTACCTCATATTGGATGGAATGATGTTCACTTTTTAAATAAAGACGATTTGTATATTGGTTTAGGTGATTCTCAAGTTTTTTATTTTGTGCATAGCTATGTATTCTATCCAGAAGATACGAGTATAGTTTGTGGAGTTACTTCTCATGGTTTAGAGTTTATTTCTAGTATTCAAAAAGGTAATATATATGCAACTCAATTTCATCCAGAAAAGAGTCAAAAAAGTGGATTGAAAGTATTGAAAAATTTTATTGATTCCAAAATTAAAGATAATGCTTAAAAAAAGACTTATACCTATTTTACTCCTAAAAAATGGCTTACTAGTTCGTAGCGAGTTGTTTAAAGTCCATCAAATTATTGGTAATCCTATTCATGAAGTTAAACGTTTTAACGAATGGAATATTGATGAATTAATATATCTCGATATTAGTCAAAACCACACATACGACTTACGTCGTGATGACCACAAAATTAAAGATTTAACAGAACCACTAACAATATTAGAGGAAGTTAGTAAAACTTGTTTTATGCCGTTAACTTGGGGAGGAAAAATTCGTACAATTGACCAGATGCAACAAATAATTAGTAGAGGTGCTGATAAAATTACAATCAATACTACAGCAGTAGAAAATCCAGATTTAATTACTCAAGCTGCAAACTTTTTAGGTAGTCAAGCAATTGTAGTTAGTATTGATGTGTTTCGACATCCTAGTGGAGAAACAGAGGTTTTTATTGATGGTGGTAGTAAGCCTACAGGTATGAAACCTGAAGACTGGGCTAAAGAAGCAGAAAAAAGAGGAGCAGGGGAGATTTTACTGAATAGTATAAATCGTGATGGGACTGGACAAGGCTATGATTTAGAACTCATCAATGTAGTTACCTCTAACACTAAAATCCCAGTTATTGCTTGTGGTGGCGTTGGTAGATATGAGCATTATGTAGAAGGTATAAAAGCTGGTGCTTCTGCTGTTGCTGCTGCTAATATTTGGCATTTTAAGGAATTATCAGATAGAGGAGGAAAGCGGGCATTGGCAAAGGCTGGTGTTGAAGTTAGGTTGTAAACAATTCAGAAAGGAAGATAAATTATGTCAGTTCAATATTGTACAAAATGTGTTTATCCTTCATCAAGTGCAGTTCCTTTAATGTTTGATGAGGAAGGAGTTTGTTCTGGGTGTCGTGTTCATGAACAGAAAAAGTCTATAAATTGGGAGCAGCGCTGGCAATGGTTACAAGAACTTACTGATGAGTATCGTAGTGATAGTAACTATGACATTGTTATCCCAGTTAGTGGAGGTAAAGATAGTTACTTTCAGACTCACATTGCGGTTAAAGAATTAGGACTCAAGGCACTTTTAGTAACCTATCACGGTAACAACTATCTCCCTGAAGGTGAATACAATCTTTATCGTATGCGCGAGGTATTTGATTGCGACCACATAATTGTTCGCCCCAGTGTGGATGCGCTGATTAAAATGAATCGTGTTGGTTTCAAGCTACAGGGTGATATGAACTGGCACGCACACTGCGGCATTTTTACAGTACCTATTCAAGTCGCAGTTCGTTACAAAGTACCGTTGCTCTTGTGGGGTGAACACGGCTTTATGGATTTGGGAGGTATGTATTCCTACAATGACTTAGTGGAGTTTACCGCCAAACATCGTCTAGAGCATAACCTTAGAGGATATGACTGGGATGATTTCACCGATGATGGTTTGGAAAAGCTGGGGCGTTCTGAAGTCAAAGAAGGTTTGACAGCTAAAAATTTGATGTGGGGACAGTATCCATCTGATGAAGAGATTGATCAAGTAGGGGTGCGTGGCCTCTACTTATTCAACTTTCTAGACTGGGAAGGAAATCAACAAACTAAGCTGATGACGGAACTCTATGGGTGGCGTCCAGCAGAGCAACCTTTTGAGCGTACTTACCGCAGAATATCTAACTTAGATGATATGCACGAAAACGGCATACATGATTATCTAAAGTTTATTAAATTCGGCTATGGACGTGGATCAGATCATGCATGTAGAGATATTCGACCCGGCATTATGACCCGTGAGCAGGGAATTGAGATGGTAAGAAAGTACGATCATGTCAAGCCTCGTCGAGATTTAGAACGCTGGTTGAAGTACGTGGATATGACTGAAGAGGAGTTTGACTACATTTGTGATACTTTTCGCGATCGCCGTGTGTGGCGTATTGAGGATGGACAGTGGGTAAAAGATAACATTTGGGGAGAACCATCAGCTTATGGCTCTGTTCATCAAAGTTAAAAACTGTAAAAAATTAGCACAAAAAATAGGTTGAATTGCCAAGAAAACAAGGTTAAATATGCTTACTAATAGTCAAATAGAACAGTTCCACAAAGATGGATTTCTACTAGTACCATCTGTTTTAGAAAAAGAGCAAGTTGTAGAATTAAGAAATTCTCTTATTAATTTGTTCAACTCAAAAATCACATTTGAAGGAGATACTGATCATTTACGGAATGATATTTGCAATAGATATCAAGAATTTAGGTGGCTAGTTATACATCAGCCTATCGTCTCTGCTTTAAAGTCTTTATTAGGAAACGACTTTGTTTATCTTCCTGAAATCGGGGCACATAAATCTTTTTATTCAACTTGGCATAAAGATACAACATCACAAGAAGCTGCGGGACTCCAGTTTCAATGGCAACCTAATTATTTAATGATAGAAGCAGCAATATATCTTCAAGATAATGATGAATATGGTGGTGGTCTTGATGTGATTCCAGGTTCTCATCTGTATCCTGATCTATCAACAAATAGTGCAGCGCATGATTTTTGGTCAAAAATTACGCCACCACCGTATATTCATTCAGTTCAAAGTAAAGCTGGTGACTTGATTTTATTTGATTTTCGCATTAATCATCAAGCCTCGCTACCAACAAAATGTTCTGTAAATTTGATACCAGATTCAAAGCAGAAACTTGCAATTTTTATTGCCTGTAGTGCCAATAATAAGTATGTTGTTAGCTATAAAAAATTTATTTATAGCCGACCAAGTTATCACTATTTGAAAGATTATCAATATCAAGAAGATTTTCTACAACTAGTTAGAGATAACGGATTAATACTTGCTTAATTAATAAAATCAAAAAATTATGTTTAAAGAAGCAGACATTCGCCCAAAAGAATTATTAGCAGGACAAGCTGCAATATTAGCTGATGATATAAATCTTTTACTAAAGTACAAAAATGATTTTATATCTGTTGCTTGTCCTGCTTGCTGTTCAACAAATAGCGATCGCATTTATGAAAAGTACGGTATTCAGTTTGTAATTTGCCGAGAATGTGAAACAGTTTACGCTAATCCAAGACCTAGACCAGAACATCTGGAAGAGTATTATAAATACTCAAAAAATTATGCCTATTGGAATAAATATATATTTCCAGCATCTGAAGCTACAAGAAGAGAAAAAATTTTCAAGCCAAGAGTTCAAAAAGTTATTGATATTTGTCACAGATTTAATGTATCAACAGACACGATATTAGAGGTGGGAACAGGATTTGGTATTTTTTGCGAAGAGATTAAAAAAACTGGTGTCTTCCGTAGAGTGTTAGGGGTAGAACCTACTCCAGATCTAGCTGAAACCTGTCGTCATCGTGGTATAGAGGTAATTGAAAAACCTATAGAACAAATTGATTTTGGGAATAGCCGCATTGATGTAATTGTTAATTTTGAAGTAATTGAGCATCTATTCTCGCCTAAAGAATTTGTATTGAAGTGTTATGAATTTCTAGTTGAAGGAGGAATATTTATTTTAACTTGTCCTAATGTCAAAGGATTTGATATAGCAACTTTAGGAAACATTTCTAGTTCTGTTGATAATGAACATATTAATTTGTTCAATATTCACTCCTTAACGATTTTATTAGAATCTTGTGGTTTTGAAGTTATTGAGAGGCAAACTCCAGGGCAGTTGGATGCTGAATTAGTACGCAACAAAATTATTTCTGGTGAATTTGATGTGAATAATCAACCTTTTTTAAAACAAATATTAATGGATGAGTGGGAAAGTAAAGGCGAAGCTTTCCAGAAATTTTTATCGGAAAATCAACTCTCATCAAATATGTTGCTGGTAGCTAGGAAGCCTTAGATGAATTTGGTAATTCGTACAGATGCTTCAAGTGAAATTGGTACAGGTCATTTAATGCGTTGTTTTGCTTTAGCCCAGACCTGGCAAAAAAATCAAGGGGCAGTTGTTTTCTGCATAAATAATCAAGCGTCAGTTTTAGCCTCTCGATTAATATCACAAGCCATACAAGTTGTTTACTTAAAATCATTGCCGGGAAGTAATGAAGATGCTCAAGAAATATCAAATTTGGCACAGCAGCTAAGTTGTCAATGGATTGTAGTAGATGGCTATCATTTTGACGCAGAATATCAACTAATAATTAAAAATTCTGGGTTAAAGCTTTTATTTATTGATGATTATGGACACTCAAAACATTACTATGCCAATATTATCTTAAATCAAAACGTTTCTGCCCATGAAAGTTTATATACAAATCGAGAAGCTTACACTCAATTATTACTTGGCACATGCTATACATTATTGCGACAGGAGTTTTGGCAGTGGCAAGGATGGCAACGAATAAACCCGAATATAGCCCATAAGCTACTAATTACAATGGGAGGTGCTGACCCTGATAACGTCACTTTGAAAGTGATTAAAGGGTTACAGCTACTATCAGTTCAAAAACTAGAGGTTGTGGTTGTTGTCGGCGGAAATAATCCTCATTATGAACAATTGAAATTAGCGTCACAAGCATTAAAGTTTCCAATTCAAATAAAAAGGAATGTTACAAATATGCCTGAGTTAATGGCTTGGGCTGATTTAGGGGTAACTGCTGGTGGTAGTACTTGCTGGGAACTAGCTTTTATGGGTTTACCCAGTTTGATTCTAATTTTGGCAGAAAACCAACAAGCGATCGCCCAAAAATTAAATGCAATGGGAGTAGCCATAAATCTAGGTTGGCATCAAAATATTTCAGCTATCAACATAGCAGACGTAGTTTCACAGTTACTTGTATCAGATCAAACACGATTAGAAATGACCAAATGCGGGTTAGGTTTGGTTGATGGTCAAGGGGCTGATAGAGTTGTCATGTTTTTGACAGGCAAAAACTCAACTTAACGTGCAATCATACAGATGATAATTTTTAGGAGATATTATTTATTGGAGTCTCAAAACTATGAAACTCAGGTCTTATCAGTTCGAACAATTAGTTGAGCAAGGCTACCTTTCTCTCAATCAGGTTATCAATCAAGAAAAGTGCAAACAAGTACTAGAATATATAAAAAAAACTAGGAACTTTGGTCTAGACTTGTTCCTAGATGAAGCAGATTTTCGTGATAATCCCCAGTACAAAGGTGTAAATCCCATACCTGGCAGAAATCTTCTAGAAGAAATTGATCTCAGTTTTATAGAACAAAGTACAATTCTTTATCCACTACTAACAGAATTGTTAGGCGATGATTATTATATTGTCATCAAAAAAGTAATTTGTGGATTGCCAAAGCAGTGGATACCTCACTGGGTATTATCAGAAATTCAAGATATTCCAGTTGCGAATGTAGGATGTTTTATCAAACCAGAATATCGAGATATTACTTATTTCCAAGGAATAGATTTTCACCAAGATATAATTGATTATAAAAAACGTTCCTCAGATTTTATTACTCTTTATGTATATTTAGATGAGGTTTCTGAATTAGATTCTCCTTTGTTTATACTGCCTGAAAGCCATAAATTTGGAGCTACAACATTTCCTCATGATTTAGTACGTAGTGAACACGCTCCTAATGGTTGGAAATATTCAGATCGCCGAGGTAATCATAAACTCTTGCAGTGTCATACATTAACAGGGGTTGCTGGTGATGTCTGGTTTTGGCATCCTTGTTTTTTGCATGGTACTCAACCGACATTAATATCTCGTTCTAGAATATCTTTGCGCTATATAATTGCCAAATCTGCAACTGCTTCAAAGACATTTTTAGACTATGTAAATAGTAAAATAAATGCCCCTTTGTCTCTTGAGAGTACAAGGGTTGATATTAGTGATGTAGGTAAATCTATTGTAAGAGGAAATATCATTAATGGAAAAACCTAAGAGTGAAGATTACCGACTCAGAGCCTTGAATGAGTCAGATTTAGAGCAGGTCTTGGAATGGCGTAATTCTGAGCGTATTCGTACCAATATGTACACTGACCATATTATTAGTATAGAGGAACATAGAGAATGGTTTAAAAAAATATCTTTAGATAATAATGCTGTTTATAAGGTATTTGAGTTTAAGGGGCGTTCATTAGGAGTAGTTAATGCTACTCAAATAGATAGAGTTAACCAAAAATGTTCTTGGGCTTTTTATTTAGGCGATGAAAACGTACCTTTTGGTAGTGGAGCAGTCATGGAATTTCTTTTCTTGGAATACGTTTTTGAAGAATTGAAAATTAGGAAGTTATGCTGTGAAGTTTTCGTATTTAACTTGACAACTATTAAGTTACACAAAAAGTTTGGTTTTAGAGAAGAAGGTTACTTTAAGCAGCATATATTAAAAAATAATACATACGAAGATGTCATAAGCATGGCTCTATTAGTTGATGAATGGATAATCACTAAACCTAAATTAGAAAAATTATGTTTTTCACAAAAATAACTCTATGAATGAAATAAAAATCCAGCAATATAATATAGGTCATTTCCACAGGCCTTTTATAATTGCTGAAATGTCTGGTAATCACAACCAATCATTAGACGTAGCTCTAGAAATTGTTGAAGCAGCGGCGAAAGCTGGGGTACATGGTCTGAAAATCCAGACTTATACTGCCGACACAATGACTTTAGATATAGACGAGGGTGAATTTTATATTAATGATTCTCAAAGTTTGTGGAGTGGTAAATCACTGTATCAGCTATACCAAAAAGCTTATACATCTTGGGAATGGCATAAACCTATATTTGATCGGTGTAAGGAACTAGGAATCATTGGTTTTAGTACTCCCTTTGATGCTACTGCTGTGGATTTTCTCGAATCATTGAATGTACCTTGCTATAAAATCGCTTCTTTTGAAAATACTGATTTGCCTCTAATTCGCAAAATTGCCAGTACTGGTAAACCGATGATTATATCCACTGGTATGGCGACAATTTCAGAGTTAGATGAAACAGTGCGGACAGCACGGGAAGCTGGTTGTCAGAATTTGATATTACTCAAATGCACGAGTTCGTATCCAGCTACACCAAAGGATACCAACTTACTAACCGTCCCCCATTTGCGTGATTTGTTCAATGTACAGGTGGGGTTATCGGATCACACAATGGGAATTGGTGTTGCTGTTGCAAGTGTTGCGTTAGGAGCGACATTTATTGAGAAACACTTTACTCTCTGTCGAGCTGATGGTGGTGTTGATTCCGCTTTTTCAATGGAACCAGAAGAAATGCATCAACTAGTTGTTGAGACTCAAAGAGCTTGGGAAGCGCTGGGTAAGGTAAATTACGGCCCGACAGAAGCGGAGAAAGCATCGTTAAATTTTAGGCGATCGCTCTACATTACCCAAGACATGAAGACGGGAGATATATTTACGCCGGAGAATCTGAAAGCAATACGTCCTGGTCTTGGCTTACCACCAAAGTATTACGATTTTCTCCTTGGTAAACAAATCAAACAAGATGTCAAAAGAGGAACACCAGCTAGATGGGATTGGGTAAGTTAGTTAGAAGCTAAGGCGATCACCCTAAGTTGTTAAAAATCTGAGAACAAGAGATTTTTTAGATATATTAGGAACCTAGTACTTTTTCAATCGATAGAATACTAAAATACGGAAATCCAAAATGTTAACTATAGAAGATGTAATTGCCAGTCAAAAAGACCTCGCTCTACTATGTGCTGACCGACCATTACAAACTAATGAAGTATTTTTTGGAAATTCTTTTTATGGCATGGATTTGATTATCAAGAAATACGTAAATTTTCCTCAAAAATATCCGTTAAAAGTTTTATTGGTACATGGACCAGATTTGAGCAACAACCATCTATGGCAAGCAGAGATAGAATCTCCTTTGCTTAATATATATTGTTATCCAAGTTATCGAGAAGATGTATATATTAACGCAGTTAAAAACTGCGAACCTAAAAAAAGTATTATCCCAGCAGCATCACCATTTTTATATGCAACAGAAATTCTGAAAAGAGAACCAAAACCTAATCGCAGTGGAACTATCTTTTTCCCTTCTCACTCCACTGGTTACGTTACAGTTCAAATGGACTTTGAAGCCCTCGCAGAAGAATTAATACATCTTGATGATGAATATCAACCTGTTACAGTATGTCTTTATTGGAAAGATTTTAACTTAGGTAGGCATATTCCATTTCAAAAAAGAGGAATACAAATAGTTTCTGCTGGACATGTTTTTGACCCTAATTTTTTATTCCGTTTTTATCATCTTTGTTCCATGTATCGCTATGCTTCTGGCAATGAGCTAGGAACACACATATTTTATTCTATCAAATCTGGTTGTTCTTACTTTCACCTAAATTCAATTGAGAGTACTTACACAGCTCAAAGCGAAGCTCTACTCAAACATGACATCGCACATACACCTCCTGATAGAGAATTAGCTTTAAAGTCACTTTTTGCTGTGCCCCAACCTCAGACTACACCAGCACAAATGGCGATAGTTGATTACTACCTTGGTGCTAAGAATTTGAAATCAAGTCTAGAACTTCGTCAACAGTTAATTGATGCTGAACTTCTGTTTGGGGATAAAACTAAATCCAGACTTTTTTCTCCATCTCATAAAGCTGCATTTGATAGCGACTTAAAAAGAGATAGCCTTTTTCAACCCAACCAATCTAATAAGCTAAATACCTTAAAAGAACGCACATTATACAACACAAAGGAATTACCTTTGGTTAGTCTTTGTATTCCCACTTTTAATGGAGATTCATTTATACTAGAAGCTATTTCTAGTATAACATCTCAAACTTATCCTTATATAGAAATTATTATTTCCGATGATAATTCTAGTGATAAAACAATAGAGCTTATTAAACTCATTCTAAATAAAGTTAATATTAGTTTTACAATTAATAAACATGAGAGATATGGATTAGCAAATAATTGGAATTTCTGTATTTCTCAAGCTAAAGGCAAATATATAAAGTTTTTATTTCAAGATGACTTATTAGAGCCAAATGCTATTGAAGCAATGGTGACTTTAGCTGAACAAGATGAAGAAATAGGTTTAGTATTTTCGCCGAGAACACTCTTCACTAATACTGGCGATACTGTCTATGATTCAAACTTTTTAATGCATCATGAAGCTAAGGATATATACAAAGCTTGGTCAACATTAAATCCAGTTCAATTAGGACAAGAACTGTTGCAAGACCTAAATATACTTGATGATCCAATTAATAAGATTGGTGAACCAAGCACTGTACTAATTAGAAAAGAGGTTTTTGAAAAAGTAGGATTATTTAATTCTGAGTTTTGTCAACTTGTAGATTTAGAAATGTGGCTCAGAATAATGAGCCAATACAAAGTTGGTTTTGTTAACCAAGTTTTATCTCACTTTAGAATACATCCACAACAACAAACTCGCCGAAATGCTAATTTAAAGGATGCTATTTTATTAGATTATCAAAAACTATTTCAGACAATTTACAGCGATACACGATATCCTCTAGCGACCAGACAACAAGCTCTTTACAAATACGCAACTTTAAGTCAACAGAATGATGAATTGCGTCATTCACGAAGACAAATAGCAGAAGAATGGCTGAATATTTCAGATGAGCAGATAAAAGATATTTATGTAGGTCTGCTAGGTAAAACACATAAGATGCTACTGAATAGTAGCATCAAATATGAGTGCTTGACTAGTGAAGAACAGACTTTTGTTAATGATCTATTTAAAAATGTAGCTCAAGGTCTACAGCAGCCAAAAGCAATCCAGCATTTACTAGCAGCTATGCTGTATTACCGTGCTGATCAGTTGCCATTACAGCATGACCTCTCTTCTATACCTCATTGGTTGCTTAAGGACTATCTGCAATTCCTATTTTCCTCTCCAGTCTACTTTCAAGAGCCGGGAGAAGCAGATAATTACTATCACTATATGCAGGGTTGGATTGATTACTTGCATACATGTTTATTCAAAAATTCTGATTCTCCGTTATGGCATGAAATAGTTAACAACTTTGCTTTAATAGCTAATTTTATTTCTATATATTTCAATGAGAATAATCTGAAAAGTATCTATGTCAAACGTGCAGAAATACTAGATTTTTTCTTGAAAATTAATGGTTATCAAGTCGATTATGAGTTTGCAGAACGACCTGTAAATAGAAAAAAAATCAGGCTTGGGATTCTAGCATCACATTTTTCACCCGCAGCAGAAACTTTTGCGTACCTTCCTATTTATGAATATATCAGTAGAGACTTTGAAGTTATATTGTACTCTCTTAACCAAACTGGTCATCCTCTAGAGCAATATTGCCAAAGTTGTGCAAACTTCTTTAAGCTGCTACCGCAAGATTTGGCAGGACAAGTAAATACTATTCGTGCTGATGACTTAGATGTATTATTCATTGCTACCAATGTGACGGTAGTAACCAATCAAATCTGCCTTTTATCAATGCATAGATTGGCTAGAATACAAGCTACAAGTGGTGGTTCAGTTGTGACAACTGGAATGCGGAATATAGACTACTATATTTCTGGCACATTAACAGATCCATCAGTAACAGCAGAGCAGCAATATCAAGAAAAGCTCGTAAGAATAGCAGGATCTGCTCATTGCTTTAGTTATGGTACTGAACGAGACAATGCTACTGTCAAAGTGAATCGAGAAAGTTTGGGTATCTCTGAAGAAACTATTATTTTTAGCTCTGGTGCTAACTTCTTTAAAATTATCCCTGAACTAGTTGAGACATGGGCAAAAATAATTGCTAAAGTTCCGAATTCAGTGCTGATTTTGCTACCCTTTGGGCCTAATTGGTCAAATGCTTATCCTAAAAAATATTTTGAAAATAAACTGAAGCAAGTGTTTTCAAAGTATGAAATTTTAGCAGAAAGATTAATAGTCTTAGATCCTCAACCAGTACCCAATCGAGAGGATGTGAAGGAATACTTTAAAAGTGCTGATATCTATCTTGATTCTTATCCATTTTCGGGAACAACTTCTCTAGTGGAGCCACTACAAATTAATCTGCCAGTAGTCAGTAGACAGGGAACTAGTTTTCGCTCTGCAATGGGGGCTGCAATGGTGCAAGCATTGGAGATTGCTGATTTAGTGGCAGATAGTGAAGAGTCTTATATTCAATTAGCGATCGCACTCGGCAATAACCCTATATTACGTCAACAAAAAAGCGCTCAAATCAAAGAAAAAATGCAGGGTAATCCTAGTTTTCTTGATAGTCGCGCTTACTCAGCAAAAATAGGTAATCTCTTCCAAGAACTATTCAGTAAATATCTTGCAGATACTCTGAGTCAAAATTTCCGCTTAGGAGATATCAACCTGATTATTTTCCCAGACTGGTTACAGCCAGAAGAATTATTATATGAAGGGTTAGCGGGCGTAATTTCTACTCTGACTACTCACCCATATAAAAATAATTTAACTCTACTGATAGATACTCACAATATTTCTGAAGAAGAAGCTGATATGCTTTTATCGTCTTTAACCATGAATTTGCTCATGGAAGATGATGTAGATATAACTGAGGGACCAGAAATTTCTCTGCTAGGAAAGCTAAGTCAAAAACAATGGGAAACTCTATTGCCAAGAATTGAACATCGAATTGCTTTAGCAATAGATAACCAAGAGGCGATCGCCCAAGCAAAAGCAGAAAATCTTCCATCCTACGATGTAGATAGCTTGATCGCATCTAAATTAGAGATGACGCCTGTTTAACCCACTGCATATTCTGTAAACTTCCTCATGAATGGAGACTGAAACCCTAACACAATATCCTCTTTAGGAACTCCCATAGTAACCAAATTTGCTGCAATGTCGTCTTCTGTGCCATTCCACTGCAGCCAAATTTTTCCAACCTTAATATCAATATGGATGATGCAACTATGTACCCAATCTTGACCTTCCCAGCCTACATGTACTACTTGGTAATGATCACGTTTTATATCAAAAATATTCTCAACATCTATATTGCCATCAGCGGGTTTTTGCTGACTATACTCCTCTAATATCTGCTGCACTATCTGGCGATAGTGGGCTAGTTTTTCCATTTAAAAATCACCTCTTGCTCTACATCATAAATAATCATTTTGACTTGATTCTCTTCAATCATGGCTTGGGGAAATTCAAGTTGAAAAAATGTTTTATAAGTTGTCAAAGGTACTGCTAAATACAAAACACGCTCTGGCTGTCTTCGCCTTAATGCGCCTCTATAGTTGATAAACTGTCCCAATGCTGTATGGAATTCTGAGATGGCAGATGATTTCTCCAAAAAACTTTTGACTTCCACAGCAATTTTTTCCCCTTCCCGTTCTGCCGCAATGAGTTTTTCAGCAGCTAAATCAATAGAGACATTCACACCACCTACGCTAATTGGCAGGGGATCATGAGTAATCTGCCAACCATCCTTCTGCAAAGCTTTTTTGACAACTTCATGAAAGACATCTTTAGCAGACATACTTATCCATAATCCTATTTCTTATTTTTATATTATCTCTTACAGTAATTTTCAGGTAAATAGACCACGCGGTAGAGGCACAGCATTGCTCATGCATGTCAAGATAGATCCAGGGCGAATAGAATTCGCGGCTACACAAACAAAGTCCACCTCTGTGGACTAATAAATCAAGGATTTCTTAACCCACGGAGGTGGGTTTTGCCTGTGTAGACGCGGTTTCTAACCGCCGATTTAACGTTAAGTTGACTTATTTCCCCTCAATATACCTTTGCCACATCTGCTCGTAAGCCTTTTCCATCTCACGGGTAAACTGTTTGCCATTCCACAATGGGGCTGTTTGCCGCGATGCTTTCAGCTTCAGAGTGACTTGCTGACGTAAAGCCTCATCTTTCCCCAAGCGCACACCCCATTCTATATATTCTGCATCAGTCCAGGCAACGCCTTCAGTTATACCAGCATTTATCATCATGGTGTAGCTGTTACGCGCCGCAAATTGTTCGCCAACTCTAGTCACCAAGGGGATACCCATCCACAATGTTTCTAAAGTTGTTGTAGCTCCGTTGTAAGGAAATGTATCTAATACAACATCAGCAATTCCTAAATTAGCGCGATGAACGGACTCTAGATAAACTTGGGGTAAAAATCGTAATCGAGAGCAATCTACACCCTCTTCTTCCGCAATTTGATAAAAGAAGCGTTTAATGGCTTCTTCTTCAGACAGTCCTTTAATCAAAAAGTAACTATCAGGTACTTGTTTAAGAATTTGCATTTGCCACCTAGTTGTTTCTGGATGGCGTTTATATCCTCTTTGGGCGCTAAGATACACAACAGCATTCGTCGGGATATCTAAGTCCTCGCGCCGGAGAGTTGGTACACCAACTTCAAAACCATCAACTGCTATGTAAGTTTGCGGTAATCGCCAAATTTTCTCTGTATAGTAATTTTGTGCATCATCTGGTAAAACATAAGGATCTGCAATATAGTAATCGATTGCAGGGATACCTGATGCATCCCAACCCAGCCAAGTAACTTGAATTGGGGCTGGTTTAAGTGCCATCACTTCACTAGTAATATCTAGAGTAATACTATCAAGGTCAACTAAAATATCAATTTCATCTTGATATATCTGGTCGGCAATTCTTAAACCATTCATACCCAATTTATGAGCCGTTCCCGCATTATTTACATACCACTGCTGGATATAGTCGTCTATTAATTGATAGTTAACAAAATAGGTATGAATATCAAACTTATCCTGATTATGATGCTGAAATAACCAGCGAGCTAGCCAACCGACTGAATGATTTCTTAAAGCGTAAGAAATATAACCAATTTTTAATTTTTTAGTGGCAGATACAAAATCTCGATTCTTGATATTTTTGTGATCATAATTTTTGTTTTCAGACTCAGCCAGAGCTTGAATGTCACCATGAAAAATGTCGGCTAATTTATTATGAATCACTCGAAAATGAGCAGGAGCATCTTTAATGTGAGGTATGGCAAAAGATGGTGTCAGCAACCGTAATATTCTGCCTTCTTCTAAAGCAATTGGTTGGGCTTGGATAAACTGTTGAGACACATTTTCTAATTCTTTGCAAGTCTCACATATCTCTCTCCAATATCCCCCTGCTGACATTAAACCCCGCAACAGCAAATGAAGTGCAAAAATTTTATCAGCTAAACCTTCTGATAGCGAATAACACAATCTAGCTGTCTCTATCCCTTGAGAATAATTACGAGCATCTTGATAAAAAGTCGCTAAATGGCGCAAAATTTCTACATTTTCTGGCTCTAATCGCAAATGCAAATCAAGAAGAGATGCTGCTAGCTTTGGCTGTAGTAAAGTATGACCAATTTTTAGAGCAGCCGTAAGCAGTATATCGAAGCATTTATAAGTATCAGAAAAGTAAGGTAAACAAGCTTCTGCTAAATCTAAGTTTATTGGATGTAAAGGAATTTTAGTTAATACTTCCTGTAAAACTTGGATTAATAGTTCGGTGTTGACATTTGTGCCTTCTTTTTGGTTTAAAGCCTGAAGCAATCCCCACTCACGCAGCTCCTCAATTATTTCAATTTTTTCTAAATTAAGGGAAATCAGCGCAATGTGAAGTAAATTATTGATCTCAATAGGATTAATTTCTCGCATATGCTGACGAATTAACCAAGCTATAGAGTATTCCGCTAGGTTTTCGCGCCTTTCTGCTTCTATTTGCAAAAATTGAAATAGTTCATCTGTCCAAATTTGTAACTGTTCTTCATCTGCCTCTGTCATTGGCAGCATCCAAGTCATTTGTGCTTCTGCTTCTTCCCCTTGTAATAGCAATATCAATCCTAATCGCCAGTAATAAGAAATAGTATTTGGTTCTACAGTTATGGCTTGTTCGTATAATCTTGCTGCTTGCAGATAGTTTGCTTGTGCAAAGTATTGTTCAGCCTGATTTTGCCAGTTGTATGTATCAGTAATCATTGTATTTTTTGTGAAAAATTATGGGCGATAAAATATAGGAATCCTAAATTATTTTTGAAAAAAATTAAGTATATGTAGGGTGGGCAACGCCCACCATTTACGGGTTTTGGTGGGCAACGCCCACCGTACGGATATTTCAAAAATCAAATAGGAATTCTATATTGTGAATGACTCACATAACAGAAACAAAGTGGATAGAAGAATCTACCCACTTTGAAAAATACCTAATTTAGTTCAATCCAAACTACATGAATAATTAACTTTGAGATGAAGTGGTTCAGACAAACTGTGTTCTCATGTAGTAAGTGATTTCTCTACTTATTTTAAAGAAGTGAAGTTAGCGGGACAAGAAGGTCCGTTTGCGCCAGCGGTAGTATCTGCTACATCTGAACCACCGTTAACTCTTGCCTTGTCTGCTTCACACAAAATAGCTATGGTAGTAGCTTCACTAGTAGCAGATTGGGTTGCTATGCTCACACCACCAACATAAGTTTTGAGAGGTGCTGTACTAACTACTGTACTTGCTTGGTTAGTTACTAAGCTAGGAGTACCAGTACCACCGCCAGAAATTTTGTAGATATAATTTGTGGTTTGTGTTGCCACCCCAAGACCTAATTTACCAAAGTCAGCTTGGGCTGCAAATTGATTATTTTCCAAGTAAAATGCTTGTTGGGCGCGGTTCATAGAACCTGTATAAGTTTTCGCTTCTGACTGTTTAGCTTTGTTAGCTTGGTTCAAGAAAGAAGGCAAAGCAATCGCAGAAAGAATACCAATGATGATAATAACAACTAACAATTCAATGAGTGTAAAACCCTCATCTTCTTTCTTTTTTTGAAGGATGTGATGCAAAAATTTGGCTTTAAGTTCGGTTTTCATAAGTATTTTCCCAGAAGCGTGTTTATCGCCGGCTCTAAATGTAACTTACCCACTTGCGATCGCTTTCCTATCACCTGGGTAAAAAAGTTTCCCGAAATAAATTTCAGCAATCCAGAATCCTGACATCTAAAAACGCACAAACATCATTAAGCCCCTGGTTTTCTTCACCAAGGGCTGTTTTCTCGATTTCGATTCTGGGAGTAATTTATTCAAACTCAGGTGGCCATAGTTCTGTTACTGCTAGCTCCCAACCAGGTAACAAGTCTGCTAGGGTGAGTGTGTCGCCATTCTGCATCACTTCTGGGGTTTGGTTGAGTCTGTAAACCGTTACTGTTAATTTGTCTGGGTCAATCAACATGCCTACTGTAGAGCCAAGTTGCAAGAATAGTTGAATTTTCTCTTCAAGGGGTTTAATTCTGTCGCTTTTGGATTTAATCTCAACCATCAAGTCTGGAACCAACTCCGCAAAGTCGCGCTTAGTCTTTTTGAGTCTGTCAGCCCGCACAAAAGACACGTCAGTAGCACGTAAGTTTCTTCTTTCCGAGTTGCCTTCTTCTATACTTGGAAAAATAAACCCAGCACTGGAGCCAGTCACTCGCCCTAGTTTGCGCGACATCACCCAGTTATTCAAGAAGGTAATTAGGCGATCGCCAATTTCCTCTGACTCGTAATCTGATGGCCCCATAACTATGATTTTCCCCTCTACCAGCTCCATCTGCCATTCTGGATGCTCGGTTTGTAGCTGCTCTAAGTCTGTAATGGTGAGGGACATAACACACCAGATAACATTTCTGTATCTATCATACGTATTCAAACCTCCGAAAGCTACAATGTACTGTATTCAAAGAAAATCGCCTGCATAGTTTGCCATTAGTAGCATCAATGAAAACAGATGTAATTTTTTACGAACTTATCAAGGAACTACCGCAGATATTTTTTGACCTGATTGATAAACCTGATACTAATCCTAATATCTACACATTTATTGCACCGGAAATCAAGCAACAATCATTTCGTTTAGACGGATTATTTACTACTATCAAGGGATTTGAAAATGAACCTTTATACTTTGTAGAATTGCAAACCTACAAAGATGAAGAATTTTACGAGCGCCTTTTTGGGGAAATTTTTGTTTACTTTCGTCAATATAAACCAGCAAACTCAGACTGGTACGCAATTGTTATCTACGATCGCCGCATTCATGAAACCCCACCTCACCCTCGCTATCAGGCTTTAGTAGAACAACATCTCCGCTGTATTTATCTGAATGAACTTTCTACTAGCACTGAAGATTCCTTGGGGATAGGAATTGCTAAACTATTTGTAGAAACGCCTACAAAAGCTACTTCCTTAGCCCAACAGCTAATCAATCAGGCACGAGAAGACTTACTTGATGAAAATCTTCAAAAGAAAGTGCTAGCATTTATCCAAGCTATTGTATTTTATAAGTTCCCCAATCTTACTTTAGAGGAAATTGAAGCGATGCTTAATTTAGATGAATTCATAAATACTCGATTGTACGAGAGTATCTTAACAAAGACAAAATTGAAATTAGTCCCAAAACTTACGGAGAAAGGTATGAGCATCCAAGAAATAGCAGAATTGCTAGAACTAGAGGTTGAAACTATCAGGAAATATCTGCAAGAACAGTCAACTTAATGTGAAATCGGCGGTTAGAAACCGCAGCTACACAAACAAAACCCACACTTCCCTGCGGGACGCTACGCGAACGACAGAGCTTCAGTGACCACCTCCGTGGGTTAAAAAACCTTAATTTCTCGTGAGTCCGCGGAGGTGGACTTTGTCTGTGTAGCCGTGAATTCCATTCACTAGGGATAAAGTTGACACCTATGATCGCCGCCTCACATAACCAATATTAAATTGTTATGTTATATTAAGCGTAGTCGTTACGAGTTTATATAACTGCCATGACTAACCCGACTGTAGAAAACTTAGTAATTATCGGTTCTGGGCCAGCAGGGTATACAGCCGCTATTTATGCAGGACGAGCTAACCTTAAACCCGTCGTCTTTGAAGGGTTCCAAGCTGGGGGTTTACCTGGTGGACAATTAATGACAACGACGGAAGTCGAGAATTTTCCGGGGTTTCCCCAAGGGATTACTGGGCCGGAACTGATGGACTTAATGAAGGCGCAAGCAGAACGCTGGGGGGCTGAGTTATATACAGAAGATGTGATCTCAGTTGATTTGAGTCAGCGTCCGTTCACAGTTCGTTCAGAAGAAAGAGAAGTGAAGGCTCACACTATTATTATCGCCACTGGTGCAACAGCAAGGCGTTTGGGCTTACCTAGCGAAAAAACATTTTGGAGTCGGGGGATTTCGGCTTGTGCAATATGTGATGGTGCGACGCCAATTTTCCACGGTGCTGAGTTGGCTGTGATTGGTGCTGGTGACTCGGCAGCGGAAGAGTCAATTTATCTAACTAAATATGGTTCTAAGGTAAATTTGCTGGTACGCTCTGATGTGATGCGGGCTTCTAAAGCGATGCAAGACCGGGTTTTGAGTAACCCAAAAATCCAAGTGCATTGGAACACAGAAGTTGTAGATGTGTTCGGTAATAGTCATATGGATGGGGTGAGAATCCGCAATAATAAAACTGGTGCAGAGAGCCAACTGCAAGCCAAGGGTTTATTTTATGCGATCGGTCACACTCCCAATACTGGACTATTCAAAGGACAATTAGAACTGGATGAGTTGGATTACATCGCTACTAAGCACGGTTCACCAGAAACCAGTTTAGATGGTGTGTTTGCTGCAGGTGACGTGCAAGATCATGAATATCGCCAAGCAATTACGGCGGCGGGTAGTGGTTGTGCGGCTGCATTATTAGCAGAACGTTGGTTGTCGGCTAACGGTTTGATTCAAGAATTCCACCAACAGCCAGCAAGTGCAGTCAATGAATTAGCAACCCAGCCAGCTGCGAAGAAAACAGAAGCGGAAGAGGCGGCTGGATTTGATTTGCAGGCAACGCGCCATGAAGGCGGTTATGCTTTACGGAAGTTGTTCCACGATAGCACGCGGGTACTGCTTGTCAAATACGTATCTCCTGGCTGCGGTCCTTGTCATACTCTCAAGCCGATATTAAACAAGGTGGTGGATGAATTTGATGGCAAAATTCACTTTGTAGAAATTGATATCGACAAAGACCGCGAAATTGCGGAAAATGCGGGTGTGACAGGAACACCGACAATTCAACTATTCAAAAATCAGGAACTTTTGAAGGAAGTTAAAGGCGTTAAGCAAAAGAGTGAGTATCGCCAGTTGATTGAGAGTAATCTGTAGTGGGGCATTGGGCATTGGTACAGAAGTAGAAGTGCTATATATGCTTATGCCCAATTTCCCATTTTTTTCATTTTGAAGCCTAGTAGTCTGTCAGGGTTGAAATGAGGGACTGTAGTGTGAGCGTCTCGCTCACGCGGGCTTTTCGGCCCGCACTACCAAAAACCCCTCACAACAAAATTGACAAACCACTAGGCAACAGCAAGTAGCTATCATTTTCGCTATCAAAGACTGCTTTACATTCAATAGCTGCGTGGGAATAAGGAATTTGGGTGTAGGGTAATAACACCTTTTTGACAATAGGTCGATAATTATCTAAGGTATCCATTGTGTAATTCTCTCAGTTTCTGGATTAAAAACGTAGGGGGTCATCCGTAATTATCCAGCCTTCTTGAATTAAGGCATTCTTCACAACATCGTGATAAATATCTCTTGCAGGCATATTAAAATATACTAATTTACGAGAGATTTGTACTTAAATACTATTTCCTATTCCCCATTCCCTATTCTCTAATATGTAAAATGGTCAGCGTATCTTGCTCAATGCAGGCGATCGCTCATGGCCATGACAAAACGGCAACTGCCGTCATTTTTACGCTTTGCTAAAAATCCGAATCTTTCCCAGCGACTGATGTTCATTGGGATAGCCATTACTCTGTTGTTCTTATTCCTGGCTTTCTTTGCTCCCGTATTTCAGGCTTGGGGATGGCTACAAAACCCCAAAGAGTTCCTGAGTAACCCCATTCATGAACCACCTTCTGTGAAGCACTGGTTTGGTACAAGCCGCCTGGGATATGATGTTTTTTCCCGGACGTTGTTTGGTGCCCAAGCCGCCTTGCAAGTGGTGATTTTAGCAACGGCGCTGAGTATGTTGATTGGTGTGCCGTTGGGGATGCTCAGTGGCTATCTGGGTGGTAATTTAGATAAGGTGTTGCTGTTTTTGATGGATAGCATCTATACTCTGCCAGGGCTATTGCTATCCGTCACCCTAGCGTTTGTGGTGGGACGCGGGATATTAAATGCAGCGATCGCTATTAGTATTGCTTACATACCCCAATATTATCGGGTTGTCCGTAACCACACTGTGAGCGTTAAAACTGAGGTGTTTATTGAGGCTGCTCAAGCGATGGGAGCTTCAACTTGGGTTGTGCTGTCTCGATATCTGTTTTTTAACGTCATTCAAAGTGTACCTGTACTATTTACCCTCAATGCTGCCGATGCCATTTTAGTATTGGGCGGTTTGGGCTTTTTAGGGCTAGGATTGCCAGAAGAAGTGCCAGAATGGGGACACGATTTAAAACAAGCTCTAGAAGCGCTACCCACAGGCATTTGGTGGACTACGCTTTTCCCCGGTTTGGCAATGACATTGATGGTGATTGGATTGTCGCTAGTTGGTGAGGGTTTAAATGAATTTGTTAATCCTCGTTTACGGCGACAAAATAGTATCCGGAAATAGTCAACATCAAGTATGAAGTATGAAGTATGAAGTATGAAATTATCCCAATAATTACTTCTGACTCTTGGCTTCACACAACAGTTTCATCGTCTAACATTTTGTTGTATTTATTACTGAAAAAATTGTATGAAAGATAACATTTCGTTAATTGCTGCCGCTGCTGGTGGATTCATGCTTTCTGTGGCTTTGGCTGGGATCTTACGGGGTACACCAGTAATAGCTGGACAAGGACAATCGAGTATTCGTGTGGCTACTGTGACTAATTCACGAATCACCCCCAAGAAAGCAGAAAACCCGGAGTTATTTGGTAACAAGGCGCAAAAAAGCTAATATGCTTTTGGAACGCCTTTGTGTGTTGGTGTGAGTATTTGAAAGTGGTGGATTCTCAGGTAATTGGTATTGATTTGGGGGGAACAGCGATGAAGCTGGGAAGATTCAGCCAAGATGGTACTTGTCTGCAATCTCTGACTGTGGCGACTCCCCAACCAGCCACACCAAAGGCGGTGTTGGCGGTTATGGTGGATGCGATCGCCCAAATTGATCCAGATGATCAAGCAATAGCGATCGGTGTGGGGACTCCCGGCCCTGCTGACGCTAGAGGACGTATTGCCAAAATTGCTATTAACTTACCAGAATGGGTTGATGTGCCTTTGGCAGATTGGTTAGAAGCCAAAACTAGTAAGCCCACTGTTGTGGCTAACGATGCTAACTGTGCAGGTTTAGGAGAAGCTTGGTTAGGTGCTGGTCGTCCCTTTCAAAATCTGATATTGTTGACCTTGGGAACTGGTGTTGGTGGAGCCATTATCTTGAATGGGCAACTATTTGTGGGACATCAAGGTGCCGCTGGAGAATTAGGTTTAATCACCTCTAACCCCAATGGCCCTAAATGTAATAGTGGAAATCAAGGTTCTTTGGAACAGTACACCTCTGTCACTGCAATTCGTCGCCGTACTGGTAAGGAACCTGCAGAATTAGGTGCCCTTGCTCAAGTGGGAGATATGGAAGCATTGACATTTTGGCAAGAATATGGTAGAGATTTGGGTATTGGTTTAGTGAGTTTGATTTACGTCCTCACACCTGAAGCAGTGATTATTGGCGGTGGCGTTAGCGCCAGTTTTGAATTTTTTTTACCTGCGGTGAAGGCAGAAATTGAGCAGCGAGTTACGCCCATGTCGCGAGTGGGTTTAAAAATATTACCAGCCGAATTGGGCAACTCTGCAGGGATGTTAGGTGCGGCAAAGTTGGCAATTAATCAGTTAACAGTTAACAGTTAACAGTTATATAGGACTCCTATTTGATTTCTGAAAAAACTCAGTACATCTCTGCCTCACTTCTTACCCATAGCACTTCCCATTCAAATGAAGTACAAAAATATATCACGCTGTGTAAGGGCATGGCACTGCCATGCCCTTACCGATGTACCTCACGCTTGTTGAGAAATGCTATATTGCCTATTGCCTGACTACGCAAATACGTTCAATAATCAAATCGGATTCCTATAGCGTTTCCCATTGGTGTCAACTTAAGCTACAGATGACTTATTTGTTCGCTGACATACCTTAGGTTGTTGACTTTGAGGGTTTTAAGCCCAAAATGCATCAGACAAAATCATAGTCGTAGTGAACGTTATCATCAGGGCACAGCAGTGCCGATGCCCCTACGGTAAACACAAAAATTGCATGATAATTTTTAGCTAATTTCGTACAAAGTCAACAGCTTGGACATACCCGCCCAGAAATGAATTTCCGGGCTGATAAGGAAAGTTTACTCAAGTAAACTGGAGATTAAGAATTTTTAGTAATCTTGAGATTACTTTTGCTATGAGACTCAGAATTCATTCTGAGGCGGGACATGGGTTTCGCGTTAAGTTGACACCAATGGGCAGTGCTGTGCTACTATACCTCGCGATATAATGTCATACAGCATTTGCATGAGAACCGCTATATCAGTTAACAGTTATCAGTTATCCAGTCCCTTAAGACAAAGAATACCCAGTTGTTTTCTGGACAAATTGCATGACTTTTTGATATGACTCTGGATTACTGAGGGGGTTGATGATGATGGGGATAGTACCATCTGGTAACCAAAAAGTTATCCTGCCGTTAGATTCTTGACAAAAAGAACTGATGCAGTTCAAGTTGATTACATATTCATTTTTCTCATACATAATTGTCACCCAGTGGGCGCTATCTATTTCCAACCCCGTCACTAGTTTGATATATTCGATAACTTTCTGATAGTCTTCTAGGTTATTTTGTGGGTTAATTACAATCGGAATAGCACAATCTGGTAACCAAAATGTTACCCTGCCATTGCTTTCATAACAAAAAGCATTAACACGGTCAAAATTGACTACATATTCTTTCCTCTCGTAAAGGATTTTCACCCAGTACGCCACAAATTCTCCTCAAATAACAGATTTATGAATCATGAACACCAATTACATCACAAAGTCTCTTCTAGTCCCAAATAAGTGTCTTTGTTAACCTAGAAGAGTTCAAAATTGAAAAAATGACTTTTTTCGATTTTGAATTGTGAATTTTGTAGTACTTACGATAGTTATAGTAAGTAATTGGACATAATTAAGTTTAACTATGTTTTTTTCTATGATCCATAGGTGATGCTCGACCCTGATAAGTAATCTTGATTTTTGCCCACCTTTAATGTTGCTGCACTAAAGGTGGAGTGGAGTGGGAAATGGCGGCTTGCATGAAGCCTTTAAATAAAGGATGAGGGTTGCTGGGGCGAGATTGGAACTCTGGATGAAATTGACAAGCTAGAAAGAATGGGTGTTTTGGTAATTCGACGATTTCCACGAGACGTCCATCAGGAGATGTGCCACTAATAAGATAGCCAGACTCTAATAGTAGTTGGCGGTAAGCGTTATTAAACTCATACCGATGGCGATGTCGTTCGTAAATCACATCATCTTGATAGAGTTTATAGGCTAGAGTATTCGGCAGAATATGGCAGGGGTAAAGTCCCAAGCGCATTGTACCGCCTAAATCAACCACATCCTGCTGTTCTGGCAACAAGTTAATTACTGGCGCACTAGTATCAGGATCAAATTCAGCACTGTTGGCATCGGTTAATCCTTCTATGTTCCTAGCCCATTCAATCACGGAACATTGCATTCCCAAGCATAATCCTAAAAAGGGGATTTGGCGATCGCGGGCATATTTAATCGCGGCAATTTTGCCATCTACTCCCCGAATCCCGAAACCTCCAGGGACAACCACACCATCGACACCTTCGAGATGGTTTTCGGCTGATTCATCTTCCAGTGTTTCGGAGTTCACCCAACGTAGCCGCAGTTGGCCATGTGTAGATATAGCCGCATGATGCAGCGCTTCCACTACTGATATATAAGCATCGCCTAAGCGCACATATTTACCCACAATGGCAATTTCCACAGTGTATTTGGGACTGTGCAACTTTTGTACCATTGTTTGCCAATGCACCAGATTGGGTTTACGCTGTTCCATGTGCAGCAAATCCAAAACTTGCTCCGCCATCCCTTCCCGTTCTAGCATCAGCGGGACTTCATAAATGCTTTTGGCATCTTGGGAGGTGATGACGCATTCTTCGGCTACATCACAAAATTCTGATAATTTTTGTTTTAAGCCTATGGGTAGCGGGCGATCGCATCGACAAACTAAAATATCTGGTTGAATGCCTATTGATCTCAGTTCCTTCACAGAATGCTGAGTAGGCTTGGTTTTCATTTCACCAGCCGAAGCAATCCACGGTAGCAAAGTAACGTGCATGTACAGCACATTCTGCCGTCCTACTTCCTTGCGAAATTGGCGGATTGCTTCCAAAAACGGCAGTGATTCAATATCCCCCACCGTACCACCAATTTCCGTAATTACCACATCCGGAGTGATATCTTGAGCAATCCGCAAAATCCGTTCTTTAATTTCATTGGTGATGTGGGGTATCACCTGCACAGTGCCACCATTATATTCTCCACGCCGCTCTTTATTAATGACTGATTGATAAATCGAGCCAGTGGTAACGCTGTTCAGCCGCGACATTGAGGTATCAGTGAAGCGTTCATAATGCCCCAAATCTAAATCTGTTTCGGCACCATCTTGAGTTACAAACACTTCCCCATGTTGAAAGGGACTCATCGTGCCAGGATCGACATTAATATAAGGATCGAGTTTCAGAATCGATACAGAATAATCACGGGATTTGAGCAACCGTCCCAGACTTGCTGCTACAATTCCCTTACCGATACTGGAAACTACGCCCCCAGTTACAAAGACAAATTTAGTCATAGTAGTTTAAATTTCGAGTAACTTCTAAAAATACATCTCGTCATTGTGCCACAGTGGCTGTTGTGAAATCTTCTGCGTTCTTGCCGTGAAAAGATTCTTGGGTTTAGTAATATTAGGATGTCTTGTTACCTCCTCTGTAGCATTGGCAGAATCATCTCTTGTAGTTGTTTTTCCTCAAAAAAACTACCAAACAAGTGCGGAAAAAATCTTCTTTCTGGGCACAGCACCACAAGATGGACAGGTTTTCATCAATGGTAAGCCAATTACCCGCAGCAAAACTGGCCATTTTGCGCCCAGTTTGCCCTTGCAGTTAGGAGAGAATCTCTTTACTGTGCGTCACCTTAATCAAGAACTCCAGATTCGGGTGACAAGGCTGACTACTCAGCCCCAGCTACCAGAAGGATTAGCCTTCGCCAAAGATTCTCTCACTCCCTCCGCCGACATTGCCAGATTACCAGGGGAACTGATTTGTTTTAGCGCCATCGCCCCCTCTAACGCTAATGTTGCTGTCAACTTGGCGAATCAAAAAGTTGCCCTTTTGCCTCAACCATCACAAGCACAACTTCCCAGTAATTTAGCGGCCTTAACTGGGAGAAATCAACCTGCTACCCAGTCTACCGTGGTCAGGTATGAGGGTTGCACAGTAGCACAACAGCCTAGTTCCCTCAGTTCCGGTAATAATATAATTTCCGGTGCTATCATCCCAGATTCCGGTAAAAATGCCGATTTGGGTAAGCCAGAATTTCAATTGTCACTCAATGGTAAGACTGTAACTCAACCAGGAAGAGGCAAAATTCAAATCCTCTCACCCTCACAGTTACCTGTTATTGAGGTGATAGCAGACTCAGGTGTTGCTCGCACAGGCGCCAGCACCGATTATTCTCGACTCACACCACTACCGAAAGGAACACGCGCCCAAGTCACAGGGAAGGAAGGCGATTGGTTACGCCTAGACTATGGTGCTTGGATTAATAGCAAAGAAACTCAAACTTTACCAAATGCGATCGCACCACACACTATTATTCGTAGTGTAGGATATCGTCAACTCTCTGGGGCAACAGAGATAATTTTCCCCCTCCAAATTCCCGTTCCTGTGAATGTCCAACAAGGTGATGCCTTGTTCAGCCTCACTCTCTACAACACCACTGCCCAAACAGATATTATTCGTACTGATAATAACCCCTTAATTTCTCGCCTAGATTGGCAACAAGTGTCTCCAGGACAAGTTAAATACACCTTTAACCTCAAAAAATCCCAACAATGGGGATACAAGTTGAGATATGAAGGTACAAGCTTGGTTTTAACCTTGCGTCATCCGCCTACATTCGGACAAACAAAAAATAAGCCTTTATTAGGCATCAAAATCTTACTAGATCCAGGACATGGAGGGAAAGAATCAGGTGCCAGTGGCCCAACTGGATATCTCGAAAAAGATGCCAATCTTGTAGTATCCAAGTTACTACGTGATGAGTTGCTCAAGCGGGGGGCGACGGTGGTAATGACACGAAACGACGATCGCGATCTTTCCCTAGCAGAACGTCAAGCAATTATTAGTAAAGCAGAACCAGCGATCGCTCTTTCTATTCATCACAACTCTTTACCCGATGATGGTGATGCCCAAAATATCAAAGGATTTTCTGCCTTTTGGTATAATCCACAAGCTCACAACTTAGCCTTATTTTTGCATAACTATATAGTGAAAAATTTAAAAAGACCTTCCTATGGTGTTTTATGGGATAATCTAGCACTCACACGTCCCACTGCAGCCCCATCAGTATTACTAGAATTAGGTTTTATGAGTAACCCTGATGAATTTGACGGTATAGTCAACCCACAGGAACAGCAGAAAATGGCTAAAGCACTAGCTGCGGGTATTACTGAGTGGTTTCAGAAGGTGCGGTAGAATTGCTGAAAAATTTTTCCTAAATTCATTAATGGAGACAATGTGAAGACAATGTGTATAATTAATTCTATCTAAGTACTGGCAAACCTTGTTTTGACCGTAATTTTTCGTAGGTTTACTGTTTTTTCATACTTTCCATAAACTAAATTTATAATTCTTGAATCATAATTACACTGACACTGACAACTGTTCTCATATTTTTTTGACCTAGCCAGTAATAGGTTTAGTCAGCCTTCTTGAGTCGATTTTTAATTAATCAATATTTTGAGAAACCCTCAGAATATAGTGAGAGGAAATCTCTTATTCACAAAGGTTTAGAGAAAACTAAGGAGAATTCTAAACGTGAAATTTAAAGATTTTAGTCTGCATATATGGGTTTTTTACAATCTCATGTCTCCATTCGCTGCATACACACGTAAAAGACGTATGCAGTTGTTCGGTGAGTGGCTAGGTTCAGCAAACAACAAACCATTACGGGTATTGGATCTGGGAGGTAGCTCTGAGATTTGGGAATTTGTAGAACGACCCCTCGATATCACCCTTCTCAACCTTCCCGGTGAAAACAGAGACCGAAAAAAATCTAGATGTCATCGATTCACTTATGTTGAAGGAGATGGTTGTGATGTCAAAGCCTTTGGCGACCAGGAATTCGACCTAGTTTTCACGAATAGTGTGATTGAACATGTCGGAGATGAAGAAAAACAAGAAGCGTTTGCGCGTGAAGTTATTCGCCTTGGTCATCGTTATTGGGTGCAAACGCCATCTAAATACTTCCCGATTGAAGCACACTGTGGAATGCCTTTTTGGTGGTTTTATCCAGCATCATGGCGCGATCGCTTAATTAAGAGATGGAGAGAAAAATTACCAGATTGGACAGATATGGTCGAGGGAACCCGTGTTCTCGAGCTTGAGCGATTACAACAGTTGTTTCCCAATGCAAAATTGAAAGTCGAAAGGATTCTCGGTTTTCCCAAAAGTTACATTTTGTACACAATGTAAAAAACAGATACCAGAGTTAAAACGGACTGCTATGGCAACACCTGTTTAAGCCTTAATATCTGTAACCTTCAATGCAAATAGAAGCGATTGACCAAATTGGTGTAAGGATCATCATCCTTCACATAAGCTACAATTACTTTATATTTTTTTAAAGAACAATTGTAAGGTTTGTGTATGAATCTGACAGCATACAATGACTTTATATTTTCTTTAAAGACATTGTGTTTTTTTACATATTAACTTCATATTAGCTCTTGGAAATCACTGAGAAACAAGTTATATTTATTCCTACATGGGTAAAGTATTACTTGGTAATGCGAATGCCCAAGTAATACAAGATTTAAAACTACCTTCAGCAAGCAATTCTTTTGATCAGGTAATAGAACTTCTGGGTGCATCAACCAATCCCGCTTTGCTGAAATATCATGTGTGCAGAGAAAATACTGAATATTTTTTATACTTATGCACTTGTGCTGTAAGTATATTGGCGTAAGCGTATTCAGCGATAGATATCAGAAGATCTATCTGCTGGAAGATCCTCTCTATGTATAAATGCAACAAATAAGTTGTAACCTAATGGATAGTATTTTACCCAAGTGTCGTGTATTTGTATTTTCTACCAATAAAAAAAATGGCCTTGTCAAAAATACCTAGATCCTGTAGAGAAATTTGTTTTCACATCTGTGATGAGAAAAGTTAATCTTCTGAATCTGACTATCCATAGCATCACAATGCTTGAGTTGTTAGAGAGGCTAAAGTTCGGTGGTGTTGTGTTTACCCCTAATGTCGATCACTTAATGAAATTGCAGAGGAATCAAGATTTTTATGATATATACCAAGATGCAGATTACAGGGTCTGTGACAGCAAGATTTTGATGTATGTATCTAATTTCTTGGGGACACCAATATATGAAAAAATTTCCGGTTCAGATTTGTTCCCAGCTTTTTATACATACTATCGATATGACAAAAACATCAAAATCTTTTTGCTAGGGTCTGAGGCGCAAGTAGTGAGAATGGCGCAGCAGCAAATTAATTTAAAGGTGGGTCGGAAGATTGTCGTTGCATCTCATTCACCTTCCTTTGGATTCGAGCAAAACGAACAAGAGTGTCAAGAAATTGTAGAGATGATTAACCAATCGGGTGCTACCGTCTTAGCAATTGGTGTAGGCGCTCCCAAACAAGAGATGTGGATCGCTAAATATAGAAATCGGTTAAATCATGTCAAGACATTTCTAGCTATTGGCGCAACCATTAGTTTTGAGGCAGGAATTATTCAGCGATCGCCAAGATGGATCAGTGAAATGGGTTTTGAGTGGTTATACAGGCTTTTAAGCGAACCTAAGCGTCTCTGGAAGCGGTATATTTTAGATGCGATCCCGTTTTTTTGGCTAGTCATCCAACAAAAATTACAGCTTTACAAAAATCCCTGGCCAACCAATAATCAAAATAAAGTTAGTCACACCCAGCCTCTAGTAAACAATGTGGAGAATATCAAGTAGATCGTAAATTATGCCGATATTGCCGAAAGCTTGACCGATAAATTTAACCACTTTAGGCGAAAGGGAGGCAGGATAAATATTGAACAAACCTTTGACTATATATAGAGAACTGTCACCTTATCAGTTACTCTTTTACTTATTTAATTAAGTGTTTCCCACGAATTGTTCATCTAAAGAAGCAGCAAATATCATGCAGACAAAAGGTTATTCTGAAGAAAAAGGTTATCCCGAAGAAATAGATGTTCAAAAATACTGGCTAGTTGTCAAACGCCGTTGGGTAGTTGCATCAGGAGTTTTTGTCACATCTGTAGTATGCACTGGACTAGCAGTATCACTACAACGACCAGCCTACCAAGCAACTGGACAGGTGCTTGTACAGTCAAGTAAAACATCATCACTGACTGGTGTCGGACAAAAAATAGGTGATCTAGAATCTTTGAAGCGTGAAGGTAATCCCCTCGACACACAAGCTGTTGTCTTGCAGTCCTTACCTATTCGCCAGCAAGTCATCAGTACTTTGAAGCTCAAAGGAGCAGATGGTAAACTTCTAGATCCAAATGCACTTGCCATCAAAGTTGAGCCGATTGTCGGTACGGATGTACTGAAAATTTCTTACACTACCGAGCAGCCCCAATTGGCAGCAGCAGTAGTCAATCAACTGATGAAAGCTTACATTGCCAATAATATTTTTACTAACCGCGCAGAAGCCTTGGCTGCAGGAGAGTTTGTTGCTAAAGAATTACCAAGAGCTAAATTAGAACTAGACCGAACTGCAGAGACACTACGTCGGTTTAAAACTCAAAATCAGATTATCGAGCTAGAAGAAGAAGCAAGTGCGGCAGTTGAGACAATAACTGATCTTAACGACCAAATCAATAGAGCTAAATCTGATCTAGCAGACGTGGGTGCCCAAGAATTAGCAATCCGCAGTCAAGTAAATCTAGAAGCGGATAAAGCTGTAGAAGTTACTTCTTTAAATCAAACACCTGGTGTGCAGGAAGTTTTAACAGAACTGCAAAAGGTGCAAACTAAGCTAGCTGCTCAACAAGGACTCTACACTGCAGAGCATCCAGCAATTGTTTATTTAAAAAATCAAGAAATAGCTTTAAACGACCTATTGCAGCAGCGAACTGCCCAAGTTGTCGGCTCGAATGTAAAAATTGCCCCTGGTAATTTGCAGATTGGGGAACTCCGGCAAAAGTTGGCTGCGGATTTTCTCGCCCTCCAAGCAAAACGCCTGGGTATTCAAAGGAAAATAGATGCCTTGTTGAATCAGCAAAAAGCTTACAAGCAAAGGGCTGATATTCTACCATTTTTAGAAAAGAGGCAAGGTGAGCTACAACGAAGCTTGTTAGTTGCACAGAAAAACTATGAAACCCTCATCACTAGGCTACAGGAAATCCGCGTAGCAGAAAATCAAACTGTTGGTAATGCCCGTGTAATTCAACCTGCTGTAGCTCCCAAACAACCAGCTGCTACTAAACAGCTCCTATTCTTAGCGGGAGGTGGACTTGTTGGGGCGCTGCTAAGTATAGCTGCGGCCTTCTTTGTTGACCTAATTGATAGAAGATTGAAAACAGTCAAAGAAGCCGAGGCTCTTTTTGGCTATACACTCCTGGGGTTAATTCCCAAGTTTGAAACCAATCATTTACTCGAAAGCCCTGCATCTGATAAAATTTCACCGCGAGTAATTGTCGCTAAATCACCCCGCTCGGTGATTCATGAAGCCTATCAAATGCTGCAAGCTAACCTGAAGTTTATTAGCTTAGATAGAAAAGCTCGGACTATTGTAGTGACGAGTTCTGTATCTGGGGAAGGCAAATCAGAAGTTACTGCTAATTTAGCTACAGTCATGGCTCAAGCAGGAAGACGAGTGCTGCTAGTTGATGCAGATATGCGTCAACCATCTCAACATCACTTGTGGGGTCTAATCAACTCTGTGGGTTTCAGTAATGTGATTGCCGGTGAAAATGAATTCTCAGAAGCAGTGCAATCAGTTACAAATAACTTATCCGTACTCACGGCTGGAGTTATGCCTCCTAATCCACTGGCCTTAATTGATTCTGAACGCATGACTTCTCTGATGGAAATGTTCGCTCAGAGATACGACTATGTCGTTTTTGATACTCCATCTTTAGTTGGAACCGCTGATGCCGCAGTCCTAGGCAAAATGGCGGGTGGAGTATTAGTAGTAGTTCGACCTGGTCTTGTTGATTCAGGTAGTGCTACCGCAGCTAAGTCTTTGCTTGCAAGGTCTGAGGCTAATATTCTAGGGATTGTGGCCAACGGCGTGAATGTGAAATATGAACCTGATAACTACTTCTACTACAGCAACTCTCGTTCTGAAGTGAGAGCAGATTCTGTAGGTAGGCAGCGAGCTACGGTATCTAGTAAGTAGGGATGAAATGAAAATGTATGCAGATGCTTTCAGCTATTTCTAAATGGAGGTTTCTGCATTCATCATCACTGTGAGATCAAGGTATATTTAATTGTGTAATTATATACAGACAGGTGCGGATCTGAAGCCCAAAAACTGAAAATATCCACAAAGAAGTATATATTCTGGACTGATATTTAACAATTCCAAATCTATCATTAGGTAGAAATGCGTAGTTGAGCAGTAAAAATTTTAATTTAGGTGAGATACTTGTAGCAAGTTTTAAACCATCGTCTGCTCAATCATATGAATAATTTGGAATTTGGGATCATCACTCCTAGCTATGCTCCAGACTTTGAAAGATGTAAGCTACTATCCTGGAGCATTCAGAACTTTATCTCCCCTGCTGTCACACATTACATTATCGTTGATGCCAGAGATTTACCTCTTTTCCGTCAGCTAAAAAGCCCGAATACTGAAATTATTGCTGTTGAATCGATGTTACCTTGGTGGATTCAACGTTTGCCTCTAGTTAAAAATGGGTGGTTGAGCTTAAAAACTGTCTTTATTCGCAACTGGCTACTCCAGCAAATTGTGAAATTGGCAGTTGCTCAACATATTAACAAAGACATTTTTGTGTTTGTTGATTCGGATGTAACATTCATTCGTCCATTTAACTTACAAAGCTTTGTCCGCGAAGATCAAACCCGGCTTTTCCGAGTACCTAATCAATATAATAGGGAATTCGTGACTAAATATCCAAGATTTGAAAAGTGGCGGCAAACAGCTAGTAACTTACTCGGGATAAATCAGTCAAAATTACCAACTTCAGGCTACGTCGGGAACATTATCACTTGGCGGCATGACAATCTTTTAAAGCTTTATGAACATATTGAGAAGGTTTCTGGCAGAGGATGGATGAAAACTATATGTGGTTCATTACATCTTTCGGAATACATTCTATATGGGATCTTCGTTGACCAGGTGCTGCAAGATAAGTCTGGTCATTATTATGATTCAGAGCGGATTTGTCATGAATATTGGTCTAACAAATCTATGTCAGATCAGCAGCTACAAAAGTTTTTTGCAGAAACTCTTCCTGAAGATAAAGCTGTGATGATATCAGCGAAAGCGGGAATTACTCCACAACGATATCAACAGCTATTACTAGTAGATTAAGCAAATTGATTCGAGGTTTTTCACAACAGCGCAGAATCGTCAGATATGGAAATCAATAACTTAACTGTAGGTGTAAAACTCAACCTGACGGCAAATACAACTGCCGCAGCAACCCCTTCCTTGGGTCTTTGGGAACAAATTAAAGAAGACTGGATTGCTCATGGACGAGATTGGACCAAGCCTGGATTTCGAGCAGTAGCAGTTCATCGTTTTGGAGTTTGGCGAATGAATATTCAACCTAAACTCTTACGTACACCCTTTAGTATCTTTTATCGGATGTTATTTCGGAGAATTCGTAATAATTATGGCATTGAATTGCCTTACACTGTTCAACTCGGCCGCCGTGTCGTTGTTGAACATCAAGGAGCAATTGTCATTCACGGACACTCTATAATTGGCGACGATAGTATTATTCGCCAAGGCGTGACCTTGGGAAACCGTTATTTAGATCAACCGTTTAATGCACCTAAATTGGGTCAAAATGTGAATGTTGGTGCAGGGGCGAAAATTTTTGGTGATGTGACTATTGGCGATCGCGCAAATATTGGTGCTAATGCTGTAGTTCTCTGTGATGTACCAGCAGGAGCAACAGCAGTCGGTATCCCAGCACGAATTATTTATGCTTCTAAGTCTCAGAAAAGTCCTCTCGTACCTGAACTGATTGGTTTGGAAGAGAACTGCTAAATAGTAGTAATTTTTGGTGTTGCATATTTATGGGATCAGAGTCTCACTAATGGACGTGGAACAGTCTCACGCTGAAGCAGGCGATCGCGTCTTTACATTAAGAAGCCATCTCCGTAGGGTAGACACACCGAAAAATCCATCAGCTCATCCCGCAAATATGCAACGCGCAATTTTTTGATCGGACAATATTGCGGGTATCACAAATGTCTATTTACCAAGTCCTGATTTTATGCATTGACGCACTACTAATAATAGGGGCACTAGGGGTACTAGTTTTGTGCCTAATGCTTTTGTTAGAGTGCATTGCAGCCCTCTTACCTGTGCCGGCGCAGGCTAGTAACGATCGCAGGCAAGATCCAAAAGTCGCAGTCTTAGTTCCTGCACATAATGAAGAACTTGTCATCCGTACAACACTAAATGACTTAATACCAGAATTAACATCTCAACACCGCTTAGTTGTCATTGCTGACAATTGCAGTGATGCCACAGCAGAAATTGCTCGTGCTGCAGGTGCTACAGTCCTCGAACGTCACAATCTCGATCTCAAAGGTAAGGGATATGCTCTAGAATATGGGTTGCAATATTTAGAGTCAGAGCCACCGGATGTGGTCGTGTTGATGGATGCTGACTGTAAAGTTCATCCAGGTGCGATCGCCCAACTCACCCAACAAGCGATCGCCACAAAACGTCCAATCCAAGGCGTTTACTTGATGGAAAAACCCGAATCCCCCACACCAAAAGACGCAGTATCAGCCTTTGCCTTTAAAGTGAAAAACTTAGTCCGTTCTAGTGGGTTAGCTCGCATGGGACTACCTTGTTTCCTCGATGGTACAGGCATGGCTTTTCCTTGGTCAGTCATTCGCTCAGTTGATATAGCCAATGGCAACATCGTTGAGGATATGAAACTCGGCTTAGATTTGAACATCGCCGGACACAGACCAATGTTTTGCCCACAAGCAAATGTCACAGGTTATTTACCTCAGCAATCTCAAGCAGCTACTAGCCAGAGAACCCGCTGGGAACATGGACATTTACAAACTCTAATAACCTATGTTCCTCGGTTGTTACAGGCCTCACTCCAGCAAAAAAGGTTTGACCTATTCATCAGCGCCCTAGATTTGTGTATACCACCCCTATCTTTGCTGGTTCTGCTCTGGTCAGCACTGATGACAGCTGCTGTGCTGTGCGGCTTCTGGGGAGCATCATGGATACCTACAACTTTATTAGCTGGTGCAGGAGCATTTCTGCTGACTGCCATTTTTGCAGCTTGGATTAAATACGGGCGTACTGACATCCCACTGCTGCAGCTTTTAAGCATTCCGATTTACATTCTTTGGAAAATACCGCTGTATCTAAAATTTTTGGTTAAACCTCAGAAGAATTGGGTGCGTACAGAGCGGAACTAAGTAAATACTTCAGAGTCTTAGTCAGTATCTAAACTTTTCACAAATAGTTTTCATACGCTGCATACACTAGCATGAATAAACAATGTAGTATATGAAAATACAAAAGATCAGAAAATGTCTAAAAACCTCCGCATTATATACGCCGTTGGGCCGGAAGATGTCATTAAAGCCTATAATTATTGGAGTAAAAATCAAGATGACCCATCACAAGTATCAGTTACCTACTCTAGCCAGTTCTATGAACTTTGCAGAGATATAGATGCTTATGGTTACGTAATTGCACAATCTCCCCAGCAAGAAATTGTCAGAGATCAACGATTTATCATTGAGCGTCGCCTAATTCCGTCAACTGATGCATCAGGGATTTCATATCATTTCCGACAAATTTGGTTTGGATTGCGGTTACTTATTTCTGCAATTCGTTTTCAAGCCAATATCATCGTCGTAGATAATGGCATAACGCACTGGTTTTTTTTGTCTATATTTGCCTGGATAGGGATAAAAGTTATTCCGTCTCTACAATGTACCCTTTGGTGCAAATACTATCCGCCTTCTTTGGGTGAGAAACTGGCTTTGAGACTGAGCCGTAATTTTTTTGCTTTTGATTGCAAAGCAATACTCGCTGTATCCCATGACATAGCGGCACAAGTCGATCAACTTACACTTGGTCAA
Organism: Calothrix sp. PCC 7507; assembly: GCF_000316575.1. Classification (GTDB taxonomy): domain Bacteria; phylum Cyanobacteriota; class Cyanobacteriia; order Cyanobacteriales; family Nostocaceae; genus Fortiea. Next base: position 6,041,081 of record NC_019682.1, on the reverse strand, counting down.
CATCAAGAGGTTTTTGAATTCTTTCCTACCTTTTATAGAGCAGACTTTGAGAATATTCCCCCAGCTAAAATTGAGCAGTCTCCCTTCCGTGTCCTATTTGTGGGTCGAGTCGAGCAAAGCAAGGGTGTGTTCGACCTATTAGAGATTGCAAAGCGGTTTGCGTCCGAAAATAGGCGAGATATCAAGTTCGATATCTGTGGCGAAGGCTCATTACTAGAACCTCTGCGTCTTGCTGCCAAACAAGCTGATGTTGGTGACTTTTTTATATTTCATGGCTACTGCAATAAGATGCAAATGAAGGAATTATTTAGTAGCTCCCATGTCGTCATTGTACCAACCAGAAAAGATTTTGTTGAGGGTTTTAACCGAGTTGTGAGTGAGAGTATTTTATCAGGTCGTCCTGTAATTACCTCAGCAGTTTGTCCTGCTTTATACTACGTTAAGGATGCAGCCATTGAGGTAGCTCCTAATGATGTGAAAGCTTATGGCGATGCATTACTTGATTTATATAGCGATCGCCAGCTTTATGAAGAAAAGAGAAAAGCTTGTGTTATGGCACAAGAGCAATTTTACGATACTGGTAAGAGTTGGGGAAACAGCCTTAAATCTATTATTGAAAAAATTCAGTAAACCTGAGATAAAGATATTAAGTATAGCCATTAGTTAATGGTATCATTTTTAAATTAACTCTTGGATAGAATTACTACTTTTTTATTTTTAATTAAAACTAAATAAAACTATGAAAAAATTTCTAGAGATTTCTGAAATAGTATTCGTTGTTTTTAGCTTAACCTTCTTTACGGGTGGTTTCGGCATAGGCGCAACGACAACCTCATCAGGCCTAATTCCTGATTCTGTGCTCACAATAATTAGGTATTTTATTTGGATTACTGCCAGCGCGATCATTTGCTTCAACTGGAAAAAAGCTCTACTTACAGCTAGTCGAGATAAGGTTCTCTGGATTTTTACAGCAATAGTTTTAATATCATTTATCTGGTCAGACTATAAGATGTCAACTCTTCTTGATAGCCGAGAAGTCTGGCAAATGACATCTTTTGGTTTATATTTTGCTACAAGATTTAGTTTGAGAGAACAGGTAAAACTAATTGCTTTGACATTTGGTATAGGAGCTTTGCTCAGTACTATTTTTGCACTGGGACTACCTTCTATTGGCAAGCATGGTGCAGATCACCCAGGAGCATGGAAAGGAATATACGACTATAAAAATACTCTTGGCAGCATGATGGTGATGAGTGCTTTTGCTTTTTTACTGCTGCCTATTAATCGCTCGGAAAATCGTTTATATAAGTGGTTGGGATTTAGTTTGTCTATAGTTTTAATATTACTTTCTTATTCAGGAAGTTCTCTGATAATTTTCAGTCTAATTATATTAGTGTTCTTGTTTTTTCGTAGGTTCAAGTGGCAGGGCAAAATTAGTGTACTTTTCTTAGATATATTTATTCTACTCTTCGGATGCGTTGCTACATTTCTTTTTATGAACTGGGTCACCATAGTAACTGATTTTGGTAAAGATCCAACTTTTACGGGCAGAACACCTTTATGGAATTACATCATTTCTAAATTGCAGGAGAACCCGTGGTTAGGTTATGGACGTGGTGCATTTTGGAAACCAGGAAGTCAATATGCAGTGCAAGCAGGTGAATCAGTCGCGAGTAATTTCGTTGCACCCCACGGACACAATGGCTTCTTAGATTTAGGACTTGATGTGGGTTTAGTTGGATTCTCGCTTTTTTTCGTTAGTTTGATTACAGCTTTTGTTTGGGCATTAAAACGGGCTTATGCAACTAAAAAATCAGAGGACATTTGGCCTTTATTTTTCCTGCTATTTCTAGTAATGAATAATATGACAGAGAGTTATCTGCTACGGATAACAAATGTGTATTGGGTTCTTTATGTCACAGTTGTTTTAACTGTGAAGCAACGAAGGCAATTTGGCAATTAAGTAAATAAATGATTGAGGATCGCCATGCCATGAAGACGTTTTTTGAAAAAATTAAACAAACTTTGGTGCCGAGAATTTTTAGGCAGTGGTTTAAAGAAATTAAGCGCAGCATTAATTTCATCATTGGTACTGGTCCCTATGATTTAGCATCATTTGAGTATATTTCTAGCCTGGCTCATAATGAGGAAAATCCGTATGGGCTTGATTATCCAGAGTCGGTTACAGGTATTGTTTACCAAGAAAGTACGAAGTCGGTTGAATATCAAAATCCTCCTGTTAGCTTAACTCAGAAAATAGTCAGTAGAACAGTTGCCAATCGCTCCCGTTTCCTGGCGACAGGTATATTCCCTGAACCTCCTCGGATTATTTATTCACTCTTCCGAGGAGGAGTTATTTGTCCACAAGCTGATTTTCTGATCATATATGATGTAGCTTCACGGTTAGCTGTTAAAGAAGTAACACATAATTGGTACGAATCATCTCGAAACCAGACTGTATTCTTGTCATCCCAAACTATAGATACAACATATCTTGAAGGTATATCATTAAGTCTGGCAACTTTAGGTGGAGATTCCTTTTATCACTTTTTCCATCAGTCTTTACCAAAGATATTTCTCAGTCAACACCTGTTAAAGTCAGTCGATCACTTTTTGGTAAACGGTAATGAAGAAAGATGGAGAAAGAAATGGCTTGAGCGTTCAGGAATACCTCTTGAGAAAGTAATTTATATAAATCATAGGCCGCTGACGCACTATCAGTGTGAGCAGCTATTGTTTACATCATCTGTAGTAGCAGACGCGCAACCAACAAAATGGAGTATCTCAGCCCTCAGGAGCCTTTTGGATGCTCATCCTTCAGGACAGGGAAACCGCTGGATTTGGGCTAGTCGTGCCGATATTAACCCTGCAGGAGTAAACAGAAGAGTATTTGCTTGGGAGGAAGAATTACTACAACGCTTTCCCAAATTTGAGAAAGTTTGTTTCTCAAGTTTGTCACCTGAAGAAGTAATATCTGTTTGCCGTAGTTGTAAAGTATTTGCAGGACCGCATGGTGCTGCATTTTCTAATCTATTGTTTTGCAATCCTGATACTTTAGTAGTTGAATTTTCACCAACGACAAACCTCCCTCCTTATTTTATAAGGTTGGCAGAGGTTTCTGGTCTAAATCATGTCAGTGTTGTAGCTGATTTTGAAGACTTACCAGAAAATTTTGAGAAAATTGTAGTTGCTTTAGCAGAGATATTAGAGGATGTTTGAAAAGTTATGGTTAATTACAGCAGATTGTAGGTAAACTAGATACTCTAATCTTCAGTGCATTCACTGGTAAAATGAAAGCTTAATTAATCGATAAATAACAGTAAGAGGCATTTTTATTCACTTTAGTCCCCATACTAAATTGCTTTTATAAGAGTCACAAAAGTATCTTTTATATTTCTAGAATGTTCACTTTGCGCGAATAATAGATATAATTTATTTTTGATATAAAAGGAGGTCAAATTAAGAAATGAAAATCGCATATCTCATGTTGGCACATAAGCTACCAGAACAGTTGGCACGCTTAGTCAATGCCTTAAATAACGAGGAAAGTCATTTTTTTATTCACCTTGATGCCCGCGCTACAACGCTTTTAGAAGAATCTAAAAAATGTCTTTCATCCTTTGAGAATGTCCACTTCGTGCCAAAGAGATACAAGTGTCGATGGGGACAATTTAGTATTGTTAGAGGAACAATTTCTTGTTTAGAAACACTTGTAACATCTGGTATTGAGTTTGATTATGTTTTTCTGTTGTCCGGACAGGATTACCCTATCAAAAGTATATCTCATATTGAATCTTTTTTAGAGAAAAATAGAGGAAAACAGTTTATAAATTGCTTCTCACTTGAGGAAGAGAATGAGTGGAGTGATCATCCCCCACCATTTGAACCAATCAGTAGAGCAAAAGATTTACATCTTTTCTTCAGGAGTAGAGTTATTCATCTACCAATTAGGCGAAAGTTTCCAAATAACTTTTCTCCTTACGGTGGCTCACAATGGTGGACTCTATCTAGAGATTGTATTAATTGGATGACGAAGTTTATGAGAGATAATCCAGGCTTTGTAAACTATTTTAAATATACATTTATCCCTGATGAATTGTTTTTTCATTCTATGATTATGAATTCACCTTTTAAAGAAGATATTATCGACAATAGCTTGAGATATGTGGATTTTACTAGAGCAAATCCTACTCGACCGGCAGTTCTAGGTGTGGAAGATTTTGAATTTCTACAGAATGGTACTAGTGCGTTGTTTGCCAGAAAGTTTGACATTAGTAGAGACAGTAAAATCTTAGATCTAATAGATGAAAAGATAATCAACGCTCCTAGATTCAATTGCTTGTGAAATATATACAGCGGTTTTCGGTCGAATGCAATACAATCGAGGGCGGGGTTTCCCCGCCCCTTGTATCTTAAATAGAAGATCCCAAGGAACCGAGTAAATAGCTTTCACTGTGATGTAGAGCAAAGACTTGACTTGAGAATGCAGTTCAAAAAACTTAAATGTTGTCTGTACTAGTACAAGACGGCGGAAGTAAGCCGAGTATTATATGGGATAATTAAGTCAGTAGATGAAAAGCTTTGTTTGGTGACAAAGAATCAGGGTATGGCAAGATTAGCTCCAAAAGAATTAAGTTTGAGTGATAGTGAGCAGAATGAACTACAAGAGTTGATAAAGGGACATAAGACAGCACAGCAAATCGTCATCCGAGCCAAAATTATTCTTCTGGCATCATCAGGGAAAAATAACGGCGAAATTGCTCGAATATTAGAGATTAGTCTAGATATGACTCGTTTATGGCGAAAGCGATGGTTGGAGACAGAGGGAGCAAAATTATCAGCTTTTCAAAGATTACAAGATCAAGAGCGTACTGGCGCACCAGTAAAATTTAGCATGGAACAAGTAATAGAGTTGTTTGCGCTTGCCTGTTCGCCGCCAGAAGATTACGGTCGGACAATAAGTCACTGGACATCTAGAGAACTGACAGATGAAATTACAAAACAAGGGATTATCGAAAGTATATCTGTTCGCCATGTGGGAAGACTATTAGAAGAAGCTCAATTGAAGCCACACCAAAGTCGGTACTGGCTGACTCCCCCCCCTGGATGAAAAATTTGATGCAAAAGTTGAAGATATTACAGATTTGTATTTAAATGCGATTGACCGTCATCTAAAGGGGGAACGCACAATATCTATTGATGAGATGACAGGTATTCAAGCTACTGAGCGCATAGAAAAAGACTTACCAATGCGACCGGGCAAAGTTGAAAGAAGGGAATTTGAATATATTCGTCACGGTACGCAAACCTTGATAGCCAGTTTCGATGTTGCCACTGGTCAAATTATCAGACCAACTTGTGGAGATTCCAGAACAGAAGTTGATTTTATCTTTCATATTCATCAAACTATTGCCACTGACCCCAATGCGAAAAAATGGCATTTAATTATGGATTGCCTGAACACTCATCAATCGGAGTCCTTAGTTCGTTTTGTTGCACAAATTGAAGGTTTAAACATCAACCTTGGCATTAAGGGTAAAAGTGGCATCCTCAAATCAATGAAATCTCGTGCAGCTTTTTTAAGTGACCCCACACATCAAATCGTTTTCCATTACACACCACTACATTCTTCTTGGCTCAACCAAATTGAAATTTGGTTTAGTATTTTGGTACGGAAGTTACTAAGAAGAGCCAGTTTCCAGAGTCAGGATGATCTCAAAACTAGAATTCTTGCTTTTATTGACTACTTTAATCAAACAATGGCTAAACCTTTCAAGTGGACATATAAGGGTAAAGTTTTGGCTGTTTAATACTCGGTTTATTTCCGCCGTCCTGTACTAGTTTAACGACACAATTCTTTTTGGAGGACTGGTAATACCAGGTCAAGCTGCCCCGCCCCTGAGACCATACAAAAGTCTGTAACGTAGATTGGCAACCTGTATCGGTGAAATCGAATTGAATTGTAGAGACTGGACAGTATCTTAGACCCCAAATATTGGGAAAGTCTGCATTCACAAGGATAGTAGATGCAATTCATCAGTTCTTCTATTGTAGAAATTAACTGTGGAGGAAATGTCTCATGTCAAAAATAGTTCTCGGTATCGATATCAGTAAAAAAGATTTTCATGTGACTTTGATACTGGAGAACCAAACCACAAAATCCAAAGTCTTTAAAAACAATCCAGAAGGTTTTGTTAACCTACAAAACTGGCTCATCAAACAAGGAGCGACTCAAGTTCATGGCTGCATGGAAGCGACAAGCACCTATGGCGAAGCATTGGCAGAGTTTTTAGTGGAGAATGGTCACAAAGTCAGTGTGGTCAATCCATCCCGCATTAAAGGATTTGCCAAGAGCGAACTACTTCGTACTAAGACGGACAAAGTAGATGCCGCAGTGATTGCGCGTTTTTGTCTGGCGATTGCCCCAGAACTTTGGACTCCTTTACCAGTTGAGGTGAAAGAGCTTCAAGCGCTCCTTCGTCGTTTAGAATCGCTCACGGACATGTACCAACAGGAGCAGAATCGGTTAGAAACTGCCACACCCACTGTTGCCGCTTTAATTGAGTCTCATTTAGAGCAGTTAAAACAGCTGATTGTCCAGGTGAAACAACTGATTCACGACCACTTTGAGCGCCATCCTGATTTGAAGGCCAAGCGCGACCTTTTAACCTCAATCCCTGGTATTGGTGAGCAGACTGCGGCTGTGCTGTTAACCGAAATCGGTTGTCTTGAACAATACCGCAACGCTCGCCAGTTAGCTGCTCATGCTGGCTTAACTCCCCAAGAACGTTCTAGTGGTTCTTCGGTACAAGCTAAGTCTCACTTATCGCGAATTGGCAATGCCCGACTCCGAAAGGCACTTTATATGCCTGCTGTCGCTGCTATGCGCCATAATCCTTTGCTGAAATTATTTGCACAGCGATTACTTGACCGTGGCAAGGTCAAAATGCAAGTCCTTGGTGCTGTTATGCGTAAGCTCTTGCATTTTGCTTTTGCGATTTTAAAATCCCAAAAGCCTTTTGACCCTGATTATCTCGCTCATGCCTCTTGACGAATCAAGACAGTATCTACAGTACGGGCACGGCTTCCATAGACTTTCGGGAAAATCGATAGTTTATGGGTGCCGTGCCCCTACCCATCTGTCGCATTCTTTTTTTAATTTGGTATTACTTCTCTACGAGACGCGAACGCTCCACTTGTAATGACAATTTAAGGGGTCTATAACGCTTGAAATCCTTTCAGATAGTACTTATGTGTACACCGTAGCCGATGCAAGGGGTGGGAACTAGATTTCCCCCCTTAGGTAAGGGACTGGCTGATTAATAGTGTACTAATTGAGTAGCCACAACCATCACCGATGCGTGACGCTACAAAATCATCTATCGCTCAACTCAATGTATTATCGCCGCATCACACACCCGAAAAATTGGTATTTTATTTTCCCGGAAATCCCTAAATAATGCTTAATTGAGAGAATTTTCGGGCGGAACTGAATCTTGATAGTCTCTAGAGGGTAAATTTGCCCTCTTTTTTGATGAAGCTATTCCACAAGCTGGGTTATCTTCTTGTTTCTATCTCCCTGTATCTCCGTAATTTTTCGTAGTTTCATTGTTTTTTTACGTATTCCATACACTAAGTTTACAATTCTCCCATCATAATGTTTCTACAAGCTCGTACCTGTAAACATGAATTCAGGTTTAGTAATAGGTGCGATCAGCTCTCTTTCATCTGAATATGATGAGTTTTTGGAAAACCTCAGAACAAAGTGAAGGTGCATCCCTTATTTAGGGCGGTTTAGGGAAAGCTTAGGAGACTATCAACGTGAAATTTAATGATCTCAGGCAATTAGAAGACGATTTAGTAATTGAAACAGATTTGTGTATTGTAGGTAGTGGATTTGCGGGTTTATCCATTGCTAAAGAGTTTGCCAATACGAAAACTGAAGTTTGGGTGATCGAGAGCGGTGGCTTGTCAGATGAACCTGATACTCAATCACTTTACGAAATTGAAAGTGTTGGTGCGCCCAGGGTGATGAATCAGGATGTTATTCGCTATCGGATTTTGGGGGGGACATCGCATATCTGGACTGGGCGTTGCGCGCCATTCGACAACATTGATTTTCAGCAGCGATCCTGGGTTCCCTACTCAGGCTGGCCTATCACCCGCGACAGTTTGGAAAATTATTTGGAGCGAGCTGGAGAAAATCTGAGAATTGGACCCAATTGCTACGATGAGCGACTTTGGGAGCAGTTCAAAGTGCCGCGTCCTACCCCTCTTCTCAACGAGAAACTGGTCAGACCCCAGTTTTGGCAGTTTAGCCGAGAAAATAATTATTCCTCTGAACCTGTGCGCTTTCGTAACCAGGCTCCAGATGCCCCCAACATCCACTTTCTGCTGCACGCGAATGTCACCCACATTAATACCAACGAAGCTGGCAACCGTGTTGAGTCGGTAGAAGTCAGTACATTAGAGAAAAAGCGGGCGCAAATCAAAGCTAAGGTGATTTTACTCTGCTGTGGTGGCATTGAAAATGCTCGATTGCTGTTAGCCTCCAACCGCACGGTTCCCTATGGTGTGGGCAATCAAAATGACATGGTGGGTCGGTTTCTCATGGATCATCCAGGCGCCATTGTCGGCACTTTCGATCAGAAAAAGTCTGATTCACTCCAGGATCGTTTTGGACACTACTGGTTAGATGATCAGCAAGGACGGCACACTTATCTCCAAGGTATTGCTCTAAGTTCAGAGATTCAGGAGCAAGAACAGCTGCTCAATTGCGCGGCTTTTGTAGAAGTACCACCAGCATCAGATGATCCGGCTTCAGCCCTACGAGAACTCAAATCGGCGTTTAAGAACAAACAGTTAACAAAAAAAGCCTACGAGGATGCGATCGCTGTTTTGAGGCAACCGATGGCAATAGCTCAAGGATTTTACCGTCGGCTTGTGCAAAATCGTCCGCCTATTCCCAAGGCAGATGCAATTTACCTGACTTGTTTGGTAGAGCAACTACCTGATCCAGAGAGTCGGGTGACACTCTCTAATCGCACAGATGCTTTGGGAATGCCACTTTCCCAGCTGAATTGGAAAATCAGTGAGCAGGAACGGCAGACAGTACGACGACTAGCTCACTTAATCCATCAAGAGTTTCAGCGGCTGGGACTCCCTCAACCCAAACTCTCCGAGTGGCTAGATGCTAAAGAAAATTGGCAGACTAACTTTACTGATCGAGCGCATCCTACTGGGACTACCCGAATGTCGGTTAATCCCAAACAAGGGGTAGTGGATGAAAATGGACAGGTACATGGTGTTGAAGGACTCTTTATTGCTGGTAGTTCTGTCTTCCCCACAACAGGTCATGCCAATTCCACGTTAATGTTGATCGCCCTGTCTATTCGTCTTGCTGATTGGTTGAAAGTGAATCAGTTTAACAGTGCTAGCGTGCAGGTCAGTAGAGAGACAGTTGCTATTGTAAAGTGATTAGGACTAGCCCTTTTAAGGTGATTTGTAGAAATAATTTTACCCATTTCCGGGCAAACAACCGTTTGCCCCTACGGTTCACTCACACAATTTCCAGCATTTTTCCTACTTTCAAGGATGCGATCGCTTAATTGACAGTCCCAAGATTTGGGGTTGAATGCAGCATTGCTCTGTGCAATTGCAGTCGATGCCTGAAGTGCCGGCAAAACTTTTATAGTACACTCACCTTAAAAGGGCTAGTAAAGATGATAATTCTAGATATTATGTTTCAGGATTTTTACGGACTCCAATACTAGAGTTGAGAAGTTATATAAAACATCAAGAATTGCAGGAGGTTTGGCCTTGCAATCAATTGGAATTGTAGTTATCGGCAGAAATGAAGGCAATCGTCTTCATCAATGCTTACTATCAGTAGTCGGCGAAGGGATAACAGTTGTTTATGTAGATTCCGGTTCAACGGATGGTAGTGTCACCCTAGCTCGTTCTCTGGGTGCATATATTGTAGAGCTTGATTTATCTATTCCATTTACTGCTGCTCGTGCCAGAAATTCCGGATTTGCATATTTATTACAAATAGAGCCAAATATTGAATTTGTGCAGTTTGTGGATGGAGATTGTCGTGTAGTCGAAGGATGGTTAGAACTTGCACAGCGCGAATTGCTAACCCAGCATGATGTTGTAGTTGTGTGTGGACGCCGCAGAGAAGAATTCCCCAACAATTCTATTTATAATCTTCTGTGTGACATCGAGTGGGACACGCCTATTGGCGAAGCTTTAGCTTGTGGCGGCGACTCTATGATGCGTGTCACGGCACTCAAAAATGTAGGTGGGTTTAATCCCACATTAATTGCAGGCGAAGAACCAGAGTTGTGCGTGCGGCTGCGGCAAGCAGGGGGCAGAATTTTGCGTATAGATGCCGAGATGACATTGCATGATGCTCAAATTACTCGTTTGAGTCAGTGGTGGAAGCGATCGCTGCGAGGTGGTCATGCTTATGCAGAGGGTTCTTGGCTACACGGCGCTGCGCCGGAACGACATTGGGTGAGAGAAAGTCAAAGGATTTGGTTTTGGGGTTTGTTGTTGCCATTTTTGGCGATCGCCGCTGTATGGTCAACTAAAGGGTTGAGCATACTCTTACTATTGCTGGCCTATACTTTCCTAGCCTATCGAGTGTACCAAAATACGCGGCAGCGAGGGTTAAACACAAGGGAGGCAATTTCCTACTCCCTATTTTGTGTGTTAGATAAATTCCCACAACTACAAGGCCAAATTCAATTTCATTTGTCTCGGTTATTCAGACAACAGCGCACTTTAGTAGAATACAAGAATTGAGGTACGGTTTTAGTGTCTTCCTCCCCAACTACTGCTCCAAAATCCATTGCTATTGTTGGCTGCGGATTTGTTGCTGATTACTATCTGAAATCACTCCCACTCCACCCAGAACTCAAATTGGTGGGAGTGATGGATCGCAATGGCGATCGCTCCGCTAAATTTGCTGCTTACCATTCTATTTCTCGTGTTTACAGTTCCTTAGAAGAACTGCTGGCGGATGACAATGTTGATATTGTCTTGAATCTCACCAACCCTAGTAGTCATTACTCAGTTTCTAAAGCTGCTTTAGAGGCTGGTAAACACGTCTACTCTGAGAAACCTCTGGCAATGTCCATGTGGCAAGCTGAGGAATTGGTAAACTTAGCCGAACAACGGGGTTTATATATCTCCTCTGCACCATGCAGCCTGTTGAGCGAAACTGCTCAAACAGTTTGGAAGGCTCTACGGGAAAATAAAGTTGGCAAGGTGCGACTAGTCTACGCCGAAATGGATGATGGACTAGTTCATAAGATGCCTTATCAAAAATGGTTGAGTCAATCGGGGACTCCTTGGCCTTACAAGGATGAGTTTGAGGTTGGTTGTACTTTAGAACATGCTGGTTATTACGTCACCTGGCTAACTGCATTCTTTGGCCCAGCAGAAACCGTTTCTGCTTTTTCATCATGTCTAGTTCCTGATAAGCAGACAGATATTCCTCTAGATATGAACGCTCCAGATTTTTCTGTAGCCTGTATTAAATTTGCTTCCGGTGTGGTTGCTAGACTGACTTGCAGTATCGTTGCACCCCATGACCACTCATTAAGAATTATTGGGGATGACGGTATACTTGGGATTAAAGATTGTTGGTATTATGGCTCGCCGGTCTACATCAGACGTAGTATTACTATCAGGCGCAAGCGGCTGGAAGGCATTTGGAAGCAAAATTATCCGTTAGTCAGAAAAGCAGCGCGATTAGGATCTAGAAGCGCTCAAGAAATGGATTTTTGCCGGGGTGTGGCAGAAATGGCGGATGCGATCGCTGGGGAGCGTCCCTCTCGACTTTCAGCGAGATTTTCTCTGCATAATAATGAACTTGTCTTGGCTATCCATAACTCTCTCGAAACAGGCTCGCCTTATAAACTGACAACCTCTTTTGAGCCAATTGAACCAATGCCTTGGGCACAATAATCAGCTAGTACACAAAGGCTGAAGTCTGAAATCTGAAGTCTGAAGTCTGAAATGAAGAAAGTTGTATAGTAAGCCTTTGAGCGATTTACAATGGTTGGTTTATTTACGCCAAGCTGTACTAGTCATACCAATTCACTAATGAAAAGCAATTGAGGGCGGAGTTTCCCCGCCCCTTGTATCTTAAATAGAAGATCCCAAGGAACCGAGTAAATAGCTTTCACTGTGATGTAGAGCAAAGACTTGACTTGAGAATGCAGTTCAAAAAACTTAAATGTTGCCTGTACTAGTTTAACGACACAATTCTTTTTGGAGGACTGGTAATACCAGGTCAAGCTGCCCCGCCCCTGAGACCATACAAAAGTCTGTAACGTAGATTGGCAACCTGTATCGGTGAAATCGAATTGAATTGTAGAGACTGGACAGTATCTTAGACCCCAAATATTGGGAAAGTCTGCATTCACAAGGATAGTAGATGCAATTCATCAGTTCTTCTATTGTAGAAATTAACTGTGGAGGAAATGTCTCATGTCAAAAATAGTTCTCGGTATCGATATCAGTAAAAAAGATTTTCATGTGACTTTGATACTGGAGAACCAAACCACAAAATCCAAAGTCTTTAAAAACAATCCAGAAGGTTTTCTTGTCCTGAAAAATTGGCTCTCCAAACAAGGAGCGACTCAAGTTCATGGCTGCATGGAAGCGACAAGCACCTATGGCGAAGCATTGGCAGAGTTTTTAGTGGAGAATGGTCACAAAGTCAGTGTGGTCAATCCATCCCGCATTAAAGGATTTGCCAAGAGCGAACTACTTCGTACTAAGACGGACAAAGTAGATGCCGCAGTGATTGCGCGTTTTTGTCTGGCGATTGCCCCAGAACTTTGGACTCCTTTACCAGTTGAGGTGAAAGAGCTTCAAGCGCTCCTTCGTCGTTTAGAATCGCTCACGGACATGTACCAACAGGAGCAGAATCGGTTAGAAACTGCCACACCCACTGTTGCCGCTTTAATTGAGTCTCATTTAGAGCAGTTAAAACAGCTGATTGTCCAGGTGAAACAACTGATTCACGACCACTTTGAGCGCCATCCTGATTTGAAGGCCAAGCGCGACCTTTTAACCTCAATCCCTGGTATTGGTGAGCAGACTGCGGCTGTGCTGTTAACCGAAATCGGTTGTCTTGAACAATACCGCAACGCTCGCCAGTTAGCTGCTCATGCTGGCTTAACTCCCCAAGAACGTTCTAGTGGTTCTTCGGTACAAGCTAAGTCTCACTTATCGCGAATTGGCAATGCCCGACTCCGAAAGGCACTTTATATGCCTGCTGTCGCTGCTATGCGCCATAATCCTTTGCTGAAATTATTTGCACAGCGATTACTTGACCGTGGCAAGGTCAAAATGCAAGTCCTTGGTGCTGTTATGCGTAAGCTCTTGCATTTTGCTTTTGCGATTTTAAAATCCCAAAAGCCTTTTGACCCTGATTATCTCGCTCATGCCTCTTGACGAATCAAGACAGTATCTACAGGCTTGGCGATTTAAAACTGTATCTCACTAATCTGAAAACCGCTATATTGCCTATTGCCAGCGAAAATTATTTATGCCGAGTTACTTATGCTTGATATTTGTTTATTTTTCAGTCGCTTTGTGGTGATGAAATCGAATCCCTAAGAAAATATCGTAAACAAACTCAAAAAAGTCTTTTTTCTGTAATAGTCCTGAAGTTTGATAACATCCCTTTTCATCTAAAAGCGGCTTCATTACATGATATGCAGGTTGGTAATTATACCAGGGAATGGAAGGCCACAAATGATGAATTAGATGGTAGTTCTGCCCCAAAATCAGGATATTCAGAATTTGGTTCGGGTAGACGCGGGCATTTTTCCAGCGATCGCGTTCCACAAAAGGACGATGTGGTAAATAATCAAAAAATAATCCCAATGCTATTCCCACTAAAAACGCCGGGATGAACCAAAAATTGAGAATATAACCCAAAAAGTGGTACTGAACGGAAATATAAAAAATTGCCCCAACAATCAAGCGGCTAATAAACCATTCCAGAAGTTCATATTTACGCCACAGTTTCCGTTGAAAGAAAAATACCTCGTGGTACAAAAACCGTACCGCAATCAGCCACAACGGCCCACCAGTGGAGACATAATGATCTGGGTCATCCTGGGGATGATTGACATGTCCGTGATGCTGTAAATGTACCCGTGTAAAAACTGGAAAGGCAAAAGCCAGTATTAAAGCACTACCATGACCTAACAAAGCGTTGATGACTCGATTGCGATGGGCTGATTGGTGACAAGCATCGTGAATTACCGTTCCAGCACAATGCAAGCACAGAGTATTAACGCTAAAGCATAACCAATCCGGCCATTCCCACAACCAGTAACCGAAGTTAGATAAAACTAACATTGCCACAACTACCAAAAACAGCAGTAGCGTCGGGTTGAAATCACCGGGAGGCGCTAAAAATTCCTTGGGCGGGATTGCCAGTGGCTTTTGTGCCTCCGACGTGAGCATTCTGGACTCCTTAAGTTTATTAACAATTACGAATATACGATAAAGATTAGTGAAGAATAAAGTTTTGTGAATTATTGTATAGCAAGAATTACCAGCAGCTTTGCTGAACAGCAGATGAATAACGCTATGATTCCAGACGAGACCTAAGCTTTGCCTATGATAAACAGGGCGTGGTGAGTGCTAAGGATTTGCAGAGAAAAAGTCTTTCCTTGGGAGGATGGAACCAAGATTGGTGTACGATAGCTAGTCTATCCCACAGAAAAGCTGGGGACTAGGGACTGCACTTCGGCTGCGCTCAGTGACCAAGGACTGAGGACTGGGAACTAGGGACTAGGAACTGGGGGAATAACCAATGCCCAATGCCCAATGCCCAATGCCCAATCTCCCTAACTGCTATGGCAGTGACTGAAAAAGAAATGCCTCTTAACTTACGATGATTCCCAGATAGCTCCCTAGATTCAGCCCCTATGCAATTAAGAGATTCTATACGCCGGACAAAAATTGTCGCTACGATTGGTCCCGCAACTAGCAGCCCAGAAATGCTCAAGGCGATCATTGAAGCGGGTGCAACTACGCTGCGGCTAAACTTTTCCCACGGAACCCATGCTGACCATCAGCGGAATATTCGCTTAATTCGGCAAACTGCCTTTGAACTCAATCAGCCAGTGGCAATTCTCCAAGACTTGCAAGGGCCGAAAATTCGCTTGGGTAAGTTTGAGAATGGGTCGATAATTGTTGCCAAAGGCGATCGCTTCACCTTGACAAATCGTCCAGTGATCGGCACACAGGATATTAGCTGCATCACTTACGATTATTTAGCTGAAGAAGTCCCGGTTGGCGCTAAAATCCTCCTCGATGATGGGCGAGTAGAAATGCTGGTCGAGGAGATTAACCGCGATAAAGGTGATTTACATTGTCGTGTTACGGTTCCTGGTAAACTTTCCAACAACAAAGGTGTAAACTTTCCTGGAGTTTATCTTTCAATTAAAGCTATGACCGACAAAGACCGAGAGGATCTCATGTTCGGTCTAGATCAAGGTGTAGATTGGGTAGCACTTTCCTTTGTCCGCAACCCCCAGGATTTAATTGAAATCAAAGAACTAATTTCTAGTACTGGTAAATATGTGCCAGTAGTTGCCAAAATTGAAAAGCATGAAGCCATTGAACAAATGGAAGCAGTTCTGGCTTTGTGTGACGGCGTGATGGTAGCCAGAGGCGACTTAGGTGTGGAACTACCAGCCGAAGATGTCCCCATTCTGCAAAAGCGGCTGATTGCTACAGCCAACCGCTTGGGGATTCCTATCATCACCGCCACCCAAATGTTAGACAGCATGGTGAGCAATCCCCGTCCCACCCGTGCTGAAGTATCGGATGTGGCCAATGCGATTTTAGATGGCACGGATGCAGTCATGCTCTCTAATGAAACCGCTGTTGGCGACTTTCCAGTAGAAGCTGTGGCGACAATGGCACGCATTGCGGAACGGATTGAGCAGGAAGAGGCGCTCAGTTCTACAGTCCGTCAGTTAAGAGATGCTAGGCGTTCCATTCCCAACGCCATTAGTCAAGCTGTAGGTCAAATTGCAGAGCAACTAGGTGCTGCGGCAATTATGACTTTGACGCAAACTGGAGCGACAGCCCGTAACGTTTCTAAGTTCCGTCCCCGGACACCTATTTTGGCAATTACACCCCATGTAAATGTGGCCAGACAGTTACAGATGGTGTGGGGAGTTAAACCGCTGTTAGTACTGGGACTACCTTCGACTGGGCAAACTTTTCAAGCAGCGATTAATGTCGCTCAAGAAAATGAGCTACTAACTGAGGGAGATTTGGTCGTAATGACTGCTGGTACACTCCAAGGGGTGTCTGGATCAACAGATTTAATTAAAGTTGAGGTAGTAACAGCAGTTCTCGGCCAAGGAATTGGCTTGGGACAAGGTTCTGTGAGTGGTCGTGCTAGAGTTGCTCACACTGGTATGGAAGTTAGTAACTTTAATCCTGGCGATATTTTGGTTGCTCCCCGCACCAGCGCTGATTTTGTCGAGGCGATTCGCAAAGCTGCGGGGATTATTACAGAAGATGAAAGTCTCACAAGTCATGCAGCAGTGATTGGCTTGCGTCTAGGTGTACCTGTAATTGTTGGCGTGAAGAAGGCGACGCAAGTAATTCGCGATGGGGCAATTCTGACGATGGACTTGCAACGGGGTTTAATTTACTCTGGAGCAGTCGGAACACCTTAAATAATTTGCAATTCGTAATTATGAATTGCTGATTACAATGTCTATTCTGATTCACTTTCAAACTTGACTCGTTCGTAAATCTGGCGATGGGGAATTTGGTTATTTACTGAAGCTAAAGTTAAAACTCCTTCTTCATCGTCGGATTCACTAAATAGCCATTTACCTTCTGAAGTTTTGCTCAACTGCTCAATATGAGTTTGATATTGGTCAATTAAAATATATTCTTGAAATTCAGGAATATAACGATAATAAGTAAAATATCAACGTCAAGACTTTGGTGAGGTACAGACAAAAAGAATTAACCGCTGATAGAAGAGGATGGACGCGGATAAACGCAGATAAATTTGTACCTCACCAGACTAGAAAATGCTATACCAATTTTATCGCTTTCATAATCAAGTGTTAGCAGTGAAAACTGAGAAATTTCTTGGCAGAGAGCGATCGCATTATAGAAAGCGTGATAAAACTTCGACGGTGGCTTGTCCTGTTTTTTCCCAACTGAATTGATTTGCTCTGGCGATACCTTGGGTGGATAAATGCGATCGCAGTGCTAAATCATTGGCAACAGCCTGCATAGCTTCTGTAATTTCCCCTGTATTGTAGGGATTGATGAGAATCGCTGCATCGCCAGCCACTTCTGGTAGGGAGGAAAGGTTGGAAGTGATGATAGGAGTACCGCAGGCCATTGCTTCCAGTACGGGTAAGCCAAAGCCTTCCCAGAGACTAGGAAACACGAGAGCGATCGCTCGATTAATTATTGTTGGTAACTCACCGTAAGAAACATAATTCAGGAACTTTACCTGATTAGTTACACCCAGTTCTGCAACTTGGGTGATTAATATTGGCGTGTAACGTGAATCCACTGGTCCTACTAACCACAGTTCATAGTCCTTACAATTAGGTAATGCAGCAAAAGCACTGATGAGTCGCTGTAGGTTTTTGTAAGGATCTTGGCGACCGACGTAGAGAAAGTAGTTGCGGGTGGGTAGATTCAGGGTGCGGAAGTGAGTGCGATCGTAGGCTAGGAGAATAGGGGTAATTTTGCTGGCTGGAATTTGATAAAAGTTGGTGATGTCTTGAGCAGTGGATTGGGAGTTGCAGATGATGTGTTGTGCTTGGTTAAGAACTTGAGGAATATAATAACGGTGGTATGGTGTCAACGGCGAGAAGCGGTTGGGAAAACGCAACGGTATTGAGTCGTGAGTCATGACAACATAACGACAATTACTATATAGAGGCGCTTCTGGTAAAGGCGAGAATAATAAACGGGATTGCAGCTTTTGATAAATTTGCGGCAATTGGAACTGTGTCCAGATTAAGCGGTTGAAATGTCCTTTTGTACCTTGGTCTGGTGTCAGATTTGGTGGTACTAGATAGCAGTTATATCCGGATTTTTTTTGTGATATGAGTAACGTTGAATTCAGGGATTGCAGAAAAGGAAAAAGATTATTAGTGTAGGTTGTAATCCCTGTTGGTTTGGTACTGACAACAGCTAAATTAACGAGGAGATGATGCATCAGAATTTTAGCGATCGCTGACAATAAATTAACACACCATAAAGTTTACCAAATGCCACTTGAGGTTTGATCGCCAGCAGTATAAGTGCATATAAAATCACTCTACTTAATCTGATCAGCAAAATCAGCATATTTGTATATTTTTTTATAGTCAATAAATAACTGTAGGTACTGTGTTTAGTTTTAAGAAAAATATTTCTATTAGTAATTGAAGATGGCTGATGTAAAACAACCAACTGTTTTGTGACTGCAATCAAATATCCTTGATTGGCATAGCGCCTACAAAAATCAAAATCTTCATAATAGAGAAAGTAAGCAGGATCAAACCAAGGACAATCATCAAATTTACAGAGATTAATGATTAAGCTACAGCCTGAAACCCAATCACAACTGACATAATCTGCATCGGAATTTTTTAGTAAGTCTTCAGTGAAGATTGCACCAGTTGTAGCAATAAATCGACCGCCAGCAAACCAAACTTTTCCTATAGGAGTATAAATAATTGTACCAACAATTGCTAACTGTGGGTGTGATGTAAAAAATGGCTTAACTTTATCTAAAATATTGTTTGGCAGATAAGCATCTGGGTTAATTATCCAAATAATAGCTTGGGGATATTGAGTGTAAATCCAGCGAATTCCTATATTACAAGCACTGCCAAATCCTAGATTCTCCCCAGCCTCAATAATTATGACAGATTCACTTTTAAGCTGGGCAATCGAATCATCATTAGGTGAATTGTTAATGATAACTATTTTATATTCTATAGTTGTACCAACTGACAAAGAATTGATTAATTTTGCCAGGAGTTCTGTAGAATAGTAGTTAACTGTTAAAAAATAAATCATGTCAGTTAAATTAGTTCCTAGCCGTGAGGCTCTGATGTTAAAAGCCAGAACTTTATTATGTCAATAAAAGCATTTTTATTTTAGGTTTATTTTTGTTGGTGAATTAGCAATTGATAATTACAGATTACATTTATAAACATGATTTAACTATTAATTTTTATAGCTAAAAAACCGAGCTAATGCATAAGTTTTTAGGACAACTTTTTTCAAAAATTGTGGAATTTGCTGGTGACTCATAATGGATTTTATAATTCTTTTCATCGCATGAGGAGGGACGAATTCAAGTCTATCTTTTTGAATTACAGAGACAGGTAGTTGACTTGGATCAATTATTTTATGATCTAACTGATAAATTAGGGAAGGTCTGACCCATCCTCTAGCAACTTCTGTTTTCACAAATTGTTCACTAATAAAGCCTTCTTGAATGGCATTCAAAAGTTCTTGACACCATAGCCATCCTAAAGGGTTATGCGTATTTAGCCACGGCTGATTTGGCATATCAGTGTAATGAGTTAAAGCTGTCTTATCTTCGCTATAACGCTCTAAATCATTCCATTCAGTTGGAATAACAGATGCAATTTTGCTAGCTGGACTCATTTCTAAAATAAATTGCTTGTAAGTCCATTTACCCATTTCTAAATCTCTCACTAACTGTTCTACGTTCCAGTTTAGTTGTTCGCAATTAATGACCATCACACTGAATTGAGACACTCTTTGAGAGTCTCCTGGTTCATAAACAGAAAGTAGGTCTGCTCCGTTAAATGGTAGTAACCATAATTCCTTAATATCTCGGAAAACTTGCATATCAGAGTCGAGATAAATAGCTCTGCCACGATAGCCGTTAAGCGCAGGAATTGCAAACCTTTGGAAGCTAAATGGAGTTTGTGGTTTTATTTTTGGGTCTTGAGGTTCGGGAATTCGGATTCCGGCTTTGCGTACTGCTATAAATAGAGGTGTGACTTCCACCGGCATAGAGGCGTACTTTTTGATTGAGTACTCTAAGACTTTGACGGCTAGCATCTGTTCTTCTTGAGTTCCTACAAATATCTGTATGGGACTCTCAATATTTAATGCAATAAGTTCTCTTTCCTCCACGACATTTAAACCTCAGATCAACACTACCTTTTTATTGATGCTTTTTAGCCAGTAATAGAACACGGGGACCATTACGCTCATTTCTGTGTTCTACTATATCTACTTGTCCAAAGCCTACTTCCTGTAAAATTGAGACTATATCATCTAATCTCAACCATTTTGATGATTCATACATACCTGAGAAGACATCGGCATATCCTTGTTCTCGGCATTTTTTATAAGTATATGTTTTGCCATTAACTTCATATGTATCTTTAGCGTCTTGATCGAGAGAGTAATGAGTATCCAACATTAAGCCAAGGCGAATATATTTTTTTAAATCAAGTAAATGTTGAACTGGGTTTTTTAAGTGGTAAAGAACACCTACGTGGTGCATAACATCAGCTGATAGTAAATTGCTATACTGGTCTATATTTTCTTCTATATTTAATTTAAAAACAGGAGGATTCACTCCAAATAAAGAACAGCGAACAATAGTTTTCACAACGTTTTCCATCCGAGAATCGAATGCTGTAACCTGCTTGGCATATTGTGCTAGACCAATTGTATGAATACCTTCAAAACAACCAATTTCCAAAACGTGCTTGTCTGCTAAGTTAAAGTATTCATTCATTAACAATATTCTTCTGTCAGGAATGATTTGTGGTGTGTGCCGTTTGCCACGCCGAGCTAGGTTACCAAATCTCCTGCCATTATTATCTATTACGAAACAATTCCATTTTAAGATTTTGTTTAATTCCTTTAAGTTATCATCACTTAAAGAGTCTACAAATTTAATTTTATTTCTGTGTTCATCGTACCCACTGAACGGCAATTCATTCTGTGTCAGAAATATTCTATTTTTCGTGAATGAGTAGGGTAATTTAAACCATTGAGCTAATTTTTTAACAAATAATCGCATATTTCTCTCACTGCTCCTTGTCCACCAGCTAGCTCTGTAATGTATATGGCAGATGATTTATTTGCAGACATGGCATCAGCTACAGTCAAGGGACAACCAACTGCTTGGAGTATGGGTAGATCATTAAGATCGTCGCCCATATAAGCCACTTGTTCTAGGGTAATATTTAACTTGTGGCAGAGATTTTCTAGTACTGATAATTTATGCTCTACACCGATAAAGGTATAGTTAATTCCTAATTTTTTAGCACGATGTAGGACTGAGCTTGATGTGCTGGCGGTGATAATTGCCACGTCTATTCCTGCTTGCATCAACAATTTCAGTCCTAAACCGTCTTTAACGTTAAATTTTTTTAATTCTTCGCCATTATCGGTGTAGTAAAGACCGCCATCTGTCAGCACGCCATCGACATCTAAGGCCAATAGTTTCACTTGGGATAAGCGCGATCGCCACTCAGATTCAGAGATTTTGTTCATCACAAATAAACGGGTGTAGCCACTGCCAAACTGTTGTGGATATGTAAAACTGGTTTCAAAACCGCTTCTAGCTGGGACAGAGGCACCATATTCGGCCCATCACTAAGCGCTGCATCGGGATTTTCGTGAATTTCCATAAACAGTGCGTCAATCCCAATAGCGGCTGCGGCTCTAGCCAGATAGGGGACAAACTCCCGCTGTCCGCCGGATTTATCACCCTGTCCCCCAGGCATTTGTACGCTGTGAGTAGCATCAAATACCACAGGATAGCCTAGTTGCCGCATTTGTGGTAGAGAGCGAAAATCAACAACCAGGGTATTGTACCCAAAACTGCTACCCCGTTCCGTTAATAAAATGTTTTGCGCTCCAGCTGACTCTAGTTTCCTCACCACAGATTTCATATCCCAAGGTGCCAGAAATTGACCTTTTTTGACATTGACCGTGCGTCCTGTGGCGGCGGCGGCGATCAGCAGGTCTGTTTGGCGACAGAGGAAAGCCGGAATTTGCAGCACATCAACGACTTCCGCGACGATCGCAGCTTGTTGACTTTCATGAATATCTGTTAAGACGGGGACACCAATTTCCTGTTTAACTCTTTGGAGAATTTTTAACCCTGTTTCTAGGTCTTGACCCCGGAAGGAATTGATGGAGGTGCGGTTGGCTTTATCAAAAGAGGCCTTAAAGATAAAAGCGATACCGAGGCGATCGCAAACTTGACGAATTTTATCCGCCATCTTCAAGGTAAAGTCTTCCGACTCGATGACGCAAGGGCCACCAATCAAAGTTAGCGGCGAACCCTCGCCAATAAATAGATTTTCTGTAATTTGAGTTTTAATCATGGGATAACGCCTTGAGCAATCAGGGATTGGGCTTGTTTAAGGTCTTCAGGCGTGTTGATTTCTAGAGTAGGCACTTGTGTATGACAGACTTGAATTGCATATCCATGTTCCAGAACCCGCAGTTGTTCCAACGCTTCACACTCCTCTAAGGGAGTTGGTGTCAGCTTGGCATATTCTGCCAGAAAATCACGCCTAAAGGCATATAAACCAAGATGATGAAATACTGGTGCTGGAACGGAATTGCGGAAATAGGGAATAGGAGAACGAGAAAAGTATATAGCGCGGTTGTGGCGATCGCATAGCACTTTGACAACATTTGCATCGGTATAACCTGTTTGGTAATCCAAAGGACAGGCTAAGGTTGTCATATCTGGTAGTTTTGTTTCTGTGTTCAAATAAGGCGCTACCAGCTGTGTCAGCATTTCTGGTTTGACAAATGGTTGATCTCCCTGGACATTAGCAACTGCTATGGCTTCGGGGTAGCGTGTAGCGACTTCGGCGACGCGATCTGTACCTGAGAGATGGGTGCTACTAGTCATTTCTACTAGTCCGCCAAATTTTTGGACACATTCGACAACCAATTGACTATCAGTAGCTACAACTACTTGGCTGAAGGAGAGACACTGTTTAGCCGCTTCGTAAACCCACTGCACCATCGGGCGATCGCCAATCATGACTAGAGGTTTACCGGGAAAGCGTTGGGAATCATAGCGTGCTGGAATCACAGCCAAGATATTAATCACACACCACTCCTCACAATATCATGCAGCCTAATCAACCCTAAACAAATCCCCTGTGCATCGACTACCGGCATTACAGAAATTTGTGAAGGACGGTTTTCCATCGTCTGCAAAGCATCATAAGCTAAACAGTCCGGGGAAACAGTAATGGGATTCTTGGTCATAATTACATGACTGGCGATACTTTCCAACTTGGTTGGGTCAATTTTTTGGAAAGTTCTTCGCAAGTCTCCATCAGTAATAATTCCCAGTAAGCAACCGGAATGATCGACAACATTGACAGCACCCAATCCACCCTGGCTGATCGCGGTAATTACTTCCAACCATGTGGCTGTCGGTGCAATTGTGGGATTTTCGTCACCACCATGCATAATATCAACGACTCTCAAAGTCAGGCGTTTTCCTAATCTGCCAGCGGGGTGATTCAGCGCGAAGTCTTCTGGTGTCAGTCCTTTGACTTGCATTAACGTCATAGCGATCGCATCCCCAATTGCCAAAGCTACTGTAGTGCTAGTTGTCGGTGCAAGGTTAAGCGGACAAGCTTCTTTGTCTACGGAAGCATCAAGGACGACATCCGCATTCCGCGCCAGAGTTGAATTTATGTTGCCTAGAATAGCAATAATCGGTACTTGACGATGGTTTAAATAGGGGAATATAGAAATTAGTTCCTCAGTCTCACCACTATTACTGAGAGCAATAGCTACATCTCCTGAAGTAACTATCCCCAAATCTCCATGTAGAGCATCTGCAGGGTGGAGATAAATAGCAGATGTTCCTGTACTAGTAAGAGTTGCAGCTATTTTACGAGCTACAATGCCAGACTTACCAATTCCCACGACGACAACTTTGCCCTGACAAGTATATAAAAGTTTAATTGCCCCCTGAACTTGCTCTGCTTCTAGACGAGTTGTCGCTTTGGCGATCGCCTCTGCTTCTACTTTCAGCAGTTCAATCACCTTAAAATAGTAGTTTTTATCATTCACATCTAACTCTATTTACTCGCTACGCATTTTGATAATTTTTGCCGGTACACCAGTAACTACCGCCATAGGTGGTACAGGTTTAGTTACGACAGCACCAGCACCTATTACACTACCATGACCGATATTCACACCATCTAAAATTCGGCTACCAGTACCAATCCAAACATTATCTTCTATCTTGATTCCCTTTTTACTAAGACCCTGTTTTGCAATCAGTTTATGAGGATCTTTATATATATGGTTAGCTGGAATTATTACGGTGTGAGATGCGATTCTTACGTATCTACCAGTAGTCAATCCTCCATGACCGTATATCACACAATATGGATTAATTGTGTTATTTGCACCAAGGTTAATTGATCCTCCTGGACCCGTGTCTATGCAAGATCCAAAATAAATAATTGAATTATCACCTATGTATATTTTGGAACTTTCATTTGTACATATAATTTTTACATTATCACCTATACGTACATTGTTTCCTAGATAGATATTATTTCCAATCCCTTCAATAGATATTCCTTTGCCAAATACAGTGTTAGTGCCACAACTACCAAGTCGGTACTTAATTGGGAAATATGCTTGGCGAAATTTCACTGTAACATTATCTAGCCAGTGATCAATGCTAGCTATACATAACAGCATAAATTTACCCAAATAGATTAATTTAAACTTAGGTAAATATTTCAAGGTACTTAAATTTAGTATTTAATACTTCACAATAAAAGCTTTTTTATAGTTGGTGCGTTCACGTCCAAAATGCAGGTGAAATAATTTTTCTGGACGCTTTGACATGAATTTATCTATTGCTTTAGATGCCATAGAGTACTCTACGGAATGGTAATCATCAAAAAACATAATTCCTCCCTGTTCCATTTTCGGATAAAAGAATTCTAAACATTCAATGTGGGGTTCATAAAGATCACAATCTATATTTACAAAAAAATACTTTTTATCTGGCAGATTAATCAAAGTTTCACTGAATAAACCTGGTATTAACGTTACATATTTTGTTAAATTTTTAGCATCAATTCTAGCTTGCACATCTTCAATAGATGTGTCGGCAAACAGCAAATCAGCTTTTTGTAACACGTTCGGCGATGCGTAAAGTTTATCAACTTCCGAAAGATCTGGCAATCCAGTAAATGTATCCAAGCCGTACATATGTATGGGTAATCGATATTGTCTAGCTATTTCAGCACAGGCAATCAAACTATGTCCCATATATACGCCGCATTCTGCAGCTAAATAATCATCACTGGAAAATATTAATGATGCAAAATTCCGCAAACTTACAGCTAAAGGGTTTCCTTTACCTTGATTGCTGTTAAGGCTAGCCACGGCATTTCTAAATATGTACAACAAAGGTATTCTTTCTGCATATATCTCTTCATAAGGTAAATCATGGGGAAAAGGACTGCTTGAATTAATTTTCTGAGACATCTTTGAAAAGATTAATGATATTATTTATATAATTATAATTGCTCAATTTCCCAACTACGAGGTTGATAGAATTTACATAAATTCATGTTTTTAGTTCTCCTCACTTCAAATCTAAAGGACTCCACCATATCGTATACATAAAATGGACGCCTACTAATATTAATTTTCATAGTATATAAACCTGGTTTTAATCCACAATATGGCATCATCATTTTAATTTCATTTTCCCCAGGAAGTATAACTAAGTATTGTTTATCAGTTTCACTATTGATGCTTAAAACACAATCTTCTTCTCCATTAATTTCCCTGATAATAATACCTACAATAGCCTTCTCTACCATTGTACAAGATGTGCATCTTATACATAAAGTTATTGGTTTACCGCTAACGAGTGATTCGAGATTTTGACCTTGTTCGTCTTTGAACAAAACCGAAATAATATGCAGTTCTTCTGAATTGTCAGCATTTTCGATTCGATTTGCCAATTCTCCTTTAGATGAAGCAGAATCAATCATGAGTAAGTCCTCCTCATACTTACTCATAACTAACTCGGTTGTCCCCTGTATTACTGCTCTACCTTTTGCTAGATAAAGGGTAGTGTTACATATATTTAATATTGCGTTTGAGCTATGAGAAACTAAAACAAATGATGTTCCTTTTTCTCTTAGTTCATTTAACTTGCGATAGCATTTAGTTCGGAATCTAGCATCACCTACTGCTAGAACCTCATCAATTAAAAGAATTTTTGGTTTAGTATAAATGGCACAAGCAAAACCCAACCTAGCTTTCATGCCAGAACTATAAGTTCTCACAGGAGCATCAATAGCATCCCATATTTCGGCAAAGTCAATTACTTCTTGAAAGCTCTCTTCAATTTCCTTTTTTGAAAGTCCCAGGATAGACATGTTGATAAAGACGTTTTCTCTACCACTAAGTACAGGATTAAATCCAGCACCTAAAGCAATGAGAGCAGCTATCCTGCCTCGGATTTTGACACTACCAGTGTCTGGCTTAATCAATCCACTGATGATTCTTAATAAAGTTGTTTTACCACTACCATTGACACCAATTAAACCTATAGATTCACCCCGTTTAACGTCTATACTGACATTATCAAGCGCCCAAAACTCACCTTTTCTTAATTTGTGACTATATCGTGGCTTGCCAAGCAATTCGGCAGCAATATCTTTGAGACCATAAAGATAAGATTGCTTGAGACTCCGACAAAACTTTTTGGAAACATTATTCACAGAAAGAATCACATCATCATCTTCAGCTTGAGATGGGACTGAGATTATGTCATCTATTTGCCTAGTCATGCTTAACTGATCCTCTCAATTAGAAAAGGTATGGAAAGACGGTAGACTATCCACCCCAGAATTAATCCTACTAAAGTTATAGCGCTCATAATTAAAAATAAGGGAAATTGTGATAAATCTCCTGTGGTAATCAACTCTTGCGCTGTTACTAGTAAGGACGTGACAGGATTTAGTTTTACTAAAATGGAGAGGGTGCCGCTACTAGGAATAGGATAAGCAATTGGAGTGAGAAAGAACCAAGCTAAGGTGATGACTTCCATAGATCTTGATACGTCCTGCACTAAATTTATTACAGGAACTAGCCATAGTCCTATAGATATGCCTAATAAAATTAAAATAATAAATGCTAAAGGCGCAAAAATTATTGTCCAACTCACGGAAACTTTGAATATCACAAATAAAGCAACTAGCAAAATTAGCTTGACTAACAAGTTAAATAGTACTTGACCCAATTGAGTGAGAATAATTGCCTCATGGGGAAATTTAACTTGAGCCAGTAGCGGACGTGAAGTGTCGATTGCTGTTTGTGGACTATTAAGAGCATCTAAAAATGTTTGCCACAAAATCGTGCCTAGCATGACGAAAGCAGGATAAGGTATATCAGTTTTTCCTACATTCACCATTCCTGTATGATTAGCAAAAGTTAATCCTGCTGCGGTGAGTGCAGGAGGTATGATAGCCCAAAAAATTCCCAAAAAAGACCGCCTGTACTGTGCTTTAATATCCCTAACTAGCAAGCGCCACGCTAACTCGCGGGAAGCCCATAAGTCGCGGTACATTTCTTTAAATAGCTGTAGAGGATGGAGAATCCTGCTATCAGGAGTGTATACTACTACTTGTTTTTCTCTATTTTCTTTTTCAAAACTCATCCCCACTATATCTTCTCAAACCTCATTAGTAGCTTATTCTGATATTGAAACTTTAGTTTGAAATCGAACTCATCCTAAATCAGGTAATCAAAATTGATATTTACCATTTAGGCTTTAGCTAAGACAAAATAGAAATCCTTATGATTAGGTGTGTGTCGGATATTAAACCAAGAATAGCCTAAATGCTCTACTGCGTATGACAGCAATTCTGCCATATTGCGATTGGTGTAAAAATGCACATGAATGGAACGTTTTGCTTCGTAAAATAGTTTGGGGTCTTGACCAGGAGCGCGATATTTTGCCCATCGATTATAGTGTTCAAAATTGGGCTCCATTATTCCCTGTTGATATTCTTGTAAAATATTATTCAAAGGGCAAGGACGATAAACATAGTCTTTACACCCAGCAACATCAGGAACAACAGCCAAGATTAATCCTCCTGCTTTCAGTTTGCTATGCCAATATTGCAGATGTCCAAGAGGATTAGCTAAATGCTCAAAAACATGGCTAGAAAAAATGAAATCTAGGCTTCCGTCAGGTACGGGTAGAGAATGAGCTTCACCAATTTGATAGCGTGACCAGAGTTTAGGGTTAACAGGATATTTGCCTGTATCATTGTAAAGAGTATTCCATTGTTCTGGAGAAGATTGTTCTATATAAGTGATATCTATCTTTGTACTTGGAAGTACTTGGGGATTCGTTCCAGGACCTATTTCTACACCACGTCCTTGGCAAAGTGATAGAATATCAGAGCGCTCTAAAACCTTATAAACAATAAAAAAAACACGACCTACTGCAGAATTAGGAAGTCGTAAAACTAAACTATACTGATCACTAGTCAAACAATTAGTTAAAGATGACGGAAAGGTGACAGGACTAGGCTTAGAACTAAGATAAACCTTTTTAGCAGCAATCATAGAGCCATGATGATCTTGAAGTTCTACTTCTAAGTAATTCCCTTCAGCTTTTTTATCTAAAGTTGATACTAGCCAGCCTGTAACTTCTGTACGTTCGCAAAATGGATACCAATTAAAAACATTTTTAATCAAAATTTGTGGTGTGTCTGATGGAGAAATATCAAAACCACGATATTGGATATTGTCTATTTTTCTTTTCGCGGGTCGCACTAAACTAGATAAAATAAGATTGCGATCGCCTCGCTCTGACATATTTACAAGATTCATCTGTAGATATACTATAAATTTAGTTAGACAAAACTTTTAAAACTTTAGGGTTAGCAGCTAGAGCATTTCCAAGTTCACGAGAATAAGTTACTGCTCCATTAACACTCAGGTGACGATGGTCACTATAGTAAATTAATTTGTCATATCGATCCATGATTCCTAAATCGATAAACACAATATTTCTTTTTTCTGCCCAAACCTGCATTAACTGACTATTCCGTTGATAATCTTCTCTTCGATGTCTAGCATCAATCATTAAGGGATTAGTTGGCAAAGCAAAAAACACAGGTAGCACTTGCGAATCTATAAAATAATTAGCCCAACGATCAAAAAAACCATCCTGTTTTAGCAGAGTTGGCCAGGCTTGTGGTTCCATCGGCTGAAATAGTTGAGGATGAGTTTTCTTATCTGCTAAGAAACGTTGATAGTCAATCTGTACCTCTTGCGAATTATCTTTAGCTGCTTTATGAGCGTGAAATCCATTCGGATATTGCCCTAAACTATTACTAATAACGCCAATCAAATCTGTAGGACGGTCATAACCTAAAAGTAATGACCGCATAGCTTGACGATATCTGAAGATTGAACTTAACTTTTCCCAAGGTTTTACTAAAAACTGTTGCCAACCGCTAGAGCTACAAAAATGATCTAAACCATAGTCTTTAGCAAATGCTGACTTTAATACTGCCTTTTGCAGAATTCCATTACAAGGAAACCCTTCATCAAAACTGCTGGGCAGTATTTTTTTCTCCTCAACTAAGTTGACCCCAATTAAAGCAACATCTAGTTGAGAAGAACGTTTAGGGAGTTGCAAAAAAGGTAAAATAGACAAATAGAAGTTTTCGTTAAAACCATCGAAGCCTAGATTAAATCCCGAAACATTGACGCCTTTTACAGCTAGATCTTGAGCAATCTGTGAAGGTTCAATTCCCCATTTGACCTCCGAACTACCTAAGGCGATAAACCGCCAGTCATTTCTTGCCTCAAAATATTTAATTTGAGGGTCCATATTCTGACTATTTGTGTAAGATACATAATCAAATAAATGTTGATTAACCCAAAGTTCACAACTGACTAAAGGCAACAACACAAACAGACAGACTGTAAACCAGGAATGTCTAAAAAAAAATTTCATCCCCTTGTTTACCTCCGAGCAATAAATAGCGGGCGATATGATGCTTCATCCCACCCAAATAAATGAGGCACAATTAGTTTAGAGATTACTTTAAAACCAACTGCTACTAGTATATCAATCAGGGATTTTTCTGTTGCCCAAAAAGAAAAAGTATTATCAAGAGAAGCCCGGACTTTACGATATTTTTCTTCCTGGCTAGCGTTATCTTTATGTTCACGAAATACATATCCCTGATACCCATTTTGTGTCTTGACTGGGCCAGTCAGGCGAAACCGCTCTATTGATTCTGGGGTACTAACATGTGTATAAATAAACAGAGTATCTTCAGTCAGATTTGCTAATGTTTTGAGCATTCCCTCAAAGTCATCCTGACCCAAGTGATGAAGAATTCCAGAAAATAAGACAAATTCAAAAGTTCCTACTGCTGATGGATCAACTGTACGAACATCTCCTTGTTGAAAAGAAACGTTCTCTACTCCTAATACTTGAGCTGCAAACTTCGCCCGCTCTACATAAAGTTGTCGACCCTCAATTCCTAGCACATTTGCACCGGATTGAGCCATTTTAATAGAATGTACGCCTTCCGCTGAAGCTAAATCAAGTAGACGTAAATCCTTGATGCTGCCACGACGGCAGTTTAGGGGCACTACATCTAAGAGCAGGTTACCAAGTTTTCCGAGCCCGACAGCTTTTTTATAAAACTTTTCCTCTTCAGGCAAAACCGTCTCAATACCGTCTCCAAAATTAAAGTAATGTGCCCAAGGAATATTTGGCTCTAGTTGCTCAAGACCTTTGCGTATTTCTTCAGGATTAATCATCTTAGATTGCATAGTTATCTGTATCTCCCTGATTCAGGGTTTATACTTAAAATTCAAAGTAGATAAATTGTAAACTTTCTCCTGATGACATAACAATAGACAAGACGAATAACCACCAAGCTATCACAAAACGCCAACTTGCTCTAATTTTTTCTGTGTGCATGGCATCCATGAGTTTGCTTAGTGGTATGTGAATGAGTCCAAAGGTGAGCAAAAGAATAAAAAAGCTCCGGGGTGGTGTTTCCGCAGAGAAGAGGTTAGCTGGAGTGAATAATGTTCCCAATATAGCGATCGCTTGTTCTAATGTGGTAGCCCGGAAAAAAATCCAGGTTATAAAAACAAAGCTTATAGTGATTAACCATCCCACAGGAGGCCAGAGCAAGCTGATGATTCGCCCCAATAACGTTTTCTGAATAAATTGGAAAAGATGGGAACAAAATCTCTCTATCACTAAAAAAACACCATGAGCTAATCCCCAAACTACAAAGTTAAGACTAGCTCCATGCCAAAGTCCACACAGTCCCATTGTGATCATCAGATTCCCTGCTGTTTGTAATTGTCCTTGTCTTGATCCTCCTAAGGGAATGTAAAGATAGTCCCTAATCCAAGTGGAGAGAGTTATATGCCAACGCCGCCAAAACTCTCTCAAACTGGTAGACACGTAAGGAAGATTAAAGTTAATTGGGATGTCAATACCAAATAATCTGGCTGCTCCAACTGCTATGGTAGAGTAACCCCAAAAATCACAAAAAATCTGCACTCCAAAGCCTATGGTTGCCCATAAGGTAGGCTTACCTGTGAATCCTACTTGGGAGTTAAAAACTGAATCTACAAAAGGTGCAAGCCCATCAGCAAAACAAACTTTTAGGAATAGTCCAGACATGATCAGAACTAAACCACCAATAAATTGATGAAAACTGAAAGCTATCTTTTGGTGAAATTGAGGTATAAGCTGATTAGTTCGACAAATTGGTCCGGCAATTAAGTGGGGAAAAAAGGCTAAGAATAAAGTAAATACGCGTAAGTTATTTTCAGGATGGGTTTTCTTAAGTTTGATGTCTACTAAATACGAAATTAGTTCAAAAACTATAAAGGAAATGCCCAGAGGCAATCTGATATCTATAGTAGAAAAGGTAAAATTCCATCCCAGAGTATGAAAACTCTGACTAACTAGATGCAAAAAGAAATTAGTATATTTAAATATAGACAATATTCCCACCAGCAGCAGCACACTAAAAAATAGCGATCGCTTTTCTCCCCGCTCAATTTTTAGACCAAATATATATGTAAATAGTGCTAAAGATAAAAACAAAATCAAATAAGGTGGAAACCAGTATGTATAAAAAATTAGGCTGGCGACTAATAAACATGTTTGTCTCCATAAAATTGATTTTGATGACCAATAAAGCAATAAAGTGACTGTTAGTAATATGAAAAATTCTATTGAATTAAACAGCATATGTGGCTAAATATAAATCAGTTGTAAATTTGTATAAATTATTAGTTCCTCTCCGAAGAGAATACAGGATTTTCTAGAAAAAATTTATCGTGGTAGATATCTGTTTTTCTAATACTTCCAGACTAAATTCTTGTGAACATCTTACCCTAGCATTTTGCAAGATTAATGCTCTCAAACTTGCATCATCTATTAATAACTTCATTTTTTTGTACCATTCATCTGGCTGTGCAAGAATAATTTCTGAACCAGGAATAAATTTGTTGTATACATCTAAATTACTAGCGATAGTTGGAATATCGCTACTAGTGTACTCTATGTATTTGGTTGAAGCTTTGCAGTTGTTGAAGTCAGTATTTTGTAGAGGTGCTAATCCTATATCCCATTTCAGAGTATAAAGATTTTGGAGAAAATTTTCATAATTGACATTGACTTTATGCGATTTAATTCTTTCACTAAATTGTTTTAGTTCTTCTGGCATTGCAATTGTGCCAAATGTTTCAAATCTTATATGAGGGAAATTAGCTAATATTTTGACAAGATCAGGAGTAATCATTCTTAAATCTTCCTGATGACCCTTAGAACCCATATAGCCTAGAGTCAAATACCCTGTATTTTGTTGCTTTTTATCAATATCATTATTTTTGGGAATTAAAAACTCTAAATAAGGTGCATAAATACCGTAATAAAACTTTTGTTGAGGAAAACGCTTGGCTAGAGTTGTGGCCAAATAAGGAGTTGAAGCATAAATTAAATCTACATTGTTCAACAAATATTCTCGTTCTTGGATAACCTCCTTATTTCCATGTTGTTTCTGAATTCCCTCACCAAGAGATAAAGGTATATTTAGTAAGTCATCATCTATATGATAGATAGTGGCAATTGCTTTTTCTTGGCATTGTTGTTGAAATATACTTCCATAAGGAAGACCGTATCGACTAAAAATAACAATTTGGGGTGCTATCTCTGTTAATATTTTGTTAATTATATTTATGGGATTTGGATTATATTGTGCATAATTATTAATTATTGTTTGGCTAGAAATTACCCAAAAATCTACTTCATCTTTTTGATGAAGTTTTTGTAATACATAATGAAAACTCAAATAATAAGTAGCATTAATATTTTCTACAAAAATTAAAATTTTTCGTGGTGATTTTCCTTGACAAAAGATAAAATCATAATCTAATTGGTCTTGATGATTGTTTTTTTGCATGAAAAGTCTCAAAGGATTAAATATACTCATTCGTGTAAAAAGTTTAGTAAATATTTGCAGTTAATCAGGAATTATATCATTAATGAATTATCTAAATTGAATACACCAACGACTTAGCTCCTCTAACCCTTGCCTTAAACTCACTCTTGGTTCCCAATCTAGTAGTTTCTTCGCCTGACTAATATCGGCTACCGCATGACGAATATCACCTACACGAAAATCACCTGTAATTGTATAAGCATTTTCAGGTTTACCATAAATATTGAGCAGCAGTTTTGCGGCTTCTAAAATAGTCGTAGGTTTACCGCTACCTATATTGATTTTGGTTCCATGAGATAAGGGTATTTGACAAGATAACTCTATAGCTCGTACTACATCATCAATAAACACAAAATCACGCACGATGTTGCCATCTTCATAAATATTCAGAGTTTGATTAGCAAGAATCTGAGTAGAAAATATAGATAGTACCCCAGTGTAAGGATTAGTCAGGGATTGACCAGGACCATAAACATTTTGGAAGCGTAATATTGTAGCTTGCCAAGACGCATCTGCACCAGACTGGGTGACTAAATATTCTTGCATCAATTTAGTAGAAGCATAAATCGAAGCTGGCGCGGCTGGTGTTTCTTCGGATGCTGGTAATGCTTCTAACTTATTCCCCAATGGTGAAGTGGGAATAAATTGCCCAGCCTGCATAGCATTGACATTCCTTGCTGATGGAACTAATACTATGCCACTTTGAAAATCTCGATAAGGGCCTTCACCATAAATTGCTCGTGATGATGGCAAAATTAGACGTGCAAGATTGTTAGCTTTTTGTTTAATAGATTCGAGTAAAATGGAAGTCCCTAATACATTCGCTTCACAATAGCGAGTAATCTCATACATTGATTGCCCAGTTCCTGTTTCTGCTGCCATGTGAACAATAACATCAGGTTGAGCTTCGCTGATAATTGTCTCAACAGTTTCTCTATGAAGAATATCTCCACAGACAAAGTTAATATTTGTCGGGAATAGAGGATGTTGAGCATTTTTACCGTGAACTTGAGAATTGAGGTTATCAATAATCCAGATTTGAGTATCTAAATCTTTTGCTAGTTGCAGTGCTAGTTTGCTGCCAATAAATCCAGCACCGCCTGTAATCAAAAAACGTTTATAGGGAAAATTTTTATTCATGAATTTTAAAATCTAGTTTTCTACAAATTTAGCTTACTGAATTTGAAGTTTTATATTCTCTGATAGCTTGCTGCCTAATTTTTTTAAACTTATAAACTTCTTGATGAGGTTTAAATCCACTTTTCTTATCTAGTAATTCGTTAGTTTTACGGAAGTAAGACTCAAGAAAAGGAGGAATAAATTGACCATATTTTAACTCTCTGATCAATGAGGGTCGAAAGTGTCCTAAATTTATTTCTTGGATGATTTCTTCTAATTTTAGAGAACCATCTTGCAGCATTAGTCTCAATTCATTGAACCAAAGATAGGCATATTTATTTTGACAAGACGCCCAAGGTTGAGTAGCCATGTCTGTATAGTGAATTAAACAAGTATGTTGATCGTAATGTTCTAAACTATTCCACTTAAAGGGAATACTATATTTGATGTCGCTGCTTTCATTTAGAATACACAATTCATACATGAGTTGCTCATAATTATATTTGTCCTGATCTAACTCATCAATAATGGTTTCAATTTTCCAGTTAAGGCGTGTACAATCTAGGAGCATCACTGAACACTGTTTTATTCTCTGTGAGGGGGCACCTAATTTCTTATTGGTTTTTTGGTATTCGTTGGGAATATCTTCTTGAATGACTACCTTGGCTCCATCAAAAGGAATATTCCAGAGAGAGGCAATATCTTGAAAAACTAGCATGTCAGCATCTAAGTATAAAGCTTTTCCTGTATATCCCGCTAATTCTGGTATGCAAAAACGACTAAAAGAAAATCCAGTTCTCTGCCAGTTATTTGGATTTTGCGGTTTTTTAATAGGCAGATCAAGCATTGGATAAACTGTCACATCAAGTTTTGTGCATCGTTTAATTGAATGTTCAAGAACCTTAACTGCCAAAAGTTGACTCGTATCAGTACCGACATAGACTCTAACTTGTTCATTCATGGAGTTTACATCCTATTATTAATAGTTTTTTGGGAAAACATTTTATTTCCCATTAAGTTAGTTTTTGACATTTTTGCTAGATGATATATCTGCTGATATCAAGTCTAATATTCGTTTGATGGCATCTCCGGCAATGAGGTTTTTATCAATAAATTCATTCGTTTTGTTTTTGGCTATTATCTTCCCTTCAGAGTGTTGTAATTTTTGAATAAAGCTAGTCCAATCTTCTAGACTATTAATGATGGGAAGGGGAGTATAGTTTGTCAGGTCAAGTCCATAACCTACGACGCTGACTGGGCATCCAGCGCGAGCAGCATCAACTGCTACTGTTGATGGAGTAGTGATAACGCCATCTGCATTTTTAATTATTGCTGGCGCAGTAAAAGGTTCCCATAAAGGATTTTCTGGATCGGCAATTACTAAGTTATCTGCACAAGGTAAAGAGCCGCGATATCTGCTAGTTAGCCACTTTCCTGCATGATGTGGTTTGACTAAAAAAGTGGTATTTGGAAACTGGACAGCAGTTTGTTCTAAATCGTTTAAAAAATGCTGTCTGTAGTCTTCGTGATAACGATTCCAGTGCAAGTTCTCAAATACAGCAACTAGATATTTGCGTCGTCCTGGTATTTCAATTTCAGTGGTAAGGGGACTGACTTCTTTGGGACATCCGACGGGCACACAACGTAAATGAGTGTCTGATGATAGGTGTATCGGTAATAAATGAGTATTAGCCCAAATCAGGATTTTTTGAGATGCAAAGCGTACTGATTCTAGACTATAAACTTCGTCTGAGTAATTTAAACCAATATTTTCAAACCCATGTTGTAAAGTGTATGTATATATATTTGATTTATTGGCTCTTATAGTTAAAGTATAGGCTGCTTTATGAGGTCCAGCAGTACTTTCTGAGGCAGTTACTAATGCTCGAATACCCAAGAGATTTGGTTCTATTCCTGTTAATACTCCCAAGCGAGAAACTTTGGAGTATTTAATTCCTAATGTTTGTAAGGCGCTTTTAACTCTTGGTGATTCTTCTAGTATTTTATCGATTACGCAGACTTGAGGTATGAGGTCATGTCTATCTTGTAAACCCACTAATAAAGGTAAAACTAAATCCAAATCTTGGATTAGGTGGATAAATATTAGTACTGTTGGCTGACGTTTCCAAAAGCGTATAAAGTTAATCACACCACGTTACCACTAACTTGATTTAAGACATTTGCCCATTGATTGGCGATCGCTTCGCCACTATAATTACTTTTAATAATAGATTTGGCTGTTTCCACATGGGTATTAACCAGCTGCTGGTCGGTGAGGTATGCTTTTAATCCCCTCTCCCATTCATCACATATTATACATTCATTAAAGATGTCGAGTGCTGGTGTTTTTGTAGCGATTACAGGCACTCCCAATGATAAAGAAAGCACTGCACGGTTAGCAGACTTACAAATGCTAAAGGGAGTCTTGGAGTTGGGAATTATTGTTAGATTACTTTGAGATATGTATTTATAAATGTTCAATGGGTCCCATTTTACATACTCCGTGGGAAAAGGTAATGGGAGTATATGCTGGCAATATTTTTCGTAATTATTACTAACAACAAGCAATTTGAACTTTATTTCCTGGCTAATTTTTATTAGATGATCAGCTATGTCTAATATGTTTAACATTCCAAAATTGCCATAGTTAGCTCCATGATTACCGAACCAAATTATTTTCGGAATTTCCTCCGTTAATGCTACATTTTTTGTTAGTGCCAGACTAGCCTCTGATTGCTGCTCAGATTTACTAATCAATTGGTTGCTTTCCTGGAGAATTTCACAATAACTTGGAACTGGGGAAAGATTATTTAATAGTAGATTATTTTCGGGATAATTAAGTTCTTGATTACTCGTTTCTATTCGCAGTATTTTTTTAACCATCCTTCTAAACTGTCCATTAAGTTTTGCTATTTTTTTCCTCCAAAAATAAATTTTAAAATAATTGCTGGAAAATCTTTTTCGTAGATAATTGTACGTTTTTTTTGCATAGCTAGCAATTCTATATTTCACATTATTTATGATAATTTGTAAAAATAATTTTGGGTTATAAATACCTAGTTTTACCCAACGTTCCCATTTAATAAAATCAAATGATCGCTTGACATCTTCGAGTGTTTCATTACCATCGGGAATTATAAATACTGGAGTAGATGTCCCCACTTCTGCTTCTATGACATTTTTTAATGGTTCTCCTGTTGTCACTATTGCTGATGCTAACTTAGACATTTCCTTGAAAATTTGTTGCGGAGTAACATTGATATCTTGAAAGATATAATCTTCGATAAATATATTATCACAGATGTCTAAAATTACTGGTACACTTGCTTGATGCAACTGTTTGGCTAAACATAAATCATGAGGTGAAAAGCTTTTGACAAAAATAACAATATCTGATTTACCTTGGCACTGGATTTCGTTATTATCAGCGTAAATGCAAGATTGATATCCATGTAATTCAAGATAGTGTAGCGGTAATAAGCATCGATATCGAACACTAGCTATGTTTATATTTAGAGAACTGGTTTTCCAAATTAACATGTAGTTTTTCCAGTTGTACGCTGATTTTCAAAATATAATGATTGGCAACAATCAGGTAATGCTAAAATTAGGGATATTACAATTAAATACATATTTTTTATACTGTAATTACCAACCCAACCTACATACCCAATTACCTTTTAGGAAGCTTAATCGCTATAAAAGTTCCTTTTGCATTACCAAATTACTAAAAAATTACCCCCTCATTATTTTGACGATCGCACTAGAGAATTAACTATAGGCGAAGGAATGCAAATTTAATAACCTGCAATTCTGAGTGAAATGGGAGTGGTGCTTTACGCTCCGCTAATACACCCTACTTTTGCACTATAGAATTAACTATAGGCTAAGAGTATATTTACTACAAATCGAGCTTATTTGCCTCTCTAACAGCGGCTCTCAACTGTAGAGCGTGTGTTTATTTAGCTTAGACTATCTGGATCAACTCCTAGCGATCGCACGTACTCTGCTAATTTATCAGCCCGTTGGCGTTCTTGTTCCGCTTTTTCGGCTAAGGTCGGTATCCAGCCTGTGGAATTATACCAACGTAACCATAAACCTGTAGTCTGCTGATAAGTACCTTGCCACAGACCTAATCCCAGTTCCAGATCCTCCAACCAAAAGCGGTTTTCAGTTAGTAATATGGCCTCATAATGGATGCCCATGACCTTAAAAGCACGTAAATTATTTTCATAGCGGTCATAGACCACATAGTAAGGAATTCGCAAAATCTGCTCATAGACTTGCCACTTTGTCGGAGGTTGATTAATCTCTCGTAGTGTTTTCCCTAAGTCTTCTTGTTCTGTTCCTGGTGAAAGTAATTCAACTACTAAAAATGGATCAATTCCTTCTTGCCAGACAACATAACTTAAGCGCAAGTCTTGCTGCTCGTTGTTGCTAGGAACTCCCAAAACCATATACCAATCAGGGCGTTTGTACCACAAGGGATGGCGGGGGTCATAATAAAGGTTTAAGTCACTGGCAAGTAAAATTTCTTCAGGTAAGTGATTAGGCGGCTGGCAAGTTTCACTGAGCAACTCAGCTTGTATGCGGTGAAATTCATCTGGCAATCCTGATTCTCCTACTAATTCACTGGGTAAATCATACATCGTCGGCATGTTTTCTTGTGGCGGACGGGGTGGGTTAGTTTGATACATGGTGGGGAATTGGGAACTTGTACTGAGCGACTTGCCTTGAGCGAAGTCGAAAGGAGTCGAAGTATTGGGAATTGGGAATTGGGAATTACTCCCAATTATCTGGATCAATTCTTAGCGATCGCCAATCTTCGACTGTATCTAGCTGATTGGTTATTGATGCAATTTTAACGTGTTGCGGAAGTCCCCACTCTTCCAAGGCGATCGCCAATACTCTCTCCATTTATTTCCCCCCTGTATACTGAATTCGATAAATCCGATTATTGGCTTCTTCTGTCACCAGTAAACTACCATCAGGTAAAGTCAACAACCCCACAGGCCTTCCCCACGTAGTAGGTACAGCAGGATTCAGCAAAAATCCCGTGAGAAAATCTTCATAGTAACCAGGCGATCGCCCTTGAGTATCGAAAGGAATAAATACAACTTTATAACCAGTACCGCGATCGCGGTTCCAAGAACCACGAAAAGCCACAAAAGCACCATTACGGTATTTTTCGGGAAATGCTTTACCGTCATAAAACTGCAAACCCAAAGCGGCTGAATGCGCCTGGAATAAGACCTCTGGGGTACGAGTCCGGGCGGCTAAATCGGGGCGTTTACTTTTGTCATTTGTTTTCTGACGTGGGTCAAGGTTGTTTGGTGATAGGTAAGCATAAGGCCAACCGTAAAATTCCCCCTGTTGAACTCCTGTAAGGTAGTCTGGTACCAAATCATCACCAATCCCATCTCTTTCGTTGACGGTGGCGTAGAGTTTTTTAGTCACGGGGTGAAAATCCAAACCTACTGGGTTACGCAATCCAGAGGCGAAAGTCTGCTGCTGGGAACCATCTAAATTCATTTGCTGTACTGAAGCCCGTGGTGGCGGTTCTTCACTGACATTGGATTGAGAACCAACCGAAACGTATAATTTATTACCATCGGGTGATACCACCACGTTCCGCGTCCAGTGTTGGTTATAACCACCGCCAGGAAGATTAGCGATTTTCTTCCCCGTACCAGTCAGTTGCGGTTGGCCTTTAGTGTAGGGAAACCGTAAAACTGCATCGGTGTTACCCAGAAAGAAGGAATCACCAGAAAAAGCCATACCAAAAGGAATATTCAGGCCGTTAGTCGCAGTCGCAAAAGTCTGACGCACATCAGCTACCCCATCCCCGTTAGTGTCACGCAACAGACGAATGCGATTTTGTCTAGTTTCCGTCACCAACACATCACCACTAGGAGTCAAAGCTAACCACCGTGGTGCATCTAAACCCTCAGCAAAAACATTGACTGTAAATCCTGCTGGAACGCGCAGCACTGGGTTAGCAGGAATCGCCACAACATCTGGCGACTTAGAAGCACTTTCTGTAGCGAAGGGTGCTGGTAAATTGCTCAAATTAATCCGGATGGGTGTAGGTGAAAGTGTTTCGGTACGAATGATATTTTTCGGCTGTGTTGGCTTCTGTGCCACCTGCGGCGTGAGATTATCCAGGGAGGCGCGAGTCTGACTACAGGCTGCTGTGGTGAATAACAAAAATAGCAGCAAAAAATGCCCAGAGACTTTCATGGGAGCAATATTTATACACAATTTTTCTACCTTAGACTTAAAACTTAATAATTGTCGCCCGTCTCAAGTCCGATTTTGACAGAACTATTAACCAAAAATAAGCTATTTTCTATTGCTTGCCGCAAATTTGGCGTGACATTACTAGCACCCTTGAGGCAATCTAGCAATAATTGGTTGGCATCCCAATACTGCTGCAAGCATGACCACTCTTCTGGAGTAAAATACCAAATGTGGCCAATTTGGCGATCGCTAATCATCAGGGTTCGTAGTTTTTCAGTCCAAGTTTCTCCATGAGTTTGCCACCATATTTTTAATCCTTCTCTACTTTGATTTGTGAATGGTAGCTCGTCTTTCAGGTCTTGCAGCGATTTTTGTAAAGATGATTGCTCATGGAGTAGATGATCAAGATCGAGAGCTAAAATGAGCGCAGAAACCCGTTGGAAAAAAATATCAGCCGTCATCCCCAAACTCACAGTCAGAGCATGAGTTAGCGCTAAATCTAAAGCCAAATCAACGCCAAGATTAACAGCAATCTGATGATCCAAAGATATAGCCAATTTCTGGTCGTTAGCTAAAGGATGTTCTGGAGGCAGGGAAATAGTAAAATAAAAAGCACGCACACTGGACGGATGATAAGACTTACCGACCAAACAAGATTTTTGCCATACCCAGTTAAGAAAATTCTGCAAGTTGGCATTTGTGGTTACTAAAGCATCAATTTGTTGCTTTATTAGCTGTAACAAATCATCGGCAGGCTGCAAAATTTCTGCACTTAATAAAAAGACTTCTCGCCAGCGTTTTTCATCTAAATGAGTTATCAGTTCTTGCAGTGTTTTAATATTAGCATTAGCAACAATTTCTCGAGCAGTAAAATACTCTTGAAAAGTTAAATGAGAAAAAGAGTAAATTCCCCTAGCTCTTTCTATAAGCAATCCATGTTGAACCTCAATTGCTTTCAATACAGCACCACTCTCTAGTTCTAAAGCATCCACATCAGTTGTTACTTCAGGAAGGTAGCGTAGATAGTCAGCAATGTGTTGCCGCATTTTAGTTTCTGGTAGTAAGTAATCTCCCTGGGTAAAGGTAATTGCTGCCACATAACTAAGTAACTTGATTTTATGTAGCAATGATAAATCACGATAAACTTGGTCTCGTTTAATCCCCCTGGCTTCATCCCAGCGTACTAATAATAGTTCTAATCCTTTTCTATACAATTCAGATCTTGCAGCAGGAAAATCCTCTAGGAACTGAAATAATAAACAGGTAAGATTAAGTAAAATTGGTGTAGATGCTAACTCTAAAAATTGTAAATTTTCGGCCAGTTCTATTTTTTGCATAAACTTATTTGCCAAGGCTTTTGCTTCCATATGCGAGTTCTTGGCGACAGCCAAAAACCATTTGTTAGCAAAAGCAGCAATTTGAGTTTTGGTAAAATCTGCAATTTCTACTTCAGTAAATCCATGAAATTTATAATTTTGGGCAGCAATACGGCACGTAATAATTATCCTAATTTTGTAAAAAATATCTAGAAAATACCGAATACTTTTAATAACTTCATCACAATCCTCTCCAATAACTTCGTCTAAACCGTCTAGTAAAATCAGAGCTTTTCCATGAGAAAAAACTTTAATCAGTTCTTCCTCAATCACACCAAAATTACAAAAATATTCATAGATATAGCTTAATAAACTAATTTGCTTCCGACCTCTAGTATCCTCAGCAAAGTTTTTTAAACTGATGAAAATTGGTAGACAATCTGGCTGGAAAAATCCCTGATTACAACTGATAGCAATTGATTGCAAAAATGTAGTTTTACCAGAGCCTGGTTTTCCCAGCACCATCAGTTTAGAATATTGTACAAAAGCCTCTATCCCCCAAACCCGTTTTTGACGAACTTTACCTAATCCAAATCTATCAAATTCATTAGTATCGAACTTTCGCAAATCCGTAGTTTCTACCCATCTTTTACTAGTCATTTCTTCCAGAATATTGACATCAACATAAAGGTCATTTAATCCAATAGGTTGAGCAATATCCAAAAGATGCAAAGTACCGCACTGGGCTTGAATCTTATCATAATGAGCCGCCCGCAGCTTTTTGACTAAGATATCAATATCCAGAGTATTATAAGTAGGCTTGTCTAAAGGTTTTAATTCATCAATAGCAGATTTTTGGGAGATTTCTGATGGGTCTAGCTCTAAGATAAAGCAAATCTCATTGAAAGCTTGACGGTCAATAGGCTTACCAGTAAAAAACTTCCAAATGGGCTGACGAGTTTCTAAACCTACTACAGTAGCTAAATATTCTTGTGTCCAACCTTTGCGCTTAAAAGCCTGTTTGGCTTTTCTAATACCTTCATCTGTTGCTTGAAGTGATCTTTTTACCATTCTCCTGATTTTTATTTGCGTGGATCAGCACTTGTTGTTTAAGAGCATGTTTAAAAAGTTTCCTTCTCTGTCATGCTGAGGAACGTACCCCAAAGCTCCACTCAGAATGACTTTTTATGCCTTCCAAGACTTTTCAAATATCCTCTAAAAGAAGTTTTCCAACTCTGCTGCTGATAATGGACAACTTAATAGAGAACCTTGCACAGCATCACAATTATTTTTCCGTAAAAAAGACAAATCTGCTTCTGTGTCAACCCCCTCAGCTACCACCTGTAATTTAAGACTATGAGCCATATTAATCAAGGATTTAGTAAATTCTGATTTTTCCTGATTTGTCGCAACGTTGTGGACAAAATATTGTCCAATTTTCAAAGTATTAATGGGTAATTCTTTGAGATTTATCAAAGAATGATAACCCATACCAAATTCATCAACAGCGATGCTTACACCCAGAGATTGCAATTTAGTCATGGTACTGATTGCACTATTAACATCTTGCATAATTGCACTTTCATTAAGTTCTATTTTTATATCTTGAGGTGCTAAATTATAGGTTTCTAAAAGTTCAATTATTTGGTGAATGAAATTTGGTTTATTTAAAAGAGTTCCAGACACATTAACAGCAATAGTTAAAGGAAAAATTTCTACATAATTTCGCCATCTATTAATTTGCTCACAAGTAGTTTTTAACACCCAGTTATCTATAGAAATAATTAAACCTGTGGATTCAGCTAAAGGAATGAATTCAGCAGGAGAAACTAGACCTATTTCAGGACTTTGCCAACTTAATAAACTTTCGGCTGCAATTATTTTACCGGAAGAAGTATCTATAATTGGTTGATAAGACAACTCAAATTCTTGAAAAATTTCTTCTTGGATAACGCGCGATAAATTCATTTCTAATAACTGCATTTTTGGCGATAATGTTTTAAGTGCAGTTTGAGTTGATAATAAATATTTTTTTAAAGTAGCTTTTTTTTCCAAGCGGTTCATAATCGCACTTAATAATTCCGCGCGAGTAAATGGCTTAGTGAGATAGTCATCTGCACCCATGTCCATGCCTTGACGAAAGTCAGATTTAGCGGATTTAGCAGTTAGGAAAATGAAAGGAATTGTGGACATTATTGGGTCTTGACGTAATATTGATAACACCCCATAACCATCAATTTCTGGCATCATCATGTCACACAAAATTAAATCTGGTAATTCAGAAAAGGCTAAGTTTACTCCTATTTTTCCATTTGCAGCCGCAATAGTATCAAAATCCTCAGCTTCAAGTAAATCTAGAAGATTTTCACGGACTAATTCTTCATCTTCAATAACTAAAATTTTAGGCATAATTCACCTCTGTTTGTCATTTGTTATTTTTCATTTGTCATTAGCTATTTCTCCCAATACCCAATACCCCATTTCACTTTAATGGTAGGGTGACAGTAAATGTTGTCCCAATGCCAAGCTGACTGGTGACGAAAATTTCACCTTGGTGGATATCAACACAGTTTTTAACAATTGCTAATCCTAATCCAGTACCTAAGATATTTCCGACATTCTGGGCGCGATGAAATGATT
Source organism: Calothrix sp. PCC 7507 (assembly GCF_000316575.1). Taxonomy (GTDB): domain Bacteria; phylum Cyanobacteriota; class Cyanobacteriia; order Cyanobacteriales; family Nostocaceae; genus Fortiea. The sequence goes on along the minus strand of NC_019682.1, from coordinate 5,996,155 downwards.
CAAAAATATCCGGTAGGTCTTGTTCGGGAATGCCAATTCCCTGGTCTCGGATTTGAAATATTGCCTGTCCATGCTGACAACCGAGAGTAAACTCGATGGTGCTATTAGCCGGAGAATACTTGATTGCATTCGAGAGTAAGTTACAGAGAATATGTTCAAGTAACTTATTATCCATGTTGCATGTCATGAAATCAAATTCACTAGTGAAAGAAATTTGGTGCTGATTATTGAGACTCAGTTCCAGGTCTTCCACTAAATGACGGCAGTAAGCCACTAAATCGAGAGATGTTGGTCTATAGTCTAGTATTCCCGTTTCTGCCTTGCCCATAAACAAAACATCATTCAACATTTCAGTCATGCGTTTGACGGCGCTTTGAATGCGATGCAGGTGAGTGAGTTGTTTTTCCTCCGTCCATTTGTGGCGGTAGTGTTCTAGTAACTCAGAGGAAGAAAGGATAGTACTTAATGGGGTGCGGAATTCGTGGGAAATCATGGAAATAAAACGAGATTTGAGTTCTTTTTCGGTTTCTAGTGCTACTCTTAGGTCTTTTTCTAATTGTTTACGTTCAGTAATATCGGTTTGGATACCGATGTAGTGGGTGAGTTCACCATCAACGTCGCAAACAGGAGAAATGTTTAACTGGTTCCAAAACAGGCTGCCATCTTTACGGCTATTACGTAAAATTACGGTGCAATCTTGTCCTGTTTGCATGGCCGTGCTGAGTTGTTGTAGTTCTGGTTGCTTGATATCAGCATGTTGTAACCAACGACGACTTTGCCCGATGACTTCTGCTGCACAGTAGCCAGTCATGCGCTCAAAGGCTGGATTAACATAGATAATTGGTTCATCTTGCATCCTAACATCAATAATCACAATGCCGTTGCTACTGGCAGCGATCGCCCGATCACGCAGCCATAAATCTGATTCTGCCTGCTGACGCTGGGTGATATCAGTATGGATACATACTTTACCGATAATTTTACCAGTAACATCCTTAATTGCATCAGAACGGAGGTCAATTTGGACAATGCCACCACTCCGCGCTCTCATCGTCGTTTCACCGCGCCATGACTGCCCACTCATCACAGTAGCCAATATTTGCTCACACTGTTGGGGCTGCTGAAAAATCACTGTTGCTCCCCCAGCAGCTTGTAATTCCTCTAAGGTATAACCGTATATTTCCACAAATGCCGGATTTACATAAATACACTGACCTTGACTGTCAGCTATAACAACGGCATCACTAGTACTTTCTATAGCTTTGCGAAAGCGTAACAAAGACTCTTCTACTAATTTACGCTCAGTGATATCGCGATCCATGCCACGATAGCCACGAAATTTACCTTCAGTATCAAAGATTGGCTCTCCACTGGTTTCAAGAACAACTAAATGGCCATCTTGATGAATGTTAATGTTTTCTAAACATTTAAATGGTTGTTGTGCAGCTGCTATTGGTGCAAAAATGTTAGCAACACGTCCACCCTCTTCCGGTGGCATTAATTCAAAGAGGGTTTTGCCAATAATTTCTTGTGGTGTGTAACCCAAGATGTCTCGTACTTTGGGGCTAGCATAAGTGTAAACAGCATTTTCATTAACTTCCCATACCCAATCACTGCTGGCTTCAACTAAGTTGCGGAACCTTTCTTCACTATGTTTCAGCGCTGCTTCGATAAGTTGACGCTTAATGCCAAAAGCAATTTCATCGGCAGCAATTTCCAAGGCTTTTAAGGTAGATTCCGTGAGTTCTTGGCGAGAAAACATTGCCATTACTCCTAGTGTTTCCCCTTCAACAATCAGGGGATAGCCAGCAAAGGCAATCATCCCTTCTCGTTGCGCCCAGTCTTTTTGACTAATTCGAGGATCGGTGAGTACGGAGTTGGTTAAATGGGGTTTACCCTGTTGAGCAATCAAACCAATTTTGTATTCACCAACCGGAATGCGTTGATGATACCCATCAATATGGGTGTAGATTCCCGAACTGACTTGTAATTCTAGTACATTCTCCTGTTTGTTTAACATCCAGATGCGAGCAAAGGCAGCATCAAGATGTTGGACTACAGCCTCAGTGCAGCCATGCATTAAGTCTTTTAAGCTATGACTCTGGGTGAGAATTGTATCGACATCGGCACGAAAGTCAGCTAGCCGGACGCGCTCTGCTAAAGCTTGCTCTATGAGTTTGCGATCATGAATATCTGTGTTTGTGCCAAACCAGTTGACTATTTTTCCTTGTTGATCATACCAGGGTAAAGCGCGTACTAAATGCCAGCGATAGGTATTGTCAGCGGCTCTGAGCCATCGGGATTCGATTTCAAAAGTTTCCCCTGTAGCTAAGGATTTTTGCCACGCATCCAGACATTGAGGTAAATCTTCTGGATGTTTCCATTGCTGCCATTTCCAGTCAAGTATTTGTTCTTTGGTACAACCAAAGTAGTCGAGGAAACGCTGGTTAACATACTCAATGCTACCATCTGCTTGCGCTATCCATACTTGTTGTGGTATGGTTTCGGCTAAAAATCGCCAGCGCGCTTCGCTTTGTTCTAGCTCTTGTGGCGCTTGCGGGCGATCGCTCATTTCATCCACTAATTGCTGGTTGATTTTTCTGAGAGATTGTGTGCGTTTAGCTACTCGCGCCTCTAAATCCGCTTGTACTTGCTGAAATTCGGTAATATCTATACTGGTTTCTCTTAACTCTGCTTGCAGTGCCTGACAAATACTTTCAGCGGTGACTGTACCAACAAGTTGACCTTGCTCATCGACAACTGGCAGTAAATCCAACTGATGCTGTTGCATCAGTGATAATACTGTTTTTAAATCTGCAAATTCAGACAGTTGTAGGGAGATGCTGTAGGCGTGCATGACTTCACACATCTGAGATGTTTTCAAGTCAACCCCAGAAGCGACAAGCTTGACCACATCTCGCTCTGTCAACCAGCCCACTATTTGCGAAGCCGATCCAACTAAAGCACTTTTGCCCGACTTTGCCATGAGCGCGATCGCTTCTAATACTGGCGTTTCCGGCTCGACCGTCAACGGCGAAAAGTCAATTATTGACCTTAAGCAGGTTAGCCAAAGAGGCGGAGGAAAAGCTTGCATAAAATGGGTATGGGGAATAAAGAATGGGCAGGGGGCAGGGGAGCAAGGGGCACACTTTGGCTACGCTCAGTGTCCAGGAGGTAGGGGGCATTAATTAATTCTCGCTCATCTCCCTCATCTCCCTCATCTCCCCCACCTCCCTCATCCCCCTGCCTCTTCCCTAGGGACGCAACAGCACGCGCCGTTCGCCGTAACGTAAAAGTCTTTCTATAGTGACAAGACGATTTTCCCACGCTTTGACTTGATAAGGATTTTCTATAGCCTCTTCACGCATCCATGCTCTAAATTGAGTTTGGAACCTAGTCAAAGAGCCTCTCGCTGTTAGTAACTGGCTAGCTGAAGGCGAAGTCGCCAGCTGATTTAAAGTATTTTGTAAGACTTCCGTCTGGATGTTAAATTCTGAAATTGTGGTAGCAGACATTCGCATCTGGTCGTTTTGCAAAACAAATTTCCATTCCCTTTGCAGGGCTGCATAACGAACAGCAGCAGTTTGAAAAGGCTGACGGTGAGGAATAGGTTCACTCGTTGTTTGTTGCAGCTTGCCTTGGGTACTACTAAAGAGCTTGTGTAGCTCGTTGTTCAAATTTTCAGCGGCAAAGAGTGCGTAACCACTAACTGGTAAGTCCCTCACTAACTGCAGTTGATCAAATGCTCCCACAGTTGGCAAGGAAAGCAGACGAATTCCCGGCACTAATAAAGTAGATCCCAATTTTGTAGACGCAATCCAAGGTTGCGCCAGTCGTTGGAAACGAGAAGTATCTAAGGCATAAGTCATCGGCACAATTAAATCTATATCCCCTCGCCTCGCCCAAACTTCCCAGTGCTGTTGGATTTTCTGAATTCGTTCTATTTCTGGGAGGGGAAATACAGCCACCGACAAAATCAAATTTGATTGCTTTTGCCGCAAATGCTGGGAAACTTCAGCAACAAAACTATCAATTTGCTCGGTACGAAAGGCTGTCCATTTTTGCCACATTTCCCGGTCGTTGGGAGAAATATTCAGAGGATCTACACCAGTCAATTGCTGAAATTTTTCTCTAGAGGCTTTGCCATAGCCGTAAATTTTGCCTGCGGCTGGGTCTTGGAAGGGATAGCGAATGTAGTCTAACTGTAGACCATCTACCTGATAGCGAGTGACTATTTCTTCATACAGCTTGATGAGGTATTGCCGGACTTCAGGATTAGCTGGGTCTAAAAATGGCTTGGTCTGACCGACGGGAATTATGTTGCCACGGTTATCATAGTTTGCCCAATCGGGATGGGCGGCTAGTACTGGCCCTGGATAATCGGGGTTGACGTTGATAATTTCATTGTGACGCTGATTACCAGCCGCAAAAGCCCAAACCCAAGCATGTAATTCCATACCGCGTGCATGGGCTAATTTAACCCCGACGGCTAATGGGTCCCATCCCTGAATTAACGGGTTTTGTTGCGGCGCGACTTGACTTGGATAAATCGGATAACTAGCGTTGACAGTTTCAAAAAAGACAGTATTGATTCCCGCCTGGGCCAGGCGATCAAAAATCTCCGCTAACCCAGCCTCGCTACCAGCGCGGACAATTGTCCCCCGATCTAACCATACTGAGCGGATTTCTGGCTGGGCAATTCTGCGATCTAGGGGGAACTGCTTCCACAAACTTGCTTTGGCTGTGAGCCATTGCTGACGGGCTAAAGCATAGTTTTTTTGGGCAATCAACTGGGGTAAGTTTTTGGCAATTTCCCTGGACTGGGCGATCGCTTGTTCTGTGCTGATGACTGGTATACCTGTTCTGCTAGAAATCAACTCAGAACGCTCTACCTTTAAAGCACGGGGGGTTCTGGTGGTGACTGCACCCCTATTAGAAGGAGACACTGAAGCAGCTAGATGGGCGCTTTCCACCCGACCAATGAGATTTTCTAGTTCTTGCTGGAGGGCGATCGCTTGGCTGCTATCAATGGGTGCGCCAGAGTTGGGTACGACATCTAGACGCACTGCTTGTTCTAATTGGTCAATTGCTTCAGGCGATCGCTGGGGTGCGACTCTCACTAGGGGTCTGGGTTGGGGGGCTGTGGCAATTCTAGTAGTTCTAGGCGGAGTGGGAGCAGGAATAGCAACGCGAGGACGCGGGGATATCGGTAAAGCAGAGTTATTTTCTGCCCCCTTCACCGTAATAGCCGCCACTGTAGTACTACAGCTTTCCGAACCTCCGGCTATTTTCTTGTTGCCATTTGACGACGCATTCAAATGATGATTGAGGCTAGCTTTTAACCATGCACTATCTAGATCTGGTGCAGATGCTGTGTCTACCCCCCAGCGCCAACCCAACAAAGTGGAGCGTTCAGTAGTCACGACTGCAGCGGGACTGTCTTGGGAATTCCAAACCGCAGCAGCTTGACTGGAAGCATCATCAGGAACGACAACGCCACCATGTACTTTGCCAAAAAGGCTGTTTTGGTTAGCCCATTCCTGTGTCTTGGTTTTGGGGGATTGTAACTGTTGCGTTTGCTCGAAACTGAATCCCCAATAGCTTCCCAAGAGGGTGCGTAACAACTGGCGGACTCCTGATGCAGAAAGACTACCTACAGGGCCGCTAGCAATTAAACGCCCGCCTTTGCTCATCCATTCTTCGAGGGCGATCGCTTGTGCTGGTGTAATTGTCTCCACATTTGGCAAAAACAATACCCGGCGATCGCCCCAATCTGCCGCACTCTTCACATTCCCTAGGGGAATCACACAATATTTCACCCCAGCCGCCTGTAAACGGTTGGTAATCCCTACCCATTGATTAACATTTTCTTGGCTCTGTACTATACTCAATAGCGGTTCTTCAGTTGCCGCCATTGCTGGTAAAACAGCAAAGCTATTTAAAAGTAAAAATTGCAAATTAAAAATGAAGAATCCGGCTTTTTTAATTTTTAATTTAATAGTTTCACTTCCCTTTTCCTGATTCTCCACCAGTCACTCCTCACTTAATTATTTAGTTAGTCAAGAGTCCAGGGTCAAAAGTCAAAATTTTATGGTTGTAACACTTGACTCTTGACTCTTGACATGTTTTCGTTTAAGCAATACAAGCATTGATTAATTCAGTAATTCCCGCTACTGGAAGGATTTTTGTCTTCAGTTGACGGGCTACGTCTTCAATACTCATATCATCTAAAAATATCAATTCACCATGTTTGAGCATGACATTTGGCAATAAGATGCCATCGCCTAAATCCTGCCCTTTTAAGTTTAAAAGTAAATCATGCCCAGTCAGTAGGCCAGTTACACTGATATTTTGTCCCCAATAATCGCTAGATAAGGCCTGCATATTGATTTCTAAGCCTTCGACGGCATTTAATTGCTTGAGGATTGGTTGAAATGCCTTCTCAACTGCGTTCCCCACTACCCAAGTTAATTTTTTCCTGGGATAAATTTTGCTTGGGAGTAATTCAGCGGCGGTGGCTGCAAACTGTTTGAGAAATAAACGAATAGAACCAACCCCGTTATCGATTTGGGGATATTCTTCATATTCGGATTCTCTAGGTAATTCCTCCCCTGCAATCAAAAACCACTCATCAGCTAACCAAACAACGTTGGAACCTGACTTTTGGCGAAATTCTCGCGATAGCGATCGCACTTGATAAATCACTTCTTGGGCTTTTTTCGGTGTCACGGGAATGAGTTCGTCTTGTTCTGGGCGAAATCTGGTTAAACCTACTGGTACTACTGCCACGGATGCCACTGCTGGCACTTCCCCAGTATAAAATGACGCTAAATCACGTAGCGTTTGTTCCAGATGTATGCCATCATTTACACCTGGACAGACAACTACTTGGGCGTGAATTTGTAGGCGTTTTTCCTGAAACCACTTGATTTGTTGTAATATTTGTCCGGCACGCGGATTTTTTAGTAGTCTAATTCTGACTTCGGGTTCCGTAGCATGAACGGATACATATAAAGGAGATAGCCGCATTTGCTCAATGCGTTGCCATTCTCTTTCTGGTAGATTGGTGAGGGTCAGGTAAGAGCCATATAAAAAGCTCAGACGGTAATCATCGTCTTTTAAGTACAAGCTGGAGCGCTTACCTGGAGGTTGTTGGTCAATAAAGCAAAACGGACAGCGATTATTACACTGGATTAAAGCATCGAATAGGGCATTGTCAAACTCTAGCCCTAAATCTTCGTCATAATCTTTTTCGATTTCCAGGTGATGGATTTTACCCGTAGCATCTAAAACTTCTAGTTCTAAAACTTCATCAGCGCATAAAAATTGATAATCAATTAAATCGCGGGGATGTGTACCATTGATCGCAACGATCGCATCCCCCGCCTCAAAGCCGATTTCAGCAGCTATGGAATCAGGTAATACTCTAGAAATTAAGGCAGGACGGATTGTAGTCATGTGTTAAGGGTCAAGGGTCAAAGGTCACGGATCTATATTTTCACTCTTGACTCTTGACTTTGGACTCTTGACTTTGGACTCTTGACTTTGGACTATTAACTATTTTTCAACATTCCGGCAGCGATCGCACTAAGTATTGTCGCCCCAAATGCCAAGCGATACCAAACGAATACCCAAACGCTTTTAGTTTGAAGATATCGCAACAACCAGGCGATCGATATGTAAGAAAATACAAAGGCTGATAAGGTTCCTACCAGTACCACTGCTAAGTCAATTTTGCCTAGCGCTTCTTTAAAAAATTCATATAACGTAGCAATTGTCAAGGTGGGAATCCCTAACAGAAAGGAAAATCTCGCGGCTGTCTGTCTCTCTAGTCCTAAAAATAAAGCGGTTGTTAGAGTTGAACCAGAACGGGATACACCCGGTACTAAAGCCAGCATTTGCCCAAGTCCAATCAGCAATCCATCGAGAATGGTGACGGCGTTAAAATCCCGCTTACGACTGCCAACTTGTTCGGCTGCACCTAATAGAATTGCCATGACAATGGAACTGATAGCGATCGTTGTCATGCTGTTAATTGAGGAATTCTCATCATTTAGCGCCTTTTTTAAGATGAATCCCCCCACCAACGCAGGTATAGTACCTATTGCTATCCCTACCAATAATTTCCATTCTTCTCGCTGCCAGTCTTTTTGGTTAATAGCCTGCCAGCCTCCCGTGAGAATTAGTTTAATATCTTGCCAAAAATAAATTAAAACTGCCACTACACTACCAAATTGAATTGTGGCGAGAAAGGCTTTTGATCCTAGTGTTTCCCAATGCAACGCTTTGCTAAATACCTCTAGATGGGCGGTGCTACTAATCGGCAGAAATTCTGTAATTCCCTGCACAATCCCCAGAATAAATGCCTGAAACAGTTGCTGTATCAGGTTAACTCCACCTGAGGTTACAGCTTCTGGGGTTGCCTGTAATAGTAATTGCGGGAATAGCACCCCCACTGTTGATATTGTTGCCATTAACCAAACTCCTCTAACAGATAATGTATTTTTGCAAACTATCCAACTTTACGTTGCTGTAGTCAGTTTTTCCGGGTGACATCTAACCTACGCAAAATCCAGGTAAAATAAAAATGCCCACGGGGGGGATTTATACATGTGATATCTTAAATAAAATAAAGTTAAGTAACAAATATTAAAAACTTTGATTAATAATACGTTGTCCTCTTACAGCAATTTGGATGCAATTGACATTAAACAGAGAACTATCAGGGAGTTAGAGTCTACACTCACCGCATCGCCCTCTCTTCCCTTCTCTAACTCTTCCCCACAAGCTTGGTTAGTTTTAGCAGCAGCAGTATTTTTGGTGTCAGTGCCAGTATTTATTGAAGCACCACTAGTGCGATCGCAACCCAGTCTCTGTTTAGCGATGACAGGGTTTTGGGTGTTTTTCAGCTTTAATCTCATGTCACGTCCGAAAACTTATATTTGGGGTGATTTGCTCTTTGGCTTTAGCTGGAGTTGGTTAGCAGGCGCGATTTACTGGGGCTGGTTACGTTGGGAACCCTTATGGCATTTGCCAGTAGAATCTCTAGGGCTACCCTTTGCTTTTTGGTGTCTAGCCAGGAATTGGGGCAAGGTAGGTAACTGGTTTTATTTAGGATCTTTACTGGGTACAGCTTTAACTGACGTATATTTCTACTTGGTAGGCTTGATGCCCTATTGGCGGCAAATCATGCGAGTAGAACCAGATGCCGCAGTAGGAGTTCTCCAAAATGCTCTCATAAAAGTAGACACCCCTTGGGGCGCAGCTTGGGCAGTAATTCTGGCCTTAGTGTTGCTAACAATCGGGATTTTGCCTCTGGGAAGAAACCAGCGTCACTGGTATGCCTTTAGTGGAGCGGTTTTGAGTACAATTTTCGTAGACAGTTTATTTTTGTTAGCTGCTGTTCTGGCCTGAGTTGCTCAAGCCACTCCCCATGCTGTTGTGCAACTAATTTTGATAAAAGTATGACCAAACCCAGCAACAGCAAATATTGTGGATATTAATACGCTGTATATTAGTTTTTGATGACTGCTGTGTGTTGATTAAGCGATCGCTTTTCGTCCTTTGTCCTTGGGATTCTCACAAATGACCACTGACTAATGACCACGGATGGCTGTGAGCTTAAAACTTTTATTTTCATTTTGATGGAATAAGGGAGAAAAATCGTGAAAGGAATCGTGAAAGGATTGGTGCGTTTATTAACAGTGTTTAGCTTGTTGCTTGGTTGCTGGGGATGGCTGGGAACCACTCAAATAGCTCAAGCGGCCAATTTCAATAGTCTGGCTTTGCCTCAAATCCCAATTCTCGCAGTTGGGCAGAATCGGGCAGATGCCAAGCTAGGAACGGAATTTGGCAAAAAAGTTGATTTGAATAATACCAACGTTCGAGCTTTCCAACAGTATCCAGGACTATATCCCACCCTGGCTAGGAAAATCATCATAAATGCTCCTTACAAGAAGGTAGAGGATGTACTGGATATTCCCGGATTGAGCGATCGCCAAAAACAAACTTTACAAGCCAACTTCGATCACTTCACTGTGACAGAACTAGAATCTGTCTTCAACGAGGGAGATGATCGTTTTAACAATGGCATCTACAGATAAATCAGTTGCTCGCACTGAGCGAAGTCGAAGTGTCAGTTTTATTCCTTGGTTTAAAGTCCCTCATCAATTGGTGGAAGCACTAGCTGGGTAAGGTGTTACAGCAAACTATAGGACTGATAACTGTTGACTGTTGACTGTTCACTGAATTTAAACCCACACCTGATTCTAGGTAGTGGGAAGTAACATCAGAGATAGGGGTGGGCAAAAAGGCAGCAAGGAGATCAGGAGACAAGGGAAATATTCCCCCTCCCCCCCTCTCTTCCCCCTCCCCCCTCTATTCCCTTCCCCCCCTCTCTCTTACCTTGTCTCAGAATATAGATATTCCTAGCCAATTTGATGTCTTAGTCGTCGGTGCTGGTGCTGCTGGACTCTACACAGCGCTTTGTCTGCCCGAACACTTACAAGTCGGCTTAATTACTAAAGAAACTGTTTCTCTATCTGCTAGTGATTGGGCACAGGGTGGAATTGCTGCCGCGATCGCCCCGGAAGATTCTCCAGCTTTACACATTGAAGATACAATCCGCGCTGGTGCTGGTTTGTGCGATGTCGCAGCTGTAGAATTTCTGGCCCAACAAGCCCCTAGCTGTATTAAATCTCTAGTCAACTTGGGTGTAGCTTTTGATCGGGATGGTAAAACCTTGGCTTTAACTTTAGAAGCCGCCCATTCCCGGAATCGTGTTCTCCACGCCGCTGACACCACAGGTAGAGAAGTCACAACTACTCTCACCGCCCAAGTTCTCCGCCGCCAAAATATTCAAGTTATTCAGCAAGCTTTGGCGCTGAGTTTGTGGATTGAACCCCAAAGCTCACGCTGTCAAGGAATTAGCCTATTTTATCAAGGTAAAATCACCTGGGTAAAAGCTGGGGCGGTGATTCTCGCTACTGGTGGTGGTGGCCAAGTTTTTGCCCAAACCACTAACCCAGCGGTGAGTACAGGCGATGGAGTAGCGATCGCCTATCGAGCAGGAGCTATCCTCCGTGACTTGGAATTTGTCCAATTTCACCCTACCGCCCTCACTAAACCCGGTGCAGATCGCTTCCTCATTAGTGAAGCTGTACGCGGTGAAGGCGCACACCTCATCGACAACGAGGGGCGACGTTTTGCCTTTGACTACCACCCCGCAGGTGAACTCGCACCGCGAGACATAGTTAGTAGAGCGATTTTCAGCCATTTACAGCAGACATCTGCCGATTTAGCTACAGCTCATGTGTGGTTGGATATGCGCCCCATCCCCGCCGACAAGATTCGTCACCGCTTTCCTAACATCGTTAAAGTTTGTCAATATTGGGGTATTGATGTCTTCAATGAACCAATTCCTGTAGCCCCCGCAGCTCATTACTGGATGGGTGGAATTGCCGCAGATTTGACAAATCAGACGAATATTCCTGGTTTATATGCAGTGGGAGAAACTGCAAGTACAGGAGTGCATGGAGCTAATCGCCTAGCAAGTAATTCACTGTTGGAATGCATTGTTTTTGGCGCACAGATGGCTAATCTACAGGATGAAGCCATCGGGATGAAGGATACAGTAGAAGCATCAGCATTCTCCCTGCATCCTGCTGAGTTCACCCTTTCTCATGATGAGCAGCACACCCAACAAGCACAGCTAGAAGCATTACGGGAGAAGTTACCGCGCTTAGTGTGGCAAAGTGCAGGGATTTGTCGGGAACAGTCAGGATTAGAAATAGCGATCGCCACTGTTGCGTCTTGGCAGCACGATTTCGCAGCCTTGCCGTTGAGTCAATTTTTACTATCTTTAAATCCCGCAGCACCAGCTAACATAGACTTACCAGATGTTGAACGTCAATTGCGACTTTGGGCAGAAACCCGCAATTTACTAGACATAGCAGATTTAATTCTCAAGAGTGCTGCTTTTAGAACCGAAAGCCGCGGCGGACACTACCGACTAGATTACCCCCAACCAGACCCCGATTGGCAAGCCCACACACTCATACAAAATCACCATTGGTGGAAATCCCGTCTGAAGTCTGAAGTCTGAAATCTGAAATGAAGAAGCCTGTACAGTAAGCTATTTAGCGTTTTTTATAGTGGTTTTATTTGCGTCTTGGTGTACTAGCGAGTGCCACTACCATTTTGGCTGTCAGGTCCGCCATAATTTGGTGGTACATATACGTCTTTTACACTCCCAGAATTAGCCTTGGGAGTAGCTAACTGTTTGCTGTTAGCACTGCTAAGGCTTTTAGTCGTCACAATGGTGAGATTTTCTGTAGAATCAACAATTTTTGGGACGATCACGTAGATACTAATACACAGCACTAGAGCGCTGGTAATTCTTAACCTAGTATTCATAAGCCTCGGTAAATGCCCTGTTTCGGTTTTCATGCAACGCTTTTTCTCATTTTCGGTAACTTTACTTACATTTTCCCAAAAAATATTAAATTTTAATTAATTTTTTGCAGCCAGTACCAAACTTGCTGAACAAGAAGCAGCTTTTAGTAGCTCACATCAAAAGATTCAGATTTTCAGCAGTGAGAATAATAACCACTTAAGTGATAGTACTTAGGCTATGTTTTTAACATCGGTCTAAAGTTAGAGATTTTTATGCACTACCACCAGCAAATTCACTCAATCCGCAATTTTTTATAAAATCTTAATATTTAAGCAAGTAACTACTATAACAATTCTCAGTTAACTGATAACTGTTAACTGATAACTGATTTACGCAAACTCATAGCGGTTTTTACCAAGATGTTTGGCACGATACATCGCATGATCTGCTTGTTTAAGCAAAGCTTCACTGTCTTGACTGTTGAGTGGGTAGACACTAATGCCAATACTGGCAGAGACTCTGGTGGTATATCCGTCCAAAACAATTGGCTCAGTGATAGTGCCTAAAATTTTCTCAGCGACTTTAGCAGCTACTTGGATGTTGGGAATTGCCCGTAAAATTACGGTAAATTCATCGCCACCTAAACGAGAAACTGTATCACTACCACGTAAAGAGTTGCTGAGTCGCTGGGCAATGGTAACAAGTAAGCGATCGCCCAACTCATGCCCTAGGGTATCATTGACTTGCTTGAAGCCATCGAGATCAATAAACAGCAGTCCCAGTAATAAATTGTTACTCTGTGCCCAATGCAACGACTCATAAAGTTGTTCTGCAAAAAATTTGCGATTGGATAAACCCGTGAGGGGATCATGATAGGCCAGATAGCGCATGTGGTCTTCTTTGCGCTTTAATTCATAATTGGAGCGATACAAATCAGCAGCAGTCTGCTTAAGTTGTTCTTCCATCAGCTTGCGTTGAGTGATATCGCGGATCACTCCCACTAAAAAGAAATTACCAGCTGCATCTTTGTGGAGCGATCGCTTAGTAGCAATCAAATGGGTTTTACCATAAGCATCAGTAAATTCTTCTTCGTTTTCCTGGGGTTGCTGAGTCTGAAAAATCAGCCGATCTTGTTGGCGAAACACATCAGCTTCATGTTTCGGGAAAAATTCATAGTCTGACTTCTCAATTAACAACCCATTTGGATAACCGATGAATCGACAATAAGCCTCATTTAAGACAATCCACTGATGTTGTTCATTTTTGACGAAAATAGGATCAGGAATTGTATTGATTACCTTATGCAAGAACTCCTTGGAGCGTTTCATTTCTTCTTGCATGTAAGCAATGTAACAAATAATCCAAATAGCTGAACTCCCAAAGGTGAGTAGCGAAGGAATAATTGGTATCCACCAGCCAGACAAAAAAGCTACATAAGCACTCAGCAATAAAAACAAGCAAAACAGCAAGATGCTCAAGATACTCTTTGTTGGGCGTTGCATTCGCCACGCCGTCATCGCTCCCAAATAAGACCAAGCGAAAATCCACAGGTATTCTTGTAACTTAGACCAAACTTTGAGTAATGGTCGTCCTTCAAGAGCTGATGAAATTAACTCGCCAATAAAATAGGCTTGTAGTTCGATACCAGAAATCGGCTTGGCTGTACCTATTAGCCGACTGGAGTGGGGAATGAACACAAAATCCTGGAGACTAGGAGCGGTGGAACCAATGAGAATAATGCGATCGCTAATCAAGCTTTTTGGCACTCTGTCAGCTAGCACATCCCTCATTGATACCTGGCGATAAGCACAGGATTCTGTGGATGGACTTTGACAACTTGGTTTGGGAAAATTAGATAAAATCTGATAACCTCTGGCATCAGCTCCCACATAAGCCCCATCTTGAGACCGAAAACGAGTAAACACAGCCTTCCCCAACTGTAGATACTCAGGGTTGCTGGCGGCTGTTTTAGGAGTAATTCCGTAGGACTTTAAATACAGTAAAGCCAGCTTGAGCGCAAAACTCTCGTGCGCCTGATTATCAATGTGCCAATACAGCAAACTGCGCCGGATTTTACCATCCGGATCAAACAACACATTATTAAAACCCACTTGATCCAGCCGATTCAGCACTGGTGGAGGTGAAACGTTGGCATTCTTATTATTTGCCAGTTGTTCAATGCCAATTAAGTTAGGTGTAGATTGATAGAGATTCACCAAATCCTCATAACCAGGCTCTACTGGCAAATCTCGATAGATATCTAGACCGATAGCACGGGGATTTTGGACTTTTAACTTTTGCAATAACTGGGCAATAACACCATCCGGAATCGGCCATGAACCAACTTGGCGCAAAGAAGCCTCATCAATCGATACAATAGTAATCCGCTCTTCAGGCAGTTCATGTGGACGTAAGCGAAACAATTGATCCAATGCTGCCAGTTCTAAAAATTGCAATAATCCAATAGAGCGCAAAAATAAGATGCAGATTACAACGCTGGAGGCAGTAATCAATTCCCTGTGTCCTCTACCAAGTGATTGCTTCAGTCCAAAAATGAACTTCACAAGACACTTGCCTAGCTGCTTACTCATTCCCATTACCTAGTAGGGAGATTCTCTATTTCTTGTAGCTATTAACTACGTGGTACATATAGCCTATGGACTAGTACCGCAAGGCGGAAGTCAAAAGTCAAAAGTCAAAAGTCAAAAGTCAAAAGAATTGTATTCCAAGCTCTTGCGCCATTTGAAATGGTATGTTCATTTACGCCGCGCTGTACTAGTTATATTCTGTCGTTAAAAATTTTTTCCACTCAATTAGGTTCCTCCGGAAACACTTGGGTAGTTCTGATGTATTACTCTTCATGACATTCATTATCCGATCAAATGACAACTGAAACACTCACGCCTGACAACACAAGTTAAGTATAAATATTGTTTACTAAGAACATAAGTATTTTTGTAAGTATATTTAAGGTGAGTCAAGTCCTAAAATCTTTGTAATCAGCATTTACACATAGATATTCTTCTATAGATAAGTAAGACTAGCTGAACGCCACCGAGTTGAGATAAATTTATTTTTCTTTACAAAATAACTTTGACCACAATAAAAAACTCCATGCCACTTGCGGTACGGAGTTTTTGGACATGGGGAAGAAGCTTTGAGTCTGGTAGTGGAGTGACAAGCCTAAAATAACGTGAGTTCGACAGACTTTGAAGAACCCCGCTTCCATCCCTCTCCTCGCATCGGGAGAGGCTTAAAAACCTGATGATTGCGTAGATGGTGCGTTAGCCTCCGGCATAACACACGCTACTGGAAAAACCTTTTTCAGGTAATTACTTGAAGTACTGGAAGTTACTGGGTCCTTTGTAATCTGAAACTTTTGCTAGTTCCGTCAAATTTTGCACTCCACTATAACTTTTACCGTTAATAATCCAAGTGGGGTAGCCTTCGATTTTTGCGGCTACACACACATCTTTGGGAATGCGTGGGTTGTCAGCAGAGACACAATCTGTACTATCTAGTTCACTGTAGGCTTCTTTACCAAAAATTAGCTTTTGTTCATGACAGTGAGGACACCACCAAGCAATATATTCCTTAGCACCGATTTTTTTCAGATGACGTGCTAGGGCTATCTCCGCCTCACCAGAATTAGTGGTGATTTCCCAACCCACCCCTGGTTTAGGCTCTTCTTTGGGAGTAAAAGAAATTTTACCGGGTTTACTAGAAGTTGATCCAGATGTGCTAACTGATTGATTCACACCAGCATAAACACCCAAAGTACCAATCAGTGTCACCATGCCCACAATGAGGGCGGTAAAAAAGATTTGTCCGATATCTTCCCAAGTCCGACCGATAATTGTCAGCACCAAAAGACTTAAAGAGAAGAAAGCCGAACCCAGACAGTAAGGGCAAAGGGCTTTGATTTGGAATGCTAGCAAGTACATCAGGTAGCCGCTGAAGACAGACATAGCGATCGCACCCGCCAACAGTAGCAACCAAGTCCAGTTTTCTAACTGCGAGCGTAACTGACTGTTTTGCTCTCGGTTAACTGCCAAGGGTGCTAAAGCCAGTACTACCATACCGGTGTAGGCCAAAAACCCAAACAAAGCTAATGGCTGACCAAAAACCGTTGCCCAAGGACTGGAAAGCACATCATTACAGCCTTTGACACCAGCCTGTGCCACACAAGCTGCACTGCGTCCTGTTAACTTTTCTATAGCCAGATAACCTGTTGTCAGGGCACCAAGCCCAGCGATCGCGGCAATCAATGGCCTCGACCATTTATGAATCCAAGGAGTAGAACGGCGGCGAATCATAAACTGTGAATGAGGGATGAGGAATTGGGGGACTGGGGATTGGGGATTGGGGCATAGTTCACTCCCTCATCTCCCGGTTGGTGAGCGAAGCCAAACCACATCTCCCTCATCCCCAGTCCCTAAGAATGTATAGTTACTGAGGAAATTGATTTAGTTTCACTCTTAGAGTTCCAACTCCGACGAGCGGCTTCGACAAATTGACTAACACGAATTGGGTCAATTGGTTGCTCTATCCGACCGTGGCGTTTCAGGGAACTGGAAACAATGACACCATTTGCTGCCTGCATCAGTGTAGCAATATTTTCCCAATCTGCCCCACTGCCAATGAATACTGGTGTAGTACCTGCAGCCCCGCTAGCTAGTTCCAAATCTTCTACATTCGGGGGGCTACCAGTAGCCCAACCAGAGAGAATCACCGCGTCTGCCAAACCCCTTTCAATCGTATCTTTGACGGCAACGGTGAGATTTGGTGAACTTAAAGGACGGGCATGTTTCACCAACACATCGGCAAAAATTTTGATATCGCTGCCTAACTCCCGGCGATAACGTAGTAGTTGATGGGCTTCCCCTTCAATTAATCCTTGATCTGTCGCCATCACCCCTGTAAGGACATTGACACGGATGAATTGTGCTTGCACACAGCTGGCGATCGCCATTGCACTTTGAGCATCATTCCGCAAAACATTTAAGCCCACAGGCAAAGTCACCAAATTCTGTATGCGCTGCACCACCACAGTCATCGCGCTTACAACCACCGGATCAACGCGATTTTTGGTAAACGGCGCGTCGAAAAAATTCTCTACAATAATACCGTCAACGCCTCCACTGGCTAGAGCTGTTGCTTCTTGTTCGGCACGGTCAATTACTGCTTTTAAACTGCCTCCCCAACGGGGCGAGGTAGGCAGTGGTGACAGATGAACCACACCAATAATCGGGGTTCGAGTTTTAAATATCTGATATAAGTCCACGTCAATTATTGTGAGGGGTGAGGAATTAGGCGCTAAGGGCTAGGGTTTCGGGGTTTGGGAATGGGTAACGGGAACTGGGAATCAGCGCAACTGCCCTAGTACAACCAGCCCCTAGTACAGAACGGCGGAAATAAAGCTACCATTTCAAATAGGCACAAGCCTTGATATATTAACCTTTTGACTTTTGACGAACGCCTTGCGGTACTAGTCCCAATCCCTTCTTTAGCATTAAATGTTGTTTTATATTGGTCGCTTTACTGCCTCCCCCTTAGGAAGGAAATTGGCGTAAAACCTCTCATAAGATATGTTAAGATAAAATCTGGCTACAAGAGGAGTTTGCCACTCACAAGACGCGAGGCAGCTTCCCGCGGTTTAGGCGTCTCGCCCGCGCATCGTCGTAGGCACAGTCTGAGCGGAGGGTTAGCATTACTGCTAGATTAGGCGTAGTCGCGAGTGCGATTTCCCTGAGGGTAGCGACTTCTCACAACAAGCCCTTTGGGCGGCTTCCCGATGGGTGAATTAACAACGCACACGCTGCGGTAATGTAAAATACCAACAGGCGAATTGTTAAAAAAGATAACAAGTGTCGAATGTACCCAAAGACACTTCAATTTACCCTGGGGAACAAATTAATAGGAATATCATAACATGACCTTAAATTTCCTTAAGGTCGTATGTTGGTGGACAGTTGCTGGCAGTGGCAAATTCCTACTTTAGCGCTGCCTTTTAGTAAGGGTGCGGATCACAGTAGAGCGAGGCAAGCACTATTTGTGTTTAAGGACAAAAAAATGAAGATTTTTTCAAAATATGGGTGACAAGCCAACAATTGCAATTTCTCACCTGGGCTGCGAGAAAAATCGAATTGATACAGAACATATGCTAGGACTGCTTGTAGAAGCAGGCTACGGCGTAGATACAAATGAAGAGTTAGCAGATTACGTTATTGTCAATACCTGTAGTTTTATCGAAGCGGCAAGAGAAGAATCTGTCAAAACTTTGGTAGAGTTGGCAGAGGCTAATAAAAAAATCGTAATCACAGGCTGTATGGCGCAGCACTTCCAAGAACAGTTATTGGAGGAGTTGCCGGAAGCTGTAGCCGTAGTTGGAACAGGCGATTATCACAAAATTGTCAATGTCATTGAGCGGGTAGAAGCAGGAGAACGGGTCAAGGAGGTTAGTGTTGAGCCAACCTACATTGCCGATGAAGCTACACCGCGCTACCGCACTACAACTGAGGGCATAGCTTATCTGCGGGTGGCCGAAGGATGTGATTATCGTTGTGCGTTTTGTATCATTCCTCATCTTCGAGGAAACCAGCGATCGCGTACTATTGAATCCATTGTTGCTGAAGCCGAGCAGTTAGCTAGTCAGGGGGTACAAGAAATTATTCTAATTTCCCAAATCACCACTAATTACGGTTTGGATATTTACGGCCAGCCAAAGTTAGCCGAATTACTTCGCGCTTTGGGAAAAGTAGCTGTACGGTGGGTGAGAATGCACTACGCTTATCCCACGGGATTGACTCCAGATGTCATAGCGGCAATCCAAGAAACGCCTAACGTTTTACCCTACTTGGATTTGCCCTTACAACATTCTCATCCTGATATTCTCCGAGCGATGAACCGTCCCTGGCAAGGACGTGTGAATGATGGCATTATTGAGCGCATCAAAACAGCTCTACCAACAGCAGTGCTGCGAACAACATTTATTGTTGGCTTCCCTGGAGAAACCGCAGAGCATTTTGAGCATCTACTACAGTTCGTCCAGCGACATGAATTTGATCATGTTGGGGTGTTTACCTTTTCGCCTGAGGCAGAAACCCCAGCTTACAAGCTACCAAATCAGTTGCCCCAAAAAGTGATGGATGAGCGTCGTAATCGACTCATGGAACTCCAACAACCGATTGCTTGGCAAAAAAATCAACAGGAAGTAGGCAAAATTGTTGATGTCCTGATTGAGCAGGAAAATCCTGAAGCCGGAAAATTAATTGGTCGTTCTGGGAGATTTGCCCCGGAAATAGATGGGCAAATTTATGTTAAAGGCGAAGCGAAGTTAGGAACAATCGTGCCAGTAAAGATCCAAAGTGCTGATACGTATGACCTATATGGTCAAATTGTCAATAACTAAGTCGTCATTTGTTTTTTGTCCTTGGTCAACTAATGACAGATGACCAAAGACGAATGACTAAACCAAAAATTCAAAATAAAATCTAGGAGAGTTGATGAATCTTTCGTTTCAAGAACTAGGCATTTCACAGGAACGTGTTGAGCAATTAGAAAGAATTGGCTTTACCACACCTACCAATATTCAAATCCAAGCGATTCCGCAACTGTTGGCGGGACGTGATGTAGTTGGTCAATCCCAAACCGGCACAGGTAAGACAGCAGCATTTTCACTACCAATTCTCGAGCGGCTGGATATTAATCAAAGAGCCGTGCAAGCCTTGGTTTTGACTCCAACTCGTGAACTAGCAATTCAAGTTCATGACGCGATCGACCAATTCATCGGCAACGATGGGTTGCGGGTGTTAGCAATTTATGGTGGACAATCAATTGACCGCCAAATTTTGCAACTCAAACGTGGTGTTCACATGGTTGTGGGCACTCCAGGACGGGTAATTGACTTACTTGATCGGGGCTGTTTAAAGCTAGATCAGGTGAAGTGGTTTGTGTTGGATGAAGCCGATGAAATGTTGAGCATGGGCTTTATCGACGATGTGATCAAAATTCTGTCCCAAGCACCAGCAGATCGGCAAACAGCGCTATTTTCAGCGACAATGCCGCCATCGATTCGCATGATCGTCAACAAATTTTTGCGATCGCCAGCAACAGTCACTGTGGAACAGCCCAAAGCTGCACCCAACAAAATCAATCAGGTAGCTTACTTGATTCCTCGTCACTGGACAAAAGCCAAAGCTTTACAGCCAATTCTGGAAATGGAAGATCCAGAAACAGCTTTAATCTTTGTCCGTACTAGACGCACCGCCGCCGAACTCACCAATCAACTGCAATCCGCTGGACACAGTGTGGATGAATACCACGGTGACTTGTCACAGCAAGCGCGGGAGCGGTTATTGACTCGGTTCCGCAATCGTCAGGTGCGCTGGGTAGTAGCCACTGATATTGCTGCACGGGGATTAGATGTCGATCAACTCTCACACGTGATCAACTACGATTTACCTGATAGCGCGGAAACTTACGTCCACCGTATCGGACGGACTGGTAGAGCTGGAAAGGAAGGAACAGCAATTTCTTTGGTTCAGCCCTTTGAGCGCCGCAAGCAACAGATGTTTGAACGCCATAACCGCCAAACTTGGCAAGTGCTGACGATTCCCACACGGGCACAGATTGAAGCACGTCACATCCTGAAATTGCAAGAAATGGTAGGACAAGCTTTAACCGGTGAGCGTCTGGCTTCATTTTTACCGATAGTCAGCGAACTCATCGAAAAATATGATGCTCAAGCGATCGCCGCAGCCGCATTGCAAATCGCTTATGACGAAACCCGTCCCGCATGGCTACAGTCAGACATAGAGATTCCCCAAGAAGACATGTCTACTCCCAAGCCCAAGTTAAACAAACGGCGTGAATCTCCAAGCGATCGCAATCGTGCCAATTGGAGCAAATTAGACTCTTCCGGTGCTCTTGAAGATGAAAGAAACGGCTCTCCTAAGCCAAAACTGCGGACAACAAGCCGCCGTGATGTTTCTGTTTCACCCTCCAATCAAAAACTAGGCTCCCCCACAGGTAGGGAATCAGCTTCTTAGTTCAGAGTCCATAGTTCATTTTTGAATAGTCAATAGTCATTGGTTGCTGGCTATTGATTATTTAATTTTGGGGATAGATTTCGTAGCGTTTTGAAATGCGGAGAGATCCAGAGTTTTTCTGAAGAAAATTCGCTACGAATTAATCAGATACTGTACTTTGAGATCCCAGCATGGGAATTAAAGACGAATTACAAATTTGTATAACTCCGCCTATTAGCTTGAAAGAATATATAGAGGTTCTCAGTCGGATGCAATAAATACAATCGAGGGAGGGAAATCCCTGAGGGCGGGGTTTCCCCGCCCTTACAAGCTTTGCGATTTAAGGACTACTAACTAACTTTTTCTAGTTCGCTCACTTCATCCTTACTCAATCGCCAGCCCAACGCGCCTGCATTTTGTCGTACCTGTTCGGCTGTTTTCGCCCCAGCTATGGGAATGACGTTTCCTTGAGCAATTAACCAGTTGAGTGCAACTTGAGCGGGAGTGCGATCGCGCTTTTCTCCCAATTGGCGTAGCAAAGATATCACTGGCGCAATTTTTTGTAGCCCATCTTTACCGAATCTGGGGTCTATCCTTCTCGCACCACTAGGAATTTCACCACTATCAACGGTATATTTACCTGTAAGTAATCCCTGTGCTAAAGGACTATATGCCAGGATTGTTACACCCAACTCGCGGGCGGTGGCGAAAATGCCGTTGCTTTCAATTTCCCGACTCAGCAAAGAGTAGCGTACTTGGTTCACAGCTAAAGGTATTCCTCTAGCTGCTAATGTTTGATGCGCCTCTTGCATTTGCTTCGCTGAGTAATTACTGATACCTACTGCACCAATTCTGCCCCGTTGCACTTCATCAGCTAAGGCATTGAGCAGCGCTTCTTGACTCAAAAAGAATGTGAAAGGCCAATGTATTTGATACAGTTCAACCCGCTGTAGTTGTAAGCGTTTGAGGCTGTCTGTCAAAGCATCAGCCACGGACTGAGTTGTAAATCGCCAAGGCCAGTTCCAAAACTTGGTAGCAACTTGTACCTGGTTCTGGGTTTGTTGTAAGAATTGTCCTAACAATTGCTCGCTTTTTCCTAGTCCATAAACTTCCGCAGTGTCAAAGAAAGTGATACCAGCATCTAAAGCAGCTGTAAAGGCTGCTTGTAACTGTTCTTCAGCATAGCGATCGCTATAATTCCAAAAAATCTTATCACCCCAAGCCCAAGTGCCAATGCAAAGGGGTGTGACAACTGGCCCGTTTTGCCCCAATGTGATGGTTTCCACGTTTATAAGACTGAATTTATTTACATTTCTTTACTTTAACAGTGTATCGTCACAGACAAGATTGCGAATAGGGTAATACCAATTTAAAAAAAGAATGCGACAGATGGAATAAGCAGAAGCTTATACAGTAGCTCTCTGACAATCCAAAATCTAAAATCCAAAATGGTATAAGTACTACATTCTCCCAGAGCCATTAACTCAGTAGAAAATTCACCCTAAACCACATCTATTTTCAGAACCGTAGTTTTTAAAAGTAGTGGGAGCATCTTGCTCCCAGTTGATATTAGCGGGCAAGATGCCCACACTACTCCTGGTTTCAAAATGGACGGGGTTTAGTCAAAAACTTATGCTGACTAAAGGTAGACAATGGTTTACAAATTAGATTAGGACGATAAACAGAAAATGTGGCTAGATAACGCAAAAACTATGAACATCCAACTGAAAGTGGAATACGAGCAATTTATACAAACCAGAATTGCTACAGGTAGATATGAAAATGCTGAAGAAGTGATTGTGAAAGCATTGAAACTGCTTGAGGAATGGGAGAAAGGTTATCAGGAATGGGAAGAAGAAACTAAGAAAAAACTAGCTGCTGGGCTGGCTTCTATCGAACGCGGAGACATAGTAGATAGTCAAGTGGTTATGGCACGACTAGAGGAGAAATTACGCAAAGCTCGTGAAACTCAAGGATGATGGAATACTTTATTGCCAAGGAAGCAAGCCAAGATTTAGATGCAATTTTGGATTATTTTTTAGTTCGCAATGTCAACGCAGGGGAAAGATTTATTCGAGAATTTAATAATAAATGTCAAAATGTAGCTCAATTCCCGAATATAGGGCGAAGTTACACCAAGTTTGACCCCAGGCTGAGAGGCATACCATTGAATGGCTACATTATTTTTT
Source organism: Calothrix sp. PCC 7507 (assembly GCF_000316575.1). Lineage (GTDB taxonomy): Bacteria > Cyanobacteriota > Cyanobacteriia > Cyanobacteriales > Nostocaceae > Fortiea. Next base: position 5,972,543 of record NC_019682.1, on the reverse strand, counting down.
ATCGAGTTTTGGAAGATAGTGTTGTGATTGTGCCCGTAGTTAGCGGTTATCGGGATTTAGAATCTATATTTGCAGATGTGGACGATAGCGTTTAAAAATTTGATAGTAAATGGAATCTCGTTTCACTACTTCATCCTCAAATTCGCGCATTTCAACAGATTAAACTGACCTGTGTAATCATCACGGAGACCACAATTCCAGACTCTTGAACCAACTCAAATCTCTGTAATCCAATGTCCAAACACTAGCATCATAAAGTTGAGCTACTGCTACAACAGAGGCATCCTCTAAACTTCCTTGCCAGTCTGGTATCTGGCGAACCATGCTATAAATCTCCTGAAACATTTCCATGCTTACTGGTACAGTCACTGTGTTCTCACTAATCACAGCTAATGCAGTCATTGCAGCACGGCTCGATTGTTCTCGCAGCACAAACTTGTAAACTTCAAACAGCACTGGTAGAGGGGTAAGAACTTCACCAAACAACGCTGGTAACTTACTAAAACCCGCCTTGCATTGCTGATGGTATTTATCTTGGACAGAAACCAGGGCAATCAGGGGGCCTGCATCCAAAACGAGACGCTTCATCCTTGTATCAAATAGTTTTCATTAACTGAAGCATCTGTAGGAGCATTTTCTACGATTCCTGCCAGCGATAGTAGCCTTGAACCATTTTTGGGGCGTAACTTTTCCGCTAGTGCTTGCTGTACAACACTTGATGGGTTTTGCTCTGGGTGATCTTTTAAGTATTGTTCAAGTTGTCTCCACAACTCATCAGGAATATAGAGTGTCCGTTTCATTTTCTCAGCCTCTGCAGGTACAACACTAGTTGTACTTTCATTGTACTTGCTGGAGGGCTATGCATACGCTCTTTTTTAGCTAGTGACTGCTCAATGTTGCGATCGCTCTTTGTTCAAGCTTTTTGACTTTTATAGTATATTGCCAAGCATAGCACTTAGTGCTATATAATAAGGGAAGGTAATGACCATAGCATGGTAATCTACAAAACCTGATGGTTTGACCGTTGGGCACGGAAAGAAGGTTTAAACGACCTTAGCCTCTGCGCCGCTGTAAACGAAATGATGGCAGGACTTTACGAAGCTGATCTAGGAGGCGGACTGTTCAAAAAGCGGATTGCCCACTCTGGACAAGGTAAGCGTGGTGGCTTTCGTACCTTGGTCACCAGCAACAAGTTCCTGGTTTTTTGTTTTCGGCTTCCCGAAAAACGAGCGCAGTAACATTAACAAAAAAGAAGAAGAAGCATTAAAAAAGCTGGCATCGGTGCTGTTATCTTACACGCTAGAGGATCTCGAAAAAGCCAAGCTGGAAGATGAAGTGATGGAGGTAATTTGCAATGCCGAAGAAGAAATCAGCGATTCTTGAAGCCGTTCACGAAACAGCTACGGGGCTGCACAAGGCTGGACTGATGGATGAGACTACATTGCGTGAATTCGACCGTCTGTGCTTGTCTCCCATTGAACCCCTAGAACCTAAGCAAATTAAGGAAATACGCGAATCATCTCATGTCAGTCAGGCAGTATTTGCTGCGATTTTGAATACAAGTCTATCAACGGTTCAAAAGTGGGAAATTGGTCAGAAGCGTCCCAGTGGCACAGCTCTTAAGCTGTTGCACCTAGTTAAGAAACGGGGATTGAATAGCCTAATTGATTAAGGGTTATTTTTGAGGAAAGTGTAGTTACAAACGCTGTCACACCCCCAACTGTGCCGCCTTTTACGGTATCTTTCAATGTTTCTATAGCGGCTTCTTGTGCAGAAATTTCACCCCGAACAACGCGCAGCGCGTTGGTTAGTAAGGAAAATGGTGCTGTCGTTGCTACACCAATGGCTGCTCCCAGGGGCGCGGCTTTGACACCTGCTTTGACTGCACTAGTACAGCTTGGCGTAAATAAATCAACCATTGTAAATCCCTCAAAGGCTTACTATAAAGCTTTCTTCGCCAACCTCGCTAACAATTCCAGTGTGGAAACCGATGTTTATTTGGCAACAATTGTATGGAATAGTGTGGAGCGTAATGTTGGAGTGCTAGCAATGGGTCGTCGTCCACTTATTGGAACTGATGTCAGCTTTTTTAATGCTTCTTCTTTATCGAGAATACGGTTCATTTGCGAATCAGAAACATGACCTCACGCATCATTCGCATCATCATCTCACCCCAAGCTAGAGTGCCTGAAATCCCTTGAAGCCAGAGCGAAATAGCGAAAACGATCAGGGGAATTAAGGCATAGTAAAGCAAGCCCCAACGGATCATTTTGCCAATGCGTTGTCTGCGACGGCGACGATAAAATACCAAAATTATTAGGGCGAGTGGAGCGATCACATGAATTGCCAAGCTGATTGGGATAGCGACGTAAAGTAGTGCGACTAGCCCTCCCCACATTTGACGATTGCTGATCAGAACATAAATCGCCATCACTGGCCAACTTAGAGGTCCGATCCAAACTAAAATTTTGACCCAGTGCTGATTCCGTTGATTAATGTTTCGGTTGGTCATAGCAGCTCATTGATGCCAGTAGGTTTGTCCATCCGGTTGATCCGTTATAGTAATGCCAGCAGATTGTATGTAATTCATTGCAGATGCGATCGCTTATTTTTTACCCGATTTCACCAAATCGCTTTGCTCCCGCTATCAGCTACGAGCTTTACTCTCAAAGCATTCGCATTTACAAGACCAATACCCTACAATCTGCGTTATCGACAGTGATCCAGTACCAATTTTGGGTTTTAATCCAGTACTCTTGCTATTAGAAACTGGAGTACCCTGCTACCAAGTTCCCACTCTGGTGAAATCAAGAGCATTTCTAGCACCAAAGCCAAAAGTTGACGTCCCCAAATGACTGGGTTTTTTTTTGCAATATGGAACAGTTTATCTTTAATTAAAGAGAGACTATATTCCATAAACCATACGAAAAAGTAGCTATGGCAAGCGGTGAAGTGTTTGATGCTGAAACAAAATCTCTAGTAGTGCCAAGGGTCAACCTGCTGACTATGTTCCGGCTGGGGTTGTTTCAAATGGGGTTGAGCATGATGTCCATTTTGACTCTGGGGGTGCTGAACAGAGTCATGATTCAGGAAATCGCTATTCCAGCAACGCTGGTAGCACTGGTGCTAGCACTGCCGGCTTTTGTTTCACCTTCTCGGATTTGGTTTGGTCAAATGTCCGATGCCAAGCCTTTATGGGGCTATCATCGCACAGCTTATGTTTGGGTGGGGGCAGCAATATTTGCGATCGCTGCTTTTTTATCTGTGCAAGTAATGTGGCAGTTGAATCATGCGGCTGGCAGTGCTACTGGCTGGGTATGGACAACCCAAACAATCGGCTGGACAGCACTTCTAGCTTTGGTTTTCGCTGTCTATGGTTTAGCGATTTGTGCTAGCGGGACGGCTTTTGCTGCTTTGTTGGTGGATATCTCGGAAGAAGATAACCGTTCTAAAGTGGTGGGTATTGTTTGGTCGATGCTGATGGTGGGGATTATTGTGGGGGCAATTATTAGCGCCAGCTTACTCAAGCAATTAACCCCAGAAGCCAATTTAGCCACTTTAGAGGCAGCAATTAACAAGCTGTTTATGATTGTCCCAGCGATTGTATTTGGATTGGCGATCGCCGCTACCTTGGGTGTAGAAAAAAAGTATTCCCAATACTCCAACCGTTCCACAGTCACCAACCGGGAAGATAGTATTAGCTTAGGCAAGGCATGGAAAATCTTGACAGCCAGTCCCCAAACAGGTTTATTTTTCACCTTTTTACTGGTGATGACTATTAGCTTGTTTATGCAAGACCCCATTTTAGAGCCTTACGCGGGTCAAGTCTTTAAAATGCCATTGGCGGAAAGTACCAAACTCAATGTTTTTTATGGCACGGGGATACTACTTGCCTACGGTATTAGTGGCTTCCTAATTGTGCCGCGTTTGGGTAAACGCAGAACTGCACAATTGGGCTGTATTTTGGTAGCATTTTGTTCACTATTACTAGGAATATCCGGTTTTTCTGCTAATCCAGCCTTCTTAAAATTAGGTTTAGTTTTATTTGGTTTATCTACTGGTGTCTTAACTACGGCAGCAGTTAGCTTGATGCTGGATCTCACCGCTGCTGAAGCTGCAGGTACGTTTATTGGTGCATGGGGACTAGCACAATCTGTATCTAGGGGATTGGCGGTAGTCATCGGCGGTAGCGTTTTAGATTTAGGACGCAAGCTATTACCTAGCTTGGAACTAGCCTATGGCATGGTATTTGTCTTAGAAGCCGTCGGGATGGTGGTGTCAATTTGGTTCTTGAACCGAGTAAATGTGAAAGAATTTAAAACAACTACCAAACAAGCGATCGCTTCTGTTTTAGAAAGCGATTTAGATTGAATTGGGGACTGGGGACTGGGGACTGGGGACTGGGGAGTAAATTACAAATGACAAATGACAACCAACCATGAATGATTTTTGGATCACGGTTCTCGACTTTGCCCAAACCATCACTACCAGAGTGGGTAAGCAGTTGATGCAGGATTTTGGGCAAGTGCAGGCTTTGCAAAAAGCTGATGGCACTTTAGTGACAAAAGCTGATAAATGGGCTGATCAGGAAATTAGAGATGCCATCGCCTCCACATTCTCTGGTTATGGCATATTAACCGAAGAAAGCGAACAAGTTTTTCCTGGTACAGAATGGTGCTGGGTAATAGACCCTTTGGATGGCACAACTAACTTTACACGGGGTATACCCATTTGGTCGATTTCTCTGGGTTTACTGTATCAAGGCACGCCCATTTTTGGTTACGTTTATGTGCCTCCACTGAATCAAGCTTTTCACGGATTTTGGCCGGGTACATCTGGACTATCAACCCCAACAGGGGCATTTCTCAATCACCACCCCATCCACAGCAGTGTAGACGATCCGAGTAATAATCACTTTTTTAACCTCTGTTCTCGCAGCCTCACAGTGGCACAGCCAGGCTTTCCCTGCAAAATTCGCATGTTGGGTGTTGCTAGCTATAACTTCTTGATGGTGGCGACTGGGGCGACATTGGGAGGTGTGGAGGCGACACCAAAAGTTTGGGATTTGGCTGGCGCTTGGGTAATTGTCCAAGCTGCTGGCGGTACATGGAAGTCGCTAAAATCAGAGCCGTTTCCTTTATCACCGGGAGTTGATTATAGCGATCGCTCTTTTCCCACCCTTGTTGTCAGTCGTCCGGAATTATTGCCAGTATTTACCCCTTTTATCGAAAGTGTAAAAATTTAAACCGTTATCAGTATCTAAAAGTATTGGGTTCCCCTACAAGAAGCGAGCTACAGTTGAGGATTGAACTCGGACTAAAACTGTGATAAATGTTCACTGTTTACCAACTCAGCACTTTTCATTGTTCACTAGACCTCTTGCATAAATGCTTAAATTGTCATGTTGAGCAGAGCGAAACATCTGGTGATATTCTTCTCTCCACTGCGTTCCGTTCAGAATGACATTCCTGATTTGTTGACTTTTGCAAGAGGTCTACTGATTTAACCTAAGTCACCTGCAAAAGAGAAAAAATTTTGCAGGTAATTTCGGCAATCCTTCAGGAAATTACATTTTTGCTGCGTATAGATAATTACCCCGTGTAATTCACTTGTGGGGTTATTGGCTAAAGGGTGATTGATTACAAATGTTGTCTAATATAGAATTAATGCGCGAGTTTGTTGGAGAGTCTATCCAGAAAAAAGAAGTTTTGTTAGCAAACTCTTCTTTGCAAGCGCAAATGGCATACAAAACCAACCAATTAATAGCAAAAAAGGAGGGGGTAGTTGCTACGTCCCAACTCACTGCTACATCATCTGAATTCTTGATTCATGCAACTTCGTCTTATTGGGAATTGATGAATCAGACATTAGCAGACTATAGCTATATTTTCACAGGAGAAATAGATGGTAAGGGTTTTTATTCATATCAATATCGCTCATTACCACCAGGCTATAAACTTCACTGTACTAAATCTGTTTTATTGTGGCAAACATGGTGGAAATATCGGAAATACGCCACAAAAATAGGCATTCCATTGGACATTTTAGTTCAAATAAGAGATTCCTGGTATGGCATTAAAGATTTAAATATTAGCGATGGTCTTCTCTATATCCAAACTTTAGTCAGTGAGACAGAATTTCACTCAGACGATTTAGTAATTTGGTTAAGCAGAATTGAACCAAATTCCGAAACTTAATTTGATCTGGAAAACATTCTCTCATCCCAATTAGCCAGTAGTGAACTGGCATAGCTAAAATAGTGCATTAGAAATAAACAGAAAATATCGATTTATACCAATAAAATCAAAAATCTATTGTATCATTTTAGTCTGGACACGCCAGTAATGCACCATTATCGAGGGTTTGATGCCGTACTATAGCATTTCTCGACAAGCGTGAGGTACATCGGTAAGGGCATGGCAGTGCCATGCCCCTACACAGCATGATATATTTTTGTACTTCATTTGAATAGGAAGCGCTATATCGCTGCTCACACAACTCCACTGGCTCCCCTACACATCTTTTCAGAAATCAAACCGGATTCCCATTGCAGCAATTATTTGGCAGTATAATTACTAGTTTACACATTGTGAATGAAGCCTTCACAATGGGACATCGAGTATAAAAAGCTATGCTGTCTAATGTGGATTTGGTACGTGAGTTTGTTAAGTATTCTATCCAGAAACAAGAAGTTTTGTTAGCCAACCCTGCCTTGAAAGCAGAAACTGTTTATAAGAGTAACCAAATTACGGCAAAATCAGAGGGTGTAGTTGCCACCGCTCAACTAGATAAGACGCCACCCGAATTTCTCATTAAGGCAAATTCGTCACATTGGGATCTAATAAATGAAACATTAGCGAATTACAGCTATATCCTGACGGGAGAATTAGATAGTCGTAGTTGCTACTGTTATCAACATTGCCAGATTCCGAAAGATTATCAGATGCACTGTACCAAATCAGTGTACTTGTGGCGAGCATGGTGGAGATATCGTAAATATGCGTTACAAAGAGGAATTCCCTTAGAACTTCTGATCAGAAGACGAGGTTCATGGTATCCCATTAAAGACTTAATTATTAGTGATGGACTTCTTTATATCAAAACATTGGGAAGTGAAATAGCAGTTCACTCAGACGATCTAGTAATTTGGTTAAATAAAATTGAAGTAGATTCCCCAAATCCCTTCTTATTTGAATTTTGAGGGTTTATTAAAAGTTATAATGTATACATATTAAAGTAGTATGCACCAGCCATTCCCGATCAGCCACCCAATACTCTCGGAAATGACTATGAAAGGACTTTGGCTCGAAAATAATCAATTACAATTACGCACAGATATCCCGGTTCCACAACCACCACCAGGGGAAGTTCTTGTGCGTGTTTTGCGTGCAGGTATCTGTAACACTGACCTGGAACTCATCAGAGGGTACTATCCCTATACTGGTATTTTAGGGCATGAATTTGTTGGTGTTGTCGAACAGGGGCCAAAACACCTTGTTAACCAGCGAGTAGTGGGAGAAATTAACGCTGCTTGTGGAAACTGTCGGTTCTGTCGCCGTGGACAACCAACTCATTGTGAAAACCGTACTGTACTTGGCATTGTTAACCGTCACGGTGCTTTCGCCGAATATCTCAGCTTGCCAATCAAAAATCTACATCCTGTACCTGATAATGTGCCGACTGACGTTGCGACATTTACCGAACCCTTAGCAGCAGCACTGGAAATTCAGCAGCAGGTAACGTTAAGTGCAGATGACCGAGTGCTAGTAGTTGGTGATGGTAAACTAGGACAACTAGTAGCGCAGACACTAGCTGTAACTGGCTGTGAGCTTTTGGTAGTGGGGCGTCATCAAGAGAAACTTGCTAATTTAGCAGCACGGAGTATCAAAACTGGTTTAGCTGACGCTGTCACAGATAGATACTTCGATATTTCTGTAGAGTGTACTGGTAATCCAGCAGGATTTGCGATCGCCCGCCGTGCCCTACGTCCCCGTGGTACTCTAGTACTGAAAAGTACCTATGCTGGACACCTGAGCCTAGATGCTTCTTCTTTGGTAGTAGACGAAATTACACTTATTGGTTCCCGTTGCGGGCCGTTTCTCCCTGCACTGGAGTTGTTAGCAAGTGAAAAAGTTGATGTTAAACCCCTGATTCACAGCAGCTATCCCTTGGATGAAGGACTAGCTGCTTTTGAATTGGCTCAGAGTCGCGGTGTTTTAAAAGTATTGTTAGAGATTAGTCATTAAATCAGTGAACAGTGAACAGTGAACAGTAAATTTGATAACTGATAACTGATAACTGATTTAAACTGGTGGTAAATTGTTCGGGTCAATACCTTGAGATTGCAAATAAGCAATAAGTCGTTCTTTTTGCTGACGTTCTTGTTCAGCACGTTGACGTTCTTGTTCAGCACGTTGACGTTCTTGTTCAATCTTTTCCACAGCCCAAGGTAACAAATTACCTGCTTCATCCCACCATCGCAACCAATAACCAGTCCGTGCTTCTTTTGTTCCTTGCCAAGTTCCCAAAAATAAACCCATTGACTCTACCCAATGACGACCATTTTCGTCGGGTAGCTTCAACTCATAGTGTTGATTGCCCAGTTGATAAAATTCTAATAAACCGCCATCTGGTTCAAATATTACGTAGATGGGAACTTGTAGAATTTGCTCATAGAAAAACCATTTTCCTGGTGGATAAGTACGCTTAACGGAATATTCTCCACCCTCAGTTTCCGAGAGGAATTCCATCACCATTGTGGGGATATCACCTTCTAAATTAGGTGTATAACTTCTACGGTTGCTGACAACTTGATTAACCGATGGCACATAAACCCAATCTGGTGCTTTCGCAATAGATTGTCCGTTGATGGTTGCACACAAAGCAAAGTTTGAGACTATCAACATTTGTGGTTGGATGAATCCACTAATTTCTAGGCTTTCACGCAAAGCACCAGCCAAAATTGGCTGACCGGTATTCTTCACTGGTTCATCCTCTAGTTGAAAATCTTCAGGTAATGCTTCCCAAGAAATTACCAGTTCCGTTAGGGATTTGGCTTCACCGAGTTGGGTTGCCATAAACACAGTATGAATGTAGATTTATTCTTTTATTTTATCGATAAGTAGGAGAATTAAATTAAAATACAGCAGTTTTAATTCGCCCTTAATACAGGTAAGGATTGGTCTTGGCTTGAAAATCTCCACAATCAATAGCCTCTTCTGTATTGGCAATCGATGGGTGGACAGTACATTTAAGACGGTAATCGTCAGTGAAAAATTGACAGCCAGGACAAGGAATTTGATGCATTTGCTTGGCTGTAGCTACACTATCTCGTGCCGCTGTCCATAAATTCCAAGCAACTAGGATAATTAAACTCCAAGCGCTGATAAAGCAAATCGGGATTAAGAGCAGTTGAATTCCACGAAAGGCAACAGATATTAGTTCCAAAATCATAATTCCTGATAACACTTAAAAATTAGGAGTTAGAAGTATCTTAACTGCTAGCTCCTAATTGCTAACTTCTCACTCAAGAAGTATAAATTAAAATATAGGACTACTATTTTATTTTTGAAATACCCTTAATAATCATTGACAAAAATATGCATTTGTGAGTTGTTTGCCCTATAAGCGTTTATCGCTCAATTAACCAGAGTTAACCTGTTGGATTGTTAAGATATAACAGGTTAATTGTTACGCTAACTTTACAATTATTCCGTCTTGTAATAGCCAGAAAGAACGGAAATACGTACTAACCACAAAACATTGCTTATGTCAATAACATTTGATATGCGCTTTCCCTGACACCACGGGGTTTTGGTGGGCAATGCCTAGGCTGTTGACTCTGAGGGTTTTCAGCCCAAAATGCATCATACAAAATAATAGTCGTAGTTGACGTTCTCATCAGGGCACGGCAGTGCCGATGCCCCTACGGTAAACACAAAAATTGCATGATAATTTTTAGCTAATTTCGTACAAAGTCAACATCCTAGGCAATGCCCACCCTACAACTACTGAGATTTTTTCAACAATCAAACCGGATTCCCATAATTACTAATTCGTAATCAGAGAAACAATTAAGAATTATGAATTAGTAAGTTGGTTAAATGCCAGCATGACCTAGTGCTAAACCAGTAACAAGCATTCCCAAAACTAGGAATGGTTGGGCGCTGGCTTGATATTTGACATCATTCTTTAGGGGGTCACGGAGAAAATACATGTCCTGGAAGGTGATTTGTGGGAGGATTAACAGTACGAGAATGGCTGCGTATAAATTCTCATGGATACTGACGAGGTAAGCAGCAACTAGTCCTTGAAATAAATCAATCATCACTACGCAAATCCAGGCTGCAGTAGTGATACCAAACATGACGGGTAGAGATTGTAATCCCAGTTGACGATCGCCTTCTACGCTCTTAAAGTCATTGACAATGGCAATACCCAATCCTGCCAAGCTGTAAAATAGGGTGAGAATCACAATCTGCCAACTGAGTTCGCCAAATAAAGCATGACCCGCCCACCAAGGTAAAGCGATGTAACTTGCGCCTAAAGCATAGTTCCCTAACCAGCCGTTTTGCTTCAGTTTCAGGGGAGGTGCAGAGTAGATGTAGGCGATGAAAGAACCAAATATCGCCAGGGCTGTGACGTTGGGAAAGTCATGACCAGCCCAGACATCGAGAGTAAATGCCACACCAATACCAGCTAGAAATAATACTAATATCTGCGTAATTACTTGGCGCTCAGAAATTGCGCCGGAGGGGATGGGACGGTAGGGTTCATTAATTGCATCAATTTCGCGATCGTAGAAATCATTCAGGGTTTGGGTGTAACCAGCCAGTAGAGGGCCAGAAAGTAACATACAAGCCGCCGCCTTTAAGACATTTTCTAGGCTCCAGATATAGTTCCCAGAAGAAGCCGCACCGCAGACAACACCCCAAATTAGAGGTATCCAGGTGATTGGTTTCATCAATTGCAGGCGGATTTTCCAAATAGAAGTTTCCCCTGGCGCCGCACCTTTCATCCCCAGCATTTGTCTGGTTTTGGCAGTGCGATCACTAATGGCTGTAACTTCTTCGCTAGTATTAATTGCTACTGAATCCAGTGCTTCAGCTTGGTTGGAATTTGGGGTAATAGGAGTTGAGTCGGACATAACGAATTTGTTGGGAATGGGGAATGGGGCAGGGGACAGGGGACAGGGGGCAATTCAATTTTGGATTTTAAATTTGCAATTTTGGATTCGACTTTAATCTAAAATCCAAAATCTAAAATCTAAAATTCCTAGTCCCCAGTCATCAGTCCCTAAAAAGAAATTATCAAATAATTACTTTGAAACTTTGCTCCAGTCACAGGTTTGCCACTCAAGGACGGGGGTAGGGAGATATTGCGCCGCTGGTCTCCGGCTTCTACAGTCACTTCTGGCCCATACTGGGTGAGTTTGACTTGCTTTTTGTCAAATCCCGGCAAGAATAGGCGTACTTGGCGGTTATGGATATCAATTTCAATTGGTTTAGGAGCTTGTATAGCTTGCTGTGCAAAGTTAGGGAGAGCATCTATTAAAGGTTGCCATTCGCCTGTTGGAGAGTTGGGAATGACGCTAACGGGTAAAGGTGTGAATTCTTCTGTGAGGTTAGCGTTGGCTGGGGAAGACACGAGGATAATACCACCAACAGTGATACCAACTTGTTGAGCGCTACCCCACAAATAACGAGTGCTTGCAACCTCAATCGGCTCTGATGTGGTTACTAAGAAGGCGGCGACATGCTTGGGATCGGACAGAGCAGCTTTACCCTTGTCTAAGAGATTATTGACCTGATTCGTTGGTGCAGAGAAGTTATCTGCCGTCCAATTTATATTGAAAAAGCTGCTAATCAGTGGTTGAATGAATGGTGATTCGGCGATCGCTTTCCCTAAATCAGAACTGACAAACAATTGCCGAAAACGTCGCACATACCAACTCAAAGATTCTGGTAAACCCAACGTCCGCAAACTAGCAGCGTCACCTGTGCCATCATAAATAATTGCATCATATTTGCCACTAGCGTCATATTCACGAATGGCATTTAAGGCCAAAGCGCTGTCCATTCCTGGTAATACTACTAGTTCTTGACCAAAAACTTCTTTGAAGATAGGCGTGCGGAGGTATTGCGCCTCAAGTTTTTTCACCTCTTCCCAGTTACGTTCTAAAAGTACAGATGCTTGCAACTGTACAACTTGCAAATTGGGTGCAATTTCCTGGGGGTCAGAGGTCAGGGTAGTATCTAACAGGATGGGTAATGCTGGTTCTGCAAGTCCTGCTAGGAGTACACGCTTGCCTTGGCTGGCCAAAAGTTTGGCTGCGGCGATCGCAATTTTGCTACGAGCAGTGCCGCTTTTGCCCAAAAATGTCAATATTAGGGCCATTGCTTGATTTCCAATTACCGCCGATGTTTTCCACTCCAACTTAGCACTCAGCAAATACTCTCCGCTTCTGCTTTGAGTTTCAGATTGGAGAAAAACTCCAATCCGAGTTGTTAACAGTCAACACTAGTAAATGTACAGGGTTATTTGCAGCACAGCTTACTACACTGGTTTGATTTCATCTTCAAAAAACCACGTGGAAAAATTATCTTCAAATTTCACCACCACACCAATACCAGCACCATCAGTGACTTTATAGCCTTCGATGATACCAACTTGCCCTAGCCTTTTGACAATTGGGGGAGAGACGCGATCGCGCAAACGAAAGACTTTAACCTTTTGTCCGATTTCCATGCCTACTTAAAACAATGCAATAAACCAAGTCTCAGTTTAGCCGAATCTGAGCCTTTCCCATAATACCTAGGACTTGTTGGTTAAGAAATTATGACTGTCATTCGATTTGATGCTGAGTTGCTTCTACGAAAAAGGCCACTTATTTATCAGTAAAATATTATACTTGTATCAGTCGAGAGTTCCAGCTTGTTATCTTCACTTACTAAACTGGAACCAGTACTAAGTCGTGAGTAACCTTGGGTGACTCAGAATAACTAAAAATGGAACTGAATAGTTATGAATGCTACCACTGCTAAGTTCTAACTTAACTGTCGTTTCTAATAGCACATACATGATTACTGTTTCTACATCAACACACTATAAGCATCCTCAAACTATGTACTAATTTGCCGCAAGTATACAATCTTTGACAAAATTATACTTATTTTAGATCACAGAAAAAGACAGATTGAATTTAGTAGAATTCATTTGCTTGTGTCACAAGATTTCAATATTCCCAAGATATGCTTAAGTACCAAGGCAGTAATTAGCATATTGTTCAACTACGGACTATACTGACAGCACTGTCATGTGTGATTGCCTTATCTAACTATGACAGTTTTATAAGTGGTGTGAATGTTATGACAAAAAGATACTAATTCTGTATTTTGAAGTATATGTATATCTCTCTTAGAGTAGGTGTTGCAGTTAAAACAGCAGTGCTTCTTCCTTGGATGTGTAAAGTGGTCTGCTTTAGGCGATCGCTACTAGACTGATATCTTCCTGGTCTTCAAAAAGTGATTATTACTTTCACGGTTTGAAGACAATATAAGCATAAGATTAAAACCTCAAGTGAGGGAGATTCCTCTACTTATAAGAGGGAAGTTTGCGGTCAGATGTGCATGGCGGCTCTTTGCATATTAATGTTATGTGTGCGTTTTAAATGTACACAGGTTTTGTAATATCTGTTCTAATGACAGCGATTCAATCTTCATATTTCAGTTTTGTAGCGGAGGCTAGGTATTCAATCACAGTCTTTAATTTTGTTAATAAAATACTCTATTACATCAGATATTAAAGATTGTGTAAAGACACAACCATAGTCACCAATTTTATGAAAGGCTAGATAGCCTCAATGGTTTTTACTAACACCATATTTTGAGTCTTAAAAATTAGGAAATTACACAAACATGAGGCTTTTTAATTAAAAAACCTCAAATTTAAAACACACCTTTATTATCGCTTGAAACCTACCAATGACATCTACTTTCTCATGGTCGAGGTGGAAGAGCCTCATTTACACAATTTTTGCCACAAGCATATATATCAGCACTAGCGGAGTAAGCAAAGCGCAAACAAGCGCAATCAGCAACACAGCAAGGGGAGGAGCAAACGGGATAGCACCAAGCAACTCAAACACAGTCAGACTAACAGCAACACAAGCAGCCCTAGAAATAATCAAAACCGGAGACAGAGCAGCAGCAGAACCAGGAGACACAGTAGTATACCGACTAGCAATCAGCAACAGAGGCACAGCAGTAGCCAGAAACCTCAGCATCACAGACAGACTACCCCTGGGAATCAGACTGATTAATAAATCACTCACAGGCACACTCAACAACACAAAAATAGAACTCAATAGCAGCAGAGCCAACCAAACAATCACCATCACCCCCAACCCCAGCATCGAACTACAACCAAACCAAACCCTCAACATAGAATACGCCGCCGAAATCACACCAGACGCCATCAGAGGCACAGGGAGAAACCTCGCACAAGCCCAAGCCAGCGGACTCATCAGCAACCAAGCCAGCCACATATTAAGAATCAGACCAGGAATCATCTCAGACTGCGGCACATTAATCGGGCGAGTATTCATCGACAAAAACTTCGACGGCGAACAACAAACCAACGAACCAGGCATCCCCAACGCCGTCATCTACATGGACGACGGCAACCGCATCGTCACCGACAGCAACGGACTCTACTCCCTAAGCAACGTCATCGCCGGATATCGAGCCGCCACACTAGACCTCACCAGCCTCCCAGGGTACGCACTCGCACCCAACAAACACTTCATCGAAAAAAACAGCCTCTCACGCATGGTGAAACTAGCACCAAGCAGCATGGTCCGCATCAACTTTGGAGTCACACCAGCCTTCGCCGGAGAACAGCGATGACAACCCACAAACCCCAACAAAAAACCAGCAACTGGCTCAGCAAAAGCAGCATCGGCATCCTCCCCACATTCCTCAGCCTCATCTCACCCAGCCTTGCCAGCACCCCAGAAAACTTCCCCAACATCAACACATCCCAGGCAGAAGACCCCCAAGAGGGACTCTTGACTGGGGAACTCGGGGTCCCCGCTGGGGATCAGGGGGAATGGGGATTCTTGACCGAGAAAATAGCCCAAAACAACAGCCCCAGCCCCAGCATCCCCACCCCAAACCAAATCCGCATCGAAATCGCCCCCCAAGCCGACCCAAAAGTCGCAGCAGACGGACGTTCCACCATCAAACTCACAGGACAAATCACCGACCAAAACAGTCAACCCATCCTCGAAGACCAAATCATCACCCTCACCACCAGCGCCGGCAAATTCATCGGCGCCGACTACAACAAAGACCAAGGCGGCTTTCAAATCCTCGTCAAAGGCGGCGAATTCAGCGCCACACTCCAATCAGACATCAAACCCCAACAAGTACGCATCCGGGCAGCCCTAGAGCAAAACATCACACCCATCAACGAAGCATTCCCCCAATCCACAGACACCTCACTCAGGGACAAATTGAGTGAGAACCCCATAGAAGCCTACACCCAAATCGAATTCACCACCTACCTCCGTCCCTCACTCACCACAGGCATCATCAACCTGAGAATCGGACCGCGGGGCACAAACTACTGGGGAAGCTACCGCGACTACCTAGACCCCGACCGACTCGGCGGCACACAAGTAGACTTCAGCGCCCAAGTCTTCGCCACAGGCAAAGTCGGCGACTGGTTATTCACAGGCGCATACAACAGCCAGCGCCCCCTCAACCAAGATTGCGAACAGCGAAATCGGCTATTTGGCGGCGTGCAATTCTGCGAACAACAATATCCCGTCTACGGAGACAGTTCCACCTCCATAGCCACAGCCCCCTCCATCGATAGCGTCTATGCCCGGTTCGAGCGTAGTTCAAAAGTTCCCGGCGCCGAGCCAGATTACCTGATGTGGGGAGACTACGACACCAAAGAATTCAACCGCACCTCCCAACTATATACCGCCACCGCCCGCCAGCTACACGGCTTCAAAGCCAACTACAACTTCGGACAACTACAAGTCACCGGACTCTACGCCAACAACATCGAAGGTTTCCAACGAGATACCATCGTCCCCAACGGCGTCAGCGGCAACTACTTCCTCTCCAAAAGACTATTAGTCGCCGGGAGTGAAACCGTCTACTTAGAGTCAGAAGAAATCAACCGTCCCGGCACAGTCCTCGCCAGACAACAATTATTTCGTGGTAGCGATTACGAAATAGATTACGACCGGGGCACACTCTTATTTCGGCGTCCCATCCTCGCCACCGAACTCAATCCCTTCGGTGCCACCTTAACTAGAAGGATAGTCGTCACCTACCAAAACGAAGGTGGACAAGATTCCCAACTATACGGCGGCAGACTACAATACAACCTCACCAACGATTTAGCTAGTAAATCCTTTGTGGGTGCATCCTACCTCTTAGAAGACCAAGGCGCGCAAGATTGGCGGTTATTTGGTGCAGACTTCCTCGTTTCCTTAGGAAATGGCAGTCAAATAGTCGGGGAATATGCCCGGTCGAATAGTGGTTTGCTCAACGGCTTCAATGTCAACGGTTCGGCATATCGCTTAGAAGCGGTGGGCAATTTGGGGAGGAATCTGGTCACCCAAGCTTACTATCGGGCAGTCGAACCAAATTTCGCCAATAATTCTACAGTCAGTTTTGCCCCAGGACAAACTCGTTATGGAGCGTCGTTATTGGCGAAGGTGACGCCGACGACGAGTGTGAGTGTAGCATACGACCAGGAAGAGAATTATGGCACAAGTGCGACTGGGGTGACAGACTTTTTTGACTTATTTGACCCCCAACCCCAAACCCGTCCCGGACAGACGGTGAATAATACGCTCAAGACTTTTCGGGCGGGGATTTTGCAGCAATTGGGTCTAGCGGATGTGAGTTTGGAGTATGTGAATCGGGCGCGGTCAGACCGTGTGAGTAATAGTTTGAGTGGGGAGGCGTCACAGTTGGTGTCGCGGCTGAAGTTGCCGATTACCAAGTCGTTGACGTTTCAGGGGCAAAATGAGTTGAATTTGGGTGGGAGTGACCCGTTGTATCCGAATCGCACGACCTTGGGCTTGGATTGGCAGGCTTATCCGGGTGTGAAGTTGCGCCTGGCGCACCAGTTTTTTGATGATAGTAGTTTGGTGCCGGGGAATTCGCTGACGACGTTGGAGACGATTTTGGACAGGAAGTTGTCGGAGGATACGAGTTTGACTGGTCGCTATGCGGTGCTGTCGGCGTTTAATGGTTTACAGGGTCAGGGGGCGGTGGGACTGAGTCATCGTTGGGCGGTGGCGCCGGGTTTGCGGGTGAATGTGGGGTATGAGTATGTGTTTAAGAATATTTTTAATGGGACGGCTCAGGGGTCGCAGTTTGGGCAGTATTATGCGGTGGGACAAACGGCTTCAACTTTGGGGCTATTTTCGGGTGCGGTTTATAGTTTGGGGTTGGAGTATACGGATAATCCGAATTTTCAGGCGAGTACTAGGTTTGAGTATCGGGATGGGGATGAGGGGAATAATTTGGTGATTACGGCTTCGGCTGCGGGGAAGGTGTCTAGGGCGCTGACGGCGTTGGTGCGTTATCAACAGGCGGGGGAGGCGAATGTGTTTTTGCCGACGAGTAGTTTGGATGTGTCTGGGGTGCGGTTTCAGCAGTTGGGGGATACGGCGAATCTGAAGATTGGTTTGGCTTATCGTGACCCGAATGATGATAGGTTGAATGCGCTGTTGAAGTATGAGTGGCGGCAAAATTTTGATTCGATTCCGGAGGCGCAGTTGTCTGGTGCGACAGCCACTGGAAGCGTGTTTTCGGCGGAGGCGATTTATGCTCCTTCTTGGCGCTGGGAGTTTTATGGTAAGTATGCGCTGCGGAATGGGGTGACTTTTTTGGCTGGGGATAGATATGATGCGTCGGTGAATTTGGCGCAGTTGCGGGCGACTTACAGGTTGGGTTATCGGACTGATTTGGCTGTTGAGGGTCGCTGGATTGGTCAGGTTTCTAATGGGGGGACTGATTATCAGGAGTTGGGTTTGGCGCTGGAGGGGGGTTATTATTTGACTCCGGATTTGCGGGTGGGTTTGGGTTATGGTTTTGGCGGTGTGGATGACCGCGATTTTTCTGGTTATCGTTCTGCTGGGGGTTTTTATCTGAATATTTCTTTGAAGTTGAATGAGCTTTTGGGTGGTTTTGGTTTGCAGAAGCCTTCTCCCCCTCAGCAGCGTGAGTCTTTGGTGCAATCACTAAAAGATAGGGATAAATCGGCTCAGATCAATCCATGAGTGATGAAACTAATGTTTCAGTAACATAAAAAGGGCATAAAAAAATGATGTTTTAATAAAGTTTTTGCATAGCTTCTTCATTAACTAGTTAACCACTTCAGAAAGCCACAAGCGTTCAAGTAGTATACAAATGCAGGTTCAAAGGTGTATGGGAGTGAGTAATGTTTAATTTACAAGTTTGTTGGCTAGGTGATGTTCAGTTTGGGGAAAAAGCGAAACAATTAAAAAGTTATCAAAATCCAATTTTTTACTTTTTGCCTTTTACCTTGTGCCTCTTAGGATCTGAGGTTGCGTTTAGTCAGACACCTATGCAGTTGCATTCAGTCGCGGAGATCAACAAGCAGAAAATTTCACAACTCCCCTCTATCCTCCCATCTTCACCTTTGCGGGTAGTGGTGAACAGCAACCAAGATGCTGTACAGCCCGACGATCAGCTAACTTTGCGGGAAGCTATTCAGCTGGTGAATGGTACGTTATCGGTGGCACAACTCAGCAGTGCAGAAAAAGCGCTGGTGCAACCTTTAACTGATATTAGCTCTCGCATTGAGTTTAATCTGCCTGCAAATGCAACTACTATCTTTTTACAAAAAGAACTACCAGCTTTGGCCAGTCCAGGATTAGTGATAGATGGTTCTACTCAGCCTGGATATAAAGAGTCTGAGTCAGCCACAGCGGAAATTGCGATTCCTGTTCCTGTGGTGACAATCACTGCTGCACCCAACCAAGAGGTAATTCGCGGCTTGACTGTGGTTAGCGATCGCACAACTATTCGTGGTTTAAACCTCTATGGTTTCAATGCTGAACCGATTAAGCAACAGTTGGGCAATCTCCTAGTCTACGATGGTGTTCCTAAA
Source organism: Calothrix sp. PCC 7507 (assembly GCF_000316575.1). Taxonomy (GTDB): domain Bacteria; phylum Cyanobacteriota; class Cyanobacteriia; order Cyanobacteriales; family Nostocaceae; genus Fortiea. The sequence continues at coordinate 5,953,379 of NC_019682.1, read as the reverse complement.
CCAACAACCCTCACCACACCCCCTGGAGATATTGTCATTGCCCATAGTATGCCGCCTAACAATAATCAAAAGGATGTGCCACCGAAAAATGTTGTCATTGAAAACAACTGGTTAGGGCTAACCATTGATGAAAAAATGCCAGCGCAAACATCGGCTTTTGGGGTTTATGTTTTTAACGCTCAAGGGGCAAAAATTCGCCGCAACCGGATTTATTACCACGATGGCAGTGCAATTATTACTTCGGTAAAAGGTGAAAATACGCTGGTACAGGAAAACATCATCGTGGGTAATGGGATTGCGGGGATGCCCGACGCCTTGCGTGTAGAAGGTATAGTTGGCAATTCTCAAATTACTGGCAATTTGATTTGTGCCAATGATGGGGCTGGTGTGTATCTCTTTAAACCTGAAGGTGATGTGCAAATCCGAGATAACCGCATTATCTACAATGGTAGACGTTTGCGGCGGGCTGCAGTTTATCTGACGGGTAGTAACCATCAAGTAACTGGTAATCAAATTACGCATCAGACTGGGCCTGGGGTGGTGGTGTCAGCTTTCCAGCAAAGTCAACGCAATACTATTCAAAATAATACCTTTGCAGCGTTGGAGGGATTAAGTATTGACCTCAATACTCAAGGTAATTTGGATGTCAGCGACTGGCAACGGGGAGATGGGCCGAATCCTCCACGCAATTCTCCTAATCGCCGCCTAGAAACTGGTAACGGTGCGATTAATGCCCCAGAATTCACGGCGCGGGAGTTTGTACCAAGTGGAAATGGGGTGACTTTACAGGGTAAAGCTGATCCTGGTTCCGAGGTGACAATTTATCGCCTGGGGGATTATCAAAAAGGTAAGCAAGCACTTTATGAATCAGGTTATGGGGCGCTGAGTCAACCATTAGCGACTGCACCTGTGGATGCGAAGGGGAATTTTAGTTTTACCGTGGAGAATTTGCAGGTGGGGGATGTCGTCAGTGCGATCGCAACTGATCCCAAATATGGCACGTCTGAACCCGCTTTTGGCTCAATCATTGGTGCTAAAGGCACTCTCCCTAATCTCTCTCCATCTCCCAACACAAACCCCATTATCGTACCTCAATGTACATCACGACCTGTACCACCGCCAACACTAGTACCACCTGTCCAGATCGAAATACCACCGACACCATTAAGGTTACAAGTACCACGCAATGTTCACTTTGCTCTAGATAAATCTTTCATTAGTCCTGCTAGTGCGATCGTGCTTGATCGGGTGGCGCAAGTATTGCGGCAATATCCTTTCATTGTCATCGAAATTCAAGGTCACACTGACCCTCGTGCTAGTGATGACTATAACTTGGCATTGGGCAGACGACGGGCATTAGCTACGAGAAATTACCTTTTACGTCAAGGTGTTGCCCCAGAACGGATGACTATCCGCTCTTTGGGTGAAAGTCAGCGTGTGAGTGATGGTAGCGATCGCATAGATTACGCACGCGATCGCCGCGCTGAAATTATCTTCAAGGATATCAGAGGTATTGAAATCATCATCGAAGGACAAGAACAAGACTTACAAATAGAACCTAGTCGAGGTAGAAGGTAAGAAACAATTCAACCTGATAACTGTTAACTGATGACTGTAGCCTGTTTTGCTAATGCACTACTGGCTGATTTCGGCATGTCTTTTTTCATTCAAATTAGTATGGGAAACAAGCCATGACACCCTTTTTTCAGCATCTACCAGCTTTTCAAAGCATTTTTTTGACACTGTTGTTTATCATACCGCAAGTATTTATATCAGGGAGAAAGGTGTTGGCTACAGATTGTCCATCTGGGACAAAGCCAGTAGCTTTCAATAGAGGTAAATTACCTTTTAAAACTGCGAATGGAGTTAGCAAAATCAAAACTATTTGCGCCCCTACAAGTTCAATTGGTGATACTGTTTTTCGGGATGACAATGGTAACGGTATTCAAGACAATCACGAACCGGGAGTTCCTCACATCAATATCACTTTGACACTTCCTGATGGTAGTACGCAGACTACGACGACTGATAGTCATGGGAAATATAGCTTTTCTGATCTGTCACCAGGTACTTATCAGGTGCGATCTGATGTTCCTCACGGTAAGGTTCTGACTACTCGTACTAACCCTTTTCAGATCAATCTCGAATCTGGTCAAAACCTTGAACACGCTGACTTTGGCTTCCGTCCAAATACTTCTACAGGTGGTAGTTCTATCGGTGATACAGTGTTTAGCGATCGCAATGGTAACGGTGTTCAAGATGGAGGTGAACCGGGAATTCCCAATGTCGTTCTGACTCTAACTCTTCCAGGGACTGATGGCATATTGGGTAATGGTGACGACACCACTCGCACAACCACAACCAATAACAACGGTATTTATAATTTCAATAACCTTCCAGATGGTAACTACAGAGTTACAGTCAACCCTCCTGTGAACTTCCCGCAAATTACCACCGGTAGTCCGCGAATAGATGTGAATCTGCAAACAAGTCAATCGCTGACGAATGTTGACTTTGGCTTCAGGCGATCGCTTGGAGGTTCTATCGGTGATTTTGTCTTTAACGATAAAAATAACGATAGCCTATCCAACTCCGGAGATATAGGTCTACCCAATGTCCAACTGACGCTTAAAAATGCCAACGGTCAGATAGTTGCAACTACTACCACTAATAGCAACGGTAACTATAGCTTTACCGGTTTACCACTCGGTAACTACACCGTTGAGGTCACTCAACCTAACAACTTTAGTCCAACTACCAAGACTATTTTGTCAGCAAACTTAACTGAAGCTGAACCCGATGATAACAACGTTGACTTTGGTTTTGCGGCTGGTAATGCGAGTTCTAACGGAGTTAGTTTGCAATTAGTCAAACGAATTACAGCAGTTTTGAAAACAAATGGTCAGCGCATCCAATACAACGCTTTTATCGATGATCCCAATGATCAAAATGATAATAGTATAGGAATAACTCCCCTTGGTCAGTATGAGCTATTGAAGCCTTTAGTAAGTGGTGATGAAATAGAGTATACAATCTATTTCCGCGCTGGTCAGTCGCTGGAAAATCTCAACGTCTGTGACTTAATTCCGGCAGGAACAGCTTATGTAAATAATAGTATTTCTGTGACTGGAAATGGTGTTGATGGGAATCAAGGAAGATTTTTCTCCCCTTTGACATCCTTAGAACAAGTTCCTGAAAGTGGTGTTTGTGAGAATCGCAATAATCCTAACGGTACGGTGATTGTGAAGTTGGGGAATATCTCTAGTGGACAATCTGGCTCTGTGAGTTTCCGCGTCAAAATCAATTAATAACGTTACTCTCGTATACGAATTCTATTTACTTCAACGATGAACAACTTGCCTTGATAATATTCCATATCACTGTGGTTAGACAAATAATCAACTAACCTCTGCATCAATAGAGGAATGATTTCTGGATGATTCCGAAGTTGGATCGAAATAATACCTCGATAATTAGCAGGAGAATAGGTCACAATGTCAGCAAAATCTCCATTTAGCGAAACTAAAATTGCACCCAATTCTTGGGCTTTGGCAATCACAATTTCATCAGGAGACTCGATGGGAATGTAGTCTTTTAAAATCAACACATCAAAACCGCTATCCTGCAAAAACTTCCCAATGGAAGCCGGGACGCATTGATCCATAAAAAACGTTAAGCTCACGATGCAACCGTCTCAAAATTTGCCAAATCACGCGCATAATCGAGACATGCCAATATCTGGTCTTGTTGTAAATCTGGAAACTCTTGAAGAATCTGATCATGAGTTTTACCAGTAGCTAAATAGCCCAAAATCAGGCTGACTGGAATGCGCGTTCCCTGAATCCTTGGCTTACCTCGCAGGATATCTGAACTACTCACAACGTGTTCACGCCAGTTAATTGGCATTTTGATTAACTTATCACTGAAAGTCACAAGTGAACTCTCGTATTGTAAACGAATTGATTAGGAGAATGCAAGACAGTCATTTTTCATAAAATTGACGGAAAACTTATAAATTTTTTGCTGGACTTTCTTCAGGAGTGGCATTATCTGGAGTATTAGGTGGTTCTTTGTCAGGATTACTCTGATTATCTTGGTTATCTTTTTGAGGAAGCGCCTGTTTGGCTATGTTTTCAGCCGCTTGTTTAAACAATGGCTCCAATTTCTTTTGCCAGTATTTAATATTGGGTAACTTTTCGGGATTATCTCTATATGCTAAAACTTTATCCCATTCACCTCGATCAATTGCTGTGTTGATCTCATTAAATAGAGCGTCTGCTTTAGCCCAATCTTGTTGCCATTGAGCAATCATGATGGTTGTTTCTTTGAAACCAGAAGCAGCGTTTCCAGGAATAGATTTCAGTAGGGCGATCGCTCCTGGCAAATCTCCCGATTCATACTTCTGTTTGGCTTTTTCTAAAACATCTTTACTGTTATCAACAGGCTGGGATTTTTCCGAACTAGAAATAAAGGGTTCTGAAGTAAATGGTTCTGATTTTTTAGCAGTTGGAGTCGCTACATTGCTGGATTTTGGTTTTAGTTTGGGCTGGGGTCGAGATGCAATCAAGCTACTATCATCTACTGTCTTAATGGCAATGCCTTTTTCTTGTAGGCAAGAATCTAATTGTTCTTTATTAGTAATCACATCTGAGTGTGCCCAAGCCAATTTTCCCGAATTCCGTTTAATTTCGATCCAACCTCGTTTTGTTTGTTTGCCAGTTACTTCAAACTTAGTGTCATTGGCAACCGTTTGCACAACATTATCAGAATTAACTGAACTAGGTTCAGAACGGATATTGGAATTACCTAAAACAACAGCTGAACATTTATTTCCTAAGACTAGATCGCCACTAGTTAAATTGGCTGCTAAATTTTTCACATTCGGATAAACATTGGAAACTAACGCAGCCGCACCACCTGCTAATAATAAACCAACAAATAAAGGCAATGGATCAGATTTATTAGACTCTTGACGTGCAGGAGGTTTAGCAACAACTGGATTGACTGGTGCGACGGCGATCGTTTGCTGGCGAGATACTTGAGTTGAACTGGGGCTTGGTTTGTAGCTGGAAATTTTCGAGTATTTTTGTCCCGTAGAAACTGTCGAGACAGGATTCAACACCTCTGTAGATGCTTGCAGTGCTTCTGCAGCGCTTTGGTAGCGGTCTTTGAAGTGATACCGCACCATCTTGGTTAATACTGCTGCTAACCGAGAGTTGACGGATACTAAATGCTGCCAAATGATTTCACCTGTATCTTGGTCTTCTTGCAGTTGCGCTGCTGCTACTCCTGTTAGCGCCTGAATGGCAATGATTCCTAGGGAATAGATATCACTATTGGGGCGGGGTTTGCCTTGTCCTTGTTCTGTAGGCATATAGCCCGGAGTGCCAATGACTACTGTGGCTGTAGGCTGTCCACTAACTGTCACCATTGGATTTCGCAGTTGTTTGACAGCACCAAAGTCTACTAAAACTAACTTATTGTCAGCAGTGCGGCGGATGATATTATCTGGCTTGATGTCACGGTGAATCACACCTTGTCCATGCACAAATTCTAAAATACTTAGTACTTCTTGCAACAGTTGGATGACTTGGTTTTCACTCCAACGCTTACCGGGGGAAAGCTCCTCACCGAGTGTCTGGCCTTCAATAAATTCTTGCACTAAGTAGAATTCTTGGTTTTCGTCAAAGTAAGCCAAAAGCCTGGGTATTTGACTGTGGTTTCCCAAATGCTCTAAAGTTTCGGCTTCACTGTGGAATAGACGCTTGGCTGTCTCGAATACTCTGGGGTCAGAACTGGCGGGTTTGAGGTGCTTAACAACGCAGGTGGGGTTTCCTGGCCGTCTAGTATCTTCGGCAATGTAGGTTTGACCAAATCCTCCCGTAGCCAGGACTCTAATTATTTGGTAACGATGGTCTAGTAACTTGCCTATCATATTCCCTCCCCAGTGTTAACACCTAAATTTTCCGATAGTAATCAATATCTCCAAATTTTCCTCCATGAAATCCGCTATCTTGAGAAAAGATTTGGACAAAATACGCAGTTTTTTTATAAACCCAAGATTGTTAATTTTCTTTTCAATATCTTTTTGATTACCAATGCCACCTAAAATAAACAACTCAGTTGCATGGCAGCAAGCTGAACTCCTCATGCAACCTGCTTTCATTCGCGTGGTCGATAATATTCGCAAGCACCTGGATGTATCCTCCTGGAAGGGAACTTATCATGATGTACTAGTTTGGCCTGCTAGTATCACAGATGAAACGAAAGCGATCGTCACTCGGCTGTTGCAAGAAATGGAAACAGCCACACCGCAACAAGCTGATGAAATCAGAGAGACTCTCACTCGTCTGCCAATGCCCCATCCAGGATATCATTTGCTTCTACAGCGTCAAGGGCAAGAAGTCAGCGTGGATTTGTGGGAACTGTGTTATCAAGTGTGTTTTCTTGATTACACCTCAGAGCATGAGGCGGCTGATATCGATACTAGTTTAATAGACGACGTAGGCGAGGTGGATTGGTTGCGTCTGGAAGCGAAGACTAAGGAGTTAGTTGAGCAGGTGTTTGATAATTTACCTGGGTGAGTGAGGAGTGTCCGTAGAATAGAATTCTGGGGATCTGCAGGTAAGAACTTCACAGATGGCTTATTGCACGGCTTACCTACCCGCCTGGGAATGAATTCCCAGACTAATAGGCAAAGTTTACTAAAGTAAACTAGTGGTCTGTCCCAAAAGTTTTGATGACAAACTAACCCATCAAAATTAATGACATGAACTACTAGTACTCCACCACATTAATTTTGCAGTGCTGCGAGATCTTCGACTTCTCCAAGGAAGTCGGGGATATGACCACCCTGTATTAGCCGCCTACCTGATCGTTAAAGCGATCGCATTTACATCAGAAATAAAATTATGAAAGAATACATATATTGAGGGAACAATATGCCTAACCAAACAAATTACACTGAAGCCTGCAACAATTTTGACAAAATTTACGAAGCGGTGATTACAAGCCGGGAACCTGTAATTGTCAATCGTGAGGGTGCGGAAAGTGTATCTGTAATTCCTACCGCCGAACTTAATAGCATCTTGGAGACAGCATATTTATTCCAGTCTCCTGAGAATGCAGCGCGGCTTTTAGCAGCTATAGAACGTGCCAAAGCACGTACATTTCAGCCTCGAACAATAGATGATCTGCGTCAGGAGTTTGGTCTTGTCGAAGAAGAGTAAAAAGTCTAACTCAGGAAATCCAGAAGAAAAACAAGTTCCTCAAGGAGATTACTATCTTATTTTAAAACTTCAACTTCATGAGCGATGCTTGTAGGTTTAGGAATGGGTAATCCTTGTTCCAGCATTCCCTCTATATGAAATTCGATAGCTTCTGCAATTAGTGCTTTTACTTCTTCCAATGTTTCACCAACAGCTACACAACCTGGTAAATCAGGTATATAAGCACCATAGCTCCCTTTTCAATCACAACTGTATAACGCATTAGTCTTCCTCTAATTGAGCCTGTCTCCAAATACTTTTTAAAGTCAACTTAATGTTAATAGGGTGGTTATAAACCGCAGCTACACAGGCAAAACCCGCTCTTAGTCCGCGCAGGCGGACTTTGTTTGTATAGCTGCGAATTCTATTCGCCAGGTCTTAAGTTGACACGTATGGAGGTGAATATAATTCACACCAATGTCAACCAATAGGTCGATTACCTGGATTCACTGCATGAATATACTCACTACCTGAATGTGGTCTACCTCGTTTGTAATAGGCTTCTTCTGGTTGACCCCATCCTAACTGCAAGATAATTTCTAAAAAGTTAGAATTCTCCCATTTCCATAAACTAGCCCATTCTGTTCTTTGAGCAATTCTCTCAACATCTGATGTGATAATCTGTTGGTATTGTTTGCTATTATTAAAACTTAGATATAAGTCCATTTCTCCAGTGACTTTATACCAAAATTCTAAGATATTGTTTTTTGCAGCCTTTAATGTCTCCAAGTCACTCTTTAAGGCAACTAACTCACTATCAACTTTGGGATAGCGCAAAGTTTGACCTTTGACACTTATTTCATGTAAAATCAAGCCAGAAATATAATTTTCTTGCTGATAGTTGTGAATGGCAGCTTTAAAGTCTTGGTAGGCGGTAAATTTTTGCAGCCCGTCTGTTCTGATAAACTGGTCAATTAAAGGATTACCAGAGACTGTCACTTCTAACTTCAGACGTTCCCCTTTAAGACAAGCTTGACGCTCGGCTGCTAAAATTTGGATTAGCTCCTCGGTAGTGTAAACTTTTGACATCAGAAGACACTCTATTCGTCATTAGTTTTGAACTATGAACTAGCTCCTAACTCTTTGTCAGATGATAGTTATTCAAATTATCTCTTGATATAATTGGGAATGCAGTATTAGATGTCACGAAAAACTAGGGCAGACCAAATTGGTCTACCCTGAAAGTTACTTACTTAGTTCACTGCTGAACTCATTGAAGGCACGACGCTTTAACTGTGCTGTTTCAGTACGAGGTGATAAATTAAACATTTCTCGAAATTTATCGTCGATCGCTTCAAAGGGTACTTGACCTTTCTGATTCAAGACTACCTGACCTGACTGATTAAAGACTACAACTTGAGGAACACCACCATTGTAATAATATCCTGGTTCTGTGGGTTCATAGGTTTGTTTGGTGGGGACAGTATCCAGGTTCATCGGGATAATCTCGACTACCTTACCGTAGAATTCCTGTACCCGGGAAATGGAAATCGCAAATTCTTTAGAATCTCTGCTGTCATCTAAGTAAAAAGCCAAAAATATAGGTTTATGTTCCGTTAAAGCCTGTGCTAATGTCTCTCTGGGAGGAACTAACGAACCGTTACCAGCATAAACCACGAAAATGTTGCCATCATAAAGGTCATCTTTAATACCTGCGTGTGCAGGTTGGATGTTGATAGTCAACAAGCAAATCAGCAGGATGAGGATTTGAGAAACCAGTCGTAGCCAGTCAGGTTTTTTTTGTAAAAAAAGCAACTTTATGTCATTCATAAAAAGAAACCTTTAAAACTATTATTTGTAAGTTTGTACTGAATGCAGCAAACAGCGCTGGATATATGATTAGGTTCATGCACTATTTTTTAAGATAACGCCTACTGGATTATCTCTCGAAAGTGGACGGTGTTTTTGTCCATAATTCTTTGTGAGTGTCATGGCTGGCTTTTTTAGCAAGGATTCGCTAAACTCACAGGATTAATTTAAATCAGTGAACAGTTATCAGTGTTTTAGTGGGGGTTAAATCCCGACTGTAGCTCGCTTCAGTAACCAATATTCGTGAGAGACTCTGGCTGATAACTGATAACTGATAACTGATAACTGTTTCGGGTAGGATATGGATGTGGGAAATAAAATAAAATCTATAGATAGACTGCGGCTTGGTTTGGCGGTATCGGTAGCAAAAAGTGTGACTTTTGTAGTACAGTCGCTCCGCCTGGGTGCTGCTAGTGTGTTACCAGGCTCAATTGCTCGTCGCATCGAACCCCGACTACTACAATTATTGAGTCAGCAGGTGAAAAATGGGGTAATTCTGATTGCTGGTACTAACGGCAAAACTACAACATCGCTGCTTCTCAAAACGATTCTAGAACGGAAAGGCTACCGGATTGCTCATAATGCTACAGGCGCAAATCTGGAAAATGGCTTGATGACAGCGCTGTTAGAAAGCACCAACTTGGTGGGAACGCTTGATGTTGATTATGCCATTTTGGAAGTGGATGAGAATATTGTACCGAAGGTATTGGCATCACTCCAGCCAAAAATTATTCTTTGTTTAAATTTGTTTCGCGACCAACTTGATAGGTATGGCGAAGTAGATACTATTAGTAAACGTTGGACAAAGGTAATTTCTACTCTACCTACAGAGACAGTAGTTATTCCTAATGCTGATGACCCGACTTTATCTTATCTTGGTCAGCAGTTACCGCAACGAGTGTTATTTTTTGGATTGAATGAACCAGAACATTATCTAGAAGCCATTCCTCACGCCGTTGATTCCATTTATTGTCCCAAATGCGGACATTCTCTAGATTACAAAGGCGTTTACTTGTCTCATTTAGGAGATTTTACTTGTCCTAGTTGTGGCTTTAGTAAAAGTCAACCAGCCTTGGAAAGTAGGGAATGGCAACAAATTCTGGTTGGTTTGTATAACAAATATAATACCTTAGCTGCTGCAACCGCTGCCAAAGAATTGGGAGTTGATGAAGCTAGTATCCGTGATAGTATTAACAACTTTCAAGCTGCTTTCGGTCGTGCGGAAGATTTAATAATTAATGGCAAAAAAGTTAGAATTTTGTTATCAAAAAATCCGGTGGGGACAAATGAAACCATTCGGGTGGTAACTCAAAGTACCGATAAAACCACATTACTAGTTTTGAACGATCGCACTCCCGACGGCACTGATGTATCCTGGATTTGGGATGTCGATACCGAGAAATTAGTGGAACGGGGAGGAACCTTAGTAGTCAGTGGCGATCGCGTTTATGATTTAGCCCTCCGTCTCCGCTATAGTGAGAAAGTAGCCGAATCTCAACTCAACTTAATTGTAGAGTCAGATTTAGGACAGGCGATCGCTACAGCATTAGAGCATACACCAGAAAACGAAACCCTACACATCCTCCCCACCTATTCAGCCATGCTAGAAGTGCGAGAAATCCTCACTGGACGAAAAATTCTTTAGGGAATGGGGACTAGGGACTGGGGACTGGGGACTAGGGAATTGGGAAGCTTTTTATAATCTCCCTGACTCCCTTACTCTCTGACTCCCTGACTCCCTCATCTCCCTCTCTAAACTAAATAACTAGTATTCGGGACAATAGGAAAGAAAGCATATTCATACCAAGCAGTCCAGATAAAACTTCTCAACCACCGTTGACGCTTTTCGGGACTGAATTCATATTCAAATACCCCGCGAGATGCATCAATAGAAGATAGGTGAGAATTGCAACCGCAACCATGTTGATAAGTAAAACCATATTTAGAGGCGATGCTTTGCACCTTCATTTGCATTGCAAAAACCTTACCTGCGTGCAATATCGCATCCCAAGAACGCTTGTGTTTGATATCACGCTTATCAAATCTTAAAGCGCGTTCTTCAAATACATGATCCCGATAAATTGGTGCTAGATGGACATGATAAAAACTAGCTGGTAGTTCATATCCAAATTCTTGGAAAAGTTCCATCCCTATCCGAGCTACTTTAACTTCATTTGCATACTCTGCTCCCTTTGATTCTACATCTTGAAGCAATGCTGCAAAATCTGGATAGCTGCTCTTGATAAAGTCATAACCGTAAAACTCCAAGGTTTCCCAGGCTAACTTTCCAAATAGCTGAGAAAATGACGGTTTAAGATATTCTAGTTCTGGACGTTCGTTAAATAAGTCAACATCTCCCTGTTCCAACTTGTATTGAAACAACTGTGCCATCTCAACATAACTCTGTGGATCGCAGATGCCGACATTTGCCACTCCCTTGACAATATCTTGCCATACAGGAGGTAGTTGAGAAATAGGAACTGCATTTTCAAACGCAATTACCGTCAAATTGGGAGCTTCAATCGCTTGCATATAATCCCCATTTAAAGAACAATGTATCGGTTAGTTAAACAAAGTTAACTTTTTCAGAAATTTTAACCAAAACAGTGTACCTGTTTACTCAGTATTTAGTAAATTTACAGTTACCTGTGGAGATTATGGCTGTCTAAGAATCACAAAACTGTGACGTAAAATACTGAAAACCGACAACCTATGTACCGGATTCTGCAACCATAGAGAGAAAAAAGTTATAAATTATCAAATATTAAGTGAGGAGTTATGAGTTATCAACAATTTGAGATGACGATTGGTTGGCTATATCCGACGCTGATGAGTACCTATGGCGATCGCGGTAATGTGATTACTATAGAACGTCGCGCTCAGTGGCGGGGGTATAATGTCAAAGTCTTACCTTTAGATCAAAATGCCACAGCCGCAGATATTAAATCAGTAGATATCATAGTTGGCGGTGGCGCACAAGACCGCCAGCAAGAAATTGTCATGCGGGATTTGCAAGGCGCGAAAGCCGATGCTATGCGAGAAAAAATCGAAAATGGTACACCAGGAGTCTTTACCTGCGGTTCACCCCAATTATTAGGACACTATTATGAACCAGGACTAGGACAAAGAATTGAGGGATTGGGAATACTTGATTTAGTCTCCATCCATCCTGGTGAAAATACTAAGCGCTGCATTGGTAATTTGGTAATTGAAGTTACAGCCTCCCGTCTAGCGCAGGAACTGGAAGCCATGACAGGTAGCAAACCCTATCTAGTTGGCTTTGAAAATCATGGTGGACGCACTAAGCTAGGGAAGGTGGAAGCATTGGGGCGTGTAGTGTATGGCTTAGGCAATAATGGTGAAGATGGGACAGAAGGAGCATTTTATCAGAATGCGATCGCTACCTATTCCCACGGGCCACTGTTACCGAAAAATCCCTTTGTCGCTGACTGGTTAATTCAAACAGCATTGCGTCTCAAATATCAACAAGCAATTACCTTGACACCCTTAGAAGACAGTTTAGCTGCACAAGCACGAGCCGCGATGTTTAAGCGATTGAAAGTAAGTTTACCAAATACTCTTTCACTCCCGACTCCCTGACTCCTGAATTCTTAAAAATATACAAAAAAACCCCGGGTGCGAACCGAGGCTGATGGGAGAAGTTTGAATGACGATTTAGATACAGCGATTTGAAAGTGAAAATTTTAGTTAACGCTCAAAACAAACAAAGTTAGAGCAGTAACCAACACAGCTAAGACTACGCCTTGTAAAGGATCGGTGCTTTGTGGCTCAGTTGAAGAGCAAACAGCACAGTAGACTTGGGGTTCAGTCACTCTGCTGTTGACAATTTTTTGCTTGTTATTGTTGGGATACAAAATTTGTTATTTTTTGCTTGTTAACTTATGTAAATAAACTTAACAATTTTGTTACAAATTGTCAAGTAGAATTTACAAAAAAATTCCTAGCCTCGGTAAAAGCCACACCGTGACAAGGTTAGGGTGTAAATATTGCTTACCTAGAGACTGATTTACAATGGTTTTGGCATTTGCCAGACTAACAGTAGGTTTGACCTCAATCAGAGTTAATGAGGCATCTATTGATAAGGGAATTGCATGAAAATAAAGTACCAGTAAACCGAGTTTCGACTGCGCTCAACTCTCGATGGCTGAGGGTTGAGTTTCGACTACGCTCAACTACCGCGTAGTCGAAACCCGGCTGGTTGGGACACTATTAACCCGCATATCCCTAAATGGTTTTGACTCCCAAGCAACTTTGAGTTTGGCAGCAAGAACACACTGTAGTAGCCTGATTGTCATCTATTACAAGTTTGATTACATTTACGAACTTGCGCTCTCAATTTAATATTTGCGGAACTTTGACTAGCCTTTTCTAAAGGCTCTACTTTGATTATGATTAGTTTTTCTCCCGGTTGAAGTTCAACAAGCGGCTCTGTCAACAAAAATTTTTCCTTCCTTAGATTCACCTTGTATTTAACAGTTACGACTGCTCCTGGTGACGGAACAATTGGAGGATCAATACTAGGAGACAAGTCAGTATTTGAAGGTTTAATAAGTCGCTTACCAACAGATAAGCCACCTGAAGTATTATTAACCATACCTAACCATATCCAGCCAGTATGATTTACTTTTTGCGATGATTTTAGAGTTTTCTTAGTTTTTGATGAAGTAATTCCTGATAGATCAAGTAGTTGAGGAATGAGATGCATAAGCACAGTAACAGATACAATGCTAAGAACAATTCTAACAGGAATTCTGCTTATCTTATGCCGCCGACGAAACTTGGATGTCCTAAATAAGGAAGAAAAACCTACTCCCAAAACATATATACAGGCATTTACAGCAAATTTTGAAATAAGTATTATAGCTGTCCAAATCTGCCGAAGACTTTTTTTTATAGGGAAGTTAGAATCAGTAATTTCCTCGGCGACTTCTCGAATACCTTTAGTAATATTTCTAAAAGCTTTGTCATAGGGTTTCCATTCAGTTACTGGTTTTTCACCTGATGGCAAAATTTTAACTTTCGGGAATGCGACCTTCCAATAATCATCGACTGGACGGAGCAAAATAGCAATAACACGGGCTGTTTTAGTTCTATGACGTTCCATAGCTTGTTTTGCAAAAACATCCCAGTGATAATCAGAAGCTATAAAGTCTGAACTAATTAACACCAAAATTATGTCAGCACTCTTGATGTGGTTATCAATCTCACTTTCCCAATCTTTTCCTGGGCTGATCATGTCTTTGTGCCATCCTGTAATCACTCCTTCTCGCGCCAAAAAACTGAGGTGCTTCTCCAGTTCTTGCCGCATTTGTTCATCCTTGTTGGAGTCAGAACAGCAATATAAAACTTCGATAGATTTAGTAGCTGGCATTGATATCAGCACTTGTTACTTTAAATCAAGTATTACTTAGTCTGTTTCATTATTTTTTGAAGATTCTGGTAATTTATCCAGTTCTTATGATGCAGTATTAACAGTGATGTTTTTATAGTTATTCTGTAAGTTCCTTTGCAACTATCCGAATACCTTGAGCAACATTGTAAAATGCATCATTACGATTTCCCCACTTCTTCACAGGTCTATTGCCTTTGGGCAGGTGTTGAAGTCTTCCGAATGGTGCATTTTTCCAATCTACAAAGTCGAGAATTATAGGTATAACTCTGGCTTCTTGAAGTTCATGAAGCTCCATTGCGCGTTTCACTTCAACATCCCAGCAATAATCTGAAGCCATAAAATTTTCACTTATAAGCAGCAAAATAATTTGAGATGTATTTAAGTGTTTGTCTATCTCATTTTGCCATTCTTTTCCTGCTCCTATTTTGCGATCATGCCATCCTGTAATCACTCTTTCTCGTTTCAAACTACTTAGGTGTTGTTCTAGTTTATCTCGGAGCTTTTCATCTTCATGAGCATAAGAGAAAAACACGTCGATAGCTTGATCAGGTTGCACCGACATAAAGTTATTTTTGGCTGAAGATTTATTCTTGAGTAAATTCTGGGCACTAAATTCTTTTGTTGGTAATTCTGAAGGAGGAAAAACAAGAGAAGAAGAAATATCTAGGGATTTTATCTCTGCTTCACGATCGCGAATTTTCTGCTTTATCTCTTCTATATCATCATTCAACCTAAGCTTACGACGTGGATCTTCTTCTGAACGTAGCCTATTTTCTAGTTCTTTGAGCAGCTTAAAATCTTCGCTACATTGTTGTTCAAGATGTTGACGGAGATCCATTATTTACTTCTTCCGTAGCTTGGATACTAAATTTTCCCAGGCTGATTTTATATTCAAACCACTTCCTAATTCCAATTCACCTTCATAATCTATTAGAAAAGGAACTATAGGAAGAGTAACTTTCAGTTTATGCTTGGCATCCAGTTCAGGTGCTTTAATAATTTCAGCGATCGCTGCCTGACTGGGAGGTAGAGAAGGTATACGCTCCTCTAATACTGCCAGCATCTGGTATATTTCTGGCTCCGACAACTGATTAGCTTCTAGTGCGTCCAGTAGGGTTTGAGTCACAGCTAATTGAGACTGGGTAAGCTGCTCTACTATTGATACAATCATGACTTTTTCAGCAGCATCATATCGATTTAATAATGATTGCTGCATTTGATTTATGTTTTGAGAGATAGCATTTTGACCACTCAACAAAAGATTCAACTTGGAATCCATCTGATGCAACTGACTTTCCAAGGTCTGCATCTTTGCAAGCGGTTCACCAGCAGCTATCTGTTTTTGAAGTTCATCATATTCCTGCTGGTAGCCCGTTGCTGACTCCCTTAACTGCTCAATATCTTGGCGATATCCAGCTTTAACACGAGGATTAGTTTCGTAGCGGAGTACATCCTCGAATTCCTTAAGAAGCTTGATGTCTTTGTTAACGTTATCTGCTAAGTCTTGGAGTCTTTGGTTTAAGGTAGAGCGGATCACAAGATTAGTATTATTGCTTAAGGTAGTGCTTTATAGCACTGTAGCATTTTTTAGTACTATAGTGATAGTACCAAGTCTCATTTTGTCACAGGCATCACTGTTACTATCTTCTCTGCTTCATCTACCATCACCTTTGCTAGCCCAAATTGCTCAATGATTGCCGCATTCGTAGTCAAATGGGTGCTAATCTCTGCCACTCGATATTGACTTTTTTGTGATGCTAAAGCGGCAGGTAACAATAACTGATCTGCCAAATGTTCATCTACTGGTGCGCCGGTGTGATGAAACTGCAATAATTGCTGACAAGCAATATCTGCAACTTTTTCTGCAGGTATCCGCAAACGCCCAATCCCACCAAACCCACTCAAGCTGTTTTCATACTCAGCAGTCAAGAAAATACCCGCCCCTGGTGCGACACCTGTTTCTCGCAACGCCTGGATGACTGCTTTCAACCCCGCCTGGCGCAACAAATTATCGGCACGATTTGCCATGCGTTGCGGAATATGGGAAGGCAATTCTGTGACTACAGCTAATCCCCGTATTTGTTTCAACTTGCCACGTTCTAGTAAGTTTATCCCGCTAAGTAAGCCACCACCACTTACTTGGATGTGAATCTCTCCTCCACCTTGGGGATACCATCCCCACGCCTGTAACTTTGCTTTCGTCTCCACCCCCATGTGGTGTAGCATCGACAAATAAACTTGCTCAATGTAGGTCATTGTGGGGCTAAAGGGAACATGAGTGCCACCTTTTAAAGTCACTTGGGAGTCAGCATTAGCTAGCGCCAGAGGTAAGAGGATAGTCTGCAAAACCAGAGTCATGGCACCAGCGGAACCACTTTGCTGTGCTTCTGTAACATCAAAGGTGTAGTGTCCTGGTTGTACAGAACTACTAGGAACAAATTCCAGCATCATGGAACCCAACGCATCACCCCGCAGATTGGCATGACAAATTCTCGCCGCAGCGCGAACTGCTGTTAAGTGTTGTGCGGCTAATCCTGGCTTTTTCCGTCCGGCGCGAATACCGACAATGCGTATGGGTGCGCCAGTGATGGCGGCTAGACTCAAAGAAGTGCGGAGGACTTGTCCGCCTCCTTCTCCGTAGGAACCGTCAATTTCAATCATGGTGATGCTGGATGTTGGATGCTGGATTTTCAGCGCTGGGGTGCTGACTATGAACCTATCGAAACTAGTCTTGATATCTTGGCTGGGTTTTTTGTAGGGTAAGCTATGCCTCACTTTGCCTGAAGCACTGATGTTTTCGTTGGTGGGCATTGCCCACCCTACGATTATTGAGAATGGTATGAGACATCAATGTAATTGGGAATTTTTATTTGTGAATTTTTAGTTCTAGCACTTTGCTTTTACCGGGATTCATCAATCCATAGGGGTCAACCATTTCCTTAAATTTTAACTGCTCAGGGTCAATAACTTTTCTACCACCGTCTTCAATAATATAAGTATGGGGATTAGCAATCATCACACCTTGCTGCTCATGGTAGCGGATAATCTCATTTAGGCGTTCTTCTGTGGTGTAGCGCACAAGTTGCAAAGCACCAGCAATTACCGCACCCTTGACGCGGAAAAATTCTAAGTGCATCATCACTTCATCACCAAAGTGATGATACATGTGCTCTACAAGTTGTAGACTGCGATCGCTAGGAAATATACTTTGTAAGTAGGTAATTGAAGTATCAACACTGCGGGCGTGTAAAGTGGTGTGGTTCCAGGTAAATTCTGCGAGATGCGTACCTTTTTCTGCTTCTTGGGCTGGTTTTTGATAGGTAATCCGTCCACCATATTGCTGCACCAATCCCGGTAAGAATTCTAAACTCGGTTCAGCAACCATCAAAAATGCTGGGTGAGTGCCTTCAGGGATGTATTGTTGCAAGGCGTGAAAATATTGGGGAATTGGGGATGCAAAGACACTAATCAACTTTTTAATCATGCCATCGGCATCGCCAAGAGCTTGACCAAATCTGGCGGCTGTCATAAATTCGTCGAAGGTGACAATGACTTCTGCCCAAGGATAAGCTGGCCCTAAAGGCATTTCTAGTTCCGTAATGATGCCATTAATTCCCCATGCATGGTTCACCTTTTGCACATCATCGCCGCGCAACTCGATGATACGGGGTTCTGCTTCTAGAGTGATAACTTTGAGTCCTAGAAGATTACCGCGATCGCCTAATAAACCATATTGTATAGATCCAATGCCACCACTGCCCCCAGCAATAAATCCGCCAACTGTTGCTGTGCGGTAAGTTGAAGGCACCATCCGCAATTCCCAGCCAATTTCTCTGGCTTTTTTGTCCACCGCCGCCAATCTTACCCCAGTTTCTACCCGCGCCACCCCTGGTTTTACCCAAAGAATTTCGTGCATTTTCGTCATATCGAGAATTACGCCACCGTGCAGGGGTACGCATTGCCCATAATTCCCTGTGCCTGCACCCCTCACGGTGACAGGCACTCGCAATTTAGCACAGGTTGCCGCAACTTTTAACACTTCTTGTTCGTTAGCTGGACGCACTACCAAATCGCCGACTTTTCCCGCCAGTTTCGGTGTCAGCACTGGGCTAAAGGTGTGATAGTCCTGAGATAATTTTGCTACTTGTTGGGGATCTGCGATCGCCTCTATCCCTTGAAGAGAGTTCATCAAGGCATCCAAGTCGAATGATTTAACAGATGGTTTTGTCGTCATAGTTGCAAATGGTAATGAATTGAACCTCTGACGCTAAATTCTATCTGAAGTCAAGATTTAGTATAGTTTTAAACTCGTTAACAGTAGGTCGGCGCAAATAAAGTTAACTAGTCAGGATTGTCAATAGGCAAGGGTCATTTATTTTTTCTTCCGCATCTTCCTCATCTTCCCCATTCCCTATTTAGCGCCAAACAAGCGCCCGGTAAGATCCACCCTGCTTCCTAAGTAGATTAACACTAAAAAATATCCAATTGATACCAGGAATTCTGGAAGCGTCATAAAGAGTTTTACTCCTGAATTCTGGCTCTTGAATTCTGCATTCTGGCTCCTGAATTTCCTGAATACTGAGCATTTTTTGTTGAATTATGTTTATCTACTTATACTGAATAAATTGGCAATGACTAAGACGATGATTTGCTGGTGTTGAGGATGTGGACGGATTTACAAAACAAGATAATTCTTTGTTTGTGGTGCGGCCTTAGCTGAATCTGAATGTACATTCTAGAATCAACTTTTGATTCACCAGTGAATAGGGTTGAATTGCTAAAGCGCGTTGAAAAGCTTTGATAGCTTCACCATACTCTCCTAATGCGGCGTAACACAAGCCCATACCATGAAGTGCCCCAAAGTGTACTGGATTAAGATGCACA
Source organism: Calothrix sp. PCC 7507 (assembly GCF_000316575.1). Classification (GTDB taxonomy): domain Bacteria; phylum Cyanobacteriota; class Cyanobacteriia; order Cyanobacteriales; family Nostocaceae; genus Fortiea. The sequence goes on along the minus strand of NC_019682.1, from coordinate 5,934,005 downwards.
ACCATCTGACAGTCAGTTAGAGATTTTTGATAATCACCTGTGCTGTAGTAAAGAAAAGCACGCCGATTCCAAGCTTCAGCAAAATCTGGTTGGTCTTTGATTAGTTCTGTCAATACGGTTTCTGCTTCAGTAATTTTCCCAGCATCTAATAATTTTTGACTGTGGTCAATTTTTTCCAGCCCGTAAACTCCCTTCTGCTGAAACCAAATCCTCCATATTTTCTTAGTTGCCTGTTCGCGGACAATAGCGTCCGACTTTTTCAAATCTTCAAGTAAAGAATTGATAGATAAAGAATCCATGAATTTGATCTAGGTAATTTCATCCTTGTATCAACTTTCGCACAAAATTATCTACTAGAACGGTTACTCTTTCATTTTTCAAGTCATCTTTAAATTCTCCTAACATAATTGCAAGTAAAGTAATTTCTGTGTTATTTTTTGTTTGTATTCAGAAATACTATTAGTACTGAAGCCAACGTTTACAGTTGTGTATGGTTGGTCATTAAAACATTGGTGATTTTAGAAACAAAAGCAGACTTTTGGCAGTTGACAAAACTGTATTGATTAATTGTTGATAAAAACACACAAAACACACAAAACACACAGAATCATTATGCCAAAGCCAAACAATGTTTCCAGGCACATTGTTCTTACATCCCATCCCAGTAGCTTTGGTCCTAAACCGATCCCTATTCGTTGGGGAGCAGCCGATGCCATGCAACGTGGCCCCATTATTGCCACACTGACTAAGCAGGGACACCGAAATGTAATTGGCACTCATTCTGGTAGTTATGCGGTTTATCGCGCTTTAGCAGTAGCTAGCGGTGCGTTACAGTCGGATCATCGAGCCGATCTGACAAATACATCGCCAGTAGCGCATATTGGACCGCATTCAACTTGGGCTGACCCTGATAAAATTGTTTCTCTTGACCCTTTTGGGGCGGTAGCAAGTGAGATATTCACATCTTATTACACTCAGGGCTATGATATCCGTCCAACGATCGCCATTACTCAAGCTCACATCAATATGCCCGAACTGCAAGATGCAGTAGCCAAAGGGCGCTTGCAGGTGGATGGGCAAATTATGAAACCAGGCGGTGATTTAGTCGTCACCAAAGCCGCAATTGAGCCAGTTTGGTATTTGCCAGGAATCGCTAAACGTTTTGGTATCAAAGAAGGAGACTTGCGCCGCGCTTTGTTTGAACAAACGGGGGGAATGTTTCCCGAATTAGTCACCAGATCTGATTTAGAAGTATTTTTACCGCCCATTGGCGGAGTCACAGTTTATATTGTCGGTGATATTGAGGCGATCGCTGATCCTCATAAACCCGTAGCCGTGCGCGTACATGATGAATGCAATGGTTCTGATGTCTTTGGTTCAGATATCTGCACCTGTCGCCCCTATCTGGTACATGGCATTGAAGTATGCGTGCAAACGGCACAGGAGGGGGGTGTGGGTATAATTGTCTACTGCCGCAAGGAAGGACGCGCTTTGGGAGAAGTCACCAAATTCTTAGTTTACAATGCCCGCAAGCGTCAAGAAGGAGGCGATCGCGCTGATGCATATTTTGCACGTACAGAATGCGTGGCGGGAGTGCAAGACATGCGGGTGCAGGAATTGATGCCAGATGTGTTGCATTGGTTGGGTATTACTCGTATCGATCGCATGGTGTCGATGAGTAATATGAAGTACAACGCCATCACTGCGGCGGGAATTGAAATTGTGGAACGGATTCCGATTCCAGAAGATTTAATTCCTGACGATGCACGAGTAGAAATTGAGGCGAAAAAAGCTGCTGGTTACTATACCACAGGAGATGTTTTGGATGCAGATGGGTTGGGTGAGGTGAAGGGGCGAGAGTATGAAGTCTGAAGGATGAAGTCTGAAGGATGAAATTTCATCATTTCTTTTGGGGTGTGTTAGCAGTGGAGTGAGGGAAGAGTGGAGATAGGAACCGCAGAAGTGCAGAGAGAAGATATCGTATATCTTCGTTCGCCGGTGGCGATTAGGGAACGTTGTGGGCAATTGTTTGCATTGGTTTGTGAGGGGGAGTCAGAGCATTTTACCTGTGATTTGACGCAGTTGGAGAGGGTAGCAGATTATGTGATTGAGGTGATGCGGGGAAAATATGCAAATTTGCAAATTCCGTTTCACAGTCGTTGGCGGCATTTTGAGGCTGGAGGTGTGCCCCGATTAGCTAAGTTGAATGCTCAGTTAGCTGGATTAACGCCTTTGCAGAAAGCTGTGGCCAAGTTCGACTTGGCAATTGTCAGTGTATTGTTGGATGCAGGCGCAGGCGATCGCTGGTATTATGATGAGCAAGAAACTGGGCTAAAATTTGGGCGATCGGAAGGATTGGCAGTGGCTAGTTTCCAGCTGTTTTGTCAAGGGATGTTTGCTAACGACAGCTTATTGCAAACAAATGCTCAAAGATTACAAACATTAACAGAAATAGAATTAACAACTGGGTTTCAAGTCGGTACAGAAAATCCTTTGGTAGGAATTTCTGGACGCTTGCAGTTATTACAAAAATTAGGTAAAGCCCTATTCGCTTCACCAAAACTTTTTGGAAATGAAAATCCCCGTCCGGGAAATCTCGTAAATTATCTCTTGGGTAAATCTAAAAACGGGCAGTTACCAGCTGCAACTGTATTAGGTGCATTACTAGAAGGATTGAGTGATATTTGGCCTGGAAGAATACAGATAGCTGGGGTGAATTTGGGGGATGTATGGCGACATCCAGCTTTAGGTAATGATGGTTTAGTGCCATTTCACAAGCTGTCCCAGTGGTTGACATATTCTTTGTTAGAACCACTAGAGGAACTAGGTTTAGTAATTACTGATTTAGATGTCCTCACCGGATTACCAGAATATCGAAATGGGGGGCTATGTCTAGATTTAGGACTAGTCAAAGCCAAACAACCAGAGATTTTTTGCTCCTCACACTCAGTAGGATCAACAGTTATAGTTGAATGGCGCGCCTTGACGGTGATTCTTTTGGATCGAATCGCTGCTGTAGTACGCGAAAAGTTGGACATGAGTATTGAGGAATTACCACTGGTGAAAATCTTGCAAGGGGGAACTTGGACAGCCGGGCGCAAGATTGCCGCTGAACTCCGAACCAATGGCATACCCCCTATACAAATAGACAGTGATGGTACTGTATTTTAGCCCTTGATAGTCGTTTGTCCTGTGTATTTATTTTGACAAATGACAAATGACAAATGACGAATGACAAACATGCAAAATCAAGTAACTTTAATTGAGCATCCATTAATTCAGCACAAACTAACGCTGATGCGTAAAGCTGAAACCAGCACAACGAAATTTCGTAACCTTGTTAAAGAAATTAGTTTGTTGTTGGCTTATGAAGTCACGCGGGATTTACCGCTAAAATATGAGCCGATTAAAACGCCTCTAGCCGCAATGAATGCCCCTTTGCTGGCTCCTGATAAAAAGCTGGTGTTAGTTTCAGTGATGCGCGCAGGACAAGGAATCTTAGATGGGATGTTGGAATTGATGCCATCAGCACGGGTGGGGCATATTGGTTTATACCGTGATCCAAAAACCTTAATTGCGGTTGAGTATTATTTTAAGGTTCCCGATGACGTGGACAAGCGAGATATGATTGTCGTCGATCCGATGTTAGCAACTGGTAATTCTGCTGTTGCCGCAGTAGAACGACTGAAATCGACTAATCCCTTGTCAATTAAATTTGTCTGCTTACTAGCAGCACCGGAGGGTCTCAACCATTTCTGCTCTGTACATCCTGATGTGCCTGTATATACAGCCGCTATTGACGACCATCTAGATGAACATGGCTATATTATTCCGGGATTGGGAGATGCAGGCGATCGCTTGTTTGGCACAAAATAGGGTTTGCGCCTCTGGATGCATCATTGTTGGAGATCGAATTATTTGGCTCAGTTGACTCAGTTACCGTGTACTGTAAAAGTTGGTTTCGCTCATTTCGTACATTGCGTTCATTTTGAATAAGAGCTATTATGAGGTTAATGATAATTGCAATCCATATTTTCGTATGGATAAGTGGAGTGCAATTTCGATATTAGACAGAGAGAGGCTGATATCTATGACAGTCAATACATACCAAGCTAGTAGGATTGCTGTACCTACAGAAGAGGATGCTACGCTAGCTAAAAAAAGTAGTCAAACTTTGGCATCCTATGTACAGGATGATGATCCATGCCGTACTATTAAAGTTGTGCTAGATAACGCTACAAGTGAAACGGTTACTATACCAGCAGCAGCTTTTCATCTGCTTGTTGACATCTTGACACAAATGGCTAAAGGTAATGCTGTTACTCTTATACCCGTACATGCAGAACTCACGACACAAGAAGCAGCTGATATTTTAAATGTTTCTCGTCCTTATTTGGTAGGGTTATTGGAATCTGGAGAGATGCCATACCGTAAAGTGGGAACACGACGACGGGTGCGTTATCAGGATCTACTCAATTACAAAAATCAAATTGATACTTTCCGAATGCAAGCTCTTGATGAGCTTACTGCTCAAGCTCAAGAACTAGATATGGGGTACGAATAAGAATCGTCATCCGGTAGAGTAATTATAGTGTCTAATTTCACAGCTATTTATGATGCATGTGTCTTATATCCAGCACCATTGAGAGATTTTCTGATGCGGCTTGCAGTCACCGACCTATTTAGGGCACGGTGGACGGACGCAATTCACTCAGAGTGGATTAGAAACGTTTTAAAGGATCGTCCTGATCTCACGCTTGAGAAGCTTACCAGAACTAAAAATCTGATGAATAGCCATGTTCGGGATTGTCTAGTTACAGGTTATGAAGCACTTATCGTAGGTTTACAACTTCCAGATCAAAATGATCTCCATGTTCTTGCAGCAGCTATTTGTTGTAATGCAAGTACTATAGTCACTTTTAACGTTAAAGATTTTCCTGCTCAAGCTCTTTCTCCATACGGTATTGAGTCCCAGCATCCAGATGACTTCATTCTGCATCTGATTGACCTTAACCCAATAGAAATTTGCAAAGTTGTAAAGAGGCACAGAAGTAGTCTTAAGAATCCCCCTAAGACATCTGAAGAGTACTTAGAATCGCTTCTAAGGCAGGGACTACCACAATCAGTTACTGCTCTACAAGATTTGTGCTATGACATTTAGTACAAATATACTGACTCCTGACTCTACTGACCCAGTTCTTTAATGTTGTTCATCACTTGCTGATACAAGTCTTTGTTATCTTGGTTTTGAAAGATATCTGCAGCGCGCTGTAAGTCTTTGAGCGCTCCTGGCTTGTCGCCGTCAGCGGCGCGGGCGTTTCCTCGGTTGTTGTAGGCGGGGCCAAAGTTAGGATTTAGGCGAATGGCTTGATTGTAATCGGCGATCGCTCCTTTGTTATCTCTCTGGGAAGCGCGGATATTTCCCCGGTTGTTGTAGGCGATCGCATATCGAGGATTGAGGCGAATAGCTTGTCCTAAATCATCTAAGGCTTTGTTTTTGTCACCTTGGGAAGCACGAGCATTTCCCCGGTTGTTGTAGGCTTCGGCATAGTTGGGCGCTAGACGAATGGCTTCGTTATAGTCTTCAACTGCTCCTCTGTTGTCGTTTTGGGAGGCGCGGGCGTTTCCACGGCTATTATAGGCTTCGGCATCGTTGGGATTGATGCGAATGGCTTGGTTATAATCTGCGATCGCTTCTGATTTTTTGCCTAAATCAAAGTAGGCTAATCCCCGACTCTTGTATGCAGCGCCATATTGAGAATCGAGACTAATCGCTTTGTCATAGGATGCGATCGCCCCTTGTAAGTTACCTTTGAGGTGCTGATTTTGTCCCTGAACATAAAATTCCCCAGCTTTTGAATTTCTAGCTGTGCGGCGGTTAGGGGGACTGACTCCAATTTCTGTTACTAATACTTCACTTTTTTTACTACAAGAAAGGCTTGTAATTGCACATAATGCAGTCAACACAGCTATGGTAAATGCTCTGCCCACCCCAATACATTTTTGTTTAGATAACCGCAGTTTCATAAGTTGTTCTCAACCGCCATTCTACCTAGATCAAATTAGTGCCAAATTTAGTTATTTCTTTAACTAGCGATTGATGCTAACTTTTCCCAGAGATCCTCAGTCAATTCACATGCTTGCCTCGTATCTCTTAGGTTTTATTAACGGTCATCTATAGGATTAGGTGTTAAGTATCAAGAATATAAAGTATAAAAACTTTCATTGTTCTTGATTTCGCTATTCGCTTTCCCATCTCCTAGAAATTATCTTCTAGGCAAAGAGCATCTAGCTTTACCGTCTTTATTATAGGTTTTAAATTCCCGGAAATTAGTATTTTAATGTTTTTTAGCAAAATCTTTATTAAGCTGAAGTTTGCTTCTATTACAACAATCTAAATTAGTTTGTAGTTCAATATAAACAATTTACTCATCTTCAAAATCACTCTCCTGATTTTTGGCAGTTAATCGCCAAGCAGTAGTTTCTTCAATATCCACAGACAATTGTTCTAAATTTTTTCCTAAATCTTTTTGCAACTTCTGAGTCAGCGTCAGGGGGAAATCTAAATTAATACCTTCACTTTCCACGAGTCTTGCTAATTCAGCAAAGGCCACTTTCACTGTTTTACGTTCGTAACTAGTTAGCTGGCAGTAAGATGTCTCAGATACATTTTGAATCTGCATAGCTTTTTTGACTCGCTCTTGCAGATGCTCAAATTCTGATTGTAATATTTTCGACTGCTGCTCAAGTTGTGAGTATCTTGTACCGAGTACAGTTAAATTTTCTGTTGCCGGATCGGGGTTAGCTTTGAGTTGCAATTCTAATAATTGCGAGTGTACTTGAGCAAGATATATACAGTCTAGATAAGCATAATCTATTTGTTCTTCGGTTAGGGGACGTTTTCCCCAGTCGCTGTTTTGTTCTTGTTTATCGATATTATTAAAATCGCATAGCACTGTAGCTAAGGTTTTGAGTTGATAGTTAGGTAATGGCAAGAGATAGTAGGGAATTTTTTTAGCTATCTCTAAAGTGCAAGTGATATTTTTAACTTGTTTACTGCCGAGAAATTTGACATCATAACTAGCGTTATGGAATACTTTTTCAATAAGAGGATTCACCATAATTTGCTCAACAAATTCCGCTACCACATCAGGCTGATCCAAAACATCTAAAAGATAAACGCGATCGCCACTCATATCTTGGGGATTATCTAATACCTGAATTAGCGATAGTCGGGGACGGCGACTTTTGTAGTCAGCCACTTCTGTATCTAGCCACAGGGTTCTAGCTTTGGTATATTCAGCGATAATGTGACGGATTTCGCTGGGAGAAGTTAGGTATGGCATTGGCTAATATTTCCTGAGATTTGGGAAAATGAAAAGTTACAGTCACAGTTTCCCAAATTACCATTATAGGTGTGGGTTGAGTCAAGATATCCCAGCGGTTGTAGGTTTTTGGCTCTATGGGAAACTCCAATCTGGGACGATAAAGCGATCGCATATTTTTTGGCTTGAGAGGCAGAGCTTCAGGTAATAATGATTTTATAAAGTCAACATTAGGAGTTGTGATTATGCCGTTGGTGAATATTTCTAAGCGTTATCTCGTTTCGGAAGATGAAGACTCGATCACACTGGATTTACCGGAGTCAGTTTTAGCGTCATGGCAAAAAGATTATGGAAAGGTTGCTAAAGCTAAGGGAATTCTTCAGAATCAGAAAGAGGCAATGTTAGCTCATCTGGACGCTGTGCGTGGGGAATGGGAATGAAGTATCTCTACGATACAAATATTTTTATTTACTATTTGGCGGGAGATGAGACGGTTTCTGAATTATTCTCAGATGCTTTTCTCAATAATAATTACGTCGTGATATCGCCGATTATCAGGATTGAATTACTTTGTTTTTCTGGTTTGTCTGATGATGAGACAGAGGTGATAGAAAATTTATTAAGTCAGTTTGATTCGATTGCGATTTCTAGGAAAGTTGAGAATCAGACAATTGCTTTAAAACGAAAACATAAAATCAAGCTGCCGGATGCGATAATTGCTGCGACGGCGCTATGTCAAGAAGCAGTTGTGATAACTCGCAATGTTCATGATTTTCAGTGTATTACAGAATTAAAGTTAGAAAATCCTTTTGATGATGAGTGAGGAGTTTTGCAAACTGAGCTAAAATCAGAGCGATCGCATAAAAAGCAGTATCAGAAAATCGTTCATTCGCCACATAGAAGTAAAAATTGGTAAGCCGACTGCGGCTGGTGCTGTCGGCCTAGCAAATTCACTCAAAAAGTATGAAAGATGAAAAAAAATTTATGAGTAGGGTAGTTTTATACTTCATACTTTAGACTTCAGACTTCAAGAGGGTGGCATGACAACCTTTTTGGCTAAACCCAAAGTCTTCAAAGCTTTAATGCTCCACCAAGTGACATCAACTTCCCACCAAGAAAAGCCAGCTTTGGCTACGTGGGGATAAGTATGATGGTTATTGTGCCATCCTTCACCGTAGGTAACGATGGATACCCACCAAAGATTACGAGAGCCATCATTGGCGTTAAAGGAGCGATAGCCCCACTTGTGTGTCGCAGAGTTGACGAACCAAGTTGAGTGCCAAAGCAAGACTGCTCTGACGAAAATACCGTAGATGACAAAAGACCAGCCACCTAAAGCATACAATAGCAGACCCAAGGGTATTTGCAGGAGGATAAAATAGCGATCGAGCCAGCGATAATATGGTTGTCGCGCTAGGTCAGGAGCATATTTTTGATAGGTGTCATAATCGAAGAACTGGGAACGAGGATAGAAAATCCATAACATGTGACTCCACCAAAAACCTCGCTGGGCTGAGTAGGGATCTAGATCGATATCTTCAGTGTGGGCGTGGTGCTGGCGGTGTCCACCTACCCAGAAAATCGGCCCCCCTTGGAGAGCCAGTGCGCCGATGAAGGCGATCGCATATTCTACCCCTTTGGATACCTGGAAACTCCGATGACTCAGTAAACGGTGATATCCTAGGCAGATACCAATACTCCCAAATAACCAGTGGAGAAACACCAGTAAACCTAATGCAGTCCAGGAGAAAAACCAGGGAGCCAATAGAGCTAAGGCGTGAAATGTAGTAAAAAATACTACATTTGTCCAACTGAGGCGAGGTGAATTTCCTGTCTCAGGGGCGGACGCCATAAATTTTGCGGTCATAACAATTCCCGTTGATGGATCACGAAGTGATTTGCTTGTTTCTCTACTCTTAGTCGTTACAGTTAAAATAGAGCAAGTATCACTTACATTTGCTATGCTAGCAACTCTGCACTTTCGATGCAAGTGCCACTTGCATTATTCTTTTTTATGTCGTCTCAACCCTACTCAGCCCGTCAACGTTTAATTCAAGCAGCACTTGAATTGTTTACCGCTCAGGGAGTTAGCGGCACTACAACCCGCCAAATTGCAGACCAAGCAGAGGTTAATGAAGTTACACTATTCCGGCATTTTGGTAATAAACATGGATTACTGCTAGCGGTACTAGAAGAATCCGCAGCCTTTAAAAATTTAGGGGAGTCTCTAGTGAGACGGGCGAATCCTCCAGGTAGTGTTTACCAAGCTTTAAAAGACTATGCAAGTCAAAGCTTACATGCATTAGAACAAGTACCAGAATTTGTGCGGTCAGTAGTGGGAGAAGCTGACCAATATCCGACAGAAAATCGCCGGGCGTTAGGTAGGGGTTTAACGGAGGCTAACCGTTATGTGGCAGAGTATTTAGCCACTGTGATCGAGCAAGGACACCTAAATACATATCTACCTGCAGAAAAATTAGCTAGTTTGCTAAATGGGATGCTTTTGGGATATGCAGTCATCGAATTCACTAGTGAATTTCATGAACTTTGGGAAAATCGAGATGATTTTCTGGAGAATTTGGTGAGATTGTTTTTACACGGTGCGATGTCATCTGCACCGGAATCAGCAATAGACTATTTACCAGCAAGCGTGATTAATCAAGAAGTTGCTGATTTACCAGCGGCTCTAGTCCATGAAATTTTTCGACAAGCGAGGAGATTGGGAGTACAAGACTATGCTTTGGGGTATGTGTTGTTTGGTGCGGGATTATCTCCCGCAGAAATAGTTAGCTTGGAGCGATCGCACCAAATCTACGATGTTCATGGGCATTTTCTCCAGATTACCACCCCAGGATACGTCCGTCAGGTGCCGTTGAATCAGTGGATTGTCGGCAAACGCTATGGCTCTTACACTAACAATCCCTTAATTAAATGGTTGAAAAGTCGTAAAGATACTCAAAGAGCTATGTTTCTCGACAAAGCAGGTAAGCCAATTTCCGAATTAGAAATTCAAATGTGCTGGGAAACATGGACAGAGGGACTTTTAACTACTCAAGGACAACCGCCAGCGATCGCCCAAGCACAACATACTTGGTGTGTAGAAATGTTAATGCGAGGTATTAGTTTAGAAAATCTGAGCATTCTCACCGGATGCGATCGCGTCCAATTACAGCCCTATGCCCGCAGATCCCAAGAAAAAGCCGCACTAGAGCAAGCGACTCGTTTAGATCACAAGCCCGCGTGAATCAATTTTGGATTTTGGATTTTGGATTTTAGATTGAGCTAGGTGAATCAATTTTGGATTTTGGATTTTGGATTTTGGATTTTAGATTGAGCTAGGTGAATCAATTTTGGATTTTGGATTTTGGATTTTAGATTGAGCTAGGTGAATCAATTTTGGATTTTGGATTTATTCTCATGTTTTTCTTGAAAAATAGCTTGTCCGGAAACCGGACAACGCTTTTTCCGCTTAATTCGTTTGCTCTGAGACTTGTAAGAAATCCCAATTTTGCGCTATTCAATCCAAAATTTAAAATCTAAAATCTAAAATTCAGTCACAAACTCCCATTCCTCAAAATCTCTGAGACTGTAACAATAGTGATGACAACACCTTGAAGTCATATCTACCAGTGAACTCCCCTAACAGCGTCTCAGCACAAACCCAGTCACGCAAAGCAGATCACATCCGCATTTGCTTAGAGGAAGATGTTCAGTGTCACGAAGCCACCAACGGATTAGAACGCTATCGTTTTACTCATTGTTGCTTACCGGAAATCAACCGCGACGACATTAATCTCAGCACTACTTTCTTGGGGAAACACCTAAGTTCACCCCTGTTAATCTCCTCGATGACGGGGGGAACGGAACAAGCCGGACTAATTAACCAGCGTTTAGCGAAGGTTGCCCAAAACTATAAAATTGCTATGGGTGTGGGTTCCCAGCGGGTAGCAGTGGAGAAACCCCAAGTTGCTGATACTTTCGCTGTTCGCAAGTACGCTCCCGATGTGCTGTTATTTGCCAATTTAGGGGCTGTGCAACTTAATTACAAGTATGGTTTAGATGAGTGTCTGCGAGTGGTGGATATTCTCGAGGCTGATGCTTTGATTTTGCACCTTAACCCACTACAAGAATGTATTCAAACCAGTGGTGATACTGATTTTCGGGGATTGATTGACAAAATTGCAAATTTGTGCAGTAAATTACCAATACCTGTGATTGCGAAGGAAGTAGGCAATGGTATTTCCGCAGTTATGACAGAGAAACTGATGGCGGCTGGGGTTACAGCGATTGATGTAGCGGGTGCTGGTGGGACTTCTTGGGCAAAGGTAGAAAGCGAACGAGCAGAAAATCCCTTGCAACGCCGTTTAGGGAGGACGTTTGCTGATTGGGGTTTGTCAACAGCAGAGTGTATCACGGGTATTCGATCGCTAGCTCCTGATGTACCTTTAATTGCATCAGGAGGGTTGCGTCATGGACTAGATGTGGCAACAGCGATCGCTTTAGGAGCAGATATCGCTGGTTTAGCAATGCCTTTCCTCAAAGCAGCAGCGATATCAGAAGCAGCAGTCGAGGACTTAGCTGAAGTCTTGATTGCAGAATTGACTACAGTGTTATTTTGTACTGGCAATGCTACCTTGGAACAGTTAAAGCATTCTCAAAGTTTACAGCGCAGACAATAGTCAGTTAACTGTTCACTGATTCCCAACTCCCGACTCAAATGCGTAACTTTCTCCAACAAACTTTTGCTAGCTTAATTGGCAGTTTACTAGGACTGTTTATTTTCTGCGGTCTTGGCACCACTGGATTGATCTTGCTGCTAGTAGTCGCTGCTACCTCTAAAGATACTGGCCCGGAAGTAAAAGATAAGTCAGTAGTAGTTTTTGACTTATCAATGAACATCACCGATGCTGAACCCAATTCTGGCGAAGTTCTGCAGAAAGCCCTATCTGGTGTAGATGATAATCGGATGACACTCCGCAATGTTGTAGATACCATCGAAAAAGCTGGGCGCGATGCGCGCATAGTTGGGATCTATTTGGATGGAACACGCAGCAAAGGTTCTAATGGTGCTGGTTATGCATCTCTCAAAGAAATCCGACAAGCGCTAGAGAAGTTCCGTGCATCTGGGAAAAAGATTACAGCCTATGGTGTGGACTGGGGAGAACGGGAATATTACCTAAGTTCCGTAGCAGATAACGTTGTGTTGAACCCTTTGGGTGCAGTGGAAGTCAACGGTTTGAGTTCACAACCGATGTTTCTAGCAGGCGCACTGCAAAAATATGGTATTGGTGTTCAGGTTGTGCGGGTAGGGAAATTTAAGGGAGCCGTGGAACCGTTTATTCTTCCCAAACTGAGTCCAGAGAACCGCGAACAAACTCAAAAATTGTTGGATGATGTTTGGGCAGAATGGCGGACTACTGTGGGAGCTAGTCGGAAAATAAATTCCGCAAAATTGCAGGCGATCGCCGATAATCAAGCATTACTAGAAGCTAATGAAGCTAAGGCTAGTGGTTTGGTCGATCAAGTAGGATATGTCGATCAGGTAGTCGCTGACTTGAAAAAATTAACTACCAGTGACAAAGACGATAAAACATTCCGCCAAATTAACTTGATTAATTACGCCCAAGTTCCTGGTAAATCTTTGGGTGTCGAACGCACATCAAAAAATAAAATTGCTGTTGTGTATGCTGAAGGCGAAATTGTCGATGGTAAAGGTGATGATGGCGAAGTTGGTGGCGATCGCTTTGCCAAAATCTTCAACAAAATCAGGCAAGATAAGGATGTAAAAGCAGTAATCTTGCGGATTAATAGTCCTGGTGGTAGCGCTACCGCATCTGAGATTATGCAGCGAGAAGTCCGCCTGACTCGTGAAGTCAAACCCGTTGTGGTATCGATGGGTGATGTCGCCGCTTCCGGTGGTTACTGGATTGCTAGCGATTCTAACCGCATTTTTGCCGAACCAAATACCATCACAGGCTCAATAGGTGTGTTTGGCATTTTGTTCAATGGACAAAAGCTCGCCAATGACAACGGCATTACCTGGGATTCAGTGAAAACAGCGCGTTATGCTGATAGTCAAACCGTTTCTCGACCAAAATCACCTGAAGAGTTAGCACTTTATCAGCGCAGTGTCAATCGTATTTATAATTTATTTCTGAATAAAGTTTCTCAAGGACGGAAATTGCCAGAAGCAAAGGTTGCAGAGATTGCCCAAGGACGGGTTTGGTCGGGTGTAGCAGCGAAACAGATTGGTTTGGTAGATGAAATTGGCGGTTTGAATACAGCGATCGCTTATACTGCCAAACAGGCCAAATTAGGTAACGATTGGCAATTACAAGAATATCCCCAAGTCAGCAGTTTTGAAGAACGCTTCTTCGGACGTGCGACAGAAGAAGCACAGACTGCTTTAGGAATTAAAAAATCCCAAACCACACCATCTAATCCCCTGTTTATGGAATTTCAGAAACTACAACAGGAAATGACAATGCTGCAAAAGATGAATGATCCCCAAGGAATATACGCTCGTTTACCCTTTAACCTAAAAATAGAGTAGGGAATGGGCAGGGAGCAGGGAGCAGATGAGGGAGATGTGGTTCGGCTTCTCTGCGAGACGCTACGCGTAGCTTGCTTCCCCGCAGGGGTACGCTCACCAACCGGGAGATAAGAAACTTGACTCTTGACTCTTGACCCTTGACTCTGCGAATTTTAGAGTTTAGATTTTGGATGATTTTTCGGTTTATGGGTGCAGTCAATCTAAAATCCAAAATCCAAAATCCAAAATCGGATTGACCCTTGACAAATAACAAATGACCCTTGACAAATGACAAATGACCAAAATATTTAAAGCATCCCCCTATGGATAGAAAAATCAAACGTCTTTTGTTGCTTGTTGTTTCCTGCAGTGTAACTGGTGTTATTTTAGGCGGTACTGCCAGTTGGGCAGAAAGCAATTTATGCTTGCAAAAGCATACAGTCACAAGTGATTGCCTCACCCAAGACCCCATCCAAAAAACTATCCAGGGAATGAGTACTGGGTTCTTAGCTGGGGCTGGTGCGGCTTGCGGTGCAGCTTGGCAATTAAGACGCGAAGATTAAAATTGATAATTGCGATCGCGTACCCATAGACTAATCGGTACAGCGTTACCTTGGGGATCAACTTTCACTTTCACCCTGATTTGTTGCCGCTGTCCATTGCGTCCCTCAAAAGACCGAGCCAGATCATTACTAATCCGTTGTCGTTGATCATCTTGGATATAGTATGTCTCCACACCATAATTAACAGAGCCATCTCGATACACACCTTTAAGTGCTACTTGATTATTCGGCAGATTCGTAGGACGCCTACCACTCACCCTTACCAGCCTCCAAGCCCTGGGAACGCCACGACCAAAAGATTGTTGCTCTTGTAAAATTACATACAAATTGGTGCCTTGCGCCAACTGTCTGTTCCGACCACGATTTTGTCTTAGCAAATCCTCCCAACCGGGCAGTCTTCTCAACGTTGCAATTCGAGATATGTTATAATCCAGGTTGAGTGAGTCATTGCGAAGCACATCATTACGGTCTATGACACTTTGCAAGACCACCGTCTTACCTGCAACGTCTGTGTACACAGCTTGAGTTGGTACAGCCATGATGATTCCCGCCTGGATCACCAGAGGAACTACAAGCCGCCACAGAGGAAGAGGTTGATTAGCCTTTTGTTCAGTAGCAATCAGATAATCTCTAAAAGTGAGCTTTTCTGAGAACTCTGCTTCTGGAGACCAAGATTTACCAGATTTATTGCTAGACTTATTAGACTCACCAGACCTATTCGATTCACCAGACCTATTCGACTCACCAGACCTATTCGATTCACCAGACCTATTCGATTCACCAGACCTATTCGATTCACCAGACCTATTCGATTCACCAGACCTATTCGACTCACCAGACCTATTCGATTCACCAGACCTATTCGACTCACCAGACCTATTCGATTCAGAGTAATTGCTTTTCATGGGCGTAGTCCTAAAGAACAGAGAGAATAGAAAAAGTCAAAACAGAGGATTTAGGACTGACGCAGAGACAAACTAGAAAGGAAAATATAGCGGTTCTTAGCCAAGTGCAATACACCGTTGACTTGGAAGTCGGGAGTCAGAATTCGGAATGCAGGAGAATTTAACCCTCGGCTACGCTTGGCTTTAACCCTGCGGGAAAAGAAGCTGCACCAGAAGTAGAAAGGCTAAATATTCTGACTCCTGACTTCTGTTAGTTGGGTGTATTTCATTCATCTGACAATTGCCATATTAGGAATACACAGAGAATATGATGATAACAAATTCAATAGACTTGATATCATCTGTAAAAAGTCAAGAATTATTTCTTTTCTTTCCCTGAAGAACCAGAACTACTGGGTTTGCGGCGTTCAAACCACAGCCCAGCGCTAATTAAAGAAGTACCGCAGGTGGCAAAAACCAACGCCCTGAACAGCAAGTCAGTGTCATACTCCAACACGCGACTAATAATTTGCAAGGTAAACAACAGCATACCGCCCCAAAACGATCGCCTGTCATTTAACTTAATACCTTCTTGAATTAACGCCCAAGATAAGGTCGCCAAAAGTACATTAAACACAAAAATGCCTAGTTCACCAATTCTTCCCACAGATTGATGCCAAAAAAGCACTATGGCGGTAGTGGCAATAAAGCCGATAATCAAAGCAGTTGTGAAAACTTTTTCTTTGCGAAAAGAGTTGTTTTTGTAACGCTGTTGATTCGACCATTGCAGGACTGCTAAACCACTGAGAATCCCCACATCAATTATGGGTAGTGTTCTCAAGATATTGGTGTTAGTCGTTGGGGGAAGATAACCACCGTCGGGAAATTGCCATTGCCAACGGAACGAGAGAATATAAAAGGCAGCACCGAAACATACCAGTGCTAAAGTCCGGGCTAAGGGCTTAAACAACCTGTAGTTAATTGTGGGATATAACAGGTCATCGTAACTCCACAACAATGCAGGTGGGAGGGCAAAGGCAAAAGACGCTACCCAAGGTGCAATATTAGAATAGGTCAGCAGTTGCAGCGGATTGAGATTGAATTGCAAGGATGAAGCAAAGCTAAAGACTGCTAGACCAAAAATCACCCGCGAGCGACAAAAATAGGCTAGGGGTACAAACAGCAGCCACGACACTAAGGGCATATGTCGCACTGCTAACCGTGCCCATGTCAAGTCATTGGAAGTGTACCACCAGTCTCCTAATCCCATCCAGTAGCCAATCTGAATCAGGACAATGGCGAGAATCCCCAAGGAAGTTAAGGATAGGCCATAAGCCATGACCAAAACACCAAATCCCCAGGCTAAAAACAGTTCGGTCATCGAACCGCCAATATTGAAGACTTGGGCCATCAGCAGGATATTTGCACCCAAAATCAAAGCACCTAGAAACAGTAATGCTTCTCCTAGTAGGCGTTTATTGCGGTCTAGTTTCTTCCCTTCAGCCTTACGCAGTGCAGGTTCTCTCCAGGTGAAAAAACCGACAATAGTCGTAGACAGAAACAAACTCATAATCAAGATAAACTTGACATCTCGTGACCATTCCAACCAATTGGCGGCGATAAAGGTGGTGATACCTAAGACTAAAAGTATGCCACCAATAGCAATCACCATCCCAGAAGAACGTTCACGGGAAGCGCTTTCTAGGTTATTAAATTGATAACGGTCTGCTAGCTGTTGGTATTGTGAAGAGCTAATTATGCCTTCATCGCGCCAAAGTTGTGCTTCTTGGCGTATTTTCTGCTGAAAATTATCTAAGATCATCACCATCTCCGGTGCAGTGGGGTATAGCGATGCTCCGATCGCGGTTAAACTATTTGCATAGAAACTCGCGCCGGATGCACTTGGCGATCGCGATTAGAGTAGCGGTCATTATATATTCAGTATGGAGTCAAGCGTCTTCATAGTATTGTTCTTATGTAACAGTTTTACTGCCACATGGATAAACCTTCAAATCTATTATTGAAACTCTCTCGGCGTTTGTTTGAAAACTCGGAAAATCAAGAACAATTTATCGCAGCATTAATTAATCCCCAACCTTTCTCACCCTGCATTCTTTGGTGTCAGCAAAAGCTGGATGTTTCACCTTTTTCAGTAGAAGTACCAATGTCTTGGCAACCATATTTTATTGACCGTTTATGCTTAGGAGAAAAGCCAGGAAAACATCCCTTACATACACAAGGATATTACTATTGTTTAGACTTTTCTTCTGTATTTGCCGCATCTAGTTTGTTAACAATTTCTCAATCAATCAAGTTAGTTTTTGATATGTGTGCCGCTCCAGGAGGTAAAAGTGTCTTTACCTGGAGAACTATTAAGCCTGATTTGCTCATTAGTAATGAAGTGATTGGTAAACGTTTAGGAATGTTAATTTCTAATTTAAAACGTTGCCATATTAACCCATGTGTTGTAGTTAATAGAGATTCGAGTATTTTTGCAGAAACGATGCCATTATCTAGTAACTTGGTGTTAGTAGATGCTCCTTGCTCTGGGCAATCTTTATTAGCTAAAGGCGAGAAAGCCGATGGATGTTTTCACCCAACTAATATTAATAAGTGTGCGAATAGGCAAAAACGGATTATAGCTAATTCTGCTCAACTTGTTGCACCACAAGGTTATCTTGCTTATATGACCTGCACCTATTCACCTGAAGAAAATGAGCAAGTCTGTGAGTGGTTTTTGGCACGGTTTCCTCAGTTTCAAGCAGTTGCAGTCAGTCACCTGCAAGAGTATCAGTCCCATTTAACGCAGATTCCCTGTTATCGGCTATTTCCTCAAGATAGGTTGGGTGCTGGTGCGTTTACAGCATTATTTAAAAATATTGATGAGGGAGACGAGAAGGAGATAGATTTAGATGCGCTGTCTGGAGTTTGGGTGAATACAAAAAAAGTTAGGGATTTTTCAGAGAGCATAGTCTGAGATTACCCGGACTGGCGGAACTACCATCAGAAACCCATCCTTTTTTCGGAGAGGCGATCGCAATCCAATTTTCCCCGTTCACTTCTACAATAGAAGCAGGAAAACTCTCGGGTTTCACAGTTCGCCGGTTAGCGACTACTCCCACTTTTTTAGAATTTGCCCTTGGTTCCGCCCAAATCACCAAGCTTTTTTTGTTGGGAGTGTAAACACGTAGACAATTGACATTACTCAAACTCTTTTTAATTGCAGTGCTGCTGTAGGTATTAAGGAAACGTCCCTGCGCCCAACAGCCAAATTCTACGTTTCCTGTACCAATCCGGTTAACTGAATTGCTCAACCTAAACCAATAGTCAATTTGTGTATTAGGCGAACCCCCATTTGTGGTACAGAAATTCTCAAAATCTAAATATCCCCCCAACTCTGAATTAGAAAAACCAGAATCAAAATCTGCTTTAGCAATTTCCGCTTTCCGTCGCCACAAACCCCAGCCTGGTTGTGGTGAGTTACGAGAACCATTAGGATCGTCAGCATTTGCTTGTACAGCTAGAGGCGACAATAAGAACAATGTGCCAACAATTAGACTTAAAACACGAGTGGGTAAAATATGCATGATGTCTGCTATTTTCATTTTCTCAACAAACCATACAGTAAATTGCGAAAAAAACCCTAGTATTTTTGCAAACACTTTATTTTTAAGGCTTAAGTTGACACGTATGGAGAAAACCCCACCCATACGGGTTTGCGGTTGAAAATCGTACTCAACCAGATTGGGAAATGCTATATGAGTTAGATATTCCAACTCAGCAATCAATAATATGACTCAAAGCCAACAAACTACTATTAAAGGTATCTATGAAGTCTGTATTGGTGTCCCAGAGCCAATTTCGGCAATTCAATATTGGGAGCAATTTGGCTACCGCATCGGTCAAGTGGGGGAATTATCCGCAGATGTAGCCAATCAATTATACGGGGTGAATTCATCGTTGCGATCGATTCGCCTTTACCACCAAAATGCAGATCATGGTTTGATTAGGTTGATGGTGTGGGAAAATCCCACAAATCAGGGGTTAGGGACGGGGACGATGAAAGTCAAGGGAAACCGCTGGGGTACGACTTTAACCGCTGATGCGTTAACTATCTTAAATCATGCAGAAGAAGCCAAAAAAGCAGGTTGGGATATTAGGTACAGTCCGCCTTACTGGGACATTATCTACAACAAAGAGAGAAAAAGCCGTCCTTTTATCGATGAAGCAGTTGGGGTACGAGAAATGCTGCTTTTGCAACCCTTAGCTAGACAAGTTCTATTTCAACGATTTGGCTATTCCCTACCACATTACGGACAAATTAACCAAAACTCTACTTTCAAAACTAGCCAATTTACCCACATGGGTTTAATCACTCAAGATGACAGCAAAGAAACCTTGAAGTTTTATGAAGAGGTTTTAGGTTTGCTGCGTGTGCGTGACGATGTTGAGACTAGTTATGAATCATCACCTGCAGGTAGAGATATTTTTGATCTTAATCCAGGTGAAAAATTTATTGTCACTGCTTTTGATGATCCGCGTTCTTCGCAAACTGACTTCAGTGCTGCGCGTAGTGGCAGACTTTATATTGTGCGGTTTCCAGAGGCGATTAATTTAGAGTCGCGGTTTGCAGATGCACGACCGGGTAGCTGGGGAATTTCATTATATACCTACCGTGTTGGGGGAATTGAAGAATTTAGCGATCGCATTAGCCAAACTCCAGCACAAAATCTCACAAGCATCGTTGCGAATGAGTTTGGCGAGAAAAGTTTCTCCTTCATGGCACCAGATGGCTACTTCTGGACTTTGGTAGAGGGGGAATAGCGAATAGAGGATAGCAATTTTTAAGCGAAGTAAGAAGCGCTCCCCCAAATGTCAGCCACCTAAAACAGCCAAAATCTCCCAACACAACCCGGAGAGGAGGTTGGAATATTTGAATAAATACCAAATATCTGACCGCTACAATGATGCTAATGAAAATTTGGGTTGCTACAGTTTTACTTTCATCTTCTTGGCTAATCTCTGGGGTAATGGCTGCTGAACCGATTAGCGCTAATTCTCTTTTAGCACAGAAGCCTGTCGCCACACCTGCTAACTCCAGCAATCCTCAAGCGATTACTGTCAATAAAGCTGAGTTTGGGGTTGAGAGAGTTGATTCTCCAGGCAAATTTACCTTTATCCCGACGATGAGAGTGCCATTTCGGGAGGGTAATAGATATGGGTGGCGAATTCAACTCAAGGACTACAAGGGTGAAGTGACATGGAAAGAAATCTTGCGATTACCAAAACGTCCAGAAACCTGGGGTACAACTAGCACAGAAAACTTTGCAATATCTCCAACTGGCGAGGAAGCGGTGACAACGCGTACAGTGAAAACTACTGATGGTGTAATTAAGAATTTTTGGACGATAACCCCTGGTGATCCCCCTGGTAAGCATAAGATAGAGGTGTATGCTGGCGATCGCTTACTAGGCTCTTTTGATTTTGAAATAACTCAAATTAAAACTAGAATTTAGCCAACAAGGGTAGGGAGTGGGAGAATAACTCCCAACTCCCAACTCCCAACTCCCAACTCCCAACTCCCATTGATCAAGGTTAACGAATTATGGATGCTAATGAATTACAGCAGCGTTATACCGCAGGGGAGAAACATTTTCCAGCGGTGAACCTGAGTAAAGCGAGATTAATTGGCGCTTATTTACCAGGAATCAATCTTTGGGGAGCAGATTTAAGTCAAGCCAACCTTGCTAAAGCTAAACTTTGGGGAGCAGACTTAAGTCGAGCTAACCTCGCCAAAGCCAACTTGACTAGAGCTAATTTAAGTGGTGTGAAACTGAATGAAGCTAATCTGCGGGGAGCCAAACTCAGCTATGCCAAGCTGTATGGCGCTAATCTGAGTGGCGCTTGCTATGATGACAGCACGCGATTTTCTCAAGATTTTGACCCCGTTAGTTGGAATATGCGGAAGTTTTAGATTTGGTGGGAGTGAAACAGGCGATCGCATTATAGCAACTCTCAGATCGCTGATTTTATCATCCCTTTAATAGATATTGCTGGAGAAAGGCATTCACCTCATCTGCACATAACCCAACATGAACTATCTTTCCTGCTTTTCGCAGAATATCTAATCCTTTGCCATTATTGCGGGGTTCTGGATCAACTATAGATACATATATCTCACTTATCCGCGGATCTTGGGCGATCGCTAAAGCACATGCAGGTGTGCGACCATGAAAAGAACAAGGTTCAAGAGTTACATACATTTTCAAGCAGTCAAAAACTTGGTCTCGAATCTGATTGAGCGCGTCAGCCTCAGCATGATGTTTCCCCGGCGCTCTTGTGTATCCTGTTGCTACTATCTTTTCACAGTCTACAATTACACATCCTACTGGTGGGTTGGGTAAACATTCTGGTAAAGCTTTTCTACTTTGAATTAAAGCAGTTAACATAAATATCTCATCCATTGTTGGTAAAGACTAGAGTATTATTAAGCATTTATATAGCGGTTCCCACTCAGATGCGGTACAAAATTATATCGCAAGCTGTAGTAGCACAGCAGTGCCGTGCCTTTAGGGGTGTAACTCACGTAACCGAGAATTGCTATAAAGCATGAAATTTCATTTGACCGATAGGACTAACATTTTTTCCCACACTGAAAACTAGAACTTGGTAATCTCCCACTTCCGGAAATTGACAGGATATATGGATTTTTCCTTGAGTATTTTGTTGACTTTGGCACTTGTTGAAATTTTGCTGCCTTTCTTCTTGATTATCTTTTGGTAAATCCCAGATTGAAGAATCAACTTCTTTTATTTTTGTAAAGATAGCAGCAATTCTCTTTTGGTAGTTTGCAGGAGTTTTAATCAAAATTTCAGCGGCATTTTTAACATTTGTTTGATATTCAGTTGGTGAGATTAGTAATAAATTTTCGGTGAAAAATTGAGGTGTGAGAATAGGTTGTTTTTCAAAATTATTCTGGTCTAAAATAATAGATAAAAGTTGCCAGTTTAAATGACTGGGAAAATGACTCATGCTCATTACTTGAGGAGGAGGCATAAGGTAGTCTGCGCTATACGAAGAACCAAGTGCATTAGAATCGCTATCATCCCATGTTGTATCCACTAATTGCCAGTTATCTGCAACTTTCACTGCATTCCATGCATGAAGTGTCCAATCATAATTAGACTTTAAAAGTCTTAATACTTTAGGAATTAATTCTATAGGAGCTAAGTCTTGACGAATTTTCCCTTGGATATAAACAACTTTTGTACCGATATTCTGTCCTAATGCCATGAAGAGATTGGCATAGCCTTCACAAACTGCCTTGTGAGTTTGAAAGACAGTTTGAGCATCTTGAGGAGGTCTTATTCCTGTTTTCAGGACTTCTAAATCATAAGTAACTCGGCTAATTACATAATCATGTAACGCTTTAATTCGCAAGTATGGATCTGATTCTTGTTTAGCAATATATTCAGCAACAGATTTAATACTTGTTTCTACCTCGGATGGCATATTGACAACAATTGGATGAATTTTTTGATGATCTGTCCAGGGCCAAGGTGAATTTAATACAGGGGGTGTAGGTTTATATACTAGATGAGTGACAAAATCATTAACTGGATTAATAATTATAAATGGGTTGGCTTGATAAACTAGTGCTATTATCAGCAGGGTAAAACCTATAAAATATTTATAATTGATAGTTTTGAGAAGTTCTAAGGAAGATAGAAAAGATTGATAGCGAAGTTTTGCACTAGGATTATTAATAATATAAACAGTTAAAATTATCAGTAGTCCAATAATAATTAAAACCAGCGGTTTTGTACTAATAGACATATTGCCTATTTTTAAGAAGAGATTGCTTTGTAGCCAGAAATATATAAACCCTATAGCTATAAGTGCAATCAAAAGAATTATCCCTATTTTCTGAGCTATGTGCTTTCTCTTTTTCCGTTTTAACTTACGAACCTCTTCGAGAAAATTGCGTTCAAAATTCTGCGGCATAGAAACACCTTTTTTGATCTTGATTTTCGCTAAGTTTGTGAACACTCCAGGTATTTTAGGGTGCGTTAGGATAAAATCCGTAACGCACCAAATCCTTGATAATGGTGCGTTACGCTGTCGCTAACGCACCCTACGGTCTATCGCTAAAGCACTAAATTAGCTGAAACAGTCCACTACGGTCTATCGTACTAATTATGCTAGGTTAGCCGTGTTCAGATCCCCGACTTCTTGTAGACACCCGTAGGGTGGCTTCCCGCAGGGTAGAAGTCGGGGATCTCACAGCCCATCAGAATTGACATTTACTAGAGATGCTAAGATATTTTCAAAAAAAATGGATTCTCATACCAATTTTCTTATTATTTTCTCATTCAAAACTCAGCTATATCTCGGTTAAAAGAGGGATACTACACATAACTTATTAAATCTATTAAAGCGCATCTATGCATAAATGGAGCTTGAAAATCTCCATAGCAATATATGCATCTACTAAATTAATAATTACAGGATTTCACGACCTTATGTCAACTCGTAGCTTTACTCTCTCTCGCGACTTAGTACGCAACTTGTCTCTCATTTCACTGGCTGTTTTACTTGTGTATGGTGCATCTTGTGTAATGCTTCCCGCACCTGCGATTGATATCTCGACTTCTACACCCCAAGGGAAGCAGACGGCGGTTTTTGCTGGAGGTTGCTTTTGGGGAATGGAAGCGGTTTTTGAGCATCTCAAGGGGGTTTCTGATGTTGTCTCTGGCTTTTCCGGAGGTGATCCCAGAACTGCAAACTACACCCTTGTCAGTTCCGGATTCACCGACCACGCCGAATCGGTGAAAATTATTTATGATCCATCGCAGATATCATATAAAGATCTGCTGAAGGTCTATTTTTTGGTGGCGCATGACCCAACACAGTTGAATCGACAGGGTTCTGATTCTGGTAGACAATATCGTTCGGCAATCTTTTTTGTTAACGACAAGCAGAAGCAGGTCGCACAAGATTATATCAATCAACTCAACAAAGCACAGACTTTCCATAAACAAATTGTGACCGAATTAGCTCCCTTGAACGGTTTTTATCAAGCTGAGGCCTACCATCAGAACTATATTGTACGTAATCTAGGCGATCGCTATGTCGTCACACATGAATTGCCAAAGCTAGCTAAACTCCAAACAGCGTTCCCTAAGATGTATAAAAAGTAAGGCGCTGTAGATTTTTCCCTATATCCACAAACTCCATCCGCTCTTGGGTTGGAGTTTTTTATTATATCTACCAACTTTTTTATCATTAAGTTGGTAAATTATAAATTAATTGATTTAAATGCTGGAGATTTTGGACTCACTCAAGCGATTTCTAGCCATAACACCTTTTTATACACGCTAATTATTTCCTAATAAGCTATGTCAATTGATTTATCACCCCTATGGATATCACTTAAAACATCATTACTAGCTACATTTATTACTTTTTTTCTCGGTATTACTGCTGCTTATTGGATGCTGGGATATCGCGGTAAAGCAAAATCACTAATTGAAGGTGTCTTTGTCGCTCCGCTAATCTTACCACCGACTGTTATCGGCTTTTTGTTACTGCTGTTTTTTGGTAAAAATGGCCCTGTGGGGAAACTCATGCAGCCATTTGATTTCAGCATTGTCTTTACTTGGTATGGTGCGGCGATCGCCGCTACAGTAGTTTCATTCCCATTAATGTATAAAACTGCATTGGGAGCTTTTGAACAGATTGATAGTAATCTGCTGCGGGTAGCCAGAACCTTGGGTGCAAAAGAATCAACCATTTTTTGGCGGATCAGTTTACCTCTAGCACTCCCAGGAATTTTAGCAGCGACAACTCTGGCTTTTGCCCGTGCTTTGGGTGAATTCGGTGCCACATTGATGTTGGCTGGGAACATTCCCGGACAAACCCAAACGATTCCGATGGCGATTTATTTTGCTGTGGAAGCTGGTGCAATGAATGAAGCTTGGTTTTGGGCGATCGCTATTATGGTAATTTCTCTATCAGGAATTATCATCGTCAACTTTTGGCAAGAATTAAGGGAGAAAGGAGGACAAAGGGGACAGAGAGGACAAAGAGGACAAGGAAGAGAATCATCTTTGTTGCAGACATCATCGTCCCCAGGTAGACTACTTGTAGACATTGAAAAACGACTGTCTAGTTTCCACCTACAAGTCGCTTTCACCGCTGATGAGCAACCCTTGGGATTGTTGGGTGGTTCTGGTGCTGGTAAAAGTATGATTCTGCGTTGTCTGGCGGGGATAGAAACACCAACAAAGGGGCGCATTATCTTAAATGGTAAAGTATTGTTTGACTCAGAACAAAAAATTAACGTACCTAGCCGCGATCGCCGTATTGGTTTTTTATTCCAGAATTACGCTCTCTTCCCGCACATGACAGTGGCACAAAACATCGCTTTCGGTTTACCCAAAGGACTGTCCCCTGGGAGTATCCGAGTACTAGTAGAAGAACAACTATCAGCCATGCAATTACAGGGATTAGGCGATAGTCCCGCCAACACTTTCAGTGAACGCTATCCACACCAACTTTCTGGCGGTCAACAGCAACGGGTAGCCTTAGCAAGAGCATTAGCCAGTCAACCAGAAGTATTACTCTTAGATGAGCCGTTTTCGGCACTCGATACCCACCTGCGGAGCCAATTAGAACAGCAAATGACCGCCACTCTCGCTAATTACCAAGGTGCGACACTATTTGTCACCCATAATATGGAAGAGGCTTATCGAATTTGCCCAAATTTATTGGTATTAGAGCATGGTAGAGCAGTTCAGCATGACTCCAAACAAAATATTTTTGAGCATCCGGCAAATGTCAGTGTGGCTCAGTTAACTGGATGTAAAAACTTTTCTCGTGCTGTTTCCTATGCATCCCAGCAAGTGGAAGCAATTGATTGGGGTTGTACCTTGCAAGTCATTGAACCTGTCAACAGTGAGTTTTCCCACATTGGCATTCGTGCCCATCAAATTATTTTTACCAACAACCCCAACCAAGAAAATACATTTCAGTGCTGGGTTGTTAGGACAAGCGAAACACCACACCGGACGACATTATTTATTAAATTACATTCTGCTGGTCATAGTCCCCAAGATTACCATCTACAAGCAGAAGTCTTCAAGGAAAAATGGGCAATTATGAAAGATCAGCCTTTTCCTTGGTATGTGCGTTTAGATCCTCTGCAATTGATGTTGATGAAGTAATTTAGGATGATGCTACGTTTCTTAGCCTGAGATCAAAATATTGTGATTTGTATTTCTCAACCTGGAACTGCAAAAACTGCTTTCTACCGAAAGTTTTATGGAATGAAAATTCGACCTACTCCCATATAGTTTTCCAGATCGAACAAAATCTCAATCAGGCGAGTGGCGCATTTTTGCCGATAGCTACTTTCATCAAATCGATCAGGGTTTCCAATTGTCAGAATTGGCAGAGAAGTCGGTGTATTTTCGTCACGTATTGTCTGTTCCAGAGAATCGTCTCCCTTCATATTTCGATTAGCTGTAATCAAAACCATCTGGTTGGTTTGAGCAAATTGCCAAACGACGCGATCACTACTATCCATTGGCAATCCAATCTCCTGAAACGTGAAGAAGCGGATAGATAACAAGTCAAGCCATCCTTCCGCTGAGAGCGTTCCCCAGAATAAAACAGCATCACCCGTTAAGTTGTAATCAATCAGGAAGTTCATGACTGGGCTTCAATGCGTGCTTTCCAGGCTTGAAGTTTTGCACGAAGGGCTTCTTGATCTGGCTTAGGGGGAATCGCTGCGATCTTGGCAAATCGTTCGCGATTTCGCTCTTCCCAATATTGCCGAATTTCCGCTGCTGTTCGCAGACATTCTTGGTATTCTGCTTCAACCTCGGTACGATGGGTCTCAATATATGCTAAGGCTGAATGAATTTGCTCATCGTTAAGACCGAGCTTTTCACGAATAAGCTTTGGTGGATACTGAGCCTTCAAATAGTCCATCACATCATAAACAGTGATGCGTGTACCGGCGATCGCCAATCCACGCTCTGTGCGAATGATCGCTACTTGCCCATTTGATGCGAGAGTCATATTCAATGCTCCTCAAAGCCTAACTTTATGATAACCAATGAAAAATTCACAGTAGGAGAACTCCAGCCGGATTGTTAGACCGCTTTCTTGGAGCAAATAAAATGAACCAAAAAATCATCGATGTTTAGGTTGTCTGAGCAAGCTCTATAAATATTTTTAATCATTTCTCAGCACACGATAGGATTCATAACTGATAATCCAAATATCGATCGCCAACAAGAGTGTTAACTTATTTGTCTGGAATTTAGGCGGGAAATCTGTGGCAATCTGGACACTATATCATTTGTAGCAATTATAAATAAGGGAGTCGGGGGAGCAAGCAATGATCATTAATTTATCCCCCTACTCTCAGTTACCAAATATGGGATCAGGCTATGGTCACATCAGGTGATAAGTAAACATCTTGAATAGCATGAAATAGCTTGACTCCTTCCTCAAATGGACGCTGGAAAGTCTTACGTCCAGAAATTAACCCTGTACCGCCAGCGCGTTTATTAATAACTGCGGTGCGAACGGCTTCTACAAAGTCGTTCTTACCAGATGCGCCACCAGAATTAATCAAACCTGCACGTCCGCTGTAGCAATTAAGCACCTGGTAACGAGTCAAATCAATTGGGTGGTCAGTGGTTAATTCGGTGTAAACTCGTGGATCAGTTTTGCCGTAACTCTTACCAGTCGCCTTAGCTACTGCACCATAACCATTGTTGTTTTCAGGCAACTTTTGTTTGATGATATCGGCTTCAATGGTTACACCCAGGTGATTTGCTTGTCCTGTGAGGTCGGCGGCGAGGTGATAATCTTGGTCTTGTTTAAAACTGTTGTTTCGCAGATAGCACCAGAGAATAGTTACTAAACCGAGTTCATGAGCGCGTTTAAAGGCTTGGCTAATCTCCTGAATTTGCCTGGTAGAATTCTCTGAACCAAAATAAATTGTCGCGCCTACAGCCACAGCCCCTAAATTCCAAGCTTGTTCGACATCAGCAAATAATATCTGGTCAAATTGATTGGGAGATGTGAGTAACTCGTTGTGATTGATTTTGGTAATAAAGGGAATTTTGTGGGCATATTTACGTGAAATGCTGCCTAAGACACCCAAGGTTGTGGCGACAGCATTGCAACCACTGGCGATCGCTAGTTTGATAATATTTTCGGGATCAAAATAAATTGGGTTAGGTGCGAAAGATGCCCCAGCAGAATGTTCAATCCCTTGGTCTACTGGGAGAATTGAGAGATAGCCAGTATTCGCCAGCCGACCATGAGCATAGAGTTGTTGGAGATTACGCAATACTTGAGGATGGCGATCGCTGTTAAGCCAGACTCGATCTATAAAGTCTGGTCCTGGTAAATGTAGTAAATCGTGAGAAACCTTTGCCTTGTAGGTAAGTAGGTCTTCTGCCTCTTTCCCCAGCAGTGACTCAATAGAACTACCTTCTAAAAGCGTTGCAGTCATGGTGTTTTCCTCAAAATCTGAGCAAATGACTTCGCCTTTAAGATAGCATTTTTACCATTCCAGGACTTACACCACTGGTACGAAAAGGTTTAATTCCACAAGTGTACCTGAGAAAACACTGTTATTCTTGGTTATACTTGGTTCTCATTGTTACATGAGAAAAGGCTGAGAATCATCTAAATTTTTTCAAAGAATAAATTCATGAAAATTATGGCTAGGTTTCAATCGGCTCTCAGTCACGCCTGACATACTTTGGATATTCGAGAGCAGTCAAACAAAAGGAGCCACAAATGAAACTTACACCTATACTTGCAAGTCTTGCCTTGGCTGGTTTTATCACAGTTTGGGATGCACCACTGAAAGTAATCAATCCCTCATTAGTTCAAGCCTCAGCCGCTCAAGAACCTTCTCCTACAGAAAAAATTGCCTTAGTGACTAAAAACAAAGGTCAGATTGGTGGTGGGGATCAACTGCGTCGGTTCTTTTTTGGCGACTTAGAGCCAATTGGTATCCAGGTTGGTGGTGCAGGTCATGTGGTTAACCTTTACAACAAAGCCAATGACGTTACATTCGCTTACTGTTCACATTACGACGTGGTTGTTGCAGTCAAAAAAGGTAAAGTAGCTCAGTTCCAACCCAGCGAAGTCAAGTAGCGTGTAATTTACTTATTTTTTCAGGGGTTGATTGAGTATATTCTCCATTCATCTCATCAACCCCTTGAACGGAACAGAAATGCTGATCAGAAGCAATGGTATTATCCAGCTTTTGTAGTTTTAATTGATGAGGAGGAACGACGAACGCAAGAGCGTGTCGCAGACAAGCAATCGCTTTAACTACGGGATTATGTGATTAGTGACGTACTCCACACACTCCTATCGAGGGTGAGTGTGTTTTTGAGTGATGCCCATCAATGTGCCTGTAAACTGTGACGTACTCCACACACTCCTATCGAGGGTGAGTGTGGGCTTCTCAATGACTCCTCCATAAGGACATTAGTGGATTGCAGTTTTGGTTGTGTGGGTAAATTTAAATTCCTGCTGTAACCACTCTTCAGGTCTGAGCAACCTATGAGATTGTACAACAACCGATAATGCTTTTGTGTTTGGATGTGGCAAGCAGGGGAAGTTTTACCTCAATTTGATACTCTTGTCGGGATTTGTTATCTTCTTGGGATAAGCTTATTAGATTTTCTAACATCTAATTGCGCCGACTTTTTCAACCATAACCTTGCCGTTGCGGCAAACTCAAAGTTGAAATCACAATGACAAATAATCTGTCACTGTCCAGTAATAATGGACGTAACTGGATTCGAACCAGTGACCTCTACGATGTCAACGTAGCGCTCTAACCAACTGAGCTATACGTCCTTAACCACACAATTATCAACAATAGCATATCTTTCTGTCAAAAGTAAATATCCCTGCTCTAGAACTCAATGTTGCAGCCTTTTCTGTGCCGCTGACAGCAATCTTTGCGCTCCTGGATAGGCTATTGTTCCGGCTTTAACAGTTTTTGCTAGAAAATTATTTATCTTACTGAGTGCTGCTTTTAGTCTTTTAGGCATATCACTCTGGGTGGTTAAAATTGACTATAAGTATTGTTAATATCTATAAAGAGATTGTATTGGGGGCTGGGTAATCAAAGATATTTCCCATGCCTAATCCCCAATTTCTAATCACTAGTCCCTCATCCTTAATTCCTTCATGTCAACTGCTTTAATTACTGGTGCATCTGGTGGTATTGGTAAAGCTTTTGCTCAAAAACTAGCTGCACGCCAGACAAATCTTGTTCTTGTTGCTCGTTCTGAAGAGAAACTAAATCAACTAGCCCAAGAACTACAAGAAAAATACAAAATTCGAGTAGATGTTATAGTTAAAGACTTAACAGAAACTAATGCTGCTAATGCGGTATTTGATGTCACCAAATCTCAAGGATTAACTATTGATTTGTTAATCAATAATGCTGGTTTTGGTGACTATGGCGATTTTGCCGAACGAGATGGAGAACGGCAAGTAAAGATGGTGCAATTAAATATTTTGGCATTGGTAGATTTAACCCACCAATTTCTACCATTGATGCGACAACGTCGTTCTGGAAGCATTATTAATGTATCTTCGATCGCTGCATTCCAACCGATACCATATCTTTCGGTTTATGCTGCTAGTAAAGCTTTTGTTCTCAGTTTTAGTGAATCACTGTGGGCAGAAAATCGTCAGTATGGTGTGCGTATCTTAGTTGCTTGTCCGGGTCCGACAGAAACCGACTTTTTTACTGAAGCCGATTTTCCCCAATCTTTTACCGGGAAAACTAGTAAGATATCTACTCCCGAAGAAGTGGTAAATGATACTCTAAATGCTTTGGAAAGAGGAGATTCAACAGTTGTCAGCGGCAGTTTTTTAAGCAAAATTATCACAAATTTATCTAGGTTTGTACCGAGAGAAACTCTAGTGAGTATTTTGGAAAAGCAGTTTAAAGCTTAGAGGAGTCAGTTATCAGTTATCAGTTATCAAATTTACTGTTCACTGTTCACTGTTCCCTACATATACCTTGTTAACTGGACTCGGTAGCGGTCTTTTTTGGTGACGGCTATTTCTCCTACTTCCAAACGTCCTTTAGTGCGAATGGCGATTAAGTCGCCTGCTTTAACTTGAGAACTAGCTTGGGTAACTTCCTTCCAGTTGACACGAACATCGCCGGAGTCGATTAAGTCAACCATTTTACTGCGGGACATGCCAAAACCAGCGGAGGCGATCGCATCTAATCGCAACGACGCTTCGACGGTGGTTAATTCTTTTTTCTTCGGTTCCCGGACTTTTAACTCGCTAAAATCAATCCGCCGGGTTTTCACAGGCACCGATCGCACTTGGTTAAGACTCATCTCTAAAAACTCTACCAAATCCGGTGCAACGATCGCCTGTGCCCCTCTCTCCCCCAAAACCACAATATCTCCCGTCTTTTCACGGACAATTCCTGTCCCCAGCATTGCGCCTAAAAAGTCGCGGTGAGAGGCGGTGTCAAACAAGAAATTCCCGGCAATTTCTAGCAACACCAGGTCAACTTGGGATTGATCTAAAGGCATTTCCGCACGGGCGATCGCTATTCTTTGGCGTTCCGCTTGCGGATATCCCCCCCATGTCACCAATTGCACCTCTGTCAACCGACTAAACACCCGTTGAATTTCAGCCAATTCTGGCGGCGACAAAAAATCTGTCAAAACCACTTCCCAAGTTTTAATCGCCTGTTCTGCTTGGTCAATGACACGAGCTATGCTATCTCGATTTTCAACACTTTTTAAAAGTTCTTCTCTTGGCAACATCATCAAAAATTAAATAGGCCAGCATAAATCAAGGTTAACTAATCTCAAGGGTCAGGAGTCAGGAGTCAAGGGTCAAGGGTCAAGGATCATAAATTATTCTCTCCCAATACCCCATGCCCACTTGCCCTGAGCGAAGCCGAAGGGATGCCCCATCCCCCATTCCTTAACTAGTAGGATCACCATAACCTTGTATATTTTCTGGCTCAAACTGACGTAAGATGCGGGTTGCTTGACGAGTCAAAGTTTCAGAACCCTCAACCACTATTAAATATTTACCCGCATCTAAGCGGTTACGGTAAGGTAAAGCATCACCACTACCTACAAGTAAGCCAACTCCACCGCCCACCAACACACCACCCATAGCACCGCTGCCAGCGCCCAGCAGTCCGCCAATAATGTGATTACCAATTTCACCTGCCCAAGCAAAGGTATCTAAACCAGTAATTAAGCTAAAGGTGAAACCAGCAAAAAAACCAAATGGTACTAGCCAGAGTGTCATGAGCTTTGCCTGGTTTTTAGCTTGCTCTTTAGGATCAATCAAGCCAAACTCGTCAGCGGTTTTGTAACCCCTGCCCAGGATAGTACTTTTTATGCTTTCTTTTTCTAAGCCTAAGTAAGCAGCTTCGGCTTGGATACGGTCTGGTAATACGGCAACAAGGTAATTCATCAATTTAAGAAAAAGCGTCTGATAAAGTTTCTGCCTTAATTAACAGCGTATCAGTCCTCTGTTATCAGTTATCAGTTATCAGTTATCAGTTTTTCAGGGTCAAGAGTCCAATATTAATTTTGAATTTTGCAAAAAGTTGCGTGCGGGAGTCCCAAGAGTCGAGCAAACTTTTCAAGACGAGTTTTGAATTGTTTGTCTCTCCTATGTCCCATGCCCCATGCCCCAAAATATCACTTGAGCGAATCGAGTGGCTCACAAAAATTGTTCACGCCTTGCTTGAGGACGTATATCAAAACAGGTGTTGCTAAAATCTTGGGAAACGTCGGCATTGTGATGAGGTATTGCATCATTCCCTGAACTGAGCCATTGAGCAAGTTTTCTCGAAATCCTGGATCGCAAATTACAGCACGCCAGTTTCTCGCCAAAGCATCTAACCACTCTGAATTTGCTCTTTCTGGTTGTTGTCCTGCTCTAATGGCTAGGGTCATTGCCGCATCTTCTAAATCTCCCTCACAATCCTCAATCAAATCGAGTACTTCCATTGCTCTGGGATCATCTGCTAATTGAGAGCGAAATTGTGCAATTTCTTTCGATGTAACTGTGGTCATAATTTTTTCATAAGTAGTATCTGGAACATCAATGCCGTAAGCGAAAACCAAGCTAAGTAGCCGGACAAAAATATTTACAGTCATTGCGTAATTAATTCTGTCATACTACTTAATAGGTATGTGTCGCCAGAAAACCCTTCGACTACGCTCAGGGTAAAAGATTTGGGTCTTGGGAATCAGGACTCCTGCCCTGGGAGGGAATATAAGACCAATGGGACTACAGAGTTCTGAAAGATTTTCCTGTTGAATTGGGAAGTTCTGTTTGTATACACGGTGGAGTAGTTCACATACTCAGCTTATGTTATAGCAAGAAATGGAAAATAGGGAATTCTTCACAGGCTTGAAAGTCTATGGGTGTCAGTGTTTTCTTGTGAGTTTATGCCCTAATCTACCTATTCACTGCTATACATAAATCTCTAGGGGCAAACAATCATTCGCCCCTAGAGATTAATCTATTTTTTGGCTAGTCTTAGCTTGTCTAAGACTAGTGGTTTGTCAATTTTGTTTTGAGGGGTTTTTGGTAGTGCGGGCCGAAAAGCCCGCGTGAGCGAGACGCTCACACTACAGTCCCTCATTTCAACCCTGACAGACTACTAGCCAAAAGACCTTTAACTCAGCCCTCTTGATTATTGACGGAATGCTCTAAAAGTGACAGAGCGTTGTAATTGAGCCAAAGCGCGGTTGTAATCCAAAATAGCTCTGACACGATTACCTTCAGCTACAGTCAAGTCATTTTCAGAGTTGATTACATCAGTTTGAGTCCCAACACCAGCCTGAAAGCGCAAACGTGCTAACCGTAAAGCTTCTCTAGCTTGTTCTAGAGCAGTATTAGCGGTTTGAACATTTTCTAAATTAGATTTCTGGGTAGAAAAGGCTTGTTCTACCTGAAACCGAATTTGGTTACGCTGGTTAGCAAAGTTAGTTTCTGCGATCGCAATATTAACTTTCTGTTGAGCTGCTCTTGCTCTTGCTGCTCCCCCATCGAACAAATTCAGGGTAGCCCTAACTCCCACAGAATACCCATCACTAACGCCAACACCATCATCAAACTGATCTAGCAAATCGTAGGTAGCAACCAAACTAACTTGTGGCCCTAGCGACGCCAGTGCTTGTCGTCGTTGCTGCTCACTAATGTTACGTTGCGCCAACTGTTGTTGCAGTTCTGGACGGTTTTGAAAAGCTAACACAATACTTTGTTCCAATGACTGGTTCCAAAGACCGGCTAGTTTTACAGGGTCAGCAGCACTGATATTCACCGATTGCGTTAAACTTATCCGAGTAGCTAATTGACGGCGGGCTATTTGCTGTTGAGAAATAGCATTAGTTAGGGTTTGTTGAGAATTTGCTAAATTTACCTGAGAGCGCAGCACATCGAAGCGAGTACCCACCCCAGCGCGCTCTAAAGCTTCTGCATCTTTCAAACTCGCCTGAGCATTTTGCACGGCTGACTGGGAAATCCGAACCTGTTCATCAGCTTGTTGCAGATTGTAGTAATCAGTAGATACATTGAGACGGATGTCTTCAGCGCTACTTTCCACAGCCAATTCGTCAGAACGTAATTGCTCCTCAGCCGCTCTAATGCTAGCTTGCCTTTGACCAGAGGTATAAAGGCTATATGATAGTTGTGCTTGACCAGTGAAAGATGTATTAGCTTGAGCTGAATCTACAGGCGATCGCAGTTGCTCCGGTAGACCCTCTTGTGCTTGCTCTTCTAATTTGGTCTGAAGTGTCTCTGAAGTAGACCGTTGGCGAGTTACACTAGTACTAATACCCACTGTGGGCAACAAAGCCGCTTGGGCCTCGCGTAAAGCCTCTTGGCTGCGTTGTCGCGTCAGTATAGCCACCTGTAGATCCCGATTGTTCCGCTGCGCCAACTCTAAAGCCTGTGCTAAAGTAATCGGCTGATTGCTTTGCAGCATGACTTCCTCTGGCTTGGTAGGAAATTGCAGAGGATTGGGACTCGGGTTCAGGTTATCAAGAACCTGTCTAGGATCAGCAGGCGCAGGAATGACATTTCCCGGCGTAGTCGGAACTTGTCCAGAACCACCAGCAGGTGCAGGAATGACGTTTCCTGGCGTAGTCGGAACTTGTCCAGAACCAGCAGGTGCAGGAATGACATTTCCCGGCTTAGTTGGCATATTTTGGACTACCCGTTCCCCAGAGTCAATTTTTTGTAGACAAGCTCTAGAAGACTGTAGTAGAGAAGCC
This sequence comes from Calothrix sp. PCC 7507, assembly GCF_000316575.1. GTDB lineage: Bacteria > Cyanobacteriota > Cyanobacteriia > Cyanobacteriales > Nostocaceae > Fortiea. Next base: position 5,898,368 of record NC_019682.1, on the reverse strand, counting down.
TTTTCTAGTGAGCAACTGGGTATCTGCAACAGCTTTGCTGCTCCTGTACTCGTGACTACAGTTTGTAAAACATTCTGCGATTGAGCATCAGGACTTTTTCTTTGAACTAATGGCTGCTGTGAAGAAGACAGAGAAAATGTTGTTTGCTGGACAGCAGTCGGAACGACTAAATTTTCTGATTTCTGCCCCAAGTGACTCTGTTGTCGGTTGCTTTGGGCAGAAAGATTCTGGTCTAGCTGTTGGTTAGCAGATGAAGTAGATGTCAAACTGAAAAATCTACTTTCATTTTTCCTAAGTACTTGTGCTTTTTTGAGACCAAAATTTTCCCTTGCAATTAACGGAATTTTATCCTGATTTACAGGCTTGACATTTAGTGCCATCCACTCAGGATAAGGAGCCAGAGAGGGAGAACTATTGCCCGTGGCACTTGGCAGTTGCTGATTAGCAATATCCGCAACCAATGTTCGACCATAAGTAGAGGTCGAGACACTAGGAGAAGCTGCCAGCTGTACCCCATTTACTTTTACAGTCACAGCCCAAGCAGGCTGTGTTGTTAATACCGCTGCTGTCACACCAGGCAAGAAACTATAGAATATTTGCTGTCCTTTCACCGCATCCCCTCACACGAAAATCAATTCTAGCGGCAGAATACTTTTCTTCACCACAGAATATAGCACGACACTAAATTTAGGAAAGGATATAGTACGATACTAAATTTAGGAATCGGAACTCTGTTTATCATCAAAACGCCTGACGATGCGAGAAAGTTCCGCCTTTTCATCGATACTAACGCGGGTAGGGGCACCACTGACAATCCGCTCATAATTCCGGAAAGAATCTTTAATATCTGGTCCGTCGGCGGTAATATTATATTCGCGGATGCCCTTGTCATGCCAAGAACCCCGCATTTTGAATACATTGATCGCTCGAGACATCTCTCCCCGAATTTCCACGTATTGCAACATCAAAATTGTGTCGGTAATCGTGGAAATGTGGGAGTCAGTGATTGAATGTGACCCCATAAACTGGTCTGTTGTATTGGTGAAAAAACCAGTAATTTCTTCTTGTTTAGCATAACCTGTAACACCGATCACAAACTGTCGGAATGCATTATTACTAACCCCTCTAGCTAGGGCTGAAAGGGAGTCAATAGCAATGCGGGCTGGCTTAAAGACAGCTATTTCCGTCTTGATAATTTGTAAGTGATCTTCTAAACCAGTAGATTCTGGATAGGTACAAATGATTTTGAGTAAACCTTGATGTTCTAGCGCCTCAAAATCAATTCCCCACGAAGAAGCATTACGAGACAGTTGGGCACGTGATTCTTCATAAGCAAATAATATCGCTCGTTCGCCGCTGAGGCAGCCATCTTGAATAAACTTGCTTACTAACAAGGTTTTACCAGTACCTGTAGCTCCTGTTGCCAAAATAATAGAATCTTTAAAGAAACCACCTCCGCACATCTCATTCAAGGTTTTGACACCAGAAGATACGCGGATATTAGAAGACCTTTGTGTTAAGCGCATCGCCCCCAGTGGGAAAATATTGACTCCGTCATTGGTGATTGTAAAAGGATATTCGCCTTTCATGTGAGTTGTGCCGCGCAATTTGAGAATTTCAATTGTGCGCCGACGACGTTCCCCTTCTAAAACGTTACGGACAATGACGACATTATCCGAAACAAATTCTTCTACCCCAAAAGAAGCAACAGACCCATATTCTTCACTACGTTCGGTCGTAATTATTGTGGTGACATACAGTAGTTTGAGGCGTGCTACAAGGCGAAAAATTTCCCGCCGCACTACTCCCATAGCTTCATATTGCTGAAATACTGCTGTGATTGAGTCAACGGAAACTCTTTTCGCCTTATACTTGCGAATAGCATATTGCAAGCGCTCAATCAGTGCTGACAGGTCAAAGTTACCAACAATATCTTGACCTTCTGGATCAGGTGACGCATCAAGAATAAATAATTTACCTTCATCGATGAGACGTTGTAAATTCCACCCAAAAATATAGGCATTTTTAATAATGTCGCTGGGGGATTCTTCAAAGGTAACAAATACTCCTGCCTCATCAAAGTAGGTGATACCATTGTAAAGAAATTGCAGAGATAATAAAGTTTTGCCTGTCCCAGAAGTACCGCTGACTAAGGTGGTTCTCCCAACTGGTAAACCACCATGACTAATATCGTCGAAGCCCTCGATCATTGTCCGGATTTTCTCTACGCCATTAATTAATGGTATGTTGTTTTGCTCTGTTTGATCTTTTTCACTCATTGCTTGATCAAAAATACGGGATTAAACCCTGGTTTTCTGTGACTAATGTTTAGCGATCGCCGGAAATTTTTATAGTGAAGTATTTTACTCGCCCCAATCTTCTTCACTTAGTTCTTCATAGAGTAAATCTAGTCCAATCAAAACTCTTTCTCTATCTGAAAGATCACCGATAATTTTGCGTACGGGAGGGGGCAAAATTTTAGATAATGTCGGCGTGGCTAATATTTTATCTTCCTCGGCCAGCTGTGGGCTTTTGAGAACGTCGATCACTTTCAGGGCATAAACACCTTGAAACTCTTGGTCTAAAATGTCTTTTAGTGTTTTTAATGCCCGTACTGAATTTGGTGTGTTCCCTGCTACATAAAGCTTGAGAACATAGGTTTTTCTGGCTTTATTCATAAAGATACAGGCTAGATTTAAGGATAGAATTACCAAGTGCGATTTTGCATAGTGGCTCTTGATGTAGAACTACTAAGAGGTTTTTCGCCATCAGGAACTGGTGTTAGCATTAGTGACTAACTCGCATCACCCGCACATCAGAACTCGCAGAGTTATGCAGTTAAAGACAGTTACTTATACATCGAACATCTATAGGTTTCACACAGGTGAGCCAGAATATCTATTAGTGTCAGGCGGTAATCTAGTAATGTCTCATCGCTCCTTCCTTCTAATCTTAGCTGTTTAGAAAATTCTTCAATTACTTCCATGTGAATTTCGATGATTTGGGGCACAGGAATATTAGCACAAAATACCGCGTTGATAAATTTATCAATTTTTCCTTTGAGTGTTCTGTCTGTAGTAAAGTAGCTTATAAGAATTTCTTGGTAATCGAATTTAAGTTCCTGTAACAAAGCATCCTGCTCGTCCCTGCCCATCTGCTGAAAAAAGTTTTGGTGTGTTTGCTGATGATCTGCGAACACATAGTAATGTTTGTCAGTGAGGCTTTCATGAATATTTTGTGGCAACCACCCCAATAGATAGTAGGTTTTAGTAGTGGTGGTAGCTATCAGAGGTAGGTGGAACAATTGGGTATTAGTGGTGTTAATTAGGTTCCAGGCCCATTTAATCAATTCTTGTTTACTGGCTAGAACTACGAGACTCCATAATCTTTTTTTAACATTTGGTTGGAAAATTAATATTGGTAATAACATTTATTGTCTATATATCTCCTTTGCCCTCATGAAGTTTGGTGAGCTGATTAAGTTTAAGTATCGTCAACATTTTTAGACTCAGATTAAGTGTGTAGTAAACTTGTTAATCTGTATGAGGGTAAGTCTCTGTGTCAGCAATTAACATGATGCGGTGATTTTGCTTTAAGACTTAGTAGCCATCATGAACTGCCTGCCTATACTCTACTCACCCTGTGGGTTCTGCGTTAGCGGTACGGGTGATGCTAGTCGTCTACCGAGAAGAGCAATTATTCTAGTCTTGTTAGGCATTGCTTTACCACTTTGTGCAGGAACGCTTCGCGAATGTAGAAGCAAGCTACGTGCGTCGTCTTCTTCAGGATGAAGATGAGGAGATTTTTCTAACCGCTGAAACTGGGGTAGCAAACACTCCTTATGACTTCTCTGGGTAGCGCTGCTTCACTAACAACGGCTGAAAAAGAGACTAGGGGCTAGGATTTTTTACTCTGAACTCAGCACTTTTTTAAGTTAGGTCGTTGATGCGGCGTTAGTCTTAGAGGGTGCTGTAATTTAGTCAGTTGATGATGTGTAGATGCATATCCATCTATATATAGATTTTTTTATTTCGCTCCTTGATAAGATACTTAAACGAACTTGAAGGATTGTCGCATTCTAAATCATTATAATTCCTCAAGGTTCTAAAACGAATCTTTAGAGCCATAATTGTTTTAGTTATTGCTATAAGGAGGAATTGTCACATTAGGTAAGACACTGGTAAGGATGGTTGTCCGGAGTTGAATGCAGCAAAGGGAAACGCTACTGCTGTGAAAATTGGTGGACGTAACTAAGTATTTGTAATGGGACAGACCATTGTTTCAATGGCATTGAAATTGTAACGAGAATTTATATGAGTCTTCTTAATGGATATTGCTTCAGGCGTGAGTACCATCTGGTTAAATACCGATGGTGAAACCAGAGGCTTCCACAGGAAGAATGACCCCCGAAGCCTTATGTCAATGCTACAGTACCCGCTTTATGACTTTCTAGCAACCGTACCGAGCTGCGTCGAAACAAGTACTCTGGCAATGGTGCTGGAGATTTTTGAGAAAGAGCAGTGCGATCGCTTAATAGTGGTGAATCAGCAACAGTGCCCTATAGGATTGTTGTCTTCTGCCCATGTAATGCACAAATTGTGGGCAACAGTTGATTGTGAGCAATTGTTAAATTTGCCGCAGCCACTATTGACTTTTAGTTCATCGCTAATTACACCCATAAAAACCATATCAGCTAATGAGCGTGTAGAGCAATTTGGTTTATTTTTGCGCCACCAAGAAATCCCAGTTAATAGTAATTTAGATTGGGCACTTATTGACTCAGATGGTAGGTTTTTGGGACTGCTGGATAGCTCACGGCTGTTGAGATTATTAGCTAGAGAAAGAGTAGCACTTGGGGCAGCGTCTCCCATAAACTCAGTACTTCAGGGGTTGTCTCAGAGTCCACACCAAGAATATACAGAGGCTGAAGCTGCTGTGGCAACTCACCCACAGACACCTGAGCCAGCAAATCAAAACCAGGCACAAGTCCATAAGCAACTTGTGCAATTGTTGGAGCGACTGCCCTGGCCTTTAATGTTGCAAACTGGTACTGGCGAGGTGGTAGCGCAAAATCCAGCCTGGTGGCAGCAATTGGGAGTATTAAAAGATCCAGAAGGAGTCAGACAGCAAGTAGAGACAATACTTGCCCCCGCCCGATCTCAACAACCAGAATATCCCAGACAACAAGCTGTCAAGGTGCAGCCTAATGGCAGGGAAAGCTTTCATAGCGATGAAGAGCAAGCTATGCCACTGAAAATTTACCCTGAAGATAATAGCTTTGCAGTAAGAGGCGAAGCCATACAGCAAGCAACACCACCCATAAACAATATTTATCAGCAACAAACTTCCACACCGACTGCATCCAATCAGTGCTACTGGGATAGCCAGGTAGGTACTTGTACTTGTATTGTCGAAGTGCAAAGCGGCCAAGAGCGAGTCTGGCAGTTTGCGAAAATTCCATTAGATAGTCCTGAGTTAAAAGTTTTGCATGATGCATCTGAAATTGCACTTAATACTCAGGAAACAGAACTATGGCTAGTATTAGCAACTGATGTCACCGAACAGCAGCAACTTTGTAAAGAATTAGCAGCCAAGAATGCTGACTTGATTCAATTGAATCGGTTGAAGGACGAGTTTTTAGCCTGTATAAGTCATGAATTGAAGACTCCCCTGACTGCAGTTTTGGGGTTATCACGGCTGCTTGTAGATCGACAGTTGGGAGAACTAAACGAGCGTCAAGCGCGCTATGCAGGACTTATTCATCAAAGCGGTCGTCATTTGATGAGTGTGGTCAATGATATTTTAGATTTGACCCGGATGGAAACGGGACAGATGGATTTGACACTAGCACCGGTAAAAATCCAAGCTGTTTGCGATCGCGCTTTATTAGAAGCCAAAGCTATCCACACTCAAACTAGCAAAGCCCCGCCTGCTAATCAATCCCAACCAGCACCATCACCCGAACTCAAATTGAGCCTCTCGATTGAATCAGGGTTAGATCAAATGGTGGCGGATGAATTACGCTTACGCCAAATGTTAGTACACCTGCTTTCCAACGCCTTTAAATTTACCGAATTATCTGGGGAAATTGGGTTGAAGGTGAGTCGTTGGGAAGGTTGGATTGCCTTTACTATATGGGATACAGGTATTGGCATTCCTGAACACCAACAACATTTAATATTTCAAAAATTCCAACAACTAGAGAATCCCTTAACCAGGCAATTTGAAGGCACAGGACTAGGACTGGTGCTAACTAGAGCTTTGGCACGCCTCCACGGTGGTGATGTCAGTTTCTTGTCTCGTGAAGGCAAAGGTAGCCAATTTACACTCCTCTTACCACCAAGTCCCCCAAAAACAGGCTTTGCGGAGCCAGAGGAAGAAGAGACAGAATCCACAGAAATCAGAAACAACTCCATACCGGGACTAACGTCATCAAATCGGCAGCGTGTCAATACTTCTACACAACATCACCCTACGTCCTCGCAAAGGTTGGTGTTGGTAGTCGAGGCTGTGGCTCGATATATAGAAGACTTGACGGAACAGCTCAAAGGTTTAGGTTATCGCGTGGTGATTGCGCGATCGGGAACAGAGGCTGTAGAAAAAGCTCGGCGCTTGCAACCGAAAGCTGTATTTTTGAATCCGTTACTGCCGCTGTTGTCTGGTTGGGATGTGCTAACTTTACTTAAATCTGATGTAGCAACTCGTCACATTCCTGTGATTGTCACAGCAACTGGAGCCGAAAAGGAGCAAGCTTTTGCTAACCGATCTGATGGTTTCTTGAGCTTACCAGTACAGCATCAGAACTTGACCCCACTGCTAGAAACTTTATGTGCTACATCCACAATTCAACAATCAGGTTCACTCAGTGGTGAAACCATTCAGAATAAAAGCCCTCTCAGAATTCTGAGATTAGTTAATCCTGAGTTGGAATCAGTTAATCCGCACCCCTCACTGCGAGAACACCGAGTGATTGAAGTTGATGATTTAGATCAAGCAGAACTCTTGGCTCGGGTTTGGCAGTTCGATGTAGTGTTACTAGATGTAGAAAGTGCTGTAGCGCAAATTTATCTGCAACAACTCATTCAGCACCCACGTTTGGCCGCTCTACCCCTAGTTACTTGCGATGTCGCAACTACCCTAGCAGCTTCTCAAATTCCTGGATTGTCGGTGTTTCCTTGCTTAACACCACTTGGGAAAGATAATAGTAATCACTCCGACAAAACAGATGCCTTATTGTCAGTACTACAAATCGCCGCTGGTGTCTGCTGTCCACCCAGTATTTTAGTAGTGGATGTGATGATGCTACGGGATTTGCCTCAGGTAAAACGTAAGCAGGTGAGGGGTTATCGCTCAGAAAAACATTCCTCACTCAGCAGCGACACTGTAGAAAGAGGATCTGAATGGTTTCAAGCTCTAATTCAGTATCTCCAAACAGCTGGATTGAAAGCTGCAATGAGTGGATGTTGGGCAGAAGTATTACAACAAATTCGCCATCAAAGTGTTGATCTACTGCTAATTTGTTTAGGAGAATCCTCCGTCCATAAAGAAGTACTCAAAGCACTAAAAGCATTGGCAGATTCGCCTTTTAATTTACCACCAATTTTAGTGCTTGATCAGCGATTACATTCCACGCAGAGAATTTCTGAGTCTGATGTTCCCTTGCCGGAAATTGAGAAGCAGAAGAGAAATAGATTGCAATCTATAGAAACTGTTGTGAGTGCTATTTCTGCTCAAATTTTACCTCGCTCGATCTCAATGGAAGACTTATTAACTCAGGTTAATCAGGCGTTATCTGATAAGTAGGGAATGGGGCAGGGAGATGGGGGAGAAACTATCAATGCCTAATGACCAATGACCAATGACAAATTAACGAACCTGATAAGATATATCTAATTTTGGCTTTTTGGCTTTCTTTAAAGGAACTCGAATTAGGGAATAAGCTCCTTTGGTGGCTAGGTACTTATAATCATCAGGCTGTAAACCCATTTTCACGAACATGCTGCGTTCAGCTATAGCTAGCAGTGAGGGCGGTTTTACTTCCTTGTTTTTCTGATTTTGAATATGGTCTACAGCTTCTTTGGCAGATTGTAAATAGTTTACATGCCTACGAGTGTAAAAAGCGACGCTTGGTTTCTTAAAGCCAATCATAATAAATTCTTCGTTTGGCTGTTGTGCTGGTACTGCGATCGCTGATAATTCTCTCAAGGGTAGCTGACGCTGTTCATCTAACAAAAACAAAGTAGGCATCAAAGTCACCACAAAAAACGCCACAAACCCCAATAAATTGACGCTAATTAAAAAGTTCCAGCGACGACTTATCAGTAAAGCAGCTATGATAACTGCACAAACGAGCCAAATCATCCCACCCAGTGCTGGTACACCTGATTGTTCAATCATCAGGAAGATGTCGGGTGCTGCGGGATCGCTGCCTGATATTTGGTATAAGTTAAACAGTGCGACTGCTAGGGCTGATAAAAATGCTACATTTGCCCACCCACTCCAGACAAAGATTTTGTGAGAGGGGCTTTTTGTGCCCTTTAACTGATCACTCCATAATAATGCTACTAAAATGGCGGCGGCTGGCATTAAGGGTAATACGTAACTAGGAAGTTTGGTGACAGCTACAGTGAAAAACCCAAAGACACCAATAAACCAAAAGCCTGCAAATAAACCCAATTGCTGAGAGCGTTCTTGCTCAAGCCAGTGCTGACGCTGCCAAAACTTCAGCCGAGCGATCGCCCCTGGCAAGTAAACTGAATATGGTGTAAAGCCTAGTGTCACCACCACAAAGTAAAAATACCAAGGTGCTGAATGACCATTAACTACTTCTGTAAAGCGTTCTAGGTTGTGATAACCAAAAAAGGCATTAATGAAATTCCAGCCATTGCGCCAAATCACTAGCGCATACCAGGGGACGGCCAAAACCACAACAATCAGCAACCCTAGAAGCGGGCGCATTTCCCGCCACACTTCTCGCACTTTTCCCAGGTAAAGCACAAACCCAGCGATAATTAGCCCAGGTAAGACAATTCCTACTGGCCCTTTTGTCAATATTCCCGCCGCAATCAGCACATAAAAAGCCAAATACCATTTATTGGGGAATGGGGACTGCACTTCGGCTACGCTCAGTGAGCGGGGAATGGGGAATGGGGATTGGGGAGATGAGGGAGAATAACTCTTGACTCTTGACTCTTGACTCTTGACTCCCGACTGTTGTTGATTTGCGTATCCCAGAAAAAAGCATAACAAAGCTGATGCCATACAACCAGTGAGCAGCATATCTGAGACACCAATTCTTCCCCAGGCGATCATTTCCGGGTTAAGTGCTGTCATTGCTGCGGCTACAGCAGCTATTAAGTAGCGACGAGTAGGACGTGATGCTTGTTCTAATTCATCTTCTCGTTTCAAAGACTGCTGTAAGGTGTAAAAAACCAAGCCCATAACAGCGATCGCCGCGAGTACGGAAGGGAGACGCACCGCCCACTCATTCACCCCCATAATTGCATAGGCGATCGCTTGGCACCAATAAATTAACGCAGGTTTATCGAAACGAGTTTCGCCATTGAAAAATGGAGTTATCCAATCACCTGTGACTAACATTTGACGAGAAGCTTCCGCAAACAATGGCTCTGTTTCGTCTATTAAGCCAATATTGCCCAAATGCCATCCAAAGGCCACCCCAGCAATCAGAATTATCCACAGAATTGACATAGTCACAGCAAGGACTGGACGTTTCGCTAGATTGTTGAACCACTGATCAACAGCACCGGGGACACTCAATTTCATCTTCATTAGTTATCGGTCAATAGCCAATAGTCAATAGTCGTTGGTTAGTTATATTTTGTTCTTTATTGGGCATTTGTTGGGAGTTAGGAGTTAGGAGTTAGGAGTCAAGAGTCAAGTCGAAGGAACATTATTTATTTCCCCCAGTCCCCAGTCCCTGCTCACTGAGCGTAGCCGAAGTGCAGTCCCCAGTCCCCAATTTATTGACTAAGTACTAGTCGCCATTCGCGATTCCGGGAATTCCACTGAGGTGTAGATGTTTCACCAACAACATATGGACCCCAGTAGCGCCGTGAGCCATCTTGTGCAAAAGCTACTAAAATATCTCCCTTTTCCAGCTTTAAATTGCCGTTAGGTAAGGATAAAAGCAGCCCTTTCTCACTACCTTCTTTGGGTGCAAAATCCCAATGCGCGGGGAGGTCATAATTTGTTTTAGATCCTTTCACCGCCGACTGTCGCACCAGTAGGGCTAGCCGCACAGGTTGATTTGTTTGATTAATCATTCGCAACGTCCCCTGCGCTTTGGCATTTCCAGCCGGGTCTGGATTATATGCTATGAGGGGATTATTTTTTCTATCGCTATCTTTTACTTGGTTACTGGGAGTGCTGTCTGGACTAGATACGTTAACAGATGTCAATGTTTGATCGGCAACAGTTGACGAGGGGTTTTGTGTGATCTGGGGGGGTTCGGTAGCCTGTGAAGCTGAACCATCTGGATTTGTGGCTTCAAAAGAAACCTTCATTTCAAAGCACCCCACCAGTAATCCCAGCAGTCCCAATGAACAGGCTAGAACAGCAGCGTTACGATACACCGACGATTTCATATTGATAGTTGTTAGAAATAAATATTTGTCTAGGCTTGACCAAATACTAGCCTATTATCAAAAGCGGTAATCAAAGAAACTGTCCTAGTTGAGATTCTCTTGGAATCAAAACTTACGCTGTATAATAGGTAGCATTTTTTCGGACATATACTGATAAAAGTTACTACCTTGTTTCTTAGTCCAAAAACTATCTCCTAGCTATATTCTTCATGCTAATCCGCAGATAGGCAGGATAAGCTGAAGCAACGATATGTTACATATTTGGCAAAATCAATTGTAAAAATACAAACATTAATTTTGCGTAAGAAGTAGTCAGAACCACAAGGGTTTTGATGTCAAACTTATATATTTATTATAGTGATAAACTTCATAGTTCTTAATATTTTACACTACCATTTCTCAGATAACTTTTTTAAGTTGCAAGATAAAACCACAAGACAAACATTTACCTGGAGAAATGTACTTTTCTCTAGATGACACAATGTATAAAATTTAATCAACACTGAAAAATTACTAAGCTTTTGCGCGCCTAAATCAAATATTTTTGTGTTAGGGCTGTCCAGGGTCAAACAATTTTGGATTTTAGATTTGCGATAGCGTAGCGTTAGGGACGTAGCAGCGTCTTTTGGATTGACCCCGACCACAAGGGTATGGGGCTTAGGGATTTTAGATTAACGATAGCGCAGCGTAAAGCCTGCGGCATAGCTCCGCTTACAGCGAGTCTACGAGCGTCTTTTAGATTTGTTCCGCTTAACATCGGACGGGGCTTGAACCGAAAAACCAATTCCAAAATCCAAAATCCAAAATCTAAAATTGGCAGGGTCAAAAGTCCAAGCTAGCCTTTGAAGAAAGGAGTTTTAATTTTTGACAACCTGAGCGCGAAATATACAATTTAACAGCGTAATAGCTTAGATATCTCCCAGACTATGCAAACAAGCTTATGCTAAAACCGACATCCTCGGACAGAGAAATATTTCATGGTTTCTTGACTTTTCTGGATTTCTGAGATCTAATCCACAGTCTCTAGCCGCTATTTTCAAGGTAGTCTAATGCAAAATACTCGTCTAAATAACTTATTCGACGCCATTGCTAGGCGCTTGGGGGAATGGTTTACTAATCCTTGGCGGCGACTGTCGCTGCTGGTGATTAGTTTTTTATTCGGTTTTTTTCTAGGAACAGCAGTTTCAACTACGGCGGGACAAAAGGCAGACTGGGACATTGTTGTCGCTGCATTTTTAGTATTTCTGACGGAGATCAGTAGCAGAATTTTTTATAACCGTAGCTTTTTGTCTAAGCGATCGCTCTGGGTAGAAGCACTAAACTTACTCAAGGTGGGTTTTACCTATAGCTTGTTTATCGAAGCCTTGAAACTGGGTTCTTGAGGGAGTCTGAGTGATGAATTTGTGGTTGAGTGAAATTTTGACAACGGATGCGATAGGGGAAAATTGGCTGCAGAAAGCGCGGGAAGCACTACTGGCGGATAAATTAAAAGCAGAGGCTTTGGGGATGACACCAGAAAATGTGGATGAAGTCATCGAAAAGCGATCGCATTTACTCAAATCTGTTTTCCCAGCATTTAGCCAATTTTGCCAAACTACCCTGCAAGTCCCACCCCAGGAAATGTTAGAGGTGTTGTGGGATGTGTGGCTACCCTTAGGAATGAAAATAGCATCCCAGCGCCAAAATTTGGGACGCCCCTTCATCCAGGGAATTTTGGGAGGACAAGGAACGGGTAAAACCACAATGTCTAAGGTTCTCAGCTTAATTCTCCAGCAATTGGGATATGTGAGCGTGAGTTTATCATTAGATGACCTGTATAAAACTTATAGCGATCGCCTGGAATTAACCAAAAAAGACCCCCGCTTAGTTTGGCGTGGCCCACCAGGAACCCATGATATCGATTTGGGTTTAAATGTATTAGATGATATTCGTCAGGGTAAAACTCCTGTTTTTATACCCCGTTTTGATAAATCTGCTTATAAAGGCGCAGGCGATCGTACCACCTCAGAAATTTTTCCCAGCGTGGATATTCTGCTATTTGAAGGTTGGTTTGTTGGTGTGAAACCAATCAATCCAGAGATATTTGATACTGCACCACCGCCAATCATCACAGATGCAGATCGCCAATTTGCCCGTGATGTGAATCATCAGCTAAAAGATTATCTACCTTTGTGGGAACGGTTAGATAGCTTAATTGTGCTGTATCCTCAAGATTATCGCTGTTCTTTAGCATGGCGCAAACAGGCAGAACGACAGATGATAGCTGCGGGTAAACCGGGGATGAGTGACCAAGAGATTGAAGAATTTGTCAATTATTTTTGGCGATCGCTACATCCAGAATTATTCATTAAACCCTTAATCCAAGATTCCATAGCAGTTGACTTAGTAATTGAAATTAATCCCGATCATAGTTTTGGTCAAGTTTATAGCAGAATTCAGAATTCATAAGCAACACATAGCAAATAAAATCGCCATTATACGGATTCTTTCTGCTGCCGTTGTTGTTTTGCCAATTCGATAATTTCACCCATGTTTAGAGGTGCCTACAAGTGCTAAGATTTTTTCCCAAATCAAACCAGATTCCTATATTAATCTCTAGACTGAATCCGCTCAATTAACTCATAAAAAGGTTGCCAATTATCTTCCTGAGCAATTGGTTCCCAAATCGACTCAATCACAGGTCTTAATAAAACAGTTTTAGGATTACTCACAGCTAGAGTTTGAGCAATTGTATCTAGTTGATCGGGATCAAAATCATTCAAAATTTTGTGATATAAAATAGACCAATTATCAAAAACTGGTGATGTTCCCAATGCTGGCACAATATCAGAATTATGCATGACAAATGCCGGATCATCTCGCCATTTAGATGAAAAGGTGCGAGCCATTTCTGAGAAAAACTGATGATAACCAACCTGGCTATCTTGCAAAAACTGAATCGTTAGCTGCAAAAGCTCATTAACTCCGGGATTTTGCAACTGTTCAAAACCTAACTTTCTCAACATTAAAGAGCGGTATTCAGTATGATAATAGTCATCAAAATGGGCTAATCCCGCCTCCAAATCATCTGGAGCAATAACTGCCTTTAACGGTTCTTGAAGCATGTCTAAATTTAACTTACAAATACCTGGTTGATAACTATAACAATAGCGTCTATAATAATCAAAGTATGCAGCCGTAAAGTAAGGGTCATAAGTAGGGATAAAAGCATAAGGTCCGTAGTCAAAACTCTCCCCACTAATCGACATATTGTCAGTATTCAAAACTGCATGGCAAAAACCAGCAGCCATCCATTGTGCTACTAATTCTGCTACTCTTTGGACTAATTCTGCATAAAACAGAGCGTATTTATCCTCTTCCCTAATTAAGTGCGGGTAATATTGCTCAATTACATGATTTAACAACTTTTCAGTTAAATCCGGACGGCGTAAATAGTGCAGTCGTTCAAAAGTGCCAAACCGAATATGAGAACGATTCATCCTCACCATCACCGACGAACGGGTAGGTGATGGTTCATCACCCCGCCACAGGGCTAAACCTGTTTCAATCATGGTTAAGCAGCGGGAGGTACGAACACCCAAATGGTGTAAAGCTTCTGCGGCGATAACTTCCCGTACCCCACCTTTGAGTGTCAGCATTCCGTCACCACCACGGGAGTAAGGGGTTTTACCAGAACCTTTAGTCCCAAAGTCGTACAATTCACCATCAGTACCGCGCACTTGTCCGTAGAGAAAGCCTCTACCATCACCTAATCCAGAGTTATATTCACCAAATTGATAACCGTGGTAGCGCAGTGCTAATAGTGGTTTACGCTCTTGAAATTTACCAAAGGCTGTGATGAAATCTTCATCTGTGACGGCTTGGGGATTTAAGCCTAAGCGGGGTAAAATTGCATCATTGCGCCAGCGCAGGATATGTTGGGGAAATTCTGCAGGTGCTACCTCATCGTAGTAGTCATCACCGAGAGATTCCAAAGCACTTTCGTAGTTGAGGGTAAGAAAAGGATTGGAAGAATTGGCGTTGTTAGGAGTTTCAGCCAGAGTCATTATCAGTAAAGCTTCATTTATTCTTTCTTTAATCTTACCTCTATTAATTTATCATTTTAAATTTTTACAGAGGTATTTGCCAGTGAGGATTTGTGAGACTAGTAAGAATATGATCTTGCCATTCTCCATTAATTAGCAAATAGTCTCTAGCATATCCTTCGACAACAAAACCAAGTCTTTTGAGAACATTCCCACTCCGTTGATTGTGTGGCATATAATTTGCCATGATGCGGTGCATATTTAATTCATGAAAGACATACTCAGTAGCGGCTTTTAGCCCTTCCGTCATGTACCCTTTACTTTGTTCATCTTCTGCGAGACTATATCCTACAAAACAAAAGTGGGCGGCTCCACGGACAAAATTGCTAAAGTTGATAGTTCCGATAATTCTAGTGATATTTTTTTTAGGAGAAATAACTAGCTTTAATGAGTGTCCATTGATAAATTCTAGCAAACTACCCTCAATTTGATATTGCCAATACTCTTCTGTGAAAAAACTTTCTGCCCAAGTCGGATAGAATGGAGTGAGATAGGTTTTATTATGAATAAAGTATTTGAGAATGTAGGGGATATCTTCTTGAATCGGAATTCTTAATAGTAAGCGATCGCTTGTTATTAGTGGTAGTTCTGACTTCATAAACTAGATGCGTAACGTGATATCTTCTAAGAACACTTATCGGCTGTTTTGACTGCTCTCATGCCTACTTTATGTAGTAGCGGTTGGTTTAATCCTTACAGGAAAAGTATTGTAACCACAATCAAGCCAGCTATCATGGGAGCGATCGCTTCTTGAGTGATTTCGATAGAAATAATAATTGATTTTAAGATTTCTATATTTCTGACAACATAACTACGCAAAGGAGTAGATTCTGTAGCCGAAGATGCTTCTGTCGGCAATTTCATGATTTCGTGACGCTGTGTATTCATCAGATTTGCCAAGATTTAACAGATAAAATGTGGCCTACTTTACAGAAATTTGCCAAGATATCCCAACATTTCTTAAATTTAACAGCAGCGACCCTGATTGTGTCATCCCATGAAAATTAAACACTTAATGCTTGAGAAAGCCTAGGCTATCACCTTGTTTATAATTATTAGCATGAGTATTTTTACTGTTAATCGGCCATCCACTCAA
Organism: Calothrix sp. PCC 7507; assembly: GCF_000316575.1. GTDB lineage: Bacteria > Cyanobacteriota > Cyanobacteriia > Cyanobacteriales > Nostocaceae > Fortiea. Next base: position 5,882,580 of record NC_019682.1, on the reverse strand, counting down.
AATCTTGATAAGCTGATTTAAATCAGTGAACAGTTAACAGTTAACAGTGATCAGGTGGATGCTGGGAGACTGTTACCTGAGTGATGAAACTGATAACTGACGAACAGTAGACAGATTGATAAAGGATAGTGATGTGGTGGGAATACGCTACGATTGGCAGGAAGCAGAGATTCGGAAGATACATAACACGCCATTGCTAGAGCTGATTTATCAAGCTGCTAGCGTGCATCGCCAATATCATGACTCAAAAAAAATACAAGTTTGTAAGCTAATCTCTATTAAGACAGGAGGCTGTCCAGAAGATTGTAGCTACTGCGCTCAATCTTCCCGCTACAAAACTGAGGTAAAAGCAGAAGCACTCTTAGAAAAAAACACCGTCATTAATATTGCTCAAACAGCCAAACTCAAAGGTGTCAGTCGTGTTTGCATGGGTGCTGCTTGGCGGGAAGTGCGGGATAACTCTCAATTTGAGACAGTCCTCGAAATGGTTCAGGAAGTAACTGCAATGGGTTTAGAAGTATGTTGTACTCTGGGTATGCTTACAGCCGATCAAGCCCAGCGTTTAGAAGCAGCAGGACTTTACGCTTACAACCATAACTTAGATACCTCACGGGAGCATTACAGTACTATCATTTCTACTAGGACTTATAGCGATCGCCTAAATACAATCGATAATGTCCGCCAAACAAATGTTACTGTCTGCTCTGGCGGTATTCTTGGTTTGGGTGAAACCGTTGATGACCGCGTGGGGATGTTACACACTCTGGCTAACCTCCAGCCCCATCCGGAGTCAGTCCCGATTAATATTCTCTCACAAGTACCAGGCACACCCTTAGAAGATCAGCCCGATGTCCCTATTTGGGATATTGTGCGGATGATTGCTACAACCAGGATTGTGATGCCAACTTCTGACGTGCGTCTCAGTGCTGGAAGGGCGCGACTTTCTCAAGTTGAACAAGCTTTCTGCTTCATGGCAGGGGCTAATTCTATCTTTTCCAGCGACGATAACAAAATGTTAACAGTCACTACTCCTTGTCCAGATTACGATGCTGATCAAGAAATGCTCAACTTACTGGGTTTAGAAATGCGTCCACCTATTCAAAAAATCAGTAAACAGTTATCAGTTAGCAGTTATCAAACCTGATAAATGTTAATTAAAGTAGCCTCACAGCGATACCAGTAACCAAAGCTTAGTTAATATCGGTCAGTGAACAGTCATCAGGTCTACCAACTGTTCACTGATGACTGTTCACTGATAACTGTTGATTAAAGCACCTTAACTGCACGTAGACCAAACAACAGCGCTACTGCAATGCCAGTAAACAAAGCCAAGAAGCCAATATAAGCTACAACTGCTAACATCTATGTTTCTCCACAATACTTCACTAACTATATTGAATCATTAATTTTTGGTCATTAGTCATAAAAAACCTACCTTTAAGAATCACGCAAATTCCCTTCCTCGCCTCTACAGTTGTCCGTGGGAAGATGCAAACGACGCATTTTTACTGAATGTTAAATTATGTGAGAAAATCGGGATCAATTATTCTATGAATGATAACTGACATCAGCCTAGGTGAATTTAATGCTAGGAACAACGCTCCGGGGTCGCTACAAAATCGTCAGCAAATTGGGACAGGGAGGGTTTGGGGAAACTTATCTGGCTGAAGATATGGATTTACCTCGCAATCCAGATTGTGTTGTCAAACGCTTCAAGCCCCAATTGACCAACCCGCACGCTTTGCAACAAGCAATGCGGCTATTCGATACAGAAGCTGATGTCCTTTACAGGTTAGGAAACCACGAGCAAATACCACGACTCTTGGCTCACTTTGAGGAAAGTCAAGAATTTTATTTAGTTCAGGAATATGTACAGGGTAATGATCTCAGCACAGAACTAAAAGCTGGTCAACAATGGAGTGAAGAGAAAGTAATTACTTTTTTGCAAGAGATATTGAAAATATTAGAGTTTGTCCATCAGCAGAACGTGATTCACCGCGATATTAAACCTGCTAATTTAATCAGACGCACTGCTGACGGTAAGCTTTTTTTAATCGATTTTGGGGCAGTAAAAGAAATTGGCACTTTGATGGTTAATAATCAGGAAAGAACCGTGGCCGTTGGCACTCCTGGTTATATGCCTAGTGAACAATATCATGGACAGCCGCAACTGTGTAGCGATATTTACGCTGTGGGAATCATTGGAATTCAAGCACTGACTGGTATTTCTCCTCTCAAATTATCAAAAGACCCGAAAACACTAGACATTATTTGGCGTAACCAAGCAGCAGTCAGTCCTCAACTAGCAGACATTTTAGATCAGATGGTGAAATACCATTTCGCCGAACGTTATCAGTCAGCACCTATAGTTTTACAAGCACTGGCAAAGTTAACTATAAATCATCATAACCAGTGGTCAAAAATTAAGAAACCTGCCTTAGCTTTGATGGTGTTAGCTATGATTTTTTCTGTGGCGGTTTTGGTGGTTCCCAGATTACAACAAATATTTAGCTCGACATCACAAGAATCATCAAGTTTAAAGGTTTACGAAGATACTGTTTATGGAATTAAAATAAAATATCCTCAAACTTGGTCAATCCAGGAAATAGGACAAAATAATACCAATACAACAGATATAGCTAAATTTTTAGCGCCTGCAAAAAAAGTAACTCAACTTTATCGAAGTGACATAACTATAGAAATTGAAAATTTGAAACAAACTATTTCGTTGGATGAATATACTAGCTCAAAGGTGAATGAAATAACGCAATTTTTGACGGATGCTAAAATTGATGAATCGCGGTTAACTCAACTAGCAAATCATCCAGCCCATGAGGTAGTTTATTCGGGGAAAGAAGATAAATATACTGTAAAACGGAAAGCAGTGTGGACTTTAATAAATAATAAAGCCTACATCATTACTTATGCAGCAGAAGAAAGTCAATATGATGATTTAGCAAAAACTGCTGAACAAGTAATTAATTCATTGGAAATTCACTAATTTTGTGAAGATAGGGGAGTGTAGCTTTGCTTTTTGCTCTCCACTCTCAATACTTTTTTTAAGATACTATATCTAATACACAGAATTAGCCTTGACACGCCAGTAGTGGAACGACACAGCTAAAATAGTGCGTTAGACGTAGGTTGGGTGAAGCGGAGCGCAACCCAACATTGATCAGGGCGTTGGGTTACGCAAAGCCTCCACCCAACCTACTGGCGTGTCTAGACTAAAATGTTGCAATAATATAAGTCCTATCCGCGTTCATCCGCGTTCATCCGCGTTTAATTCCATCCCAATATAATGCACAAATTTAGCCTAGACACGCTACTACAATTTTATTGCATCATTTTAGCTGTGTCGTCCCACTACAGTTTTATTTCTGAAAAACACTGTAACTAATCACTGATTTAATTAGCGACGAGATGGCAAGGTGCGAATTTGGGGGTTCTGTAGGAGCTTCTGCACATCTACTAATATGCGATCGCCCCAAAAATTTTTCTTGAGGAAATCTATATTGGCAAATCTTTTGTCTAGGCGCAGAGCTGCTTGTGCTAGTTCTAAACCCCGATCGCGATCGCCTTTCACATATAATGCTGTTGCCAGGGCTAATTGAGGTTCAGCAGATTTGCTGTCAATGTTAACAGCAGCCTGAAACTGGCGGATAGCTCCTTCCATATCTTGGAGTTCATATTTGATTAGTCCCAGGTTATTAACAGCTGCTAATAATTTTGCATCCAGGGTAGTTGCTTTTTCGTAGGCGGCTAGTGCCCCCTGATAGTCTCCCTGAGTATGGTAGCTCAAACCCCTTGCAAAATAAGCAATGGCATTATTCGGATCGATCCGTGCTGCTTGGTTGAAGTCCGAGAGTGCTGCTTTATTGTTTCCCTGGCGCTGGTAGGCTAAACCCCGTAAAGCGTAGGCGACGGCACTTTTGGCATTTAAGCGAATTACTTGGTCATAATCGGTAATAGCTCGCTGATAGTTTGCCTGATCTGTGTAGAGATTTCCTCGGGTTAAATAAACATCAGCAGCTTTCACTGTACCCCATTGACTGTTAGCTTCTACTGCCCGACTATAGGAAGTAATCGCCTCTTCGTTTCGTCCCAACTCACGTAACACGTCACCGCGAAAAGCCCAAGCCAGCGAATGTTTGCGATTGAAGCGGGTGGCTTGGTTTAAATCCTCTAATGCTTTTTGTTTATCTCCTTGCTGATATCGCCCAGCTGCCCTCCTCGTATAGGCATTGGCATCTTGAGGATTACGGGCGATCGCTTCGTTAGCAGTGGCGATAATTGTTTGAGGATTTGACTGATTGGATGGGGTAGTTGGTTGTGAACCGGATGGAGTATTTTGTAGTTTTTTGAGAGCGTTGAGTATAGTTTGGGCCTCTGCTGTTTTGCCTTGCCTTTGGTATAAATCGGCGGCTTTCTGAGCATCGGCGATCGCTCCTTGAGCATCTTCTAATTTAGCGCGAGCAACAGCACGGTTTTTGTAAATTTCCGCCGCTTTGGGATCGCTAATCAATACCCGGTTCAGCTTCAGGTCAAAGTCACTTCTACCTTGGCGTTTAATTCGCAAGCTGATTGTAGTACCTTCTTGACCCCGCATTAACTTGGCGGCATCATCCGATGTCATGTTGAGAGTGGGTTTACCATCAATTGCCAAAATCTGATCGCCAACTTTCACCCCTCCTTTTATAGCTGGAGAGTTGTCATTCACCTGTGTAATTTTTAGCCCTTGATTTTTTTCGCTATTGAAGGTGATGCCAATACCAGAGAACTCCAAAAAACTCAGCGCCTGATCATAATCAGCGATCGCTAGTTTATAGTCTTTCGTCTCCACCCGTAACAGACCCCGTAGATTGTAAGCATCTACTTGGTTAGGAAGTCGCTGGATTACTTGGTTAGTAGCGGCAAGGGCTTGTTGTGTGTCATTTAAACCTAAATGAGCGCCAGCCAGGACAGCATAGGCAAAGGCCGTAGTACGAGAGTTAGGATCAAGACTAATGGATTTGTTAGCATTGGTAAGCGCACCCTGGTAATCTTTCATTTGCACGAGGACATAACCTCTCCAAGCGTACGCGGTGGCATTTTTGGGACTGAGGCGAATCACCTGTTCAAAATTTTTCAGAGATGCTGGGTAATCATTTAGCTCCTTGTAGGCTGCACCCAGTCGGAAGTAAGCATCAGGATTGTTGGGACTCAGTTTGAGGGCTTGGTCGTAATCAGCGATCGCTCCTTTATAATCTCCTTTATCGGCTTTAGCTCCTCCCAAGCTGATCAAGTCCTCAGCAGTTCGTTGTCGTGTGACTGTGGGTTTTTCTCTAGTATTTGGTTGTCCGGCTGTAGGTATACTGGGACTAGGACTTGGTTTTTTTGTTGTAACTGGTTGTAAATTATTTCTGGCTGCCAAAAAGGTGTTAATCGGGATTCCCAACCTTAAAACAGTTCCTGTCTTCTCTTCCGGTTGTGTAGCTCGTCCATTAATCCCGATCAAATTGCCATTTTCGTCTAACACCGGACCGCCACTCATCCCCGGAATTGCCTCGTTGTTATAAACTAAAGCGTAGCCATCATCTGGGTTTTGCAGACGACTGCGAATGCTGCCATTCGTAAATTGATAACTACGTTCATTAATACCTGGTAAACGGTCAGCCCAACCTACTACATACACCGTCATCCCTTCTCTGGTTTGGTCAGAGTTGCCTAATTTAGCAATAGGGTAATTTTTATTACTATTGAATTGCAATACCGCCAAATCTAATCCCGGTAATTCCTTGCTGTAGTAGACTGGATAACTTGCACCATCTTGGGTGTGAATCTCATATCTGCCGTCTTTGGATACTACGTGTCGATTGGTGAGGACAAAGTAAGTTTCACCTTTGCGTTCAAAAATTACTCCAGAACCAACACCGTCTCCATCAATGCGAACAGTAACTGTTTGAGCAATATTGTTGACTTCTACCGGAGTTAAGGATAAGGCAACTTGAGGTTTCACCAACATGACAGCGGCACCAATCAGCATGGCTGGAAGACTACGAGCAAAATTCATTGGTTGACCTCTGGCTGAATATCTGTATAAGAATAATTATTGATAAATGATGGTGATCCCATCTGCATAAACACTTCAATGGGAATACCCCAGCTATATTTGCTCATCTGTTTGAGCAGGGATGGTTTGGGTTTTGTTCCATCTTGATATACATATGGCGAACCCCAAAGAGGTTCAGCATGTTTGCCGTTGATAGCCACAAGCTGTCCAGCACGATTTAGTAATGGTCCCCCACTCATGCCTTTGACAATATCATTGGTATATCCAATCCGATAACCGCCTTCCAAGGCTTTGTCTAGCACTAAAGAAATTTGACCTTGGCGGAAAACAAATCCTGTATCTTGGATACCTTGGCTATCAAAGGGAAACCCCGCAGCAAAAACTTCATTGCCTACGCTCAAAGTGGATGTATGACCGAGAGATGCAACTTTATAGCTGAACTGGGGGCTGCGAAACTGTAATATAGCTAAATCGTTACCGTGGAAATAGGAAAGAGTAGAGCGATTGCTCATCTTAGATAAATCAGTCCTATAAATGCGGCCATCAGGAGTTTGAATCTGATAAGGTGGATTGCCCGACCTCAGTACATGGGCGTTAGTCAGCACCTGATAAACTGACCCATTTTTTTGAATCAGAATTCCCGATCCCAAGAAATCTTTTGATAGTACTTTGACTGTGATTGACTTAGCTAGCTGTTGTAATTGCTGGGCAGATTTTTGCTTTGAACCTTGTGCATTTAAAACCCCAAGATTTGGTTTTGCGCCTAGTGGGGAAACAGATAAACTGCCAATACAGGCAATCAGCATTATTAAACGCCAATCTATGTTCATTCAACATTGCCAAGCTGGTTTTCCTGCTGGACAGGATTCGCCTCTTCCTGAACTTTCTACTTGAGAGAGGAACTTGGCTACATCCAGGTAGGCTACGTCTTTGTCGTAAGACAACAATTGTTTACCATCACCGCCACTCAGATCAATTGGTCTACCACCACCTAAACCTTGGCGATCCAATAACCGTTGGAGCGTCCGCGGAGCATCAGTATCACCCTTCAATGTCACCAACACTCCGTTAGGCAGACAAGAACCACCCTTGTAACTGGCAACACACAATACAGGTTGCTGACCAAATTTACCTGCTCTTAGAAAATTTAGTGTGCCATTGTTGTAGAAATTTTGGAATCTTGCAGATATTTCTTCACAACGTAGCTGGGGAGTCCAAGGTGCAGGAAAGGTATTGTCCACCCAACGAATTACTGGTATATTTCCCCTGGAAGTCCGAACTAATGTTGCTGGCACACCCCCACTCATACCACAGTAAAACTTGTTACTCTGTGTATAGCCTGGTTGAATTAGAGTAGCAATAGAGCTAAGGGCAAGGGTGATAGCACCTAACATCTGAGCAGATAAACTTAGTTTCCATTTCATACTATTTAAACCTGCAAGCTTTTGAATTTATCAAGGTATATGCTGTAGCTAAATCAATACGGATGATGTGAGTTCGCGTCTGAAATAATTTATATCCTAATTAGGGTCACTATCTGATTTTTGAATTAAACGTGGGATGGGCACTGCCCACCCTACAAGATATTTAGAATTTCTCAAAAATCAAACCGGATTCCTATATAAGGATCAAGCTAACTGCTGAATTGGTTAATCTATGACTGCAAATTTTCAACTTACCTAAAGCTTATAACGTTGTTCAGTATAGAATATACTCATCAATTCGCGCAAGCAAAAATGAGTTTGATAGTATAAAGAATAGTTTCCTAGCAAGCAATTGTTTTTATCAACATTTTGTGCCAGGAATTATAGAAATAACACAAGCTGACTTATCTCTACATCCTGTCCGTCAATATTCCACCTACAATACGGTAGAATACAGCCCACGGACGTGTGTTTAGGGCTAGGCAATGACTTCTGTTATTAATGTGAATCTACCAGAGCAGTCTTATGAGATTGCGATCGCCTCTGCGAGTTTAGACCAACTGGGTGAACGGATGACCAGTTTGCATCTCGGCAAGAAAGTACTGCTGGTTTCTAATCCGACGATATTTAAACATTATGGCGAAAGAGCAATAACTTCTCTCACAGCAGCAGGATTTGAAGTTGCTACCTGTAACCTACCACCAGGGGAACGCTACAAAAACCTCAACTCCATCCAAAAAATCTACGATAGCGCCCTAGAACATCGCCTAGAACGTTCTTCTACTATCGTGGCTTTGGGGGGAGGTGTCGTTGGTGATATGGCTGGCTTTGCGGCTGCAACTTGGCTGCGGGGAATTAATGTAGTACAAGTACCCACCACGCTTTTAGCAATGGTTGATTCTTCGGTAGGGGGTAAAACTGGGGTGAACCATCCCCACGGGAAAAACCTAATTGGCGCATTCTACCAGCCGCGCTTTGTCTTAATCGACCCAGATGTATTAAAAACTCTGCCGATGCGCGAGTTTCGGGCGGGAATGGCGGAAGTGATTAAATATGGTGTAATTTGGGATGCGGAATTATTTGCTCAGTTAGAAGCCAGCAAACACCTGAATCAACTCCGCTACGTCAAGCCGGAACTTATAGAAACCATATTAACCCGCTCTTGTCAAGCAAAAGCCGATGTCGTCAGCAAAGACGAGAAAGAAGGTGGACTCAGAGCAATTCTAAACTATGGTCACACCATTGGTCACGCAGTAGAAAGCTTAACAGGTTATCGTTTAGTTAATCACGGTGAAGCTGTCGCTATAGGTATGGTAGCAGCAGGACAAATTGCAGCAGCACTGGGATTGTGGCAAAAGGAAGATGTAGAACGCCAAAACGCCCTAATTCAAAAAGCGGGTTTACCAACTCAGTTACCAGAGGGGATAGATATTGAAGGGATTATTGACGCTTTGCAACTAGATAAAAAAGTCAGAGATGGCAAAGTTAGATTTATTTTGCCAACCCAAATTGGTGTAGTGACAATCACCGATGAAGTCCCAGCAGATACCATCCGCAAAGTCTTGCAGCACATGTGATTGATCATCCAATTACAATCAGTTGATAACTGATACTTCGACTCCGCTCAGTACGAGTAACTGATAACTGATTTAACGTGCCATGATACTCCAAGCCAGTAATCAACTCACCTTAGAAGAGTTTTTGAAACTTCCCCCAGGCGAGGGAGATATAACCTACGAATTCGTTGATGGCAAAGCAATTCCTAAGATGTCACCAAAGTTTTTTCACTCTAAACTGACTCACGCCTTTGTCAATCTAATTGAGCAAGAAAGTGAGGAACGGGGAGTAGTTTGTGCAGAATGGTCTGTTGTATTAAAGCGTCGAGGAAAAGATTGGGTACCGACACCTGATGTTTTGTACATCTCTCATGAACGCTTACCCGCTAATTGGAACGAAGATGAAGCATGTCCTGTTCCTCCTGATTTAGTAATTGAAATTATTTCGCCCTTCGGGTTCGAGAGTTCGCAATCGACGGAAACCGCCAAGACTGCGACTCTCTCACCTGGACAAACTTTTGGACAAATGGCGGCTAAAGCCAAAGACTATTTAGATGCTCAAGTATTGCGGGTGTGGGTGGTAGATAGCCAAGCCAGAAGCATCACTGTGTTTTATCCAGATGCAGCGCCACAGACTTATATGGGAGATGAAATACTGCAAGATGCTCTATTTCCAGGGTTAGAATTTACTGTTGAGCAAGTGTTTCAAAAGGCGAAAATTCCCTTAAATACTTAAATCAAATATAGCGGTTATCGCTTGAGTCCAATACACTCATAAGGTCACCGCACTGCCGTGACCCTACAAGCGACGATATAATTTTGTATTGCATCCAACTGAGAACCGCTATAGGACTTTTTTAGCATCTAGCACGATGCGGTGCATATCTTCTTTGTCGCCAGCTTGATATTGAGCGATAAACTGCTCAATATCGATGATGCTTCTTCCTGAACTTTCATGTGTGCATTCACCTGGAAGTATATCCTCAACAAATGCAGTCATCACCACAATATATGTCAGTTGTTCAGGTTCGCTACCGTAGTAATCAGATTGGATAACCTTCACCAGTTTTAATTCACCCAGCGTTACCCCAACCTCTTCCATCACCTCACGTCTGGCGGTTACTTCACAAGTCAGTTCATCTACTTCGACATGTCCCCCAGGTAAATCAATACCACGGTCAAGGTGAGCGCAGATAATCAAACCATCTTGGGTAAAAGGGACAACGAGAACGCTGGTTATCTTGTCAAATGCAGGGGTGAACGAAGTGCCTAAATCAACAAATTTGACCTTTTGCCCTGCTTCGATGATAGTTCTTTGGCTGTAGCTGCGATCGTCGTTAACACCGCTCTCACTCATTCACCTAATTACCTGTTGCATCTTATCAAGTTTACTCATCTGGCAGCAACACATACAAATTTTGATTATTACCACGCATCAGGCGCAACTCCCAATAGAAATATCGATAACAAACTCTGTACCTTTACCTGGCGCGGAAGAACAGGTTAAATGACCGCCATGCTGTTCCACCACAATCGAGTAACTAATCGATAATCCCAAACCTGTGCCGCTACCCACAGGCTTAGTGGTAAAAAAAGGATTAAATATTCTCTTAAGTATTGATTCACTCATACCCGTACCATTGTCAGCAATATGAATCAGCACTCTATTAGCATCCTGAATTTCAGTGCGAATGCGAATTGTCGGGAGCGAAAATGTTTCACTTGTCATTACCGAATTGCCAATCCCCATATCCAAGGCATCAATTGCATTACTCAAGATATTCATAAATACCTGATTGAGGGCACCGACATAGCAGTTAACCAAAGGCAGTTGACCATATTCCTTAATCACTGTGATCTCTGGATGCTGATCATTAGCTTGGAGTCGGTGCTGCAAAATTAACAGAGTGCTATCAATACCAGAGTGAATGTCTACTGGTTTAATTTGGGCTTCATCTAAGCGGGAGAAGTTACGCAGTGATTCAACAATATGTTTAATCCGGTTAGCTCCAGCTTGCATTGAGTCGAGTAGTTTAGGTAAATCCTCCATCAAAAACGGTAAATCAATAGATTCTGCCGTAGTTTGGATCGCTGCCACTGGAAGGGGATAATATTCTTGATAGGTTTTGATGAGTTTTAGTAGAGCCTGCACATAAGTTTCTGTATGAAACAGGTTGCCATAAATGAAGTTTATCGGATTGTTAATTTCGTGAGCAACTCCTGCAACCATTTGACCCAAAGACGACATTTTTTCTGCTTGAATTAGTTGAGCTTGAGTTTGTTGAAGATGCTCTAAGGTATGGGTTAGTTCAGAATTTTGGTTTTCTATTGTGAGGATATTACCGTAGGAACGGAGGGAAGAAATCACCACTGTAATCAGCTTTTGCCTTGTCAGTTCTGTTTTGAGCCGATAGTCGTTAATATCGTAGTCAAGAATAACCGAGGCTTCGGGCGCTTCTCCAGGCTGACCTGTACGTAAAATAATTCGTACTTGGTGGTTGTGTAATTCTGCTCGAATATACTGAACTACCTGCAATCCAGCATCATGTGTTTCCATAACGACATCCAGCAAAATTAACGCCATATCTGGATGTGCTTGGATTAAATACTTCGCTTCTGCACCAGAGTGAGCATGGAGAAACATCAGTGATTTACCCTCAAAGGTGCAATCTTCGAGTGCCAGGATTGTGGCTCGATGGACTGATACATCGTCATCCACGATCAAGACTTTCCAAATTGCTACAGGCGCTGGTGGAGAGTTGGGAACGATTTGGGAACCACTATCATTTTTATTGGTTGGTTGTCCGCCATCGTCATCTGCCAAGATAAACCTATCCTCGTCGTCCGCAAAGACGAACAGAGCATCAGTGGCTGATTTGGGAACTATTTGATTTTCGTTGGACATACTCGCTCATCCCTAATTCTGGCGTTGATGGAGTGACCTGTGGCTCAAGTGGAAGGGTTACTATAAATAGGGTTCCCATCCCCACTTGGCTTTGCACATTGATCGTTCCTCGCAATTTTTGGGTGACAAGATTGTAGACAATATGCAGTCCTAGCCCTGTCCCACCCCGATGCCTTGCTGTGGTGAAAAAGGGTTCAAAAATGCGGCTCAAATGTTCTTCCGGAACACCACAACCATCATCACGGTACTGAATGATCGCCTGATCGCCTTGCTTTAACACCTGAAAGTGCATTTCCCCAGTTTCTTCAGGCTGATATGCGTGCATGAGGGAGTTCATCACCAAGTTGGTGGCAACTTGTGCTAAGGCTCCTGGATAACTGGTGATGGTTACAGTATCATCGCCAGTTATAGTTACTGTATGTAGTGTTTTTCTTAAATTTGGTGCCAAACTAAAAAGGGTTTCTTCCAGATAAAGTTTGACCTTAATAGTGCGTTGCTCCAGGTTGGTTTGATCGACAGCAACCTGTTTGAAACTTTGCACCAACTCGGCGGCACTATTCAGGTTTGTTAAAATAATGTCTCCGCATTCTTTAGCTATGTTCAGGTAGTTGGTCAAATCAGCCCGTTTCAGCTGTCCCTGCTCAACTGTGGTGATGAGAGTAGTAGTTTTATCAATTAGGGTTGATACCAGTGTGATGCTAGTACCTACAGGGGTGTTGACTTCATGAGCAACCCCTGCAACCAAGCTACCTAAAGCAGCCATTTTCTTGGATTCTACGAGTTGATCTTGAGTCGTTTTGAGTTCTTCCAAAGCTTGGGAAAGTTGTTGAGTGCGATCGCTAACTTTTTCTTCGAGAGTATTGTAGAGATTAGCATTTTCGAGCGAAATGGCAGCTTGGGATGAAAGAAGCTTGACAATTTCCAACCTATCTGCTGTAAATGCTTCCGTAGCCAGGTTATTTTCCAGATACAAAATTCCCAGCAGTTTACCCTGATGCACAATGGGATGACACAGTAGGCTTTTAGGCTGGTGCTTTGTGATGTAAAAATCAGCCACCAGAGACGCCTCAGTTCTGGCATCATCAATCACAAGAGATTGTAGACTGCGTTTGACAATGTAAATTAGACTGATAGGAACATCAAAACTCTGATCTATTGGCAATGCTAGCCCAATGCTGGGTTCTTGTCCTAGTTGAGCGATCGCTTCTATGAGCAAGTCATTATCATGCATCAACATCAGCACACATTTGCTGGCTCCAGCATTGGTCATAATTGCATTAAGCAAGCCTTGGAGCAATTTATCTAATTGAATCTCGCTAGACAGGCTCTGGGAGACTTTGAGGATGGTGGCAAAATCTAAGGCTTCAGAGATAGAAGTGCTGCTGGAGCTAGATGTTTGCGTTGGTTGATGGATGGTGCGGGAAGGTATGGCGAGGGTTTCTAAGGGCTGGAGAGTGAATTGCTTTTGTTGCAGAATAGTTTGGAGTAATTGCGGATAACGTGTTTCCAAGTCATCGATTTTAGCTTTGGCATCCCAAAGAGCGTAGCAGTAATAGGCTTCTTGGAGGTAGGCTTGAGCTACCTTTTCTTTGCCCCAGTTGAGGTAGAATTTGGCTGCTAACTCATTGCTAAGTGCTTCTTCGTTGAGGTAGCCATTTTCTTTAGCGACTGCAATGGCGCGATCATAATACTCCATTGCTTTGAGTGGATCTCCCATCACTCGCGCTGTTTCTGCTGCAACTAAATCATACTTGTGCTGGTAATTAGCTCTAGCATGATCAGCCCAGTAGCCCATGAGTTTTTGGTTGGCAGCTACTTGATTTAAGCAACGTTCCTGGTGATGGCTATCGCACTCAGAATACTGTGCAAGTAAGGACAAAGAGTAGTAAAAGTTATGTCCAGCAACAATTAGTGGGCCAAAGGCTCCATCTACAAACTCAGTGGCTTGCTCTGCATTAGTTACAGCCTGTTCATACTTTTGAAAATTATAAAGTACAATTGTTTTGGCTACATAGATGGCAAATAGTGACTGATGATTATGGGTTTTATGAAAATGCAGTAGCATTTCTGTCTCATCAAAATCAATCCCAGTCAGGTGAAATTGGTCAGAGGTTTGTCCGAGGAAGTTTAAAGTGAGTTGCCGCCAAATCTGGGCATAATCAACACAATGCTTTTGTTTGAAGTTTAAAAGTAAATCAATATATTTTGCTTGCCTTTGATCAACAGAATTTAGAGGTTCTCCAATCAAGAATAAATGTTTACACTCAGCCATCATTGAATAGCTAGCGTATTCGATGTCTCCAACTTCTAGCCCACACTGCATACCTTCTCGTAACAATTGAATAGTATTTCGACCATGCTCCTTGAAAGCACATATAAAAGCACCAAAGAGCATATAAATTTTGGAGCTAATTTCTTTAGCATGGTATTGTTCTAGTAGCTCTAGAGATATCTGACCTGAGTGATAAGCCGTATCTACATCGCCAATGACAGCAGACAGAAATAAGCCATAGATTCCATAGACAAAAGCAGCTAGGGATGAATGTCCCTGCTCAAGACAAAGATGGAGCATTGTCAGCGCCACTGACGGAAACATCTCTGGCTTGACATGATGAACAGGAGGAGTAATGCTAATCAGCAACCGCAGTGCAGCCAGAGATTCAGGATTGCTCATTTCTGGGATGTTGGCTAAATTCGTCAACTCTGGTAGTGGCTTTAAATAATTCTTCTGCTCGACACCAGGTAATATCAACGAAATTTTTAACTGCTCTAGTGCTTTTAACCCTGTTTCAATAGCTTGAACTTGCTGATCTTGAGCAATATAAATTTGCACTTTTAGCTCATAGGTTTTAATTTTGTCTAACAGATGTGTGGTTTGCTGCAATATCAAGTCTGCTAAACTAATAGCTTGTTCAAAGTGGGTGTTTAAGTATTCTGCTTCTGCGGCTTCTTCATACAGCGCCAGCGTCAGATCATACTGATTTTGCCAGCTATCTACTGCTAGCAGTTCTATTCCTAGCGTTAAATACTCAACCGCAGCAGTATAGGCAGTGGAAGCCTTAGCTTTGCATCCAGCTACAAGATTTAACTGAGCTACTTGATTGCGTTCTGTCTGGTGAGTAATTAACCCCAAGCCCATGTTCAATTGACTAACAATCTGAAAAATCTTCTCTTGTTGTTCGCTCGCAGAAATATTATTTAACAGTAGCTGTCCCAGCTTTAAGTGAGTAGTCTGTTTTTCCTCTTCAGGTATCAGAAAATAAGCAGCTTGTTGGACGCGATCGTGTAAAAATTTATAAGTAACTGCTTGTGAGATTTGTTGTGCATTTGTTTGAATTTCTTGACCTATATAGAACTTATAAACTTCAGTTTGAGGTAGGATTAACCCCTCTTGTAAAGCTTTCCATAGGGCTGTTGCAGTTTCGGCTTCTGATGTTTCAGATACATTATTAGAGCTTGCACCTCCTGCGATTGCCAAGCTGGCTAAGTCAAATTCGTTACCAATACACGCCGCTAATTTCAACACATCCTGCGTCGCTGTTGGCAACTTCTGCAATTGCAATGCCATAAATTCAACGACATCATCCGTCAGAGCTAAGGCTTGCACTTGCGGAATGTCACATTGCCAAGTTCCCCCATCAAAATCAAACTGGATCAGCCCATCTTCATACAGTGCTTTGAGAAATTGCGTGCTAAAAAATGGATTACCCTTGGTTTTTTGATATACCAATTGAGTTAATGGTTGTGCAACTTCTGGTGAACAACTGAGGGTATCGGCAACTAATTGGTTTAAACTTGCTGCACTCAACGGTGCTAGTGTAATAATGTTAATTGTGACTTTGGCTTTAGCAATCTCTTCTAGTGTCAACATCAAAGGATGAGCAGCAGAAACCTCATTATCGCGGTAAGCTCCAATTAATAATAGATACCCCACTTCTGACTCATCCATCAGCAACTGCATTAACTTCAAAGATGCTGAATCTGCCCACTGTAAATCATCCAAGAAAATCACTAGGGGATGTTCTTTGGTAGTGAATACTTGGATAAACTTTTGAAAGAGTAAATTAAAGCGATTCTGTGCCGCAGTTCCAGATAAATTAGGTGCAGGTGGTTGATGACCGATAATTTGTTCTAGTTCTGGAATTACCTCAACAATAACTTGCCCATTATCACCCAACGCTGTTAA
The DNA here is from genome assembly GCF_000316575.1 of Calothrix sp. PCC 7507. Taxonomy (GTDB): domain Bacteria; phylum Cyanobacteriota; class Cyanobacteriia; order Cyanobacteriales; family Nostocaceae; genus Fortiea. The sequence continues at coordinate 5,866,457 of NC_019682.1, read as the reverse complement.
GATTTTGGTTTTCCAAGCTAATAATTGTGTATCATTTTCACTGAGCAATTGCCTCATTAAATCTCGAAACGTCTGTACAAAAGCAGAAAAAGGAATATTACGATTAAACTGGTCAAACTTGCCTTTGATGAAATAGCCCTGTTGTTCGACAATCGGCTTATGGACTTCGTTAATAATCGCCGTTTTACCAATACCAGAAAACCCGGCCACTAACATCAGTTCCGTACTTCGGCTACGCTCAGTAACCATTTGATGATTAGTAACGCGATCAAACGCTGCTAGCAAAGTTTTCACTTCCTCTTCTCGACCATAGAGTTTTTCAGGGATAATGAAGCGATCGCTAACATCCCTTTGCCCAATCGCGAAACTGGCAATTTTGCCCGTCTGCTGCAGTTGACGCAAACAAGTTTCTAAATCATATTTCAGCCCGAATGCACTTTGATAGCGGTCTTCAGCATTTTTCGCCATCAATTTCATGACAATTTCTGAGAGTGTCGGTGCAATTTCTGGATTAATCTCATGCATCAAAGGTGGAAGTTTGGCAATATGGCAATGCACTAACTCCATCGGATCGTTTGATGGGAATGGTAATTTTCCCGTTAATAACTCGTAAAAAGTTACGCCTAGAGAATAGAAATCCGTGCGGTAGTCTATGCCGCGATTCATGCGTCCGGTTTGTTCCGGCGACAAATAGCCGAGTGTTCCCTCCAACACATTGAGACTTTTCAGGGATTGGGTTTCCCGTGGCAGTAGAGATGCAATACTAAAGTCAATGAGTTTGATGTCGCCAGTTTCTGGATTAATCAGAATATTCGCAGGTTTAATATCTTTGTGAATAATGCGATGGCGAATGAGAACATCTAATATATTGCACAGGGCGATCGCTAAGAGCAAAAATTCCATCAGGCTTGGTACACTTCTCCATTGCTTTAAGGAAATTCCCCCAAAGTCTTCCATTACCAACGCATAGCCATTCTGATATGTCTCCAAACTGTAGGTTTGAATAATTCCAGGTACGTTGAGATTTCTGGCTATGGTGTACTGATTGCAAAAGGACAAGAGTTCAGTAAAGCTGGGATAAGGATTTTTCAGCAGCTTGATAACTACAGGCTGTTGGTTTTGCTCTTTATATCCTCGATAAACTAGGGTTCTGGAACCGTTGTAGAGTTGTTCGCTAACATGATATCCGCTTATCCTGACTTGGGTATTAGTCATAGTGCTGAATCGTTGAGGCTTCAGCTTTTAGTATTCCCTCATCAACTCCCATCATTTACAGAGCAAGAGCGGGTTGTGTAAACGCTTACCTCTGCACTCATCAGTTCTGTTAAAGCGTTGGTTAATAATGTATGAGCGCGCCCGCCCGCCACAAATGCCACGACGTTCATAACCACAGTTTCTGGGGAAAAGCTTTTTGGTTTACTGCTTATCTATAATTATTTTCTTTCCAGATATTTTTTCTAAAAAAACCTGAATAATGGGGAATTTTGGGGAAATCTGGGTATATTAAGGTGTAAATTCCTGGGTTGATTTTTTGATTATAAGTAGCTGGACAAAAATATTTACAGTCATTGTGTAATTAATTCTGTCCATCTACTTAGCAGTTGCCGAGTAGATTAGCAGATGAAGTAATGAAATATAATAAAATTCTCTCTTTAAAATGGTTTTATAATTTATCGATTCGGCGCAAACAGCTAATTGCTTTGTTTACTTCAGAAATAATTTCTATTGTGGGATTGGTAGGAACAGGGTCTATTTTAATTATTAATGGTGGACGGAGTGTTTTAGTTAATCAAGCTAAGTCTGAACTGGCTGTGACAGAGATTAACTATAATATTAAAGTTAATCAGATGGGATTTGGTTTTCGGGGACAATCTGATAACTTGGCAATTATTGCTGCTGCCCAAAAGCATAGTCAATCCCAGAAGTTAAGCCCTGAGCTACAAGAGAAAGTCAAGAAAATATTGCAAAATGAAATAAAAGCCAGAAAAATAGAATATGCTACGTTAGTCGGGCGAGATTTACGAATTATTGTGAATGCCAATCACGATCGCACTGGAGAAATCTTTAACCCCCAGAATTTGGTGACGGAAATTTTTCGTAACCCGGAGCAAATCAAAACCAGCGAGATTGTGACTTGGGAAGAATTAGCTAAAGAGAATCCTCCTATACCACTAGGAATTGAGGGAAAAGAATCCTTAATTCGCTACACAGTCACACCAGTAAAAGATCCACAAACTCTTCAGATTATTGGTGCTTTGTTATCTGGAGACATTGTTAATCAAAAACTACCTATTGTCACTCAAACCTTAGATGCACAAGATGGCGGCTATAGTGCAATTTATTCACAATCTGCTAAGGGAGAATTGCAGTTAGCGACTGCGGCAATTGAGACAAATAATAGCAATCATCGCCAAAAAGCAGAAAACCAAAAATATTTACTAAATTTACCACTACCAAACACATCCTTATTGAAAAGCGCGATCGCCACAAAGGATAAGATTGTGACTGAGCGTATTTCTCTCCAAGGAAAGACTTATACTGTAGCTGCTAAAAAACTTGTTAACTATGCAGGGAAACCAGTCGCAGTATTGGTAAGAGGTACACCGGAAACAGATTTAAATACTCTACTCAGAGATAGTCTGTCATTACAAGCGGCGATTGCTGTTTTCACATTAATAATTGATATTGGATTAGCCGGAATTTTAACAAGAGCGATTACTCGTCCCGTCAGATATTTGACACAAGCATCTCAAAAGTTTTCCCAAGGGAACATGACAGAACGAGCAGAAGTTTTCTCTCAAGATGAAATCGGAGAACTGGCAACAAGTTTCAATTACATGGCAGAACAATTGTCATTGAGACAACAGACAAATCAACAACAAATGCAGCAACTAGAAGCTACTTTAAGAGAATTAAAAGAGACTCAAGCTCAGTTAATTCAAGCAGAAAAAATGTCTGGCTTGGGTCAAATGGTAGCAGGAATTGCCCACGAAATTAATAACCCTACTAATTTTATTCATGGCAATCTATTACATTTAACTAATTATATAAATGATATCCTCAAATTATTGCAACTATATCAGCAGTACTATCCTGAAACTAATATGGTAATTAATCAGTTCATTGAAGAGATAGATTTAGACTATTTACAGCAGGATTTACCTAAATTAATAGATTCTCTGCAGGTGGGTAGCGATCGCATTCAAAAAATCGTCCTTTCCCTTCGCAATTTCTCTCGTCTGGATGAATCTGAGCGTAAATTAGCAGATATTCACTCAGGAATTGATAGTACGTTGATGATTTTGAATCATCGCTTGAAAGTCCAACCTCATCGGTGCGCGATCGCCATCAGCAAAGAGTACGCAGACTTACCGCTGATCGAATGTTATCCTGGACAATTAAATCAGGTGTTTATGAACATCCTCAGCAATGCAATTGATGCTTTAGATGAAGCAATGGAAACCAATTCCATCCAACCCCAGATTCAGATACGTACCCAACAAATTACCCCCGAAGCAATTACTATCCATATCATAGACAATGCGTTGGGAATCTTGGAAACACAACTTGCCAAAATATTTGACCCCTTTTTTACTACCAAGCCTGTAGGTAAGGGAACTGGACTTGGTTTATCCATCAGTTACCAAATCATTACGGAGAAACATAATGGTCAGTTAGAGTGTTTATCTACACCAAACAAAGGTACAGAATTTATCATCCAAATACCCATCACCCAAAAATCTACCCCCCTGCGGGAAGGCTGACGCCAACGCAATGACTATAAATATATCTTTTGCAATCTTTCCTGATGCAGCTAAAAACCAAAGGGATAAATAAATGGTAGATGCACCCTAATTAATTTACAGCCCTCAGCCCTAGGTTGGGGGCTTTTTTAAATCAGTGAACAGTTTACAGTTAACAGTTAACAGTTATCACGGTTTCAGTCTCCCGAATTCTGACTCCCTCATTAAGACTGTATTGCACTCAACTGATAACTGATAACTGTTGAACTACTTTTTTAATAAACCCTTGATGGATTGTAAATCATAACCAAATATATTTCCATAATTAAACAGTTGATATCCAGCAATGAATAAAGCTGCTGTACCGACAATCACCAAAAGATTTACTGAAGCGAATACATTGCCAGTAAATACAATAACGCCGATTCCCAAGGCGATTAAAAGCCATCCTATATTGTGATTAAATTGTCGCTGAAAAAGAACGAAAATCCCCGCCATACATAGCAAGATACCAGGGATACGGACAAAAATCCCCACTTGGACATTGGCAGTTAAAATCACGATCGCTGCAACCATCAAAGCCATACCTATCAGCCTGCTGTTACGATTGACAGCCGCTTGCTTGCTATTCTTAGAAATTTGTGACTGCAGTTCTGTAGAGTTTGATTTCACAATGACATTTTGTTGCAGATGTTGTTTATATTGAAATATAAATGTTACTTGACTACCTTGACCTAAGTCTATTTTATCTCCTAGATTTAGCTGATAGGGAGTTAGAGGTTCTAGCTTTGTGTCGTTAAGAAATGTCCCGTTAGAACTTCCCCAATCTTCAATGAAGTAATTACTGCCATCTAGGCGAATTTGTGCATGAGTGCGAGAAACTACGTCAGCATTTGGTAAGTTGGAAACATCAATATCAGGCGGAGTTTGGTTATTTGGCTTACCAATGGTAACTGCAGACAACTTGGCTGGTAACTCAAAAGATGTGCCCGTTTGGACATGAAATAGCTCTAAACTCAGCCCTACGGTGTTGAATGTATCTAGGTTTTGCATGGCTTATCCTTTTGCAAGAGCAATTTCGCTAGCTTGCTGCGTTAATAAATAAAACAACTCCTGTCATATATTTTCCAGATTCGATGCGTGTAATTGAGTTGAGTAAAGCAGCACTATTAGCAGCAGATGAGTAGTAGACTTGGTGGATTAGTTAGCCAGTCTATTACCTCATCTTAGTTGTTAAATTATCCAGGCGATCGCCTGTTATATCGTCTCCGGTGAAAGACTTATCATGAAGACTGCAAGAAACCAGGGAGCAGGGGGGAGAAAGAGTTTTCAGGTTTTTGCACAGATGCGGGATTCATAATTAATCAGCCGGACATGATATTACATGACTGATTCAGATTTGGATACTGCTGGTCTGTTCTCCTGTCGTAAAGGAATCTCAATCCACAACTCAGTACCTTTACCTGGTTCTGATTCAAATCGCAGGAGAGCATCCCGTTTTGGCGGATCGCCCTCAGACAGAAGTCTAGGGCTATACAAACTAAACCCGCCTGCGCGGGTTTCAGAGAGTCCGTGCAGGCGGTCACTGAAAGCCGATAACTTTACCAATGCCGTGCCCGTACGATGTGTTTTTGGTTAACGCATTGCTTCAAACCAACCTTGTAGCTACGTGGGTAATTTCTTTTATGGAAGTCTCAAGTTATCTGATAAATTTATATGGGTGAAGTTTTTTAATTAAAGTGTTAATAGTTTTTTACGGCATGTTGGTGTAACAAGGATCTAAATTTCCAGAAAAAACGAGATTATCTTACTGAAAATATTAATTTTGCGTGGTTTATGCTTATAGTCCAGAAATTTGGTGGTACCTCTGTCGGTTCAGTTGAACGTATTCAAGCTGTCGCACAGCGCGTTTACAAGACTGTGAAGGAGGGAAATTCACTGGTTGTAGTGGTTTCTGCAATGGGTAAAACCACCGATGGACTGGTAAAGCTAGCCAATGGCGTTTCTACCAATCCTAACCGTCGGGAAATGGATATGCTGCTTTCGACTGGGGAGCAAGTGACGATCGCTCTCCTGAGTATGGCATTGCAGGAAATCGGACAGCCGGCAATTTCTATGACGGGCGCTCAGGTAGGAATTGTTACCGAAGCTGAACATACCCGCGCTCGGATTTTGCACATTGAAACCGATCGCTTGATGCGGCATCTTAGTCTCGGTAAGGTAGTTGTAGTGGCTGGGTTTCAAGGTATAGCCAGCACCGATGAATTAGAAATTACTACATTGGGGCGCGGCGGTTCTGACACTTCAGCGGTGGCGTTGGCGGCGGCTTTACGGGCAAATTTTTGTGAAATTTATACAGATGTGCCCGGTATTTTAACTACAGACCCACGTCTGGTTCCAGAAGCTCAACTGATGGCGGAAATCACGAGTGACGAAATGCTGGAATTGGCTAGTTTGGGAGCAAAGGTGCTACACCCACGGGCTGTGGAAATTGCCCGGAATTATGGTGTGCCCTTGGTGGTGAGGTCTAGCTGGACTGATGATCCGGGAACTTGGGTGACATCGCCGCAAGCCCCAGGGCGATCGCTTGTGAATTTAGAAATCGCTCGTCCAGTAGATGGTGTAGAATTTGACACAGACCAAGCGAAGGTTGCACTGTTGCGTGTACCCGATAAACCAGGGGTGGCAGCAAGGTTATTTGGTGAAATTGCTCGGCAAAAAGTAGACGTAGATTTAATTATCCAGTCGATTCACGAAGGTAATAGTAATGACATCGCCTTCACTGTCACCACACCAATATTAAAACGGGCAGAAGCAGTAGCTGCAGCTATCGCCCCAGCACTGAGGAATCAGTCCAACGGCAAAACCAATGAGGCTGAGGTGATGGTAGAACAGAATATTGCCAAAGTCAGTATTGCAGGGGCGGGGATGATTGGGCGTCCGGGTGTGGCGGCGCAGATGTTCGCCACCTTAGCCGCCGCAGAGGTGAACATCCAAATGATTTCTACTAGTGAAGTGAAAGTCAGTTGTGTAGTTGCATCTGCAGAATGCGATCGCGCCGTCGCCGCACTCCGGAAAGCCTTTGAGATAGAAGATGAGGAAGTAATGAGGCAGGGGGCAGGGAGCAGGGGGCAGGGGGAGATGACCTCAACCGAGAGCCGTGGAGCAGAGCAGAAAATAGGTTTGAGTCCCCCACTTCTACAAAGTGGTTCTCGTACCCTGCTCGAAGCTGGCGCAGCAAGTGGGGTTGGGGTCGAATCCCCATCTGAACTTTCTCCCCTGCTAAGAGCTCCCTGCCCCCTTGCCTCTACCCCCGTCCGTGGTGTCGCCTTAGATATGAATCAAGCGCGGCTGGCGATTCGCCAAGTGCTAGATCGTCCGGGGACAGCGGCGCGGCTATTTGGATTGTTGGCCCGTCACAATATCAGCGTTGACATGATTATTCAATCTCAGCGCTGTCGAATAGTTGATGGCGTTCCCCGACGAGATATAGCCTTTACCGTCGCCCGGATGGATGGGGAAAATACCAAGAATATACTTACGCAAGTAGCCGCAGAATTAGGATGGGGTGAAGTTGTGCTGGATAATGCGATCGCTAAGGTGAGTATCGTTGGTTCCGGGATGGTGGGGCAACCAGGTGTAGCTGCTAAGATGTTCGAGGCTTTAGCTCAACATCAAATTAATATTCAAATGATTGCTACCTCAGAAATCAAAATTAGCTGTGTAGTACCGCAAGAGCAAGGTGTAGAGGCTTTGCAAGCTATTCACAGCGCTTTTGGGCTGGCTGGTAACGAAAAATTCGTAGTTCCAGCGTAAGTACTGAGTAGGGTTTCTTGGGTGCGATCGCTGATCATCATCTCACTATCTAGACCAAAGCTGAAGTCTTTGCCAGGTTCTAAGCCTATATTCACTAACATTTGAAAAACTTGATTTTGGGCTTTTCGCTGTATTTCTTCATATCTAGATTGCCCTAAAAAAGTTTGCCAAAACCAACTATAACTATCAGCATCACATTCAAGCATCACCTCATTAACAATCAAATCGGTTAACTTATCAGCCCCCAGAATTTTTCGCCCCTGCGCCATAAAAATCTGGATAGCAGCTATGTTACGGTGCTGGAGTGCCTTGATTAATTGACGCTTTGCCGTAGTAGCCTGGTTTTTATGTAGTTCAAATATGTGGATTTTCAATCTTTTATTTGGGATTTATAATGATTTGAATTAGCATCTTACTGAGTAATTTCACTGATTTTTATCGGGAAATATATCTCTAATTTCACCCATCCCTAACAATATCAGGGTAAATTTGAGAAAGAAGTTATCTTTCACCTTTTAACTAATTTAGTTAGAGATCACATTACCAAATTATAGATATTTTTTGGGTATCATACAGTTACAAAAATCTGGTTTCTGGAAATTTATCAACCATGACAACCCAGTTTCTCAGCTTTGGTTGAGAATGATGCAAAATACACCATTTTTCAGGTCAATGAAGTCCACGAGTCAGGGCGATCGCTTTGACTGTAGACTACGTTAAAACCCTAATTTCCCAGAAATTCGCCTTTTTTGGTTTTTCTATATAAAAATTAAAATTTAATCAGTAATAATACGCAAGCTATAATCAGATAATTCCATGTAAAACTATTTTTATTTTCATGAATAGTCAGCTTCTGGATGCACGTTACCGAATATTAACAGTCCTGAGTGCGGGGGAAGTGGCACAAACCTACTTGGTGGAGGATACTAGGCTTCCTAGCAGCCCATATATATTGAAGCAGCTACATCCCGCTAGTAACAATCCCCAAGCTCTAAAAATTCTGCGCCGCTTGTTTGCATCTGAAGCAGCAACCTTAGAAAAGCTTGGTCAAGAACACGACCAAATCCAGAAGCTAGTGGCTTATTTTGAAGAAAATGAAGAATTTTACCTAGTTCAAGAATTCATTCCTGGCTTACCTTTAACTGAAGAAATTTTATTGGGAACCCCTCTGACAGAAGACCAAGTCATTAATCTGTTAACAGAGATATTAGAAATTTTGGTATTTGTGCATAGTAATCAGGTGATTCACCAAGATATTAAGCCTGCAAATATTATTCGCCGAAAATCAGACGACAAGTTAGTTTTAATTGACTTTGGTGCTGTTAAAGAAATTGTGACAACTATCGTTGGTAATCTCGAATATATACCAGTAGAACAATTACATGGAAACTTTCAATACAACAGTGATATATATGCTTTAGGTATAGTGGGTATTGCTGCTATAATGGGCTTAACGGCTAACGAAATAGCTATATTGCCTAGTCAAAAAAATCTTTTAACTGGTGAAATTGTCTGGCGGAATCGCCACTCACAAGTTAATAAAAATCTGGCAAAAATTATTGATAAAATGGTGCGTTTTGATTTTCGTAAACGTTACCAATCGGCAATAGAGGTTTTGCATGATTTACAGCAGCTAAATAATCCTGAACATCAGCAGAAAAATTTAAAATCAAAAAAAATCAAACTGATTCTGACGGGTATAGCTGGCTGTATTGCTGTGAGCATTGCAGCGTGGTTTTTCCTGACACCGAAACCCGTAGGTAATGCAAAAGAAATCTATCAGCGGGGAGTAGGAAAATATGAGATAGGCAATTACAGTGGGGCAGTCAAAGATTTAACTCAGGCTATTGAACTCAATCCCAAAAATGCGTTAGCTTATAATCGCCGGGGTGATGCGTTTTATCGGTTAGGAGAATATCAAAAAGCACAAGCGGACTCTAGTAAGGCTATTCAGCTTAATCCTCGTGATGCTAATGCTTACTATGACCGAGGGTTTACGTTTTATGAATTAGGAAAATATCCAGCAGCGATCGCCGACTACACCAAAGCAATTACACTAAATTCTCGGAATGCATACGCTTATTATGGACGAGGTATCGCTCGTGTGCAGATGAAGGATCATCAAGGAGCATTTGGGGATTTCAGCAAAGCGATCGCTCTTAAATCCAATTATACCGAAGCCTACTTGCAACGGGGCATTATTCGCCGTCGCCTGAAACAAAAACAAGCCGCAATTCAGGATTTGGATGCAGCCATCGAGCTTAATCCTAATGATGCTAAAGCTTATTATCAACGAGGATTAGCTCAATTTAGTAATCAACAAAAACATGCTGCAGTGAGTGATTTTACCAACGCCATCAATCTCAGTCCTAAATATATCGAAGCTTATTTGAGTCGTGGAGATGCTCATAGTGAATTAGGTAATAAATTGGAGGCGACTGCAGATTATAATAAAGTTTTACAGATTAACCCAAAATCATCCATAGCTTACGTCCGCAGAGGCGCTCACCGCTTTTCTTTTGGAGATGTTCAAGGGGCAATTAAAGATTATACCCAAGCAATTAAGCTAGACTCTAAGAATGCTGCGGCTTATAATAACCGAGGAAATGTCCATTTGGAACGGGGAAATCAAAAAGCTGCGAGCGAAGATTATTCCCAGGCGATTAAAGTTAATCCTAGCTATGCTTTAGCCTATTATAACCGGGGTCTAATTAAGGCTAAACAAGGAAATCGAGCAAGTGCGATCGGAGATTTTCAGCAAGCAGCAAAACTATTTGAAAAAAAGGGGAATAAAGAGGGTTATCAAGATGCACAGTCACAGATTAAATTATTACAACCACAATTAAAGTAAGTGACTACCCCTGAATCTTAAAAGGGAGATGACTGATGACTGTTGACTGTTGACTGGATTTACACTTACTTATAACTTACAGATTGCTTTCAGAATTTGCAACAATTCAAATGCAGATTCAGCACGAGTTATATCTAGTTTTGGGAATAGTTGATAAGTTGGGGGATTACTTTGTTGCAAATAAGCAAATTGATAATCCATCCCATTAGTAGTTAAACCCCAAACAGATGTTTGATGCTCTAAACTTTTATATGCATAGGTGAGTAATTGCGGCAACCCCTCTGAGGAATTAATGCTGCTATTTTTAGATTCAATTACCACAATCCAAAATGGTGTCGATACTGTTCTACCTTGGGTTATATTGACAGCTAAAATGTCAATTCTGCCTTTAATATTTGTATCTTCATCTTCGACGTGAATATCATCAATATTTTCTTCTAGGGTAATTTTAATATTGGGCTGATAAAAACCAGCTAATTTCATTAATGGTGCGAGGAAAAGAAATTTTATTTGCCCTTCGGAGATTGTACCTCCTGCGTAATAACTGCGAAATACATTGCGGATTTCTAATAATTCTTGTCGTTCAAATTCTGTGAGAGGTTCCAGAGATAATAATGATGTAATTGAGCCGTTCAACTGCTCTTGGAATTTTAAGAACCCCTGAACATCTTCCAGTCTGAGGTTTCTGGCGTTTATAGTAGTCGTCATTGCTGGCCTCCAGTCTCAGGAAATGCTTCTTGCTGCATCCTGGCTATAATGCTATCACTCTATCTATGTCTATAATCTATTTGTCAGCCACACTAAGGACTGAGGTCATACTAAAGATGCTAGAGCAAAAGCAGAAATCTGGAATTTTCTTTGGTAAAATGTTGCGAATCCCTAGTTAATTGATACACTTTATCTTCATTAGCCCAGTTATCTAGCGCCTATGGTCCACATTAAGCGTGTGGAGCTTACCAACTTTAAATCTTTCGGTGGTACTACCCAGGTTCCTTTGCTGTTGGGTTGTACTGTCATATCTGGGCCGAATGGTTCTGGTAAGTCGAATATTCTCGATGCATTGCTGTTTTGTTTAGGACTTGCTAGTTCTAAGGGTATGCGCGCCGATCGCCTCCCGGATTTGGTGAATAATACTCAAACGTCGAAGGGACGTTCTACGGTGGAAGCTAGTGTGACGGTGACGTTTGATATTTCGGATATCTCACGCAAAGGCGCAGAGTCGCAGAGGGAGGAAGGTGAGGAAATAGAAGAAGACAATCCAAAATCTAAAATCCAAAATCTAAAATCGACAGATGAGGAAGCAGAAGAAGACAATCCAAAATCCAAAATCCAAAATCTAAAATCGACAGATGAGGAAGCAGAAGAAGACAATCCAAAATCCAAAATCCAAAATCTAAAATCGACTGAATGGAGTGTGACAAGAAGGCTCAGGGTGACTCACCAGGGGACTTATACGTCGAATTACTATATTAATGGTGAAGCCTGTACGCTGACGGAGTTGCATGAGGAGTTGCAAGCGCTGCGGGTTTATCCTGAAGGGTACAATGTGGTGCTGCAGGGGGATGTGACTAGTATTATCTCGATGAATGCACGGGAACGTCGGGAAATTATTGATGAGTTGGCTGGGGTAGCGGCTTTCGATCGCAAGATTAATCAAGCTAAGGGTACTTTGGATGAGGTGAAGGAGAAGGAGGATAGCTGTCGGATTATTGAGACGGAGTTAACTGTGCAGCGCGATCGCCTTTCTCAAGATAGAGCCAAAGCCGAAAAATATCAAAAACTCCGCACGGAATTCTTGGCTAAACAATCTTGGGAGGCGGTTTTATCTTGGCGTTCTCTCCAAGCACAGCAGGAGAAATTAGTCAATCAAATTCAAACGGGCGATCGCTCTTTTGCGGAATTCACTGCTGAATTGACGACTCTGAATGCGGCGATTGAGCAGAAAACTGTGGAACTTGAGCAACTCAACGCCCATGTAAAGGCTTTGGGAGAAGATGAACTGTTGGCGGTGCAATCTACCCTCGCTACTCAAGAAGCGGAACGTAAGCAATTGGCGCGTCAACAAGTGGAGTTAAATACCGCTACCCAGGAAACTGCAAAACGTCTCACGCAACAAGCGCAGGAAATTACACAACACCAAAATTCTCTCGCAGAAATCGCTGCCACCCAGGTTGAACAGACGGGATTAATCGCGTCTTTGCAACAGCAACGGGATGAGGCGCGACAAGCTTTAGAAAGTTCTAGAGCAGCAGCAGCGGCGATCGCATCGGCTTCGGAGGCTTGGGTACAGCAACAAACAGCTTTAAATCGGCAAATTGAGGCTTTGCTGCAAATTTTGGAACCCCAACGCACTGAACAAGCGCAACTGAGTGAACGTAACGATCAACTGCGACAGCAAATCGATGAACAGTCCCAACAGATTTTAATCATAGAACCAGAGTTATTAGTAAAGCAAGCTGAGTGTAGGGGCATTGAAACGGAATTTAATACTTCTAGTGAACCCATTCAAAATTTAGCCCAAAGTCTTGCAGCCACAGAACAAGAACTGCAAATCCAACAGGAAACCCAAAAGCGGCTTTTGCAAGAACAACGGGAAAAACAACGGCAATTAGATAAATTGGAGGCGCAAGCGCAAGCACAGCAAGAAGTCCAAGGGACTCAAGCTAGTAAGGTGATTTTACAATCGGGAATGCCTGGGCTTTGTGGCTTGGTGGTGCAGTTGGGCAAGGTGGAACCCCGCTATCAACTGGCTTTGGAAATTTCTGCTGGTGGGCGTTTGGGACATATTGTGGTGGAAGATGACAGCATCGCCGCTGCGGGGATTGAACTGCTCAAACAGAAGCGGGCGGGAAGGGCGACTTTTTTACCGTTAAATAAGGTTCATGCACCCAAGTTTACCCAGGATGCAACGCTGCGTTATGCAAACGGTTTTGTTGGCTATGCAGTGAATTTAGTTGAGTGCGATCGCCGTTTTCAAGATGTATTTAGCTATGTTTTCGGCAATACGGTGGTATTTACCTCCCTGGAACAGGCGCGGAAAAATATCGGACTGTACCGCATCGTCACTTTAGATGGGGAATTGTTGGAAACTAGCGGGGCGATGACTGGCGGGAGCAATACCCAGCGTTCAGCTTTGCGGTTTGGCAATGTGGAGGCGACGGAATCTGAGGAAGTCGCTAATTTAAGAAGTCGGTTGGTGGATATCGAGCGGGTTTTGGAGCGTTGTCATGAGGCGATCGCTTCTTTATCAGTCAAAGCTAAACAACTGGCGCAGGAAGTGACAGAAGCACGTCAAGCAAGGCGAGAACAGCAATTACAACTAGAACAGTTGCACAAAGAAATTAAGAGTTTGACGGCGCAGTTAGAGGGGACGCGATCGCAACTCGCCCAAAATAACGAAAAATTTGCCACGGCTCAATCCCGGTTGGAGGTTTTATATCGGGATTTACCGGGAAAGGAAACGCAACTGCAACAATTAAGACAGGAGTTGTCAGAGTTAGAAGCATCGCAAACTCCCAGTGAATGGCAACAAATCCAGGTAATCATTAAAAGTCAAGAGCAACAATTGCAACAACGGGAGGCGGAATTAAGAGAAGCCGAACAAAGATGCAAAAATCTGGAAAATCAACAACAGCGATCGCAAGAAAAAATCCAAGAAGCCGAACAGCGAATTTTAGAATACCAGCGTGAGCAAGAGACGCAACAAAATCAACTAAAATTACTCAGCACTCAGCACTCAGTACTCAGCGCTCTAATTACAGAAACTCGCGCTACCCTGAGTCAGATGGAACAGAATCTGGGAGCAGAGAAGCAAAAACGCGACGCTACAGAACAGGAATTGCGATCGCATCTCCTGCGTCAACAACAATTGGAATGGGAACTGCAAAAACTCCAAGAAACCCAACTGAAGCAGCGTGAGGAATTAGTCGCCGTCAAAGCCCAACTGCAAACCTTAGCCGCCGAATTACCCAGTCCCCTCCCAGAAGTGCCAGATAAAGTAGACTTAGAAGAATTGCAGAAAGAATTGCGATCGCTTACCAAACGTCTCCAAGCAATGGAACCAGTAAATATGCTGGCCTTGGAAGAATACGAACGCACACAAAACCGCCTGCAAGAACTGACGCAAAAGTTACAAACCCTAGAAGGCGAAAGAACAGAACTGCTTTTACGGATTGAAAACTTTACTACATTGCGACAACTCGCTTTTAAAGAAGCCTTTGACGCTGTTAACGAAAACTTTCAATCAATCTTTGCCACCTTATCTGACGGTGATGGCTACTTGCAACTCGATAACACCGAAGATCCCTTTAACAGCGGCTTGAATTTAGTCGCTCACCCCAAAGGCAAACCCGTACAGCGCCTAGCTTCCATGTCAGGAGGCGAAAAATCCCTCACAGCCTTGAGCTTTATCTTTGCCCTACAACGCTACCGCCCATCGCCATTTTACGCCTTCGACGAAGTAGACATGTTCTTAGATGGAGCAAACGTTGAACGATTAGCTAGAATGATTAAACAACAAGCACAACAAGCACAATTTATAGTTGTGAGTTTGCGTCGTCCGATGATAGAATCAGCCGAACGCACAATTGGCGTTACTCAAGCACGGGGAGCCTACACCCAAGTTTTGGGCATTAAATTGCGAACCGACAATACATCTGCTTGAGTTTTTGTTAATAATAGTGTATAGATAAACCGGATTCGAGATCAGGACTCCGTATAGAATGACCTCTGAACAGATAATTAGGCGTTCCGACATATTAAACACTCAGGTGATTACCCGCGACAACGGCAAGCGGTTAGGCATCGTCAGTCAAGTCTGGGTTGATATTGATCAACGAGAGGTTGTGGCTCTTGGCTTACGAGACAGCCTGATCTCTATCTCTGGCATACCCCGGAATATGTACCTTAACAGTATCAACCAAATTGGTGACGTCATTTTGGTTGATAACGAAGACGTAATAGAAGATATTGAAATTGAATCTCTTAGCAACCTGATTAACTGGGAAGTAATTACAGAAACAGGTGAAGTTCTCGGCAAGGTGCGGGGCTTCAAATTCAATGGCGAAACAGGTAAACTTCACTCTATAGTCATCGCTGCTTTCGGATTACCCCAAATTCCCGAACAAGTGCTGAGTACCTATGAACTATCAGTAGAAGAAATCGTCAGCACTGGCCCCAGTCGGTTGATTGTGTTTGAAGGCGCTGAAGAACGAGTCAATCAGTTGACAGTCGGTGTGCTAGAGCGTCTGGGTATTGGTAAAGCGCCTTGGGAACGAGACGCAGAAGAAGAATATGGCTACAGTGCGCCCCGCGCAGTTGCATCAGACAAACAACTCCCCAGTGGAGTCCCATTGCAGCCACCTAAGCAAAAAATCCGCATTCCCGAACCTGCAGCACGGGAAGAATGGGATGAGGACTATATAGAAGAAGAACGTCCACAGCGCCAGGTGATGCAAGCGCGTCAGTATGAATCCATTCAATATGACGAAGACGACGACGAAGACGACAACTGGAGCGAAGCCACAGATAAAGACAGGTATGAGCAACCACCCAAGTTTGAAGCTCAACCTTATAAAAAGCAATACGTCGATGAATACGACAATTATGATGTCGAAGGCGATGCTTGGGATGATGCACCAAAACCAGTGAATATTCCTAAAAAAGTTAAAGAGAAACAGCCAGAATACGAAGAAGAAGGCGGATATTAGGTTCAGTGAACAGTTATCAGTGATCAGTTATCAGCTAGAGTCTCCCAAGTCTCATGGTTACTGAGCAGTTCGACAGGTTTGCTGTGAGACTTTTTCAAAAAACCTTGATAACTGTTAACTGTTCACTGTTCACTGATTTAATACTCGATCCCTGGTTGTGCTTTTACGCCTTGATTTTTGAAGGGATGTTTCACTAGGGTCATTTCTGTAACCAAGTCGGCTCGCTCAATTAAAGCAGTAGGTGCGCCTCGTCCGGTAAGAATCACGTGCTTATCTGCTGGTTTTTGTGCCAAACCTGCTAACACTTGTTCAACTTGTAAATAACCCATTCTCAGAGCAATATTGATTTCATCTAACAGCACCAGTTTAAAATCTGGGTTGCGGATGTATTCTAAGGATTTTTCCCAAGCGGCGCTAGCTTTATCAAGATCGCGATCGCGATCTTGGGTTTCCCAGGTGAAGCCTTCTCCCATAGCATGAAATTCTAGCTGGTCTTGCCAATTGCTAAACACCCGTTTTTCTGAAGGTTCCCAAGCACCTTTGATGAATTGGACGATCGCCACTTTATACCCATGACCAAGCGATCGCAATACCATTCCTAAAGCTGCGGTCGTTTTACCTTTACCATTACCAGTATTAACAATAATTAATCCTTTTTCTGGAGCAGCTTCCGCAATGCGTTTATCCTGAACTTCTTTGCGGCGCTGCATCTTTTGGCGGTACTGTTCATCACTGAGAGTTGAAGACATTACCTCATCAATCACACGTGCTAGCTCTTGATCTGAATCTAATTCTTGTGGGGTGTCGTTTTTCATCAATCTTGTTTGGGAATACTGGCAAGAATTTTCACAATGGATAGAATGAAGTACAATTTTAGTTAACTTACATTTTGTAGATGTCCAGTCAAATTACATGGGAAAATATTGAAGCCCTATTAGCTTTTTCAACATTATTTTTGCATAAAAATGTAAAGTTATATGACATACAAACCGAGCCATTAACTTTAGATCCTTACTCTTATTCTAAAGAATTTAATAAGTTTATTGCGTCGCTTTACGAACAAAATTTTATTATTTCCTTTGCTTGGACATCTTGGCAGGATGAAGCTCAAGGTTTTATAACTAATCCAGAATTATTAACATTAGCTGACATTTCCACATTGCAGAAATTGTTCACAACTCACGTTCGTCAAGAGCTATTTTGTAGCGGTCATTTAGCTGCAATGATTATAAATTGTCACTTTTTAGCAATATTTAACCGACTGCGAGCAATCTACACAGATTTTGACAAAAACGATGAACCCAAGATGAACAAGCAAACATCAGTTATTCAAGGCGATATTACTCAGTTACAAATAGACGCTATTGTCAATGCAGCAAATGAAGAATTAATGCCGGGTGGGGGTGTATGTGGTGCAATTCATCGTGCAGCGGGGCCTAGTCTTTGGGAAGAATGTCGTCAGCTTAAAGGCTGTAAAACGGGTGAAGCTAAGATCACAAAAGGTTATAATCTCCCGGCTCAATGGGTAATTCATACCGTGGGCCCGGTATGGGAAGGTGGAAGTTATGGTGAGGATGAGTTGTTAGCCAGTTGTTATCGCCGCAGTTTAGCTTTGGCGGAAAAACACCAAATTAAAGCGATCGCCTTCCCAGCTATTAGCACGGGTGTTTTTGGCTTTCCAGTGGAACGCGCTACTAAAATAGCTGTTGCTGAAGTTAATAAGTTTTTACACAGCCATAACTCCGTAGAACAAGTAATTTTTGTCTGTTTTGGACAAAATACCTACGATTACTACTTAAAGCTCATGCCAGAAATCACTGAAAGCTAGTTACCATTAGATTCGGCGTGTCTAGTTTTCGGGAGTGCAACAATGTCAAAACAGCGGGGTCAAAAAATCGCACCAGTACCTTTGTCAACTGATATCGGTGTGGTGGATTTGATTGATAATTACTTCACCGCTTACAACTCGGCACGATTGCGGGAAATCTGCCAACTGCTGAGTCGTGATGTGTTTCAGGGTGATGTGACGGTGGGTGTGAGTCTTTCCGGCGCGATGACACCAGCCGGATTTGGGGTTTCTGCACTTGCACCCTTGATTCGCAACGGTTTTATTGACTGGATGATTAGCACTGGTGCGAATCTTTACCACGATATGCACTATGGCTTAGGTTTTGAATTGTTTGCTGGTAGTCCGTTTTTGGATGATGTCAAGCTGCGTGAGGAAGGCACTATCCGCATTTATGACATCATTTTCGGCTACGATGTGCTGTTAGAGACAGATGCTTTTATCCGCAAGATTCTCCAAGCCGAACCCTTCCAGAAACGGATGGGTACCGCTGAATTTCACCATCTGCTAGGTAAGTATGTCCGGGAAGTGGAAAAGCAATTAGGAGTCAAGCATTCTTGTTTGCTGGCTACAGCCTATGAGTATGGCGTACCGATTTATACGTCATCACCTGGTGATAGTTCTATTGGCATGAACGTAGCAGCTTTAGCGTTGGAAGGTTCTCAATTAGTGTTAGATCCTTCAATTGATGTGAATGAGACTGCAGCGATCGCCTACAATGCCCGAGAAGGAGAAGGGAAAAGTGCGGCAGTAATTATCGGTGGCGGTAGTCCGAAAAACTTTTTGCTACAGACTCAACCGCAAATCCACGAAGTATTAGGCTTAGAAGAACGGGGACACGACTACTTTGTCCAGTTTACCGATGCGCGTCCTGATACCGGTGGTTTATCTGGGGCAACACCCTCAGAAGCTGTGAGTTGGGGTAAGATTGACCCAGAAGAATTACCCAGCACCATTGTTTGTTACACCGATAGCACAATAGCGCTACCTTTAGTCACGGCATATGTTCTCAATCAGTGTCAGCCTCGCACGTTGAAGCGAATATATGACAAGCGAGAAGCAATTTTGGCGACATTACAGAAAGACTATTTAGCAGCTAAAGCACAGTCATCTGTAGCTGAAACTGCTTCTCAAGGAGTAGCTACTTATCCTTGTGGTACGCCCATGAGGAAATAGCGAAGTAGGGGCACGGCATCCTAAATTATTTTAGACAAGCAGACGATTTTACTAGTGCCGTGCCCCTATTTTTACGGGCAGTAAGTAGTCTATCGCATTAATTTTGGTAGTTATATAGCGGTTCTCAGTCGGATGCAACACAAGCGAGGGCGGGGAAAACCATTGGTGTCAACTTAAGCCACAGACGGCTTATTGCAAGGCTTACCTACTAATAGGCAAAGTTTACTAAAGTAAACTGGGGATAAGTGATAATTTTTAGTCATCTTGAGATGACTTTTGCTATGAGACTCAGAATTCATTCTGAGGCGGGCTATGAGTTTCGCGTTAAGTTGACACCAATGGGGGAAAACCCGCCCCTACGGGCTTGGCGTTTTAATTGCTAGCTGGTTCGGTGTATTCGCAAAAAATATTGAGTCCGATTTTGAGGATATATAATACAACAACGGTAGCGATCGCTGGATCAAGAGGCAAGCCGTGGGCGGTTGCTACACCTACAAGGGAAACTATCAATCCTGTCAATAAAGGTGTACTGCCTGGGTTTTTAGTGTATTCTTGAATTTGTCCGCGAAAGCCATCATCACCACAGACTTCCTGACGCAATACTTTTAAAGTTGTTTGCCAAAGAGATTTACCTTCTGGCTCGACTACCACGCCATGCTGATCTACCCAAAGTTCATCAACAGAAGTGTCACAATTGCCATTGTGTTTTTCGAGAACGTTTAGGGCGTGCTGTGCAGGGGCATAATCTTGCAAAACTTCCCGTGCGAGATTAATTTCAGTGCTGCTTAATTGAGCATCCATAGTTTACTCTCATTTTTAAGTTAGCACTGGCAAAATTTAGTGCTTCACAATCAGAGTTTATTACTTTCTTCCAATCAACAGATAAGTCGTCATCTTTCCTTCACCTTTGACGGCAATTTCACCGCATTTTTCTAACACAAATTTGTGACGTAGCCGTTGATATGTCTCTGCTGTAACTTGAATTTTGCCAGTAAAACCTTGGGATTGCATAATGCTCGCAATATTGATTGTATCTCCCCAGGTGTCGTGGGTGAATTTTTCTAGACTAATTGCAACTACAAGGCTACTATGAATACCGATGCGGATGTTGAGTGATTGGCGATTTTCGACATTCAATATAGCGATCGCTGTTTGCATATCTATGGCCATTTGGGCGATCGCTGGGGCATGACTACCCATTACTATATAAGCATCGCCAACTGTCTTGATTTTCTCTAAGCTATATTTTGCCATCAGGCGATCAAAAGCGGCAAAAATTGAGTTGAGTACATTTACCAGTTGCATGGCACTCACATCAGCAGCCATTTCAGTCAAGCCAACAATATCTGCAACTAAAACTGTCACCTCTCTCAAATCTCCTGTAATACTTTCTGGTTGTTGTTGCAGGTCGCTTGGTAAGATATTCTGTGTTAAGTGTTCCGTCTGTTCCTGTTGTTGGCGTAGTGCTGTTTCCGCTGCCAATCGCCGGGTAATGTTGCGGAAAATACCGCGAGTTGCCACTGGCTTACCTTCGACAAATTTGCAGTTAATATTCCCTTCTAGGTAGATTGTTTGACCATCTTTAGTAATGAATGCAGTTTGCAGTTGTTCTAGCTTTTCCCCTAACATAGCGCGATAAAATTGTTGCCGACTCTGTGTTTTAAAATCAGAGTGGATGATTTCAAAAACGTTCATATTAGCAATTTCAGCTTCGCTATATTTCAAGGTATTTCGCCATGCATCATTAACATATAAAAACCGACCATAAACATTAACAGATTGAATCAAGTCATTAGCATTCTCCAATAAATCTCGATATTGTTCCTCACTTTCTATTAAAGCTGCTTCTGCCTGTTTACGTTTGATGAAATGGGAGATTTGACTACCCACAGACACCATCATTTGCAGTAGTTCTACATCTTTAGGTTGTGCTTCTCGACTGAAGAAAGTCATGACACCCAAAATTTTACTTTCGTCGAGAATAGGAAAGCCAAAGGCAGCGTGTAATCCAGCGGTTGCGGCTGGTTGCGATCGCTGCAAGTCATGATCATCCGCTATATCCTTAATCCAACAGGGCGATCGTCTTACCCAAATCTTCCCAGGTAAGCCGACGCCAGAGTTATAAGTAGTCTGCCAAGTGATTGCTTTAAACTCCCGCACAGAAACTACTCGACTTGACCAAATTTCTACACACCTCAGGACTGCGTTGCTACTATCTTGCTGCACTCGTCTGGTGATATATTCAGTTGGTGTCCATAATTCACCTAAATCCCATCCCAGAGTTTGACAAATTGCCTGCAAAATTTTCGGCATTGCCTGCTTAATACTTTGTGACTCTGATAAAATTTGGGTAATCGCATACTGGGCACAAATCCTCTGTTCTCGGCGTTGGCGAGTAGTAATATCTCGTCCAATATAGACAATATCCTCTAAGCCTTCTATCTTTCTGTGAATAACTGAACAAGAAAAAGCAATTAATAGCTTGTCCTGCCTTTTGTTGCGGCAAACAACCTCTATATTCTGGAAGTAATGCTGAAATAATATATTTTGTCGAACAGCATTTTGGACTAATTGATGATCGTCAATTATTAATGATATTGACTGACCAATTAATTCTGTTTCACTAAAACCAAATAATTTCTGGGCTGCAAAATTAGCTTTTTTTATCTTTCCGGCATTACTTGTCACCAACAAGGCATCTGCCATTGTAGTGATCACTTG
This sequence comes from Calothrix sp. PCC 7507, assembly GCF_000316575.1. Lineage (GTDB taxonomy): Bacteria > Cyanobacteriota > Cyanobacteriia > Cyanobacteriales > Nostocaceae > Fortiea. Next base: position 5,844,596 of record NC_019682.1, on the reverse strand, counting down.
ATCCATGTAATTTTTGTATGCCATTAAGGCATTTGATAACAGATTGGCTTCATTAGCTCTCTGTGCTAACTTTTGTTTTAAAGCCATCGTTTCGGTTATATCCTCAATGAGGATAATTAATCTGCTTTCTGATTTGATTTCTCGTTGTTCGCCAATGATATATATATTCATATAGACATCGGCTTGATTCTCGGAACATCGTCCAATCCCTTCTAACTCAAAAAGTTCCTGTTCTCCTTGCAGAATATCTTTTAAAATATCTTCCAAACCGATAAATTCAGGAAAACTGAGGCGAATATCTTTAAGTAGCACCACTTCTTCAGGGCGATCGGCAAACCTTTGCACTTGCTCAGATAGCTCTACAATGCGAAGATGCTCATCTAGTTCCAGGCGTTCAAATTTGCGTGGAAATGAAGATTTATTAAAAATCCGATCTAATACCTGGTATTTCATTGTGGTGTGGGAATAGGCACTGGAATCGTCTTGTAAAGCTGAATTCATCAGGAATAGGGCACTTGAGGCGGGAGAAAGACAAACTTTCAACCGGCCATATAACCTCCTTACTCCAGTGAGAACTCAAGACTCAGGATTCAGGACTCAAAATTCACAATTCAGCACCACTGATGACTCTGTAAGCCATTCTTTCAAATATTCGGTCAATACACAAGCCTTTTTGACCAAAACCTTTCCAATAGTCTCATACTCACCGTTGTTTATGCAACTGCTATTAATTGAAACAATATCCTATTTACCAGGAGCTAAATTTGAGTTATTAATCCCGACTACAAGCCATGCTGTCGGCGCTATCGAAAGTATTACCCTTGATTTGAATGATATTTGATATCATGCTCTTAGCAAAACTCCTATTTCAACGAGTGTAAAAATGCCTAAATTAATTAGGAGAAAAATTTTAATTATTTAAAAGTATAAGTTTTAGTGTAAGAATTGCCAGATTTAGATTGACAAATTCTCTAAAAAATTGGGAATTTTGTTGTTCATGAATGATATGTAATTAAGCTCTGACATACTAAAAATATATGCCTCATACCTATTTTGTATGAAGATGCACATAATAATACCCCCCTGTAGTCCCCCCTTGGTAAGCTACGGTGTACACACAAGTACTATCTGAAAGGGTTTCAGGCATTATAGACCCCTTAAATTGTCATTACGAGCGGAGCGAAGTAATCGCATAGTCCCGTGGTTTTTGCGATTGCTTCGTCGTTCCTCCTCGCAATGACAGGCTTCTAGAGCGATCGCGCGACCAAAAGCTAGATGAGGAAACCAAATACTAGGGGTAATTTCACGACTTGTGTGTACACCGTAGCCTTGGTAAGGGGGGACGGCGATAGCCGGGGGGTGAATTATATGCAGCTTCACAAAGAAACGGTATCACAGATTAGTTTAGTATAGATGCGACTGACTTATGCTTATGGGTTGGGCGATCGCTGCTCACCTGTCTTGACACCAGAACTAGCGCCGTTCTCAAGCATAAATAGATAAACCCAGCAGGGGCTACATAATAAAACCGCCTGCCAGGTCAATGTCGTATATTCTGGCCATGTTTGATCAGATTAGCGCTTATTTGTAAAAAATAATGCTTTATCCCTAGTTAAGATAACCAAATCACTGGTGCAAAATGGTTAAGAAAAGCCAAGCATGAGATTAATTTGCTGTTAAATACGGCGGAATTCAGGAGTCAGCAGGCGGAATTTAGGAGTAAAAAAGTCTTTGAGATCATGGCTGTGTACTTCAGCAACTTGAAATCCGCTGTATAACCGCAGTAGCGAAGTGGGAGAATAATTCTTTCCTATTGCCTATACTTCGGCTCCGCTCAGTACAAGTTGCCTATTGCCTTCTTCAAGGACCAACGACAAATAGCTAATAATATAAGAAAGCACTTCACAGTTCTTAACTATTCGGCTTTATTAAAAAAATGGCAAGAGACTTACGGGGATTCATCAAGCTTCTGGAAGAAAGAGGACAATTACAGCGGATTTCAGCTTTAGTTGACCCTGAGTTAGAAATTGCGGAAATTTCCAACCGGATGCTGCAAAAAGGTGGGCCGGGTTTGTTATTTGAAAATGTCAAGGGTGCATCCTTCCCCGTAGCGGTGAATTTGATGGGAACCGTGGAAAGGATATGCTGGGCAATGAATATGCAGCATCCAGAAGAGTTGGAGACGCTGGGTAAAAAGCTGAGTATGCTGCAACAACCTAAACCACCAAAGAAGATTTCCCAGGCGATAGATTTTGGTAAAGTCCTGTTTGATGTTCTGAAAGCGAAACCAGGACGTGACTTTTTCCCTGCTTGTCAACAAGTGGTGATTCAAGGGGATGAATTAGACTTGCATAAGTTACCCTTGATACGTCCTTATATCGGTGATGCTGGCAAGATTATTACCTTAGGATTGGTAATTACTAAGGATTGTGAGACTGGTACGCCGAATGTAGGTGTGTATCGCTTGCAGCTGCAATCTCAAAATACCATGACAGTCCACTGGTTGTCAGTGCGGGGTGGGGCGAGACATTTACGGAAAGCAGCCGAACGTGGTCAAAAATTAGAAGTAGCGATCGCACTTGGTGTAGACCCACTAATTATTATGGCAGCTGCAACGCCCATACCTGTAGATTTATCAGAATGGCTGTTTGCTGGGCTTTACGGCGGTTCAGGTGTGAGTTTAGCAAAGTGCAAAACCGTAGATTTGGAAGTTCCCGCCGATTCAGAATTTGTTTTAGAAGGGACAATTACACCAGGAGAAGTGCTACCAGATGGGCCTTTTGGGGACCACATGGGTTATTACGGCGGCGTGGAAGATTCCCCCTTGATTCGCTTTGAGTGTATGACACACCGCAAAGATCCGATTTATTTAACAACATTTAGCGGTCGTCCACCCAAAGAAGAAGCGATGATGGCGATCGCACTCAATCGGATCTATACCCCTATTCTCCGGCAACAAGTATCAGAAATTGTCGATTTCTTCCTACCAATGGAAGCTTTGAGTTACAAAGCAGCTATTATTTCCATTGATAAAGCATATCCCGGACAGGCGCGACGGGCTGCTTTAGCTTTTTGGAGTGCCTTACCACAATTCACCTACACTAAGTTTGTGATTGTTGTAGATAAAGATATAAATATTCGTGATCCGCGTCAAGTGGTGTGGGCGATTAGTTCCAAAGTTGACCCCACACGAGATGTATTTATATTACCAAATACGCCCTTTGATACTTTAGATTTTGCTAGTGAAAAAATAGGTTTAGGTGGACGGATGGGAATTGATGCAACTACGAAAATTCCCCCAGAAACAGATCACGAATGGGGTTTACCTTTAGAGTCAGATCCCGATGTGGCAGCGATGGTTGATAGGCGATGGGTAGAATACGGTTTAGCAGATTTGCAGCTTGGAGAAGTTAATCCAAATTTGTTTGGGTATGATGTCAAGTAGTAGATAAAATGAACCGCCGATCAACGCAACATGGTTCAATCAAGGAAATTTCCACAAGATTGTCTGTAGAGGCAAACAATAGTTTGCCCTACAATTCGCTACCACCAAATCCGATTTCCGTTCTCGTCCATTCTTGCTTGTCTAATTACGTCGGAAATTTCTTCAGCATCTTTAACATGGTGGAGGGCTTTTTTCTCTCCATTTGGATATTCGACGATGAAATATGTCGGAACTTTAATCCAGTCTCCAGTAATATCGGGGACATCTACAGCGACTTGTTTCGCCTTCTCCTCAATTGATTGAGGATGATCGGCAATTCTATCACCAGGATTTGCTGTTAGGTGTCTTTCTTTCACATTTGGTTCGTCTTGGGAGTGCCAGTCTTCACTTACTGGTTGACGAATTTCATTTTCCTGTTCATCTTTCATAATTATTTGACAATCTCAAGACTATATATTTACTAACACCAATCTATAAAATAAAAGACATAGTGTGTTCTTTCTCTAGAGATAATTTGAGGATTAAACTAATAGTTATATGTCTCTGGATACAGATTAATTGACGGGTTGATTAATGACTTCTAGCGTCAGAGATACTTATCTACTTTGACTTGCATTAGTGCGTGCTGCAAAGCATTAATTAGACTAGTATTTATTGCTGGGAATGCAACTATATTCCTGATTTTGTAAGGCATAGCCGTATCTAGTTGTATTTCAAAAATCAAATACTAATCCTATATTTATTTATTGTTACTGTTCAGGTAAAGCTAAAAACTCAAGCTAGCCTAGATTAGGAAGCCACCTTTGATACAAAAAAATCACTCCTGATCAGGTAAGCTAACAAAAGCAGTTTTCATCCCCAAACCAATGACCGCAAGTAATCCCACAATTTTAGCCCTAGACTTTGATGGCGTGATTTGCGATGGACTAATTGAATATTTTGAGGTAGCGTGGCGTACCTACTGTCAAATTTGGTCGTCGGCTAAAGACACACCAGCCGATGATTTAGCTTTAAGATTCTATCGCCTCAGACCTGTAATTGAAACTGGCTGGGAAATGCCCGTTTTAATTAAAGCGTTAGTAGATGGAATTGCTGATGAAAAGATTTTGCAACAATGGGCGACTATTACCCCACAAATTTTGTTAGACCATAAGCTACAAGCTAGAGAAATTGGTGCAAAACTAGACAATATTAGAGATGAATGGATTGCGACAGATTTAGCAGGTTGGCTAAGTCTGCATAGATTTTATCCGGGCGTAGTGGAAAAAATCAAAGTGACTCTTGCTAGTGCAGTCAAGCTGTACATTGTCACTACTAAAGAAGGGCGTTTTGTGCAGCAGTTGTTGCAACAAGAAGGAGTTGATTTACCCCCAACAGCCATTTTTGGGAAAGAAGAAAAGCGTCCCAAATATGAAATTCTGCGCGAGTTAAAGCAAAAAGCTGACTTCCAGCCAGTTAGTCTATGGTTTGTTGAAGATAGACTGAAAACATTGCAGTTAGTCCAAAAGCAGCCAGATCTGAACGATGTGAAACTGTTTTTAGCAGATTGGGGCTATAATACCCAATCAGAAAGGGAAACTGCCAAAAAAGACCCACAAATTCAGTTATTATCACTTTCTCAGTTTGCCAAAGACTTCTCTGCTTGGTATTGAAAAAGAGGATGATTTCACGCAAATACATAAGAGTATGCTAAATACCTTTGTGTATTTGCGTGAAATATCAACACCGATATTTGCAATTATCGTTTAATATAATGCAATGTTAAAGGGCGATCGCCCATGTAAATGTCACATTTTTGAAATACACGTAGTAGGGTGGGCAATGCCCACCGTATCATGGTTTTGGTGGGCATTGCCTAGGCTGTTGACTCTGTGCCTTTTTAGATGATAAAAATTCATGCAAAATTTGTGTAGTCATTGCGTTCGCGCAGCGTCTCGCAGAGAGGAGGAACGACGAAGCAATCCCAGTCTTTGCGATTGCTTCGCTTCGCTCGCAATGACACAAAAGTTGTATGAACAAAAACCGTGAAATTCCATCAAAGTCAACACCCTAGGCATTGCCCACCCTACAGATACTAAGATTTTTTCAATAATCAAATCGGATTCCTATATTAAATTCACGTTAATATTTTTATCTAAAATCCTATGCTGGACTTAACAAAATTAGCGCGACAAATGCAGGGTTTAAGCCAACATCTGACCTCAGAAGCTGTTGCTAGTCGCCAGCGTTTGGAATTGGCGCAACAACATTTAAAAAATGCCTATAAATGCCAACAAGATTTAGTTGAACGTCAAGAAAAATGGCGCGATCGCATTCTCTTTGCTAATGCTACCCCGATTGAGCCGCTAGAAACTTGTATTGATATCCCCGTTCCCCCAAAAATTCATACTGTCGTTGCTACTGACGGTTCCCAAATTGCCCCCAACCACCACGAAATCGCTTACTGCTATCTCTTAAATATGGGTAGAGTAGTGTTGCACTACGGGCAAAATCGTCACCCATTGCTAGATAGTTTGCCAGAAGTATTTTATCGCCCAGAAGATTTATATGCATCTCGACAGTGGGGCATTAGAACTGAGGAATGGATGGGTTATCGCCGGACTGCTAGTGAAGCAACAGTCTTAGCAGAACTTGCGTGTGCAGTGCAAGAGGAGAGGGAAAATTTACACCTTGCCGGCAACTCAAAACCAGAAATACCTATCCTAGCAATGGTGGATGGTTCATTAATTTACTGGTTTTTGGAACAGTTGCCAATGGATGCACGCGATCGCATTTTACCGCCAATCCTGGAAGCTTGGCAGCAGATGCGTGATGCTAAAATCCCGCTGATGGGATATCTCAGCGCCTCTCGCAACGTCGAAGGCATGAATTTTTTACGCCTTTTGGCTTGTCCCCATCCAGTACCAGACTGTCAGAGTTATTGCCCCAATCAGTTAGAAAAAGTACCTTGTAAAATTTTTGAACCCCTGCGAGATACTTCCCTTTGGGCAACCCAACTCAAACCAGGACAACGCGGCCCCTTATGGCGGAGTAATGCTAGGATTCTGGAACTATATGAAGACCAAACAATTTACTTTTGCTATGTCCACGTCGGCACCGAAATTGCCCGGATAGAAATTCCCGCGTGGGTAGCAGAAGATGCATCTATGTTTGACCTGTCATTAGGATTGATGTTAGCACAGGTGCAGAAAGGATGTGGCTATCCAGTAGCGATCGCTGAAGCACATAATCAAGCAGTAGTCCGCGGTGGCGATAAAGCCCGCTTCTTCGCCCTACTGGAAAAACAAATGATTAAAGCCGGAATCAGAAATGTCGGCACTTCTTACAAAGAAGCGCGGAAGCGGGGAAGCATTGCTTAATTATATTCACCAAGTTGTACACGTCTTGCACGATGAGGTCACATTGAGTGGCGATCGCGTAGGTGAAATAGCCTCAAAATGGGCGACAATCTTAGCAAGGCGCGGAATGGGTGAGTCATTGCAGGTGGTGGCAGAAGATTTAGAGATGCCTTATGAAACGGTGAAGACTTATGTGAAGTTGGCACGATGCGCTTTAAAGAGTGATTAGTTAAAGTGAGAATGGATTGTGCGATCGCCCATGATTAAATAATGCACCCAATTTACGATGAAATAAATGCACCGCTGTAAACTTTGCTTCCTCCTAAAGTGATAAACAGTAGCTTTTACCACTCAAACTTTTGGCTTACTTGTTTTGTGGAAAATATCTCTAGCGGTATTTTTTACTGAAAATGGTTAATGAATCCGACTCCGATAAAGCAGATTAATTAAGAAAAAACGCGCTTGTTCTAGTGGAAGATGCCTCGGTTTACCTTGATAGACAATTTGAAACTCTTTCTGGTCTGCACCGTCTCCATGACCGGAGATTAGCTTGCGGTGAAAAGCTTCCTCTGCTAGTTGTCTAACCTCATCTCTTAGAGAAGTTTGTGTGGTATTCATAACTTCACTGTCTCCTTAATACCTTATCCTTATTGATCAATATTTGGACGATAGATTGCACCTTTCAAAGGTTATATATTTTCTGCTTTATCAGACTGTCATGACTTTGTACTTACCAATGAACGGTCATCTCATGGGATTAAATTATGCCTTGAGATAGCTGAAAATGCCTAGCAATAGGGCTAGTCTAAAACTGATCAAGTCAAAGACAGTTTGTCATTAGTCATTTGTGAAGAGTCAAGGGTCAAGGGTCATTTGGAAGGTGGGATGAAGGGGGAATAGTGGGAAGCTTTTTTATAATCTCCCCACACTCCCTCTTCTTCCTCATCTCCCTCATCTCCCTCATCCCCCTCATATCCAATTCCCCAATACCTATGCCTCCACAAACAAGCACCGATGTCGTCCGCATCAATGCTAGAAAAACTGATGTGTTTGACCTTTTCAATTTCAAGTATTATTTTGGGCCCAATCCCTGTCTAGATACAGGGGCGCTAGTATTCCATTTGGCGCTAACTGAGTCTAGAGAGCCGCTACCCATAGAAGATTATGTTTCTATTATTGGCGATCGCTACCCCCATTTAGCCAACCAAACATACGAATCTTACGCCCATCTCTTCGCCCGCACTGTATCAGAAGTAGTCAAATTAGATATGGGCTTGCACCTCCACCATTGGAACGTCCAGCCATATCCCAATTACATGCGAATCAGCATCCAATCACTGCATGAACGCACAACCAGAGCCACAGTCTACTTCATTTGGGACTGGTTTGAAGCCATTAATCAACGCGAAAACTTCCTCTTGGATGAACAACTTGTCAGCCTACAGAACGGATTTCGGAAATCTGTCTACGGTGGCCCCACGGTTTACGCCTTATTGCGAACAGCCGAAGCACAAGGAATTCCAGCTTTCTATTTATGGGAAGAAGGATTGATGCAATATGGCTATGGAAAAAAACAAGTGCGTGGTGTAGCCACAACATTTAACTGTGATAGCCATTTAGATTCAGATTTCACCACCCGTAAAGATGACTGCAAAGCATTTTTACAAACCCTCGGTTTTCCCGTCCCCAAAGGTGCGATCGTCATCTCCAAAAAAGAAGCCCTAGCGGTAGCCAAAGAAATTGGCTATCCAGTAGCAATTAAGCCTGTGGTTGGTCACAAAGGAATTGGCGTCACCGCTAATGTTCAAGACGCCCACGAGCTAGAAACTGCTTATGGTAGAGCATTAGCAGCGATTCCAGAAGCACAACCAACGCGGATAATTGTAGAAAAAAGTATCTCAGGAGCAGATTTTCGCTTGCTGTGTGTCAATGGCAAATTTGTCGCCGCCACCGAACGCCGTCCCGCATCAGTAGTCGGTGATGGAAACTCAACAATTAAAGAGTTAATTCTGCATGAAAACCGCAAACCCACGCGACTTGATTCACCCACCTCGCCAATGGGTAAAATTCAGCTTGACGAAGCGATGGAACTGTATCTAGAAGCGCAAAACTTGTCCTTAGATAGTGTGATTGAGAAAGACCATACTATTTATCTCCGCAAAGTCGCCAATCTCTCAGCAGGAGGTATGAGTATTAATGCAACCCATACAGTTCATCATGACAACATTATCCTAGCTCAAGACATAGCCCAATACTTCCAACTCACTTGTCTTGGCATTGATGTCATTGCCAAAAATCTTTCTGAATCTTGGAAGTCAGGGAACCTTGCCATTTTAGAAATAAACGCTGCACCGGGTGTTTTGATGCATCTTAACCCTAGTGTCGGTGAAAGTGTTGATGTACCTTCCCATATCTTGGCAAACTTTTTTGCGTCGTCAACAGATGCCAGAATACCAATTATTACCTTTAACAAAATTTCAGTTACCGAACTGCAAAAAACCATTGACCACATTCTTTTACAACATCCAGAATGGACTATTGGCGCTGTTTGTCGTGATGCTGTTTTAGTCAACCGTTCCGAAAAAAAATTCAACCAAGACTACAACAGTAATGTCCAAAATTTACTCAGAAATCCCAAGCTTGACTTACTAATTGCTGCCTACCGAGAAGATGTCCTAGAAGCAGATGGGATGTTTTACCAAGGTAGTAACATGGTAGTTCTGGATAATCCCACCGCAACTGAAATGATGTTGATGCGGGATGTCCTTGATGGCTCTACAGTAGTGATTAAGAAAGGAGACGATATCTCTATTAGACGTAAGGGCTTAATTGAAGACTACACATTAGGTCAAGACGAACCATTTAACCGGGTTTACTTGAAAGAAATCGGCACAATTTTGTAATTTTCAATAAGTAGGGTGGGCAATGCCCACCATTACCTCAAATGCTTATAGCGCTTCCCATTCAAATGAAGTACAAAAATATATCACGCTGTGTAGGGGCATGGCACTGCCATGCCCTTACCGATGTATCTCACGCTTGTTGAGAAATGCTTATGTTTTTGTTGGTGGGCTTGAAAGAAATCGGCACAATTTTGTAATTTTCAATAAGATACCCGACTTCTTCAATATACCTCTTGCATAAATGCTTAAATTGTCATGTTGAGCAGAGCAAAACATCTGGTGAGATTCTTCTCTCCACTGCGTTCCGTTCAGAATGACATTCCTGATTTTTTGACTTTTGCAAGAGGTCTAATAAGTCGGGGATCTGAGCATGGCGATTTTTACAAATCAAATATGATCACTATTTGAGTTTCGCATAAGCTGCTAGGATAACTCTTTCTGTTTCCTCCCAGCCAATACATTTATCTGTCACAGAAACACCATATTGCAATTCCTCTCGCCGACAATTAATCGATTGACTACCTTCATATAAATTAGATTCCAGCATCATCCCGACGATTGATGTATTACCATCAACTATTTGTTGAATTACATCTGCAAACACAGCCGATTGTAACTTGTAATCTTTATTTGTATTGCCGTGGCTACAGTCAATAACTATTCTTGGTGATAACTTTGCTGCTTTTAATTTCTCTTCTACCTGTTGCACATTTGCTGCATCATAATTAGGTTGATTACCACCTCGTAAAATTACATGCCCGTAAGCATTACCTTTAGTTTGAAATACGCTCACTTGTCCGTCTTGATTAATTCCCAGAAAATTGTGTGGGTTTCTCGCTGATTGCAAGGCATTTAAAGCTACTTGAATATTACCATCAGTACCGTTTTTAAAACCTACCGGCATCGAAAGCCCACTGGACATTTCCCGATGCGTTTGTGATTCAGTTGTGCGTGCGCCAATGGCAGACCACGCAATCAATTCACTAATGTATTGTGGTATTATTGGATCAAGAGCTTCTGTACCAGCAGGTAATCCCAACTCGGCAATTTGCAAAAGCAGACTCCGAGCAATCAATAAACCATTTTCCACATGGAAAGAATCATCCATCTCAGGATCATTAATTAGTCCTTTCCAACCTACAGTTGTTCTTGGTTTTTCAAAATACACCCGCATAATCAACAGCATTTTATCCTTGACTTTCTCAGATAAAATACTCAGTTTCTCTGAATATTCCAGTGCTGCTTTTGGATCGTGAATGGAACAGGGACCAACTACAACGAATTTTCTGCTGTCTTGAAAATCTAGAATTTGTTCTAATTCTTGTCTATATTTTAAAACTGTGTGTTCAGCAGAGGGAGTCAAAGGTAGTTTTAATTTTACTTCGTTCGGAGTTAATAAAACGTGAGAATTATCAATGTTGGTGTTGAATAATTGGTTGTGCATGGAGATGCTCTAGGGATTTACGTTGCGTTTAAGCGTCAAAATTCATATCCAAATTTTAAAGCCAAAGCACACAAGTAAATCACTGATTTTCAGAAAAGCTACCTTTGTACCTGATAATTATCAGTATTTGCCTATATTTTTTCCCATCTGTAGGTAGAAGTTAGGGGAAAAAGAAAAGTTCTATCCCTTCCCCTTCGTTTGTCACATTAATTTTGATGAGTTCGTAGTAATCACTAAAGTGCTTAGAAATCAAGGACTAAAGTCATGATTTTTGGACATTAAGCACTACTTTCACAAGTGTATTTTGTTACTGCCAAACGAATACTTTTGCTTCATAAGGCCCTATGTCAGTTATGATACCATCTTCACCAGCTTCGACATCATAATTGCTTGTCCACTCATGCCATGTACCACCACAAGGAAAGTTGGGAACATGATAACCAGCTAGGAAGTTTTCTGAGAAATTGGCTACCACTACCACACGAGAACCTTCTTCGTTCCAACGGCTATAGGCTAGTACCTTAGATTCTAGATTTTCGTGAATAAAATCGATATTCTCTGTGTAAAGTGCATGACTATTTTTACGCAAATTAACTAAGCCTTTATAGTATTCAAACAAGCTGCTATTTAATTCATTACCTAGTAGTGTCCAATCGATTTTTGATGATTCAGGTTGTTTAGGTTTATACTCACCAAATTCTTCACCCATCCAAATCAATGGTACACCAACGGCTGTCATCAGAATAGCTCCTCCTAATTTAGCTCGCCTGAAAGCTTCTTCATTAAAAATATTCCGATTAGCCAGTTCGACCATAATATGCTCATGGTCGTGATTGGTGAGGTAATTAACCACATTGGTTGCACCCAAGAAGCCTTGACGTTTAGCATCTATGACATCCTTGAGGTTTTCTAAATCAAAAGTTTCGCCGCAAATATGTGCTAGCACTGTATGGAGGAAACTATCATGCCAGCAACCATCCATTGGCCCGTCTAAATTGGTAATGCTGGGTGTTTCTGGAATATGTTCGGCTACATTATAAAAAGGCTTATTTCCAGCAGTTTTTTTAGTTTCTTGAACAATCCAGTGCATGAAATCGTAGTTGGCAATTTGTCGCGCTGCGTCATAGCGAATACCATCTATATGATATTCTTCAATCCAAAAACGGACTGTTTCACCGATAAATTTCCGTGCAGGAAACGTATCTAATTTTTCGTCGTAGAGTTCGTAATTAAACTCAGGGCCCCAATTATTATCAGGGTCACGAGGAGAGTGGTGATACCAATAATCGTGGTCAATTTGTGTTAATGGTGCGGAAGCTTCAGAGTGGTTGTAAATACCATCCATAATTACACGAATGCCTCGGTTATGACACTCATCAATTAGTCGCTTTAACCCATCTGTAGAACCATAACTTGATTCAGTTGCAAAGAAGTGACGAGGATTATAACCCCAGCTATAGTCACCGGGATATTCTTTTATTGGCATCAACTCAATAGCATTAATTCCCAGGTCAGATAAATAATCTAATTTTTCAATGACGTGTTTATATTTACCTCGTGCATAGGGGTCATCTTCACCACCGGAAAAATCCCCGACATGCAATTCATAAATTACTAATTCATGGTCGGCGGGTAGAGGTTTATCATCGTGTTGCCAAACATAAGTATCGAGAATTTTTGCCCCATCTTTAATCCGCACGATCGCATTATCTTTACCACTCGATTCGTCTATATCAGTTGCATAAGGGTCTGTAACCTCAACCCACTGTTCTGGTTCAAAAAACCATGAGTTTGACTGCACACGAAACTTATATTGATAATCGCCATCTTCTAGTTCAACAGTGGTACGAAAATAGCCATCCTCACCTTTTTCCATAGGTAAATCTTGCCAATCTGAAAAAGAACCAATTAATGCAACTCCTTTGTTATAGGGGGCAAATAACTTAAATTCTATTGGCTGTGGCATAAATTTGCTTTAAGTAGAGAGTATTAGTAGGAATATTTTCTTACGCTCTCTAAAATTAGCGAATCGTTCCGAGGAAATACTTTCAAAAATAACTACTCTATCTTCAGAGTGAAATTTATAATTTTATCTAAGTAGGTTGGAGCCAATAAAATTAACCGGAGAGATTCGTCATTTGTTATTTGTCATTTGTCAACAGTCAACGCTTCCTTCTAAGTTACCATTGGTTTGTTGTAAATAACTGCATAGCCAGTTTGCAGCTGTTGCTCTGCGAGTTTGACGAGGTCCGAATTCACCAATTTTATAACCTTTGAAACCCAGTTTTTCTTTGAGTATTTGTTTGTTATCTTGTGGTATCGAACGAGTTAATTTGACTGTTGCGGGGCGACTGTCAATAAAATCGGGTGGTTGTGGGTATTCATCTCGCCATTCTGGTGCTACTTCACTGGTGTTCCATTGTTCAGCAGAAGAGTCATAGCGATAGCCTAAGTAATACCAGACCAACTGGTTAACTGTGACATCGTCAATTTTTTCATGGAGAATTGCCCAGATAGTATCTGTATTGAGTGGTGGTAAATTAGACATAAGCAAATTTAAATTCTAAATTTACGCCTGCAAAAATTGGTAATCAGAAAGTTGGGGTGTGATTGATGATTAACACTTCTTTGTATCCATTACCTATTGCTGAATAATAATTTATCATTACAAACCCACAAAATTCCCAAATATTAGGGATGATTTTATGTCTGTCTGCATCTATGGCAATAAATATAAGCTTATCCCATCCCCTGTAAGGGGATGGGATTTCACGTCAACCCTTCGGCTTCGCTCAGGGTTGACTGTTAACGGCAACAGGGCGGCTATCCCTCTTGTTTGAGTGGGTTTCCCGCCGCCTTTGATGATTTGTCTCCAACTCTTTCCCCAATTGAGAGATAATTTTCTCAAGATATACAGCGGTGAATTCCCTTGGTTCAACAACCAGAAGTTCAGGAAACTTCGTCTATACAGTCAATCCAGCGTGTAGTGAAGACTTTACGTACTTACCAATGGACTTCTTTGGGAGCATTGGTAAGTCTGCTGCTTTTGACAGTCGCCAATGCGCTGACTCCTCAACTATTTCGGTGGGGAATTGATCAGGGTATTGTCAAACAAAATTTACAAGTCGTATTATATAGCGCCGGTTGGATGGTAGTTGCTGCGATCGCCCGGGGTTTATTTAATTTCGGACAAAGCTACTTAGCAGAAGCCGCATCTCAAGGTGTGGCTTATGACCTGCGGAACCAGATTTTCAGCAAAATTCAAAATCTCAGTTTCAGCTATCACGACCAAGCGCAGACTTCCCAACTCCTAACCCGCGTCACTAGCGACATTGAGCAGATTCGCACCTTTGTGGGCACAAGCCTAATCCAGGTGATCAGTGGAGTTGTCACATTAGTAGCGATCGCCATCATCTTACTCGTGATGAACTGGCAATTAGCACTGATTACACTGACAGTTGTCCCAGCTGCGGGATGGTTGATGGCGCAATTCATCACCAAGAATAACGGACTTTTTCGGCAAGTACAAGAGCAACTGAGTGACCTCAACGCCGTCTTACAAGAAAACTTGCTGGGAATCCGGGTAGTGAAAGCCTTTGTGCGGGAGTCAGCCGAAAGGACTCGTTACACAACCCTGAATGATAGCCTCGTCAAAGCCAACATGAAGACGATTCGCGCTATCCGCAATACCTTCCCGTTTATCTTTTTGCTCAGTAATTTGGTGACACTGGCGGTTTTTGCCTATGGCGGCGCAGAGGTGATTGGGGGTAGGTTTTCCATTGGGGAACTAGTAGCATTTAACTCCTACCTAGCTTTGATTCTCCAACCGATTTTGTTGATTGGATTTGCAGCCCCCACAATCGCCCAAGCAGCAGCCTCTGCAGAACGAGTTTATGAAGTAGTTGATGCCAAAGTCGAAATTAGCGATCGCCCTAACGCCATCCCTTTTACTACCTGCGGCGGTAGAATCACCTTTGAAAACGTCTCCTTTCGCTATCCTGGTGCCTCCACCGAAGCCTTAAAAAATGTTTCCTTTGAAACCAAACCCAACGAACTCATCGCCGTTCTGGGGATGACAGCGTCTGGGAAAAGCACAATTATGAACCTGATTTCCCGCTTTTATGATGTTAGCCAAGGCGCAGTCCGCATCGACGGGCGGGATGTGCGAGATTTCACCTTGAAAAGTCTGCGATCGCGAATTGGTATAGTATTCCAAGAAACCACACTATTTTCTGGCACTATCCGTGAGAATATCGCCTACGCCAAACCCAACGCCACCCTAGAAGAAGTGATTGCAGTGGCGAAAACTGCCCAGATTCACGACTTCATTATTAGCTTAATGGATGGCTACGAAACCATTGTTGGTGAAAGAGGCGTGGGTTTATCTGGTGGACAAAAACAACGAATAGCGATCGCCCGTACCTTACTCACCGATTACAGCATTCTGATACTTGACGATAGCACCTCTGCAGTCGATGCCAAAACTGCAGACGATATCCAAACCGCACTCGACAACTTCATGCGTCAAAAAGCCTGTACAACCTTCGTTGTCGCCCAACGCATCAGCACCGTCAAGAATGCCGATCGCATTTTTCTAGTCGATAAAGGACACTTGATCGCCCAAGGAACCCATGAAGAATTAATGCAAACCAGCCCCCTCTACGGCGTGATTTTAGAATCTCAGGTGAGCAAAAAAGTGGTTAGATAATTAACCGCAGATCAATTTAGAATGCATTATGCGGCGAGACTCAATTTTTTACAAACTATTTCAACAATCCCCCAGGTTACTATTTGAATTATTGACAAACCCGCCAACGAATGCAGATGCCTATCGATTTGATTCAGTAGCTGTCAAAGAACCCAAATTTGAGATAGACGGGGTATTTCTCCCACCTGAAAATGCAGGTGCGGGAGTTGTATATTTCTGCGAGGTGCAATTTCAAAGGGATGAAAGGCTGTATGAACGGGTATTTGCGGAATCTGCACTATATTTCTACCGCAACCGTGACAGATTTAGGGATTGGCAAGCAGTCATAATTTACCCATCTCGCAATCTTGAACAAGGTGATATTCATCCCCATCGCTCATTCCTGAATGGTGGACAAGTACATCGAGTGTTTTTAGATGAATTGGGTGATATTCGCCAATTACCTCTATGGGTAGCACTGATGGTGCTGACGACGATAGATAATGAACAAGCACCAGAAGAAGCGAGGTATTTGTTAACTAGAACCTCTCAAGCAGCACCGGAAATGGCAAGTCGCGCCATAATAGAGATGCTTGTGACAATCATGGTGTATAAGTTTGAAAAATCAACTCGAACTGAGGTAGAGGCAATGCTAGGAATCACGCTCAAGGAAACACAAGTTTACCGAGAAATTAAGGAAGAAGAAGCGCGATCGCTCATTTTGCGTCAACTAAATCGACGCTTAGGAGAATTACCTCAAGAAGTGGGCGATCGCATTGAAATTTTATCCCTAGAACAATTAGAAGATTTGAGCGAAGCACTGTTAGATTTTACCAGTTTGGCAGATTTACAAGCTTGGTTAGTAGCACTTCCAAGTTAAAATTATGTGAGTTAGCGATGCCTACGCATAACAGCAGGTTTTTGACTACAGCGCTCCTGGTTGGTTTTCACCAAACACAATATGAGAAGCCCCAATCCCATCATTGCACCAGAACAAAAAGCAACTCAACAACTCTCCACCTTACAGCGCTTTTTACAATACCTGCGACCCTATAAAAAAGAAATTCCCATAGCTTTGACATTAGTAACAATTGGTGCATCGACCCAGGCGATCGGGCCATTTTTGCTTGGCTGGTCGATTGATCACCTAATTGCTCAGGGAAATCTGCTAGGACTACTCCTCATGTTAGGACTACTAGCACTAATCTATGGAGTTGGTGTCTGGGCAATTCGGGGGCAAATTCTCCGCGTCGGTTGGATAATGCAGCGCTTGTTGGCGCAATTGCGGCAAGATATTTTTCTGAAAATCCAGAGTTTGCCACTTAGCTTTTTCGATCGCAGCGAAGCAGGCGATTTAATGAGCCGCCTGCTCAACGATGTCAATACCGTGAATCAGGCATTTGGACAAACGATCGCCCAAATGTTGGGTAACACTTTCAGTTTGGTTGGCATTGTTATTGCCATGCTCGCAATCAACCTGCAACTTGGCTTGTTGAGTAACCTAGTCATACCGCTGATGATTTTCACAACCAGCTTGTTTGCACGCTGGGCTAGAGCCAGATTCCGCGTCACCCGCCAGACAATTGGCGAACTTTCCGCCAAATTAGAAGAAGACATTGGTAGTGTGCGAGAAGCACAGGCATTTAATCGTGTAAATCTCAACATCGCCGAATTCGACGCTCTTAATGCTGCCAATCGAGATGCTAATGTCGAAGCAGTAGCAATTACTGCCGCATTTTTACCCTCAATCGATTTTCTCAACACCCTCGCAACCGCCGGTGTACTTGCTTATGGTGGCTATCTCGGCGTGACGGGAGCCGCAACAGTGGGTGTAGTCACATCCTTTTTACTTTACGTTCAGCAGTTCTTTCGCCCTATTCAAATCCTCAGCCAATTTTATACCCAAGCTCAGTCCGCCTTTGCCGGATTAGAGCGGATATTTTCGTTGCTGGATGAACCATCACAACTCCAAGATGCAGCCGATGCTGTGGAAATGCCCCCCATTCAGGGCGAGGTGACATTTGAGCAGGTGACATTTGGCTATAATCCCGATCAACTCGTCCTCAAAGGAGTGGATTTACACGCCTCTCCCGGACAGATGGTGGCGTTAGTTGGACCAACGGGATCGGGAAAAAGTACCATCATTAATTTAATTTTGCGCTTTTATGATGTGTCTGGTGGTGCTGTAAAAATTGATAGTTTTGATGTGCGTAGTGTTACTCAAGCCAGCTTGCGCCGTCAGATTGGCATTGTCCTCCAAGACAATATTCTTTTTAGTGGTACAGTTGCTGAAAATATTGCCTTTGGCGTTCCCCACGCCACCCAAGCCGATATCGAAGCAGCAGCACAGATGGCGAATGTGCATGAATTCATTACCTCATTATCAGCAGGTTATGCAACTCAATTGGGTGAACGGGGTGCGCCTCTGAGTCAAGGACAGCGCCAACTGATTAGTATCGCCCGGGCGATATTAATTAACCCCCGAATTCTGATTCTGGATGAAGCAACCAGCAGCATTGATACCCGTACAGAAGCACTCGTACAAACTGCGATCGCCCGCTTGCTCAAAGGACGTACCAGTTTTGTCATCGCCCACCGTCTCAGCACAGTTACCCAAGCCGATCAAGTATTAGTGATTCAGCAAGGACAAATCGTCGAACAGGGTAGCCATGCAGAACTCGTTGAGCAACAGGGAGTCTACGCCAACCTCTACGCCCTCCAACTAGGTGCAGCATCAACATAGGTGGTCAATCAATTTTGGATTTTGCGCTATTCAATCCAAAATTTAAAATCTAAAATCTAAAATTCGGTCAACAGTCAAGCCCTAGAGTTAGCCATCTGTACAACTTCTTGAGCGCCAGTCCTAGATTTGACAATCTGGACAACTTCTTGAGCGCAACCCCAAGACAAAGTTACTCCAGAACCACCATGTCCATAGTTATGAATAATGTCTGTTCCTAGTTCTCGCTCCAAGCGGATGTTGTCTTTTCGCCCTGGGCGCAGTCCCACCCGGACTGGTTCTGCTGCATCGATAGTGGCATCTTTGAGGCTTGGCATGAAGTTTAGGCAACGATTCCACATATCTTGGATTGGTTCGTAGTTCTCTAAGTTTATGTCCAACTCCCACTTGTCTGGCTCAACTAAACCGCCCAACAGTAGGGTCTTTTCACCGCGCGGTAGAATAAAAATCATATTTTGCCCACCAACACTATTGTCAAAAGTCATGCAGTGAGATGTTGTAACGCGAGGCATCGACACGCCATCATTTTTGACACGAATCAGCGCTCCACGCAAAGGATACATATCGTCGTTGGTGAGTTCAATTGAGCCAAGCCCAGAACAATTAACAATTATATCTACACTAAATTGACTTTTTAGCTGCTCTTGAATTTCAGCCAAATTGCCAGAGATTTTGGCTTCAACGATCTTACAGCCGGACTCTTTCACCTGACTGTACAACCACTGCATATAAATGTCAGTATCTACTTGGGGTGCTAAATAGGTGTATGCATCCACAACTCCTGTATCACGGTTGATACCATACCAGTCAATTAATGTTTTATCCCGCCTAAATCGCAGCACCCTCATCTGCAATTCATTCATCTTCTGCAATTCCAGTGTCTGCTCTATGGGTTTTTTGTAGTAGAACACGACATCCCGGTTATAAACTCCCGTCTCCTTATTAGCTGCCAGATTCAGGAATTTATTGTACGAAACCATGCACCAGCTTTTAGAGCGTTCTAAGGAAACTGGGTGACGGTGAGAACCACAGACAGCAGGAGGCCACTCCCACAAAGCTCCAGCAACAACCGAAGTATTGTTTGGTGCAAATTTTTCAGAAACTACTGTTACTGCAAATCCATCTTGTAGTAGGCATAGTGCAGTTGTCAATCCACTCACGCCTCCACCAATTACGAGAACCCTAGCTTGCATAATTCTTTATAGTTTGTTTTTGATTTGTTGTGTTTTTGAGAGAAATAAACAGTATTTCTACAAAAATTGCAGTACTCAATAAATTACCACAATATCGAGTTAGCAAAATGACATATTTCCTCAGCATAATCTCTGTTTTCATGAGGAGCAGTAGCAGGGTAAGTTTATCTAATTTAGTATAAAATTATCTTGACAAATCAAACAATACAAGCATAAAAAGCAGTGTACAAAACTTACCTGATATAAGAGCAAGATAAGTGAAATAAATTTCCTACTATCTTCGCAAAATTCAAGAAATTAAGCTTTATATCTGAGGGCTAGAAAACTAAATCTGCTAAAGCTAAAGAAAGTTCTGACTATCAGCTAAAACTTACAGAGATGGGATCTATTGGAGTTATTCAAAAGAGTTTTATAGAGCATTTTTCGGAAATAAAAGCTTGGAGAGTAGAGCCAACTATCTACTCTCCAAGCTTTTATAAACTCTTATAAGCCATCATTCCCGACTGGCGATCGCTCCCCTCAACACCCAGCAACAGAAAACCCCCTTGTCATTACCAACATCTTTTAAAGAGTAGAAGAACCAAAATAAGCACCCCAGCAAATATCTTGCAATCGTAGCTAACCAGGAAGACCATCAGATTTACGACCAATAAAACCACCTAGTCGTGCCAAAGCCGTCCAAAACTCACAAGAGAGTTAAATCATTTGTGCTGCACAACAAGAGTTTTCACACATTCTTCTCGCTAGGCGGACATGAGAGAGAGTACTGCAAGTAAAAAGATGCCCAATGGTCATTGCAAATGTTTGCAATGACAGGTTTTGGGTCATTTATTTTTTGGCACACTCTTACTGCGGACTATCTTGCAACGCTGTATAAGGTTGTGGTTCGCGCAAGCGTTTAGCAATTTGTTCTCGCCGATATTTTGCGAGTTCGCTGTAAAGCTTTTTGCGAGACAGATTTATACTCCCAACAGGTTCATGCTCTAGCAACGTGTGCCAAGGTGCAAATAACAAACCTTCATCAAGGCGCTTGCGTTCTTCAAAGTCGAATGTCTGAGAAGGAATACGGACGGTGGCAACTTTGATCAATGGTGAATCGCTTTCTAGCCATTCCTGGATGTGATTTTCAATTGGTGTCTTTTCCTCATCCACATAAAATTGGATCAGAAAATCGAAATATGCATCTTGACCATCTTCTGTCAAGTACTTAACTATTGCTTCTCGCAAGTATTTATCAGATTCTGGAAGTGTTTCGGGAGGTTGTTCTGGCTGTTGAGATTTTACAGACAATTTGACAATGCGATTCCCAAATTTAAATGGAGCCATGCTCCAATACTGAATTAACAGCGGATTCCCGACTTTCTTGCTGGTGATTTCTTGCAAGAGCGCAAAGACAGGAGCAAGTTCTTGCAGCCGTTCTGGAGTTAGTTGTCCACTCCCTGCTTTGAAGATATCGGCATAGTCACGAATGTCTTTAGTGAAGAAAGTGGGATAACTGTTGAGTGTAAAGTCTTGGGTGTTTTCTTCATCATCCAAGATTTTTTGTCCTTCTACATTCAGCACCTTAATAGCAATACCGCGCACATCGGGATCTCTATCAGAGCGTAATTTACCGCGTTTTTCAGGTGCGCCACCACTGGAAAAGCGAATCCAAGCAGGATAGGTTTGAGACGTTTTGAACAAACCTACTCTCAGTTCTTCGGGAAGATTTGGCTCAACAATAAACTCTCCCCAGAGTAGACCATGACTTTTAGTGTGAATTTGGCGGAGGTCTGGGCCTGTGTTTTGCTGCGCTTGAAGACTAGTGGCGAGAATTTCGTCAACCAACGCTTCTTCCCCAGCAGTAGATTCTGTTGGATTACTCATTGAGTGATGCTCCATCTAAAGTCTGCAATTAAAGCTTTATCCTCAGTAGGTTAAGAACTAATTAAACTTTGTATATTTAAAAGAGGTTGAAAGCTTTGTTCGATAGGTATTATAGATTAAAACGCGCAATCGATTAAATCAATTAATTAACTCACCGCTTTTGCCCCGTCTTCAACTTCGTTTAGATGATGTTTTACCTCGATAAAAATTACGAATCACAAATTATGCACCGACTATAGGACTAATATTTGATTTCTGAAAAAACTCAGTACACCGATATATTAACCTTTTGACTTTTGACTTTTGACTTCCGCCGTACTGTACTAGCTTCCCAGCCAAGAATGGCGGTTTTACGTTCAATTCCCCAGCGATAACCACCCAATTCGCCTGACTCTCGAATCACTCGATGGCAGGGAATTAAGTAACTGATGGGATTGCTACCTACAGCATTGCCTACGGCTCTAGCAGCGGTTGGGCGACCGATAGCTGCTGCTAAACTTTGATAGGTTGTGATGCTCCCAAAGGGGATTTGCAGGAGTCCACGCCAAACTTGAATTTGAAAATTAGTGCCTTTCACGAATAAAACCAAAGGTTTACCATTGTTTAATGCTGATGGATTAAAGATGCGATCGCTAATTTCTTGAATTATCTGCTGATCACAGATTATTTCAGCTTTTTTCCACTCCTGATGCAGAGTTTGCACAGCCTTCTCTGTATCCATCCCATCCAAAAAATAAAGATTACAAATACCACGGGCTGTGGTAGCAATTAGAGACTTACCAAACGGCGTATCATGAATACCATACCAAATTTGTAACCCTGTCCCTCCCGTTTTGAATTCGCCGGGTGACATGGCTTCTAAATTGACAAATAGATCGTGTAAACGTCCTGGACTGGATAAGCCTACATCTAATGTTAAGTCTAAAAGGCTCTTGGTTTGGGCAATTCTCGATTTAGCATATTCGACTGTGAGATATTGCAGAAAACGCTTTGGACTGATACCCGCCCACTTGCTAAACAAGCGTTGAAAATGGTATTCACTCAAATTCACATATTCAGCTATGGTTGCCAAATCTGGCTGATTTAGGTGATGTTCTCGCATAAAAGCGATCGCTTGGGCAATTCGCTCATAGTCCTCACTGTAGTCTACACTCTCTTCTTTTATAGGATTCATGTTGATTATTCACATGCACTCCCTCAATTTATCGATTGTCAGGCTTTAAAGCCACCCGTTTCTTGCTATTCAGTTAACAGTTAACAGTTAACAGTTATCAGTTAACTATTCCCTAACCCAAAAACAGCTTGTATGCTAAGTTATGGCTTTCATCCCAATATTGATAGCCAAGGGAATCGAGAAACGCTTGCCATTCCTGCATTTCGTGGGGTGGTACTTGAATACCAACGACAATACGCCCGTAGTCTGCGCCGTTGTTGCGGTAGTGAAACATACTAATATTCCAGTCGGGACTCATGGAGCCGAGAAATTTCATTAATGCACCAGGGCGTTCGGGAAACTCAAAACGATAGAGTAATTCATTATGTGCTAGGGGAGAGTGCCCACCGACCATATGCCGTAAATGCAATTTTGTCAGTTCATCGTCGGTGAGGTCAATGGTTTGGAAGCCGCAGGTTTCAAATGTTTCTACCATTTTTGCTGCATCAGCACGGTTTTGAATTTGCATCCCCACGAAAATATGGGCTGTTGTTTGATCAGCAATGCGATAATTGAACTCAGTTAAATTGCGATCGCCAATACATTCACAAAACTTGCGGAGACTACCCGGTGCTTCAGGAATTGTCACTGCAAAGATGGCTTCGCGGCGTTCGCCAAACTCGGCGCGTTCGGCGACAAAGCGCAGGCGGTCAAAATTCATGTTTGCACCGCAAGCTACAGCGATTAGGGTTTGTCCTTGGATTTGTTCCCGTTCGGCGTAGGCTTTAGCTGCAGCGATCGCTAATGCCCCCGCTGGTTCTAAAATCGATCGT
Source organism: Calothrix sp. PCC 7507 (assembly GCF_000316575.1). Classification (GTDB taxonomy): domain Bacteria; phylum Cyanobacteriota; class Cyanobacteriia; order Cyanobacteriales; family Nostocaceae; genus Fortiea. The sequence goes on along the minus strand of NC_019682.1, from coordinate 5,820,994 downwards.
GTATCCTCAAACACGTCTTTAATTGCCGCACAGGTGTCATCTGTATCCACCAAAATAATTTCATCCACATACTGCTGACACAAGTGGAAAGTTTCCTCTCCTACTTCTCGCACCGCCACCCCATCGGCAAATAAACCCACCTGAGATAATCGCACCCGATGTCCGGCTTTTAGTGATTGATTCATCGCATCAGCATCAACAGGTTCAACGCCAATAATCTTAATTTCTGGACGCAACCGTTTAACATAAGCTGCAATCCCCGAAATCAACCCGCCCCCACCAATGGCGACAAATATTGCATGGATGGGCTGCTGATATTGCCGCAAAATTTCCATCCCAATTGTCCCTTGTCCCGCAATCACATCGGGATCATCAAAGGGATGAATAAAAGTGAGTCCCTTTTCTGCTTCTAATTGACGAGCATAAGCATAGGCATCATCGTAAGTATTTCCATGTAAAATCACTTCTCCCCCGCGAGCCTTAACTGCATCCACCTTCATTTGGGGCGTAGTCACCGGCATAACAATAATCGCTCGTGTTCCCAGGCGACTAGCACTGAGGGCGACTCCTTGGGCATGGTTGCCTGCGGATGCCGCAATTACACCTTGTGCTAGTAGTTCTGGTGACAAGTTCACCATTTTGTTATAAGCACCCCGCAATTTAAAAGAAAAGACTGATTGCATATCTTCCCGCTTCAGCAGCAACTTATTATTCAGTCGTGCGGAAAGATTCGGGGCATATTCTAGAGGTGTTTCTTGGGCAACATCGTATACGCGGGCTGTCAGGATTTGTACCAAGTAGTCGCAATACATGGGGTCAACAGGTTGGTGGATGCCGGATGGAGATTCATTCTACGGCACTTTGTGTACCTGTTTTGTAGGGATTAGTGGCGATCGCTAGCTTAAATCGGGATACAGCAGGGAATAACAATACATCCACCCTCTGCCCGCTGACTTTGCAGAGTTTGAGCGGCAAGTTTACAAGCTCTGAATCTCTGAGGAGCCATTTGGATAGCTGTTTGCAAGTTTTGGTTAATTAGTACACGTTTTACGTAGTCAGAGCAAGATTCACCACCATTAAGCAACCGATGAGGACAGGAGAAACCTTTGTAAGGTGAAAGATGCTGTTGATACACATTGAGAGATGCGATCGCAGCCTGTGTGGCTATTGTAGTAACTGACATAAAACGAGACTTCAGAAAAACTACAAATCAATTTTCCATTCAACATCAGTCTTTATGACTCCATCAATGGGACTAATTTGCATACTGGTGTAAGGCTGATTTGCGTCAGCTAAAGATATAGCATTTCTCAACAAGCGTGAGATACATCGGTAAGGGCATGGCAGTGCCATGCCCCTACACAGCGTGATATATTTTTGTACTTCATTTGAATGGGAAGCGCTATAGAATAATATTTTACTCCTCCTGCTATTACTGAAAAAGTTTTATAAATTTCCTATTTTTTTTTGAAATATATTTAGTAGGGTGGGCAATGCCCACCACAACATGAATACGGTGGACATTGCCCACATTACAAGATTAAAACTAATGATTAAACTAATTATTATTTTCCTAATACTAGGGTTAATTGTGACTACTATTTTAATTAGCCCAGTCCTGATCCAACAGCGCAGAAACCGTCTAAAACGTCGTCCTTTCTCTCCACTATGGAATGCCATTGTTGAGAATAATCTTCCCGTTTATTTGTGTCTTTCTTCCTCTGAACGTAAAAGACTTCAGGGACATATTCAAGTATTTTTGGCAGAAAAACAATTTATTGGCTGTAGAGGTTTGCAGGTGACAGAAGAAATGAAACTAACCATTGCATCTGTCGCCTGTTTGCTGCTGCTGAATGAGCGAGGGGAATATTTTTCTAAACTGCGTTCAATTCTAATTTATCCCGGCACTTATTTTGTTAACCAAACCGTCGCCACTAGCAATTATGTTGTGGAAGAAAGGCGTGAGGCGAGACTAGGGGAATCATGGAGTCGTGACCAAATAGTATTGTCTTGGGAACAGGTGGAACAAGATATTCACAACTGGAAAGATGGACATAATGTGATTCTGCATGAATTTGCCCACCAATTAGATCAAGAGGATGGCAAAGCAGACGGTGTTCCTATTTTGCAGCGAAATTCAGATTATGGGAATTGGGCTAGGGTGATGACAGCAGAATATCAACAACTCTGCAATCTTATTGAACAGGATGTGAAAACTATAATTGATAGCTATGGTGCTACTAATCCCGCTGAATTTTTTGCCGTAGTCACTGAGACATTTTTTGAGCAGCCGCAGCAATTGCTAGAGCATCATCCGACATTGTATGAGCTACTACAAGGCTATTATCAAGTAGATCCTACACAATGGATTTAGTTGTTGGTGTTTCCGGTCTATTACTTGCTATTGTGGCTTATACCGTTTCTTTGTGAAGCTGCATATAATTCACCCCCCGGCTATCGCCGTCCCTCCTTACCAAGGGGGGACTACAGGGGGGTATTATTATGTGCATCTTCATACAAAATAGGTATTAGTTAATTTTCAAGATATAACGAGTTACACTATCAGATTAAGCGATTTCACTCATGACCGAGGAAGAACTGCTAAAAGTAATTGAACAAGCAGCGACAGAGGGTGTAACAGAACTCGACCTCTCTGGTAACAACTTAACGGCTTTACCACCTGAAATTGGTAAGCTAACTCAACTCAAAAAGCTAATTCTCGGCAAATATCAATATGATCAAGAGGGTTATATTGTCGATATTATCGGTAACAATCTGAGCGCTTTACCTAAGGAACTTGGTTTGCTCAATCAACTTGAAGAACTTCTAGTTCTTGCCAATCACTTAACAACTCTGCCAAGCGCAATTGGACAACTCACTAACCTGCAAACGTTTGTCCTCAAATATAATCAACTAAGCAGTTTACCAAGAGAAATAGGACAACTTTCTCACTTGCAATTGCTCGACATCAGGAGCAATCAATTGAGCAGTCTGCCAAGAGAAATAGGACAACTTTCTCACTTGCAATTGCTATATCTCAGGAGCAATCAATTGAGCAGTCTGCCCAGGGAAATAGAACAACTTACTAATTTGCGATCGCTCGATTTGGGCGACAACCAACTGAGCAGCTTACCGAGAGAAATCGGACAACTTTTTAACTTACAATCTCTCTACCTCTACAAAAATCGCTTAATCGATCTACCGAGCGAAATCGGACAACTTTCTCACCTGGAATCGCTTAACCTGGGTGACAATCAACTGAGCAATCTGCCGAGAGAAATCGGGCAACTTTCTAACTTGCGATCGCTGGGACTGGGCGAAAATCAATTGAGTAGTCTGCCAAATGAATTTACACAACTTACCAACTTACAAAGGCTCGACCTTAGCTTTAATCAACTGAGCAGTCTACCCAAAAAAATAGGACAACTTACTAACTTACAATGGCTTATTTTACACAACAATCAACTAAGCAGTTTGCCTAGTGAAATAGGACAACTTACTAATTTGCGATCGCTTGACTTGGCCGACTTCATCTGAGCAGTCTACCACGACAAATTAGACAACTGTCAAATCTAAGCATGGCGAAATCCAGTGCCCATCCTGTCTGAAATTTTCGGATCACAAATATACTTTGCATAAAGCTGATGAGGCAAACATATTATATACATGTGAGCTTTCGTAATTCCCCTGATTCAAGAGGTCAAGCTAAATGGCTAGGAAACCGTTATCTTTCGGCATAGTTGCAGTATTCATTACGACTATCGTTACCCTCAATATTGGTTCTGCTAAAACTCCAGCTTCTTGCGCTTCTCCACTTTCTGGTGGCGATTTTGAAGGACAACCTAGCCAAAGGGTCAGCAGTCCTTGGGTGGCTGAAGGTAGAGTTGGTGTTGATCAGGGATTGAATTACAGCTATGCAGGGAAAAACAACGTTTGGATGCGAAACGTATCTGGATGGAACGGCATCCGTCAACGTGTTAAATTACAGCCAAATACTCAGTATAAATTGACAGCTTATGTGCGGACATCAGGCAATGTCACAGATGGTTATTTTGGTGTGCGAGATGCTCAACAGAAGGTGTTTTCTGAACAAAAGTTTGGTAGCTTACCTCGCTACACGCCGCTGACTATACAATTTAGAACAGGCAACGAATCTACTTACAATATCTTCACCGGATTCTGGGCTTTGGGTCAAGATAGCTGGGTTCAGGTAGATGACTATCGTTTGACAGGTGGCTCTTGCGGCGATGTGGAATTAGTCCCAGCAAATAACTAGGGGTTTGTCAAGGAATAATTGACGAATAAATTCTCTGTAGAGACAGCGATAAATCGCGTCTCTAACTTAAAATATTAAGAAAAATTTTATTTATTGTACGTAATTTTTTCACTATTTTTACGTAGAATTCTTGTTTAATAAGTAATTCTACGATAGAGTTGTTTGGGTAAAAAGCTGATTGTATTGTTTTATTTACAGAAAAAATATACAAAATCTATGCAATGAGTAGCCATATTGGGAAGCATAATAAATGACCCTATATGGATTTTTTCGCTGAGAAAATTTTTTAGGATTGTGAATTTAAAATCCACTTTCACCAAAATACTTGGTGGCAAAATTAGCAACTCTTAGTTTTCATACATAATTGAGATGACGCAAAACCGTAAGCTTTACCTCTACACTTTCCTGGCTCAATTCGGATTTCTCAAGAAAAGTTACACCGCCAAAATTTTGTTGGTGGCTTTTTTAGGTACTCACATACCTCTTCTGGCTTTACTCGGCAGTTTTGTCATTTCAAATTCCTATTCTTGGGAGATAGCAGCACGAGTTTTACTGACTGCGTTGTTGGCAACGTTAGCGGGTACAGCAGCCACACTTTACGCCATAAACAACCTGCTTGCCCCAGTCATTTTGACCTCTACTGCATTACAAGACTATTTAAATACCAAGACTTTACCGGAACTGCCCACGGAATTTGTGGATGAAGTGGGTACATTAATGGCAGATACCTCTCAAACTCTGCAAAAATTAGATGAGTTAATTCACTACATCTCTAACTATGATGAAGTAACTGGATTGCCTAATCGAGATTTGTTTTGCGATCGCCTCTCACAGACTTTATCCCCACCTCAAAATAACCAGCGATTGGTAGCTGTGCTTTCGTTAGGTATCGATGATTTTACAGTGACTAGTCATGGCTTGGAGCATGAGTCATCAAAGTTGCTTTTAAGAGCAGTTGCCCAGCGTTTAACATCTTGCATGGGTCAGACAGAAATTCTCGCCTATGTGAGTGCAGGTGAATTTGCGATCGCCCGTACAGAAATTCCTTCTTTTGAGAGTGTGATCAAGCTATCCCAGTTACTGTTGAGTACCATAGCAAAACCCTTTTCTCTGGATGGTAACTCGATTCATATCACAGCTAGCATCGGGATCACAATTGATGGACTGGATGGGCTAAATAGTGTAGATCAACTCTTACAACAGGCTCACATCGCACTCTACCAGGCGAGGCAACAAGGGCGTAGCCAAAACAAGTTTTATTCACCAGAGATGAATGCTCAGTTGCAAAAGCGAATGTCCTTAGAAAACGAGCTACATGGAGCCCTGGAGCGCAACGAAATGTTAGTTTATTATCAACCTTTGGTTGATTTGCATAGCGGAAAAGTGACGGCATTAGAAGCTCTGGTTCGTTGGCAACATCCTACTAGGGGTTTGGTTTCTCCAGTCGAGTTTATTCCCATTGCCGAAGCTAATGGTTTAATTGTGCCCATTGGTGAATGGGTTTTGCGAACTGCTTGCGCCCAAAATCGTGCTTGGCAACTCACTGGATTCCCTCCTGTGCGGATGTCAGTGAATCTGTCAGGACGGCAGTTTGAGAAAGCAAATTTGGTGGAGATTGTCAAGCAGACTCTGGAAGAGACGGGATTGGCAGCATCCGATCTAGAACTGGAAGTGACTGAAAGTTTCTTGATGACTGACATTCAGCACTCTGTGAGAACCTTACAAAAATTACGAGAACTGGGCATATCCCTAGCACTAGATGACTTTGGCACTGGCTATTCTTCTTTGAACTACTTAAAGCGTTTTCCTGTGAACATGCTCAAAATTGATCGGTCATTTGTGCAGGATGTGACATCTAATGCTGATAGTGCTGCTGTGACTGATGCCATTATTGCGTTGGCTAAAAGCCTCCATTTAAACATCACAGCAGAAGGTGTAGAAACACAAGAACAACTTGACTACCTGCAAATGCGCGGGTGTAATGAAGGCCAAGGATTCTACTTCAGTCGTCCTATTTCCGCTGAGGCGATCGCTCAGATATTAGAGAAAGGTTATTCAATGATGGAGTTGCTTACTGCATAGGGCATGAGGCATTGGGCGTTATAGGGAATAGTTATTTATTGCCTATTGCCTATTGCCTGTTCCCTATTCCCTATTGCCTTGCTGAGATAAATCGAGAAAATTTGCCAGCTTGTAAACTATCCGCGCCCCGACATTGCCATCCCACTCAGCGTCACCAACTTCGCAGACATCAAAGCCAATAATTTTGCGATCGCTATTAATTAATTCCCTAAATAAACAAAAAGCTTGTTCTAATTCTAGTCCCCCTGGGACGGGAGTACCTGTATTTGGACAGAGTTTAGGATCTAGACCATCAACATCAAAACTAATATAAACGTATTCAGGTAAATGACTAATAATTTCTCGACATAAATTAATCCAAGTACTTCCAGAATAGAGCCTTTGTTTAATTGCTGGATCATAATAAGCCACAATTCGACCATTTGATTGGTCAATTATTTCCACTTCATCATGACAAATATCGCGCAAACCCACCTGCACTAATTTAGTAATTTGTGGTATTTTCATGGCATTGAACATGATTGATGCATGGGAAAACTCAAATCCCTCATAAGCATCGCGTAAATCTGCATGTGCATCGATGTGCAAAATCCCATAGTTTGTGTATCTCGCTGCCAAAGCCTGGAAATATCCTAATGGTGAACTGTGATCGCCACCAATGACTGCAACGCGCTTACCATTTTTAATTGCTTCTTGAGATTGTGCAAACAGCCATTGATTCACCTGTTCACAAGCTTGATTAATTTCTGTCAATATAGATGTTAAATCTGGTGTATCTGTCAGTGATTTGCCTTGGGCGAGTCGCTCGATAATTTCGGCTGCTAAGGTGCGATAGTATTTATTCTTCTCTAAAATATCCTGGGGAATTTCTACCATAAAAATTCCCTGTTTCCATCCACTAGGATGATCAAAATCGAACAAATCCAGTTGAGTCGAAGCATTTAAAATTTGCTGCGGGCCGTTGGCGGTACCTGCTTTGTAGGATACAGTAACTTCCCACGGTACACCAATAACGATCAGATTGGCTCCTTCATAGTCAAATGGTAAACCAAGAAGGTTGCCATTGATTTCACCTACCCCACTGGGATCGTAGTCCGGTTGTTGATTACTCATCGATATTTTTTGTAGATTTACGTGGGCAGACAAAATGCCACTTGGTGAACATTTGCATTTTAGCTAAATCCCTTGGAGTCTCACGCATAAATATGTAACATAGCGATCCAGTTTGATTCCTGAAAAAATCTAAGTATATGTAGTATCTGTAGTGGCGTGTCAAGGCTAAATTTGTGCGTTAACCAAAAATACATTGTACGGGCACGGCACTAGTAAGATTATTGGCTTGCCGAAAAGATATCGTACGGGCACGGCACTAGTAAGATTATCGGCTTACCGAAAAGATTTAGGATGCCGTGCCCCTACTTCGCAACTGAACGAGATTGTCTTTTATGGGTGGTTCATTTGATTGCATTAGATTTGTGGTTAAGAAGGCGCTGTTGGCGCAGCCTCTCGTAGAGAAGAGAAATTACGAACCTTTTTTATTGCAATATTTAAGGCTTGCCACGACACTACGTGTATTTCAAAAATAAAATAGGGGCCCTATACTATCGTTTAATTAGTGAATATTCAAACACCGAGTAAAAAAAGAGTGAATAAATTTTAAGAAATATAAACTTAGTTTAGCTAAAAATAAGTTTTATATAACTGCTTGTATAAGAAAAACTCTACCTTTAGTATATTGACTGATTTAGCAATTATCCAAATTCAGGGCATGTTTGAGCTGGAGGCTTAATTTTGGAAATCCAAAAATTGGGATTTGATTTCCTATCAAAATTCATTCAGGTTGAGATTTGGGTGTTTCTTGTAGGGCTAATGTCCTCTATATTTTTTCTGATCATCAAAAAGAAAATTAATATTAGAGGATTATTGCAAGAAAAGGACAGCCAGAAAACTTATAGTCCAGCACGCTTGCAACTACTGCTACTCAGCGTCATATTTGTTGTCGTTTACCTAATTGAGGTCAGACAGAATATCAACTTGTGCAAAGTGCAAAATTTGCCGTGTAGTCTGCCAGAAATTCGCTCAGAATATCTTTTGATGTTAGGAGGAAGTAATTTTGTCTACATTTGGGGCAAATTGTCCTCAATAATTAGAGAACGGAGGTCAGAGCGTGCCTAATATTAATGATTTGTTTACGATTCTGGCGCTAGTTATCGGTTGTATCATTACCATTTTCGTCGCAGTTTTAGAAATATTTATCCTAATATTTATTTGGGACGGAACTTGGAATGTAAACACTCGTAAAGGTAAAAGGCGGGGAATAAATCTAGAAAAGCTAATTAGTGAAAGCTCTGGTGATGCCAGTCTGGCACGTTTTCAACTGTTGATATTCGTGTTTGTCATTTCTATGAGTCTAGTATTAATCATTACTAGCGGGAAGCCACCTTCGTTTCCTGCCTCAATTCCCGATCAGATTTTGGGATTATTAGGCATTAGCAGCACTTCCTATGTTCTTGGTAAAGCTCTCCAAGGGATCAAACCTTCTTCAGCAGAAGAACCGTCAAGTGTAGCTACAGCTGCTTCCCCACCACCATCTCCAGAACCGCAATCTTATGATGGGCAGGATTTACCACCATCTTAGTTTTCTTGATGTTGAAAACATCTAAGTGTCTGTAGCTGATCAAAACCCTGATCAGGTGGGCAGTGCCCACCATACTACGGAACTTGAAAAAGGTAGAAGGCAGGAGGTTCAAAGTTAAATTATTTACCTATTCCTCCCCATGCCCTTTTTCATGCGTTATTTGTGTACGCATTTCATGATGACTACTTACCTACATATAGCAGTCCGCTTTGATTTTTGAACTACATGTAGGGGAGCCACTGCTCGACTAGGGTTCCCCGGCTTAAAGGAGCCAGCGCCTAAAAAGGCACAGAGTCAACACCCTAGTAGTCTGTCAGGGTTGAAATGAGGGACTGTAGTGTGAGCGTCTCGCTCACGCGGGCTTTTCGTCCCGCACTACCAAAAACCCCTCAAAACAAAATTGACAAACCACTAGGCATTGCCCACCCTACAAATACTTTGATTTGTTCAAAAATCAAATAGGAGTTCTATACCTGTAGAACATTATCGTCACAAAGAGCGACAATTATCTTGCCTTTGTAGATGACTTGTGAAAGCACAAACATGAAACTCAGCGAAATCTTAAGCCGAATCGGCGACGCTGTCACCGATCATAGCCTCACTGCTAATCAAAACCATGACCCAGAGATTACAGGGGTAGCAGCGATTGATGAAGCTACTATTGGCACTCTTAGTTATGTAGAAGGAGGAAAATTTGCGTCTTTGGTGAGTAAGACAAGCGCCAGTGCTTTAATTTTGCCTCAAAATAAAACATTACAGTTGCAAGCACAAGAGCAGGGTATCGCCTGGTTAGCTACACCACAACCACGACTGTTATTTGCCAAAGCGATCGCACTTTTTTATCAACCATACCAACCAAAGGCAGAAATTCATCCTAGTGCGGTAATTCATCCCACAGCCAAAATCGGCAGTGATGTTTATATTGGGCCTCATGTTGTAATTCAGCCAGGGGTGGAGATTGGCAATGGGGCAATTATTCATCCCAACGTAGTGATTTATCCAGATGCCAAAATAGGCGATCGCACCACCTTACATGCTAACTGTACCATTCACGAACGCACCCAAATTGGTGCAGACTGCGTAATTCACAGTGGCACTGTCATTGGTGCAGAAGGCTTTGGTTTCGTTCCTACCCGGACTGGTTGGTACAAAATGGAACAATCTGGATATACAGTCTTAGAAGATGGTGTAGAAATAGGGTGTAATAGTGCCGTTGATCGCCCATCTGTGGGAGAAACACGGATAGGTAGCCAAACCAAAATTGATAATCTAGTGCAAATCGCCCACGGTTGCCAAATTGGTTTTGGTTGTGCGATCGCTGGTCAAGCTGGTATGGCTGGCGGTGTAACATTAGGCAAGCGAGTGATTTTGGCAGGACAAGTAGGAATTGCCAATAAAGCGAAAATGGGTGATGGGTCAACGGCTTCAGCTCAGGCTGGCATTCTACACGATATTGCGCCAGGTGAAATTGTCTCTGGAACCCCAGCAATTTCACACAAACTATATCTGAAAATATCTGCAATTTATAAACGCTTGCCAGACATACACCAGACTTTTAGACAATTGCAACGGCAAGAACAAAATAAATGAGGCTTTTATCCTCGTGAATGAGGCTTTGATACTCGTTCACGAGGCTTTTATCCTCGTGAACGAGTCTTTTTATATTGTCGCCGATTAATTAAGAGTCATGCGATCGCATCTGGCAGCGTGATATTAAAAGACTGCATAAGCTAATTAGATTGTTAGCGATTAATTTAAGAGTAACGCGATCGCCTCTCCTCTTCACCAAGCCAACAAATAATCAGACTGTGCAACAATAGCTGTAGCTTAGTCGGAGTACAAACTATGGACTGGCAACAGTACATTCATTCAGACCCTAAAATTCTGCTGGGTAAGCCGACTGTCAAAGGAACTCGTTTATCTGTAGAGTTCTTATTGGGTTTCTTTGCAGCAGGATAGACAGAACAACAAGTGCTAGAAAACTATCCTACTCTAACCTCACAAGCATTAAGAGCGGTATTTGCTTTTACAGCAGAGTGTATGCGTGAAGAATCTTTTCTATAAGAATGCAATAAGCTTAAAAAAATTATTCAGATTGCATAAATTGTATTTTACACAACCGAGGACAAAGCGATGACCATTATCACAATAGATGATGAACTAATTAATGAAATTATCGCAGTCAGTCACTATAAAAATCCACAGGAAGCAGTCATTAAAATATTATCCAATTACTTGCAGCAACAAAAAAAAGAACTGCCTTTATTTGAGCGACTACGTTTTATAGACGACGAATCTGCTGAAGATGATATCGCCTCGTTGTTTGAACGTGATAGAGACACAGGTAGGAATTTTGAACTATGACTTATCTAATAGACACCTGTGTAATGTCTGAGTTTGTTAAAAAAGCTCCCAACCCCCAAGTTAGTCAATGGTTTAATCAGCAACCGATTGAACAACTATTTTTAAGTAGTATTACTATCGCTGAAATAAAAAAAGGGATTTAGAGCCGAGATATTCGCACTCCCTCATCCCCCCACAACCTGACTGGGGTCAAACAACCACCCATCCCCGACTATCTCCTCTAGGCGTTGGTTGAGTCGCGGGAGGAAATAATCTGGATCATTTAGCCGTTGCTGGACAAACCAATTATCAAATGCTTCCTCTGTCTCAATTCCTTGGACACTTGCCGCACCTAATACAATCTTGAAACTACTCTCTTGGAGTTCCTCTAACTGCGGATGACCTTCACCTCGGTAATTGCAAAAGAACATTGCCGTTGTACCTAGCAAAGCTTTTAGCTCATCACCTTGAGGCACTCTATCATATAAAGCACGAATTAGATAAATGGTATCTGCTAAGGGCGCTTGAATCTTGAGCGTCAACCACATTGCTTGAGCTAGGTAAACCAAACTCTTGCTTTCATCTGCTACGCCTAAATTACTTAGAACTGTCACCAAATCACTATAGGCACGAACTTGTGCAAGTGTGGAAGCAACTTCCTCCCAGAGTGCGATCGCTTTAGTGATGTCCCCTTGTTGGGCGATTACCTGTGCCATGTTGCTGAGGGTAGCAGCTTTCCCTTGGACATCGCCTATCTGCTCAAATATTTCCAAGGATTGCTCCCACAGTGCGATCGCTCTAGCGATGTCCCCTTGGTGGGCGAATTGCTGTGCCATGTTGCTGAGGGTAGTGGCTTTACCTTTGACATTGCCTATCTGCTCAAATATTTCCAAGGATTGCTTGTAGAGTGCAATCGCTCTAGCGATGTCCCCTTGGTCAGCGATTACCTGTGCCATGTTGCTGAGGGTAGTGGCTTTACCTTCGACATTGCCTATCTGCTCAAATATTTCCAAGGATTGCTCGTAGAGTGCGATCGCTCTAGCGATGTCCCCTTGGTGGGCGATTATCCGCGCCATGTTGCCCAGGGTAGTGGCTTTACCTTGAACATCGCCTATCTGCTGTTGTATTTCCAAGGATTGCTCGTAGAGTGCGATCGCTCTAGCGATGTCCCCTTGGTCAGCGATTACCTGTGCCATGTTGCTGAGGGTAGTGGCTTTACCTTCGACATTGCCTATCTGCTCAAATATTTCCAAGGATTGCTCGTAGAGTGCGATCGCTCTAGCGATGTCCCCTTGGTGGGCGATTATCCGCGCCATGTTGCCCAGGGTAGTGGCTTTACCTTGAACATCGCCTATCTGCTGTTGTATTTCCAAGGATTGCTGCCAAAGTGCGATCGCTCTAGCGATGTCCCCTTGGTGGGCGATTATCTGTCCCATGTTGTTGAGGGTAGTGGCTTTACCTTTGACATCGCCTATCTGCTCATCTATTTCCAAGGATTGCTCCCACAGTGCGATCGCTCTAGCGATGTCCCCTTGGTGAGCGAATTGCACTGCCATGTTGTTGAGGGTAGTGGCTTTGCCTTTGACATCGCCAATTTGCTCAAATATTTCCAAGGATTGCTCCCACAGTGCGATCGCTCTAGCGATGTCCCCTTGGTGGGCGAATTGCACTGCCATGTTGTTGAGGGTAGTGGCTTTACCTTTGACATCGCCAATTTGCTCAAATATTTCCAAGGATTGCTCCCACAGTGCAATCGCTTTAGTGATGTCTCCTTGTTGGCGGAATACCACTGCCATGTTGCTGAGGGTAGTGGCTTTACCTTTGACATCGCCAATCTGCTCAGATATTTCCAAGGATTGCTCCCACAGTGCGATCGCTTTTGCGATGTCCCCTTGTTGCGCGATTATCCTTGCCATGTTGTTGAGGGTAGTGGCTTTACCTTGGACATCGCCAATCTGCTCAGATATTTCCAAGTCTTGCTCCCAGAGTGCGATCGCTCTAATAATATCCCCTTGTTGCGCGATTATCCTTGCCATGTTGTTGAGGGTAGTGGCTTTACCTTTGACTTCGTCTATCTGCTCGGATATTTCCAATGATTGCTCCCAGAGTGCGATCGCTCTAATAATATCCCCTTGTTGCGCGATTACCTCTGCCATATTGTTGAGGATAGCGGCTTTTCTTTCTAAGTTCTCTTCAGGACAAAGGTCTAAAGCTTGCTCATAACGGGTAACAGCCTCTTGGACAAAACCCAAAACCGCTTCTGCAAGGGCGACAGTTCCCAAGATGCGGTAGTCTTGGAAAACTGCCAGAACTTGCTCACATAAATCTAAAGCTTCTACAAAGCGGGAATTGTTCACCCAATTGTTTGCAATCCTATCCCCAATGCTGACTGCAATCTCTTGCTCTTTCGCCAGCAGTCCCAACCGCACAATTTCTAATGTTTCTGCTTCCGTGGGGTTTTTATTCTCCTCCCACCAAGCTTGACGGATTTTCTTTACCGCTTGCTGTCGCGTTACTTGCCATTCTTCCTCACTCAACACTGCTTCTAACAATGGTTCTAAAATTGTCGTCACCCGGTAATTAGCTGGTTGTGTAGCGTAAGTGGTAGCGGACTCGACTAGGCTGAGGCTGACAAGCTTTTGCAGAGGTGGGGAAGTGGGGGAAATAGCGTTGATAATTTCCTCAGTCACGGGTAAGTGAAACACACTCAACCGCGCCAGAAACTTCCGTTCCTCCACTTCCAACCCATCCAGCAGGGTTTGCGCCAAAATATTCTCGCGGAATTTCTGCTCAGTCGCTTCCAACCGATTCAGTAATTCATCCGCCGCCAATCCCGGCTGCTGCACCACATCCAATAGCCACTTCAACAACCGGGGATTTCCATCAGCAATCTTGAGAATCCGCTGAGTTCTTAACTGTTGCCTAACTTCCTTATCTAAGGGAAAGCAGATTTTATCAATATCACTGCTGTTCATCCCCGCCAAAGATTCCAAGTGCAGGCGATGAGGTGGCAAAGTGTCTGATTTCAAATAGCGACAGGTGACAATCAGCCGACTTTCTGCCCCGGTTTCTGCCAACGCTGCACAAATCGCCGCTAAAATTTCGTAAGCCCCTGTCGTCATCCGCAGTGAGCCATCTTCAATATTCGCTGTGGGTATATTCTGCTCAAAGTCATCCAGCACCAACAGCAAGGGTTGATTGTGTTCTTGTTCAATCGCCTCAAAAAAGTTTTGCAACCGCCCTTTTAAAGACACCTTTGGTTCATTCAACAGTGCGGGGACATCTGCAAACCGCTCATACTTATTAGAAAGCTTATTCAGCAAACCCCACTCATCCAAAACCCCAATCAACACCACCCGCGCAAAGTTAGGACGCTGCGCCTGCACCCGCGTACATAACCGCGCCGCCAGGGTACTTTTCCCCAGTCCCCCCATCCCCGCAATAAATACGCCAATTTGGTCGCTAGTTTCCCGCAAAGCCCTAAGACACCGTTGCAAATGCCGCCTGCGTCCCACAAACTCAAACTGACTGGCAACTTTAACTAGATTATGCTCATCCAGAAATTCTTGCTCTGGCGCTGTAAACTTCAGCTTTTCCCGGTGCTTTGTTCTCAGTGGTGTCACCAGTTCGGCAATGGGGCGTGTATCTCTATACATCCGCAACAGATGCCAGTCGGTGCATTCTTTGTCAATCATCTCCAGCTGCGCCGCTTTCACAGCCGCTTCCACACTTGCCCCCGTCGCCAAAGCTTGGTAAAGTGCCTGTGCTGCCACAATACCCGTTTTGTCATACACTGGACGCGCCCAGCCTAAAACTATACCCGCCCCCGCCTTCACCAACGCCTGCGCCATTGAGGGTACTGTTCCCTGATTCGGAACCTGTCCCGTATGACAACCAGAGAGAAAAGTTACACGCGGCCAGCGTCCGCGAAAGGCTTTAGCTAAATCATTGACGGTGGTAAGTTGCAAATTCCCCACCTCATCCTCGGTGATAAAGCAGGGAGTATTATCTGCTAGGGTTACACCTTTTGGCAGCAAATAACTATATGATTTTTTGGTATAAATTATCCCGTGTCCGGTGAGGTGAAAGACATCAAAATAGTCTTCTGGATAAGATTTCACCAAATTAGCCAACTCAGCAACCGAGCCACTTTCCTCAACAATCAACGCTAAAGGCTGATCCTTGGTTGCTTGTAAAATATTCGCTTCTTCCCGCTCAAATTCCAATAGCGGTACTTTCGGATCTTCCGGTGAAGTCGCCATAAACAGCAACCGTAACGGGCGATTTTGCACGCCAATCACTTGGGTTTGACGCTGCTGCACAGAACGCACAGGTAACACAGAAATATCCCGGCGTTCCATTAAAAACCCACTGCCATTATGTAGCAATTCCCAAGGCAAATGTGCCAATCCCAACGCCACCCGTTCTGTTTCCGGGTTCAACCCCTGCGCTTCGCTAGTTTGAATCAAATCCAGATAAATCGTTTGCTCATCCGCCTCATCCAGCGCCTTTCTCAGCCATCCTTCCTTCCCATCCAGCCATTGATAAAGTTGTCGTCCCAACTGTGTGAGATAAGGTAGCCTGTCTACTTGTTGAGCATAGTAATTTTGCTCACACAAATCCATGAGTGCAGCTAACTCCGTTTTATCCAGACGACGCAACCCATAATCACAACGCAGTTCAAAGGTTTGCTGTTGACTGAGAGCGAAGGTAAATTTCAGGGGCATAGCTAGCAGCAGTAGATTTTACAATCATCTTCACCGTATTATCACCCTATTCCTGATAATTCCCTGTCAAAAAAACTCGTCAACGAGTCTTTGATACTCGTGAATGAGGCTTTGAACTCCGTTAATGAGTCTTTTATCCTCGTCGGCGAGGCTATTTTCCTCGTGAATGAGGCTTTTATCCTCGTCGGCGAGGCTATTTTCCTCGTGAATGAGGCTTTTATCCTCGTCGGTGAGTCTTTTATCCTCGTGAACGAGGCTTTTATCCTCGTCGGCGAGTCTTTTATCCTCGTGAACGAGGCTTTTATCCTCGTCAGTGAGGCTATTTTCCTCGTGAATGAGGCTTTTATCTTCATGAATAAGTCTTTGAACTCCGTTAACGAAGCTTTAGAGTGTATGAGTGAAGAATATTTGTACACTCTAATTTCAGTAAGTGGGCACGATTGCATAGAATACAGATCATTGGTAGTAGCACAGCATTGCTCATTGGTGTCAAATTGAGCTACAACGCTTACCCGACATACATTTTACCGCTCCCCTTGCTAACTACGGTGTACACACAAGTAGTATTGGCAAGGGTTTCAGGCGTTATAGACCCCTTAAATTGTCATTACGAGCGGAGCGAAGTAATCGCATAGTCCCGTGGTTTTTGCGATTGCTTCGTCGTTCCTCCTCGCAATGACAGGCTGACAGAGCGGACGCACGACCAAAAGCTAGATGAGGAAACCAAGTAAGTAACTACGCAAAATTAATTACAGTCATTGCGAGCGAAGCGAAGCAATCGCAAGGGCTGGGATTGCTTCATTTCGCTTCGCTGCATTCGCAATGACATTGTGTAATTAATTTTGTTTAACTACTTACTAGGGGTAATTTCAAGACTTGTGTGTACACCGTAGCCTTGCTAAGGGGAGGGGAGGTTTTGCTGATGCAAAACCGGGGTGGGGTAATGCGGATCTTGATGGTAGGTGATTTAATTCAAAATCACGTCTTGACAAGGGTTTCACGTTAAGTTGACACGTATGAGCATTGCTGTGCCCTCTTGTGTATTGCTTCCATTCGAGAACCGCCATACACCATGCTGTAAGGGTTTAGCACTACTAAACCCCTACGTAGATTTGGACATCAATAATCTGCTCAGATATTTCCCAGGCTGGCTGCGAAAGTGCGATCGCTCTTGCGTCCCCCATTCCCTAAAATCCCAATTTCTCCAACACAGGCTTTGTCGAAACAATGTGGCGATCTAAACCCAACTCTTTGGGGCTAACGCCTAGCGCTAAAGCAATCAACTGGGGTAAATGCAACACAGGTAAACCCAACTTCTGTCCAATCACCTTTTCCACCTCTGGCTGACGGGAATCTAAATTCAGATGACAAAGAGGACAAGGGGTGACTAGACAATCAGCACCATTTGACAAAGCTTCTTGAATATGCGTTCCCGCCATTTGGAAAGATTGGGTAGTAGCGTAGCTAGATAAAGGCCAGCCACAACATTGTGTACGACCTCGATAATAAATTGGCTCTGCACCCACTGCCCGAAAAACATTTTCCATCGCTTCCGGGTTGAAGGGGTCATCATAGGGCATGGATTTTTGAGCGCGGAGGAGATAGCAGCCATAAAAAGCCGCACATTTTAATCCAGTTAACTTGTGGGTGACACGTTTGGTAATTTCTTCTAAACCATAATCAGTGACTAGGGCATAGAGAAGATGTTTAACCTCCGTACTGCCACGATAAGGCGAACAGCCTTCCTGATGCAGTAAACCATTTACCTGCTCAACGTAAGCAGGATTATCTGTCTGAGATTCTTTGAGACGTTCATTGACATGACCAATTACACCTTGACAGGTACTGCAATGAGTTAGTAAAGGCAAATTTAATTCTTCGGCTAAGGCAATATTTCTAGCGTTGACTGTATCTTCCAATAGCTGGGAATCTTCTTTAAACGTCCCAGAACCGCAACAAGCAGCTTTTTTCAATTCCACCAGTTGAATACCCAAAGCTTGGGTAAGGGCTTGAGTTGATTGATAAAGTTCCCGGCAGGCTCCCTGAGCAACACAACCAGGAAAGTAAGCGTATTTAAGCGTTTGAGATAGCATGTCAGTAAGTTTGGGTTAGAGCAGTCGCCCTCATCAATACTGTTTTATCATTCCTTGTTAAGTGATACTGGCAAGGCTGCCCATTCTGATTTGGGTATTGCCAAAAAATCAGTAATAATTACAAGACATAAGTATGTACAAATTGTTTGCGACTGCGTAGTGCGCCCTACTGTTCATCTTTGCAAAGAGAGGTTGGTGTCTTCCCATAAAAAACGGTGTAGGGGTTTTTGGTAAGAAAACCCTTCGGAAGTATACGGGCGATCGCGCTTTCCGATAAGATGTATATGCTCAAAACAATGTCCCCCATAAAGAGCAGATCATAGTAACTGGTTAAGGAATTTTATCTATGAGCCAAGCAGACGTTTTTGAACGGGTAAAGAAAGTAGTTGCTGAACAACTAGGTATTGATGCTGAGAAAATCACGCCACAATCCACATTTATCGACGATCTCGATGCCGATTCCCTAGATATTGTGGAACTAGTAATGGCTTTTGAAGAAGAATTTGATATTGAAATTCCCGATGAAGCCGCCGAAAAGATTTTATCGGTTCAAGACGCAGTGGATTACATCAACAACAACGTTGCTGCATCTGCCTGAAAAGCTATTGGGGAAGGGGGACTGGTGATTGAGTATTTGGTACTACTGGGGATTAAGTATCAAGTACGAATCAGGACAACTAGTACTACCAGTCCCTAGTCCCCAATCTCTAGTCCCCAGTCCCTTCTGTTTGCTGCTTTCTCGCCACCTTTAACTGAGTCATGACAGATTATAAACGTAGACGCGTTGTTGTAACTGGTGTTGGCGCGATTACACCGATTGGTAACACACCAGCTGAATATTGGAAAGGATTGTTGAGTGGACGCAATGGCATTGACTTCATCACCTCTTTTGATGCGTCTCGCCATGATTGCCGCATTGCTGGTGAGGTAAAAAACTTCGATCCACATGATTACTTGGAGCGTAAAGAAGCCAAGCGGATGGATCGATTTTCCCAGTTTGGGGTTGCGGCAGCCAAGCAGGCTCTAGCAGACGCGGGTTTAGTAATCAATGAATTGAACGCAGAACAGGTGGGGGTAATCATTGGTTCTGGCATTGGCGGTCTGAAGGTTCTAGAAGACCAGCAAACTATTTACCTAAACCGTGGACCCGATCGCTGTAGTCCGTTCATGATCCCGATGATGATCGCCAATATGGCAGCAGGTTTAACAGCAATTCACACTGGTGCAAAAGGGCCAAATTCCTGCTCTGTGACTGCTTGTGCTGCTGGTTCCAACGCTATTGGTGATGCTTTTCGCCAAATTCAAGGAGGGTTCGCTCAAGCAATGATTTGTGGGGGTTGCGAGGCGGCTATTACTCCTTTAGGATTAGCTGGTTTTGCTGCAGCGCGGGCGCTTTCCACTCGCAATGATGACCCTGCTCACGCTTGTCGTCCTTTTGACCGCGATCGCGATGGCTTTGTCATGGGTGAAGGGGCGGGAATTTTAATTCTCGAAGAACTGGAACATGCATTGAGTCGCGGCGCTCGTATTTATGCGGAAATAGTTGGTTATGGCATGACCTGTGACGCCTATCATATGACCTCTCCAGTCCCTGGTGGGTTGGGAGCAGCTAGAGCCATAGAACTGGCGCTGAAGGACGGGGGACTCACCCCCGATCAGGTGAGCTATATCAACGCCCACGGTACCAGCACCCCAGCAAATGATTCGACTGAAACCGCAGCGATGAAAAAAGCTCTAGGTGAACATGCTTATAAAGTGGCCATCAGTTCTACCAAATCGATGACAGGTCATCTTTTGGGCGGTTCAGGAGGGATTGAAGCGGTAGCAACAGTATTGGCGATCGCCCACGATCAAATTCCCCCCACCATCAATATCGAAAATCTCGATCCAGAGTGTGACCTAGATTACGTCCCCAACTCTAGCCGCGCTCAAAAAATTGACGTGGCACTATCCAATTCTTTTGGCTTTGGTGGTCATAATGTCACCCTAGCCTTGAAGAAATACCCTTAAATCAGTTAACAGTTAACAGTCAGCAAGGGCGTATCGGCGTAAGTTTAAGGCACCACAGCCTTCCACCTTTTTTGTGTAGTGTTGGCCTGAAGCGATAAATCTGATGACTGATAACTGATAACCCTTAAAAGCTGAAATTTTCTCCCTAGTCGGTTCTCTGAAAACTAGGACACGAAAAGTATCACAGAAATCATTGTGAACCAAGCCGAGGGTTCAGGATGACCGAATTATTAGCTTGATTAATCACCAGAAACTCAGGAGATCCCGCTTGTCCATCGACAATCGGGAATGGGATGATGAGGATACTGTGGGGAAATTTCCATCAGTGGTCAATTATCAGTGATCAGTTATCAGATTTATAAGGGTGACTAATATCCCATAAATAAACATGTTAACTGTTGACTGTTAACTGTTAACTGTCAAAACCCCGGTAAGTGTGAAGCTCAAAGAGTGCTAACCCGTCGTTAAGAACAAGAGATTATGGCTGTTGCAACCCAATCCCTCGAAGAACTTTGTATTAACTCGATCCGCTTTTTGGCGGTTGACGCTGTAGAAAAAGCAAAATCGGGACACCCAGGACTGCCAATGGGCGCGGCTCCAATGGCTTTCGTACTTTGGGATCGCTTTCTGAAGTTTAACCCCAAGAATCCTCAGTGGTTCAACCGCGATCGCTTTGTCTTGTCTGCTGGTCATGGCTCGATGTTGCAGTATGCCCTGCTCTACCTGACAGGCTACGACAGCGTCACAATTGAAGATATCAAGCAATTCCGTCAATGGGGTTCTAAAACTCCTGGTCACCCAGAAAACTTTGAAACACCAGGTGTAGAAGTTACTACCGGGCCACTAGGTCAAGGAATAGCCAATGGAGTTGGTTTGGCGATCGCCGAAGCACACCTAGCTGCTAAATATAACAAACCCGATGCTAAAATCGTCGACCACTACACCTACGTGATTCTAGGTGATGGTTGCAACATGGAAGGCATTTCCGGTGAAGCTGCTTCTTTTGCGGGACACTTGGGATTAGGCAAACTCATTGCTCTGTACGACGACAACCACATCTCTATCGATGGTTCCACAGATGTAGCATTCACCGAAGATGTTTCTAAACGGTTTGAAGCTTACGGTTGGCACGTCCTGCATGTTCAAGATGGTAACACCGATTTAGAAGCGATCGCTAATGCGATCGCCGCCGCCAAAGCTGTCACCGACAAGCCAAGCATGATTAAGGTGACAACTACCATCGGTTACGGTTCCCCCAACAAGCAAAACACCGCCGGGATTCACGGTGCCGCCTTAGGTGGAGACGAAATCGCACTGACTCGTCAAAACTTGGGTTGGGAATACGAGCCGTTCGTCGTCCCCCAAGATGCCCTCAACCACACCCGCAAAGCGGTAGAACGTGGCGCAGGCTACGAATCTGATTGGAACAAGATATACGCTGACTACAAAGCTAAATATCCCCAAGAAGCGGCTGAGTTTGAACGCTACACCAGCAAAAAACTGCCCGATGGTTGGGATAAAGTGCTGCCAACCTACACCCCCGAAGATAAAGCATTACCCACCCGCAAGCACTCAGAAAACTGCCTCAATAAACTAGCGGCGGTTTTACCTGAGTTAATTGGTGGTTCTGCTGACTTAACCCACTCCAACCTCACCGAAATTAAGGGTAAAGGCGACTTCCAAAAAGGAGCATACCAAAACCCCAACATCCACTATGGTGTACGGGAACATGGTATGGGCGCAATTGTCAATGGTATAGCGCTACATGCTTCAGGATTAATTCCCTACGGCGCCACCTTCTTAATCTTTACAGACTACATGCGGGCGGCTATCCGCTTATCTGCATTATCCCAAGCTGGCGCAATTTGGGTAATGACCCACGACTCCATTGGACAAGGTGAAGACGGGCCAACACACCAGCCAATTGAAACTCTGGCTTCCCTGCGCGCAATTCCTAACCTCACAGTATTTCGCCCCGCAGATGGCACAGAAACCTCTGGCGCTTACAAAGTGGCGATTGAGAGAGCAAAGCAAAACGCTCCTACTCTCTTGGCGTTCACTCGTCAAAATGTTCCTAACTTGGCAGGTACTTCGATTGAAGGTGTGGCTAAGGGTGGATACACTGTGGTGGAAAGCGAAGGTACACCCGATATCATCCTGATTGGTACTGGTTCAGAATTGAGCCTCGCCGTCACCGCCGCTGAGAAACTCACCGCCGAAGGTAAGAAAGTCCGTGTTGTTTCACTACCTGCGTGGGATTTGTTTGAAGCACAAGACGCAGCTTATAAAGAGTCCATCCTCCCGAAAGCTGTCACCAAGCGTTTAGCGGTAGAAGCTGCTTCTAGTTTCGGTTGGCACAAATATGTCGGTACTGAAGGCGATGTTGTGAGTATCGATCGCTTTGGTGCTTCCGCTCCTGGTAATGTTCTCCTAGAAAAGTTTGGTTTTAGTGTTGATAATGTGTTCGCTAAAGCGAAAGCATTGTTGGGTTAATTAGCAACAGATTATTCTCTAATATTGTTTGGGGTGGGTTGAAAAGCCTGCCCTTTTTTTTACACGGAGGGGCGCAAAGGTAAGGGACAAGCTGATTAATAATGTACCAATTGATTAGCCACAACCATCACCGGTGCGTGACGCTAAAAAATCATATATCGTTCAACTCAATGTATGGTCGCAGCGTCACACACCCTACAAATTGGTATTTTATTTTCCTGGAAATCCCTAAGCGCGGAGGTTGGCAAAGGGGGATTTATAATGGGGGTAATGAGTTGTTGAATGAGGGAGAGTTATGCAAGAAGTTTCTAGCTATCATCAAGAACTTACTAACCGCATCTCGCCAATTGTGGAAAAGTTATTTAAAAGCAATAGTTTGTATTTGGTGAAATTAAAAAAATGGGAAATGATGGAAATGTTGGTAGACCTTTTTGGGCAGTTTTCACCAGAAGAAATGCGAGCGATTAAAGATGATGATTTAACGCGCAGAATTGATAGTATTCTAGTTTTAGAAGCGGTTTCTGGTACTTTAAATGATTTAACACCAGAGCAAATCAAAATTTACGATGAAGCAGTAAAGCGAAAATAGACAAAGTGACTTATTTACTTGATACAAACATTGTCAGCTATATTCTCAAAAAAAATGTAAATGTAGAAAATAAGTTCCGAGAAGCACGTCGTCTCCAAAAAGATATATTTATTAGCTGCATCACTTATTATGGGGTTAAACGGGGACTTTTAGCTATTAATGCTACAAGGCAGTTAGCTGATTTTAGTTTGTTCTGCCACAGATATCAAATTTTGTTTTTAGATGATATTGCAATTCTGGAAAAAGCCTGTCAAATTTATGTAGATTTACAATCTAGGGGTTTAACTATCCAAGAACAAGATATATTGATAGCGGCTACAGCAATTACACGCGGTTTAATTCTAGTTTCCAATGACTCTGATTTACAGGGAGTCCAGGGAATTAATTTAGAGAATTGGGCAAAAATAGAATCTTGAAAAGGTAATTTGCTGGTGACTGGTTGGGAGCATTTAGAACGCTTGGCTGCTAAGTTAAGGGAATTAGGTGTTAATCCCTAAGAAGATTAATACCATCAATAACTGATAACTGATAACTGATAACTGATAACTGATTATTGCTGTTGCTGTTGCCGTTCTGCCATTTCTTGGATAGAAATCATGCTGTTGACTCTGTCTATATCTGCCATCATCAAAACGGCTCCTTCTATTTCTGTACCACTCAGAGGAGTAATTGCTAGATAACATTTGATTTTTCGGCCGCGACGATTGGTAGCATCGAGGATCATTTCTTGAAATGGCTTTTCACCAGATAGGGAATCACGAATAGGCGATCGCAGTTGCTCGACGGATAAACCAATGTCTAAACTCAACAGAGACTGTCCGACAACTTCGTCATGCCGCAAACCCCAGAGATCCTCTATGATATAGTTCCAAATTAAGACTTTAAAGCTTTTGTCAATTACAACTATTCCAGTTTGAAGACTCTTCAGGATGGAACTAAGAAAAATATTTGTGTGGTTGAGTTCGCTAGTACGCTGACTAAGTTCATGATTAATTGTCTGTAGTTCTTCATTGGTAGACTGGAGTTCTTCGTTCATAGTCTCCAATTCTTCGTTGGTAGACTGGAGTTCTTCGTTGGTAGTCTCCAATTCTTCGTTGGTAGACTGGAGTTCTTCGTTGGTAGTCTCCAATTCTTCGTTGGTAGACTGGAGTTCTTCGTTGGTAGTCTCTAATTCTTGCCTAGAGCGTTGCAGAGCATCTTGGAGTTGAATATAACGAGTCACATCATGAAAGATAATACTCACGCCTAAGAGACTTTTATCGGTATCTTGTAGAGGTATAATCCGCACATCTAAATATTGCATGTCGGCGTTGGACAAGTAGCGCTCTACACTTGTCAATGTAACGGTACGGCGTTCGGTGTATGCTCGGTCAATGAGCGATCGCAGTTCTATGGGTCGATAGGAAAGCTCCAAATCTTGGAAGGGGCGGGTTAAATCGCTAGGTGATAGGCCAAACAAAGTCCGCGCCTGCTCGTTCACCAGCACTAAAGCGCCATTGATGTCAACAATTACTTGGGCAATTGATGCTGAGTCGAAAGCCAGCTCTCTGAGCCGGATGTAGCGTGAAAGACGACTATTAGATTCATCATCTCCTGAACTAGCCATAACTAGGAGGCGATCGCGCAAATTGACTGTGGATATTTTAGTAAATATTCGGTTTTTCAAATCTACTGGGGTAAACAGATTAGAGTACATCAACAACATCTCTGCTTTCCCCAAAAACAGATAACCTGTATCATTGAGGGCAAAGTGAAAGCGAGCTAAAATTCGCCTTTGACTCTCAGAATTAAAATACATCAGTGTGTTCCGACACACCAATAAGTCTAAGCGGGAAATCGGTGCATCCTGAAGCAGATCGTGACGACCAAAAATCACCGAACGGCGGAGATCTTGGCGGAAAATATAATTGTTCCCTGATATCTCAAAGTATTTTTGCCGCAACTCTAGGGGAATGACCTGGACTTCTTTACTGGAATATACAGCTTGTCGGGCTTGGTTGAGTGCTTCTTCATCGACATCTGTGGCATAAATTTTTACCCGTTGGCGAAATTCTTCTAGCCCCAATAGTTCCGCCATGATGATTGCTAAAGTATAAGATTCTTCCCCAGAAGCACAACCAGCACTCCAAATCCGGATTTGATCAGAACTTCTTTTATAGCTAATGATGTTGGGTAATACTTGCGCTGCTAAATATTCCCAGGCTGCTGTATCTCTAAAAAATGCTGTGACGTTAATCAGGATGGTGTTGAACAGATAATTAAATTCTTCTGGGTAAACTTCCAAGTAGTCTAAGTATTCCCCAAAATTCTCTAAGTTAAATGACTGCATCCGCTTAAGTACACGACGCATCAAGGTGGAGCGTTTGTAACCTGCAAAATCAAAGCCCCGACTCTGCCTTAAATAAACAAGTAGATTTTCAAATTCCGGGTCTTTTTCTGGGATTGTCATAAGCAAGCCAAAATCATAAAATCCTCTCTGCCCTGGTTTAACCGTCACCCATGACCAAATTGACCAAAGCGGCTGATATTTCTGCCAAAGGTAGAATAAAATCTACATTCCCTGTATTAATAGCTGCAGTCGGCATCCCCGAAAATTCGGCGGTTTTTTCATCCTGAACGATGACAGTACCACCCATTTTTTTGATTGCTTCTACCCCCATTGCACCATCGCTACCTGTGCCACTCAGCACGACGGCGATCGCCCTGTCTTGATAGCTAGCTGCAACTGATTCAAATAACAAGTCCGCAGAAGGACGCAGGAAATGTACTAATTCTGATTGGGATAGAGACAAAGTACCATCACAGTTGGCTAATAGGTGACGGTTTGGCGGGGCAATGTAAACAATTCCTGGGTTGATATTGTCACCCTCTGCTGCTTGTTTGACATTAAGAACCGTCCGCCGACTGAGAATATCTGCCATTAGGGAGCGATACTGAGGAGCGAGATGTTGCACTACAGCGATCGCAGCTGTAAATTCTCTGGGCAAAGTGGATAATACTTGAGTTATAGCTGTCAATCCGCCTGCGGAAGCTGCGATCGCCACGATATCAAAGGCAGCATTGGCAAAGTAAGGTGGGTAATTGTCGGCATGGGCTGCCATTTGTGTCATGATTTTTTGGCTTTTACTATTAGCCAAATTTGCTAGTTACTAATAGCTATAGACGAATGTTAAATTTTTAACTCTTCTCATCTAAATCCTACATTAAATTTTACCATTTTGGCATCTTTTTTACACCCAACCATTCATAACATTGAGTTAATCTTCGGCTGCCAATATCTCCTTTGCCTGTAAAAGTTGCTGCTTATCTTCCTCACTTACCGTAGGGTATTGAAGATTCAGTTCTTGTAATTTTGTGCAAATAATATCAGCAACCGCAAGATGTGTAAACCACTTGCGATCGGCAGGAATCACATACCAGGGTGCCCATTCAGTGCTAGTATGATTGAATACTTGTTCATAAGCATCCATATAATCATTCCAAAAACCCCTTTCACGAACATCATTCACAGAAAATTTCCAATTTTTTTCAGGAGATGCAATCCGGTCTAAAAATCGTTTTTTCTGTTCTGTCTTTGAGACATTTAAGAAAAATTTAATCACGACAACACCATTATTTGTGAGATATTTTTCAAAATTGTTAATTTCCTCAAAACGTTGTTTCCAAATTTGATTGCCCTGAATAAAATTAGGGAGTTGCTGGTTTTGCAGAATTTCTGGATGGACGCGAGCTACTAGCACTTCTTCATAGTATGATCTGTTAAATATCCCAATTCGACCCCTCTCTGGTAAAGCTTTCATTGAGCGCCAAAGGTAGTCATGATCTAGTTCTTCTGCACTTGGCGCTTTAAAACTAAACACCTGACATCCCTGCGGATTGACACCAGACATTACATGTTTAATTGTGCTATCTTTACCAGCAGCATCCATTGCTTGAAAGATAATCAGCAATGCATACGTATTTTGGGCATAAAGAATATCTTGATAATTTGCTAGTCGTTGAATATCAGTCTCTAATTTACCTTCAGCATCAGTTTTTTGCTGATAATTAGCCTTGTAACTAGGGTCATAGTCTTTGTGCAGAGAAATCTTTGATCCGGGCGGCACAATAAAAGCATCATGATTCATATTAAATGTGAATAGTTTACTATTGACACATAAACTTAGCCACATTTTGCACCATATTTTGCACTATAGCAATCATCAAAAACAATATCCCCAACTTCTTTGAGAAATTAGGGATATGTAGCTTGTAGTTTTCACAACTTAGATAAGATTATCCGATAGGATGTTAATTAAAATTAACAAATTGTTTTGATTTTTTAAAATCAAGTGCAGTCAACAATCATCAAAATTTATCTTTCTTTAATTTTGGTCGCCTTGGCATAGGACGCATCGCTTCTCGACCCAAGATAAACATCCCAGTTACACCCAAGCTAACAAACCAAACATATTGATACCAGTATTGGCGAATTTGCCCAATTGTGCTGAGTTCTGAATGCAATGTGTTCAAGTCAAGCAGCAATACAAGTATCATCAACGCCCCAAAACCAACAAAGCTTAAACCTACCTGAATTCTGGCAGGTCGCAAATCAAAATCGCTAATCTGGTCTAGCTCAATTTCTGCGAGTTCATTTAAAGAGTTTTCTGCTAAAGATGAAGTTGCTTGTACTTTTTTGCTGAGTTTTGGAGGCAAAATCGGCACTAGTGTTGCTACAGTCGCCCGGCGTAGCCTAGCTTCAGTGTCTCGCAGCAATTTTAGTGGTTGATGATTAGTAGCTGAAGGCTCCGCAAATTCTATATTATCTGTAGTATTGGGATTCGTGGCTTTCCCTTCACAATCCATACACAGCACGCCTCAGAATAACCAGGATATCAATAGCCTAGCTAATCACCTAGGAGCAGTGCAAATATTTACTATAGGTTATCAAAAATCAAGGGTCAAACAATTTTGGATATATATAGGACTAGTATTTGATTTTTGAAATATACGTAGGGTGTGTTAGCGTTCGCTTTTAGCGTTCCCGTAGGGTAGCGTAACGCACCAAAGTCTTAGAACGGTGCGTTACGGACTCCGTCCTAACACACCCTACAAATACGGAGATTTTTTCAGAAATCAAATATGATTCCTATAAATATATTTAGACAGTCAACAGGGCAGCAACTATTTATAGTTACTGCCCTGTACGTTATTAGCTATCTAAGTGATTGCTTACGCAGGTATTAACACTGTGTCGATGATGTGAATAACGCCATTATCAGCGGCAACATCAGGAGTTGCAACTGTCGCATCATTGACTTTAACACTTTGATTAGAAGCATTAATTTTCACATCAGAACCTTCAACAGTTTTAGCTGACTTCAACTTCACCACGTCGGCTGACAGCACTTTACCGGAAATAACGTGATAAGTCAGAATTTTCTTGAGCTTGGGAATGTCCTTCAGTAATGCATCTACTGTGCCTGCAGGAAGTTTAGCAAATGCTGCATCAGTAGGAGCAAAGACAGTAAATGGGCCAGCGCCTTTGAGAGTATCTACTAGGTTAGCAGCTTTGATTGCCGCAACTAGAGTGTTAAAAGAGCCTGCATTAGTAGCGGTGTCAACAATGTCAGCCATGTGTTTTTACGTTTTATGTTATGTAAAGCTTCCGTTACAAACTTAATGTTTTTTAAGGTAAATAGTATCTACCCTGAGACATGTGACTAATCTATTCAATTAGTAATATGCTGTTCTACATTTAATTTATATATAAGTTTTAGCTGTTGACTGTTGATAGTCAACAGTCAACAAACTTGATGAGTGACTATTGCATCACCTCATAAAATCTTTGTGGGCAGCTACAAGCATCTGGGCTTGCCTTAAAACGTTGCCAAATAAATAAGCAGGAATTTGCCAAGCTGCAACAGTAACTTCTTTAGCGAGATCCTGTACACTAATTGCGATTAATTCATGTTCTGGTGGCTCTCCTTCAATTGCACCAGACCATGTAAAAGCTAATAAAAAATCATCATATCCAGGCAAAATGGCAATTAAGCACTGCTCTTGTGCTTGCTGGCAAATAATTCCGTGTTCATTGGCAAGTGCTACGAGTTTTTGGAAGTTATTTAAATTGGTCATTTGTCTTTTGGATGTTGTTTAATGTCAGGATTTAAATGTTTGGGGTGTTAAGAATTATTGCAGCTTAGTCATGGTTGACGTATAAACTTTACTGCGATCGCCCAATTTTATCAGCAGCAATTGTTACTGTTCAAATAAAAGCAGCAGCATCAACTTTTTAGCAAATCTTGCTTGAATAAGAGCGATAATTACCTAGGACTAGCCCTTTCAAGGTGTGTTAATGTTCTGTGTTTTCTGGGCTAAAATCTTAGCAGTTGAGACATGGGGCTTGTTCTGAAGATAAGTTAGTTTTGGTTGAGCAATCTTTAGGCCTCTTGGGTGGCGGCGAACAGCTCTGAGCTTGGCAAGACCTGCCTTTCGGTTTGAGAATTTCCGATAATTCAAGGTCATGTTGTGAAAAACACGCCATTCTTCAGGGGGAATTGCAATCATCATCCCCTGGTAAGTACCCCTGATTTCGTAAGCTTTGTAGTAGCTGGAAACTGCCGTTTCAATCTTGTCAGTCCTGTGAACACTCCTGAGTACAGCTTTAACCAATGGATATCAAGGAAGAGTGTCCCATAGCAGTCATTGATAGTGTTCTCGCCTAGAAATTTTGTCAGATCGAATACAGCATGTGCTTTCACGCTTAAGTTATCGTAACTTACACGAAAATTTAGACTAAAAATATAAACTACGGTAAGCTTATCGACAAAGTGTATAATACAATCTGACTTTAGGCTCGTCTATAGACGAGCCTCATAATGATGGGCAAACCAATAAAATAATCAACCGCAAGAGTCATCAATCGATAGCAATTGTTTGAAGAACTGTTTTATAGAACAATTGCCAAGTCTAGGGAGAAGAGAAAGTCATAGGGAGTAAAAGTGATCAACGCCATTCTGATTAATCAAAACTTGACAACAACAGGACAAGTTACACCACAACAGATCCAGCAAGCGAGCCAAGAGGGTTTTAAATCAGTTTTAAATCTGCGATCGCCAGATGAGCTAGGATTTCGCAAAGATGAACAACAAATAGTTGAAGCTTTGGGGCTGCATTACACAAATATTCCCCTCAAGCTGGAAGCCTTAAACGAGGAGTTACTTACCAACATCCTCGCAACACTAGAACAAGTTCCTAAACCTGTGCTTGTACATTGTGCAGCAGCTATGCGATCGACAGGAATTGCGTTGTTGAGTATCGCCATCGAAGAGGGATTAACACCAGAACAAACCTTAGAAAAAGCTCGACACCTGGGCTTTGGCTTCTTTGAACATGCCGGTGTCAGCCCCAAACTAAAGGAATTATTTGTCAAATATTTAAGTAAATACGGTAAAGTAGCTGTCGCCAAGTGATGATCTATGGGACTTACACAAGTTTCATATTTTTAACGCGAGAGGTTGTCAAGAGTCAAAAGGAGCCAGTGCGTTGGGCGGGCAACGCCCGACTTGTCCGGTTTTTTGTGGGTAATATCCAACGCTAGTTGCTTCACTTAAGTTGACACCAATGCATTGGTGTCAACTTAAGCTCAAACTCTTACCCCACCCCTAGGATTTAGCCATCGCATTCTTTTTGCAAATTGGTTTTACGGAATATTTCTAAAGAAATTTATTACTCAGTAACTGCGTAATTTTAATTTGCAGTTTTTCTCTTAATTGTTGTGCATGTTTATAAGCTACTGTACGGTTTTTCGGTGAATTACTGTTTTTTTCTACAGGCTGAATAAAATAATGTAGGCGAGTTCTCGTTGCCCAAACACCCATTGAGGGAAATAGAAGCAAGACAAACATCAATGGCGAAACAGGCAAGAATGGTAATTTGAATAATCTTTGCAATTTTTTGATATTGACAGTCCAAGGATGTAAAGATTCGCTACCAATACATGCAACTGGGAGAATGGGAACTTGATAGCGATCGCTTAATTGGATAAAACTAACATCAAACTTCTCTAATTGATAGCGCTTGCTCCAACCCTTCAAAGGCCCACGTAAACCCTCTGGTGCATACAAGACAATTTTACCCGTTTGCATCACCGCTTCAAAATCACTCAATTCTGCACGGATACCGCCTAACACTTGTAACCATCCAGGCGGTAACCACCAAATCATCCAAGCATGTTCAAACAATGATACACCGGCTAACGGTTGCACCACCCATCCCCGTGCTTGACTTAAGAGATAACCCAAAGTTACAAAGTCCCAAGGAAAACACATCCCTGCATGATTCATCGCTACAATCATGGAGCCAGTTTGTGGTAAGTTCTCAACTTGTTGCAATTCCCCACGGAAATAATGTTTAACAATGGGAGCAAGAACTTCTTCACGAAAGGCTTGTTGATATTTGGGATTAAATTCACTAAATTCTGTTTGTGGCGGACGACAACCAAGACGCAACCAGCGCATCAGCAGCGCTAAATAAAATCCCCCAGGAATTAAAAATAGTCCGTATTCTAACCAATTCCAACCCTCTGGATCAGAATGATAGTATTGCCAATGGCGGTTAAAGATAATTAGCCAACCTGGAGGGTAATAAAGACAAAACCAATCAAACCAGCTAAATTTATAGCCTTTAAATGACGCTTCTTTTAGTTTACGGCTGAGAAACTGATCAGATATTTTATGAATCACAATAGCTGTGTGAATTACGCAGCACTTGGCTGATATTAGCTTTATCTTAGCTTTCTATGATGGGGATTTGCATCCTACCTCAGACTGAAAGGAGCGCCCAAGTACATCTCCCTATTGCCTATTGCCTATTTTGATGACCCTGTTATCAATTGGTAATGAGAAATCACGGGACCATTCATTCCACGAACCAAAATAATTTCTGATATAAATTCCTGCTTCTCCCAAAGCGATAAGTGTATTAGCAGCCCTAGAACCTTTAAAGCAGTAAACATATACAATCGATTTTGCAGTGATACCCACCGACTGACAAATTTCCAGGATTTCTGTTTTTGAGCGGAACATGGGGATTTCTGATGCCGAATTCATCAAAAGATGCCATTCCAGCCAGACTGCATTGGGGATTCTACCTTTGCGGGGACAAAAATCAGGATCGTAGGGAGAAGAACTTAGTCCAAGCCATTCGATGCGATCGCGCACATCTAATTTTATAATGCTTGGGTCATCCAGTGCCTGCAACATCTCCTGTGTAGTCACCATCAAGGAAGCATCGGGATGTAATGTAAACACCTTGCCTTGACGATGCAAGATTTCATCAGTAATTGGTAATCCAGCCGCCAGCCAAGCTTTATATCCCCCATGCAACACAGACACTTGAGTGCAACCCAAATACATGAGCAAAAAAGCTGCCCGACAAGACTGTCCGTAACCCTGATTTAAACTGTCTTCATAGATAATCAGCCTTTCCGTGCCCGAAATTCCAGCTTTACTCAACACTTCAGTGAAATACTGGTGTAATTTCCTTAATCCTTCTGGATTGGAGTTCTCTAAAAGATAAGTGAAAAATCCTCTGATATTGATGGCGCTGGGGAGATGAGAGACAGCATACTCTTCTGGAGTTCGCGTATCAATAATAACAACTGGCGATGAATGATCCTTTAAGAGTGAGGAAAGTTCTTGGGGGGAGATGAGGAGTTTAGTGTCCAAGATGGAATTCTTCTGTAATTGTCCCATCAGAAATTATCGCCCTTCCCAGATTGATGCTTTGAAGTCGCAATCACAGAAGCAGGAATTATTGAGTGTTACAGAAGAACTTTTCTAGCAATACTAATCTCATTTAACCGACAAACCACACCAGTTTTAAACACCGTAGGGGTGAGATGTATTGTGTTTTAGTTTGCGAGCACCCCGTAGTCGATTACCTCTTGACTCTTATCCCAGAAGCCATGTGTGCCAGTTGCGTAAGTCCGACGAAAGAGAAGTTTATAATCCATTGCCAATTAAAATGAAAGGTGCCCAGTAATAAGGATGACTAAATTGATTACCAGCTTCAGCACTTAAAATATTATTATTTTTACCTTGCGTTGCTATTACTGGTGTTTTACTAATTCCTAAATACTTACCCGTAAGTAAAGAGATTTGTGCTGTTCGCAAAGCCTCAGCTTTTGTAGTATTTCCGGCTTGCAATGTTTTATAAAAAATATTCATTAAAGCTTGTGTGCCGCCATCAGATACAGACCATAAAGAGGCGATCGCTGCTTTTGCACCTGTTAGTTGAATTTGGTATCCTAAACCCAAAATTTCTTGGCCATTCCCTAATTTATCCCCTAACCCAGTTTGGCAAGCGCTCAATACTACTAAATCTACATTGGGTAAAGACCAGTTTTCTATATCTTTGAGAGTAACACGTTCTCCATCACCAAACAGAATAAATGAATCCTCTGGAGTGCCTTTTACAAGTAACCCATGAGTTGCCAGATGAATAATTTTGTAATCATTCATTTGGGGAATTGTGACTAGAGGACTGAAATTGTTATCTAATAATATCTTAGTTCCGGGAATTGTTTTTGCTAAGTTTTCTACTTCCTGTTTAGCAAATACCAAACCGCTAAATACTTCTTCCCGACTGGCTAATTTGATAGTGTAATCACCTTTAGTAAAAGCTGCAGCTAGAACTTGTAAGTTTTTCTGTGGTTTACTGTCAAATTTAGTCAGACTTGCAGCAGTTATATTATTAATAATAAAACGTTCGATTAACCAATTTTTACCGTCATATAACGCGGCCAAAGGAATATATCTTAATTCTCCATCTGGGGCATAAATAATTGTTTTAATATCAGCTTGTTTGAGGTCATTTTCGATTGGCTTAATTAGCCAATCATATAATTGCTGTGCTGGAGCTTTAATGTTTTTATAGGGAACTTGAATTGTTTGCCGATATTCAAGAATTACTTTGTTTAATTCTTCTTGTTTGACTGGAACTGTGCGATGAATTGGTGGTGCATCTGCAGTGACTATGACTAACTCTAATCTATCATCTAAAACTAATGGGTAAAGCAATACAGCTTTTTTATTTAATTGGCGCAAATTATCTCGAATAGAATTTAGCTGTCGTAAGCTGAGATTTTCCTGTGCAGATGTAATAGATAACTGCTGAACTAAAGCTGCTACAGCGGGACTTTTAATAAATTTGTTAAACTCACCAGTAATTTCTTGCTCAAGTTTCACCAACTCACCAATGCGCTTTTCTTGAGCAGACGTGCGTTCTTTGGGGTTAATTTTGCGGAGATTTGTGAGTTCTTTACCAAGGGCGATCGCTTTATCTTGAAGGTTACTATATTTCTGCGAAATCTCTTGTTCTTGGGGCTTTAAAGGCAACTTTTCTGGTGGTTGTGGCTCCCGATTAGCTATAATCTTCTCAGAACTACCGCGCCTATTCCCAATAAAATCTTTTACTTCTTGGATTTTGAGTAAATCTAGAACTTGTTGTGCTTCGGCGGGACGATTTTGTTTAAGTAATAAATCAGCGAGTCGGCGATATCTTTCGGCAACGGTTTCTGTGTAAGATTGTTGGATGTCAGTAGGGACAGATCGCAGGCTTTGGCGAATCGTTTCCGTCAGATTGATTGATTCTTTGTAAAAGGCGATCGCTAGTTGTGGCTGATTTTGTTGAGATAACACATCTCCCAGATATTTCAGCGTTTCAGCTTCACTAAGCTTATCACTTACTTCCCGATGTATGGGTAAAGCTTGCTGATAAAACCCTAAAGCTTTTTCGTACTGACTTTGTTTTTGATAAATTTGCCCAAGATTGCTAATTGTCACGCCTTCACCAGTGCGATCGCCTACTTCTTTATAAGTAGCTAAAGCTTGCTGATTTGACTGGA
Source organism: Calothrix sp. PCC 7507 (assembly GCF_000316575.1). GTDB lineage: Bacteria > Cyanobacteriota > Cyanobacteriia > Cyanobacteriales > Nostocaceae > Fortiea. The sequence goes on along the minus strand of NC_019682.1, from coordinate 5,785,853 downwards.
TTGCTTGGTCATATTTACTGGTAGCAGTATAAGCCCGCCCAATATTATTTAACGCTACAGCAATACCTTGTTTATAATTGTTTTGTTTGTAAATATTTAAAGCTTGTTGATATAAGCTGAGTGCTTGATCATATTTACCCAAACTAAAATTAATTTGCCCGATATTATTGAGGTTAAGTGCTTCACCTTGGAATTGAAAAGAGTCTTTACCATAATTATCCCCAACATTGGCACGGCTGGTAATTTGTTGTAAAGCTTGGGGATTTTGACCTAAAGCATTATAAAGTAACTCAATTTCTTTCTTAGTTGTTCCTTTATATTCACCAGTGCGGAATTTTTTGTAAATAGTTGAGGATTTATCTGCAAACTCCAAGGATTTTTGATATTGACCTAAGTTAAAATAAGCTCCCGCTAAGTTATTGAGAATTGCTGCTTCCGTACCGTAAAAGCAAGTTAATTTTTCTTTGTAGCAGAAGTCTTGAACATTGGTTAATGCTTGTTGATATATATCAAGCGCTTGAGCATAATTCCCCAAATTAACAGCAATTACTCCTAAGTTATTGAGAGTCGCGGCGCTGCCAATGCGTTCGCCTCTGGCGTTGGCGGAGCCATCGCTGTCTGCTTTCTGTAGCGCCAAATTTTGCTGATAAAATTCTTGTGCTTTTTGATACTGTCCTAGTCTAAAGTGTAGTGCCCCCATATCAGCCAGCAGAGTTTTTTCGCTGGTAGCATAGCTAGAATCCTTGGGATTTGCTGCTTTTAGTTCTCTAACGATCGCTAAAGCAGGCTGATAAAATTCTTGTGCTTTTTGATACTGTCCTAAATTGATATAGGCTTCCCCAATATAGGAAAGAGATATCCATTCATTTTGGGTATCCTTCGTTTGTTTGCGAATCGCTAAAGACTGCTGAAAGAACTCCAAAGCCTTAGAATACTCGCCTTGACGCTGGTATACATAGCCAATATTGACAAGACTATTAGCCTCTCCAGCCTTAGCATTGTATTTTTTGAAAATAGCGATCGCCTGCTGGAATAATTCTAGGCCTGCTTGCAAGTCACCTAAACCTACCAAATCCTTATAAACCAGGCCTTCACCTTGATTATTTAAGGTAACGGCTTCAATGATGCGTTCTTCATTAGTTGGTGTTGGTGCTTGCGCCAGCAGTGGTGCTGAAGTGTGCAATATTAAGGATGGAGAACCTAAAGTTAACAGTAAGGTTGCAGCAATCAGACGTACTTGCATAAGTAAAGATTTTATATAGGGAAAATAACTCTAGTTATAACTCACAGTTTTAGGTTTTCATTTAAACATCAATCTGGGAGGATTCTTAAGTAAAATCCCACATCTGACGTTGGTGCTGGAACCCAGAAATAGACTACAAATTACAGTAAATCAGGCAATTGATACATCGAGTGAAAGACATGCGCTCCATGTGCCTCAAGTAGAGCGGCTTCACTCGGATTGGTATAACCTAAAACTCTCATCCCAGCCGCAACACCTGCACGCACACCCAAAATGCTATCTTCGACAACTGTGCAAGATGTAGCATCAACTCCCATCTTTTTAGCTGCATAATAAGAATAAGTCTGGTGCTGGCTTCCAGCTACCAATTTCATAGGAACTAAAGATGCGCCCTGCAAATCGAGGTAACAAATTAGTCACATGCAAAGCTAACTTAATCTTTTCTGGCGGGCCACTGGAAGCAACGCAGATTGGTAGATTGATTTTGTCTAGAGCTGTCTCTATCCCTTCTATAGAAAGCAGTTCACGCTCAAACGCTTCAGCAGTACGGGCACGAAGTTGAGCCACAAAATCTGGTGGTAGTTTTTTCCCCAACCGTTGCTCAATTACAGCAACACAATCAGACATTTTACCACCCTTAAATAACAAAACAGCTTCGTCAAGCTGTAGTGCAAGTCCGAAGTCTGCAACAAATTCGACAAGGACGCGATTACCCAATGCTTCACTATCTACCAGCACTCCGTCACAGTCAAAAATCACCAATTCTGTTTGCATTTTGATTACTGTTATTGCTGAGTCGGAAATCCCTATCCTAGTAAATCAGCATTCAGTACTCACGACACAGCTACAATAGTACCATTATGAAAGATTATGCCGAATTTTTGATTTTATGACTTCCGCTACCGTAAAAACTGAGTATGAAGCGATTATTGGACTAGAAACCCATTGTCAGCTAAGTACCAACACCAAAATTTTCTCTAGTAGTTCTACCGCATTTGGCGCTGACCCCAATACTAACATTGACCCAGTGTGTATGGGTTTACCTGGAGTCTTACCCGTACTCAATGAAAAGGTGCTGGAATATGCTGTGAAAGCAGGTTTAGCCCTGAATTGCCAAATTGCAGAATATAGTAAATTTGACCGAAAACAATATTTTTATCCGGATTTACCGAAGAATTATCAAATTTCTCAATACGACTTACCGATCGCTGAACATGGTTGGATCGAAATTGAGTTAGTAGATGCTGAAGGGAACCCCATTCGTAAACGTATTGGGATCACACGCCTGCACATGGAAGAAGACGCAGGCAAATTGGTACACGCAGGGAGTGAGCGTCTTTCTGGTTCTGCTTATTCTTTGGTAGACTACAATCGGGCGGGTGTGCCTTTGGTAGAAATTGTCTCCGAACCTGATTTGCGTTCTGGACAAGAAGCCGCTGAATATGCCCAAGAACTGCGCCGGATTGTCCGCTATCTCGGTGTGAGTGACGGTAACATGCAAGAAGGTTCTTTGCGCTGTGATGTCAATATATCTGTGCGTCCTGTGGGACGAAAAGAATTTGGTACGAAAGTAGAAATTAAGAACATGAACTCATTCAACGCCATTCAACGAGCGATTGAATATGAGATTGAACGCCAAATCGCCGCAGTGGAAGCAGGCGATCGCATTATCCAAGAAACTCGCCTCTGGGAAGAAGGCGCACAACGTACAATTAGTATGCGCGTTAAGGAAGGTTCTAGCGATTACCGCTACTTTCCCGAACCAGATTTAGCCCCCATAGAGGTTTCTGGTGAACAATTAGAACAATGGCGTAGTGAATTACCAGAACTCCCAGCCCAAAAACGCCATCATTATGAAAATGATTTGGGGCTTTCAGTTTACGATACACGGGTGTTGACAGAAGATCGGCCAGTCGCTGACTATTTTGAAAGTGCGATCGCATCTGGTGCAAATCCCAAAGCCGCCGCCAACTGGATTACCCAAGATATCGCCGCCTACCTCAACAAGCAAAAACTCGCCATCAGCGAAATTGCTTTGACTCCCAAAAATTTAGCTGATGTCATTACCCGCATTGAACAAGGTAAAATCAGCAACGCTCAAGCCAAACAAAAGTTACCAGATTTGCTCACAGGTATATCTCCTGAGCAAGCTTTTGCTGGACAAGAATTAATCACCGATCCTGTCGTGTTAGGACTCATAGTTGATGAAGTGATCGCCGCTAACCCCCAACAACTCGAAAAATATCGCAGCGGTAACGTCAACCTCAAGGGTTTCTTTGTCGGACAAGTTCTGAAAAAAACCGACAAACGTGCCGATCCTAAGCTGACTAACGAATTAGTTGAGCAGAAACTTAACGCCTAGTACCGCAAGGCGGAAGTATGAAGTATGAAGTATGAAGTATGAAGTATGAAATAAAGAAACCTGTACATTCAGTCTTTTAGCGATTTGTCATAGGTGCTTTATTTCCATTGATTTTGACGGGTTTGTAGTGTGAGCGTCCCGCTCACGACGCGAGCAAGATGCTCGCATTACCCGTCAATCAGTGCTTGACAGACTACTAGTACAGACTGGTAGACGTATTGTGAAGATTATGGCTTCTGCCTAAAGTTTTTCTAGCGGTTTTTTGTCAAATCTTTACAGAAATATCAAATGATGGGTGTCACCCCTCAGTCCCAAGTGTTATACTCTGCTAGTTAGATACACCCTGATGATCTGGAGAGCTGCTTACGTAGCTCTCTGTTTTTTCTAGTCTCGCCGCAATAGCGAAAAAGTCTCACTCGACTGCTTATGATAATTTTTGGTTATTCAGTAGCTGTGAGATAGGCAAGAAAAATTATACTAAAACAAAGTAATGGGTCTTGCCCCTCACCCCTAATATGATATACTGTGTTATGTAGATGCACCCTGATGATCTGGAGAGACGCCCAAGTGGCTCTCTTTTTTTTTGCCATATTTTCGGAGACTTCTCATACTAGTGGTCTGCCGCAAAAGTTTTGAGAGATTTGTAGTTGAGCTTTAGCGCTCTTGATTGTCAGATATATGAAGTGCAACTAAACCACATCTATTTTCAGAATCGTAGTTTTTAAAAGTAGTGGGAGCATCTTGCTCCCTGTTGGTATTAGCTAAACCACATCTATTTTCAGAACCGTAGTTTTTAAAAGTAGTGGGAGCATCTTGCTCCCTGTTGGTATTAGCGGGCAAGATGCCCACACTACTCCTGGTTTCAAAATGGACGGGGTTTACGAACAAATTAATTCACCTCTCAGTTGAAATGTAGAAAATTGCTCTTAACAAGATTTTCACATTTTTCTAAAAAAATTTAAGGGGTCTTGACCCTCATCCCCAATATGATATACTGTGTTATGTAGATGCACCCTGATGATCTGGAGAGCTGCCCAAGTGGCTCTCCTTTTTCAATTTTTTGGGTAAGTTTGAGAACTTTAGACTAAGTTATTAATAACTAACAACTTACTACCTAAGTAGTCATAAAGACTTGATATAATCGCCTGTCGAGCCACTAGATAGTTGTGGGAGAAGAATAATGGCAGACTGGCAGGAAATCGCAGGTGGTATCACAGCGCCAAGGGGATATAGGGCAGCAGGAATTACCGCAGGACTGAAACCTTCGGGATTGCCCGACTTAGCTTTGATATTGTCAGATGTAGAAGCGATCGCAGCTGGTGTATTCACCACCAGTCAAGTGAAAGCCGCCTGTGTAGATTATTGTCGCCAACGCTTGCAAGCCAAACATAGCGCCCGAGCGATTCTCTGCAATGCTGGACAAGCAAACGCCGCGACAGGTACTCAAGGCTGGTTTGATGCCCTAGAATCAGCGATCGCGATCGCTCAAGCACTGAATATTCCTTCTGAATCTGTGTTGTTGGCTTCCACTGGGGTAATTGGGCAACGAATTAAGATGGATGCGTTGAAAAGTGGCATTCCCCAACTGGTCACAGAACTATCAGAAACAGGCTCAGATAAAGCAGCCCAGGCGATTATCACCACAGACTTAGTCACAAAATCTATTGCTTTAGAGACAACTGTGGGCGATCGCCCAGTCAGAATTGGCGGTATCGCCAAAGGTTCGGGGATGATCCACCCCAACATGGCTACGATGCTGGCATTTATCACTTGCGATGCAGCTGTTTCACCAGCTTTATGGCAGCAAATGTTAAGTCGGGCGGCTGATAGAAGTTTCAATTCCATTACAGTTGATGGCGATACCAGCACCAACGACAGCCTCATCGCCTTAGCAAATGGTCAATCCCGCACCCCAGCAATTATCGAAATGGGGCTAGAAGCGGAAAAATTAGAGGCGATGTTAACAGCAGTATGTCAACACTTAGCAAAAGCGATCGCTCGTGATGGCGAAGGTGCAACCTGTCTTATAGAAGTGCAAGTGACAGGAACCCAAGATGAACCCTCAGCGCGTCAAATAGCCAAAACCATCGCCGGATCATCCCTAGTGAAATCTGCAATCTTTGGACGTGACCCCAACTGGGGACGCATCGTCGCCGCCACTGGACGCGCAGGTGTACCATTTGAGCAAGAAAATCTACAAATTAAATTGGGAGATTTCTTGATGTTGGAAAATGGTCAACCTCTACCTTTTGATCGTGTAGCAGCCAGTGCTTATTTAAAACAAACTGCAGCTAATTCTTCCTTACCAAACAATTCTCAACGGGTAGATAATCCCGTGCTGATTGCAGTCAGCGTTGGCAATGGTCAAGGCGCAGGTAAAGCCTGGGGTTGTGACTTAAGCTACGACTACGTGAGGATTAACGCCGAGTATACAACTTGATAGTTGAAGTAAGGCGAGGCAAATAAAGCTATACTGCAAACGGTTAATATCTGGACTTTACAGGATTGCGTAAATTCAGAGCAGAAACTTGAACAAAGACTCTGCGTGCCTTTGCGGTTACCTCAGCGAGCCTCTGCGTTTAAAAGTAAAGTTCCAAACCATCTTTAGTGTAACTAGTGGGGATTGTCATTGGTCATTGGTCATTTGTTATTTGTCATTGTCTTCAACCCACGGAGGTGGGTTTTGTTTGTGTAGCCGCGATTTCTAATCGCCAGGGTCTTTCTCTCAGTGGATCGTAGCCCAATTGTTGAGTAATCCTTTCTCTAGCTAAAGCGCGGTACTCCCAAAAATGCTCTCCAGCGGCGCATAGACCTAAATACATATTCAGAACTTGCGGTTTTTTCACCAAAATCGTCCATAGTTGTCGCCAAAACTGCCCACGAATTTCCGGTCGCATTAAGCCTTGATGCCAGATTAACTGAGCAACAAGCCGTAACCCCTTACCAGGAGAAAATTGCATTGTTTGCTTTCGCCCAGAGGGTGAGTTAATACTGAGGCATTGCTGGAAACTGCGTCTCAGATAGTTGCTGGGTTCATACAATGTCCAGAAGCCTTCTACATACTCTCTAGCAATTTCATTGATAGAGCGTGTAGGAATGAAATTCATCAAGGTATTTTGGTCTCCGACTTCAGTGCCACCAATACCCTTACTCTCTATTAAACGCTCCTCTTTTTGCAAACGGTTCCATAAAGCAGTATTGGGCAAAGCTTGGAGAATACCTAACATTGGTTGCGGAATACTAGTTTGTTCCACAAAAGCTTGAATCCGTTCTCCTGCGCCTGGACGTTCTCCGTCAAAACCAAGGATAAACCCTGCATAGATGAGCATACCTGCTTCATTGATCTTGCGACAGGCTTCGATGAGCGGATTACGAGTATTTTGCAGTTTTTGTGTCACTTGCAAGCTATCTTGATCAGGGGTTTCAATGCCGAGAAAGACAGCATAAAAACCTGCTTCATTCATTAATTGCAATAGTTCGTCGTCTTCTGCTAAATTCACAGAAGCTTCAGTGATGAAGGTGAATGGGTAATCGTGCTGCTTCACCCAAGGAATCAATTCTTTAAGGAAGCGTTTGACGTTACGCTGATTGCCAATAAAGTTGTCATCAACGATGAAGAGTGACCCTCGCCAGCCTAAATCATAAAGAGCTTGTAATTCGGCTATGGTTTGGTGAGGCTCTTTAGTGCGGGGTTTACGACCGTAGAGTGTAATAATGTCGCAAAACTCGCAATTAAAGGGGCAACCGCGAGAAAACTGGATAGCCATCATCAAATAAGCATCCCGTTGCAGCAAGTCAAAACGCGGCATGGGGCTTTGGGAAACATCAGGTTTTTCAGCGGAGCGAAAAATTCCTTGCTCTTTGCCGTCTTTGAGTGCTTCGAGAAACTGGGGAACTGTCAACTCTCCTTCATCTAAAATCAGATAATTAGCTCCGGAGTTCAAGGCATCTTGGGGGATAGAAGTGGGATAGGGACCACCAACTGCGACTTTTTTACCTAACCGCACCGCTTTTTGAATCAGGGCATGAAAATCTGGTTTCTGCACTAGCATTGCAGACAGAATAACTAGGTCACACCATTCCCAATCAGCTTCGGTTTCCAAGTTAACATTGCGATCGCAAAATCTAATTTCCCAGTCCTTGGGCAGGAGTGCCGCCACTGTAATGATTCCCAGTGGCGGCAAGACGGCTTTGAGTCCGGCAATTTTCATAAAGCGATCGTAAGACCAAAAAGACTGGGGAAACTGTGGGTAAATCAATAGTGCTTTCATGAAATACTTTGTGTAATTTTCATTGACTCTCGTAGGAGCAAATTCAGGAAAAAAATGAAAGGCAATAGGGAAAAGCAAGCCACCCACAAGGATTATTTCGCCCACAAGGGGCGTTAGCGTAGCGGGACGTAGTACAGCTTTGAACCTCTATTTTTTCGTAAACTTGAATTTGCTTGCCAGTGTATCTGTGTTTTTGCAATATTTAATAAAATTAGCATTTCGCTATACTGTCTACCCTATATACAAAACTTAGCCACTCACAACAAAAGCAAACTAATTAAAATAATAAATCTCTAAAAATACTGTCTAAATAAATTTTTAGCGGAAATACTAAGATATGTAAATATATCTTAGTATATAGATTTATACAGTAGTGGGGCAGTGATTCTAGATAATCACCACCCCACGAATAGTATGCTCTATTTCAGCTTTTACTTATGCAGGAATTAACACTGCGTTAATTATGTGAATAGCTATTCATCTTCATCTCCTGGAGGTCTTTCGCTCTCACTCTGTTGGGCGTTCCACTCAAAAATAATCCGCTCTAGCATTTCAGTCTGCGTACAGTTATTAACAGCAGCATATTGCCTAATTAGCTCTCTTACTTTAGGGCTAATGTGGCATATATCTAGTGGGTTATTTCTTGCCATTTCCATAATCTGCTAATATATACTACATATGTTACATTGATTTATTATATCTTCTGTCCTTGTTCAATTCTAGCATTCAGTACTCAATGTACTGTCTTATACTAGTGAAGCAGACACGTGTCAAAGTTGTCTAGAGGAAAGCCATTGTAGGCGATCGCATATGAATATTTAAAGGGCGGGAATGTACAGATACATACCACTTGACATTAATTCTAAACTCGGATTGAGTACCATCTTCCAAGATTAGTTTATCTATTATCGCTTGACTCCTCATGGTTTTAGTTGCCAAGCGCTGATTTAAATAAAAGCTAACCGTATCTTAGTTATACGCAGGGAGCAAAGCGTCTGCTTAGGAGAATTGCTCCTAAATTTGCGGACAGACAGATGCTTGCTAGCACCAATAAAATATATGTGGGAGCCATGACAACTCCAATCATAAACCAAGCAAAGACGTGCAGTATCAGCAAGAGAGAAAAGACACTCGCAATTATGACAGTTAGCCAAATCTCAATAGCTGGACGACACAATAATGTTAAACCTATTGCCAACGATGTAGCAATTAGGTTGGCTGGAATTAAAAAAGCACAAATGCCAACACAGTAAGTAGTTGAGAATACTGTCAAGATGTTGAGTTCTAACATTAATTCCCCTAGTTAAGTTACCGAATCTTGGAGGATGCTTGGCAAGCGTACCTTTTGTATATGTTTAAAACATCCTCTTATATGAATATTTATCTTGATATCTTGAACGCTATTCAGACTTTAAAATATTTGTAGGTTGGTAGTCGAAACTATCCTGTTGATCAAATCTCAGTGGAGACACACTGAAAATTTGAACCACCAACTTTATTGGTGGTTCAGAAAAACATCGTACTAACTATTAGTCAAGCACTTAAGCAGGGAAGAAAGTCCGGAGAATCAATGTTCTGGCGAACCCTGAAATTCCAAGAGCTAGCAAAATGCTAGTAAAGAAAAGGCCTATTCGAGGGTTAGAATCTAGTTGCTTGTCTTCTCTACCACCTGTAAAGAATAGAGACCAAGCTTGGGAAGCGTTGATAGTCTTAAAGCTATTAAAATCAGGTCTGAAAACAACAGGACCAAATAGCTCAGGAGATCTGAAATCTAAGTCGGTTATCATGTAAACAAGTATAACAATAATCTTGCAAAATAGCTACTTTTCTGATAAAGGGTAGTTACTATTTCCGGGGTAGCGATCGCCTAATCTCTTAGAGATTTTTCATGGGGGCTGAGTGAGGATATCGCTCAAAACGTTTAAAATAGCTATGTTTTGCCTACCACCAGTTATATAGATACAGTCACAAAACTAGATTTTGTGACTGTATTGATTTACTTAGTTGCGTAAAGCCAGGACTACTCCCCGTTTTACAGGGAGGTGGAATCGATATCTAGTTTCCAATTGTGTTTGAGGATTTCCTGAAACATCGTTTCCCGAATCATCATCTGCTTATACTGCAAGATCAAAAACTCTTGAGCTTGTTCGCGGGACATTTGCTGCACTTGGCCAGCAAAACAACGAATGCTAAATTCTTGCTCTAAAGTTAGTTCGATAGCTTGATCCATTACTGCCTCTTATGACCCATTTAGGGTGAAAGTTGTCAAGTTGATGTTGCAAATTTGTTACCTTATGTAAATTAGTATAACAAATTATTTACATAAATCGACACTTTTGGCTGATCATGATATGTGACTGTGCAAATTACAGTTAAAGCCCTCTCACTGCTACGCATTTATGCCCCAGTTTTAAAGTAGTAAAATAGGCAGTGTTGCCCAGCCTCAATAAAATATTTCTAAAAATGCAGCGTATTTCCATAGTCGGTACCGGTGGTTCTGGTAAAACGACGTTAGCCAAGCAAATATCTCAACGTCTTACCATTCCTCATGTGGAATTAGACTATTTGCACTGGGAACCCAATTGGATAGAAGTACCAAACAATGTGATGCGCCAGAGGGTTTCTCAAGCACTATCTAGCAGTAGCTGGGTAGTAGATGGTAATTACAGCATAGTTCGGGATATCTTTTGGGCAAGGGCTGATACGGTTGTCTGGCTGGACTATTCTTGGCCAGTGGTGATGTGTCGGATATTGTGGCGGACACTTTCGCGGGTAGTAACACAACAAGAAGTCTGCAATGGTAATCGCGAGACATGGCAAAAATCTTTTTTTAGCCGCGATTCTATTTTGTTGTGGGTGCTGCAAACTTACAACAAAAATCGCCGGAAATATACATCTTTATTGCAAGAGCCTGAATATACTCATTTGAAATTTGTACATTTGCACTCGCCTGCAGATGCTCAAACTTGGTTATCTAGGTTACACATTTTGTAAAGTTAACTACATCTCCTTGTCAGTGCTACTATTTTGTAGTCAAAGTGATATCATTTTGATAACAAAATAGTCGAATCTTAGGAGTAGATTATGGAGAGAATCACGGAAGTTCCGGCGTTTAAAGTCAACGGCTTCTTAGCTCTTATGCTTGTATTAGCCATAGCGATTGGCGGCGGATGGCTAGCTTGGTCAACATTACATGAATTGATAGCAGGATTGGGGAGAGAATTGAGAGTAGGAGATTTTTTTGATGCAGAACTAGGTGCATGGTTAGGAGTAACACTCATAGCAGTGGTAATCCCTTCCATATCAGGTTTTTTTACACTTGAACCAAACCAAGCAGTAGTACTAGTCTTTTTTGGTCGTTATGTGGGTAGTGTGCGTGAGGCTGGTTTTTGGTGGACTAACCCCTTGACTATTAAACGCAGAGTTTCTTTAAAAGTTCGCAACTTTAATACCAAGCAACTAAAAGTCAATGATGCTCAAGGTAGTCCTATAGAGATTGGGGCGGTGGTAGTGTGGCAGGTAGTAGATTCAGCTAAGTCTCAATTTGCAGTCAATAACTATGAAGAGTTTATTGCTATCCAAAGTGAGACAGCAATTCGCGCTTTAGCGAATCGCTATCCTTACGACGCTCCTGACGAAGCATCCATTCCTTCTTTAAGGGGAATTCCTGACGAAATTGCGCTTTTCCTACAGAAAGAATTACAGACTCGATTAGAGGTTGCTGGAGTCGAAATTTTAGAGGCGAGACTTTCTCACCTAGCTTATGCTCCCGAAATAGCTCAAGTTATGTTGCGTCGTCAACAAGCCAAAGCGATTATTGATGCGAGGCGACAGATAGTTGAAAGTGCCGTGGGAATGGTTGATGAAGCTCTCAAGCGGATAAGTGAACGGCAAATTGTGGAATTGGATGAAGAACGTAAAGCCTCTATGATCAATAATCTGTTGGTTGTTTTAGCCTCGGATCAAAATGCCCAGCCTGTAATTAACACTGGCAGCCTTTATACCTAAGAAATGAGTCAGAAAAAACGGTTTTTATTGCGTTTAGACCTCAAGCTTTACGAAGTCCTAGAGAAATGGTCAGCAGACGATTTAAGGAGTGTCAATGCTCAAATTGAGTTTCTTTTAACTGAAGCAGCACGTAAGAGTGGTAGATGGAAGGAACACAAGCGTCAAAAAGCCTCCGAGAAACAGCAAACTGATGGGGATGTGGGAGATAAAGGGGATGAGGGGTAATTATAATTGCTAGGACTTACGCACTGTAAAAATTAATTATTGTATGCATTAACCAAAATTAGAAATTTCCGGTTTTGATCAATCATGACTTTGATGGTAAACAGATCCGCACTATGGAGGGTTTAGCACTGCTAAACCCCTACGAAAGATGTGTTCTGTTTATCATTCATATTTTGCATTTCCTGTCAATGCGTAAGTCCTATTGCTAGCCCTTTCAAGGTGGTGAAATTCGGAACGAAAATTGGTTATTTCAACCTTTAAAAATCCCAAAATCTGAGCGGATAACTTAGGATGATCACACTAAAGCAACGTATCTTCGTTTGTCACCTTGAAAGGGCTAGTCCTATTGCTAGCCCTTTCAAGGTGGTGAAATTCGGCACGAAAATTGGTTATTTCAACCTTCAAAAAGCCCAAAATCTGAGCGGATAACTCAGGATGATCGCACTGAAACAACGAAGATACGTTGTTCACCTTGAAAGGGCTAGTCCTATTGCTTATTTCTTTATCTTCCCTATCTTCCTCATCTCTAATTACACGCCATACTGCTTAAACCATGTTTGCAGGCGTTTCCAGCCTTCTTTGGCTTCTTTCTCGCGGTAGGAAGGGCGATAATCGGCAAAAAAGGCGTGAGGTGCATCCGGGTAGACAATGATTTCCGATTTGCTGCTGCTGGACTTGAGGCGATCGCGGATTTGCTCTACTGTATTTAGGGGAATGCCTGTATCTTTGCCGCCATAGAGTCCAAGAACGGGGACTTTCAGCGTTGATGCAATATCAACAGGATGCTTGGGTGTGAGTTCGGTAGCATCACCCACTAGTCGCCCATACCAAGCCACACCGGCCTTAACATTGGGATTATGTGCTGCATATAACCAAGTAATCCGACCACCCCAGCAGAAGCCTGTAATTCCCAATTTGTTGGCGTTACCTTTAGCGGACTTCACGGCCCAATCTACCGTAGAATCAAGATCGGATAATACTTGAGCATCTGGTACTTTGGCGACAATAGGGCGAATTTCATCAATGCTGCTTAACTTGGAGACATCGCCCTGACGGATAAACAATTCTGGAGCGATCGCTAAATATCCCAACTTAGCAAAGCGACGGGCGACATCCTGAATATGCTCGTGTACACCAAATATTTCCTGGATCACCAGCACAATCGGGAAGTTGCTACCAGTGGCTGGTTGCGCCCTATAAGCAGGAATTTCACCATCTTTTACGGGAATTTTCACTGCCCCAGCTACCAACCCTTTAGTATCAGTAGTGATGACTTTGGCAGAAACAGGTTGGACTGCAAGCGCAAAACCAGTCGCCACAGTGGCTGTGGCGATAAATTTGCGGCGTGTTATTTCTTTCATGTTTATATCGAGGTATGGAGTTGCAATATTTAGTGTTTCCGAAGAATTGCCTGGAAATCTTAATTCTCAGTCTATGGCGACTTCACCTTTGTAGTGGCGAAAACTTGATTACCTTTCATGGGTGCATTAACATTAAACCAAACTACGGTTTGTCTATCAAGTTACAGTAATATCGGCTTTTCTGTCTAGCAAAGAGGATAACAAATCCTAATTTATGGGCAGCGATCGCATCTTCTAATATTTTACGCTAGATAGGCGATTTCGCTCACTGCCTACCTGCTTGCCAATCTTCTCCACCGGGTAGCTGAGTCAAATTTTCAGCTATAACCTTCGTTAATTCTTTAATCGTATAAGGATATGTTAGCGCTATAAACCTCTTTGCATCTTCGATTACCTCAATTCTATTCACAATTTCGGCAAGTTTGAATTCATTGTAAATGCCATTCAAAACTTCCACACTGGCATCAGCAATCGCCAATTCAATTTCATCTTCCAGCCAACTATCCCACTCATCTTGATTGATGTAATATGATTTTTTATTATCTTTTAGATTGAGTTTTCTAATTCCCACAATTGAATTGCGAAGAGAAGCAGCCCAAGAATTTGTTAACCGCTGTTCTATTTGATTCTTAATTAGGTGAATTAACAAAATTCTTAAATAAGCTTGGATATTACGGAGAATGGCTTGTTTGCTCATGCCCTCTAATTCATCCACAATTGCCAAGGCATCTGCATATCTTCCTTCTTGGATACAAGTTCTGAGGTCTATTAGTTCTTGTGTCATTTTTATTAACCTCAAAATTTCATTATGCTAATCTCAATATAACAATCACCCATAATTGATTTTAGCGGCAGGCTAGAGGCCTGCCATAAATCTGGCGGTATCTTTCACTTCGTCGCCTGGATTACCTGCAAACTTCCACCTGCATACAAAGTTGGTTCACCCACCTTAAACCCAATCTCTGTTAACAAAGCAGGCAAATCTGTTTTCAGTAATTCCCAAGCTGTCTTCGTTTCAAACAACAGCAAAAACAATGACACTCCAGGCCAAAATATCGGATTTGTGGGAGCGTGAAAATCCACCAGTGTAAACACCCCTCCCGGCTTAAGGATGCGATAAACCTCATGAATAATTTTGCGTAATTGCTCGCTTTCCATCTCGTGCATAGCAACGCTGGTATGCACCACATCAAACTCATTATCTACAAAGGGCGTATCTTCAGCGAAAGCTTTCACATAGGAAGCAATAGGTACATTCCGTCGCGCTCGGTTCAAAGATAGCGGAGAGGCATCTAGTCCTGTTACATTTTGTGAAAATTTTACCAAAAACCGCGTTGCTTGACCACTACCGCAACATAAATCGAGGATTTTAGTATCTGAGTGAATCGTTAAGCCTTGCAAAGCTAGTTGCCGAAAACGGGCTTCACCACCAACACTCAAAGCGGCTAAACTCGATATTGCATCATACAGCCACTGATAGCGGTAACTCCAATCTCTTAAAATTGTTGCCATCACATCTTTCCTTACCAATTAACCTTTATATTTAATAAAGATATATTGTTAACATTAGTAAAAAAACTGAAAGGATTGGGGGAAAGTAACTGCTATGGGTCGTGTAGGCGTATTATTACTCAATCTCGGTGGTCCTGATAAGCTAGAAGATGTCGGACCGTTTTTGTTTAACCTGTTTTCTGATCCAGAAATTATTCGCCTACCATTTAGTTGGTTGCAAAAACCCTTAGCATGGTTTATTGCTACCCGGCGAACCAAAACATCGCAAGCAAACTACAAGCAGATAGGCGGCGGTTCGCCACTGCGGCGAATCACAGAAGCTCAAGGAGAAGCACTCAAAGAAAAGTTGAGTGATTTGGGACAAGAAGCCAATATCTACGTAGGAATGCGTTATTGGCATCCCTATACTGAAGAAGCGATCGCCCAGCTTGCCCAAGATAATATCGAAAGCTTGGTAATCCTACCACTTTATCCTCAATTTTCCATCAGTACCAGTGGCTCTAGCTTCCGACTCTTAGAAAAACTTTGGCAAGAAAACCCAAAACTTCAACCTATTGAATATACCGTCATTCCCTCCTGGTACAAAGAACCAGGCTACCTCCAGGCGATGGCGGAACTCATAGCCCAAGAAATCGATCAATTTCCCAACCCGGATACAGTTCATATCTTCTTTAGCGCTCATGGTGTGCCCAAAAGCTATGTAGAAGAAGCTGGCGACCCTTATCAGCAAGAAATTGAGGAATGCACTCTCCTAATTATGCAAACCCTCAATCGACCAAATGTTCATACCTTAGCTTATCAAAGTCGGGTCGGCCCTGTGGAATGGCTCCAACCCTACACAGAAGATGCGCTTAAAGAACTAGGCGCACAAGGCGTGAAAGATTTGGTTGTCGTACCGATTAGTTTTGTCTCAGAACATATTGAGACACTCCAAGAAATTGACATTGAGTATCGGGAGGTAGCTGAGGAGTCGGGAATTCATAACTTCCGGCGTGTACCCGCTCCCAACACCCATCCAGTATTTATTAAAGCACTGGCAGATTTAGTGCTTGATGCGCTCCAACAACCCAGTTTCAAGCTTTCACAAGCGGCTCAAATGAAAAAAAGGGTCAAAATGTACCCCCAAGAGCGTTGGGAATGGGGTATAACAAGTAGTGCTGAAGTCTGGAATGGTCGGATTGCGATGCTTGGTTTTATTGCCTTAATCATCGAAATGATTACTGGTCATGGACTATTACATATGATTGGGCTTTTGCAGTAAATTAAATATCTGCAAAAACATTAACCAGCATCAGAGAAGTTTCGATGCTGGACAAAACTTTTGTCATCCATCAATACAGTGAAATTAAGGTAAAAACACCCTAGAGTCCCTATTTATGACCTTTGGTAGATGGGGCAAATTCATAATCTACCCTACAACATTGAGATGTGTAGGATAGATATCCCCTTGGTCAGAAGCAATAATCTTTTGACTTTTATAGAGTGTAATTGAAGAGTTTCAAGAATAACTTATGCCGAGTTGCATGGGGCTAAAAACTATATGCACACTAAAGTTGCTGAAATAAAATCGCAATATTTAGCTGTGTGTTGGTGTAATTTAGTCTAGCCAGATTCACCTGAGTAAATTTCCTACTGCCTATAAATATAGAGTGTAGAATCCTCAAAAACTAGATGTTTTCTGTTGAGGAACGATAGCGCTTAATTTATTCAACAAGTGCTGACTTTGCGCTGCTGTTTTTTATTCATGCTGGAATCAACAATGATTAAAAAATGAACTACTGTGCAAAATTCTCTCACTTTATATAGGCAGATGTAAATGATGAGATTTCAGGGAAGTAGCTAAATGCAAGCTTTGGATAATGAAGCTGATTCTTGATTGATTTTATTTATTGGAGGTAGGTAATGAAAAAATTGATTTGCTTTTCAACTCTTAGCCTAGCGATCGCCACTATGTCCTTGCCATCTGTAGCTCAGGGACAACAAGCTCAGTATAGCCCAAGTGCGCCCCGGATTAGCAGCACAAATGGTTACATGGATGCCCATATGATTAGCGTGTATACAGGAGATCAGCCTTTATCTTTTATTACGGTTCGTCCGCCAGATTTCATTAGCGTCGGAGACAGAATTCAAATTAATGATCAATCTGGTCAAGCAATCGAGTCTAATATCTCCAGAGAAGGCAACATAATTAGAGTCAATTTCGCTCAACCAATTCCGCCACAAACTACTCTAAAAATTACATTTGCAGATTTGTCATTGTCTTCTGGAGTGGTTCCTATTGGCGTTTACAACTATGAGGTTGCTGGTGGATATCCTGGCTTTAGACAAGAGATTCCCTATGGTTTAGCTAGGGTTCAGGTATTTTAGACCTTTTGCAAGCAATATCTGTCGGGAATTACGACCAGCTAAAGCAGCAATGCGATCGCATTTATGGTATGGATGAAAAAGTGCGATCGCTTGATTAAACCTACCCTTAATCTATTCATCAAGTGTGAATGTCAATGAATTCTCCTTCCCCTTTGCCAATACCAGTCATACCACTGTTGAGCGCTACGAACTGCGAACCAGAGGAGGAGTAAAGTAATTAATCCTCCAGACCAAGGTGCTTTAAAGGCAAGCAGTACGAGTACAACGCACAAAATATCTTGCAGAAACACTGCCCATAACGGTAAACCACGCAGGCGATAGAACCAACCAATTTGGACTAGCTGCAGTACCAAAGCTAGCAAGCCCCCAATCAAGGCAATTAGCCAGTTGGGTGCTATGTTTGCCGAAGCTACTGCTAACGCCATAATTGCCCCCACAATAGGGGAAAATAATAACTCAACTAGTTGTAGCGATCGCTGTCCCAACAACTTTTTTGAAGCAAATAGCTCAATCAATGACCAAACAGTCAAAAAACCTAGCAAGACAGGTGGGGAAATTCGAGATAAAATTGGGATTTCTGACCAAACTTGACTGCCTTGCAATAATCCAACGATTAGCAAAGGCATACCCACTCTAATTCCTGCCGCTGCAGAAGCAGAAAGTGTTGCTAGGATTTCAATCATCACGACATCCAGAGTGCTACTAAGCTGGCAAATAGTTATTATTCATACTTCCCATATTTTAGCGATGAGTGACCAAGCTCTTTGGTTAGGGGAATGGGGAGGGGGCAGGGGGCAGGGAGAAGTAATTAATAACTCTTCACAAATGACCAATACCTCGGCTCCGCTCGGTACAAGTGACCAATGACCAATTCGTTCTAAATACCCAAACGTTGATAAACCTCTTCTAGATGTTTGAGATGCTGCTTAGGGTCAAAACACACCTCAATTTCTGCTAGAGATAACTTTTGCGTAACACGCGGGTCTTTGCTAATTAAATCGTGGAAATCGCCTTCTGGCTTGTTCCAAGCTATGTGAGCGCTTCCTTGGACGATCGCATAAGCTTCTTCTCTACTACTTCCCTTTTCTATTAAGGCAAGTAGCACTTTCTGACTGAAAACCACGCCACCATAACAGTTGAGATTCCGCGCCATGTTTTCAGGATAGACTAGTAGATTTTTCACCAATTCGGTGATTTCTACAAGCATGAAGTGCGTCAAAATGCAAGCATCTGGCAAAATCACCCGTTCTACAGAACTGTGAGAAATATCTCGCTCGTGCCATAGGGCGATGTTTTCCAACGCTGCACCAGCATGACTTCTCACCAGTCGCGCCATTCCTGTGAGTCGTTCTGAACGGATGGGATTCCGTTTGTGCGGCATAGCAGAGGAACCTTTTTGACCTTTGGCAAAAAATTCTTCGACTTCCAAAACGTCTGTTTTTTGCAGATTGCGAATTTCTACAGCAAAGCGTTCAATAGATGCTGCTACTAGGGCTAATTGTTGCACATAGTCAGCATGGCGATCGCGGGAAATAACTTGTGTGGAAGCTGTATCGGGTTGGAGTCCGAGTTTTTGGCAAGCGATCGCTTCTACACGTGGTTCAATATTGGCGTAGGTTCCTACCGCACCAGAAATTTTACCCACAGCAATCGTTTCGCGTAAAATTCTCAAGCGTTCTTGGTGTCGCAAAACCTCTGCTAACCACCCAGCTAGCTTAAAACCAAAAGTAATTGGTTCTGCATGAATACCATGCGATCGCCCAGCCATTATCGTATAACGATGTTCTTTAGCCTTTTGGCGAATTGCCTCAATCAAATATCCTAAGTGTTGCGATAAAACATCCAAACTCGCAACTAATTGCAATGCTAAAGCCGTATCCAGCACATCTGAACTCGTTAAACCCAAATGAATATAACGTCCCGCATCACCAACATACTCATTAACATTTGTCAAGAAAGCAATGACATCGTGGCGGACTTCAGCTTCAATTTCTAGGACTCGCTTGGGGTCAAAATTCGCCTTTGCCTTAATTTCCTCAACCGCCTGGGATGGAATGTAGCCAAGTTCAGCTTGAGCCTCACAGACAGCAATTTCCACTTGCAACCAGGTTTTTAATTTATAAGCTTCACTCCACAGATTGCCCATTTCGGGCAAAGTATAACGCTCAATCACAATCCGCCACAGAATACAACCGTCATATTTTACATTTTAATTAACTGTATTGGCGCAAATAAAGTTAACTCGTAAGGGTTATCATTGGTCACTTGTACCGAGCGGAGCCGAGGTATTGGTCACTTGTACCGAGCGGAGCCGAGGTATTGGTCATTTGTCAAGAGTTATTAGTTAAGTAGTTAAACATAATTAATTACACAATGTCATTGCGAATGGAGCGAAGCGAAATGAAGCAATCCCAACCATTGCGGTTGCTTCGCTTCGCTCGCAATGACTGTAATTAATTTTGCGTGGTTACTTATCTCTCCCCTGCTTCCTGCCCCATGCACCTCTACTTAACCTATTGCTTATCCGTAATACTAGTTTGTGATTCAGATGTAATGATACTAATGCTACCGTCAGCTTCCATAAATGCTAATTTCACATCAGTCAAAAATTCTACACCTTGCTGACGTAACTTACTCATCAATTCATCGTTAGTAATCAATTCTTTTTGCAAATGCCGCTGAATCATCCGACCATTTTTTACCAGCAGCAAAGGCGGAGGATTAAGGATTTTCTGAAACTCAGGAAGTTTGTAACCTAACCAGTTAAATAAGTAGCTCCAAACAATTACAGTTCCTACTAGGATAGCTCCTTCAGTAATAGATGTATAATTACTAGTCATTGCATTTTGGGCAGCCTCAGCAAATAACACAACCACCAGCAAATCAGTAATTCCTAGCGTTCCTAATTGTCTGCTAGGAAGGAAGCGTAGCACAGAAAATAAAGCCAAATAAACCAGAGACCCACGGATAAATAGTTCTAGAACACTAATGCTAGGAACAAAAATTGCGCGCCAATTAATAAAAAACCAATTTTCCATTAGAGTTAATTTATCCTTTTTATAAGACTTTAATAATTGAGAATTTTATGATCACTAACGTATTAGTTTCTAGTGCGGTGATTTCCTAAAATACCTCATGAGGCGATTAATCAAGCTAGAACCAGTCTTCTTATTAGCACTACTATTACGACTTCTTCCTTGATTACTAGGAATTTTATTATTAACAGGGATAGCATTCTTATCTGGAACTATGCCGCTGCCATATCTTCTCGCATAAACCTGGGTAAACTCCGCGCCAAAAAAGAGAATTTGGGCAGCATAATAAACCCAAGCGAGGATCACAACCAGTGAACCAGCAGCACCATAGGTTGAACCAAAACTGTTGTTACCTAAATATTGCCCTAACAAAAACCTGCCGATAGAGAACAATAGTGAGGTGAGAGATGCGCCAATTAAAACATCACCCCAAGTAATTTTGACATCAGGTAGGACTTTAAAAATTAATCCAAACAGCAATGTAGTGATGGCAAAACCAAGCAAAAAGTTGACAATTTGCCAGATAAAATCTACACCGGGTATCAAGTTACTAAAGAAAGTCACTAGTGCGGATAACGCTGCACTAATTACCAGCGATACTAGTAGCAAAAATCCAATACCTAAAACTAAGGCGAATGATAGAAATCGCTGACGGACAACATTTTTTACACCCCGTCCAGGTTTTGGCTTCACTTCCCAAATTGTGTTGAGGGCATCTTGCAACTCGGTAAATAAACCCGTCGCACCTAATAATAAGATGACAACACTAATCATAGAAGCGATCGCTCCTGTCTGTGGCTTGTTAGCATTTTTGATCGCTATTTCGATAAACTCTGCGCCATCTCTGCCGACTAAACCTTGAATTTGGCGGACAATTTCACCTCTGGCGGCCTCTTCTCCAAAAACAGCGCCAGCGATCGCAATTACAATAATCAGCAAAGGTGCAATCGAAAAAATTGTGTAATAAGCTAATGCAGCCGCTAATCGTGAGGCCTTGTCCTCCCTCCATTCTTTCAATGTCTCTTGCAACAGCTGCCAAATCGACTGCAAATTCATTTAACAAGTCTCCTGCTAAGGGGATGTCGCTTTACTCCTGATATATTTGATACTTTATTTACTGCACTACAAAATCCTCCCAAGGGTGTTTGTCTAGCATCCTGGAGGAAGAATTTAAAACTTTATAGCGATCAAATTATAAAGTCCAATTGTCTAAAGTTAAATTGGGTACTTGACAAAAGTCCCGATTGTTCCGCGTAACCAGAATTCCATTGACAGAAAGAGCGATTGCGGCAATCCGTAAATCCTGGCGACCAACTTTAATCTTTTGATGAAGTAGATTCGTATATAGTTTTTGTGCTTCAGGAGTGAATCTTAAGACATTGAAGCTTTTCAAACTATCAAACGTTATTTGTAGTTTTTCATAAGCAGAAACCAAATCATCAGAAGTCGCTCGTCGAATAACTTGAAATCGTCCAAGAAATTGTTCCTCGACCGTAACGATTGTAATCGCTATTTCGCTGGCATCCATAATATTGAGGCGACGAGCAATTGCTAAATTTCCTCCCTGGAAAAGAGAAACGCTATCAGTATCGAGAATCCAAAGACTCAAACTGCTTCCCTCTCCGTACCAGAATCTACTGCATTCTCATCAGCATCCAATTCTTGACGATATTCTTGAATATACTGCTGAACTGCGTCAAAGTCTGGATCGTCTTTGAACACTCCAGCAAATTTCATCCAAGGTCTTTGAGATTGCTCAGTTTGAGGTAATTTGATTTCCATCGAGGTGACTTCAACTTTTTCCAGATGTTGAACCAAAAGCTGTTCTAGCATCAACAGCGCCTGTCCGCGAGTTGCTGCTTCGACATGATACTGTGGAAGCTCTAAAATAGATGCGATCGCACTACCATCATCTCTAGTCTCCAGCAAAATGTTGACTTTTAAATTTGCAGTCTCTGATTTTGTTACAGTTTTGATTTCCATAAAGCTGGGATTGCCACTAAATCTATAAAAATCATAGCCTTACTTCGTGCTACGAGGAGATTAGAGGCAATAGGCAATAACTCTTGACTCTTGACCAATACCCTCACTGCATCCTATCTATCGTGCGATACTGAATCGCCTCTGCTACATGCTGGGGTTTTAAATCATCATCACCAGCTAAATCTGCAATAGTTCGTGCCACTTTGAGAATGCGATCGCTTGCTCTTGCTGATAATCCTAATTTTTTAATTGCTGCTTCTAATAAACCACGACTCGCATCATCTAGCTTGCACCATTTCTGTAGATGACGACTCTGCATTTGAGCATTGCAACGCAGATCAGCTTCTCCTTGGAAACGATTCGTGGCGCGATCGCGTGCTTGTTGGACTCTTTCGGCTACTGATTTTGAAGCTTCTCCCGTCGGTTGTTGGGTGATTTCTTCTGGTTTTAAGCGATTCACAGCTACTTGTAAATCAATCCGATCCATTAACGGGCCAGAAAGTTTTGCCCAATATTGTTCGCGTTGTCGAGGCGAACAGGTACATGGTTGTATGGTATCGCCGTAGAAACCACAAGGACAAGGATTAGTACTCGCTACTAATGTAAACTGGGCAGGAAACGTCACAGACAGTTTGGTGCGGGAAATTGTGACGTAGCCATCCTCTAGCGGTTGACGGAGAAATTCCAAAACATCCCGTTTAAACTCCGTGAGTTCATCCAGAAAAAGAATACCTCGATGTGATAGAGAAATTTCCCCAGGGCGGGGAAAGCTACCACCACCAACAAGCGAAGGGCCAGAAGCTGAGTGGTGGGGGCTGCGGAAAGGGCGATCGCGTACCAACGAGCCGCGATTTTTCAATAAACCAGCGACAGAATGAATGCGAGTCACTTCTAAAGCTTCCGCAAAACCCAGTGGCGGGAGGATACCCGGCAAACGCCTTGCTAGCATAGTTTTGCCACTTCCAGGCGGTCCCACAAAGATTAAATTATGTCCACCGGCAGCTGCAATTTCTAAGGCGCGACGAGCATGAGCTTGTCCTTTCACATCCTTTAAATCTGCACCACTACAATGTAAAGATGTCGAATGCAACGTCCCCACATTCTCATCAATTTGTACAGGTTTGTAAGCTCCCGGATTATTTAAAAAATTAGCCACTTCAGGCAAATCTTTACAGCCGTAAACAGCCAATCCTTTCACCACTGCTGCCTCTTGGGCGTTATCAACCGGGACAACTAAACCTGCAATTCCCATCTTTTGGGCAGTAGCAGCGATAGGTAAAACTCCTGCAACGGGGCGTAAACTACCATCTAGAGATACTTCCCCTAAAAATAGATAATCACCCAACAACTCACCACTAACTTGCTCGGAAGCTGCTAAAATTCCCACACTGATCGGTAAATCAAAACTTGGCCCTTCCTTGCGTAAATCAGCCGGAGTCAAGTTAATCACAATCTTCCGCATAGGGAAGGCAAAACCAGCATTTTTGAGAGTTGCCTTTACCCGCTCCTTCGATTCTTGGACAGCACTATCCGGGAGTCCTAAAACGACAATTCCCGGCAATCCCCCTGACACATCGACTTCTACCCCTACTTTAACGGCATCGATGCCGACAATTGATGCACTCCAGACTCTGGCAAGCATTTCTTCTATAAGAATAAACCTTTAGAATCTCTAGCAGATGAATAACTAAATCAGCATGAGTGAAACCACAGAGACAATTTTCAGCAAAATCATTCGTCGGGAAATTCCAGCGGACATTGTCTATGAAGATGATTTAGCGCTGGCCTTCAAAGACGTTAACCCGCAAGCCCCGGTTCACATCCTTGTGATTCCCAAAAAACCCATTACCCAACTAGCTGAGGTCGAATCTCAAGATGCTGCTCTTTTAGGGCATCTTTTGTTAACAGCCAAGCTGGTTGCTAAAAAAGCTGGACTGCAAAACGGCTATCGCCTTGTCATCAACACTGGTGCTGATGGTGGTCAAACAGTTTACCATTTACATCTGCATATTCTGGGTGGACGCCATCTAGCATGGCCTCCTGGTTGATTCAGCTTTATGAGTTCTATGTTAGAGACGCGAGCGATCGCGTCTCTTTTGTTGATTGATAGTAAAATCATATATGTGTCATAACTAATACTTAATTAAAAATGCTTTACAAAAATAAATAAAGCCACTAATGTTGATTCATAGGTAAGCAAAATTGCTCACCCAAAATCATAAACACATAAAGCACTCATAAAAAAATGACAACCACCTTACAACAGCGCAGTAGCGCTAACGTATGGGATCGGTTTTGCGAGTGGATCACCAGCACCGAGAACCGGATTTATGTCGGTTGGTTCGGCGTATTGATGATCCCCACCTTGCTAGCCGCAACCGTTTGTTTCACCATCGCCTTCATTGCAGCACCCCCTGTAGACATAGATGGTATCCGTGAACCAGTAGCAGGTTCCTTAATCTACGGAAACAACATCATCTCCGGAGCAGTAGTTCCATCCTCCAACGCCATCGGCTTACACTTCTACCCAATCTGGGAAGCAGCTTCCTTAGACGAGTGGTTGTACAACGGCGGACCTTACCAACTAGTAGTATTCCACTTTCTGATCGGATGTGCTTGCTACCTAGGTCGTCAGTGGGAATTGTCTTTCCGTTTAGGAATGCGTCCTTGGATCTGCGTAGCATACAGCGCGCCTCTAGCGTCTGCAGCAGCAGTATTCTTGATCTACCCCATCGGTCAAGGTTCATTCTCCGACGGTATGCCCTTGGGTATCTCCGGCACATTCAACTTCATGATCGTGTTCCAAGCAGAACACAACATCTTGATGCACCCCTTCCACATGTTGGGAGTAGCAGGTGTATTCGGCGGTTCATTGTTCTCTGCAATGCACGGTTCTTTGGTAACCTCTTCCTTAGTTCGTGAAACCACCGAAACCGAATCCTTGAACTACGGTTACAAGTTCGGACAAGAAGAAGAAACCTACAACATCGTTGCAGCCCACGGCTACTTCGGTCGCTTAATCTTCCAATACGCATCATTCAACAACAGCCGTTCACTGCACTTCTTGCTCGCAGCATGGCCAGTAGTTGGTATCTGGTTCACAGCTTTGGGTGTCAGCACAATGGCGTTCAACTTGAACGGATTCAACTTCAACCAATCAGTGATTGATTCTCAAGGTCGCGTCATCGCTACTTGGGCTGATGTGATCAACCGCGCTAACCTGGGTATGGAAGTGATGCACGAGCGTAACGCTCACAACTTCCCCCTAGATTTGGCTGCTGGTGATGTTGCTCCTGTGGCTCTGACTGCTCCTGCTATCAACGGTTAATTTTTAACTGCATCATAGCTTAGAAAAAAAGCGCCTCCCGGTAACGGGGGGCGTTTTTTAGTTGATGCAACTTGTTTTGCTTGTCTTTGAAGTTAAAGCGAAAGTTCAGGTAAAATACATATTCCAGACTGTATCTCCTCAACATCATGGGCAACACTTTTGGGCATCTGTTTCGCATTACTACTTTTGGTGAGTCCCACGGCGGTGGTGTGGGAGTTGTGATTGATGGTTGTCCTCCACGATTGGAAATTTCCGCAGAGGAAATACAGTTTGAGTTAGACAGGCGACGTCCAGGACAAAGTAAGATTACTACGCCTCGGAAAGAAGCGGATGCCTGTGAGATATTATCTGGAGTGTTTGAGGGCAAAACTTTGGGAACGCCCATTGCAATTTTAGTACGGAACAACAATACGCGTCCCCAAGATTACGACGACATGGTGCAGAAGTATCGTCCCTCTCACGCCGATGCAACTTATGATGCCAAATATGGTATTCGTAACTGGCAGGGTGGGGGTAGGTCATCAGCGCGTGAGACAATTGGTAGAGTTGCAGCAGGTGCGATCGCTAAAAAAATTCTTCGTCAAGTTGCTAATGTGGAAATTATCGGCTACGTCAAGCGTATCAAGGATTTGGAAGGCGTAGTTGACCCCAATACCGTCACCTTAGAACAAGTAGAAAGCAACATCGTCCGCTGTCCTGATGGTGAAACAGGCGATCGCATGATTGAATTAATTGAGCAAACTGGTAGACAAGGTGATTCTATTGGCGGCGTAGTTGAATGTGTAGCGCGGAATGTCCCCAAAGGTTTGGGCGAACCAGTATTTGATAAATTGGAAGCTGATATTGCTAAGGCTGTGATGTCTCTCCCGGCTAGCAAAGGCTTTGAAATTGGTTCAGGTTTTGCGGGGACACTGCTAACAGGAATTGAACATAACGACGAATTTTATATTGATGCACAAGGCGAAATCCGCACCGTCACCAACCGTTCTGGTGGGATTCAAGGCGGAATTTCCAACGGCGAAAATATTATTTTGCGAGTTGCGTTTAAGCCAACAGCAACAATTAGAAAAGAACAGAAAACTGTCACTCGTGAGGGTGAAGAAACCCTATTAGCTGCGAAAGGACGCCATGATCCTTGTGTGTTACCTCGCGCAGTTCCAATGGTTGAGGCGATGGTGGCTTTAGTGTTGTGCGATCATCTGTTACGCAATCATGGACAGTGTCAGGTATTTTGACAATGTTAAGATATCTAGTACAGCGTTGCATTGAGTAAAGAAGGGCGATCGTTGATGAATAAAGCAACGAGCTACAACCAAGACTTTCTATTGTGGACACAACAACAAAGCGAGTATTTAAAGAAAGGATATTGGGCTGATTTAGATATCGAACACTTGGTAGAGGAACTAGAAGCTTTGGGTCGCAGTGAACAGAAAGAACTCGGCAGCTATTTACAGGTGCTATTAATGCACTTGCTTAAATGCCAGTATCAACCTGAACGCAGAACTAAAAGCTGGGATAATACCATCTCAAATTGTCGAGATAAAATTCAAGATTGCTTGGAAGATACTCCTAGTTTGCAGCGGTTTCTTCAAGACCCAGTGTGGATACAAAAATACTACCGCCGCGCTTGTCGAGATGCAGCTAAAGAAACTCAAAAATCTATCGAGACTTTTCCTGTTGAATGTCCTTTGACAATTGAGCAGATAATTGGCCCAAGCTTCTAATTAACTAGAGGTAAAATTACAGTTTCTTCATCGCCATTTTTTCTCAGTGTTGTTATAGTAGCGAATAACACCTGTAAAGAAGTGCGATCGCATCTGCTATCAACATGGACAAAGATTCTCAAAATCGCTTAAAACATTTTGCTGCTTTAAAGTCCAAGTATCAAGCAACTCAATATCAAGATTCGTCACCCTCTAGTCTGCTGTATCTCATACTGCGTAAAGTTGATTTAGGAATTGAGCTTAGTGATTTAGAGTTTGATTGGTTGCAAGAGCATGAACTTTTACAAACAATAGAAATTATTTGGATAGAGCAATTTAAAAAAGAAGAAGCAAAAAGGCTAGAAGCTGAATTTTATCAACTCAAAGCTAAGTATAAAGTTGCCAAAAATTGGGAATCATCAGTAAGCAGTGTTTTATATCCGATACTTTGGAAACTTGAATCAGAAAATAGTTTGACTGATTCACAAGTCAAATTCTTACAAGATAATCATCTTACTCAAACAGTTGTAATTGTTCAAGATATAAAACGCTTTGCTGATCTAAAGGAGAAGTATCAAGCCACCACGTATCAAGACTCATATCCTGATAGCCCACTTTATAAAATACTAAAAAAACTAGACACAGAAACAAGTTTAAGTGACTCTGAATATGAGTGGCTGCTAAATAATGAACTTTTTGAAGCTATAGAAATTTCTGAAAAACAAGAGTCTGCAAGACGGGCTAAAGTTACCCAGCTAAAGAATAAGTATCAAGCAAGCCAACACCTAGACACATCCTTATCAGGTCAACTATATCAAATACTGCAAAAACTTGATGCGGACAAAAAATTAATTTATTCAGAAATTTACTGGTTAGAACAGCAAGGACTTACCGAAACAATTGCCATTGCTGAAGAACTCGAACGAAAAAGAGAATTTATTGCATTGAAGGCAAAGTATAAAGCTAGCCAATATCAAGATTTATCACCTACCAGTTATTTATATACGATTCTTAAAAAACTTGATTCAGAAACTCATTTAAATGAGCAGGATATTAGTTTTTTAAGACAGTCTCAACTACCTGAGACAATTAAAATTTCTAACAAAAAATATGCTTTTGTTTTGAAGTCAAAGATATTATCAGGAGTATTTCTGAGCGATTTAGAAATTGACTGGCTGAGAAATAATGAATATGAAGATATCATTATTTTATCCCAACACAAGCACTTTGCAGCGCTTAAAAGAAAATATGGATTGGTAGATCCTTTACTTCCGCTAGAGCCATTTTACGCGATCATGGTCAAATTAGAGAAAAAAGAACGGTTAGATCCTAAGTTAGTTTTACAGCTTATGGAAGAGGATCTATTATCTCCTGGCGGTAAAATCGCTCTTGCGTATTACAGACTTGAAGCAGAGTTTTATGAACAGGAACTTAACCGTACTGGACACAAATGGCATATTCCTACAGCCAGTGGTTATTGGCGGAAAGCAAATGAACCTGAACAGGCTTTAAAACTTACTAATCTGGACTTAAATAGAGTCAATGACAGTAATCTCAAATCAGCCATTTCAGTCACTAGAGGTGCAGCATTCAGAGATGTTGATAAATTAGCTGATGCAGAAGTTTGTGCTAGAAAAGCTGTTGAATATCAACCTGATAGTCATCAGCCTTACACCTTAATGGGTGCTATATGTTATGACAAATATGACTATGAAGAAGGGGATTATTGGTTTGAAAAAGCCATTGAGCGTGGGGCTGAAACTGAAGATATAGATGCTGAGAAAAAACGAGTAATCAGAAGTACAAAAGATGAGAATAAGCGACATGAAGCAGCAGAATATTTACTAAAAAAAGATTCACAGCGCTATTCTTGGGCTAAATCTTATCTCAAAAAAATGCAGGATAATAATAGCAAGTAAACTGGGTTTCATCGCCAAAATTTCAACAAATGACCAGATTCATTCATGACCAATTTGCCAAAGACTACCTAGAACAATTACTCACACCTTATAGCGAAGTTCAAGCAGCACAGCCATAGTGGCAATTCACCAATTACCTACCATTCCACAAACCTTGTGGTTGAGAATCATCGGTAGGGGAAACGTGCAAAAACAAGCAATTGATGAACTAGAAGCACTTCTCCCTACTAACCCATTCCGAAAAACAGCGCTAGAATTGCTGTACAACTTACAACAAAACTTACAAGTTACTCTAAATCGAGATGCAGACGATAGGGAATTGCTTATGCGATTAGCACCACTTTACCAACAAGACCGTGAACAGGCCATACAAGAAGGCGAACAACGAGGACTACAAACAGGATTGCAAACAGGACTTCAACAAGGAGAACGCTTAGTAGTGGAAAACTTACTCAAAGTTCGCTTTGGTGAATTAGACAATGAACTACAAGCAATTATTGCACCTTTATTAGCGTTACCACCAGAAGAGTTTACCCCCTTACTATTGCAATTATCCCGTGAAGAATTAATTGCTAGGTTTCGCTAGGAAATGCCAATTTCAAAAATATCTAATGAGAGTAGTAGTCTGTCCCATTAATTTTGATGGTTATACGTGTTTGTAGTAAGGACTTTAGTCCTTGATTTTTAAGCACTTTAGTGCTTACTACGAATATCTCAAAAATATCTTGACAAACCAGTAGAGTGTGTTATTAATCGCCTAATGCACTCAACAAATTATGGCATGATTTTATAGGGGTGCATTAATGGATTTTGTCACAGTTTTAGGATTAGTTGCGGCTTCGATAACTACAGTTTCCTTCTTACCGCAAATGATGAAAATATGGCAGACGAAATCAGCGAAAGATGTTTCGTTTCTCATGTTAATTTGTTTCAATACAGGCATATTCTTGTGGCTGATATATGGCATTATCCTGCAACAATTGCCGATAATTTTGGCAAATGCTGCTACATTATCTTTTAACTTGATAATTCTATGGCTTAAAATTAAATATAGATGAAGCCTTGGCGACTGGAAGTGGCGGCTACACAAACAAAGTCCGCACTTCAACAAGCTCAGTGACCACCTGCACGGACTAAAATGACTTTGGCTGTTCAAGTGCGATTTCTATTAGCCTAGATTATTAAAAACACCCCCAACAAAACACCTGTGACATCATCTGCATTTGCCTCTGAACGCCTCTTATTCACCCCCAATACCCCAGACACCGACGCTATCCCACTGATTTTTGCTTTTCCCAATGAGTACACTGTGGGTATCACTAGCCTAGGCTATCAGGTGGTATGGGCAACTTTGGCAATGCGTGATGATGTGCAGGTGAGTCGCCTATTTACTGATATTCACGAACAATTACCCAGAAAGCCGGAAATTGTCGGATTTTCGATTTCGTGGGAACTGGATTATGTGAATATTTTAAATTTGCTGGAATCTTTAGAAATTCCCATCAGGTCAAATTCCCGCAATGATCATCATCCCATAATTTTTGGTGGCGGGCCTGTCCTCACTGCTAACCCTGAACCCTACGCCGATTTTTTTGATGTGATTTTGTTAGGTGATGGGGAAAACCTGCTGGGAGATTTTATTACCACTTATAAAGAAGTCAGAAACGCTCCTCGACAAACTCAACTCAAAGCACTTGCACAAATACCAGGAATTTATGTTCCTAGTTTGTATGAGGTGGAATATCACGCCGCAGATGGTGAGGTAAAGTCAATAAAACCAATTGACGCAGAAATTCCCGCCGTTGTGCAAAAACAGACTTATCGAGGAAATACCCTATCAGCTTCAACTGTGGTGACAGAAAAAGCGGCATGGGAAAATATTTATATGGTGGAGGTGGTGAGAAGTTGTCCTGAAATGTGCCGCTTCTGTTTGGCGAGTTATCTCACTTTACCTTTTAGAACTGCTAGCTTGGAAGGCTCATTAATTCCAGCTATTGAAAGAGGGTTACAAGTTACAAAGCGGCTAGGGTTATTGGGTGCTTCTGTTACCCAGCATCCTGAATTTGAGACATTATTAGATTATATCAGTCAGCCAAAGTATGATGATGTGCGTGTGAGTATCGCCTCAGTGCGAACAAATACCGTGACAGTGCAGCTAGCAGAAACTTTGGCGAAAAGAGACACGCGATCGCTTACCATAGCAGTAGAAAGTGGCTCAGAAAAAATTCGCCAAATCATCAATAAAAAGCTAAATAACGATGAAATCATCCAAGCAGCGATAAACGCCAAAGCTGGGGGATTATCAAGCTTAAAACTCTATGGAATGGTAGGACTCCCCGGTGAGGAAGCAGAAGATTTAGAGCAAACTGTGGCAATGATGCGGGGTATTAAAAAAGCAGTTCCTGGATTGCGGTTAACACTGGGATGCAGCACCTTTGTACCCAAAGCGCACACACCGTTTCAGTGGTTTGGGGTGAATCGACAAGCCGAAAAGCGGTTGCAGATGTTACAAAAACAGTTAAAACCGCAAGGGATAGAGTTTCGCCCAGAAAGCTATAACTGGTCTATTATACAAACTATGTTGTCGAGAGGCGATCGCCGACTTTCCCAGCTACTAGAACTTACTCGCAACTTTGGTGACTCTCTGGGTAGCTACAAGCGTGCTTTTAAACAACTCAAAGGACAGATTCCCGACTTAGATTTTTACGTCCACACCAACTGGTCAACAGAGCAAATACTACCCTGGAGTCACTTGCAAGGGCCGCTACCACAGTCTACACTACTGAAACACTTGGCTGATGCCACTAGTCATTTCGACTCTTCTGGTAAGCAACTACAGCCATTAAATTCATAGTTGAAAACTAGATGCAAAACACAGCTGAGTATTACTGCGCCTATTGTGGTGAACCTAACTTAACCTTTATTGATTTGAGCGCAGGAGGACAGCAATCTTATGTAGAAGATTGTCAAGTTTGTTGTAACCCAAATATTTTGTATGTGCGGGTTGATGAAGATACCCTAGATATCGAAATTGATACTGAATCCGAAAGTTGAATTTTAGGTTTTTCATTCCATGCTGCACTTTCAACATTCTTCAATCATTAATGCACCACCAGAAGTAGTTTGGAAATTTCACGAAAGATCAGATATCCTACAACTGCTGACTCCTCCTTGGCAACCCGTTCAAGTAATCCGGCGTGAGGGGGGACTGGAGGCGGGTGCAATTACAGAATTTCGCCTATTTCTTGGCCTATTACCCTTGACTTGGTTAGCGCGTCACACTAAACACGAAAAATATCACCTGTTCATTGATGAACAAATATCCGGGCCTTTTGAATCTTGGGTACATCGACATGAATTTGCACTGGAAAATGGCAAAACCAGATTAACTGATGCTATTTCCTTTTCTATGCCTGGTGGAGAAGCAGTGGAATTTGTCAGTGGTTGGTTAGTGCAAACGCAACTAGAAGCTATGTTTCGCTACCGTCATTATGTGACTAAACGAGAGTGCGAATCGCGATAGTAGAGTTCACTTGCTTGATTTCTTTTTTCTACTGATGATGCCACAAGCGATCGCTGATTCATAATATACAATGTAGCGGTTTTCATCTCAGTGAGATACAGTTTTAAATCGCAAAGCCTGTAGGGGCGGGGAAACTCCGCCCTCTAAATATGCATTGTTTTAAAAACCGCATATACATATATCGTAGTAGCACAGCACTGCTGTACCCTCCATGTGAGTCTGTTGACGATCAAAGTTGGATTAATCAAAACCTAAAACGACCTATTTTCGTAAATGCATACCATGCTTAATTTGTACAGTGCATAAGTTGCAAAAAAATTGTAGCTTGCTAGACACCGCCGAATTTAGCGTAGCGTTCCTCAGTTGCGTCAATTTCTTCACCCCCTCTTTTTTGTTAACGATCGCTTGACTTTTAAGACAGTCGCTACAATTCTTCTTAACTGAACCGTATTGGGGTATAAGAGGATGTTTGAAATATCAAAGTCAGCTTCGTGAAAGTGATTTTGCCACTAGCAGTAACCTGTTTAATATTAAAGATATTCCCCCATCGCTGTACACTTTCTTGAGCTTATTGGCTACAAGAGAGAGTATTTCCATACCCGTCATATTAATATTGAGTTCGACTGTATTTTGTGAAGGATTATCCCACAACCAAGACGCACCATTTTGATTTAATAAATGATAAATCTCTGCACCATAATCTTCATAGATATGAGGATGTAAGGCAGCAATTAACTCATAAAGATAGAGCAGTTGCTCGCGGTTGCTCTTTTGCAAACGGGAATCAGAACGAATGCGATAAAAATAGTGCAATTCGGGAATTACAACTCCCAGCCAACCTTTTTCGCACATATTAACCCAACATTCGTAATCTTCTAAATTCTCTGCTAATAGAGATTTCATCCCACCAGCAGCAAGGTAAGCAGCTTTTCGCACCACGGTACAAACGCCAAGAGTGTTGTGACAAAGTAGATAAGGAAATTCCGTATTCCAAGCTACCCAAACTTTTTCTGAATCGCCAAATTCTTTAATCCAAGAAGCAACAAAACCGACATTTTGGTACTGCTTTAAAACCTTTACTGCTTGTGTATAAAAAGTTGGAGAAACTCGATCATCAGCATCCAGAAAAGCGGTGTATTCACCAGTAGCTATCTCTGCCATTTTATTTCTTGCTGCGGCTACACCCAGGTTTTGAGAGTGAATAATTTTCAGGTTACTATATGTTTGTTCGATAGCTGCTAGAGTTTCGAGGCTCTTTTTATCTGTACTACCGTCGTTGAAGATAATGACTTCCAGATCTGGATAAGTTGAGGTAAATATAGAGTCAAGCGTTGCACTGATATAGTGTCCGCAGTTGTAGAAGGGAATGCAAATAGATATTCTACCTTTTATACTTGTGTCTGTATCTACAACTAAAGATGAGGGATGAGAAACTTTACCGTGAGGTGGATAGTTTAAAGACGGAAAAATATTTCTATTTTGATGCTGCCCAATAACTTTTTGTAAATGTGCTATACGTTGTGATAATACTTTTTCAGGTGCCGAAATTCTCAAAATTAAAGTACGAGCTTTTTCTCCTATATTTAAAATTTCAGCTTTTGAATAACTGAGAATTTGGTTTAGTTTTTGAGCGAAATCATCAGATATCTGCCAATCAAAAATTACACCTCCTTGCATTTCTGCTGTTTGTAGCATTTCTACATGTCCAACAGCAGATGAGGCTAAAATCGCTTTACCTAAGAGCATAGATTCTAGGCATGTATTAGGAAAATTTTCCCATAGAGAAGGAATGACTACGCACCACGCTTTTTGCACTCGTTCATATATTTGTGCTTGGGGTAGAGGCGGAGAAATTATTAATTTTCCTGAATTAATATATTGACGGTATTTTTTTGTTAAATAAGCTTTCATATAGCAGCCTTGCAGGTGATATAAAGTATCGCCACCAATGGCTGTAAGCTTGAAATCTATGCCTGCATCCCACAACTGACTGCAAGCTTCTAACAAGGGGATAATACCTTTCCTGACTTCTAATCTGCCGAAGTAAACTATATCTCCCGGTGTGGGTGAAGATAATGGTAATTTCTCTGGATATAAAAGTTTCTGAGGTGCTGGTAAAGGAATAATTTGAATATCGAGGTTAGGATTTAAAGTCGTTTTTACCTGTTGGGAAATGTACTGGGTGGGAGCGAAAATTCCATCAGCAGCAAGGATGCAAAACTTTTCCATTCTTCCTACCCAGTAATCAGACAAGTGATAACTAGGCATTTTGTTAGCAGGATAAAGCAGATATTGAGGACTATGCAGGTTGAGAACTATTGGTACTCCTTGTAGTTCTGGATAACCTAATAACTTTTTTTGCAATAAAAAATAAGCAATCCCGCTATATTCTTCGCTCTCAATCACATCTGGTTGACCGTGAGTGCGAATATAATTAATGACTGTTTCGGCTAACTGATAGCTGACAGCGCTCCAGTAACCCATGATGTTATATGGAAAGGCTGGATGGGTTTCAGAACGTAGATGAGCATTTGTGGAATTTAATAAATAAGTATCTTGAGGAACTATTTTAATAATTTTCAGATTGTTTCTTTCTTCAATTCCTGTTTGAGGACTGCGGGCAAAAACAGTGATATTATGTCCAGCATCCGAAAACATAGCCGCCATATTACCGACATAGCTAGCAATACCACCAGGAACTGGAGGACATTCACTGGAAATCAAAAATATCTTCATATTTTCAGAGATGAAAAGTTGAGATTTTCTCTGGAATTAATGGGAATCACTAACCCTGATAATTGATTCATTCCTTCTAACCAATGCAAAATCTTAGTCACGCTCTCGTCAACTGTTTCTTTGGTAGTATCACAGGTGATGTGGGGGTTGAGCGGTTCTTCATAAGGGTCGTCAATTCCCGTAAAAGACTTGATGTATCCATTGCGAGCTTTTGCATATAAACCCTTGACATCCCTAGCTTCGCAAACTTCTATAGGTGTATTGACATATATCTCAAAAAAATTTTTGGTAGAGTAACGCAACTCATCTCTGACAGCACGGTAGGGGCTGATGAGAGAAACTATTACTATTACCCCATTACGGCTAAGTAAGTTTGCTACATAACCAATGCGTCTGACATTGATATCGCGGTCTTCTTTAGTGAAACTTAATCCTTGAGAAAGATTTTGGCGAATAGCATCTCCATCTAATAATTCCACTAGGTAAGCTTGTTCTTGGAGCTTGTTCTCTAATCGCTGTGCAATTGTAGTCTTGCCTGCTCCGCTGAGTCCAGTTAACCATAAAATTAGGCCATTTCGTTTCATATACCTAGATTTCCTCTTCTTGAGTCAAATGTAGCGATCGCTTCAGCTTAAACCACAGTCTCCGGAATTTCCAGAACTTGGATGATTCCATAGCTCGTTTTTTCCAAGCTAATTCGTGTCTTTCTTCCCTCAGTAAATTGTTCTCTCGCCAAAACTGATTTAAAACTTGTTCTTGATGTAGATATTCCAGCGCTATTAATAGCGTTTCTTCAGCAAGTGCTAAATCTGCATTGGGTTGAGACTTAGTTTGACAAAGTGCGATCGCCTCAGTGAATAGAACATCTATGCGTTCACCCATCTTGTCTAAGGAAAATAGTTCAACAACTCGTTGCCGCGCATAATAACCGATTTTAGAGCGCAATTCGCTATCTTTAATTAAAGGAATTAATACTTTCAGATATTCCTTGACTTCACTTTCTTCATTGTCTGCTTTAGGAACTAAAAACCCAGTTCCAGGTATGACTAATTCTGCTTGTCCTCCCACATCTGAAGCTACAACTGGCAATTGCATTGACATGGCTTCATAAATCACTAGAGAAATTCCTTCATAAGCTGATGGGAGTAACAAGATATCTACTGCACAATAGATGCCAAACATCTCTTCAGGATTAATAGCCGGCAATATATGAAAGTGTGATTCTAAACCATAGTGATGAATTTTAGCCTGCATTTCGGGTAATAAATGACCATTACCCACAACAATTATTGTAATGTTGAGAGAGCGATTAACTAGTTCTTGAAAAATATCAATTAACAGTAGAGGACGTTTTTGTTCTACTAATCGTGCTGGGAATAAGATGACAACTGCATCATCGGGAATTTGCAGATGCGATCGCACCTCCTGACGCTGCTTTTTATCCTGCACCCATTTATCAGTATTGATATTGGTATGACAGACTTGCAATTTCTCGGCGGTTTGCGGATTCAAACATCGATAATATTCCGCAAGGTGATGACTAGATACGATTTGCCAGTCTAAGAATTGGCTGAATTGGCAGGAAAGGCGTGGATATCCACAGCCTCGCCAACCAGGATCTATAGTATGAGTAAAGTCAACAAAAACGACATCAGGAAATTCGTGACGCAGTAAGGGCAAAAAATAGTAAGCAATATAGGAATTTGAGATAAAAACAATATTAATTTGACGTGATTTAATAATATATTTGATAAAACTTAACCAGTCACTGTCTTTTAAAAAGTTACACAGGTGAAATATATCTGCTGTCACCTCATAAAAATGTTTCTGCCAAGGATGTGCTGATTTTGAAGTTGTAATAATAGTCAGTTCATAACCACGAGCAGCTAGTAGAGTAACTAAATCGATATTAAATTTGTCAGCACCGCCAACTTCTAAGTGAGGGAAAAAGCAAAGTACGCTGGATTCGTTATGTTCAAGAGAATTAACGATATCTATGTTTTTGGAGCAGCTATGAGCAACAAAATCACATCGGTGGATAGTGATATCGGGAATATAATTGTTATTAAAAAAATCTTGATGGCGAGAGCGAATTAACTCTGCAATTCGTTTTTCTTCTGTAATATTTGCTCTAGACGTTGTTAATAAGCCAGAATCAAGGCGACGATAACAATCTAGGTATTCTGGTATTGTCCAACCTTTTTGATTGTTGGTTATGGCTTTGAGCCATCTTTCCCAATCTTCGTAAAATCTCAGGTTTTCATCAAATCCTCCCAAACAATCGAAGTCGGATTTCCGATAAAGTAATCTACCTGTAATCCAATTTTGGTGAATAAATTGCGATGGTTGATTAAAGCCATGAGTCCACCAATATTCTTGAGCTTGAAAACCAACAGAATAAGAGTTGACGAAGGAGAATTCTGGATGAGTTTCTAGGAAAAGAACGCATTTTTCAATACAGGTAGGATCTAGCAGATCGTCCAAATCCATAAAGAAGAGGTATTTCCCCCTAGCATGAGCGATCGCTTTATTTCTCCCAGCCGCTAACCCCCTGTTGGTTTGATGGTAGAGCGTTTTGATTTTTGCAGACTTAGCTGGTAAGGAATCAAAAAGAGCGATCGCATCTGGGGATGTTGAGCGATCGTCAACAATGATCCATTCAAAATTTTGCCAAGTTTGATTGATTACAGACTCATAAGTAGCTGCAAAATATTCATGAGCATTAAAAAATGAAGAAATAATTGATACGACTGGCGGATTATATACCACTGAAGTATAAAACTTTTGTTTTCTCGTTTCCAGCAAATTGATAAATTCGCTGACGCTAGAGAAAGGTGTAACTGTAGACATGGAGTAAGGGAACTGCTAGGATTTATCTCGGTTGTTAGTGCTTAGTATTTAATACTACATTAACTAAGTTTTAACGAGTACCTTTAATATTTCTATACAAATCTTACGTATGAAAAAGCACTGGTTTTTAAATAATCTTTATAAGTATCGGCGCTATATCTGGTACAACGCTTGGTATGAATTGCGTTACCGCTATGCTGGAACGGGTATAGGTATCCTTTGGAACATTATTAATCCTCTGTGCGAAATTCTCATTTACACAGTTGTATTTTCTTTACTACTTTCTCGTGGTGCGCGGGGGAGTTCCTATGCTTTATACTTGATGGCTGGCTTGCTACCTTGGCGGACATTTGCGGAAACTATTGCGAGTGGTAGCAATGCTTTTGTACAAAATTCTATTTATCTGCGACGTTTAGCAATTCCTTCTGAGGTTTTCGTGGCTAAAGTCTCTTTAACTTCGCTATTTCTGCTGTTTATTTACCTAGCTTTAGTGCTTCCTGTTGGTATTTTGTTAGGTGGGAATCTGGGTTTTGGAATATTGTTATTACCAGTGTTGGGAGTACTTTTAGAAGGCTTAGGTTTTGGTATGGGATTAATTTTAGCTAACTTGCAAACTCTTTTTCCCGATGTCAAGCAGATTTTACAATTTTTAATTCCCTTATGGAGTTGGATGATACCTATTTTTTATCCAGAATCCATTATTCCCAAAAATATTTTACCTTGGCTTTATCTGAATCCACCCTATGCATATATTCAGTCAGTTCGCAATATCATTTTAGAAAATCAAATGCCAGGATTTCATGTTTGGCTAATTATGCTGGGATGGCTCGCTTTATTTGTTTGGTTAGGTAATGTTGTCAATCAAAAACTCCAAGATGAGATTAGAGATGTGATATAGCAGTCCTAAATCATTGAACTAATAGATCCCCGACTTAAGAATTCGGGGATCTGAGCCTCTCGATTTTCACAAATCAAATAGGATTGCTATAGGATCAGTATTTGATTTTTGAAATATACGTAGGGTGGGCAATGCCCACCAAAACCATGATACGGTGGGCATTGCCCACCCTACTAATACTTAGATTTCTTCAATAATCAAATCAGATTTCTATATATGAGTGATGATATTATTTTGCAGGTGAATAATTTAAGTAAATGTTTTAAGATTTATCCAAATCCCTGGCATCGTGCTAGAGAATGGTTAAGTTTGGGAAATAACACTTATCATCAGCCTTTTTGGTCGTTGAAAGATGTGTCCTTTACAGTGCATAAAGGAGCTTTTTTTGGTATTATTGGGGAAAATGGCGCGGGTAAAAGTACATTATTAAAAATAATTACTGGGGTATTAAAGCCAACATCAGGAAATTACCAATTAAAGGGTAAAGTTCTCTCACTGCTAGAATTGGGAACTGATTTTAATCCCGAACTTAGTGGACGAGGAAATGCAATTTATAGCGCTGAATTGTTGGGGTTTCCTGAAGGATATGTCCAAGAACGAATAAAAGAAATTGAAGATTTTTCGGAATTGGGAGATTTTTTTGACCGTCCCATGAAGTTGTATTCTTCGGGAATGAAGACAAGATTAGCTTTTTCTTTATTTGCGTTTTTGGAATGTGATGTCTTAATTTTAGATGAAGTTTTAGCAGTTGGAGATATTTTCTTTCAACAGAAATGTTATGCCCGGCTTGAGGAACTGATCGCAAAGCAGATTACGATTATTTTAGTGACTCACCAGTTAGCATCGGTACAGCAATATTGTAAAGAAGTGATTGTACTGCATCGTGGAGAAAAAATCTTTCAAGGAGAATCGATGAAAGGTATTATTAAGTTCCATCAACTAAAGATGGGCTTGGCTAATAATGTTTCTCCGACTGTTCTTCAAGAAAAGGTAGAAGTACCTTTAGAAATGCCGGATGATTTTTTTTGGCCTGCTGATGAAGTTTTTATTCCTGTTTCTTTTCCCCAGGCAAATTATGCTCAACTAATTAGTTACACTATTTGTAACGTTAAGGGTGAGGGTTGCGTCAATTTTTTGCAAGGCGAACAAGCTTATTTTTGTTGCGAATTTCAACTAAAGGAA
The DNA here is from genome assembly GCF_000316575.1 of Calothrix sp. PCC 7507. Lineage (GTDB taxonomy): Bacteria > Cyanobacteriota > Cyanobacteriia > Cyanobacteriales > Nostocaceae > Fortiea. The sequence goes on along the minus strand of NC_019682.1, from coordinate 5,745,347 downwards.
ACTATTGGTGTACCAATTGCTGTTGTCATGATTACTAATAAGTTTAATGTGGTAATTCATAGTAAGTCTTCCTGTCTGCAAAAGGTTAGCGTTCCTCAGCAAGTTCATCATGGCGATCGCGTGCGTTTTTGTCGTAGTATTAACCTTAGTATCGCTCCGGGTGAATACGTTCTCGGTTTTGCTTTAGTAACAATGCACGCTGATGATTATGCTTGCATTGATGAACTTCCCCAAGCGGAATTTAACAGCCGTATTCAGATTTGTGATGTTTATGAAAAGGTAGGTGTTTTTTATGTTGCACCCCATTACACCTTCAATCATCACTCTCATTTTGGATTGTGTAATTTGCCTGGGGATGGACAAATTCAAGTTATTAAAAGCTCAAAGTAGTAATAAAGCTAAAAGCCCAAGCAGGAATTATGGAATACCAGCTAAGAAAATTAGTAACTCATTATCGAAAATCTCTACAGATAAAGCCTGACAACCTAGCCATTTATGACAAAATAGCCGAACTTTATTATGAACAAGGAGAATTAGAGAAAGCTCTCGAAGTTTGCCAAGAAGCTTTGCAAATTCAACCAGATTTAGCATCAGTACCTAAAATCTTAAACAAGATATTACAAACTTTAGGTTTTGAAGGAGAAGAAATTACTGCCATTCAAAATATTCTCCAAAAGAAATTGGATTATGAAAGCTTTCATCTGCTCCTGTCACGTTCTGAGACAGTGAAAACGGCTGCTGATGCGAAGACATGGAAGGATGCCATTGGATTGGGATATGATTTCAAAGAAAAAAAGCAATGGGATGAGGCAATTACTGCTTATATGAAAGCGATTGAAATTGAACCATCCTTATCTTTATCTTATTTTACATTGAATTGTATAATCAACTATTGTTTTTTCCCTCAACCCAACCAATTAGAGAGAATAATCACCTTCTATCATCAACTAATTCAAGGATGTTTAACTTCACCCTATGCTTATGTAGTTTTAGGAGATATGTTAACTGCACAAGGTAAAGTATCTGAGGCAATTACTGCCTATAAAACTGCCATTTATAGAACAATTTATTTGAGTCAAAAAATTACAACTAAGTACATAAATTCTCCTAAAATTGATGATGTAAGTTTCTTGATTATTGGCATGGGTAAAGCTGGCACTTCTTCGCTTTACTATTATCTGTGCCAACACCCTCAAATTCTCCCAGCTACCGACAAAGAATTACATTTTTTTAATAAAAAATTTGACCTCGGAGTTGATTGGTATCTAGCTCATTTTCCTCCCCTTCCTGTAGAAGGAGGCTTTTTAACCGGAGAAGCAACTCCTTGGTATCTCGGTAGCTATGAAGTTGAAAAAAGAGTATTTCAGCTATTTCCCAAAATCAAGCTAATTGCTATATTACGTAACCCTGTTACCAGAGCAATTTCTCAATACAATATGCATCTTAGAAGCATGAGAGAAAATCGCTCTTTAGAAGTAGCGATGACCTCCGAATTGGAAATCTTAAAAGGTATGGCAGACCCCACTCAGGTCATTGAGAAATACTGGCAAACAGAAAAAGGATATCTCTGGGTTGGTTTATACTTCTATTTCTTAGAAAAATGGATGGCTGTTTTTCCGAGAGAACAGTTTCTAATTTTGCGAAGTGAAGACCTTTATAATCAAACAGATAAAACTATGAAACAGGTTTATAATTTTTTAGAAATAACTGATTACTCGCTTTCAGAATACCCCAAGGTTAATTCTGGTTCTTATTCAAAAAATAACGACGAATTACGCAAAAAATTATCTGATTTTTTTCAACCGCACAATCAGAAGTTAGAAGATTTTCTAGGTATGAAATTTAATTGGGAATAATTATAAAGAAAGGCAGAGGGACGTTTGCGGAGCGTCTCCGATAGGAGAAGGCAGAAGGTTAGGAGTATCAATAAAAACCTCAATTGTGGGTATAAAGCCCACTAAAGTTAGAAAGATGATTATTGCTCGTATGGGCACAACAATGTTCATACGGTTCCCAAGCGTGTACCGCATTTACCTGGAAAATGCTATATCTGTATCAGAATTTTCGTGATTAGTATCAGTTCCAATACTGCGTAGGTTTTGGCTAAAAAATAAAAATGTGTAGGTTGGGTTGAGGAACGAAACCCAACATTTCCAGGGCTTTGTTGGGTAACACTAAAGTTCAACCCAACCTACAAATCTTCAAAACCTACGCAGTATTGGTATCAGTTCTATTTTAGCTTTATATTTGTTTATGTATAATTTGTCTTAATCCCATTTAAAGTTCATCCCTAAATATTCCTCTAGTTGCTGATTATAAGGACGGAAAAACTCTACTAACTGACCGCGTAATTCATTGCTAATGGGAGGATATGAACCAGGATTTGAATTGCGATATTCGCTCAGTTGAGCATGAGGTAAGTTCAGAAAATCATAAACTTGCTTCATCGTTACTGATGGATTATTGTACAAGTCTTCACTCTTGATAATTAAAATTTGTTCTTTAGGAAAAATATTTAGCCATTGTTTTATGTAATATATATATAAACTGCCTACTAAATGAGGCAACAATACATCATCTATGTAATCATTTTGGTAATTCTTCTTAAGAACTGATGGTTCAAGCAATAATAAACTTGGCAAATTATGTAATCTCGTTAAAACTTTTTCTATAGTATTAGTTATACTACCCTGTATTAGTTTATAATGACCGTATGCTTGATGTTGATGATAATAAGAAGATATCGCTCTCTCTACTGGATTTCTTAAAAGAATTATCAGTTTTATATTGGGGAAGCAATCATATATTTTACTAGCTAGGCTAGGAAAATTAATGTATATAGGAGTGGCTTCACCAGTCAGATAATTCCTACTGTCTAAAATAGCAGGAAAATGAGCTAGATACCAATCAAGTCCTTGGTCTAAAAAATCTGTGAAAAAGCGAAGTGCTTTGTCAACGGCAGGTAGGATTTGAGGATGAGAGCTTAGATACGAATAAAGGGAGGTAGTACCACATTTCATAAAACCCGTAATCAGAAAATCTGGCTGTCGTTTTTGATGATAATTCCAATGCTTTTCTACTAATTCGGGATAAGATAATAGTGTTTGTTTATAACTGGCAGTTTGGTAACAAGCTATTGCCTCCTCTATTTTGCCTTGTTGAGTTAGTAAGTTGCCCAAGACAGTATGAGCAAAATAAAAATTGGGTTGAAGCTGAATTGACTGACGCAAGGTACTAATTCCTGCTTCTAATAAACTAGAATCGATTGTTTTTGGTAACCGATCTAAATTCAATAAAGAGAATTTTAGTTTCCAGTATGTTTGAAAATGACTTGGGTCAAACTGAATAGCTTTTATGTAGTGATAAATTGCCTCTTCAATTTTAGTTTGATTTTCATATAATTGTCCTAATTTACTGTGAACAGCAGCATTATCAGATTTAATAACTAGAGCTTTTTGGTAATGATAAATTGATTTTTCTAGTTGGTCTGTCATATTTAGTTAAATTTAGAAAATCCTCGGTTGAAGCTGTAAAGGAAAAGCGTAACAGTTAGGATCAAAAAATTGTAGGTTGGGTTGCGCTATTGCTCCACCCAAGACCGATATATATGTTGGGCTTGCAAGATCCATGTTGGGTTTCCTAGCGTCAATCTAGCCTACATCTAATACACTATTTTAGGCTTGCCACGCCACTACTGGCCTGACTTACATTAGATAAATTATCTATGTTTAACTAAAATCAGAACAAGGTATAGATAAAGGGAGCAAAAGCAGACGCTTTCACAAAGAACAGAATTAAACCTAAAACTAGCAGCAAAACTAGCACTGGAAGTAATAAGTAATGCCCGTTACGAATGAAATAGGCAACTACCCAAAATAGTTGTAGCATTAAAGGACGCTTTTTAGCCCCAAGCTGAAGCGGTTGTATATCCTCTTGACTTTCCCACTGTATCCATCCTTCAACTTGAGCCAGAAATTTATCTTGCCAAGCATAGAATGAATTATTTGTTTTTTGTCTTCTTAGCAATACTCCTATCGGTAAAATAAATAAAAAGTAGCTAGCTAAAAGAATTAATATAAATATTTTTTCACCTATCTTTTCTGTCAGCTTTTGCAAGAATTTCTGGAACAAAGAAATAGCAGAGGGAAGAATAAGACTGATTGCTATTAACCCTATTCCTATATAAAGAATGGCTTTCCAGAAATTATCATTGCTGTCGATCGCAAAGAAATACTGAAAACCACCAACAAGCGTCATCAACCAACCCAGAGTTAGCCCAAAAACAATCTGTTCTTTAAGTTGAGCCAGATGTTTTCGTTGCTTCAATCTTTGTAAATAAGAGAATTTAGTCAAGCTCAAACCTCCTCAGCCATTGAGTGCGTTCTTCATCCGAAAGAGGTTGCTGTTTTTGGGCATTCCGGTCAAAAAAGCGATCGCCAATAACCAAGTAATCAATTTCCGTTACCATAAAACAACGATAAGCATCCTCGGCTGTATTCACAATTGGTTCACTTCGGACGTTGAAGGATGTATTAACAATTACAGAACAACTAGTTAAAGCTTTAAATTGGGTTAATATTCCGTGCATAAAGGGATGGCGATCGCTATCCACAGTCTGAACACGAGCCGAGTAGTCTACATGAGTTACAGCCGGAATATCCGAACGTGGCACTTTTAGTAAATCAATGCCGAATAGACCCTCTGTTGCTGCGTGTAGCCGTCTGCTCTCTTTCACCGGATAAGCCAGCAGCATATAAGGACTTTCTTGCTGAATCTCAAAATACTCTGCTGCATCTTCTGCCAATACCATCGGTGCAAAAGGGCGAAAACTCTCACGAAACTTAATCTTTAAATTTATATGGCTTTGCATATATGGAGAGCGAGCATCGGCTAAAATTGACCTGGCTCCCAAAGCCCGCGGCCCAAATTCCATTCGTCCCCGTGCGACTGCGACAACTTTACCCTCTGCTAATTTTTGAGCAATTAATCCTTGCAGTACTTCCTCGCTATGAGTCTGCCAAACGGCTTCTAAACGCTTTAGCATTGCATCATCTAACTCAGAAGCAGGGGAGATATTAGTACCCAAAAAAGCTCCTTGCATCGCATCAGGTTGAATGGGAGTTCTCATGTTACTTAGTTTTTGATGCCAGAACCATAAAGCTGCTCCCAATGCACCCCCAGCATCCCCAGCCGCAGGTTGAATCCATAATTGGCGAAATGGCCCCTCGCGGGATAATTTGCCCATTGCCACTACATTGAGCGCCACACCTCCCGCCAAACAGAGATTTTCCTGCTGGGTTTGTTGATGAATGTAGAGTGCGATCGCTAAAACGGCCTCGTTCAAGATAACTTGGATACTGGCGGCAATATCCATTTCTTTTTGAGTAATCAGCGATTCTGGTGAACGGGGTGCGCTGCCAAATAGTTGGTGAAAATGGTCATTTGTCATTGTTAAACCGCCGACATAATCAAAGTAATACTGGTTCAAAATAATCGAACCATCAGAATTGAGGTGAATTAACTTTTCTCTGATTAAATCGGCATATTTAGGTTCTCCGTAGGGAGCTAAACCCATAAGTTTATACTCGCCGCTATTGATTTTAAATCCGGTGTAGTAAGTAAAGGCTGAATATAACAGACCAAAGGAATTAGGAAACCGAATTTCTTTTAGCAATTGAATTTGATTTTCCTGTCCTATCCCAAAAGTAGCAGTAGACCATTCGCCGACTCCATCAATTGTAAGAATAGCTGCTTCTGAGAAGGGAGAGGGAAAGAACGCACTAGCAGCATGGGAAAGGTGATGATCGCAAAAGTAAATCCGTTTTTTAATCCCCATTTCTTTGGCAATTTCACTTTCTAGCCAGAGTTTTCGGGTTAACCAGTCGGGAAATGCTTTCAAAAAACTCCGCCAACTGTTGGGAGCGGTTAGGTGATAGGTTGTGAGTAAGCGTTCAAATTTAACAACAGGATTTTCGTAAAAAACAACATAATCTAACTGATGTTCGTCGATTCCCGCAGCTTCTAGACAATAATCAATAGCATGATGGGGAAACTCTGCATCTGCTTTGATGCGGGTAAATCTTTCCTCTTGGGCTGCTGCAATGATTTTACCATCCTCGACCAAAGCCGCCGCCGAGTCATGGTAATAAGCAGAGATACCGAGAATCCGTATTTTGCTCATGGTTGCCTCCCTGCACCTGGAATTAGGGTTAGGGTGAGTTGTCTATCATTATTTTGAAAGCTGGCTGACAGTCGAATTGTATTAGCAGATTTTGCAGATGACTGTCCCTCCAAATTCCAAACTAAAGATGTTCCTTGCTTCTCTTCAAAAGAGTAAATAGTGCCGTCGTCAAATTGGCGTTGAGAATCTACGGCTGTTATATCCAAAGACGCTGCTTTTAATCCAGTTCCTGAAAGACGAATTTCTTTAATGGCTACAGGAACTTCTAAATTTAGCTGCACAAAGGGTTTACCAATTGGCAAACGCAGCATATATTCTTCTGATTCAGGATACTTAAAGGTGTAAATTCCCGTAGAACTTGCAACTAGATTTAGGTTGTAAGGAACCCAATCGTTGATGTGAATCGCTGGTAGTTTAGCTGGAGGAGTTCGTTCACCTAATACTTGTGGATAATCAGCTTCGAGAATGTCTGCGGCTTGTTCCCCATAAAAATGAGTCGCGGTAGTGCCAGGATGTCCATTGGCTGGATTGATGCGCCAAGTGGAAACAGGATCTAATGTGGCATAAATAGGATTTGAGTTAAAGCCTGAATAGAATTTGAGAAAATTTTCTAAGATGTTATATATGGCTATTTTCTCTGCCTTAAATAGGGGGATAATTTTGCTGTATAGAGTAGTGAAGTAAGCACGATCAGGGTAAGTTGGCAAAGTCATTACAAATCTAGGGATACCGCTACTGACTTGAAAATGCCCTAGTTCTTTTACTGTTTTCTTGTAAAGCTCAAAATTTTTACCTTCAAGTAATTTTAACTTCCATTGACTATATTCATAGCCAAATCTTTTTTCATCCATTGTTCCTGGAACTTTTCGAGAACGAGCCTCAAACAGAAGTGTATTTAATCTCGGAAAAACAGCTTTATCTCTTAAGGTTGTAATCAACCTTATTATTGGGTCTTGATTAACGAACTTATAATTAAATGGCTCAATAACCCCTTCATCGGGATCGTTCGTTACATAACCCCAAATAATTAAGTTTGGTTTATAAACTCGAACAAGATTACGTGCTTGCTCTAACTCTTGGTGGGTTGAAGCTCCACACAATCCAGCAGCAATTACCTCTACTTGCTCGTAGCCTCTACGAGTTAATTCTCGCTGTAATTGCCGCCACCAAATATCATTCATATTACTATAGCCATCACCCCATACAAAAGAGTCTCCCATCACAAGAATACGTTTGGGTTTCGTTGCTACCTTACTAACAGGAAATCCCTTTGACCGCCAAATCCACTCTCCTTGTGCTGGATTCCTGACCGTACCGGATGTTAGGATTTTTTCTTTGTTATTGTGATTAATGCGATCGTCTTCCTGTTGCCATGCTGAGGAGGATAGTTGTGGACGCTGCCCTACTGATTGGGTTCTAGCTTGAGTGACAGAGGTTGCCAGCAAAGACATAGAGGCAACCTGATATTTTTGCGTTGATCCCAATCGAATTATTTTGCTCTTTTCTATGTAGTCAAGATAACCTTCTATTAAACAAAGACCGCTTACTAAGACTATTAAGGAAATCAGAAAGTATTTGAGGGCTTTGTACGGTACGATTAGCGTCTGTTTATTTGCAATTTTAAGTTTGATTATCGCTCTGGGCATCTGATGCTTATCGAACCATTGCCAGCTAATAAATTGAGGATTTCGTCGCTGGATATTTACGATACTGATAAATAAAATTGTTAACCCTAAAAAACTGATAGCTGTAGCAGCTAGAGCGCAACTAAATTGATTCCAAAAGTAGAAGGGTAAAATAAACTCTCCATTCGCTTCAGGTTGAATTTTTAAATTCCCAATTTGAATGGAGTCAATTTTCACTTGATCGGAATTAGCAGCATCTGGAACAAACTTGAGTCGATGCCAAGGTGTTTTAGTAACTTTAATTTCGTAAAGCTCAGATTTTTGATTTTTTTTCGGCTCAAAATACAGCTTTTCAATAGCACTGTTAGGAGCATATAAATTGGTTTCGCGTGCTTGGCTGTTGGCTGTTACCCGCACTTTACCGCTCCAAGGGCTACGCAATAATGTGATAGTTAAATTGCTACCTTTCACTAGCACTTCTAAAGATTGCGGTTGCCCAGCGCGAGCAGCAGCTATTTTACCTTGAGGTCCGTATTGATTGTCAATTAGTTCCCACTTTTGCACACCCATTAACGCTTTTGACCAGTTAATCTGGTTTTCCGGTGTTCTGATATCTACAATCCAGACTTCAGAACCTTTAGCGTCAGATGCTTTTTCTGCTAACGCTTCAACCTTAATACGCCAATCAGTAGAAGAGGTTTGATTAGTAGGAGTTTTTGCTGATTTGATCGGAATTATTTTGTAAGCATTAGGATGAAGTGCTGGGTTATCCCAGTAAGCTTTAACGTTTTTAACATCGTCTGCTGTCATTTCAACCTGAACAGGCAAAGTTAGATTAGTAAAAAACTTTTGCCAGCCAGGAAAACTAATAAACGCTAATACCGAAGCCGCAATACAAGGTGACAACCAAGTTTTGTTGGGACTAACAAAGATTAACAACCTACGAGAGAGGTTCACTTAATTTTCTCCAAGAAAGGTTATTAAGTAATATTTAAATTATGTAAAAATACAAGTCTCATACTTTTCGCTTTTAGTTTGAGTTTCCTGCTAAAAACAGATGGATGATAGCAGAATTTGATTATTAACTTTCCGGATTTCACATATCTTTACTTAAAACGACTGCCTGAATAGAAGCGTAAAATAAAGGCGATCGCTCCTATAACTTCTGAACTCACTAATATTTGATATATAAAAAAATATTAATAATTTCATTAAAAACCTGGGAAAATGTTATTCGTACATTTAGTTTGTTAAATGTTAATAACAAGTATTATTCAATCTGACAGCAATATATCCTAAATTCAATGAAGCCAGCAGACATAGAAAAATTCCTTTCTCAAAAAATAAACTCAAATGAAGAGAAACTTTTACAGCAGTACTTTAGCGAAGCAAATGTGAATCAACCTTTGGCATTTACTAATAAAATTCTCAATCTAATTTTTCAAAAGGAAAGGCTGCAAAATCATCATAATAACAACTTTGAAGTCAGCTTCAAACAGATAATAAAAGACAAATTGCCCCCGGCAGTTACACGAATAGCATTACTTGTCACAACCGAATACGAAGGTATTTTTAGGAATGGTGGAATTGGCACTTACTACCGCACTCTCAGTGAGAGATTAGCAGCAGAAGACTTTTATGTTGTGCTACTGCTTTGCCAAAGTCAAGAGAAGTTTGCTGGAGAGTCAACTATTCCCGCAGTGAAACATATCTTTTCGACGAGTGAATGTATGGATGTACTAGAATTACAGCCGACTCACTTGGCAATTTTGTCTCAGTTGCAGCATGGAGAATGGGTAGACTACGAGAACTATTGTGCGCTGTTTTTTGTGACTGCGATCGCCACTACATTTCCTAATACTTATATTTACATTGAATTTCCAGAAATGCTGGGATTGGGATACCGCACGGTTCAAGCCAAGCAAACAGCCATTTTAGGAGAAAATTGTGTGGTGGCTGTTACTTTGCATAGTGGACAGGAGTGGCTGCAAGAAGCCCATGCAAGGTACACACATTCTCATCCTGACTGGTTTTGGCAAACGAGCCATTATGAGCAGTATTCCTTTGAACAGGCAGATTTAGCATTCTTTTTGTCGCATTTTCTCAAAGAGAAAGTAGAGAAGTATGGCTGGAAAACATCTCATGCAAAGCATTTACCTTATTGTTTTTCAGTTATTGAACAACCATTGAAAACAATTACGCCCAGAAATGATTTACAATGGCTGGTTGATGAAGATAAAATTCCCCTTGTATTTTTTGGACGATTAGAGGAGAGAAAAGGGCTTTTTACTTTCCTAGAAGCAATCAAACTACTAGAAAGCAGTGTTATTGAAAAAGTTCATATCATCTTTCTGGGTAAGAACGTTGAGCTGCAAGCAGAGGGTTTACAAGGTTTAGATAGCCAGCAATATATTAAACAAAAGTTAGGCTCTAAATGTTGTTACACTATTGTGACTGATTTGTTCAGTCAAGAAGCGATTCAATTAGTAAATTTATTGCATTGTGCGATCGTTTGTCTCACCAGTAGCCAAGAGAACTTTCCCCATACAGCATTAGAAATGGGACAATTACCTGTCAGTTTAATTGTTTCCGATACAGGTGGATTTCGAGAAACTCTCAATCTAATTGGACGCACGGATGGTGTGCGCTGGTTCATACCGGAGAACGTGCTATCTCTTGCACAAGCGATGATTGAAGCTATCTCAGCCTACCCTGAGAAACTCGGTGTACCGATGAGAGAGTTTCTCCATTTTGTAAATCAACGCTTGCTGAATCAAAGATTTGAATACATGAAGCAAGCTTTTTATCAAATAGCTACATCACCTGCAAGTCATCTAGATAAAAGTGAACCCAGGCGATGGATACTGGGTATGACCCATTTAACAGAGCAACTCTTTTTAGAGAACTATGCCCAAAATGAGTATTCAGGTAGAGGAGAGGTTGTAGAACTCGGTTGCTGGTTTGGTTCATCAACCATTTCCTTAGCAATGGGACTTGAGGCTAATTCCTGTGTAACTAACAAAAACCAACGCATTCATGTTTACGATATTTTTATTTGGTCTTCACAGGCTAATATGCCGCAAAGTGTCATCGGCACTTCGTTAGAAGGAAAGTACAAAGATGGAGATAGTTTTCTAAACGAATACCTGGAGCGAATTCATCCTTGGAGTCATCTTATTCATGTCTATCCTGGGGATCTTGCAGAAATTGGCTGGCAACAAGGTGAAATCGAGTGTCTTTTTATTGATGCTATGAAATCCTGGGAATTAACAAATAGTATTATCAAAAATTTCTTTCCCTATCTGATTCCAGAAGTATCTCTGGTAATCCACCAAGACTTTGCTCATTACTATACTTCTTGGATTCATCTAATTATGTATCGCTTGCGAGAGTATCTAGTGCCGATTGAGCATCCCTTCATTTATTCCTCTAGAGCTTTTCGCTATGTCAAGCTGATTCCCAATGATTTGTTACAAAATTCATATTCATTTGATAGTTTTTCGGAAACTGAAGTTGAAGCCGCTTTTGATTATTCATTAGACATTACAGCAAAGAAAATGCAGCCGAATATTCTAGCAGCTAAAGTTATGCATTTTATTCATGTCAAAAATTTTGAAAAAGCTAAGTTAGAGTTTAAAGAATCAATAGCACAGCTTGATTCTTTTGAATGGTTAGAGTTGGCTGATGTTCAAATAAATGCTAAGATATATCACTCAATTGACCTACTCAGTTAAAGCAAAATTAATTACACAGATGTTTTATTTTCAATTAGCTGCGGTACGACAATTATGATGGTATTTTTTTAGTTTGTAGATTAGGACATTACTAAGTAGGTAATCCAATCCACCTACTTAACCGTTACCTTTTCCTGTAAGTTCTGACTGACTCAATAAAACCCGATCGAGTTTTCCTGTAGAGTCACATCAGGTAGCATAAGGAAAGGAAGTTAACTTTAAATTCAGAAAATTCTCGGTTGAAGCTGCAAAGTACGACGGTAACAGAGGCTTGCTTCGTTAATTTGACCGCGTTCTGCTAGTATATCTCCTAAGTATTTGTGCGACCAAGCGTAATCTGGATTGAGTTCGATCGCACATCGATAAGAAGCGATCGCATCTTCCCATTTCCGATCTTTCTCTAAAGTCTTTGCTAATTCTAAGTATATTTCAAAGTTGTCTGGGTGAAATTGTAGTGCGGTTTGGTAAGATGCGATCGCATCACAAAAGCGATTTTGTCGAACTAAAGCATTGCCTAACTGCAAAGAAATTTGAGTATCATCTGGCTTAATTGTCAATGCCTGATGGTAAAGTTGGATATCATCGGGGTTGGATGCGATGCGAGAGCGATAATAGTTGATTATTCCCTCTACTCCCTGAGTTTGTTGGAGATATGACTTTAGTTGTACCAACTCGGTTTGAGATATATGTAGTTGAGACTGAGATTGTGCCAATTCTTTCTCAGTCTGTCGCAGTTGAGCTTGAATCTGCTCGGATTGCTCTTGAGTCTGTTGTAAATCAGACTGAGATTGTAGCAATTCAGTTTGAGAGGTATGTAGCTGAGATTGAGATTGCTGTAGTTCTCCCTGAGTTTGTTGGAGTTTAGCTTGAATCTGTTCTAATTGCTCTTGAGTCTGTTGTAGATGAGAATTTAGTTTTGTAAATTCTGTTTGCGAGGTGTGTAATTGAGCTTGCAATTGTTCCACTCCTTGTTTATTTTGCTGATTTGTAGGCAAAAAATCTACTTTCTGCTCATATTCATTAGTGAATTTAACTAAGTTAGTAAGACCTTTTAGTCCAGACACCATGAGTTGAACTAAATCCTTTGTCCTTTGTTTGATAGACGGATAAAACAGAATTATGTGTAATAACAGCAATATTAAAAATAAGGGTTCTCGGATAGATAATAAGGTTATTAAAGCTAAAGGCAACCACACCTCGTAAAAATCGTGTAGTGCTACGTTTGCTTTGCGAGTAGGAGCAGGTTCAAAGGCATTTGCTAAAGCTAATTTGATATTAATAGTTTTTAAGAGAACATAGAGGATAAAGAAAACTAGCAGTAGGGGAGCAAACTGAGAAATAACCAATACCAGAAGACTTAGCAGTAAAATTTCAACTGGAAAGATGATAAAACTTATCCAAAACCGCACTTTTTCTACATCAAGATTTGTTACTAATGTCTTCACACCAGATTTTAAATCGTTTTCCCTATCCCAAAGTTGATGCAGGAGAATTCCTCTGAGTCCTGCACAAAATGACCATACTTTTGCTGTAATAGTCAGGATAAGAGATTCTGGTTGTGGTGTTGTACTTAGGTGTAAAAAAGTTGCTGCAAAAAACAAGGTAGGAATGGCGTGTGCTCCGGCTGCATCGCTAACTACCCCCCATATACCTTTTTCTTTTAAGCGTAATGGTGGTGCAGAGTAAAGAGTGGGCAGCAAGTAGTTAATTCCTAGTAATATAATTGCCCATGTGCCGAAGTTCATTAGGATTGGCAATACAAAACCTGTGGCTGCAAATAAAATACAAAGTAAAAGGTGCTGCCAGGATGAAAATTGAGCCATTGAATTGTTTTTACCAACTCTTTGGTCTACTTCGATGTCTAAAATATCATTAACAATATGTCCATAAGCCGCTAAAGAAGATATGGAGAATAACAAGGCTAATACAGTTAATATTGATTGGATAACCGGGAGATACATCAAAAGGATTTCGGCATAAGCAATAGCTAGTAAAGGTGGGATTTTATAAAGCCACCAGTTACCTCCTCGAATAATCTTGAAAAAAGATGAAAACAATCCTGTTGATTCACTTTCAACCGCTATTTTTGTTTCAAGTGTATCTTTCTGTCTTTTGGAACGAGCAACTATCGCTTTTCTTTGTCCTTCCCCAAATGAACAATACTCAATGACTTCTACTTGCTCAAAGTGTTTTTTAAATAGGTTGACCATGTATTCCACTTGTGGTGCAAGCAGATTTAGATGCTGTTTTCCAGACTCTTCATCGATCCAACTCCAAATTACTCCTTCAAACTGGATTGAGCCACCATATCCACCTAAATTTCCTGAATTTGTGTAAATATATGGGAGTTTTAGCTTACCAGTTCCTATCTCTTCAGGTTCACAGATCGGTAGAAAGCAAACACCCCGCTCAGATGTCCAATCTGCGAAATTTTCAACAACTCTTTCTAGCTGTGATAACGACTTTACATAACAGTAAGCCCACCACATACAGGACACAAAATCCCATTTTCCTTCCCACTGCGGACGTTTATCTCTATAGTCACCTTGAACAAACAAAGAATCTGGATTTGCTTGCTTGGCAACCTTGAGCATTGCAGGCGAAATATCTAGTCCCGCTCGTTCTACATTTGGAAAGCGACTCAGAAAGTACCCCGTACCACAGGCGACATCTAACCACCTAGCACCTTCGCCGATTTCACTTAAAAGTTTGTTAATAGTTTCTTGTTCAAAATCAGCGTTATTTTTAGACCGCTCATTGAGAAGAAATCTTTGATTATACTTTTGAGCGTAGTCTTCATCGTAAATTTCAAGTACATCAGTTTTTTTCATAGCTGTTTGTTTCTCTACAAGCTCTCCCTCAAAATCAAGCTTTTCTCTCTTTCGTTTTTGTTGCTGTTCCTTTTCTTGACGTTCTGCTCGATTTAGACAACTAGTTAATTTTGAGGCTAAAATACAAACATTAGGTTCTTTAGTCATCAATAGGTGATCTCCCGGAACCTCATAAACTTCAACTCCGTTGATAACCCAACGATTCCAAGCATTAGGTTGCAATAGATCGGAAATAAAAGAATCTTTACTCTTCTCCTGAGCAGCAAAGTAAACAACCCGTCCTGAGTATATCTGTGGTACATAATTAGCTGGAATCTGAAGGTTATACTCAAAAACTTTGGGGTTGAAGTCAATCTCAATCGGGCTGAGATCGGAGCCATTATTTGTCAACTTCTCTCTCCAGCAAGCTGCTTTGTTTCGATACTCAACTTTCTCAGCTTCTGTCAGCAATGGTTTTGGACTATCTACCATAAAGCAATGCTGATATTATTATTAATGATAATAATGATATTGTAAACCATGAAGAAGAACTTGCAAGAAACATCTTAAGTGATTGGGTATGGGCAAGTAATTATCGTACAATCCGATACATTACAGGACATATCCCTTTTGTCAGGCAGTACGCGCATAAGCGTATTTATCCTACGTATATAATGGCAAAGCAGGCACTTGCAGCTGAAATCTTATCCAACCAAAATTGGATGCAAGAAACCGAAGCAGCTCAACAACTTATCCAAAACCATCAGTTCCAAGAACAGGTTTTCCAGATATCTCAAAATATTTTTACATATTTAAATACTCGTCATAACTTGCAACAAATATGCAACATACAAGGCGATTATTACCCGTATTATAAACCTAGATATTTATATGCAGGTGGTGCATGGGGTGTACTTAGAGAGATTGTGGCAAATCAGATAAAACAAATACTGAAACTTGGATAATGGAAGAATATAAAAACAAGCTAATCTCTCACTACAAAAAAGCTTTAACTATCAAACCCGATCGCGCAGTAGTTCACAGTCAATTAGGAGAACTTTACGACACTCAAGGGAATTTAGAAGAGGCGATCGCAGCTTACCGTCGAGCTATTGCCCTTAACCCCTACTTGGCTTCAGCCTACCACAAGTTAGCCCAAGCTCTAGGGCAAGGAGGATGGAAAGAAAAACAGGAAGCAGTCACCTATTACCGCCGCGCTATCGAATTAGAGCCAAACTTGGCTACTTCTAGCTCAATCTTGCAAATTGTTTTTCAGCCAAAAACAACAAAAGTTGCGATCGCTAATCCTGGAAATAATTACTCCAACTCTCAGCACGAAAGTGGAATTTATTGGGGTTCCAACTACACAATTTTATGGTCGCAACCTAAATCAGAGAAAAAGATTGGTATATACGCAAGTGGCGCGTGTCATCTTGCATCTATCTTTGCCAGCATTCCTATGATTCAATCGGTTCTCAAGGGTAAAGGCTGCCTTATCCATGATGGCGACCCAAGTTTAACTCGTTCTGATATACTGCTGCAAACATTCCAAGAATACCCTGTCAATGTAATTGCAGAAATTAAAGAAAAATTTAAATTAACTTCCGATTATTTTCAACCTCGACTTTTTGAAAAAACGTTTACAGTTCCAGGGGTAAATGGATTAGAAGAATTTCCTAAAACCGTAGTTATAATCTCAATTGCAGGCGATGTAATCCGAACAATCTATCGACATCGAGAGTCTGGGTTTTTAGTTGATCCTGGCGGATGGTGGTTGAATC
Source organism: Calothrix sp. PCC 7507 (assembly GCF_000316575.1). GTDB lineage: Bacteria > Cyanobacteriota > Cyanobacteriia > Cyanobacteriales > Nostocaceae > Fortiea. Next base: position 5,729,216 of record NC_019682.1, on the reverse strand, counting down.
ATCCGATGAGTTCGGTTTTAAATAATTTATCAACAGCAACCTGGCTGAAAGAGCATTTTGAACGATTGGGTAAAATTAGCGTTGAAGCTTTCTTTGAAAACTACACTAAAATCATCAAACAACTTCAACAAACTACATCAGCCCATATTTTAGTTTTTAACCTGCTTGCCTTAGAACCCGGGAAAAAAAGCCATAATTATCAATTTGCCAAAAATTCGCAAAATTTAAGACGCAAGGAATTTAACTTAGCGTTGGTAGAATTATCACGTCAACTTAATTTTTCGATTGTTGATATAGATCGTATCCTAAAAAATTACGGTATTAATATTATGTTAGATATCGATCATTTTCCCTTAGAACTCAATCAAACAATCAGTAAATATATTTGTAATATTTTTAGAGAACTAGAAGTATTTTAGTCTTTCACTCTAACAGAATTCAGAAAAATTGACTTCAGTTTTAATCTACGCTAATTTATTTGTTCACTTCTATCAAATCTTCTATACACGGTCAGTAGTTACTCGAAAGGTGCTAATTTTTGTAGAGTCTTTCTCAATCTCTACAATTGGTTCATTCTCATTAGTTGTAATCAAAGCAAGTACTTCCCCAATACTTCGGTACTCTGATTCTTTAACAAGAATACTGCGTAGAAATCCTCGATCCATAGAAATTATCCGCATCACACCATAAGGAAACTCTCTAATTTCATTAACTGTGCTATCCGGTTCAGAAAGATTGGATAAAATACTGATAGGTGGGAGTAAAGGCATTATGAATTGATTTTTGTCTATAAATATATTAACTATATCCTCTCCATAATCAATCAATTCTCCTTCATTTTTATGCCACCTCCGGATAAAACCACCTTGAATAGTGCGATTGATTTGAGGAACAACTATTTTCAATAACATTTTAATAGCATCCTATTTTACTTAGCCTCAGTTATTGAATTAACCTAAACTTTTTTCAATCCAATTTGCATCAGTAGAGGACGATGTTCAAAAAATCCTACATCCTCAACGACTCGCAAGAACTCTTGACAAATTGCTTCCTCTGCTGCGAGAGAATATTCCAGTGCTTTTAATATATGTTGTTCAGTTCCCAGTTCAGCCAAAACTGATTCTACATCAATAATCGAAATTCCCTCTTGTATGGAAAGTTTGATTAATGCCAGGTTTAATTTTTGAATGCGTATGCTTAACGTATCTTCTTGCTGGTAATAATTGGTAGTGCGATCGCTCGGATCAAAATCGCAACAGTTATAACAGATAATATACGCACCTGTTTTTTCTTTCAGCAGTTGAATAAGCTGGCTAAAATTGGTTTGAGATTCCTCGATAGACAGTAAACCTGTGGGAGAAAAATGCTGTTGCAACTCTTGTTTTTCCACCTCAGACCATTGCTGTTCCGAATCTTCAGCTATATCGGTAAGATAACCCGTTTGGCGATGTCGCCACAGATTTTTGGTAATTTCAGCCTGGGTAGAAAAGACTATAATATCGATATCTGCTGCTAGCAAAGAAGTAGGAGATTGTTCCGTTAATAACGTCTCTAGCTGCTTAGATGAGAATCTACCTGACTGTTCAAAAGCGTGCAATTCATTTAAGAAAGGAATTTCTCTCAACTGTTGCAACCAAAGGTCGGAACGTCCACCAGGTTCGTAGATAATTTCAATTTGAAAAGCGCGATCGTACTTTTCTTTGATTAAATCTTGTAAACCTTTCTCTAGCTTTCTACCTCCTTGTGTTGCAGGAAGTAGAGAATCAATAACATCGCGTTCCCCTTTCACCAAAATACGAATACTTTGTTTACCACCCATTCTAACTTGTTGACTTTTACTCGCCTCTGGAAGCTCATTTTGTATCATCACTAACTACACCTACACAAAGAAAGCCTCAAACCTAACTAGCCTCAAGCCGGGAAACCCTTTCGGCAGTTCCTTCTGAGGGAAACCACACTAGTTCCCACAACTTTGAGAACCAAAGCAACGGACTGGCTCACCACGACGGGGCTGTCCCAACCTACAAAAATCGAAATTACTCTCAGATTTCAACTCAGGTTGTGATTTTTAAGCTTTTATTCATAATCCTGTGTACAATTTTTTACACAACCTACGAGAGCAGCGATCGCGTTACATCAGTTAAAATTTTATCAAAATAGGGAGACTCACAAAATGCAAATCATAGCCATTAAACGCGGTCAAACCTTAGAAATTTTAGAAAATCTGGATATTCCCGACGGTCAAGTGGTAAGAATTGAAATTATTGATGCTCAAATCAATCAAGAGCAAGGCAAGTTTGGTGATAACTTAGAGGAATTTCGTCGCCAGCATAATATTGCCGAATTAGATATCGATGTTGATGCTATTTTTGGAGATGTTCGTGATAAATCACCCGGACGCGAGGTTAATTTGTGAATATTCGATTTCTGCTAGATAGTAATATAATTTCCGAACCCATGAAGCAAGCACCTAACGTAAAAGTCATGGCGAAGTTATTGCATCATGCAGGGGAAATGTCAACAGCAACCATAGTTTGGCACGAGCTTTTATTCGGTTTAAATCGATTACCACCATCCAGAAAGCGCCAAGAACTAGAACGATACTTTCAAGAAGAAGTCAAAGCGAAATTACCTTTTTTTTCTTATGACGAGGCAGCCGCAGAATGGCACGCTCAAGAAAGGTCGCGTTTGGTTAAACTGGGTAAAACTCCCACTTTTGTAGATAGTCAAATTGCCGCCATCGCTCAGGTCAATCAGTTAATTTTAGTGACTAATAATATATCAGATTATACTAATTTTAATGACTTGCAAATTGAAAATTGGTATTTGTGAAGATAATACCAATATAGGATCAAAATTCAAATAGTAATTCTATATCAAAATCAGGTTGGGCAATATTCATCGACATCAAGGAAATATGATGGAACGCTCTGCACCGCATGATTCTGTTTGATATTCTTCCCGATCTACAACTAAGTTTTTATATCCTTCAAAAAATCGAGGATTTTCCATCATATCCAAAAACTTATGATACTTTTCATGATTTTCAAAGAAATCTCCTGCCAGCATATAATGACCTGCCCCCATTGCTACTTCATGCCGCTTATAGTCAATTTGCGAAACTGAGTTGAATGTCGCCCCAGCTTCTGCCCAACTCAAAGCATGAGGTTGATAAAAAAGGCTAATCAGCCTGTAAACGAAATCATAAGCACCATTAATTTTCGCGTAGGCTTCCTCCAAATAGCTCATATCGTTTGCTTGGTTTGATAAAAGCATCTTATCCACTGCATTAGCAACTAAAAAACTGCTTTTCATGGACAAAAAAACGCCACTCGAAAAAATAGGATCTAAAAACCGGTTAGCATCCCCAACCATTGCATACTTAGTACTAAATTTATTCTCAGAATAATAAGAATAATCTCCTTCTACTTGCACAGGCATCGATATTCTTGCCTGTGCAAGTAATTCTCTAATAAACTCAGAGGAGTATAACTCTTGCTGATAAAGTTCGGTACACCAATCTTTTATTGAGCTAGCTTGAAGTTCCTGCCTTTTGTGGTTGAGATACGCCGTATCCATTACGACACCAACAGTTACCCAATCTATACCCAAGGGAAATACCCAAGCCCATCCCCTTTTTTCACCTCCCAAATAGAGAATAATTGAGCTTCCTTCTTCCAATCCACCCTTCAAGGATTTAATGCCTTTCCAATGCGTCCACAACGCAGTTCTAGCAAACCCTTTATGCCCCTTTCTCCAACCTTTACTACTAGCAATAAAACCAGAACGCCCACTAGCATCTATGACAAATCGAGTCTGTAAAGAAAGCCTTTCGCCATTTCGGGAAATCGCTTGGACTTCTACTTTATCCGTACTACCTTCTACCTCTAAGCTGCATACATCAACTCTGGTTTCTTCCCTAACCTCTGCACCGTGCTTGCGGGAATTTTCCAGCAGAATTGTATCAAATTCGCTTCGGTTTACCTGAAAAGATAGGTAACTTTCATCTTTAATGACATGGTTAAAACACCAGTATGTAGAAGCAGAACCGTCACTGTTAATAAAACGAACTCCAGGTTTACGCACAAATCGCTTTTCCATCTGGGCTAAAACGCCAAGTTCGCGGAAAAGTTCGTAGCAAAAGGGTAACATTGATTCCCCAACGCGCTCTCGTGGAAATTTTTCTCTCTCCAGTAAAACTACCTTGTATCCCTTACGTGCCAAAATCGTAGCAGCCGTAGAACCTGCTGGCCCGCCACCAATTATCACTACATCGCACTGCTGGGGGATATTCATACTTAAAGACTTCCTAGCTTTGACATTACTAAAGACTTAATAGTATCAATAGTCTCAAAATTATCTAACAATACCTCATCTGGATTTATCTTGATCTGAAACTGTTCTTCCATAAAGCTAATCAATACAAATATTCCTAAAGAATCAATAATTTCTTCATCAATCAGAAGTGACTGATTATCTAAAATTACTTCTGGCTTATTGTACATAAATTCTTTAGATATCTGGCGTTTGAGGATTGCTTCTACCTCTTTTTCTGTATATTGTTGTGTTGGCATATCCTTAACTTTTAAAGTAATTGAAGATTGACTTTCCCAGTAGAAGTTTTTGGCAAAGCTGCCCGAAACTCTATAACAGCAGGAACCATATACTTAGGTAAATAGTTTGAGCAGAAACTCGCTAAATCCTGCTTTTGTACAATATCATAGGGAACCACAATAGCTTTGATGATATGACCAATTTGCTCATCAGGAATAGCTACGACTGCTACCTCTGCTACTTGTGGATGCTTGTATAATGTCGCTTCTACTTCCCCTAAATCGATGCGATAACCACGACTTTTGATAGTGCGATCGCACCGACCTAAAAAGATGTAATTGCCATCCGGTTCTTGCCTGACTAAATCGCCAGTTCTGTAAACAAATTCCTCCTTAGTCAAATCTAACCGCCCCCAGTAACCGTTCATTAGCGATCGCCCACGCACGTAAAGTTCTCCCACTTCCCCAATTGTTGCTATTTCTCCCCTGTCATTAACAGCAAACACTTCATTCCCTGCACAGGCTTTACCAATAGGTAAGGCTGTGCTAGATTCATCCGGAATCTTCTCAACTGGATAATAAGTACAAACGTTCGTTTCTGTAGGGCCGTAAAGGTTATAATATGTTGCCTGTGGTATGCATTCCATCAGTTGTCGCAAATATTTAACCGGAAAAACCTCACCTGCAAATAAAATAACTCGTAAATTAGAGAAGTCACATCTTGGTAAATTTCCATGCAAAACCAACTGGATAAGAGCAGAAGGAACTGAGTACCAAATCGTGATTTGTTGTTGGGCAATAAATCTCGCTAAGTCAAGCGGAAAAACTGTTAATTTTTCAGGAACGATAATGACAGTACCGCCTGCTTTGAGTGTGGTAAAAATATCGAAAACTGATAAATCAAAGTGCAGAGGAGCGTGATTAGAAACGCGATCGCTATCTCTCACCTGAAAACATTCCCAAGACCAATTAACAAAGTTCAACGCCGCCCTATGACTAATTGTTACTCCTTTTGGAGTACCAGTTGAGCCTGAAGTGTATAAAATATAAGCTATATCGATTTCACTTACTTCGTTGACAGGTAAAGAAGATAAAGGTGCTTGCAATACATCCTGCCAACTGATAAATGTTTCGATTGTTCCTGAAATCTGAAAAGTATCTTCACCGACAATAATTGCTTGTCGAACTAGAGTGAATTTTGGTAATACCTGCTCTAAACTGAGAATTTTTTTAGCAGTAGATATCAACACCTCGATCTGGCAATCCTGAATAATCGATGCAACGCGCCGAACGGGAGCAGATGGATCAAGAGGAACGTATACAGCACCGGCTTTGAGAATGCCGAAAATTGCCGCTACCGCTTCAATCGATTTGTTGAGATAGATACCGATGCGTAGGCGTAGCCCGCCGCAGGCATCGCCTTTTTCAACACCAGAACGCTTGAGAACCCAGGCTAACTGGCTCGAAAGTGCGTCTAGATCCTGGTATGTTATGGCGCTGTTTTTATAGATAACCGCTGCTTTATCTGGGTATTTTTCGGCACTGATTTCTAAAAGCTGCTGTAGGAGATGTGACACAGTATTTTTACTTATAAACCCATAAATTGAGCAATAATTTGGCGCTGAATTTCCGATGTTCCCGAATAAACTCTGCTCCCTAAAGCATCTCGTAACTCTCGTTCTAGTTCGAGTTCTGTTAAATAACCATATCCCCCATGAATTTGCAGAGCATCTAAACAAGACTGCACCCAAGACTCGCTGATATAAAGTTTTGTCATAGCTGCTTCCATAAAAGCAGATTTACCCATTTGTTTTAGCCATCCAAATTTATATAGCAGTCCTCTAGCTGTTTCCAGACGTAGCTTCATGTCAACTAGCTTGCTAGAAATCTGTTGAAATTTCCCTATTGGCTGCTGGAATTGTTGCCGCTGTTTAGCATATTGAACGCATTGGTCTAGCAATCTTTCCATACTGCCAATAGCACTGGCAAGGATAAAGCCGCGTTCCCATTCCATACTATGACTGAATATAGCCATTCCTGCACCTTCTTTTCCCAGACGATTACTCACAGGAATTTCACAGTTATCTAACAGTAACTCAGCCATTTGTGCTGTTCTTAATCCCATTTTAGACATCTTTTTTTTAACGATGAAGCCTGGAAAATCTTTCTCTACTAAAAAACCGGTAATGCCTCTTTTTCCTAAAGCAGGTTCTAGGTTGGCAAAGACTAGAATGAGATTGGCGATCGTACCGTTAGTCACAAAAATCTTACTGCCATTTAAAACATACCTGTCTCCCTTTCTTGTAGCAGTAGTTTTGAGATTATACACATCAGAACCAGCTTCTGTTTCGGTTACTGCATGACCACCAATTATTTCGCCTTTTACAAGGCTAGGAAGATATTTAAGTTTTTGCTCTTGGGTGCCAAAGGTCAATATAGGAAATTCGCAAGCCCATATATGAGCCGCAATCGAGAACAACAAGCCGTTATCCTTACAACCGTAACCCAGACCTTCTAAAGCATAAATAGTTGTCAGACTATCTAATTCTTTTCCCCCATATTCTTGAGGAATTGGCATACCCATAATTCCCCATGCGGCACATTTGCGCCATCCCTCTAAATTAAATTCTTCTTGTAGGTCTAACTTAGTAATATCCTCTATTAATGATTTTTGAGCAAATTCAATTAACTTTTCTTTAATTTCAACTTGTTCTTTGAATGAGAACATAGTTATAAATACCTATAAAGTATTAAGATTTAAAGTTGCTAACCGATATTACATCAATTTAGAGTTACCTCGCTCATAGTTCCCTGATGTTTTAGGTCGTTTAAGCTCGTGCAATTTCATTCCAGCGTAACGAGCGATCGCTTCGAGTCTCGGCAAAACTCGCTTCATCCGTGCCGCTTCCGGCGCCGGTGCAGGAATAGCAACCACTCCAGCATAAAGACAACCAAAAAAAGCGCCGATCGCTTCTAATCCTTAGGGATAAACCAGCAAGACTCCTGTTCATCATCATCTGGCAATGTTTCCATCTCTTGGGCAATGAGTGTCTGGAACTCCTCTCCACAGTGAACATTTAAATGAATTGTCGCAGCCAGCAATTCTGCCAGAATTTCAGCTTGTTGTCTAGCACTCAGATGAGGTGACTGAAGCTGATGAATTAAGGCAGTGACATTTTCGCACTCTGCGCCTAGCTCCGTAATTAATGTACTCAGAGTAGAACTACCAACAGGAAGAGAGCGATCGCGACTTTATTGGGACTTCAGCAATTAGCGATTTTCATACAGCTTTAGGGCAATTTCTTAACTACCGGATTATGCTGGAAGCAAAAGAACCCGATCGCCGACTAAATCTTGCAATACCGCTAGAAACCTATGATACTTTCTTTCAAAGCCAATTTGCTCAAGTGGTAAAACAGAGATATCAACTCAAACTAATTGTTTACGAACCAATAAATGAGGAGATCGTGCAATGGATAAACTAGAGCATTATCGCTTCTGCATCCAAACCCTTTTGGAAAAGCATAGCCAATATAAATCCCGTGAAGAAGATATAGAAAGCGCACTATTTTTTGACCCAGTACGCGATCGCTACCAACTGATGCGTGTCGGCTGGAAAGGCTTAAAGCGAATCTATTACACCGTCCTACACTTCGATATTAAAGACGGCAAAATTTGGCTTCAGCAAAATACCACTGATATCGATGTTGGTGAAGAACTATTGGCAATGGGTATTCCCAAAGAAGATATTATTTTGGGGCTGCATCCTCCCTACAAGCGTCCTTACACCAACTATGGTGTTGCTTAAAACCCAAGTATGGGGATTATCTTTTTACTTTTTACCGAAATACTGGGTCTAAAGCCCCGTGCTTCACGCAATACTTTAAACTAAGGAGTAATGAGTAATGAGTAGATGAAAAACTCATTACTTATTACTTATTACTTATTACTTATTACTTATTACTCCTTCTTCACCGTGCGTACCCTTCGGGAACGCCAAGGGCGAACACGGCGGTGAGGATGTCAATTCTTAACTGATGTGATTCCACTTCGGCTAACGGCTGCAACGCATCGAAATATCCCTGCTTCCACAATTGCGCGCGCGTGAGTTTCAGGTTGGCATAATGTCGTCCAGTCGCAATTGTAAATTTGGAAACAGGAAAGAAGAAATCGGCTCTCCCAAGCGATATTGTTGCTGCTGGTAGACCCCATTAACTAACTGACAAATGGTGAAAGTAGGTTGCTTGGGATTGCCGATAAATTGCAAACCGCCCAAGCCCCGAAAGTCCACAATCCAATATTCTGGGATATTCAAAAAAGCGTATTCTTCCACTTTTCTGGCATAATCATCTTGCCAATTAGTGCTGACCACTTCAGCAACAAGCTTAATAGTATTACCTTTACAAATCACTGGTTCTTTTTGCCAAAGTGGTTCAGTAGCAAGTTCTGCTTTATCTAAAACAATTACGTCAGGACGCAGTGCTGTGGCTTCACCGTATAGGGGTTTTATCAAGCAAGTTTTTGGAACCAACCAATTGAAATTAGCACGAAAAATTTCGACATAAATTCTACCAGCAATACTCCCTGCAACCCCTTCATGAGGGCCGGTAGGTTCCATCTCTCTGAGTTCTCCGTCAATGAGTTCATACCGTGTATTATCCCCATATTGGGCAATAAACTCCTCAAAGCTAAGTAGTTTGGATGGAGTGTAAGTCATAGGTTGTTTCTTAATGGGATGTAGCTTAATTATAAGTTTCGTGAGAAATAGGGAGTAAAGTTCTGTTAAGTTGATATTTTCAAGTGCGATCGCCTGAATGCAACCAAAAACAGCAGCGATGCCTAGCGGAAAGTATATCTAACGCTTGTACATTGACGCAGGCGATCGCTATATCTGCGTGTAGAATGTTTAGTTAATAGGGCAGGCATCTTTCACCCAATCCCTATTGTGTAAGAGGTCAAGATGGTACAGACTCCCACCAACCCAGAAACCGAAACCCTATTGATTGAGTTGCCGTCTACAATTGGGTTGTACGTCACCCAGGAACAGTTTGCAGCCTTAGCAGCAGCCAACCGAGATTTGAGACTGGAAAGAACCGCACAAGGAGAGTTAATTGTGAACCCCCCAACGGGCTGGGAAACTGGAGAACGCAACCGCAGCCTCACCGGACAACTCGATCGCTGGTACGAAGAAAATGAAGATTTGGGTAAAGCCTTTGACTCTTCCACTGGCTTCATTTTACCCAATGGTGCAACTCGTTCTCCCGATGCCTCTTGGGTGAGCCAAGAACGTTGGGAAGCACTTACTCCAGAGCAAAAAGGAACCTTTGCTAATATCTGTCCTGATTTTGTTGTTGAGTTACGCTCTAGCTCAGATAGCCTCAAGTCGCTGCAAGCTAAGATGAGAGAGTATATCGACAATGGTGCCAGACTCGGGTGGTTAATCGATCCGCAGCAGCGACGGGTGGAAATTTATCGACCGGGTAAGGATGTGGAAGTGTTGGAGAATCCGACTGAATTGTCTGGTGAAGCGATGTTACCGGGTTTTTTGCTGAATTTGCGGGGGATGTTAAAGCGATCCCGTCAATGATCGGTGCTTATTTGCTTATTTACTTGTCCCTGTACAATCAATTTACTGTCTGTTTTAGACAGTTTTTGGGAAATAGGCAGCTTTTTATTCTGTAGTTTTTTTACGAGAGACAACGATGAACTATAGGAATCCGCTTTGATTTCTGAACTAATTTGCGTAGGCAGGCAATAGGCAATAGGCAACAGGAAAGAAGGCTTCTTAGTTGTACTGAGTTTTTTCAGAAATCAAATATGAGTCCTATATGTTGTAGTTTTTCCATTAGGGATACTGTTAGATTTCTCGTCAGTTATTAAGGTTTCAAGGTAATTAAAATGTCAGCATTGCACAAAAAGATAATGATTTATAGAAGCAATCTACCTGTGGTAGCTCCTTTCGAGAATATTTAACTCTGATTTGGTATCACTACCCAAATGTGCAACACCAAAATCTAAAACTAGGCGCTCATAAGTTTAACGTTTCTGTTGCTAGAATATCTGCATCTACTACACTTACACTAAAATTTTCAGCAAGCGCCTTAGATAATACAAGCACGGGATCGTCTGACACTAATGCAGTTAACTGCTTTTCCCGCTGAGGCTGGCTAGGATGATTTATTGCATATCTGTAGCAATTTGCCATTGAGTGGTTTTCACCAATCGAGAGATACTGAGCTGTAAAAGTAATTTGTTGTCCTATATGTTCATAAATGTAACCATGTAAAGCCTTAGATAATGGCAGAGTGGGTACAATGTCCTCAGTATTGACAATTCGATAGAGTTGTGAATCGCTCATAGAATTATTTATTGAGCAAGCAAACTGACTGTCACCTACTCGAGGACTAGCAAAATTGTAGAGTAAAAGATGTACTCGATGCAACCACTGATTGATAATTTGACATAACTCCTGACCTGGTAGTGTATGCAATTGTGTGGTCTGAAAGTTGAATGATGAGGTAGTGATGTTGTACTCCGCAAATTTAACATTCCTCTCAAGGGGTGTTCTGGGTGAAATTACTGGACTTTATGTAAAGAATCTTAAATTATTCTCTTGAAAAATGAATTTAACCCGGATTTCTACGCATTCTTGAGGGTTCAGTGTAGATGCTGAACGCTGAGTACGTAGCAAAACTCATCTCTTGACACTCAGCACTTGCCTATTTGTCACTTTAATTGTTGCAATTGGTATAAACTTGCGGTATCAACCAACTAAAGAAAGCTGAAAATTTCGTGCAGCATCGCCAAACGGGACATGATCGCTACAATACCGCTATTTGGTAGAGAACTATGGACAAAAATGATGTACTCAAACTTTACGATGAAGACTACGCCCAAGAATATAATCGAAAATTTATTTTCAGTGATTGTCATGCCGATTTTGAACAGGAAACTATCACCAATCTTCTGAGCGAGATTGGTGAAGGGGCAAAGTGGTTAGATGTTGCCTGTGGTACGGGCTACTTTCTGAGTTGCTTTCCCAATATAGAGCGAGCGGGATTGGATATTTCGCCAGCAATGCTGAAAGTTGCTAAACAAGAGAACCCAGGTGTTCTACTTATTGAAGGTGATTTCAGAGTTAAACATCCGCAGTGGCAAGGGGAATGGGATCTAGTGTCTTGTATGTGGTGGGCTTACTGTTATGTAGAGTCATTGTCAGAGATAGAAAAGGTTGTTGAAAACTTAGCTAGTTGGACATCTGAACGAGGTGTTTGTTTTCTACCAATCGGCAATCCAGAAGTAGTAGCAGTAGGAGAGATAGACTTGCCCTACGTTATTGAAAATATTGCAATGTACGGTGGTCGCATCAAACTTGAAGGAGTGATATGGAGTTGGATAGATGAAGAATCTGGAAAACAACATCTAAATTTATTGGCACCGCAACTAGAGCATATGGTTTCCCTGCTTGGAAAATATTTTGACAGCATAGAAATCATTGAATATCCGTCATACAAGAAGAGAAAAGCTATAGTTGCTCGTTCCAAAAAGCTAAAACAGATTTCAGAAGCCCAAAGAGTAGATAGTATCAAAGTTGAAGGATTATTTTCATTATTTTCCAATACGGTTCGAGCAGATAACTGGTGGCTTTATAAAATTCCTCCATTACTTGCTATTGCTTATGCCGAAATCCTTTTGCTGGGTCTGTCTTTTATCCAATCAATAGCGATTATACTGTCTTTACTATTTATTTCTATTTGTGCAGCAAGTTATGGACACATCATTAATAATATTTTCGACATTGAAGTAGATCGACAAGTTGGCAAAAGTAACTCGATGGCTAGATTTCCATTGTGGCAGAGTGTTTTGTTTTGCGTTTTATTTGTAATTGCAGGTTTCGTATTGCCAATCCTAATGAACTTCGGCACATGGGCAATTATATTACTAGGAATTAACTACTTGCTGCCCACTCTTTACTCTGCACCACCCTTGCGATTAAAAGAAAAAGGTATATGGGGGGTAGTTAGCGATGCAGCAGGAGCGCACGCTATCCCTACTTTGTTTTTTGCAGCAACTTTTTTACACCTAAGTACAACACCACAACCAGAATCTATTATCCTGACTATTACAGCAACAGTATGGTCATTTTGTGCAGGAATTAGAGGAATTTTCCTGCATCAACTTTGGGATAGAGAAAACGATTTAAAATCTGACGTGAAGACATTGGTGACAAGTCTTGATGTAGAAAAAGTGCGGTTTTGGATAAGTTACATCATCTTCCCAATTGAAATTTCACTGCTAATTTTACTGGTATTAGTTATTTCTCGATTCGCTCCCATACTGCTAGTTTTCTTTATTCTCTATGTTCTCTTAAAAACTATTAATATCAAATTAGTTTTAGCAAATGCCTTTGAACCTGCTCCTACTCGCAAAGCAAACGTAGCACTACACGATTTTTACGAGGTGTGGTTGCCTTTAGCTTTAATAACCTTATTATCTATCCGAGAACCCTTATTTTTAATATTGCTGTTATTACACATAATTCTGTTTTATCCGTCTATCAAACAAAGGACAACGGATTTAGTTCAACTCATGGTGTCTGGATTAAAAGGTCTTACTAACTTAGTTAAATTCACAAATGAATATGAGCAGAAAGTAGATTTTTTGCCTACAAATCAGCAAAATAAACAAGGACTGGAAAAATTGCAAGCTCAATTACACACCTCGCAAACAGAATTTACAAAACTAAATTCTCATCTACAACAAACTCAAGAGCAATTGGAACAGATTCAAGCTAAATTCCAACAAACTCAGGGAGAACTACAGCAATCTCAATCTCAGCTACATACCTCTCAAACTGAATTGCTACAATCTCAGTCTGATTTACAACAGACTCAAGAGCAATCCGAGCAGATTCAAGCTCAACTGCGACAGACTGAGAAAGAATTGGCACAATCTCAGTCTCAACTACATATATCTCAAACCGAGTTGGTACAACTAAAGTCATATCTCCAACAAACTCAGGGAGTAGAGGGAATAATCAACTATTATCGCTCTCGCATCGTATCCAACCCCGATGATATCCAACTTTACCATCAGGCATTGACAATTAAGCCAGATGATGTTCAAATCCATTTACAGTTAGGCAATGCTTTAGTTCGACAAAATCGCTTTTGTGATGCGATCGCCATTTATCAAACCGCACTTCAATTTCACCCAGACAACTTTGAAATACACTTGGAGTTAGCAAAGGCTTTAGAGAAAGAGCAGAAATGGGAAGATGCGATCGCTACTTATCGACGTGCCATTGAACTAAATCCAGATTACTCTTGGTCGCACAAACACTTAGGCGATATCTTAGCAGAACGAGGTCAGCTTAATGATGCAAGTACCTCTTACCGCCATGCCTTACAGCTTCAACCGAGAATTTTTTGAATGTAACCAAAAACAACAAATCAACTAGAGAGGTTAATTGCTCAATAGACATCTCCAGAAAAGATTTAGATACCACACAATTATACGCAGACCTAACCCCCCTTCCCCCCTTCCCTACCAGGGAAGGGGGGTTTTAAAGCCTCTCTCCGCTTCGGGGAGAGGTTTGGAGAGGGGTCTTTTTCTTTTCTGGAGATGTCTAATCTACAAGCGATCGCTATATCTGCCTGTAGAATATTTAGTTAATAGGGCAGGCATCTTTCACCTAATCCCTATTGTCTAAGAGGTCAAGATGGTACAGACTCCCACCAACCCAGAAACCGAAACCCTATTGATTGAGTTGCCGTCTACAATTGGGTTGCACGTCACCCAGGAACAGTTTGCAGCTTTAGCAGTAGCCAACCGAGATTTGAGACTGGAAAGAACCGCACAAGGAGAGTTAATTGTGAACCCACCAACGGGTTGGGAAACTGGAGAACGCAATTGGAGTATTTCTGGAGAGTTGTATTTGTGGTGGCGTAATTCGGGCGAACCTGGTAAAGCCTTTGACTCTTCCACTGGCTTCATTTTACCCAATGGTGCGACTCGTTCTCCCGATGCCTCTTGGGTCAGCCAAGAACGTTGGGAAGCACTTACTCCAGAGCAAAAAGGAACCTTTGCTAATATCTGTCCTGATTTTGTCGTTGAGTTACGCTCTAGCTCAGATAGCCTCAAGTCCCTGCAAGCGAAGATGAGGGAGTATATCGACAATGGCGCTCTCCTGGGCTGGTTAATCGATCCGCAGCAGCGACGGGTGGAAGTTTATCGACCAGAATTAGCAGTGGAAGTGTTGGAAAATCCGGCTGAATTGTCGGGTGAAACAGTGTTACCGGGTTTTGTGCTGAATTTGCGTCGGGTGTGGGATTGAATAAGAGGCAAGGGGGCAGGGAGCAGAGGGGACAGTAAGGTAATAAAGCTTGTTTTATAAGCTTTTTAACCTTTTTCAACTGGATAATTATACTCTCTAATAATTATAAATCTATGCCTTATAGTAAATTCACACTCAGTAAAGCTGTAGAAGATTTCCAACTCACAATCGTTGAAGGGAGTCGTTTCCTGCCAGAAATTCCCTCACTCACCCCTACCCCTTTGCTAGTGGATATTCTTAAAGAAACAATTCCCTGGGCGATCGCAGTGAGTAGCGAGAAAGCCCGTTCTGAGGGTATCATCAATCCTGTGTTATTGGAAGTGAAACGCCAACTCAAAGGACAGATTAGCGTTTTCTCTGGCGAGGAATTCAATGTCGAACCGGAAGCTGAACTGACTGGCTATGTTGACTTTCTCATTAGTCGTTCCCCAGAACAGCTATTTATCAAAGCCCCTGCGGTTATCCTGGTGGAAGCCAAAAAGGAAGACCTGAAACCAGCACTAGGGCAATGCCTCGCCGAAATGGTTGCGGCTCAACGTTTTAACCAACAAAAGCAACAGCCGATCTTGACGATTTACGGAACAGTCACCAGTGGCACAGTTTGGCGGTTTCTCAAGCTCGAAGGGCAATGCGCGTCCATTGACCTTACAGATTACCCCCTCCCTCCAGTTGAGCAAATTTTGGGTTTTCTCGCTTGGATGGCGCAGCAGGGCTGAGTATCATGTCTGTCCTGGCTCGAAAGCGGTATCATTGTGAAATATAGCCAGAGTTCGTGCAGGCAAGCATAGTAAAATTTTGTCAACAGATATGCCCCAGTCGATCGCCACAATTTCGCTTGCAGAGTTTCTCGCTCAACCCAATATTGAGGCTTCTCCTGCATGGGAATTAATTGATGGGCGAGCCGTGCAAAAAACAATGCCAACCCTCTTTCACTCACGGCTACAACGCAACCTTGTCAATTATATCAACGATCGCACCGATGAATTTGAAGCCGTGCAAGAGCTACGCTGCATCGTACCTCCCTACTCCCCAGTGCCAGATATTGCGATCGTTGCCTGCCATCGCCTGACTGATGAGGATGACCCATTTAATGGAGCGCCAGATTGGTTAATTGAAATTCGTTCGCCCGACCAAAGCACGTTAGACTTACAAAACAAGATTCTCCACTGCCTCAGCAACGGAACGCAACTAGCCTGGTTAATCGATCTCGCTCGTCAGCAGATTTGGGTTTGGCAAGGAGATGAATTACCTATAGTATTTGCAGGAGCAGACTTTCTGCCAAGCTTAGGTATTCTACCCGAACTTACGGTTAATGCTTTAATGGCTATGACTCGCCGACAATAGCTCGTTTCTTCTCAGTCGCTCAGTCACCGAACAAGGCAAAAGTAAAAAGTAAAAAGTAAAAAGGCACTCATAAAGAAAAAGAAAAATGGTTTGAGAGCAACTAATTTTTGGTACAGCATCATCCTAATTTTACTCTCATTTTCTCATTTGTCCAGTCTTGAGGATTATGCAATTTCATTCCAGCCTCCCAGCCGTGACGAACACCGACAATAGAATCTTTAATATATTGAAATAACAAAGAAAAAGGCAGATTGTGAGTAAACTTAAGGCGTAAAATTCTTAACAAACAACGGTAGATCAGAAGTAAAGTGAGACGGATTAAAAACATTGGGAAAGGTAGTTTTTGACAACCGTGTTTTAAAGCAAAGTAAGTAGTATTTTTAGCTAAAGAATACCAACAGGTGAGATGTCGGCGATCGCGGCGATTATGACTAGGTTGCACATAGTGTTCTACAACCACATCTGTATGATCAACCATGTAACCAGCTTCCAACAAACGCAAACAGACATCAGTTTCTTCTAAAAAATATTCAAAAAACTCATCAAAATAGCCAATTTTCACTAAAGCTTCTCGTTTATATGAAGCATTGGCTCCCATTACACCACAAAACCATTGAGGGTTGGAGATATATCTAGTTGTCTCTGTCGTACAAAGAACTGGTCGAGATTCGCTCAAACGACTATTGACGCCTCTAGCAAATTGCAATGCACCATTTGGTTGAGTTTTATCTATAACTGCTCCACCCACACAACCACAACTTGCTCCCTGTTCTCGGTAAATTTGTAAATGTAAATCTATCCAATTGTCGGGAGGAATAACATCATCATCAAGATAAAAAATAATGTCTTTTGTTGCAGCTTTTAAACCTAAGTTTCTAGCCACACTCACATTTCTTTGCTCAGTCAAAATCACCTGATTAATAATATCTTTATATTCTAATAAAACTAACTTGGTATCATCTTGTGCCGGGCCAACGACTACAATCAGCTCTTGAAAAGAACATCGCCAAAGCGAAACGGCACTCATCACTCTTGAGAGAAATTTACACCTGTCTACAGTACAGATAATCACAGTTGCAGAAAGATATGACATTAAAAATAATTTCGTGATAATTTCGTTGATAATTAGAAGCGATCGCACACAGCAACATATCGCCCACACCTTTGTAGGATGACGGCAGGATTTCGAGATAAGGGGGTGCATCCCAATTTGGCAGATTGATTTTGTAGTGCGAGCATCTTGCTCGCTTGAATCTATTATGCGAGCGAGACGCTCACACTACTTATTCCAAAATGGGATGCTCCCGGATAAGGAAGGATCTTACCCCTGATTCGCCAGCAGCATACTAAGTCGGGGATCTGATTTCTCACGATTTATGCTTTCACACATCTGGAACGCTTTCCCCGGTTACTGGCAATTGAATTATCCACAAATTTCAAGCCACTTTTCGATTTTTTAGCTTTTCTTCATAATTATGTGTACTTTTTTTGACATTTTTCCTAAATTCTTCAATCCATGTCTCTAAGAGAGGTGATACTTTTAGCTACCCTTACCAAAAATTAATAAATGTAAAAAATACTCTGGAAACAGAAGTGGTAAAGACTGGAAAGTGTATACTGTCAAGCATTTGCCATGTCTGTTAAAAATTTATGCTTCTGAAGTAGTATACTTTCTCTGAGTTCAATCAGCAATAAGTATTTAATAATATAAGTACTATCTACGTAAATAACGTAGTTAATTTAAAGACACTGACACTATTAATTTAGCGGAATTATTCTCAAATGCGTAAAATTCATCAAGAACTTGAAAAGAATGGATATGCAGTCATTGAATTTCTCAATAAAACTGAAGTAAAAAGCCTCCTCAAATTTAACGAAAAGTATTCTTTTCCTAATAATTTGGCAACTACCAGTATGACTTTTAGTATAAGTACCTCAGATTTATCATATCGGAGGCTACTTACTCAGGAAGTAAAAAGACATTTTACTTCCAAATTGAAAATTTTATTGCCCGAATATAGAATAGTGCTTTGTAATTTAGTTTTTAAAAGCCCTGATGTATTATTGAGTGAAATGCCTCTCCATCAAGACCCATCTTTAGTAGATGAAACATCTTTAACATCCTTTGGAGTGTGGTGTCCTCTAATTGATGTAGATGAGCAAAATGGCTGTCTTCAAGTTGTCAAAAAAAGCCATTTGTTGAATTCAAAACCTAGACCATTTTTTGTTTTTGATGGCTTTCCCTACAGTCAAGATATACTGTCAATTTTACAACAAAATTATCTCAGCAGTATCCCGATGAAAGCTGGACAAGCGCTAGTATATGATAAGCGACTTTTTCACGGATCGCCACCTAATACAACTACTGTTGAAAGAGTCGCAGCTATATGCAGCTTAGTTCCTCAAAACATCTTGACCCATTTTTGCTACAGAGAGACGCTAACCTCTGAAAAGCTAGAAGTATTTGAGGTAGAGGATGAATTTTATGATCGCTACATTGTTGGACAAAGACCAGAGGGTGTGAAAAGATTGGGCACTTTTAATTATGAAGTTGACCCATTGATGCCAGAACAACTTATAGAAAAGCTCGAAGAAGGAAAATCTAAATTAGATAAAGCCGTTTATCAAAAGCTTGATAAAGAAGGATATGCAGTCATTGATTTTCTTCAGGAAAATGAAATACAAATTTTGCTAAAATTATATCAAAAATCATCTCATCCCAAAGACTTAGAAGAACATATTTTAGCTGCCACTACATCCAGTTCAGACTTATCCTATCGCCAATTATTAATTCCGAAAATAAAAGATATTTTTTATGCTAAAGTAGTATCTTTATTTCCTGAATATAAAATCATTTATTGTAGTTTTTTAAACAAAAAACCATCTCTAGCATACGGTGAAAAGTCTTTACATCAAGACCCATCAAATGTAGATGAACCATCATTGAAATCCTTTGGGATTTGGTGCCCTTTAGTTGATGTTGACGAGCAGAACGGCTGCCTTCAAGTCGTCCCAAAAAGTCATCTGCTTAATTCAAAGCCAAGACATTTTCTTGCCTTTGATGTATTTCCTTATAGTCAAGAAATTCTATCGCTCATGCAGCAACACTATCTTACTAGTGTCACTATGAAAGCAGGACAGGCACTGATTTATGATAAACGGTTATTTCATGCTTCCCAGCCAAATTTAACTGCTGCTGAAAGATTGGTAGCTATTTGTATATTGGCTCCCAAGAATAGTCCAACTTATTTTTACTATACAGAGTCTAAAGATTCCGAAGAAATAGAGGTTTTTGAAATCAACGATACATTTTATGATAGTTACATAATGTCTGAAAAGCCAACAGGAGTTAAAAGCTTAAGTGCTGTTAATTATGAAGTTGACCCCCTAACACCAGAGCTACTTGTAAAAAAACTAGGGACAAAAAATTCCAATTTAAAAGTTCCTAATTGGGCAAACTTTGAAATTAATTTTCAGGCTCAGTTTTTAGAAAAACTTAACCCCCCCCCTCAAAAAGTAGTAATCCTCGTCAGCAATGAATTTGAAGGTTTTTCTCAAAATGGTGGCATAGGCACTTACTATACAACCTTAAGTCAGAAACTTAAATCTGATGGTTGGTATGTCATCCTACTGCTTTGTCAAACTGAATCTGACTTTCAAGGAGAAGCAAGCTTTCCTGATGTAGATTGCGTCTTCTCTACTCACGAAATCAAACAGGTTTTAAATCTCCAACCAATTCATCATCAAATTTTAGCGACAACGCAACAAGATGCAATTAACAATAGCTTCGACTATCAGAGTTGCTGTTGTTTATTCTTCACTCAAGCAGTCGTCTCTAGCTTGCCAGATGCAGTAGTTTATGTAGAATTTCCAGACATTTGGGGGTTTGGCTATCGCACAATTCAAGCTAAGAAAACTGGATTGCTGGGTGACAGTTGTCTTATCGGTGTCACTGCTCATGGGTGCTTTGAATGGTTGCGCGAGGTTAATAGTCAATATACCCTAGAGCAACCCCAGTGGTTTTGGCAAGCTTACCACTACGAGCAATTTTCCTATGAGAATGCAGACATCGCTTACTTTCCTTCATACTTCCTCAGGTCAAAATTAGCAAGTTATGGTTGGGAAATATCCCAGTCCCAGCATTTACCATACTTTGTACCTACTATAAATCAGCAGGGTAAAAGTGAGAATTTTGCCAATCAAATTAATCTCAGGGTAGATAAAATCCCCATTGTATTTTTCAGTCGTTTGGAAGAGAGAAAAGGACTTTGCACTTTTGTAGAAGCAATCAAATTACTGCATCCTATTTTAGTTGAGAGAATTCAGATTATTTTCGTGGGAAAAATTATTCCCCTGCAATCTTCCCAACTACAACATCTAGATAGTCAGCAATATATCGAACAACAATTTGATAGTAATGTAACCTACAACTTAATACCAAATTTATCCAGTCAAGATGCAATTAGATTTATTACTGAATTAAATCACCCAATTGTTTGCTTAACAAGCCTCCAAGAAAACTTTCCCAATACGGGATTAGAAATGGGACAGTTACCCGTTAGTTTAGTGGTTTCAGATACGGGTGGATTCCAAGAAACTTTAAATTTAATCGAGCGTTCTGACTGCGTGCGTTGGTTTCACCCAGCAAATTCCTACTCCCTCGCTCAAACTATAACCGAGGCAATTAATGCTTATCCTGAAAAACCATTAATTCCCCAATATGAATTTTTAGAACAAGTCAATCAACGTCTGCTAAACCAAAGATTAGAGTATATGAGTCAAGCTTTTATTAATGCCGCTCCTAAAGAACCTCAAACTCCTAAAGTCACAATTGCTATTGTCTGCTGGCAGACAGTAAATACTATATTAGAGTGCTTAGAAAGTCTTGCTGCCCAAACTTATAAGAATTTTGATGTGATTATCGGGTATCGAGAATCATCTGATGAGTATTTACAAGAAAGAATTATTCAAGCTCAAACTAAGTTTCCTAGCTATAAATATTTAAATTTAGATGCGAACTGGAGTTTGGGAGAAAGTTATAACTACTTAGTCGAATTAGCAGCAGGAGAGTATGTTTTACAGTTGGCTATAGAACATATTGCCTTACCAGATATGCTAGAAAAGTTAGTGACGGCGGCGATTAATGCTGATGCAGATGTGGTAGCATGTCCGCAAGTTACACTGCAAGAGGATGGAGAACTAGAAGCGATAGCCTTCATCGATGGTTCCTTGCTCAAGTTGCTGGAGTTTAACTACAACCAAGATATATCTGCGTTATTCTCTCTCAAACTGCTGCAAGAATTTCGCTACTTCCCAGAAAGAGGATTGTTAGCTCTCAATTGGCACATCTTAGCAGCAGCGATCGCCACTGGTAAAGAAATTGCCTACTACTCTTATCCCCTATACGTCACTAAAAATTCTCAGTCAAAAATTAATACTGCTAAAGAACGTTATTATCTGCGGCAATACTTATACCAAATCGAGCCTGCGAAGTGGAATCAACGCCAGCTTAATTTTCTGCTGACAGGTGTCGAGCAACTGCTACAACAGCAAAATTTAGATAAACTATCCCCATTTACTCATCAAAATAACCAGAACTTATCTCCTCAGTCTCAGGCTTGGATGCTAACTGCACAGCAAATTCAAGACGAACTTACACAAACCCAAGAAACTCTCAAAAGCGTGCAAGCATGGAATCAACAGCTACAAGCTGGAAAAGATTGGTTAGAGTCTCAATGGCAGACATGGATGCTAAAAGCACAGCAACTTCAAGATGAACAGGTGCAAACCCAGGAAACCCTAAAAAGCTTACAAGCTTGGAATCAGCAGCTACAAGCTGGAAAAGACTGGTTAGAAGCACAATGGCAGACATGGATGCTGAGAGAGCAAAAAGCCGAGTTGGAGTGGGAACGATGGCAATCTTTCAGTATGATGATGTCTGCGAGTAAGTTTTGGCAACTCCGCAGTGCTTGGTTAAAATTTAAACGGCTTCTCGGTGGGAAAAAGCCCGACTCGCTTGTGTTAGCCAATCAAGTTAACTCCGACACTCGGATTCGAGATTTTGTGGCTTTGATTGCTAGTCAAAAAGTGAGATTTTTTCAGCCTGAAGCTTCTGAAGCTCCTATAGTTTCGATTATTTCTGTGTTTCCTAACAACTATCAGTATTTTGAAACTACCTACAGAAGTGTAATTAATCAAACCTGGCAAAATTTTGAATGGATTATTGTCAATGACGGCTTGACAAACGCCGATGCGATCGCATTTATTGAGTCATTGTCTCACAGAACCAACAAAATCCAAGTCCTCTCCCATCTTAACAACCAAGGTGATGCAGCAGGACGCAACACAGCGATCGCTCAAGCTAGAGGCAAATATTTATTTTTTCTCAACTTAATTGACATTATTGAGCCTACATGCATCGAAAAAAGTGTTCTGTTCTTAGAAACCCATCCCGAATTTTCCTTTGTTAACTCCTATTCTGCTATCTTTCAAGCACAGGAATACTGGCGGAATAGTGGCTTTAGCCAACCTGCTGCATTCTTGTGCGAAAATCAGCTTATAGGAGGATTACTGTATCGTCAAGCCGATTTTGAGCAACTAGGGGGATTTGACGCAGACTTAAAGTTATATGCAGATTGGGAACGGTGGCTAAAAGCGATCGCCAATCAACAACAAGGATGGACAATTCCGGAATATCTAGAATGCAATCGCCGCATTAACTTTGTCGAGCAAAACCCTGGGGAAGTAAAGCGAGTAACTGAATTAATCCAGTCGCGTTACCCGGAAATTTTTAATAGCACCCCGACTCAAAACATTGCTCTCAACCGCCAACCACTTAACCCCCAGCAACTCAAATATCAAATAGCTGTCCAAAACTCCCTAAATCACTACAATTCTGGAAAAAGTCTGCTGTTTTTCTTTCCTTCCCTCTCCAACACCTATGTTGATCAATTCCATCTTGGCTTAGTCACGCTGCTGGAAAAAGAAGGATATGAAATAGCGATCGCTACAACCTTAAAATCAGAGCATCCTGACTACGATTCCTTTTATCGTCTCACACCAAACATATTTCATTTACCTAATTTCTTAGATGAAGTACACTGGTTGGCTTTTATCCGCCATCTTATCCAATCTCGTCAAATCGATGCTATTGTAATTTCTCACACAGAAATCGCCTATTACTTCCTCCCTCTACTCCGTGCTGAATTTCCTCAAGTTGCTTTTATTGATTGCACTCACACTGGCAAATCCAATTCGCAAAGTGATAATTACTCCACAGTCTCTAGTCAATTTATCCAGTACCTTGACTGTCAAGCCCTATTTTCTCCGGAGATGACTGCAGTTGAGAAAGATATTAGTTATCCGACTGACTCTAAGTTAAGAGTTGGCTCTAGTAATGTTGAGATGATAAACATTATTACTGAAGCCATCCAAACGCGTCAAACTCAGATTAAATCAGAAATTGACAATGAATTAGCAACTGCAGTTTTATTACTTGCACTCAGGTAGATTTAAGATATAGCGGTTCCCATTCAGATGCAGTGCAATATTATATCGCAAGCTGTAGGGGCACGGCACTGCCCTTACGGGTGTACCTCACGTAACCGAGAATTGCTATAGTGTTAGCTAGTAGGTGCGATCCACATTTTGGTAGAGTATTGTACGTCTTTTTTAAGCCGCTTCTCTACAAGATGCTCTGCAAAAGCGTCTACGCTCTGATGGGAATCATTGTTGGTTTTGTGGCTGGGAAAACGATTCCGATACAGCGGTTCTCAGTCGAATGCAACACCATCGAGGGCGGGAAAACCCCGCCCCTACTGGCTTGGGGATAAAAAACTGTACCTCATAACAGCAGGAAGTGCTGTATTGATAAATCTTTACTTTCTACTCAATTTTACCCGCAGCTAATACTTGTTCAACTGTCAGCGCCATTTCCGGGAAAGTTGCAGATACAATTTGCTCACTATCGCTAAATTCTTTTTCCTCGTACAATCCTTCTGATAACAATAAAATCGTAATTTTTGACTCTATTGGGTCTACAATCCAATATTCAGGAATCTCCAACGCTGCATATTCAGAACGTTTATAGCGATAATCACGTTTCACTGAATCCAGACTGACAACTTCTACTACTAATATTGGTGCAGACTGACAAACAGCCAACTTATCAAGATATTCCATTACCTGTTCAGCCGTGACAACATAAACATCAGGCAATCTTGACTTCCGCCATCCCGTTCTCACTCCTGCTTCTCGAAAGCATAGCCAAGGTAAACTCAAGCGATTGATTTCTGTGTCAAATGCCAGTTCAATAAATTTAGAAATTAGTATATGTCTGAAAGTTGGTGGATTCATAAGTTCTAGTTTCCCATCCACCAGTTCATAACGGTTATCACTACCATCGTCATAAACAAGATATTCTTCAAAAGAGTATAGACGCTCTGTAGTTGTCTGTGTCATCTCTAGTAAAAAGTTTTTTTGAGGTCGTTCTCAAAAGATCGTGAGGAATTGCACATTGGTTGGTAGTAGCGCTTAAACACTACTACCTCTATCAATAGCTTATTCTACTGTTACAGACTTGGCTAAATTCCTGGGTTGGTCAACATCCAAACCACGACGGGCTGCAATATGATAAGCCAACAATTGCAAAGGAATCACACTCAGAATGGGGGAGAGTAATTCTTCCACCTTGGGAATGGGAATTAGGTCATTGAAAATTTCTGCAGCTTCTCCATCATTGACAGGAGTCACCCCAATTAACCGCGAATCTCTAGCTTTGGCTTCCTGAGCGTTAGAAATCACCTTCTCGTAAACGCTACCAGGAATTGCGATCGCCACTACCGGTACTTTAGCATCCAATAGAGCGATCGGGCCATGCTTCATTTCTCCGGCGGGATAACCTTCGGCGTGAATATAGCTAATTTCTTTTAATTTTAATGCTCCTTCTAAAGCAATAGGAAAGTTAATTCCCCTGCCCAAAAAGATAAAATCTTGCGTGTCTGCAAATTCATGTGCTAAATGTTCAGTTAAACGTTCTTGGCTTTCTAATGTGGCTTCAATTTCCTTGGGAATCTCTCGCAGTCCGTTAATAATTTCTGCTAATCTATCTGGGGAAACTGTCTGACGGCGCGCTGCTAAATCTAGCGCCAAAGCATAAAACGCCATCAGTTGGGCGACAAAAGTTTTTGTAGCTGCTACCCCAATTTCAATTCCCGCCAGTGTACTAATAATATGCGGTACTAAATGACCAAGACTACTTTCTGGGCGATTGGTAATCCCCAATAGTCGCGCTTGATACTTGTCTTCTTTACCTTGGCGGCGTTCTTTTTCCATCGCCAAAGCCGCCAGTGTATCAGCAGTCTCACCAGATTGGGTGACACCAATAGTTAACGTGTTAGCAATGATTGGTGATGGTGCATAACGATACTCAGAAGCATAGTGTACCTGCGTGGATATCCCTGCTAATTGTTCAATTAAATATTTTCCTATCAATGCTGCGTGCCAACTAGTACCACAGGCGACGATTTGAATTTGTGCAATATCTGCGTAAAATTCCTCAGGTAAACCCAGATTAATTGGTGATAAATTGCCATCACCAGTAAAGTAAGCTTCTAAACTAGCTCTCACCACCCCTGGCTGCTCATAAATTTCTTTGAGCATGAAGTGTTTGAATCCCTGTTTTTCTACCATTGTGGGATTCAAGTTGAGTAGTCGGGGTTGTTTCTTCAACCTGTCGCCTGCAAAGTTGTAAATCTCTACACCCAGGGGTGTTAAACGGGCAATTTCGCCATTTTCCAGGGGTAGCACCGCGCGGGTGTAAGGAAGAATCGCTGGTGTATCGGAAGCGCAGAAAAACTCTCCTTGCCCAAAACCAATCACCAAAGGTGCTTGTTGGCGGACTACAATCAGTTCATCCGGGTAGTCAGCAGCAATAACTGCGATCGCAAATGCACCCTCTAAATGCTGAACTGCTTGGCGAATCGCCTCTAAAAAGGGAGAGGGAGAGAGAGGAAGCGCCGGAGAGGGAAGATTTTTGAGAAATTCAGCAATCAGATGGGGGATGACTTCTGTATCGGTTTCCGAACGAAACTGGTGTCCTTTTTGTTTGAGTTCTTCCCGTAACTCGCGATAGTTCTCGATAATGCCATTTTGCACTACCGCTATTCGCATTGCTGTATCTAGGTGGGGATGGGCGTTATGTTCTTCTGGTTTACCATGAGTTGCCCAACGAGTGTGACCAATACCAATTTGAGCGGGGATTTCCATATGTTCGAGTTTAGAACGCAGGTTATGCAATTTACCCTTTGCCCGCACACAATTAATATCACCTTCCCAAACAGTAGCGATTCCCGCCGAATCGTACCCACGATATTCTAGTTTTTCTAGCCCGGCTAGTAAAATTTCTGTCGCTACTTGAGTACCGATGTATCCAACGATTCCGCACATGACTCACACCGCTCCAGTTTCAGGATTATTCATCCAGTATAGTTGCTACCATAAAAATGGCATTTAGCCAAAAAAAAGGAGCAAATTGCTCCCAGTAACAGTAGTTATTTTTATGGATTTTGAGCTTTTACACTAAAAAGGCAATCCTTGTAGGTCGGGTTTTCCCCGACCTACAGTGCTAAAGGTGCTTGCTAATGAGACACTTAATGGCGAGCCAAATGGGAAATTAAAGTAAATTCCTCAGTAAGCTAGACCCAAGCTGCGGGTTGTTTCAGCACCCAGGTAAACCCGGATGCTTAAAAAGTCAGTGGGGCAAGCAGTTTCACAGCGTTTGCATCCTACGCAGTCTTCTGTACGGGGTGAAGAGGCAATTTGAGCAGCTTTACAGCCGTCCCAGGGAACCATCTCCAGCACGTCAGTAGGGCAAGCGCGGACGCATTGAGTGCAGCCAATGCAGGTATCGTAGATTTTTACGGCATGAGACATTGAAAACAAGCTCCTTTCGAGTGTTCTTCTCTGCGAAGGAATCATAATCAAGGCATAGTTTACCGCAGTGGCTGAGGGTCAGTAATCAAAAGGCTACATAACTTTAAACAATGTAATAAGCATCCAAGAAAATTTGCCTTTAAATTGCCGTCCCCATCACCAGATTCCCCAATAAATCAGCAACTTCATAGGTGAGTGTTGACTCCGCTGACTTTTTGCTCTTGGATTGGAATTGTGAAGATTTATGTAACTAAAGTCAATCCATCAAGAGCGAACGGAAAACAGTCGCCTATGTTTAGTTAACTACCTCAGCCCATATTCAAAATTAAATTTAAGGTTCTGAATTAGTTGAAGTTTTAGGCTGATTCGATGCTAATCATAGCATTTGGTCAATCAAAAAATTGAGATCTGCTGTTATGTAAAGATATGTTGTCGCCAAAATTTTTAGTATCTTCAGCAACAGATATTCTTACAAATATAAATTATGTATTTGCGACCTTTAGTGTCACGTCACAGAACACCCACTTCAGGCGATCGCATTTTAGACATCTAAAATATTTTTCAGATATCCATAAAATTTTAGTTAACCACCAATTATAGTCTAAATCCAGTAAGCTAAAGGGATGATTGCGATACCATTCTTATAATGTAAATCAAATCACACAAGCTTATGGAACCAAACTCTTTACCAACCGAGGTAATTCTGACACATCCGTGTCAGCAACTCGGTAGAGTGCAACTTGATTGGACACCCCAGCCTGGAAACTATCTCGATTTTGAAGGCAAAACCTATGCAGTTTTAGAGCGCCGCCACAAATACCAACTCAGAGCAGGGCGCTACCGTTTACACAACATCATTCTTTATGTACAGTCTGCTCAAAGACCATCTGAAAAAAGTTTAGTCGCGGGACGCTGGGTAGTGGGGGATGCTACCTGTAGCTACAATGCACAATCAGAAATCATGCGCTGTGCAGTCAACCCAAATGGTCCCTGTGATTCTTGTCGTTTTTATGAAAATTTAACAGTATGAGTAATTGTCATTGGTCATTAGTCATTAGTCATTAATTATTTCTTCCTCATCTCCCCATTCCCCATTCCCCATTCCCCATTCCCTATTCCCCATTCCCAAACACTTCCCCTACAGTCAAACGAGTCCCATTCACAAAATCCCATCCTGACTGGGGACGTTTGCCGGCTAGCTGAACCTCTCGCAACAACAACAAACCAATGCCTGTTTGAACAATTGCGCCAACTCCCTTGACAATGCTTACCACCTCTCCCGGACTACTCACTTTATTTGATAAATCAGGCAATTTATGATAAGCTTCTTGGAGCTTCTGTGGTAGCTCATGAACGTAGTCAAAGTCAAAAGGAGCAGTAGCGGTAATTTTCAGTTGTTGGTGGCGAAAGGTCGCAATACAGTTAGGATAAAACCCTCTGATTTGATTGTGTAATTGGATAGCACTTCTCGACCAATCCAAAGCATAATCCTGCTTTTGAATCAAAGGTGCATAAGTTGCTTCCGAATTTTCTTGAGGAACTGGTTCAATCTCTTGGCGTTCCAGCTTTAACAAAGTCTCCACCAACAAGTCAGCACCAATTTCAGCCAGCTTTACAGCTAAATCTTGAGCGTTATCAAGTAATCCAATGGGTGTAGTCGCTTTTAGTAACATAGCTCCCGTATCCATTCCTACATCCATTAACATTGTCGTGATCCCCGTTTCTAGTTCGCCATTGTGCAGACACCACTGAATAGGCGCAGCACCCCGATATTTAGGCAAAATTGAACCATGCACATTCACGCAAGCCAACTTTGGCATATCCAAAATTTTTGGCGATAAAAGCTGTCCATAGGCAACAACGACGAATACATCTGCGTCTAATTCTTTAAGATTCGTTAATGTCTGAGTGTTTTTTTTCAGTCGTTCTGGTTGCCACACTGGTAGATGAGCGTCAATAGCCAGGGTTTTTATGGGTGAAGGTGTAAGTTTATTCCCTCTTTCCCGGCGCTTGTCAGGTTGGGTGACAACTGCCAATACCTGAAAATCGGAGTGTTTCAGTAATTTTTCTAGAGTGGGGACAGCAAACTGGGGAGTACCAAAAAATACGATTTTCATCACATGATCCTAAGAGTATGGACTCAATCAATCTCAGTCCGGAAGTTAGCACATAATTTGATCCACAATCTTTAAATAAATTACTTTTTTGGTGCTAAAGTGGTCTGGTATTGGTGAAACTAAAAGTTTCTTGATAGACTGAATAATAAGTTAGCAAGCAGATAAGCTAGTAATAACTGCTTCTGGCTTTGGCTAGCCTAGTTCCTTGTTGATGTCTAAAACCAGCCGTTGTGCATCTACCACGCAGTTTAGTTTTTGTTTTTCCCTTGAACTCGGCTTTAGATGGATTCACATCTATAAGATAGTGCTGTTTTCTCTCAACCGTTGTTAAACTGATTGCAACTGATCTAATTGGGTGGATGCTAGTACGCTCTTAAGTAATTATTATTTGGTGCGTCAAATTTGCTAGCTTTTTAAAGAACGCCTCAATGAAGAGGCAGGGAGCAGGGGAAAATGACCCCATCCTCCTGCTGTTGAGCAGAGCGGATGGTCTGATTACTCTACGGGAAGCTAACGCAACAGGTGGGGTTCCCTCATATTTACTATCCCCTCTGCGCCCGTGCCTCTGGTTCAATTGTGTGGTCGTATTTAATTACGCTGTTGTCAGAGCATTAGAGAGTTGGTGCTTCCAGATCTCTCGAAGGTTCCACTATCTGACTCCCGACAGTCAGTAATTAGCACCAAGTTAAGCGAGACTAAAAAACTTCGTTTAAAGGTACTTGTGTTCTGGTGTGGTCGGTTACTAAGGTCAGAGACGGTCTATTTTGTCTATTTTGTGTAGTAATGGTTTAGCTCACCTGCATCACTATCGTGATTGTAGCTATCTCATAGCAGCAGTAATTTTCCTAATTAAGGCGTTAATTATGATACTAGTTTTTGTATAGCATTACTAAATTTAAAGAAATTATTTTCCTAAAGCTTTTAGTTTCTTGTTATACATATAATCATAGCCTGCCCCATTGCTACCTTGGCTGTTTCCCACACAGCAACCGCCCCTCTGGAGAGTCAACACATGCTTAAACCTCTTTTGCTGTCAGGATGGTTCCGCGTACAACCATTTCTCAAATACGTTGTAGTTGTTATACTTATTGCGCCCTTAGTAGTGGCTTCTGGGCACTCTACTTCGGCGAAGCAGTCAGAAGTAGCAAAAAATACATTTAATAATGGGCAGTCTGGCTCAATGTCCACAGAAGAGGCTACTTTTGGTGGACTTAATCTGGCGGAAATTTTAAAAGCAGGGAAAAATGATCCCGCATTTGGAGGAGCCGATTCTGAGCTACTAGGAATAGCATTTGCTGGGGAATCGCAACTATTACCAACGTCCAAAGTTGAGTCTTTGGCTGGAGACTCGATTGATTTAACAGATGATTCTCCATCAAACAACAATGTAGCTGCTCCCGATTTACTAAAAGCGGTTGAACTCGCACCATCTGTAAAAGAGTCTGTGAGTGAGCAAAATTTAGTAGAAAGATTAAGAGCCGCAAAAGTCCAGTCATTGTCAGGAAAAGATAGTTCTCTACCCAGAGATGTGTCTATTGCTCAATCATTGTCAGCCACTCAAACTGCACCCAATCTGAAGCCAAAAGCTCAGGCGGAAGTACCCGTTTCTGAACCAGTTGACGGAGAACAAGCAGCACAAACAGATCCTTTAGGTAGTCCTCATCCCATTCCTTGGAAATGGATTACAGCTACTCAGGAGGCTATTGGTTCCAAGGGGGGTTCGGCTGTGCGCTACTACCGGAGTGTACCGGTGGTGTCTCCAGATGGTAAGTATGTTGTTTATAGCAGGGTGAAACTAGAAGTAAAACCCGAAATGTACAACAGCCGCGTTACTAGTGTTTTGTTTGTAGAAGATACACAAACTAGGAAGTTGCGAGTCATCGCTTCCACTTCCATCCTGAGTGATTCTCTATTACAGGCTAAGGCGGCATCCGAACAAAGTGAAACCAATGGGACAATTGGGGTATTAGTTCCTGTTAGTTGGTCAGAAAAAGGCGATCGCTTTTTAGCACGCAAGTTTGAAGGTGTGTTTAATACAGCCGAGGCGACAGATCATGCAGTGATTTGGGATCGACAAAACAGTCGCGCCAACACTGTTGCTCCCGCTGCTCATCAAGATGACCATGAAAGGATTGCGATTTTGTTAGGCTGGAGCAAAAGCCAACCTGATAATGCGCTGTTCCGTGCTGGCGAATTAGGAGAAGAAAATTGGCCTTTGATGAAAGTTGCTAGTGATGGTAAGACTGTCACTACAGCCGCAGATCAGCCGGTTACTTTCGGTGACAAGATTACAGAAGTTTGGGCAGGTCCACAAGTCGCTTCTCGATAGTTGATTATGATATTTGCAAAAATCCCGTTGTTGGTTGTAACTGACGACGGGAAATTTTTTGATTAAAATTGGTTAGCTGTAGCAATCCCGGTGATTGCTACTCTTCTCCTGACGGAGACGCTATGCGTAGCAAGATCCCCTACGGGGTACAAGAACGACTTCGTCGAACGCTCCGCTCGCAATGACTAGTGGTTTGTCAATTTTGTTTTGAGGGGTTTTTGGTAGTGCGGGCCGAAAAGCCCGCGTGAGCGAGACGCTCACACTACAGTCCCTCATTTCAACCCTGACAGACTACTAGACATATTTTGCATGATTTTTTAATTGCTAAAAAGGCACAGAGTCAACACCCTAGGTACAATCCCTATCTGAATGTCCCCCTGCTTCCCCTGTCCCTGCTCCCTTGCCTCTTATGGAAAGCCTCTTGGTGTAAGTGTTTTATCATTAGTTCATGTCCTAAAAACTCTGCATTCGTGACCCAAAAGAAGAGAGCAGTATGAGCGAAACCTCCCCAAACCGCCTTGATCGCATCGAAGCCATCCTTGAACAAGTCGCCCAGCAACAAGCTGCTAACACCATAGCAATTGCTCAATTGACTGTAAGGACTGATGGACTAACTGAGGATGTGACTAGCCTCAAGGACGATGTGACTAGCCTCAAGGACGATGTGACTAGCCTTACAGATATCGTGATGCACTCCATCCAAAACGCCGAAATCGATCGCGAAATGTTCCAAGCTGAAAGCCGTCGTATTTGGGAATATCTGCTAGGTCAGCAGCGTAATGGCAATGGCAGAAGTGAGGAATGATTCAGGATGGTGCAATAGTCCAAAACAGTCGGTAGCCTCGACAAATAATTTATACGTTATCAATAATACTAAAATTGGCATAAATTTCTTAATTACCAATTATCAAGATGATGAAAAATGCTATTCCTATCTCTACGTGTTCACATTCACCAGAAAATAGCGATCGCTCACTCCTTGGCATTGATCGTCCTTTTGGTCAAAATATCATAACTCTGAACTAGTAAAACTACATAGATTGCTCCGTGCTTTCTAATTCTGGTGTATCTTCAGGTTCTTTCACCCGCCGAATCGGGAGATTAGCAATTAAGGCTGTAGTCCGTTGGTTGCTTTCTAGGGAAAACTCTAAACCTTCGGTATCAACTTCGACATAGCGACAGACTATCTCGAGGATTTCTTGCCGCATTTTTTCTAATGTCTGAGGATCTAAGTCAGCACGATCATGGGCAATCACTAATTGCAGGCGACGTTTAACATGAGTGCGACTGGTGTCGGGAGAGCGAGTAAAAAGTCGTTCTAGAAGTTCGAGAATCATTGGAAATAGGTCTGCGGAGACGGTCGAGGGAAGTTAAACAATCTTAGTCCACAACAATCTTCTTAGACGGCTGAAGATGTTGTTGTGGGATGAGTCCAGCTCAAGAAATTCCACTGTTTCCCCTTCCAATCTACGAGCAATGTTCTCAAAGGCTGAGGCAGCTAAAGAGGGAGTATCGGATAATACTAAAGGTTCGCCGCGATTAGTAGAGACAATCACGCGCTCATCGTCGGGGATTACCCCAATCAGGGGGATGGCCAGAAGTTCCTGAACATCTTGCACAGACATCATATCATTTGCCCGTACCATTGCTGGTCTGATGCGGTTAATAATCAGATGAATTCGCTTGATGCCTTGTGCTTCTAATAACCCGACTACCCGGTCAGCATCACGGACAGCGGAAATTTCTGGTGTGGTGACAATTAAGGCTTCTTTAGCGGGGGCGATCGCATTTTTAAATCCCATTTCAATCCCCGCAGGGCTATCGATGATGACGTACTGGTATTTTTGCGCCAGTGCGTTGACCAATAACTTCATCTGGTCGGGGGTGACTGATTCTTTGGTGCGATTTTGGGCTGCTGGGAGGAGGACGAGATTGGTTTGGCGCTTATCTTTGACTAAAGCTTGTTCTAAACGGCATTCTCTAGCTAAGACTTCCACCGCCGTGTAAACGATGCGGTTTTCTAGTCCTAGCAACAAATCTAAATTTCTCAGTCCAAAATCCGCATCAACTAAAGCAACTTGACGCCCAATTTTGGCGATCGCCATACCCAGGTTTGCAGAAACTGTGGTTTTACCCACTCCTCCTTTGCCGGAGGTAATCACAATAATGCGAGTCATGATGGAAACGCGCTCGGTTAGGGTTCAGGAATTATAGTAAATATTTATGGCTCCAGAGTGATCCTGTTGATTTGACTTCGGGAAAAATCAATCGCCCTGGCGATGCGGATGCCTTGTGGCGTGATATGCGCCACTTCAGGAGAAAACTGCATCGGTGACTTTTCTGGTGCCCTAGCTACAGCATCCGCAATCCGCAATTGGGTTGGTTCCATTTGCAGAGCCATAATCAGACACTCACGGTTGCCAAGGGCACCAGCATGAGCAACTCCACGTAAACGACCCCAAACTAAAATATCGCCATCTGCCACTACGATACCACCTGGATTTAAATCCCCCAAAATTATGACAGTTCCAGGGTGACGAATTTCGACTCCAGAACGTACGGTCATTTCGAGATAGAGGGCGTCGGCTGGGGCTTGTGGAGTCACTTTAGACTCGGAACTGAGCGAAGTTTCAGGCTGTAGTTGTTCTACAGAGTAACCTGATGAGACGGCGGCGATCGCAGTTTGACGCCGACTAGTCGCTACAGATTTTAGCTGAAGTTGGACTTCACTTAACACCTCGGCGAGTTCTTGCAGTTGTCTGCTATCTAACAACCTGTCTTGTGCGAGGAGATGCACTGGTGTATTGGCGCTGCGGAAGCGATCGCTACCTTGCAGGCGCTGTCTAATTTGTTGCCAAATTTCATCCCAATTAAATTCTCCAACAGATACTTGAGATTCCGTTGGCAAAATTAGTAATAGTCTTCCCTCCTCAGTTTTAAACTGCACTTGAATATTTTTATTTAACCTATTCTCTAGTATTGGCGATTCAAGATCATCTAAATCAGCAAGCGTAGAAATTTCGTCTATATCGGGCATCAAAGAATTTGACTCTACTTTAGCAGGTGCAGGAATTAACTCTACATCAACGATCGCCGAATCTACCTCGAAATCGGGAGGCGCAGGATGGGACTGTAAATAGAGGAGGACAGAATTTAATTCCGCAGTAGGCACAATAGAATTGGCATCTAGATCAGCACTGGTAGATGTTAACTCTGCATCAGGAAGTGCAGAATTTGATTCTAAATCAGGGGTAGCAGGATCAGAAGTCATACTTCATCCTTCATACTTTAGTTTCACCCTTCAGACTTCATACTTTAGACTTCATACTTCTTTAGTCAATCTTCGATAGATTGTACCTAAAGCATCAGCATCGCCCACATTACCTGGAAACAGCACCACTGGCAAGTTAGGAAACTGGGGATGATCTGAGGGTGTTAAAACCATCGAACATCCAGCTAAGATTTGACCTAGTAACCGTGCTGCCCTTAAAGAAAGTCCAGTACTCAAGACATCGTTGGAGGTAATACCGCCTTTGCTGATTAAGAATCCTATATCAGACGGTAAACCATGCACAATATCCATCAATAAGGCGGAAACCTTTGTCCCAAAATCTAATCGGGTTTCTACATCCTTAAAAGTCAGTTCTTGACGACTGGTATAAACCACTGGTGTTTTCCCAGTGTCGTGTATTGAGCGGATATTATCTAATACCTCGGTTAGTAATGTAGCCGATACATCAGCGCCATCATCAAGTAACCGAGAGACATTGACTTCGATGCCTACAGTCCCTTCTACTTGCAACAGCGCCTCTAACTGTTGAGTTGTCTTTTTCACATGGGAACCCACAATCACCGCCCCTGGTTTGCCACCACGGACATACTCAGCCATATTTTCTGCAGCGATGGGTTGGGGTGGCAAGGCTGCCAAAGCCGTTAAAATACTAGCAGCAGAGCGAAACAAAAAGCGCTTCCCTTGACTGGCGGCGGCTAGCAAGTCCAGTGCAAAGCGGTTGAGATCAGCTTGAGTTTCACCATCGACTACAGCACATTGGTTATTACTGAGTTTTAGCAAGCGTTCTAAGCTACCGTTGCGGATATCTGTGAGGACAAATCTTTCTACAGATGACTCGTTGATGCGTCCTTGGGTTTTTTCTTCGACATATTTGGGTAAGTAACTGTGATGGTAGCTGAACACCGAATCGCGGGCAAACTCAGTTTCATGCACCGGGGTAGGGACACCATCAATAATTAGATAATGTATGCTGTCGCGGGTGATGCGTCCCCCTTCACTTCGTGAGGTTTCGCCAACAAAAAAGGCTGGGACAAGAAAATGGGCATCAAACGGCCCGAGTTCTTGAGCGATCGCATCTGTTTCAATGGGATAATGTCCCCGTAAAGTCGAATCTGAACGGCTAACAACGAGAAAATCCTCAATCTCGGCGGCTTTTAAAGCAATTTTTAAATTTTGGCAAACTTCTTTAGTCACAGCCGTCGCTGACTCTGGAGTCAAGGAACGTGTATTAGTCAGGACAAAGAAAATCGGCGAATCATCCTGCAAACCGATCCTTAAAGTTTCCACATCCCAGTGCATCAGCAGCAAACAACTGTGGACTGTTTGAGAACCCGTCGGGTCATCATCTAGGACAATGATTTTTGGTTTATTTGTCATTTAAGTCAACAGGGCGAATGTTTTCTTTTAAAGCAAATCGCCTGCAGGCTACAAGCCTGGGGCTATATACAGCTATTTTCACGTAAATAGACCACGTGGTAGGGGTACGCGCTCCATGAAATAGAATTCGTGCGATGTTTCGGTGACGACAAAACCCAGTTTCTCATAGAACTGCTTCGCCGGATTGAGTGTGAGAACGCGGAGACGAACTGAAAGATTGCCATGCGTTGCTTCTGCGATGATGCCCTCAATGAGATATCTGCCGATGCCTTTACGTTGATGATCGGGCAGCAGGTAGATTTGTTGAACTTGAATGTACGTTGGCTTTCGTTCAACCACAAGAACTCCAACTGGAACGTTGCCAACTTGGATAACCTGTGCATTTGGCGAAGCGCTGTTTTCGAGTGACTCACGCTGAACACGCTCTTCGTTCCATGCGCCCCAAGTGGCAACGATAAACTCACGCATTGTTTGATCGATGACTCTGTAGAACAGTGGCGCGTCAGCCTTCGTTGCGGGGCGAAGTGTGACCTTTTCCGATGACAGCATGAGTATCCTACTACCTATAAGGGAAAATTGACTCACCAGAACCAAGAGCCGCAAAAGATGCTTCCTCAAACTTTCCGCAATTTTCTAATTTCTGCTTGCACATCGATCGCAATCTGCAATGATTGATTTAAAATCTGGGCATATTCGCCTGCTTGACTACTAAGTTGCAAGGCTTGTAGGTTGGCTAAATTATTGACAAATAGCTCTTGATTATTAGCAAGCAGCTTTTTATTATCCCGCAAAATTCGTTCAGTTTTCAAAGCGCGGACTAAATCTTCTCGAATCAGTTGTAAGGCGCCAATAACTTGCTCTCTGTCATTGATGCTGCTTTCTAAGTTTCCAGATGTTGCTAGTTGGTCATGAATATCTATGGCTTTCACCACTTCATGATATTCATCAACTTCATCCAAAAGTATTGTCAATGCTTGCGGACAGGTCTTGCGTCGCCAGAGCGATCGCCCAATTAAGACTGCGATCGGGACTAAAATTAATAAAAGTATTCCTAGCTTAATTGACGAACCAATGGTTGGTAAAATCATAAAAGCATAAATAAACCCGACAATTATCGGGGTCAAAGCCAGCGCCACCAGCCCTTCACTGAGAAAAAACCCTAATCGCTTCTCTTTGTCTGCCATAATCGAAGGTCGAAAAACGTCCTCTGGATCAAATCCAGTCAAACGTCTCAGTTCCCCCTTACTAATTTCCAAGCCTATTAAATCCGGCTGCACTGCTGGATACTCCTTGAGGAAGTGCGAGTTGCGTATCTATTTTAAGGTTAAATGCTTAGTTAACGTGATTTGCACTTTCTACTTAGATTGAGGTTGGTATTGTGCGATCGCCTATGCTAGAAAGTATGTGCATTGCCCTCTCTGTTGCAATTTGCTATCTTCATCCAAATACTATGCTAAAAACTTTGTGGGCTACAGTTCGTCAAGGCAAAATCGAGTTACTGGAACCAGGAGAACTTCCCGAAGGTACAAAGGTATTAGTCACACTTCTACCTGATGATGAAGGTGACTTTTGGCTGCAAACAAGTCAAGTATCTGTTGATACTATTTGGGATAATACCGAGGATGATATTTATGCCCAACTACTCAAAAAATGACATCATCTTAGTTCGTTATCCTTTTTCGGATTTGTCGGGTTCAAAAGTCAGACCCGCAGTTGTCGTCAATCCACCCCATGAGTCTCAAGACATTTTCATTGTTCCGCTAACTAGCAAAACTACATCCTTACTTGTTGGCGAATTCATACTTTCTGATTGGACAGCAGCCGGATTGAACGTTGAAACAGCAGTTAAACGAGGTTTATATACAGTACAGCAAAGTTTAGTTGTGGCGATCATTGGCAAGTTAACTGCTCCCGACATCAAGCAATTAGAGCAGTCCTTGCGTGAATGGTTGGGACTTTGATGCAGTGTGTGATGTATATATGAATACTATAATTATGTCTACAGCATTACCTGTATTCAGGAAACCAGTTTTCATCTAAAGTTTGTTCCAAAGAACCGATGATAGTGACAGGAAATGTATCAATCGGAAGTTGAGAGCGATCGCTTGCTTGTTTCCTAGCTTTTTGATACGATTCATCGAATATTTCTAAAATGTAAGGCTTCAGACTAGGACTATCTTTGAGTGCATCCTGAATTTCTTCACGAAATATCCTGATTTCTCCTTTCCAATGTCCTTGATTTCGCTCTCGTTCTTGATCCCAATATGTGAGCTTTAGTAGATGTACAAAAAGTTTAATCAATAGACTTTTTATGGCTCGTTTCTCACTCCTCCCCATACTTTCCAACTCTTCAATCAAGTTATCTAAATCCACAGACGAAAACTGTCCAGCACGCAATTGGTTGATGGTTGTCTTCAGCCAAAGATAATAATCTTGGTCGTATAAAGTCTGAGTTGTTGGTTGTATTTGTGTCGTCATTATAATAAAGAAAGTTGAGTAGCTCCTTGAATTACCACATAAGCAACAGGCTTATTAATTTTTCTCACCTTACCCTCATTCATCGCTCTGTTCAACCAATCCTGCACCTGAGTTAGTCTGACATCCAGAATTTCTGCTAGAGACTTTGCATCCTTAGGTTGCTGTAAATGGTGAAGAATAAAAGGTAAAACAGCTTCATAGATATCTTTTGGATTGAATGTAACCTGTTGTGGATTATCTGGAAGTGTGGATTTCATCTGTGTTTTGATTGGTTCAACAATGGAGGAAGCTGTTGCTAAAAGTTCCTTCAAAGAATCATTCCAAGGTTCGGAAGGAAAAGGTTTTGCTCCCTGATTGCGTAATTGCTGATTACCTTCTGAAACAGTAGAATCTAACCACACAAAAACTGGAATTTCCTGAAGTCGAGAAAGCGCTTCCACAGCACCAGCCCAAGTACCACCAGTACCAAAAGCAGAATTGACTACAAGAGCATAATCCGCTAAAGCGTATACATACTTATTTCGACCCATAGCATTACCAGCATTGAAGCCAGCATCAGGATCGTAACTAGAAACTAAAGTCAGTCTGCCCTCTTTAATACTAGAGCGATACTTGCTATTTACAGCAGCCTTAGTCAAACTATCCGCTAATACACCAACAGATATTCCCCCAGCATCCAAAACACCTAGCATAGCCTCTTGGTCTACCCCCCGCGCTGCGCCAGAAATTATCTGCATTCCTTCTAAAGCGCTATTTTGTGCAACTTTTCGGGTATAGCCAAGAATCTCTTCATCGACATCACGAGAACCAACAATTGCTAGTCCTCCCATTGACAGTAGTTCAACATTACCAACCCCGTAGAGAATTGCTGGTGCTAAATGTCTTAATCTCTGCTTAAGACGTTTGGGATATTTTGCATCACTTCGTCCCAGCACCCACAGTCCCTTATTAGTCCACTTCTCAACTGCAAAACTCAGCATTGCACCCCGTTCTAATAAAGCTAAAAGCCTTTCAGGGTTAAGTTTATTAATAGTAATTTGTTGTAACCGTTCTTTTGCTGCTGGTTCTAGTAAATCTGCTGGGCGCATCTGGTTTTCCCGCAACCAGTCTGTGAGAGAATTATACTCACTCAGTGTGAGGGGTTGGGGTTCAATTTGGCGATTTTGCCCAAAGCTAGCACATAATAATAAAATTGCTTGCGTATCTGGTGCAAGCACATGATTTAACATAATTTTCTAATCTCCTTGACCTAATGTATTGAGTGCCAATGCTATAGGAAAAACTAACCCACTACCAGCACGACGCAAAAGTGCTGCAATTATAGTAAAAGTCCAACGGGAATCTACCATATCATCAACTAAGAATACAGAACTGCTCATTTCTTCCCATACTTCGATTGCAAAAGCATCATCTAAATTATGAGCTTGTTGATAACTATTACTCATATTTTTTTGTAACTGAGTTGGGCGAGTTTTCCGGACAATTAGCTTAAAGGGTAAGCCTAATTTTTTTGCCAGTCTTTGTGCAAAATTCGGGACAAGTTCAGGACGATTCAAAGAAGGAACACAGGTTATCCAACTAGGAAAAGGCTGTGGTTGCCAACGTTGAATCATTTCTACAGTACCCTGTACTAGTACATCATCAAAATGATTATCTCTATATTTACCCTGTTTTACTAATTCTCCCCACCCAGCATCACCCCATAGAGATAATGCTCTACCTGCTTCTGCTCTTAAATTGCTGCGGATATTACCCGAAAATCCATAATTAAGCAAGGCTTGCTGTGGCCATTGTTTACGTGGTTCAATAATTTGGTCACTGCGACGTAGATATAAAATTGCCTGATTTATAATCTCCATTGAGCAGGTTTCTGGCAATAAATGTCTACCTAAACAAACAGCACATTTACCGCAAGCAGTCGGATTGGGATCGTCTAATTCTGCTGCCAAAAAAGCCATCAAGCATTGTTTGTTTTGCATATATTCTGACATTTTGGCTTGTTCTTGGCGGCGAATTTGTGTTAATCGCTCTATTTTTTCACTATCAGGAAAATAATTTACTGGTGTAGCATACCATTTAGAATCTAGCTTAGTTATGGGTGCTGGCGATTCCAAGGAAAGCTGTTTTAAAACCTTATCAATTTGACCTCTAGAAAGATTGAGACTTTGTTCCAACTGAGGTACAGAAAGACCTTCTCTAGATTGGTTGAGGACAGTTAAAATTTGCTGGGTATGTATTTGGGGAGGAAAAGCCGTATTAATGAAATAGTTAGTAATTTCCTCATCTTCATCACCACCGAGAAGAATTCCATAAGCTATGTCTACTGCTCTACCTGCTCGTCCTACTTGCTGATAATAGTGTACAACAGAACCAGGGCGTTGATAATGAATCACAAAGCCTAAATCGGGTTTATCAAAACCCATACCTAATGCTGTAGTTGCAACTAATGCTTTAATTTCATTTTTGAGAAGTTCGTCTTCTAATACTACACGCATCTCACTATCTAAATTGCTGTGGTATGCTTTAGCATTAATCCCTTGAATTTGTAACCAATCAGCTACTCGGTCAGCATCCCTGACAGTTAATGTGTAAATTATTCCACTTCCAGGTAATTTTGGCAATTGTTCTGCTAACCATGCCATTCTCGCTGCTGGACTGGGAAGATAAATATTTTGTAACTGCAAACTTTGTCTGGTTAAGCTACCTCTAGAAACTCGCAGATTTGACCCCAACTGAGCTTTAATATCATCAACTACTCGATTGTTAGCTGTTGCCGTTGTAGTCAGAACTGGGATATTTTGTGGTAGTCCTTGTAAAATTCTCACAATCCGCCGATAATCAGGGCGAAAATCATGTCCCCAATCAGAAATACAATGAGCTTCATCAACAACAAATAAACCTATACATTGGGATAATGGTAAAAGAATTTTCTCTCGAAATTCTTCGTTAGCTAGTCTTTCGGGTGAAATTAATAGGATGTCTATTTTATCCGCAAGTAATTGGGTTTTGACAACTTCCCACTCTTCTGTATTGCTAGAGTTAATTGTCTCAGCTTTGATGCCAATGCGTTGTGCTGCTACAATTTGGTTTCGCATCAAAGCTAGTAGTGGTGAAATCAAAAGAGTACAACCAACACTTTGATCTCGTAGTAGTCGAGTTGCTAAAAAATATACTAAACTTTTGCCCCAACCTGTGCGTTGAACGACAAGTAAACGCGATTTGTTTAAGAGTAACTCTTCAATAGCTTCCCATTGTCCAGGACGAAAATCAGCTGTTGAATTATCAAGCGCCTGACGAAGAAGCAATAACGCCTTTTCTTTGAGTTGAGTTACCATATATACACAGTAATAGTTTATCATTACTGTTGTAACACTGAAGATAACTAGTACTAGTTTTTCTGTAAACAATTGTCGCTGGGATCAGGCAATAGGCAGAAGGGTTTGAGCCTTGTTTACTTTTCTTTACAAAGTTTGGTTTTATTGTGCCGACTTACTTACTTATTACTGAGTATTAAGACGTAGATAAATCATTGGCGATCGCCTCAAATTTCTGCTTCACTGGTTTATGCTGATACTACCTGCCAGAGTGTCGAATATAGCCCATCTTCTGCAATCAAATCTAAATGACGCCCTGAATTAACTAAGCACCCGTTTTCTAGGACAAAAATCACATCT
Organism: Calothrix sp. PCC 7507; assembly: GCF_000316575.1. GTDB lineage: Bacteria > Cyanobacteriota > Cyanobacteriia > Cyanobacteriales > Nostocaceae > Fortiea. The sequence goes on along the minus strand of NC_019682.1, from coordinate 5,686,784 downwards.
GCACGTAATGCTTGTGTCAACCGATGCGTAATGACAATGACGGTGCGTGTTTTGGCGATTTGTTCTAGGGTGGCGAGGATTTCTGCTTCTGTTACAGGATCTAAGGCGGATGTAGCTTCATCGAGAATGAGAATTGCGGGATTTCTTACCAACGCCCTCGCTAGGGCGATTCTCTGGCGTTGTCCTCCTGAGAGTTGCCCACCGCGATCGCCTACTGTCGTATCATAGCCTTGGGGTAAAGTTAAAATAAAGTCGTGAATCTCGGCGGCTTTGGCTGCGGCTTCTACCTGTGCGTCACTGGCTTCTAAATAGCCCATACGGATATTTTCCCGCACTGAGCAGTTAAATAAAATCACCTCTTGAGATACTAAGCCAATTTGAGAACGCAGCGATCGCATTGTCGCCTGGGACAAATCCACTCCATCAAATAAAATTTTTCCTGAGTTTGGTTGATAAAATCGCGTTAGCAGATTGACAATAGTACTTTTACCAGCGCCACTAGCACCCACAAACACAGCAAATTCACCCTGACGAATTTTCAACGATAAATTTTCAATCCCACCTCTATTTTCACTATATTTAAACGAGACATTATCAAAGCAAATTTCTTGGTTAAAATGCTTTAATTCCACTGCCTCTGGTATGTCTTGAGTTGTGATTTTTTCTTGTAAAATATCTTGAATACGCCGCATTCCGGCTGCCCCATCAATTAAATAAGGCAATCCCCAACTGTAGTTATCAATAGTAGAATATAACCCCATTAATAAAATCTGATTAGATACTAATGTACCCACGGTAATCAAGTGCCAATAAGCCATTGCTGCACCAGTGCCCAAGATTAATAATTGCACCAAAATAAAAGTTAGTTTTGGTATTCGCTGTACTAGATAGCCGATAAATTTTGCATTAATATAAAGCTGCTTTAGTTCTAACAACTTTACATTAAAGTCATCAGCCATCTTGGTTTCTAATGCAAAATTTTTAATTACAGATTGAGCCAGAATATTCTCTGAGACAACACTGGCAATTTCTCCTTCTTTTTGCCGGAGTTGATAACCCACTTCAGTGGCTAGCCTGATAATTAAAGTAGGGGCGACAGCACAAATTATTAAACCTATCGTCCCTAATATAGCTAACTGCCAGTTTAGATAAAAAAGATAAATACTGGAAAACAGAATATTACTTGAATTGAAAAATATTACTGTCATCCCATAGACAATCCCATTCTCAACCTTTTCGGCATCTGCTGTAAAACAATTAACAATATTACCAGATGATTTCTTGCCAAAAAAGTCCATAGACATAACTTGAATATGCCTAAATAGAGATTCCCGGAGTTGATTAATAATCAAAATACTAAACCGGGCATCAAAATAATCTATTAATAATGTAATTAATGTCAAAGCAATTGCTCCACCACCCAGCAACATGATAGTTAATATCAGTAAGTCATAATTTTGGGGAATAATGGCTTCATCAATGATGAACTTAAAACTCACACCTATAGCTGATTGAAATATCGCCTCAAAAATCCGACCAAAAATAAGAAAAATAGCCAATTTTTTATAAGGAGCAATATATGTAATAATTGTCCGCAGAAAATCAATAATATTCATTGATAAAAACCAGATAATTAATCCTTACTATTAATACCTTTGCCATGCTGCATCAAGGATTGCGGCAATGATTTCTGTGTATGTTACACCCGCCAAACGTCCCATAATTGGCAAGTCTGAATATATATGGTCTAATCCTGGCAATGGGTTGACTTCCAAAAACTGCAAAACACCTCCAGCATCACAACGCAAATCTACACGGGCAGCATCACGGCAACTAAAGGTATTATAAACATCCAAGGCAAGTTGCTGGGCTTGCATGGCTAATGGTTCGGGATCTATCAGTAATTGATAGGCTACTCTGTCTAAATACTCCTTTTTGTTAAGAGTAGTGTAAGCATCAGTTTCAGCTTGGTCTGTAAAAATTACTTCCATGACACCCACTACTTTGGCATGACTACCATTGCCAATGATACCAACTGTCACTTCTCTACCAGGGAGGAAGGGTTCTACAAGTATGGGCTGGTGAAATTGGCTGTGCAATGCTTGATAGGCTGCAACTAGTTCTTGCTGTTCTTTGACTAGAGATTTTCCAGTTATACCTTTAGAACTGCCTTCAGCTACAGGCTTGAGAAAAAGTGGCATGGGTAAAGAAATGTTAGCGGCTTCTGCGATGTGATTAATTATGGCAAAAGGGGCTGTAGGTAAACCGCGATCGCGTACTATTCTCTTAGCCAATGCCTTATCTAAAGTTAAGGCACAGGTAAGCGGATCAGAAAATGTGTAAGGTTGGGCGAATAATTCACAGATTGCAGGAACTTGGGCTTCACGCGATCGCCCTTTTATCCCCTCAGCAATATTAAACACTAAATCCCAGCGATCGCCTTTTGCTAACCTGAGAGCAAGTTTTCTTCCATTACCGATGCGTTCAACTCGATGACCCAAATTACACAGTGTATCTTCTAGCCCGATAATGGTTTCTTCATCATCGAATTCCATCACATCAGTAGGGCTAAAACCCTGCTGGAGATACTCACGCTTGAGGTCATAACACAAACCAATTATCATATACCAGCTTTGATTTTTGAACTTATTTGCTTAGGTAGGCAATAGAAGAAAGGATTTGAGTCTTGTTTACATTACCTCAATCTGGATCTACGTAGCTGTATATCTTACCTTGCCAATTTTGTACCAAGGCTTGGCCATGTTCATAGGCAATTAGCGTCTCAGCTTGAATTGGTATTTTACCACCACCACCAGGGGCATCAATTACGTAGGTTGGTACGGCATAACCGGTAGTATGTCCACGTAATTTTGAGATCAGATCGATGCCAGTTTGCACACTGGTTCGCAAATGTGCAGTACCCACAACTGGGTCGCACTGATATAAATAATAGGGTCGTACACGCAGTTTTAGAAGACCGTGAAATAGATTCTTGAGTGCTGCTTCTGAATCATTCACGCCTTTTAATAGCACGGTTTGACTACCTAGAGGAATACCACCATCAGCCAGGCGATCGCACGCTGCGGCTACTTCTGGTGTCAATTCTCGCACATGACAAAAGTGCAAAGAAAGCCAGACGCGATGCTTGCGAAGCACAGTCACAAGTTCCGGTGTAATTCGCTGTGGTAAGAAACTCGGTACACGGGAACCAATCCGCACGAACTCAATGTGAGGAATAGCCCGCAACCGTCCTAACAAGTTATCTAGAGGTTCATCGGACATCAACAAAGGATCGCCACCAGAAATTAGGACATCACGTACTTCTTTATGTTTTTCCAGATAGGCAATAATCTCATCCAACCGCCGCGTCACCGGGTACATTTCACCTTGACTTACCAGACGAGAACGAGTGCAGTAACGACAATAAGCAGCACAAGTATCTAGCGCTAGTAGTAACACGCGATCAGGGTAGCGGTGTACTAGTCCTGGGACTGGAGTGTCGTCATCCTCTCCGCATGGGTCTACCATGTCTGTAGCGCTAACTACTAGTTCTTCTTCACGAGGGATGACTTGCAACCGCAGTGGGCAAAACGGATCTTCCGGGTCGAGCAATGATGCAAAATGTGGTGTCACAGCTACAGCAAACTTCTCTGGCGCGATCAACAGACCCTGCCTTTCCGTGGAAGTCAGCCGTAGTAACTGCTCAAACTGTTCCAGCTTAGTCAAACGATGCCGCATTTGCCAGCGCCAATCATCCCAGCGATCGCTGTTATAAGTCTCTCCTAAAATCTGACAAATTTTTTCCTGTGGACCAATGCTTAAAAGAGACTTATCTAGAGTAGTATTTTCGGTCATAAATTAGAACTAACTTAAGCCAGTCAGGTCAACTGATCACATATAAATTTATACAGTAAATTCTACAGTTACGTGAAAAAATAAAATGCAATGGGGACTGGGGACTAGGGACTGAGGACTGGGGAGTGAGTAGTTGAGCTTGATGAGTGAGTCTTTGATACTCGTGCATGAGTAATTGAGCTTGATCAAGAAACGTAGACAATCCCCTATCAGTCAACAGTCAACAGTTTTTTTCACGGATAAAGACCTCTATCACTAAGCGCTTGAGCCACTCTACCCACCCCCAAGGTATAAGCTGCTAACCTTAAAGGAATTTGTCGCTTCTGCGCCTGTTGAATCACCTGATGGTAAGCCTGCACCATCAAGTGTTCCATTTCCCGATTCACACGTTCTTCATCCCAAAATAGATAAGAAAGACCCTGTACCCACTCCAAATAACTCACCACCACACCGCCAGCATTCGCCAAGATGTCTGGTAGCACCGTCACACCCCGCGCCTCTAATAACAAGTTAGCCTCCAGAGTCACTGGGCCATTAGCTGCTTCTGCGATTATCTGCGCTTGCACCTGATGCACATTTTCTCCCGTGATTTGGTTCTCTAAAGCCGCTGGAATCAAAACATCACAAGACAAAGTTAATAAATCTGCATTGCTAATCGATGTCCCTTGCGGAAAACCTAAAATACTCTTGTGGTTTTCAGCGGCGTAGATTTTCAACGCGGGAATATCCAAACCATTTTGAGAAAACACACCCCCGGCACCAGTGGAGACAGCAATAATCTTCGCCCCCGCTTGGTGTAACAATTCAGCTGCTGCACCTCCCACATTACCGAACCCCTGGATAGCAACTCTCACTCCCTCAAGCGATTTACCCTGTGCTGCTAAAGCCTCACGGACAATAATCATCACACCGCGCCCTGTGGCCATTTCCCGTCCCCGCGAACCGCCGATAGAAAGCGGCTTACCAGTGACAACTCCCGGTACTGCATGACCGACATTCACAGAATAAGTATCCATCATCCAAGCCATCTCACGGGCAGAAGTACCCATGTCTGGTGCAGGAATATCTACGGAGGGGCCAATATCTTTAATCAACTCACTAGTATAGCGACGGGTAATCCGTTCTAGTTCGCTGACGCTGTAACCTTTAGGATCGATCGCAATCCCACCCTTAGCACCACCATAGGGGATACCTAACAACGCACACTTCCAAGTCATCAGCATTGCCAAGGCTGACACCTCCCGCAGTGTCACAGCCGGGTGGTAACGAATTCCACCTTTATAAGGGCCTAAAACATCGGAGTGCTGCACCCGATGTCCAGCTAGCACCCGTATTTCCCCACTATCTAGTTTCACAGGAATAGAAACCGTCACCACCTTACGCGGATTGCTGAGGATTTCTAAAATTCCTTGGTCTAGTTTTAATTCTTTAGCCGCTGCTTCTAGATAGCTGCAAGCTTGATCAAATGGACAAATGTGTGCAGGAGTTGCAGCCTCTAGCGGCAGCGTTGACCTTGAAACCATAACATTTTCTCCTAATCGCGGTATCTGCGCGAACCGGATATAGCGGTTCCCATTCAGAAGCGGTGCAATACTATATCGCAAGCTGTAGTGCCCCTACGGGTGTACCTGACGTAACCGAGAATTGCTATATATGTTCCTAGCCTATCCTTTTTTTCTCAAAAATATGAGATTTTGTAGTTTTTGTTACATTTTTTGTTTTTCTAGTAGTGTAGATATTTTTTATAAGAATGCAGGCTGAAAACCCTTGAAAAACAAGCGCACAGCGCCGCAAACACCGTACTTCAGGCAAGGAGACGGCAGTTGCTTTAAGCCGGGGAACCCGTCCGCGACAGTCGGGAAGTGTCAATCTGCTAGGACTTACGCAACTGACAAATAGAGTAGGGGCGCTATTCCAAATCCTCAATAATCGCTCTATAACTTCATCTGACGCACCCTTGTATCTTAGAAAAAGCGGTGACAGCGAAAAAGGAGAGCAAAAACGAGTAATGACCGAAGATAATGAGCCTGAAAGACAATCAGGGGAGGATTGGGACTGGCGAACAGAAACGAGGGATTGGTCAGCCGCAGCATCAGAGCTTGCTTGCTTTTCTCTCGCTAGGATCAAAGACAAGGATTTAATCGAAATCATCGACACTAAGCGAGGTTTACTTAGATACGTTTGTATATTTAGGGATAAAGAACAATGACAGAAGCACAATTAACAGCTACTCAAATACCCGTAAATAACATAGTAAGTATGCTTGTAGCCATTGGTAACAAAGATTATGCTCAATTTCAAGAGCTAGAGCAAGCTTTTGTTTCCCAACATGGGGAGGAGGTTTGGGAGCAAGTCTTTAACTTTCGTGTCCTACCTGCGCTAGACAAGCCTGCTAATCAATGGTTGTTGGTGCAGTGGATGAGTCATGGTACCAACAGTATAAAAAAAGTGGCTTAGGTAGGTTTGATTTGTGAAAATTATTGGGTTTTAGATCCCCGAATTATCAAAGAATTCGGGGATCTGATTGTTCATTGAGTAAACAAGTTTCACCTGTTATTCTGCTTCATTCCCCTCAGCAACTTGATCAGCGCCAGTTGCTGCAAACACCCCAGAAGTAAAACTTCCATGCAGACCATAGGGAATATGATGTTTGAGATGCAGTTTAGCAATAGCCCCTTTTTGCAAATCACTAGCATCTAAAATCACTACATCTGAGCGGTGATGAGCAGCATCATAAACTAAAGTCAGTATCCATCCATCATCTTCCTGTTTAGCATCAGGTCGGGGCACAAAAATTGGCTCACCCACAAAGCCACGGGGTGCAGCACTCCAAAGTTGTTTTTTTCCCGATTCTAAATCTATTTTCAGAATAACTTGCAAGGGAGCATTACCAGTTTCTGCATGAGACGCACCAATGTATAAATAACGATATGGACGTCCTACATTCTCTGGATGGATGCTGGGAAATTCACAACAACGGCTTTCGATTAATTCACGTTGTACTGTTTGATTTTGGAGGTTGAGATGGAATCGCCAAATTTGACCAGGTGAACCTGCTGCAAAATCAACTTGCCGAAAATCGCTTTTTGGTTCGACTTCTGGCAAGGATTCATAGCAAATTGAGTCAATAAAAATTTCTTTTTCTACTTCAAAAGCATTGACATGGTGGAAAACAAAACCCGCTTGAGTTTCGAGAATTTTGATTCCTGTTTGCCCTGATTGGGGGATGCGGGGAATAACTATAATGCGAGTTGGTTGCTGAGGTTGAAACTTGATACATTCACCCGCGCTACGCATTCCCAAAGCGAAAGGTATAGGATTAAACCTGACGGGATTTTGAAAGAATATGCAGTAATTAGGTGTAATTACGAAATCGTGGATAAAACAGAAACCTGGAACTATATGAGCATATTTCCTCACAATTTCACCTGCGATGTTTAGCTCAAAAATAGTAATTGTGGTGGATGTTCCCGGCTTAATGGAAAAGTTGACTAGGCAAGGAGCGCCACCATCTTGATGAGAATTGGGATCTAAACGGGGATGGGCACTAAAAGCATCACCCTCTGATAAAACACTATTGAAATATTCTTTCCCCAAAGTTTCTAATGTGTAGGGATCAAGGCGATGAGGTTCTGTTGCTTCCCACAGTGCTAAAAGTTTATTACCCCAATAGATAACATTGGTGTTAGCAATATTTTTGAGTTTAAAGTCGAAGATATTCGCTAGCCAACCACCGGGTTTCTGTGTACCAAAAACTCCACGATAAAGAATTTTCCCAGCTTTCTGTTCTTCTATATAGCCAGTAGTGCGGACAAAGCGGTTACGAAAATGGGCACGACCATCAGAGAATGTAATGCGGCTAATCATACCATCGCCATCGAAGGGGTGATGAATGCGTTGCCCATTTACATCTAATAAGCCGGGGCCATTTCTAAACAGCGTTCCTTGCAGACCTCTAGGAATTTGCCCTTCTATATCGTCAATCCCATAATCATATTCTTGAGGTAGAGATTCATATCCTCCCTGCCAATCAGTGCGACTATAGGATTTTTCTGTAACTGTGTTTTCTGGAATTTTCTCAATCTGCATATATTTTTTATGTTGCTATTAACTCACATCAAGATGCAACCCTAATTTTAATACCAATTAAAATCATAGCTGCGGTAGATAGATTGTCGTAAAGGGTGTGGTCAAGTCCGGAATCACCCTGCCCCTCCATTTTTATTATTATTTATGCTATGGAACTACTATTTGATTTTTGAATTACAGCGGTTCTCGGTCGAATGCAATACAATTGAGGGCTGGGAAACACCACCCCTAAAGGCTTAGGTGTAAAAAACTGTATCTCATAACAGCAGGAAAATCTGTAAACCTAGGGTGGGCAGTGCCCACCAGATTCTGGTTTTGTAAGGCATAGTCCTACCTACAAATGCTGAGATTTTTGAAAAAATCAAACCGGATTTCTATAGATAGTTTCTGTGTTAATTAATTGCTGCTAACTTGAGTTTTTTTTGTGTCAATCTCTGGGAGCAATTCAGGCAAATTAGTTAATGTTAGTTGCAGTGTTGATGTTTCAGGTTGCTGTTCTGCCGCTGGTAGCCAGTTAAGAAATGGTAGTGGTAATAGGGTGCTGAGGTTAGTAATCATCACCAATAACCAAAGTGATTCAAAGTTAGTGTCAGTAATGCCTAGCCAATATGTGATGATTGCCCCTAATTGATAGGACACCATTCCTGCTAAGTTAAATACTGACATCAATAAGGCAAATAATGTCGCTTCTACGCCTGAAGGACAAAGTCTGGCAGCTAGCACTAACACTGGCATATAAGCGATTTTCCCGATTACAGTCAGGATGAGACTGTCGCCTAAACTAAACCAGTGGTCGTCTATACCTATAAGTCGGTTGGTGTGAGTCACCAGCAGCAACAAAGTTAAACCTAATGTTGCGGAAAGGATTGCACTCCAACCAAAGATGACGCGAAAGGGGACACTTTTCAGAAAACGTTGGAAAATCCAAATCCCAAATATAGATGCAATACTTGTGACTAGGTTCACCCGCCCTAAAAATTCTGGTTGAAAATGCAGTTCGTTGGTGAAAAAGAAGAAAAAGGCTGATTCAGATGTTGGGGTAGCTTGCCAGATGAAAATAAATGCTGTTGGTAGCCAAATGGACTTTTGGGTAACTGCTTTGCTTAGTTGTCCAAGTTTATGCTTGATTGTGAAGGAGTTGTGATTAATATCTTGGCTATCTTTTTTAATAGGAGATTCGGCGATTAACCAAGCCACTGCTGAGACTAAGAGCGGAAATAGGGCGGTAATCCAAAATACAGCGCGTGTGGAGAAATGCTCTAGGAGTATGCCACTAAAGTAAGCAGTGATTAGTCCGCCGACGGCAGAAGCACCCCAGCACAGGGATTGTAGTGACCCTGCATCTGCTTGTGATTCTGCTCTGGCTCGTTCTACAACCAGCGAGTCAACTATCACGTCGCTGACGGCGACTGAGAAGCTACTAAGAGCGATCGCTGCTGCTGCTGCCCAGCTAGTATGAACTATGGTGGCCAAACTCACCCAGGCAACAGTGCCTAAGATGCCTGATAAAACCAAGTATGGACGCCTGCGGTAGCCAAATATGGGCACGCCATCGGAGATGAAGCCATAGACGGGCTTGATAATCCAAGGTATGGCTACTACTCCTAATAGTGCTGATACTTGTGTCGGACTCAGATGCAGTTCGTCTTTGAGGAAAAAGCTGACTGCAAGACGCGCCAACATCAGGATACCCTGAACAAAGTAGACAGTCAGAATTGCTATCAGCTCGGCATTGGGTTCCTGACCTAAGAAGATTTTGGCTTTTATTGAGTCTTTGACTTTGGACAATCCAGAGGAGTCAATCAGCATTCGATAAATATTTTTTAAGTTTTATCTACTTTCCTATCATATCCACATTTTTGGAGTGTGGGTTATGAGTCAGACACTCACCCTTGTGGAAGCGTGCAATTTATACTAGGCATAGTCAATGATTTACTCAGAGTTTAAAGATAACCAACGCTTGTTTTTGAATACCAATAAATTTGATGTGGAGTGCGTTGTCGCGCAGCGGAAAGCACCTTAAATTATTGATGGTGCGTTAGCCTCCGGTATAACACACCCTACATTTACTGTCTCAATCAAAAACAAAAAGTGCCTATTAGTACCTGTGTTGTTGACTTTGGCATCGAAGTCATCAAGACCGAAACTAAATTGCGATCGCACTGCTAAAACTTGAGTTTAGCTACAGGTTATCCAGTCTTAAAAAAAGCGAATTAAGGTAAAATTAATCTGATCCAATGACAGCAACTTGTAAAAGTTATGTGGACGGACTACTAAATATTGAGACTAACAAAGTGAAGCCACCCTTTCCTATGAGGGGAAAAATCAAAAAACAATCAGGATATTGTCCAGTGGCTAAACATCAGTCCAAACAGCCCTCACAACAAAATGTCTCTAGCACAGGGACAGAGATCACTAAAAACTCCTGGGAAATGCAACTGCAAGAATTGCTAAAGCAGCAAAAATATCGGCAGGCATTGGAAGAAATCAAAAAAATTCAGCGATCGCACCCTGATATCGAATTCACTCCCAAAGAATCAGAAATTTGGTTGCTGCGGGGTCAGCAAGAATTCCAAAAACAAGATTTTAAACAGGCAGAAAAATCCTTTGTCCGCGCTCTGGAATTTGGTTTGGTGGGAGAAGTTCACTACTGGCAAGCAAGATGTTTGCTGGAGTTGAAGCAATTAGATGCCGCGCTGAATTTGCTGAGAAATGCTTTTGAGTCCAACACTCTATCCAAAGACTACAGCATCTGTTATCTCAAGCTCCTATTGCTCAAAGGAGATACCACCACAGTTGAACAGTTAATTAACCAACAACCCAAACGGTTTAGCGCTGCTCAACTCCACTGGGTACGCGGGGTGTTGGCTATCAAGCATGGACAACCAGAGGACGCTTTGACATCTTTTCAAAAAATTAAGCGCCCCATCACCCCAGGCGATTTACCAATCGCTTGGATTATTTACAGCCAGCAAGTGAGTGGTAATTGGAATGCAGCCGCTAATCTTTTGGGGTTGCAGTCATCTAGATACACCTTCAGCAGACCAAAATATTTAGAACATCCAATTTTAGAGCGGTTGGCAACTGCCCAACAAGCAAAAACTGGAGAACCACCTCTAGAAGCCCAGAATCTAGAACGAGAAGACCCAGTTATCCAAGATGCACTATCAGCGTTGGCAATTGTACAGCTAATTAACAATGACAACCCTCATGATGCTGCTCATGTATTGCTACAGATGCTCAAGCGTTCCACTCGCTTCTCAGAACTAAATAACCTACGAAAATCATTATTTACTCTTGCAGGTCAACAAGCACTGAATCAAGGACAAGCAGAATGTGCAGAGCTATTTTGGCAGCCTTTGTTAACAGAGAAACCCTTTAACCCCCAGTTGGCAGTAAACCTGTTAAAAGTCTTGGATGCTAATGATTCTGACAAAGAACGCCCACGTGTTGTCACCCAATTTTTACGTTGGTTGGAGCAGGAAGCGAAACAAAAACCGCAAGAATGGCCAGATACACGCTTAAAACCAACCCTCGCTCATCTCCACTGCTGGATGGCAGATGCTTACATGTCAATAGATCGGGAACGCGCTGCTGTGGGAGCTTTGCAACAAGCCGAACGCATCTGTCCCACATCGCCAGAGTTAATCGGGCGTAAGGGACTATTTGCGGCAATGGAAGAAAATTATACTGAAGCGATCGCACTGATTACCCAAGCTATTGAAGGCGGATGTCGGTATGAAGAAATTTACGATGCCTTATTGGTTTCTTGGGAGGAACTAGGAGATAAACAATCACTTAATGAAGCTCGTCGCCATTTTGGTAAGCACTTTGGCGACCTTTGTGTGGAAACTGAAGTAGAAATACTACCTTGGATAGATGCTTTATCCACGTTAAGTTATCCCTTATTTAGCCGTCTAGTGCAGGCAAAAGATCACAAAGATCCTGCTATCCGTGCTTGTCAGATATTTGTGAATGCAGTACAGAGTCAGCCCAATTCCGGCGGTAGAGTTTCATTACACCAAAAAGCAGCAGTCGAAGCATGGGACACCCTATTGCAAAAATTATCTGGTCAAGAACAAATTCCTGTATTGCAAGCGATTATTCTTTCCATCCACCTCTTCGCCAAACGTGAAAAAGGCATCGCCGCTTTAATCTCTCAATATCAGCAGAAGTTGATCAACATATCAATAGAACACCCAGAAGCCAGAATTGCCAATTTAGTTATCTTAGCGGTTAAAGAAACTAATCCCCAAAAACTAGAGTATCCTATCCGCTTCTATCTCGACACCATGCCCCAACCAGGCAATGCTTTAGCCAACATTCAACTGCAGGCACGTCGTTTTGGTCACATCACAACCCTTGTCCCAGCCATAGAAGAAGCACTACGTCGAGAACCCCAAAATCCTTTGTTGCTATTAGCTAAAGCCACTACCTACCCGACAAATCACTCTAATTACGAACAATGGAAGCAACAGGGATTTGAATTAGCCCGCCGCCTCCAAGATGCCAAAGCATTACAAGCATTTCGAGAAGAACAGGCTTTTCTATCCGCTCAAGAAGCAGCTAGCATCATGCCAGATCCAGAGAAATTTGACAATCTAGATATGTCAAATATTGATGAGTTATTATCAGGGATGCTGAAAAAATTATTTGGTAATAAAATACCCAAAGCTGAGTTTGAACGAATGCTTCCAGAACTCAAGCAAATGATGTTAAACAGTATGCCTGATTTCTCAGACGACGACGATGATGATGAGCTAGATTTAGACTTTATTTTTAGAGACTTGCCGCCTAGTCCTAAGAAAAAAAAAGGTAGAACTAGAGGTGGTTTTCAAGAATTGTTTTAATTCAGCACTCAGCACTTTTTATGACTGACCACTACGAACACTTAGGCATTGCTCCAGGAGCTACTCCCGCCCAAATTAAAGCTGCTTATCATGCCAAACTGCGGGAATTTCCCGCTCATACTTATCCAGAAGAGTTTAAAGCAATTCGCGGAGCTTACGAGGCAATTCGCAAAGGAGAAACAACTCAACATGAGGAGTTCTTACAATTTCGTCCCCTAGAAGCAGAACTGAACCCAGAGATATTAAAACAGGTGCGAGAAAAAGCGCTTACTCAACTAGAAGTTAGCCTGGATGATTTAATTCGTGCCACATTTTAATAGTTTGGGCCTAGAAGAATTATTGACAAACGACAAATGACTAGGACTTACGCACTGTACAAATTAAGACTCACGCGGAGGGCACAGCACTGCTGTGCCCCTACGATATATGTGGTTTTTTAAAAAATCCATATTTAGTTTTTCCTGTCAATATGTAAGTCCTAACTTCGACTTACCTCGGTATAAGTGACAAATGACCAATGACAAACGATAAAGAAGCTTTATTTACCAAATTTTTAGATTATTTACAGTCAGAACAAACGCCACCTGAATATTTGGGTGAAGCACCAGAATCTCCTAATTCCTTTGATCCCTATCAAATGGTGGCAGAATGGACTGCCCTGCGCCATGAAGTTAAGCTACAGGGTAAATTATTGCGTTCTAGTCAAGATGCTCTGGTGCAAGCATTGGATGTAACTCGCGCAGATAAAGAACAGTTGCAAATACGTCTGGAAGATAGCCAAAAACAGGCATTGGCTCAATTTGAGCAACAGCAGGAGAAACTGCTAAAAGATTTGTTGGGTATCCTGGATGCGTTGGATCAGGCTTGTACTTATTGGCAAGAGGAATTAGGAGCATTATCTGCTACCCCAATACCAAAACCTATTCCTCAAAAAAGCTTCTGGGAAAAGCTAGGAGATTGGATGAATGGTAATTCTACCCAATCAGATACATCTGAAAAATTACCAATACCAGAATCATTAACTGAAATCTTAACTAGCAATCAACAAGGAGTGGAGTTAATTAGGCGATCGCTCTTAGAAATACTACGACAACGCCGTGTTATTCCCATTGCATCTATGGGAAAACCTTTTGACTCCCAGACCATGTATGCTGTGGGACGGGAATCAAGGGCAGATGTTGCAGACAATACAGTGATTCAGGAAGTAGTAAGGGGTTATTTATGGGGCGATAGAGTCTTGAGAGAAGCACAGGTGATTGTAGCATGGCAAGGTGAACTTTAGCCCTGAATAGTGATTTAAAATGTCTGATAATCTTGCTTTCTCAAAATTCAAGAGTCAAGAATTTAATGCCATATCAGAACTACTTTGCAATATTTTTGATACAAAAAAGTCAGAGCTAGAATTGCTTTACCAAGAAATAATCGATGATTTTAGAAAAGATGGATGGCCTCCTCATTTTGTCAGTCGTGACTTCTTTAAGAGCGAAGATGAAGAGTTTCAAAAAATCTACAAAATATCTCCTGTAATTGCCGTAGACTTGCCAAGCCTCTTTGAGCTAGATGATGGAATAAGTAACAAACCCACGATTGTAATCCTTGGCCAAGATTCTAAAAGCGATCAAAATTCTGAAAAGATAAGTCTTGGCACTCCTTATGGGTTGCACCATAAAGGCTCTCGTGAAGTTCTGAGGCGCACGAAGCTTTACTTTGAAATGATTACTACCCTGTTGGGTTTAGGCCATAGAGTATATTTGACAGACATCTATAAAGTTTGGGTCTGCGATCCGAAACGCCCTTATTACGGTGTAAAACTACCAAGGGTAGATCAAGATAAATTTGTAAGCGCTTTGAAATTAGAAATCCTGGCTATGAATCCTGTTGCTCTAGTGACTTGGGGAAAGGAATCAGCCAATAGCGTTGCTGAGATAAATCTCAGTATTCAACATTTGAATTTTCCTCATCCTAGTGGCACCGCCAATGGAACTTGGAAGAAGTTGATGGATCAATCACCTACCTATGAGAATAAGTTAGCATACTGGAATTTTGAGGTTTCCAAGTTACTACCTAGGAAAGTTTGATAATGCTCAACCATAAGGGTAGGTTACGATAAGGTAATCTACCCTTTCCCCTTGTGGTTTTGAATAGATACATCTTACTCCTAGATAATTTTGTGTGCAGATAATGGAAATTCATGAACTTGTTGTTGAGATGAAACTACTGGAGCGCCGATTGACTCTTTACGAGGAAAAATATGGTGTTCTTAGTGAGGATTTCTACAAAGCTCTCTTTGCTGGTAATCTCGCTCGCTATGACGAATATGACGAAACCCGTACTGACTTTAGTCGCTGGAAGGGTATATACGAAACATGGCTTCGCCGAAAGCGTTCATATACGGAGCAGATAAATCAACGTGAGCTAGCTGAGACGCTACGTTTTCAGCCAACTTATTAGGGAGGTCTCTCAAGATACAGCAAGATAATTGAAGTACCAAAATTGAAGTATGTAGGTAAATCGTGACAAACCACGAAGATAGTCATATTGAGTCACAAATAACCTGTGATGCGCTTCTTAGCTTAATGCGAAAGCAAATTTTGGATATTGAGCGCAAAGAAGCAAAGAATACTTGTGCAATCTTTCATCAAACAGGTAATCGGTTTGTATTCCTGTACCATCGAAAAAATAGCCCAAATGTAAGAATTTATTTTCGTGCTGAACCTGATTCAGAATTACATCAAGTTCCGCTCACCATAAATCTCCAGAAACGAACCAAAATTAATAACGCTTGGGAGAGAAATTTTCCTTACTTTTTTGAACTTTCACCATCTGATAATTTGGAGGAAGTTTCTGAGTTTCTCGTTCAAGAAGCTTATCCGCTTTCCTTCAAATCTGCTTCATCAATATTGAGGAAAGAACAGCCTGCACTATCTGAGCAGCGTCAAATAGTTGAAGCTGAAGGTTATTTCAATGCTAACAATATTGAAGATGCAAGGCGGCGAGTAACTACTTCTATTGTCCAGCGACAAGGGCAAGCAGAGTTTCGTCGTCAACTGTTAGAAGCCTATAATTATCAATGTCCAATAACGGGATGTAATGCTGAAGCTGCTCTCGAAGCAGCACATATCATTCCATACAAGGGTACTGAAACTAATCACATAGCTAATGGTTTGCCATTAAGAGCAGATATACATACTCTTTTTGATTTACATTTGCTATCTATTCATCCTAAGACACATAAAATTGTCATTTCTT
The DNA here is from genome assembly GCF_000316575.1 of Calothrix sp. PCC 7507. Lineage (GTDB taxonomy): Bacteria > Cyanobacteriota > Cyanobacteriia > Cyanobacteriales > Nostocaceae > Fortiea. The sequence continues at coordinate 5,670,741 of NC_019682.1, read as the reverse complement.
CTGAATTGCAGGCAACTTCCTACATAGAATATATGGATCAAAGTGTGTCTTTACCAAAAGAAAAAATCGCACAACCAGACCCAGTTGCTTTGGCAAAACATTATAAGTTATTTCTCCAAAAATCCTGACACAAGACCCTCCAGCCACCTCACAATTCGTATTCAAGTTTTCATCGATCATGTGGCACAGGGTATTTATTCAGTTGATTGGGGAATGAAGGCGGAATTGATGCCCTTATTTAGAGATTTGGGATCGGTGAGTTGAGGGTTTTGAGTGATGCATTATGCTAGCGCTAATGCCTCATCTTAGCCTTGCCACGCCAGTAGGGTGGTCAATATGTTGTACCCTTATATCTTGAGTGGTGAAGCTGTCATGCTTCAAAAATAATTTGGCGATCGCCCAAAGGGCACTCCACGCAATTGCACCGTACAGCTAGGACTACTGGCAAATAATTTTTAAACTTTAAATTTTATGAAAGCAGTTGGTATTGACTTAGGCACAACAAATTCCGAAGTGGCAATCGTCGAAAACGGACAGGTGCGGGTATTACCAGGTGAAGATGGCGACTTGATTTTACCTTCCTGTGTGGGGTTTAGCGATACAGGTAAACTGCTGGTGGGACGAGAAGCACTGCGCCAGTATGCTGCGGCTCCTGAACGTACCGTGAAGTCAATTAAGCGGTGGATGGGAACTGACCACAAAACCACTTTAGGAGATAAAGAATATTTACCTCATGAAGTTTCTGCGATTATTCTCCGCGCTCTGAAGCAACGGGCTGAAAATGCTTTAGGAGAAACAATTACTCAAGCAGTAATTACAGTTCCCGCCTACTTTACAGACGCTCAACGGCAAGCCACTAAAACTGCTGGCGAAATCGCTGGGTTGGAAGTACTGCAAATTATCAACGAACCAACGGCGGCGGCTTTAGCTTATGATTTGCGTTCTGAAGAGACGGAACGGGTTGTGGTTTATGACTTGGGAGGTGGTACTTTTGACGTGTCGGTTGTGGAAATTACAGGCGAAGTCACAGAAGTACTAGCTAGTCATGGTAATAACCGCTTGGGTGGAGATGATTTTGACAGGCTTTTGCAACTCCATCTCGCGGATCTATTTCGTAAACAGCATAGTGTAGATGTGCCAGATGATGCATCCACCCAAGCGCGTCTTCTGCGAGCCGCAGAGCAGTTAAAAATTGATTTGAGTTCCCATGCTTTTGCCACAGTCCGGGAAGCCTTTTTGGGTAGTAAGGGCAAAACTGCACTACATCTAGAGACAGAAATAGCGCGAACAGATTTTGAAAAATTGATTCGCCCACTATTAGCAGAAACCCTAGAAGCCATTGACCGCGCCCTCACAGATGCCAATCTGGAACCCGATGAGATTGACAGGATTATCCTCGTTGGTGGTTCCACACGCATTCCTCTAGTACAACAAATGATCCAAGAGCATCTGGGACAAGCTCCCACCGATGGGATTCAACCAGACCTTTGTGTGGCATTAGGAGCCGCTTTACAAGCTGGGGTACTAGTGGGTGAATCCGTAGATGCCATTCTTGTAGATGTGATTCCTCATTCCTTGGGGATTGCTGCGGCTGTACCGACACCAGTGGGTATTATGCCAGGTTACTTTAGTGTGATTATTCCCCGTAACAGCGTTGTTCCCGTTTCTCGCTCTCATGTTTATTCCACCGTATCGGACGAGCAAGAAGTAGTGGAAATCGAAGTTTTTCAAGGTGAAAATGCGATCGCCGAGGAAAATGTACCTCTAGGTTCCTTTAAAGTGGAGAACTTACCACCCAAACCAGCAGGAGGTATTCAAATCGAAGTTCACTTTGACTTTGACCTGAATGGCATTCTCACTGTCACCACTACTGAGAAAGGCAAAGGGCAACAAGGAACGCTAGTAGTCAATAATGCAGGTATCCAGAAACTTTCTAGCCATGAATTGAAGCAAGCAAGAGCGGATTTAGAGGCATTGTTTGCAAGTGATGAAACAATTGAAATCTCCAGCGAAGAGACAAGCGAAGTAGTAGAAATCGCTCCAGAATTAGCAGCACTTTTAGACCGCGCTCAACAAGCACTGCTGACGGTAGAATCTGAACAAGCAGAGGCATTACAAGATTTATTAGGCCAGATCGAAAATGCGATCGCTCACAATAGTCCAGAACTACCTGAGTTAGAAGAAGAACTCTCAGATTTTCTGTACTACGCCAGTAGCAATGAAGAGTAGGGCATAGGGCATGGCAATTATCGACTATCTGAAAAAACTATGAAATGTCCTGTTTGTGGTGCAGTTTATCGTCCAACAAAGGGCAGCAGAGAAACAGGGAAAGATGAAGAACTAGTATCAATATCCACCTCATCCCCCTCCCCAACTTGCAGACGCTGCAAAGCAGACTTATCTGACTTGTTCCATATTCATGACCATGCCATCTGGTATCACAGACAAGCACTGCATTTATTGTCGCAAAAACTTTATCCAGAAGCAGCAACATACAACAATCAAGCTCTAGTTTTATATTACAGCAATGCAGACTTCCATACCTTGGCTGGGAAATTATCGGCATTGCAAGGAGAATGGAGAGAAGCAATCTTATCTTGGCAACAAGCACTCAAGTTTGATCCACAAAATGCCATTGCTTCTAATTGTCTACAAATGATTGAGCTAATGACACGCAATTAAAGACTCTGATCATCAAAAAGGCTGATACTGCAACGAGAAATACAGTCCATTATCTTGCAAAGAATCGCCCTGTTCTTTTACCTTAAATAACGGTAAACCATAATCTAAATGCAAATTCACCGCCTGTATAGCTTGCCATTCCATATAGAGAATGTGATTAGTTCCAGATCCTTTAACATGGGAGAATAAAAGCATGATGGGAGTAATTCGCCATGACCCTAACTACTGCCAAGTGGACAATTGACGAATATCATCACATGATTGACGCGGGGATTTTGAGTTCACGCAAAGTGGAATTACTGAAGGGGGAAATTGTCGAAATGTCACCGGAAGGGGAACCTCACGCTTACTGTAGTCATGAAGCTGCTGAGTATCTGGCAAATTTATTGGGCGATAGAGCTACAATACGCCAAGCTAAACCAATTACATTACCCAACGACTCAGAACCTGAACCAGATGTTGCCATTGTCCAACGTTTGGGACGCGAATATCGAGAACATCACCCCTACGCAGAAGATATATTTTGGCTAATCGAATATGCTAACTCTAGTTTGCCAAAGGATTTAGAGACAAAAAGCAAGATTTATGCAGAAGCGGGTATCCTAGAATATTGGGTCGTAAATCTACAAAAATTACACTTAGTGGTATTTCGAGAACCTTTAGATGGGGAATACGCGACAAAATTCACGCTGACGGAGGGAATAATTCAGCCCCTTGCATTCCCTGATATTTCGGTTTCTGTAGAACAAATTATTAACCGCTAATCTAATTTTAGAACCGTCAAAACCATAATTTTTGCACTGACCAAGTAAGCTGACAAATTACCCCAGGATAATTAGGAAGTCGCTCAAATTTACCGCCTAACTGTTTTGCTAAATTCTGCGATAGATTGGCTCTTTTTGAGATGAAATATGGCAGTTATTAAATATCTCTGAATAAATTATTTTAACTGTTAAAAAACCATATTTTTCCTGCGATATTAAATTGACAGATAATTCTTTTTGTCTGTACCTCACCAATGTGGGAATCGCTATATGGCAGTTATCGCTGGAGTCCAATACACTCATAAGGTCACGGTAGTGCCGTAACCCTACAAGCGACGATATAATTTTGTATTGTATCCAACTGAGAACCGCTATATTTGGTGAGTAGTTAAAGACTCTGATGGATGGAGTCAAGGGTCATGAATTTCCCCCTTGTCTCCCTGCTCCCTGGCGTAAGATATTCAGTAGTGCGATCGCTTGTGGTGGTATGGCTGTAAACCGAATCAGAACATGATGCTCATCAATAGGCGATTGTTTCATCACTTTGGCGTAGAGATATTCTTCTCCTACAGGCAATTCTGGTTGAGTCAATAACTTGAGCTTGAGATTACTTAATACTTCTAATACTTCAGTGGTGCGTAATTGCGCGCTGTTTTCTGAGATGCTGACTAGTTCTCCGGAAATTACCATACCAACGGCGTGTTTACCTTGTAAAATCACATACTCTACAGGTATTTCCGGCGCCAAATTCACCATTACCTCTTGATTTTCGGGTAAAAACAAATTATACCCACCACCAATGCCACCAATTTCGTAAAGGGTGATGGGTTCTTTAATCCCTTTGGGTTCTACCCGTAGCTTGCCATCAATTCTCAGGTCAATATCGGCGTCTTTTTTGGTATTCTCGGAAATCAAAATCTGTCCACCGACGGTATAAGTTTCGACACGAGCAGCTAGGTTGACATGGCTACCAATCACTGTATATTGAGCGCGTTTTTGAGAGCCGATATTTCCCGCGATCACTTCGCCTGTATTGATACCGATGCCCATTTCCAGACTCGGTAAATTCATTTGTTGATTTTGCTGGTTTACCTGCTGCATGGCTAATTGCATCGCCACAGCACAAGCGATCGCTCTTTGGGAGTCATCTTCACGACTAATCGGCGCACCAAACATGACAAATATCCCGTCACCAATAAACTCATTAATCGTACCTTTGTGCTGGTTAATGACATCCGTCATCGCTCCCAGGTAGAGATTGAGAATTTTCACGACTTGTTCAGGCGATAATTGTTCGGAAATAGCGGAAAATCCCCTTAAATCAGAAACGAGAATTGTGACTTTTCTCCGTTCTCCCCCCAGTGTTAACCCAGAAGGGGTTTCTAATAAATTGGCAACTACTTCATCAGTCAGGTAACGACCAAAAGTCTGCCGCATTTCACCAGCACTGTAAGCAAAATATTGAATCACCGCGATCGCAGACCATCCTAGCGCCATTAGTGGTGGTATAACCGGAATCCACCAGGAACATAAAAATGCCAAGTAACTACCACCAAGCAAACAGCCACCCGCAAATAAAATCATCACAGGTAGTTTATTGGTCTTACTGTTGCTGTGTCGCTGTTCCCAACACAAAATAGCACCCACCATCGACCAGACCAAAATCCACAGCCATTCCCACGGTTCAGGTAAAGTTTTTATTTGTGGGCGATCGTCCAACGCCGCACTCAAAATTTGACTAGTTAAATTCGCATGAATTGTCACACCAGCCATCCGTTCCGGGGGACTAAACAGACTACTGCTATAAGGAGTCAAAAATAGATCCTTTAAACTTTCAGCAGTGGAACCAATTAAGATAATTTTCCCTCGCATCAAGTCTGGTGGAATACGATTGTCTAAAACATCTGTTAAAGAAACTTTTGCAAACCGATTAATTGCTCCTCGATAATTCAAAAGCACTTGATAGCTACCTGCATCCGCCCGGACATAACCACCATCATCAGCTTCAAATATGGGAAAAATCCCTTTACCTAACTGCAAATAGTTTGAATTTGTTGCTGCTGGTTTGTCTGTAATTCCCTCACCTTTTAAGTACAACAATGCCAATTTCAGCCCAAAGCTTTCAATAGCACTACCATCTTTTGAATTGAGATACAGCAACCCCCGCCTAATTTTGCCATCTCCATCTACAGGCAAATCATTCGCTCCCACTTGGTTGAGTCTTTTGAGTTCTGGAGGTGACTCAACTAAAAAACTATCAGCCTTCTGCGAGACTTTTTGCACTCCAATTAAATTGGGTGTAGTCTCAAATATTTTCACTAGGCTTTGATGACCAGGATTGACTGGTAAATCTCGATAAACATCGAGTCCAATTGCTCTAGGTTGTTGCTGCTTAACATTCTCTAATACTCTGGCTAATTTAGCATCAGATATTGGCCACTGTCCTAGTTTGCTGATGTCTGGCTCATTGATTTCAACAATCACAATGCGCGAATCAATTGCTTCTTGAGGACGTAAAAGAAAAAACTGATCCAGTGCAGCTAACTCCAACAATTGCAGCAATCCAGTTAAACGCAGTGCTATCACTAACGCTGTCATATTGGGCACTGCCAGCAAAACTCCGCGCCATTGCCATATTTGCTGTTTCACCTTTGCCCACATAGATATTAAATCCTAAAGTTGATAATTCATAGAGTGGGGGCAGGGGGAGATGGGGGAGTGTGGGGGGAAAGAGAATTAATGCTTCCCTCTCCTCCCACACCTCCCTTTCTTCCCACACCTCCCTCTCCTCCCAGTCCCCAGTCCCCATTCCCCATTCCCCATTCCCTTTATTAATCAATCAATGGTGCTGTTGTCAGCCCATTCAACCCAACTGATTGTAAAAATTTTCGCCAGTCATCTTTGATTTTTTGATTATTTGGCTCAGTACGGCGTAACTCAATGAAAGTTGTCAGCGCTTCATGCCAAATTCCAGCTTTTGCATAAAGGGCTGGGCGTTTACGTAATTCTGCTTGTGCTAGGGCTTTTGACAGGGTTAATTCTGGTTGTGTGCGTTCTACCCATCCTTCAGAAGTAGGATTTTTGCTAGGATTTTGCTCACTACAAATTAATGCTAAATACCAATGATAACGCTTACCTACTTCTAAAGTAGGGGCACTCTCCGGAAGACGGAAACCAATAATTCCTGATCTATTTGGTAGATTCAAAGTTGTTTCATAAACTTGACTCTGATCCTGATCAGCCAAAAGCACAAATTGGGCTGTTTTGACTGAAGCTGCAGGCAAATACCAGAAAAAGGTGGGACGTTCTGCAAAAGTCAATCCTAATTTCTCTCTGGGAATTAGGGGGATTAATTGCTTACTTTTTTGCAGGCAGTAATTACCACGAGTTGCACCGCCAACGCTGGCTGGTGGTAAGTCCCGCTTTGGTGGTTTAAATCCCTGACTGATTTGCCAAACTTTTAGCTGTTGAATTGGCGATGCAGGGTTTAATTGAGTTTGTATTGGTGCGGCAAAAGTAGAAATCGAGACAAATTCCAAACACAAAGGCAAGGAAAATGTGAGGAAATATTGAAAATGCTTCATCCATTTCATATTAGTTAGCTCTGTAAATATTTAAAGTGCCTTGATGGTTGATGCACCAAAACTGATGTAGCTGTTCTCAATAAAGTTAAATACAGTTTTTGTAGGGATATAGGTGCAAAATATTGTAAGTGTTCCCTACTACGTATTGCATTCAACTGAGAACCAGCATAAATTTTCACTTACGAGACGGAACCAGAAGTTTTATACGTTTTGGTAAATTTAGTTACCTAAGTAAAGTATTCCCAATAGCAAGCTCAGATTTTGCATTCAGCCGCAAAATCTGATACCAATTTAAAAAATATTTGCAACATATGGATTGTCGTCAAGGACAGGGAAACCCAGCCTATGCAATTAGGACTTACGCAAGTGTCATATTTTTTTCGTGCAGGTTGTCAAGGGTCAAAAGGAGCCACTGCGTTGGACGGGTTTCCCGGCTTGAAGCAAGTGGCGCGGGAAACCCGCCTACGGCGCTGGTTGCTCTTGACCCTTGACAAGTATAGGTGTGCCAGTTGCGTAAGTCCTGACAATTTATCTGGCAAGTATTACAAATTACCTAAAGCTATGACTGTATTTTGACCGCCAAAGCCAAAACCAAAGCACAGTATCCGCTTTGCTTGACTTTGACGTGCAGATAGCACTAAGTCTAAATCAAACTCTGGCTGCTGCAATCCCACGCATGGCGGTAAAATTTGATGCTGCAAAGCCATGAGTGAAAAAGCCACACCTAAGGCTCCTGATGCACCTATGGTGTGACCTGTGGCTCCTTTAGTGGAGCTAACTGGTATTTTGTTGGGAAATAAACCCTGAATAACCTTGCTCTCCATACGGTCATTTAGTTGTGTAGCGGTGCCGTGAGCATGGATGTAATCAATGTCTGCTGGTGTCACGCTACTACGTTCTAGACATAGTTTGACAGATGCGATCGCACTTTTTCCTTCTGGTTCTGGCGCATTTACATGATAAGCGTCATTTGTCAAGCTAAAACCCAGTATTTCACCATACACCTTTGCTTGGCGCTGCTTTGCCAACTCAGCTGATTCTAAAACAAACACAGCTGCACCTTCGCCTAAAACCAAGCCTTCCCGGTGTAAATCAAAGGGATAGGCTCCTGTTTTTGCTAAAGCACCCATCTGCTGAAACCCTGTCAAAGTCAGGGGTGTAATCGGTGCTTCTACCGCTCCAGCAATTACCCGGTGACATTGTCCAGTTTGCACGAGAGCAGCTGCTTGAGCGATCGCCCACATTCCAGTTGCACAAGCCGCCATCGGTGCTAAAACAATCCCCGTTGCACCGATTTGTCGCGCCACAGCGATCGCATTCATATGCGGTAAGGTATCTAACCAGTCTTCTAAATAAACTCCTTGATCAGAGGAGCAGGGGAGATTTTTAGATTCTTCCTCTAAACTTTTTGCCCTATCTCTGTTTTTATTGTGCAATTGCTTTGCTAATCTCTCCCAGTCAGCCTGATAACTGCGACTTGAGCCAATGACTACAGCACAATCAGGTAACGGTGAAACTAAGCCAGCATCTTTTAATGCAGAAGCAACAACCAGCTGAGTAAGACTTTTCAACTCAGCTGGTTGTTGAGCAATTAATGCTAAAGGAAGTGGCGCTAATTCTGGAAACGGTTGATGCAATTTAATTCCCGTTTCACCTGCAATCAACTTTTGCCAGCTATCCTCTAAATTTTCTCCTAAAGCGGAAACTAAACCAATACCAGTGACAACAACCTTAAGCAATTTGAAATTGGGATTAGGGACTGGGGATTGGGGATTGGGGACTGGGGACTGGGAACTGGAGTTATCTATCATATATTCTCCCCCTGCTCCCCTGCCCCCTGCTCCCATTCGGCTACGCTCACGGCAAGCCTGCTCCCTGCCCCATACTAGCTGGGTGTTTTCAGGTTTTCTGAACCTTTGGTGACTTTTGCGGTGTCTATGCGATCGCCTTGTTGAATCTTGTTCACCACGTCAAAGCCTTCGGTGACATTACCAAACACGGCGTAGTTCCCGTCTAAAAAGCCTAGATCCGCTAGAGCAAAGTAAAATTGGGAAGATGCGGAATTGGGTTGCTGCGATCGCGCCATTGCAACTGCACCAAGTTTATGAGTCAACACAGGTGTTTCCGTAATCGTTTTACCGTAAACTGGTTGCTGTGCCCCTTTTGCTTTAATTTCTAAGGGTACATAGCGCTCATTCCCGGTTTTAGGATCAATATAACCGCCTGTTCCTAGTCTATTGGCTGGAAATTTTGGGTCTTTACCTTGTGGATCTCCCCCTTGTACCACGAATGGTTGGGGTTCACGCACAACTCGATGGAAAACTAAACCATCATAAACACCCTTTTGGACTAAATCTACAAAATTACCAGCTGTAATTGGGGCATTAGTGCCATCTACTTCGATAGTAATTGGCGACCCTTTAACTGTGACTACCACCGTAGCCTTACCTTCAAGCCGTGGTAAATCTTTCATTCCAGGAATACTCTCACTAGTAGTTTCAGATACAGATGTTGCTTCAGTGGTTGTCTTGCTGCTTGTCTCAGTTGCTGTGGAAGTAGCTGTAGAGGTTGGCGAAGAAGCTTTAGAAGCGTCTTGCGGCGTTGAACATCCTCCCAACATCAACCCACCAACAATCAAAAGAGCAACTAAAAATTGTGAAAGTTTTAACCGCATTACCAATTACTGACTCAACCAGAGTATCTTATCTTCTCTGATCCATTTTAGATGGCAAATTTTTAGATTGGGTACTGGAATCTCTCAGAGATAATATAGACATCAGATATGCTACGCCAGTAATTATGACTCAAGCTCTAGCAGTACCCACAGCACCTGTTGAAGGTTCTCGTATTATTCTTTATGATGTCAGTTGGGAAACCTACGAGAAGCTTTTAGACGCATTTGCTGAACATCCAAAACTGCGGATGAATTATTATCACGGTACATTGGAATTGATGACACCATTACCAGAACATGAAACATATGGCTGGACTTTTGGCAGGTTAATAACTGTTCTAACTGAAGAGTTAGGGATGGAAATTCGAGGTTTAAAATCTACTACCTGGCGTTCCCAACCGAAATCTGTGGGGAAAGAAGCTGATGAATGTTTTTATATCCAAAACGAAGCAAAAGTTCGCAATAAATTAGATATCAACTTAAAAAACGACCCACCACCTGATTTAGCAATCGAAATTGATACAACCAATTCATCGGTTGATAAAATGGCAATTTATGCCGGGTTAAAAGTGCCTGAAGTTTGGCGATATGAAGAAGGTAAATTAATCATCAATATTCTGACAGATGCGGTCTACATAGAGTCAGAAGCCAGTTTGGCTTTCGGTACATTCCCGGTCAAAGAATTAACCAAATTTCTGCAACTGGACTCTCAAAAAGGCGAAAATGCCAGAATGCGAGAGTTTAGGGAGTGGGTGCGATCGCATAGCCTCGCCTCTAACAGTTAACAGTTAACAGTCAACAGTTACTTCCCCTTGCTCCCTGCCCTTACAGTCCTTCCAGAGGTACTCCTAAAAAACGAGCTAGCTCTGCGCCTTGAGTTTCCAGTTCTGTTAAGGGTAACGGTTGACCTACCCTAGTCAAAGGAATGTCTCGCCGACCTTTAACACGTAAGTAGAGTGCGCGCACAGGATTCAGACCTTCTTTCAGGACTATTCGCACGGATTGCACATCTTGTATGCTGTTATCAATCTCAATGTGACGGTTTTTCCCAGGAAATCCGTAACGGAAAATCTTGAATGTGCCATTCTCCTGATTAAATTCGTTGTAGCCGCCGCCAACGTCCCATAAAATAACCAGCCACAGGTATAAGGCTAAAAGCAAACCAGCCGTGCCATATAACCCCATGACGATTCCCTGAGGGACGAATACCAGTTGAGTTGGATCAGTAACTATGAGTAAATTAACCTTTAGGTAACTGGATAGCCCAGCCAGGAAAAATCCTGTCGCTCCCAAGGTAACGATAGTTGCCCACCAGTAGTTGCTGAACCGACGAGAACCGAGAACGTTTTGATGCAGGACTCGTGAAGCAGAGCGATCGCCATTAGGCGAGTCACCCTTGTGAATTGTTGATGCCGTCATTGAACTATCTTGGCTCGTGATATGTTCTCTTTAAAAGTCTCCCATTGGAGCAGTATGTATTGCAAGTTAATGTTGGGCATTGGTCAAGAGTCAGGTGTCAGGTGTCAAGAGTTAGGAGTCAGGAGTCAGGAGTTATTCTCCCTCATCTCCCTCATCCTCCCCTGCCCCCTGCCTCCACTCCCCAATCCCAATTGTTGAGATTTCTGAGAAAAGTTGTGTCAGATTGTAAAATTTCTGATATTCATAATATCTATATAGCTTTGTGTTAAATACCTGTTTCGCTGGCGCGGATCGGGCAAAAACACCAACCAATGTGATAAGTTAAGAATCATTAAGTTACCAGAAACTAGATTCCTAGCTAATGGTACGGGTAATGGCATAGCCCTGAGAAATGCTGACTAACTAGGCAGCAGACTCTCAGAATCTCAGTAGCTTTAACGGCTCTGAGATTGTCAAAAAACGTTAATTCCTCAGAAAACGTTGCAATTTTAGTAAAAAGAGGATTTTAGTTCGATGACCATCGCAGTTGGACGCGCACCCAGTAGAGGGTGGTTTGACGTTCTAGACGACTGGTTGAAACGCGATCGCTTCGTATTCGTAGGGTGGTCAGGAGTATTACTATTCCCGACAGCCTACCTAGCACTAGGCGGATGGCTAACCGGCACAACCTTCGTCACCTCGTGGTACACCCACGGACTAGCGTCATCCTACCTAGAAGGATGTAACTTCATCACAGTCGCAGTATCAACACCAGCAGACAGCCTAGGACATTCCTTGTTGCTGTTGTGGGGACCAGAAGCTCAAGGAGACTTGACAAGATGGTTCCAACTAGGAGGACTGTGGGCATTCGTGGCGCTACACGGAGCCTTTGCACTCATTGGCTTCATGTTGAGACAATTTGAAATTGCCCGGCTAGTAGGGATACGTCCATACAACGCCCTAGCATTTTCTGCGCCCATCGCCGTATTTGTCAGCGTCTTCCTGATGTACCCATTGGGACAATCCAGCTGGTTCTTCGCACCCAGTTTCGGAGTCGCAGGCATCTTCCGGTTCATCCTCTTCATCCAAGGATTCCATAACTTCACCCTCAACCCCTTCCACATGATGGGAGTAGCCGGGGTATTGGGTGGAGCATTGTTGTGCGCCATTCACGGTGCGACAGTCGAAAACACCTTGTTTGAAGACGGAGAATCATCCAACACCTTCAAAGCATTCAACCCCACCCAAGCAGAAGAAACCTACTCAATGGTGACTGCAAACCGATTCTGGTCACAGATATTCGGGATTGCTTTCGCCAACAAGCGTTGGTTACACTTCTTCATGTTGTTTGTGCCAGTCACCGGTTTGTGGATGGCTGCCATCGGCATCGTCGGTTTGGCACTCAACTTGCGGGCTTATGACTTCGTTTCCCAGGAATTACGGGCAGCCGAAGACCCAGAGTTTGAAACTTTCTATACCAAAAACATTTTGCTGAACGAGGGTATCCGCGCTTGGATGGCTCCTCAAGATCAACCCCACGAACAATTTGTATTCCCTGAGGAGGTATTGCCTCGTGGTAACGCTCTCTAATAGATCTTCGGTCATAAGTGGCGGACGCGACCTAGAGTCAAGCGGTTTTGCTTGGTGGTCTGGTAACGCTCGTTTGATTAATTTATCAGGCAAACTGCTTGGCGCTCACGTTGCCCATGCTGGCTTGATCGTCTTCTGGGCGGGAGCGATGACTTTGTTTGAAGTCGCTCACTTTATCCCTGAAAAGCCCATGTATGAGCAGGGCTTGATTCTACTACCTCACCTCGCCACCTTAGGGTGGGGTGTCGGTCCTGGTGGTGAAGTGTTTGACACTTTCCCTTACTTTGTCGTTGGTGTACTCCACCTGATTTCTTCAGCCGTGCTGGGTTTTGGCGGTATTTATCATGCTGTCCGTGGACCAGAAACCTTAGAAGAATATTCTTCTTTCTTCGGTTACGACTGGAAAGACAAGAACAAGATGACCAACATCATCGGGTTTCACCTGATCATCCTCGGATCTGGTGCGCTCTTGTTGGTACTGAAAGCTATGTTCTTTGGTGGCGTGTATGACACCTGGGCACCAGGTGGTGGTGATGTTCGTGTGATTACGAACCCAACACTAAACCCAGCAGTCATCTTCGGTTATTTGATTAAGTCTCCCTTCGGTGGCGAAGGTTGGATTGTTAGCGTCGATAACTTGGAAGATGTCATTGGTGGTCACATCTGGATTGCCTTCATCTGTATTGCTGGCGGTATCTGGCACATCTTCACCAAGCCTTTTGCTTGGTCACGTCGTGCATCCATCTGGTCTGGTGAGGCTTACCTCTCCTACAGTTTGGGCGCTCTTTCCCTGATGGGCTTCATTGCTTCCATCATGGTTTGGTACAACAACACTGTTTACCCCAGTGAATTCTTTGGTCCCACTGGCCCAGAAGCTTCTCAAGCACAAGCTTTGACCTTCTTGATCCGTGACCAACGCTTAGGTGCTAACGTCGGTTCTGCACAAGGACCCACAGGTCTAGGTAAATACTTGATGCGCTCCCCCACAGGTGAAATCATCTTCGGTGGTGAAACCATGCGCTTCTGGGATTTCCGCGGACCCTGGTTGGAGCCTCTACGTGGTCCTAACGGTCTTGATTTAGAAAAAATCAAGAATGATATTCAGCCTTGGCAGGCTCGTCGTGCTGCTGAATATATGACCCATGCGCCTCTAGGTTCTTTGAACTCTGTAGGTGGTGTGGCTACCGAAATCAACTCCTTTAACTACGTCTCTCCTCGTGCGTGGTTAGCATGTTCTCACTTCGTATTAGGTTTCTTCTTCCTCATTGGTCACTTGTGGCACGCTGGTCGCGCCCGCGCCGCAGCTGGTGGTTTTGAGAAGGGTATTGACCGTGAGAATGAACTAGCAATGAACTTGACAGAACTCGACTAGTTTTAAAATTTCTTTCATCACTGACAAGCGAATTTTTTATAAGCTCTTGCTAAAAAGCAAGAGCTTTTTTTTGATTTTTGAACACTATGTCCGGGTTTTGGTGGGCTACGTGTAATTCAAAAATCAAAAAGTAGTTCTATATTACGAGTTATAACTTATTTAACTGTCTCCTACATTCATTGCGGCTAACATAGCCTTCTGGCTAACATCTTGATAAACTATATGTAAATACTTCATGACAACTTCGGTCGAAGTTAAATTTACTAAATTTTCCTCTTCCTTAGCTAACGGAATCGCTCCCAATACATCTAAAACAGTCTCACTACCTGATGGTGCAATCACTACTAAAGAAGATTCTAGTGGCTCATTATATTGCCAGAAAGAATCTATTTTCACTGCATATTGGCTGTTGTCAACTAACTGTTCAACATCCTGTATTTTATCTGTTGAGACTTCAACTTTCACACCGCGTAATTTGCGTAAATCACTAATAATTTGTTCCTTGGTGCGTCCGCGCAATTGAAACAGTACAAACGGGTCTTCACTGAAGCGATCGCTTAATTGATAGTATATTGCACCAATATGTTTACAAGGATTTGCCTTATCAGGGCAAGAGCATTTACTCTGGACATCAGATAGGGTAAAAGGAAATAACGACAGTCCATTGGCAGTAAACACTTCTTCTATATTTTGCGGCATTTCTCCTGCTAATAACTTGGCAGCAAAAATTGCTCTTTGAGACATAGTTTCAATTACATAACCCCATTGTTCATCACTAAACGGTTCCAGGGATAATGAAACTTTATAAGGTTCCACTTCACTACCTTGGACTCTAGCTAATACTTTTGCACCTTTAAACTCGATATTAAGAACATTTCCCTGGCGAGCGTAGTTTCTAGCGCGTTCCAAACGCTTTTTAAAGCGATAGGAATCTAATAACTCAAGCCACCGTTGTGACCACCATTCTCGATTTATTTGTGGGGTAGAGTTAGTCATATATTAATGCAAAAATTAGACTTATTCATTTAAACGGTTTTCAATTGCAGTCCGCAACGTCTGAAATCCTGAGTTGCTGTGAATATCAAGTGTCAAAGCATTCATGTCACTCAGCAGCTTGATGATATCAGCAGACTTTTCACGGATTTTGGTATACAGATTAAGTTTCTCTTGAAATCCTTGCAAATTAGCACCGCTAACTTTTTTCATCTCCTCATCTAACTCTTGAGTTTTGTTTTCCCAATAACCAATATATTTAAGTGCTTGAACTGGATCGTGAATTTGAGCATCTGCTAAAAAAATAGGGAAAATTCTATCGTACATTTCCCCATTCTTTTCAATCTCCACCATTTCGTACATACAATTTGGTGATTTTAAATACTCGTCGCTGATGACCACAATCACGCATTTACCGCGACTCAATCGTTGCATGAATTCCTGAAATCTTCCTTTATAGCCAACCGTATTACTATCACGAATAATCTTGATATCTGTTTCCTGAAACGCTTGCTCTATTTGTGCAACTACTTTAGGGCTTTGTTCATCTCTCCAAGTATAGGAGATAAAAACTTCCTTTTTCTGGCTCTCTGGTAGCCGATGTTTTGGTGATTCATTGCTGTTGCGCTCCAGTTCCCATTGCAACTGCGTAACTTGGGGATTGAATTCCCGATTTGCTTCCTGGGGTTGCAGTCCCTGTAACTGGATCAATCGTGCCTCTAGGCTAGCGACTTCTTTTTGTTTCTCCTCCAGTTCAATCACCAAATCCACTGGAACTCGAATCCCATAACCAGCTTTTTGCACTTCTAATATCTGGAGGAAGTGACGAGCGCGGTTGAGAGCAAGCTCTAGTGCTTCTTGATTATCCATAGGGTTGTATAAAAAATTAGATATAAGTACAGCATTTCATTAAATCAGTTATCAGTGAACAGTGAACAGTTATCAGGTACAGCAGATTGTAAGGTGAGGTACAGATGATCGTCAGGGCACTGTTCATTGGTGTCAACTTAAGCTACAGATGGCTTATTTATTCGCTGACACACCCGCCCTGAGCGGAGTCGAAGGGCTGATAGGCAAAGTTTACCGTAGGGGCATCGGCACTGCCGTGCCCTGATGAGAACGTTAACTACGACTATTATTTTGTCTGATGCATTTTGGGCTGAAAACCCTCAGAGTCAACAGCCTAGGCACTGCCGTGTTACTACTGTGTACTCCATTTACTTGAAAAACGCTGTATCAGTGTTTTGAGTTGATAACTGATAACTGATAACTGATTATTCCACCTTACCTCGCAACCGCTCAACCAATCGGCGCGTCCAATCCAAGGTCTGATCGCGCAGACGTTCTCGAATTTCCAAGGCTGCCTGTGCCCAGAGTAGCGCTTCTGTATAGCGCCCCTCCTTCTCCAGAACTTGCGCCAGCCCCTCTTGAGCATCAGCTACCAAGTCTTGCCGTCCCACTTCCTGTGCCAGAGGTAACTCACGCTCGTACCAGATGCGGGCTTCTGTAGGGCGATCGCGACCAAGGGCTAGACTTCCCAAATTTCCGCAACAAGTCACTTGATGTTCGGTAAATCCTATCTTTTCAGCGATCGCCAACGCTTGCTTGTAGTAGGACTCACTGTGATCGTAGTTTTTTTGCTTGTAGGCAACTGATCCCAGAGAGTTGAGGGCGATCGCCTCATTCTGTTCCTCCCCCAACTCTCGGTAAATTGCTAACGCCTCCTGGTACAGCCGCTCCGCCTCCGCCCAGTCCTGGCGTTGCTCTGCGATCTGTCCTTGCAACTGAATTGTAGCAGCCTTGTCCCGACGACTACCGCCCCGCTCCATCGCCTCTGCCATCTGAGCCGCCCAACTTGCTGCCCGATCTGTCTCTCCCCGAAAGTAGTAAGTCCAGGCAACATTATTGGCACCCCAACCAGCATTACTCCATTGACTCAGAGCCTTTCCGGCCTGATATCGCCACTCACCCAAGCGCACCCCCTCATCCCAGTAGCCTCGAAACCGGAGGAATCGAGACAAAGCGTTTTCCAAATCGATGAGCATCTGGGCAGCTTGTTGGTCTTTCAATACACCTGGGATACCTGCTATCTCCCGCAAGGTTGTCGCCACACCCTCTAGATTCTGCCACTCGGCTTCCAGGTTGTCATAGTTTTTGTAGGCATCTTTGCCGTCACCCCCATATTTCTGGGCAAAGTCCACCCAGTAGCGCAGGACTTTGCGTTGGGCTGCAGAGTCAAACCGGATTCCACTTAGGGGCACAGTGCCGACGGTATCTGTTCCGCCCACAGCAGCCCGGACATAGGTACGGGTGAGGGGGTGCAATCCAAACCGTTCTCCATCCAACTCATTCACCAAAGATAGTGTTACCAAACGCCCCAAAGAAACTTGGATCTCGGTGATGGCTAAATCGGTAGCATCTGCCAGTGCTGGAGTTTTTGCTGGTGTCAGAAATACAACTAGGGCAGACAGCACTGTGCGGTCATTTCCAGAGAGAATTTCGGCCGCATCGGCGAACAGAAACCCATAAAGATCGGTGGATTTGGCAGCATTCCGCAACCGCTCTAGGGCAACACTGATGGAATAGCCTTTGTGTGCCACCTGTCCCAATGTCCAATCCAGCGCTAAGGGGTTGCCACCAGATGCTTCATATAAAGCGGTTAATATCTCTCGTTTCGTTGCCTTTAGTTCCTGAGCTAGACGGGGTTGCGACTTTCCCTTCTCTGCCATTAATTCCAACGCTTCTGACTCTAAGAGCCGGTCTAAGCGGATGGTGACGGCGCTTTCCCCAGTACGGCGACGGCTGGTGATGATGGCTTTGTTGTGGTCGGGCAACTTCCGCAGAAACTCAGCAATCATGTCTCGTTCTTCTGCATTCAGCGTTTCCAAGTTGTCCCAAATTAGCAAGACGCGCCTTTTCCGCAGAGCGTCGAGGAGGGCACGGCGGCGTTCTGTGGCATCAGTCATTGTCTCAATATCTTTTCGCCCTAGTCCCTTGGCAAATTCTCGGCAGAAGCTATCAAGTGAAGACAGAGCCAGGGTTTCTTGGCGCACTCCCTCAGCCGAAAGCCAGGTAGTCTTGGCAGAAGCAAACAAGTAGGCATCAAACATCCCTTGCTTACGGGCAAGGTGTGCTACCTCCAATGCCAAAGTCGTTTTGCCCATACCACCGATACCGTCAATTGCTACACCCCAACCCCGTTCTTCCGGTGATAGTGCGTCCAAACAACGAGCAATTTCTTGTTTTCGTCCCACAAACACATCGGTATAGCGGGGCAGGTTATCAGGTACACTTGCTGGGCGCTTTCCCTGTAACAGGCTCAATCGTGCCTCTAGGCTAGATACTTCTTTTTGTTTCTCCTCCAGTTCAATCACCAAATCCACTGGAACCCGCAACCCATAACTAGCTTTTTGCACTTCCAATATCTGGAGAAACTGACGGGCGCGGTTGAGAGTTTGCTCTAGTGCTTCTTGATTATCCATAGAGTTATGTCAAAAATAAATCTAAGGGACTAGCAAATAAAAAAATATCCAATTAATGCTTGCGTGATCAGCTATCTTGCTGATTTGCCCGACTCACAAGATTGTACAATTTTTTCACGGCATCCCTAAAACGCGGAAGTTGGTGTTCGGAACTCGGAAGTTGGTGTTCGGAACTGGAAACTTGATGTTCAGAACTCGGAACTTGATGTTTGGAACTCGGAACTTGATGTTCGGAACTGGAAACTTGATGTTCGGAACGCGGAAGTTGGTGTTCAGAACGCGGAAGTTGGTGTTTGGAACTCGGAAGTTGGTTAGAACTTATGCATGTGTCACAGTCAAAGAATGGTGCGTGACGCTATCAGTCTTGAATCTACGTACAGAGTTTTGTTGCAGCGTCACACACCCTACAAATATCATGTCCTAGTTGCGTAAGTCCTGTTGGTGTTTGGAACGCGAAACGAGCCGAGAGAATGTTGAGTAATTTTAGGTAAGGATGATGTGAATTGCAAGAATTGTGAGAAATGCGGGTTATCCTTCATCTTCTTCAATGACGGCGTTGCGATCGAGTATGAGTAAGTTACGGAGTTGGTCTGTATCCATTTCCGTTAGCCAATCCTCACCTGTGCTGACTACTTGTTCAGCCAGTTGTTTCTTGCTTTCAATCATGTCGTGAATTTTCTCTTCTAACGTCCCAGTACAAACAAATTTGTGTACTTGGACATTCCTGGTTTGACCAATGCGAAATACTCGGTCTGTGGCTTGATTTTCTACGGCTGGATTCCACCATCTATCAAAGTGGAAAACATGATTTGCTCTGGTTAAATTTAGTCCCACACCACCAGCTTTCAGAGAAAGAATCATGATTGGTGGCCCTTGGGGGTCGTGTTGGAAGCGATCGATCATTTCCTCACGTTGCTTTTTACTGGTGCTACCATACAAAAACAAAATTTCTCGCCCTAGTTTTTTTTCTAAATAGGGTTTGAGTAACTTACCCCACTCAGCAAATTGAGTAAATATTAAAGCCCGTCCTGCCTTAGCAACACCGTAGGCATTGCCTTCTGCTAAAATCTCCTCCAACATCTCTTCTAGCCGCTGCAGCTTGGCTGAACTATATTTATCTAATGTGGTTTCTTTTAAATATTGTGCTGGATGATTACAAATTTGTTTGAGTTTGACTAATAAAGCTAAAATCATCCCTCGTCTTTGCAATCCTTCAGCAGAATCAATCTCTGTTAAAGATGAATCAACTACTTTTTGATAAAGTGATGCTTGTTCAGCAGTCAGACCACAAAACACTGTTATTTCCTGCTTATCTGGCAAGTCTTGAATGATATCACGGTCTGTTTTTAGACGACGGAGAATAAAGGGCTGAACTAAGGAACGTAATTGATTCAAAGAAGATACATCACCATATTTTTCAATTGGCATGGCAAATCGCCGCTGAAAAAATTGTTTATTCCCTAAGTATCCTGGATTGAGAAAATCTAAAATAGACCAGAGTTCTTGGAGTCTATTTTCTACTGGTGTTCCAGTTAAAGCTACACGAAAATTTGACTCTAATTGTCGCACTGCCTGTGATTGCTTCGCTTCTGGATTTTTGACGTTTTGGGCTTCATCTAAAACGATCGCCTGCCAAGAAATGCCCTGTAATGATTTGATATCTCTGTGAATCAGTGAATAACTAGTGATGACTAAATCATATTTTTTCACTGTTTCTATAAACGCCTTACCTTTGGGTCGCTTATCACCGTGATATTGCAAAACTTTCAGCTTAGGGGCAAATTTTTTAACTTCCCTTTCCCAGTTCCCTAAAACAGAAGTCGGACAAACTAGCAGTGTTGGCGCTGCCAAAGCATCTTGTTCTTTGAGGTGCAGTAAAAAGGCAATGAACTGGATAGTATTATGGCAAATAATATTGTTAGCGACAAAATTATGATGTTCGCTAACTTCAAAGTCATAAACCCATCCCTCATAATCTATCTCTTCTATGGATTCAATCTGGCAATAAAATACTTCTTGATCGAGTAGATTTTGCAAAGACTTCTTAGTTAAGCTTAACTGTTTTAAGTCTAGGTGAGCATAGGATGTAAGGGTTTTATTTGTCCACTTGGAAGGTTTTAATAACTGATATTGTTGTTGCGCTTCTCTACTAATAATGTCGTTCATTCCAGCTATGACCCGCTGCAAACTATCTCGAGAAAATTGCTGTGAGCCATTAATATAAACAGTGTTGTGCATTCCCAAATGTCGCAATGGTAGCCCTGTTGTTGTGACTGTTTGGGCAACAATATCACCAGCAGGAATTCCCTCAATATTAGTGTTGCTTACCGCTTGACAAATTTCTTCTAATTTCCACTGTTTTTCTGGATTACTAAAACCAATTATTTGCAAAAATCTACGTGCAGAATTTCCACCAATTACACCAATATAGTAGGTGCGTAAAATCCGAGTTCCATTAGTAGCACATTTCAGTTTGGGCGATATTCTTAACCAAATGCCGAAGCGCCGCAAGAGTGTAGAAAGTTGCTGAATTAGTAAAGCTGAAGCTGTAGCAATCTCAATACTGTGCATACTCAAAACAACAGCAGATTCAGCATCGAAATAGTTTTGTAAAAAGAGCCTCACACTATCTAAGTCTGCCTGCATGATGAAAGGCGGAATAGATTTTTCTGCCGATAGTTTACCCCAAACATAACCTTTAGTTTCTAAGAATCGCCGATAGGCTTGGCTGTTAACTCGAAGACAAGGAACTCTGTTAGGGAAGATGCAGATATTAGGGCTATTAATTTTGAGGTCGTAGCGCTTACCGATGCGCTGAAAAGTTTGGTGTAAATCCTCTAATATTCTGGTGTCTTTTTGGGATATTGTGACTCTTCCCACATCGGTTAACTCATGCCCTTCGGCAATTTGCCAAGCAAGAAACTTAACCAAATCAAGGTCTTGCAATTCTCCATTCCAAAGCGTTTTACCTGGCACACAGACGTAATCACCCACCTGCAAATTGTTTGTCCAACCTTTATTTGTCAACAGCTTGTGACGATGAGTGATGGTGATATTGCTACCATCTTCTAGGGTGACTTTTCGTAATTTCTCACAGACTTGCTGCCGATATAACCTTCTGATATTAGCCTGGACGATTTTGCCAGTTTTCTCATTGATGGAATTAACTAGTAATTGCTCAGTGGGGTTAGCCCAAAATCCTTCACCATCAAATTCTGTTTCTCCAGCATGAGTTGTCCAGATTGTCTCGGCTGTGCGTAAAAGTCCATCTACATTGATTAATGTATTATTTGCTACGCATTTACCCAATCCCATATCGTCTGCGAGACATGCACCCAATCCCCAACGTTCCAAGAAAGCTAGCCAAGCAGCGCCTCTTTCTTGATAGGGTCGTAACTTTCCTTGAAAACCTTGTGGTGTGGGCAAAGGTGTAATTGCTTGATTATTTGTTAGTGCCCCAATCAATTCTTGTAATGCGCCGGAGGCTTCAAAGCTGACTACTGGTAGTTTTTCAATTACTTGGGTGTCGCCACTACTGAGGCGCAAAGCATCTTCTAAGGAAAGGGACATCTGTTCTTTACGGGAGGCGAAAAAGGTCTGGGCGGTTTTGATGTCTTGAGGACGCAATTCTACCCACTCACCGTTAATTTCTACTAAGGGACTATTCAATGCCACTAATCGGTCAAATTCAGCTTTAGAAATCGTTTGTCCACCAATTGCTAATTGCCATTGAAAATTCAACAGACTCTGCAACCCTAAGCGTCCCTGCTTTTGCTTTGATGTTTCGGCAGCGATTTTCAAACCCAAACGGTTCGCCCAGCCTTCACGGTTTGACAAACTCGGAGGCAGAATTACCCCCAAACCACTATCTTCAAATCTCCAAGTTACGGACTTAATAAACTCATAGGCTTGTATGGGGTTGAGGTGACAAGCTTGGGGATATTCTGTTTCTAAACTCGCGGCAATTGGTGGATACAATCTAGAAGCTAGCCCCAAACCTTGCAAAAAGGTTTCTTGCGGTTGGGCAATTGTGCGATTTTGATATTTTAGTTGTGCAACTGGTTGTTGCCACACAGTTGCTGCATTGACTAAAAATTCTGGATCGTCAGCAGCCTGGAGGTAATAAGCCAATGTCCAATCTGTTTCCTCAGACTCTGGGGGACGCAATTGAAAACAGGTGCGAAATTGAGTTTTATGAGTCAGTTGGTATTGCAGGGGCATAGTCCAAGCTGCCAGCGCCGCTTGTAATCGTTCCACGCCAATGGGATCTGCATTAACTTGAGATGTACTAATTAATGCTTGCAACCACTGCCGGATCGCTGGAGGGAGAGATGCCATGACCCTAGTTTCGATCGCAGGTTGAGAACTCACCATGCCTCGCACTTGAGCATCTATCGTATTATTCAGGAATTCTCGTAGTAACTCCTGGGGTGAAAGGGGTAAATTCAGTGCCCAGTTGTGAGTGCTGAGTGCTGAGTATTGTTCTTCCGACTCAGGATTTTCCTGATAAGTGCGACAAGCTAATGGCATCAATTGGGAAAATTTTTCTAATCTTGTCCCATCGACAGCACTGTCTAAAAGTACTTGCCACTTGGCAACCGCAGAACCACTTGCTTCTTGCCGAATTGTTGGCAAAAATTTACACCTTGAAACCAAATCTAAACTCCAGCGGGCAACCTGTGACCAAAACCGTAAATCTCCTCCCAGAAAAGCATTTTCCTCATTAACAGTACTTAAGGGTAAGGAAGAAAGGAATTTCATTGCTGTGCTTGGGTTGAGACAAAAACCCTCGACTCTCCAAGGTTGTAAGAATGCTGGGGAATCTGTTTGTAGAGATGCTGTGCTTTGTGTCTCAAATAAGGCAGAATGTACAGGGGAAATTGCGATCGCTTCTGACTCACGGCTTTTGAGAATATAAGTTGGTAAAGCAATAATTTGGGAATGTGTTGGCAGACTAATATCTTGAGTATTTGCAGTTTTAGGCGATCGCTCAACATTTACAGCAACCTGGGACGGCTGAATTAAGTTAGCCATTTTAAGATTTTGCGAACGCAACCACTCATATAACTCACTTGGTGTCATTGCCAATGGGTGTGATGGTATATCTCCCAAGGCGTAAGCATCAACATTCACCTTGGATGCACGCCAAGTTTCTCCCCAAATAAATAAACTACTATTTTGATTATTTATTAACCAACTACCGTGTAAAATTGCCATTTGCTAATTACTTAAATATTTTTACTGCGCTTAACTGTCAGTTGTTTTTCAGAATTCAGGAGAAGTACAGCGAATTTCAACTTGGTGAGATTACAGATTATTGTAAAGGCTTAGGGCTTTGCCCTTCTCGTTCCCTGAAACAGGATTCCCACAGGGTAAAGTACTGCGGTACCCGTGTACTTCATTTTAAATGGCCATTAGCTCAGATGGTTTGAGGAAGCAGAAAGCGAGCAGATTTAAGGCTGCCGATGTATCACACTTGGCATGAATAGAGTTGTTTATCTTTGTATGTAACTGAAGCCAGCCATAGTGCATAAATGTTAGGATTGCCACAGACAGAGAATAGCGTGCATAGAAGGAAAAAAACCTGAATGGCAGAAGTTGATAAGTCAATATCCTTCGACGGACGGGATATTCGGCTGAAGGTCGGCCTACTAGCTCCCCAAGCTGGTGGGTCAGTTTTGATACAATCAGGGGACACAGCTGTTTTGGTGACGGCTACGCGATCGCAAGCCAGAGAAGGCATTGATTTTCTGCCCCTCACAGTAGACTACGAAGAAAGATTGTATGCTGCAGGTAGGATTCCCGGCGGGATCATGCGGCGTGAAGGTCGTCCACCAGAAAAAACAATTCTTACCAGCCGTCTGATAGATCGTCCCCTGCGTCCTTTGTTCCCTTCATGGTTGCGGGATGACTTGCAAGTTATCGCATTGACACTGTCAATGGATGAGCAAGTACCACCCGATGTGTTAGCAGTTACAGGTGCATCGATTGCCACCCTAATTGCTCAGATTCCGTTTAATGGGCCGATGGCAGCAGTGCGGGTTGGTTTAGTGGGAGATGATTTCATTATTAACCCCACATACGCAGAAATCGAAGCCGGAGACTTGGATCTGATAGTAGCAGGTTCCCCTCATGGTGTAATCATGGTGGAGGCAGGAGCCAATCAGTTGCCAGAGCGAGATATTATCGAGGCAATTGATTTTGGCTATGAAGCAGTGCGGGATTTAATTCAGGCACAACTGGATTTAGTTGCCGAACTGGGTTTGGAAATTGTCCAAGCCACACCACCAGAAGTAGACCAAACACTAGAAAACTTTATCCGCGATCGCGCTAGCGGCGAGATTAAGAAAATTCTGGCACAGTTTGAGTTGACTAAACCTCAGCGAGATGCGGCTTTAGATGTTGTCAAAGATACAATTGCTGCGGCGATCGCTGAATTTCCAGAAACAGAACCAATCCGCATTGCTGCTACCGCCAACAGCAAAGCACTCGGCAACACTTTCAAAGACATCACCAAACACTTCATGCGGCGACAAATCATCGAAGATAACGTCCGCGTTGACGGGCGTAAACTCGATGAAGTGCGTCGCGTGTCTTGTCAAGTAGGTGTCTTACCGAAACGAGTCCACGGTAGTGGTTTGTTTAACCGCGAACTCACCCAGGTGCTATCGGCTTGTACTCTCGGCACACCGGGAGATGCCCAAAACCTTAACGATGACTTGCAAGTAGATCAGCACAAGCGTTACTTGCATCATTACAACTTCCCCCCCTTCTCCGTTGGGGAAACCAAGCCAATGCGTGCCCCAGGCAGGCGAGAAATTGGTCATGGTGCTTTAGCAGAGCGAGCTATCTTACCTGTGCTACCGACTAAAGAACAATTCCCCTACGTGATTCGCGTTGTATCGGAAGTACTTTCTTCCAACGGTTCCACGTCGATGGGTTCAGTCTGCGGTTCTACCCTGGCCTTGATGGATGCTGGCGTGCCAATTCTTAAACCCGTTAGCGGTGCTGCAATGGGTCTGATTAAAGAAGGCGAAGAAGTGCGTGTTTTGACGGACATCCAGGGTATTGAAGATTTTCTCGGTGACATGGACTTTAAAGTTGCCGGCACAGATGCAGGGATTACCGCCTTGCAGATGGATATGAAAATCTCCGGTCTGTCTTTGGAAGTGATCGCCCAAGCTGTCCACCAAGCCAAAGCAGCCCGCTTACACATTCTGGATAAAATGCTCGCTTGCATTGAGCAACCCCGGACTGAAACCTCACCTTACGCTCCCCGTCTACTGACAATTAAGATTGATCCAGACATGATCGGTCTAGTCATCGGACCTGGAGGCAAGACAATTAAGGGCATCACTGAAGAAACTGGTGCAAAAATTGACATCGAAGATGATGGCACAGTGACGATTTCTGCTGTGGATGAAAGTAAGGCTAAACGAGCGCGCAACATCATTCAAGGCATGACTCGCAAGCTCCATGAAGGGGATGTCTATGTGGGAAGAGTGACGCGAATTATACCAATTGGGGCATTTGTGGAGTTTCTGCCTGGTAAAGAAGGCATGATCCATATTTCTCAATTAGCTGACTACCGTGTTGGCAAAGTTGAGGATGAAGTCGCAGTTGGTGATGAGGTGGTTGTCAAAGTCCGCGAAATTGACAATAAAGGCCGAATCAATCTCACACGCTTGGGTATCCACCCAGATCAGGCAGTTGCAGCCAGAGAAGCTGCAGCGGTGAATCGGTAAATCGATTGAGGATTTTAGATTGTAGATTTGGGACGAATCGCAAATCTAAAATCCGCGATGCTTTATGTAAGCATCGCTAGATGATTTTTTGGAAGTATACAAAGATTGAGATCGCATCATCTTTGGAGTAGGTTGGGGAGCCACTCACGTGGGCGGTGAGCGCAGCCACACGTGCGGCTATGCCGCCGAGTGGACTGCCGAACCCGAAGGGGTTTCCCGACTTGTACCGCTAAAGCGGAACCTGCAGGGTAGCAACTGGTGTTGAAGCGGCGTTTGAGGAATTAAACCCAACATCAATTTATGTTTTGAGTTAGATTTCACTACGTTTCGCCCAACCTACAAAAATAGATTTTATAGAGTTAATTTGATACTTAATACTACAGATTGACTTTGCTGTATTTGCAACTGTACCATCTATAGAATTTATCTATAGCCTTTCCTAGGCTACTGAAGTAGAAATTTATCTGCGTTTATCTGCGTTTATCTGCGTTTAATTATTTTAGACTGATATGTCTGTTGTAAGGTACTTTGGGAAATTTATTTTGTATTAGTCTTGATTAAAAATCTTCTCCTTGCTGTGCTATTTCCATGATTTTTTCAAACTGGAAATTATGCGCTAAATCTGTGAAACATTGGATTAATAAAGTATGGTCGGCGGGGATTTGTGCAACTAACTGTAAAATTAAGTCATCGCTACATTGAGCGGCAGCATGGTAAACCTGTGTGATCCATTCAGGGGACATTGGCGATAGCAGAGATGATAAATCATTTGATGTGAGAATTTGTTCTGTTGTTTTTTGCTTTGTGTCTGCACTCTGATGGTTTGCTTCTTGATAAAGATATCGTACTCCCAAATATTCGCTGATTTTTTCTAACAAAAATTCCTCTCGGAAAGGCTTGTTAATCAAATCATCACAACCTGCTTTCATCATTGCTTCACGTTGTTCCTCAAAAACATTGGCAGTTAAAGCAATAATAATGGTGCGGGATATTGAACTTTGTGGATGTGCTTTAATTACTTTTGTGGCTTCATAGCCATCCATAACAGGCATCCGCATATCCATGAAGATTAAGTGTGGTTGCCATGTTGTCCATTGGGCGATCGCTTCTTGTCCATTGCTAGCTTCTTGCACTGCAAAGCCGACAGATGTCAATAGTTTAACTAATAAAGTGCGGCTATCTCTAGCGTCGTCAACCACCAAGATCCGGTATTCTGTTTGCGCGGGTGCTAAACCAATCACATATCCTTGATTTTGGTGAGTTTGAATGGCGCTAGCTGATGCGAGGCTAATTTGAATATGAAAAGTAAATCGGCTACCTTCATCAAGCGTGCTGGTGACAGTAATATCACCACCCATGAGTTGTATATATTTGCGGCTAATTGCTAAACCCAGTCCTGTCCCCTGTTGGGATTTTCTCCCTGTTTCGGTTTGTCCAAAGGCTTCAAATAAAAGGTCTATTTCTTGTGGGGCAATCCCCAGTCCAGTATCAATTACTTCAAAGTAAAGTGTCAGTTGTTTGTTGTCATTTGTCCTGTGTTGTGGATCATTAACTACTGACACTTGTAGCGTGACGCTTCCAGTCTGAGTAAATTTAATGGCATTCCCCAAGAGGTTGAGCAAGACTTGCAATAATTTGCTTTCATCAGTTTGCACATATTGGGGAAGATCGACCGAATATGTAAATATCAGTTGTAAGTTCTTAGACGCAGCGCGGAAACGTAACATTTCTTCTAAGCTTGCTAAGAGCCGAAATAAGTCAAAACTGTTAACATTCAACGTGGTTCTGCCGGCTTCGATTTTGGACATTTCGAGAATGTCGTTAATCAAATTCAGCAGATGTTCGCCAGCACGATTAATGATTGCTAAATTTTGTTGATGTTCAGTTGATAAAGAATTTTCGTGGCTCATGACTTGGGTGAAACCCAGGATGGCGTTAAGTGGAGTCCGCAGTTCATGACTCATGTTGGCGAGAAATTCGCTTTTAGCGCGATTGGCGGCATCAGCGGCGATCGCTGCAGCTTGCAATGCTTGTGATTGACTTTGGGTTTGTGCGAGTAATTGTGCTTGCTGCAAAGCTACTCCCAGCTGACTACCAATTTGCACTGCAATATTGATTTCTTCTGTTTTCCATTGGCGGGGGCTAGAATTTTGATAACTTGCCAATAATCCCCAAAGTTGATTACCGCAAAAAATAGGCACAGTAATATAGGCTTTGGCTTGAAAGCGTTCTAAAAGGTTGATGTAACAAGGGTGAAACTCAGCTTTGTAGATATCTGAAACACAGCGAAAACTTGTACCTTGGCTGTACACACCGCCTTGATTTGCTTGCAGATAAGTATCCTGTGTCTGATGATCTGCATTACCCAATATTTTCATCATACAGTGATCGTCTTCGAGGGCGTTCTCTGTGAGATGGGGATCATTTTGATGTGCTTCAATCAAAGAAATCCAATCACTTCCCACGGACTCCGAGACAAATTCACCATTCCAATCGGGGTGGAAACGATAGACAACGACGCGATCGCAGTTGAGTACCTGTCGCAATTCTTGGGTTGTGGCGGCAAATATCGTCTCTAAATCCAATGTTTGGCGCATTCTTTGAATGACTTGGGCGATCGCTCTTTCTCGTTCTGCACTTTCTTGCAATTCGATTTCTGCATTTTTGCGATCGGTGATTTCTACGATCACTGCACCTACACCAGAAGGGCGATCGTCTTCGCCAGGAATGGGAAAATAGGAAGTGAGAAAGTGACGGATCATCTCTGGGTGATGGAGTGATGGACTGCTGACTTCCACATTGAGAATAGATTGACCGTTAGCGAACACCTGCTCATAGAGTGGCGTGACCATTGGTGCAATCTGGGGAATCATGCTACAGATAGTCTTGCCAATATGTTCTTTTTGGGGTAGTCCGTTAATACCTGCCAACAATTCGTTGATTTGGACAAACCGCAGTTGGTGATCTAAAATAGCCATGCCCACAGGCGCACTGGTGAAAAAAGCATTGAGGCGCGCTTCCCTCAGGGCTAGTTGTTGTTCTAGGGTTTTGCGTTCATTGATATCTTTGTGCGTACCTGTCATTCGCAAGGGCGCGCCCCATTCATCACGTTCACAAATCTGACCACGAGCCTGAATCCATTTCCACTCTCCCCAAGCGCAGCGCATACGAAATTCTACTTCATAAACAGGTATAGCACCTTGAAGATGGGTGCTTAAGGCTGAGTTCACAGTGGCTAGGTCTTCTGGATGTACCAAATCCCAAAAGGCTTGCAAATTCTCTTCAACTTCTTGATCCTCGTAGCCCAGCATTTTCCGCCAGCGCCAATCACGATAGATTTTGTCGTTGGTAATATTCCAATCCCACAATCCCAAATCACTTGCTTCTAAGGCTAGTTGCAAACGTTCTTCACTCTTTCTGTGGGCGGCTTCTACTAGTTTGCGTTGAATCAGCCCACCTAACTGGGAGGCGACAGCCCCGACTAGTAAAAGCAACCGCTTATCTACGGGAACAACGCTGCTTTTAAAGAATACCAACACCGCCAATACTTGGTCCCCAGCCAAAATCGGCACACCAAAGCCAGCTTTTAATCCGACTTGTGCTGCTTGTAGCGATCGCATAAAAACTGCCGTATCAACCTGAGAAACATCTTCAATCCATTCTGGCTGTCTACTTTGCCAAACTCGCCCCAGCATTCCCACACCTGAAGTCAATTTCATAGTTTTGCTCTGGTGGCAGAATGCTTCTAAACTACTATTTTCTCCGTACCAAACTAGGCTATGTTCTAAAACAGTATTATCATCACTAGGTATCCAGGCTTCGCCAAAATCCCAACCGATGGTATAACAAATTAAACGCAGCACAACGGCTAGGGCACTGTTAACATCCACAGCACGAGTGATGGCTTGGGTGGTTAGCAATAGCAAACGGCTTTCATTTTCAGCCTGTTTGCGCTCAGTAATATCTTTAGATGTGCCTAGGATATACTGTTGCCCATCAATTTCGATGATTTCTGCACTAAATAATGTCGTCTTGATCTCCCCACTCGCAGTCCGGACATCTACTTCATGGTTACGAACTGCTCTTGTTTGTTGGAGAATCTGGGATAGAAAAGCAGATTCTTCTGGATTCACCCAAATTTGCAATTCTTGGTTAGTGTGACCAATCACCTGAGAGCGAGAATAACCAAAAAATCGACAAAAATTGTCGTTAACTTCGATGTAGTGGGGTTCGGGAAAAGTGCTGAGGGCGATCGGGTCAGGAGATGATCTAAAGGCTGATCCTAGTTTTTCTTCAGAAGCGCGCCTTGCTGCTTCTGCGCGTTTGCGTTCCCGTGCTTCGAGGACTAAAGAAACTAAATTGCCTAGAGAACGCGCAAAATTCTGATCTTCTAGCGTCCAATGATGAGCTACTCCTACCTGTTCCAAGCATAAAATTCCGGCAGTCACACCGCCTAATCTGACGGGGACACTCAGCTTAGAAGTGATGTTTAAAGGTGTCAAATAAGATGCGCTCAGTTCTTGGGTGATTGCATCAGTATAAGGGTCGTCGGCGGCGATTAATTGGGCGGCGTGCAACGCCTGAAAATAAGCTGGATAATCTGCTGCTAACAGCAAATCTCCTTCACTATGTTGGTGACGACTGTGTTCAAAGAGGTCAAGACACTGTATTAAATTACGGTTTTCCCCGAAAAACCAGACACTAGCTCGCTCCACCCCAATATTCTTTGCCCCCGCTTCTGTAATTTCACTTAGGGCAGCTTTTAAATCGCCTTGATAAAGTACTTGATTTTTTGCTAGTTGAGTGAGTACGAGGTTATGGTTGCGTAGCTTGTCAGCACTTGTTTGTAGTGCTTGCTCTACTAAGAGGCGATCGCCAATTTCTTGCTGTAATTGGATATTTTGTCTGTCTAATTTAGCACGTGCTTTTTGTTCTTGTTCTAGTAGTTGTGCTTGTGCTAATGCGATTCCCAATTGTGCGGCGATAGACTCTAATAATTCAATTTCTTCTGCTGTCCATTCCCGGTTTTTGTCGCACTGATGCAAACAGATCATACCATTGGGTGTACCTTTATAAGAGGTGCGGACTGCCAACATAGACTTGATTGCTAACTGTCGGCACTGTTGATGAAAATCTCGTAAGAGTGGTTCTGTATAGACATCGTGGGCGGCGATCGCTTGGTCTTGCGATAATATTTGAGTGGTGTGGGGATTGCCTGAAATCAGCACTTCAAAATTCATCATTGAGGTATAGCCAGGAGCTAAAAATTCACCCAATATCGGGATTTGGGGAATAGGCGAGTCGATATAAGTATGAATAAGTGAGCGACTCACACTCAGAGCCTCACCTATTTGTGTGGCTGCTGTCACCAAAATTTGTTGTGTATTTAATTTTGAGCGAATTTTATAACTAATTTCTCTAATGAGGTTGCTGTAATGGAGTCGTTTTTGTAGTTCATCCTCAACCAGTTGGCGATCGCGCAATGCATTTAGGCGATCGCTAATATCCATCAGGGTAGTCACAACAAAAAACTTACCATCATCCTGTTGAAAAACCCCCTGGTTCATCTCCACACTTAACTGCGAACCATCGCGGCGTGTAATGTTGAATTCCCTTTTTTTTTGTGGATGATGATTGCAGATAAAATTCTGATATTCTTGAATTAGATGAGATTTATCTGCATTTGTTAAATTTGCATAATGTATTGTAAATTGTCGCCCAATAAGTTCGGCGCAAGTATATTCATACATCTGACAATAAGCTGGATTTACCTCCACAAAATATCCATTTTCATCTGTCAAGCAAATCCCTACCTTCGCCGCCTTTAAAATTGATTCTATTTGTTTATTACGGTTATTTAGTTCAATGGCATAACGCTGACGTTCTTGAATCTCCCATAGTAGTTGAGCATTTTGCTTTTTTAACTGTTTTTGTAGCTTTTGAATAGTGAGTTGGTTTTCTACCCGTGCAAAAACTTCTTCTACTTGAAATGGTTTGGTAATGTAGTCCACGCCACCAGATTTAAAAGCTTTTACCTTATCAAAAACATCTTGTAAAGCACTCAGAAAAATGACTGGAATATCACGAGTGATCTCGTCAGCCTTTAGCCGTTGACAAACTTCATAACCATCGATTTCTGGCATTTTGATATCCAGCAAAATTAAATCAGGTAAAGACAGTCGTGCCTCGTTCACAGCCATTAAACCTGAGCTTACACCCCGGACTGCATATCCGGTAACGGACAGAGTGGCAGATAAGATTTGCAAATTTGCCAGTGTGTCATCAACTATTAAGATGGTTGCTTTGTTTGCCTGTTCTGGATTGCTATCCATAGGAGTTTGCCTAAACTTCTATTCAATTTAGCCTAGAGTCCAACCTATTTTGGATTCTAAAACCAATCCAGGTAACTTTCAGGAGTACTGAGTGCCGAGTAAACCCAGAGACTTTTACAGTGTCTTGCATTTAGTGCTGATTCATGTGAAAATTTGAAAGGATAAACTACGATAAATCTAGCGACTTACCGTAGTTTTATGCAAGAAATTATAAAAAATACCTTATATGAACATTAATACCCAGTGGATTAAAACAGATGTACTTGTCATTGGCGGTGGTACAGCAGGCACAATGGCAAGTATCAAGGCCAGACAAGCGAATCCTGATGCAGATGTACTGATTTTAGAAAAGGCTAACATCCGTCGCAGTGGTGCGATCGCTATGGGTATGGATGGGGTAAACACTGCAGTTATTCCCGGACATTCCACACCAGAACAATACGTGCGCGAAATCACTCTGGCTAATGATGGTATTGTCAACCAAAAAGCCGTATATCAAACAGGCAAATTAGGTTATGAAGTCATCCAAGAATTAGAAAGCTGGGGTGTGAAATTTCAAAAAGATGCCCAAGGTAACTATGACTTAAAACAAGTGCATCGTGTGGGTAAATATGTCTTACCCATGCCAGAAGGTAAAGACCTCAAAACAATTCTTACCCGCCAAGTTAAACGCCACAAAGTCAAAGTCACAAATCGCGTCATGGCAACCCGTGTATTAGTCAAAGCCGGACGTGCTATTGGTGCGGTGGGATTTGATGTCAGAAACGGCGATTATATTGTTATTCAAGCTAAAGCAGTCATCTTGTGTACAGGTGCTTGCGGCAGATTGGGATTACCCGCTTCCGGCTATCTCTACGGCACTTATGAAAATCCCACCAATGCCGGGGATGGCTATTCAATGGCTTATCATGCAGGAGCAGAACTCAGCAACATTGAATGCTTTCAAGTTAATCCTTTAATCAAAGATTACAACGGTCCCGCCTGTGCTTATGTCGCCGGGCCTTTTGGCGCACATACAGCCAACGCCGAAGGAAATCGCTTCATTAGCTGCGATTATTGGAGTGGTCAAATGATGTTGGAAATCTGGAAAGAATTAAATTCTGGTAAGGGGCCAGTCCAACTGAAAATGACCCATCTTGATGAAGATACGATTGCTGAAATTGAATCTATATTGTGGGCGAATGAACGACCAAGTAGAGAACGCTTTCATCAAGGCAGAAATGAAGATTATCGCACTCACGGCGTAGAGATGCACATTTCCGAAATTGGCTTATGTAGTGGTCATAGCGCCTCTGGTGTGTGGGTGAATGAAAACGCTCAAACAACCGTCACAGGTTTATATGCAGCCGGAGACATGGCTAGCGTTCCCCATAATTACATGATTGGCGCATTTGTTTTTGGTCGCATAGCTGGAACTCATGCCATTGAATACATCCGAGACTTAGATTTTATCGAACCAGATGCAGATTTTTTAGAAGCTGAAAAAGCCAGAATTTATGCACCTTTAACTCGCCCCAATGGTGTACCTCATACTCAGGTAGAATATAAATTAAGACGCTTAGTTAATGATTATCTGCAACCACCAAAATCAGGTAATAAAATCGAGATTGGTTTAAAACATTTTGTGCAATATCAAGAAATATTAGACATAATGGGCGCTCGTGATCCCCATGAATTGATGCGTAGTCTGGAAGTTCACTTTATTCGAGACTGTGCAGAAATGGCAGCCAGAGCATCCTTATATCGTCAAGAAACTCGTTGGGGACTTTATCATTACCGCTTAGATTATCCCGAAAAAAACGATGATGAGTGGTTTTGTCATGTCAATTTAAAGAAAGATGAGTTAGGGGAAATGGTATTGTTTAAGCGTCCTGTAGATCCTTACATTGTGGAAGTAGATGCAGTCAAAGAAGTCTACAATGTTGCGGTTAAGTGAGAGGATATTTTAAAAGTTTTGGGCGAATAGAATTCGCTACTACACAAACAAAGTCCACCTCCGTGGACTAATAAAAATCAAGGGTTTTTAACCCTGGGTCGGCAGGTTTTGTCTGTGTAGTGCGATCGCTCTCTCCTGTAGGTTGGGTGGAACGTAATGTCACCCAACAAATGATATCGGGAAAGCAGAAAATATTGACACTATAATCTATCAATTTCTTGGACAAAATCAATGCTAAACCTGTTTCATATATAGCGTTTCCCGACCTAGTGACGTACACCCGTAAGGGCACGGCAGTGCCGTGCCCCTACACCTCGCGATATAATGTTGTACTCCATCTGAATGGGAACCGCTATATTTAATTATTTGCTAAGATTAATATCCCTTGATGTTGGGTTACGGCGCGATATAAATGGTTCATTGTGTTGCCAAGATACTAACTTGCGCCTCCACCCAACCTACAATAACTTCTGCTAGTACCGCTCTATCCCGTAGGTTGGGTGGAACGTAGTGGAACCCAACAAATGATATCGGGAAAACAGAAAATATTCACACTATAATAAGCTCTCATTCTCTTGGACAAAATCAATGCTAAACCTGTTTTATATATTTGTTTATGCACTAAGATTAATATCGCTTCGTGTTGGGTTACGGCGCAATATAAATAGTTCATTGTGTTGCCAAGATATTAACTTGCGCCTCCACCCAACCTACAAATATATTATTCATTTCCTACATCTTCGGCAAATTCTATCTCTATTCCTGAACCCCAATCTATATCGTAAATTCCTTGGCTTACATACAAAATGAAACTTGAATAATTCCAATCTTTAGGTGCTTTAACATATCCATGTTTCACAGGATTATAATGAATATAATCAACATGACGAATGAAATCTATTTCGTCTTGAATTTGATGTTCCCAAAATCTGCGTTGCCAAACAGCTTTTTCACCTTTATTTTGACGTGATCTAGAGATTTTTTCTTGATATTTAGTATCACAATTATGGGTAAAATAATTTTTGATTAATCGCCAACGAGCAGAAAAATCACTGTCCCCTGGTGGTAACGTCCAAATAGCGTGTATGTGGTTTGGTAATATGACAATGGCATCTACAATAAATGGAGATTTGCTCATTACTTCTCTGAATGCTTGTCTTAACAGCAGAATATTCTCTGCATTACAAAGAAACTCTCGGCGGTTATGAGTAACAACGGTAAAGAAAAATGTACCTCCTTCTATCTTGGCTCTGCGATATTCCATAATGCCTATAAACAACCTAAAATCATGAGATAATTGATGTAAGCTTACGCCATTTATTTTACCGTTTAGCAGTTTCATTACAAAATTATGGAGTTATTTTATGGCTTTAATCAATCAGAGAATAGATGTTCCTGTCATCGTTGATGAATCGAAATGTTTAGAAAAATGCACAGCCTGTATTGAAGTTTGTCCCTTGGATGTATTGGCTAAGAATCCCGAAACAGGAAAAGCGTATATGAAATATGATGAGTGTTGGTTTTGTCTACCTTGTGAAAAAGAATGTCCCACCAATGCAATTACTGTGCAAATTCCTTTTTTATTACGTTAAGTATTTGTGGTAAAAATTGATGAATGATGAACTCAAGCAATGGCTAGAAATGTTGCGATCGCCTGATATAAATGACCGGATAGTAGCTGTCAAAACCTTGCAGCATCTAGGCGATGATGACACAATAGATGCTTTAATTATCGCTTTGAAAGATGAAAATGTTACTGTTCAGAAAATAGCAATATCTGCTCTTTGGGAAATTGCTAATCCCGTTGCAATCCCGGCTTTAATTGAAAGCCTTGGTTCAGCAGATACAGATATTCGCACTGAAGCTGCATCAGCATTAAATGAGTTAATCACACAAGACGAATTGTTACTTTTACTAGATAAACTTCAAAGTAATGATGTAAATCTTCAATTAAATATTTTGGTGCTTTTGCGGAAGATACATGATATTCAATCTTTGCCATATATTTTGCCATTTTTAGCATCAAAAAATCCTGAGCTAAGAGAAGGTGCAGTTACGACACTGCGATATATCAATCAACTAGATAAATGTCCACAAGCTTTAAATCT
Organism: Calothrix sp. PCC 7507; assembly: GCF_000316575.1. Taxonomy (GTDB): domain Bacteria; phylum Cyanobacteriota; class Cyanobacteriia; order Cyanobacteriales; family Nostocaceae; genus Fortiea. The sequence goes on along the minus strand of NC_019682.1, from coordinate 5,634,081 downwards.
CATCTTTGACGAGGAAGCAAGTGTACGTCGTGCTGCGGCTTTAACTTTAGAACATTTACAAGATACAGAAGTGATTACAATCCTTTGTCAAGCACTCACAAATGATAGTGATTGGCAAGTTCGCCGAAATGCAGCTAAATCTCTGACTATTCATGCAAATAATCAAGCAATTTCCGCATTAGAAACAGCCTTAAATGATGAACATTGGCAAGTGCGGAAATCAGCAGCACAAGCTTTGCAAAAGATTCCAGATATTCAAGTTATGCCGAGATTAATTCAAGCATTAACAGATGAATATGCAGATGTCCGCAAAGAAGCAGTAATTGCTCTTGGTAATTTAGCTCATCCTGACGTTATTAACCCCCTGCAACAAGCCTTAGATGATCCTGATAAAGAAGTATCTATCCAAGCGCAACGGGCGATTCAGAAGATACAAATAGATAAAGAAGTAAATCAATGATTTTTTTTTAACGCAGAGTAACGCTGAGGAAGCGCAGAGAGACACAGAGTGTTTTTAAAGTGAATTCGCTAGGATTTAATATAATTTTCTGAGAGAGTTAATAAGAGTGGTACAATCGGAGATTAATTCTTATCAAAAAGAGGTAGTTGAACTCCTCAAACAGGTTATTGAACCTACTTTAAAAAATGACATCGTTAGTTTGGGAATTGTGCGAAATCTCCGTATAGTTGATGACTATGTTTACTTGCGTTTATATATTGGTTCCCATCAGCAGCAATTACAGACAGATGTTCAATCTAAATTATCATTTCTAACTTGGTGCAAAAAAACTTATATTCAAATTTGTACAATTCCTGGTGTTAAAATCACTCTAGCGGTTTCTAGTGGAAAAGGTGGCGTAGGCAAATCAACAACAGCCGTCAATATAGCCGCCGCCTTAAGATTACAAGGTGCAAAAGTTGGGATACTAGATGCTGATATTTATGGCCCTAACGTGCCGCAAATGTTGGGTTTAGGACAAGCTGATATTCAAGTGATTAATACTCCCAGAGGTGATAAGTTTTTACCTCTAGAAGTTCAGGGAATAAAACTAATGTCAGTTGGTTTACTTGTAGAAGAAAATCGTCCTTTGGCATGGCGTGGCCCTGTGTTGCATAAAATTATCACTCAATTTTTGCAAGATGTGGAATGGGGCGAATTGGATTATTTATTAATAGATTTACCTCCCGGTACAGGTGATGCTCAAATCACAATTATCCAAGAAAGCCCTGTTTGTGGAGTGATTCTCGTGACGACTCCTCAACAAGTGGCTGTTGCAGATGTGCGACGTAACATATATATGTTTCGCCAAGTGGGTGTTCCTGTACTTGGCATCGTTGAAAATATGAGCTATTTAATCTGTGGTGATTGTGGCGCACGCACGCCAATTTTTGGCAGTGGTGGCGGCGAACAACTCGCAGCAGAATTACAAGTGCCACTGCTGGGGCAAATTCCCATTGATCCCGATATTTGTAGTGGTGGTGATGCTGGAAATCCGATTGCAATTAGCGTAGGCGAAGCCAGCCGGAGGCATCGCACTTCGCCGGCAAGTGAGGTTTTTGCACAAATTGCCACCGCACTTAACGCAACTTTTAGCAAGACTTCTACCTTAAGTTGACACTAATGGGGTATAGTCCACTCCTACAGGCTTGGCAATTTAAAATCCTACTTCACTAATCTGAAAACAGCTATATATCTCTAGACTGAGGAATTTGGGATTCACATTCAGAAAAATTCAATAAGGTATGAAGCTAGTTTTTATTCAGAGTTGAGAAAATCCAGTGAAAATCAACTTTAAAAGTTAAATGGCACTATTTCATCTGCATTTCGTCTAAATTTCCCAAGACTAGCTGCTAGCAATAAACAAGGGCTGAATTACATCATAAAAGTTTAATTCACATGAGTCGAAAAGTCAGCAAAATATTTCAGCAATCTGGAGTGATTCCTTATAGAATCCAAAATGGTAGAATCGAAGTCCTATTGATCACAACCCGCGATCGCCAACGCTGGGTGATTCCTAAAGGAGGAATCTCTAATGGTATGAGTCCACACGACTCAGCAGCTAAAGAAGCCTGGGAAGAAGCTGGGGTTATGGGACAGGTAAATATTAATGAACTCGGTATTTATAAATATCGCAAACGTGGCAATATTTACCAAGTTAAGATGTATTTATTAGCAGTTGTCATGGTCAGTGAAGATTATCCAGAAGCAAGTCAAAGGCAACGCCAATGGCTAGAACTTAGCAAAGCGATCGCTCAGATTCAAACAGCTGCACTCAAACATATTTTTCAGAGTTTTTTCCAGACAGAGTTATTTGATTACGCATCCAAACCCTAGTATAAAAAGGCTGAAGTCTGTAGACGCGGTAGACGCCGGAGGCGGCTTCTCGGAGAGTACGGCTTGCCGCAGGCTATTCTGAAACGAAGAAACTTGTACAGCAAGCTTTTCAGTATTTTGTAATGGGCGATTTATTTGTGCTGTTGCGTACTAGTTATAAATTTATCTTAATTAGACCTTAACGCAGTACCATAAAGAAAAGTAATGTAGTATTTTCGCGATCTAGCCGGAATTATTTGTTACTCGGATGTAGTTTTTAGTAGGCACAAAAATCACGACAGAGGCGCAAAGTTTTTATGTCGCTAAAACAGGTTAATGCTTTTTATGAATTGTTAATATCAGAACCAGCTATTTATGAAAAATATTATCATAAGTGCTGCCGTCAAGGTTTTTTTGGCAGCCACCATTGGGATAAAACTAAAATTGTTAGTCTGGCAGCAAGTTTAGGATACAACTTCAGTGAAAGTGAGCTAAATCAATCATGGTTAGAAAGTGAATCAAACTTTTCTGAGCCATCAATAAATCTATCAGAAGCTGTAAGACAATAGGCAATAGGCAATAGGCAATAGGCTTGAAAGTTTCTGAGTGTAAAAATTTTATGCCCAGTTTATTTCCTAATCTACCTAATAAATGACAAATAACTAATGACAAATGACAATCTAAAATAATGAATTAGGCTGCAGCAAAAATTCTTTTTCTTCTGGTGTTGATGTCCTTCCTAAAATAATATTGCGATGAGGAAAGCGGCCAAAACGCTTGATTATTTCCATATGCTGAAATGCATACTCAATGGCACTGGCACTTTCGGGATCATGACTGAGTTCCTGAAATAACTTGACACTGTGATGCTGATGCTCTAGGTTTTCGCTGTGTTCAAAGGGTAAATAAATAAACCAGCGTTGTACAGGCAAGAATAGGCGATCGTAGCCTTGTGCAATGGCTTGCTGTGCGGCTGAGAGTGCTTCCCAGTCAGTTGCAAAGGCTTCGGGAGTACCACGAAACATATTTCGGGGAAATTGATCTAGCAATAGAATCAATGCCAGACAGGTGTTGGGTGAATCGATCCAATCATCTAGATATCCATCTGCGGCTTTTTGGTATTCTTTAAGAAACTTGCTTCGTAGTTCCTGATCAAAATCTGGTGTTTTATTAAACCAAAAAGCCTGTGGTTTACCGTAACCTGGTTCATCGGGATGACCAAACCAAAAGTCCAAAACGTCTCTTGCCTGTAACATTGCCGTTATTGACCTTTACAAAGCACTTGTCGCATTTTACGCATATTCGCGGGTAACTCAAAATTCATTGCTTGTTGAATGAAAATTGAAGGGATGGGGATATTGGGGGTGGCTTGCACATTATAAGCGAGCAAAGTGCCGCTACCGCAATCTTTTAACTCTAAATTGGCTTTAAAGTCTTCAAAAGTGCCTGTTTCCATCCGAAATTGAATTTGTTGCCCCAATACTTCTACGACATTGAGATAGATTTCTACTTGGGCGGTGAAAAATAGAAAAGCTTTTTGTGCTGCTTGATACAGGCGCTTGACTTCACCTTTTTGTAGAACTTCACTTCTGGTGATATCAGGAAAATATTGTACCCAACGGGGGTAATCGGTGAGTTGTTGCCATACTTGCGATCGCACTAGCGGTACATACATCCAAGCTGTAACAGCACCACCCCAGGCTGTATGCGATCCTAGTTTTACCAAGATTTCGCCTTGCATTAGCAACTTTTGTTTATCTTGACTCCAAGGCAGATCAGAGCCGGGAATCATTGAATCTGAGATATAGAATGCAGACATATTGATTTCTGTTACTCCTCCACTCATTCACCTGTCAGGGTTGAAACAGCAAATCATCCAAATCAGATCCAGTCCAACCCTTTAAATTCTAGTTCCAGTCCAACAGACGAGTTTTCCGGAAATAGTTACACTGAAAATATTATTCTGTGAATCCACTTAAAAGTATGTGTTTAATCTTACGATTATGTCAAGAAGTATTCTCAGCAGTTTTCACACCAGCAACACTTCTAGATAAAAAACTGCGTTGGCAACAGCTAGAATGGCACAAACACAATTAAATATGCAAGTTGCATTTCATGAAGTTTGAGTGAAGAGGGAAATTAGGTGAGTCAATCTTCTTTAAGTCGCAGATTAACCCAGGTTTTCGGTATCCTTCTCGGTATGGGCATCGCTGTCTGGTTATTGAGGGGCTTTGGTCTACTGACTTTTATTCCAGGTGGGATTATTTGGATATTATTGCTGGGGGCGATCGCGATCGCTATCCTCAGTTACGTACAAAAAACTTGGTGGCGTTTCTAACATAGCAGTGTGAGAAATTTCGTGAACTACCTGTTGCATTTACTTAAATTTACGACGCTATCTAATAAAAACTAACAGTTGAGTGTATTACTATATCAGGTCTGGTTCAGTAGACAAGTTTTAATATAATCTTTTTTTAAAGATTATGACGTACTTACTCCAGCATACTGACGGCAGCATGTAACTGTAAAGTAATGTTAAAAGTTTGTTAGGAGAGAGCAAAATGGCAAAATATGTATGTACTGTGTGTGGTCACGTATATGACCCAGAAGATGGTGATCCTGATGCTGGGATAGCACCGGGAACTCCCTTTGAAGAAATACCAGATGATTGGGTATGCCCAGTGTGTGGTGCGACGAAAGATGATTTTGAACCGGAAGAGTGAATTGGGAATTGGGAATTGGGAATTGGGACAAAAGAATAAATGACCCTTGACTCTTGACCTTTTGAGAATTATTTTGCCTCTACTGCACTAACCTAGAAAGTAGGTGCTATTGAGACGTTATTGAAATTGTTATCGTTACGAATTGTAGTTGTTGGGGGTGGGGCAGCGGGATTTTTTGGTGCGATCGCTTGTGCTAAAGCTAATCCTCACGCCCATGTCACTTTACTCGAAGCTAGTCGTCACCCACTAGCGAAAGTCCTAATTTCTGGTGGGGGACGCTGTAATGTCACTCATGCTTGCTTTGAAGCAGATAGATTGGTGCAAAATTACCCCAGAGGCGGTAAAGCTTTGCTGGGTGCGTTTACTCGCTTTCAGGCGCAGGATACAGTAGCTTGGTTTGCTACTCGCGGAGTACATCTGAAAACAGAAGCTGATGGCCGGATGTTTCCGATTACAAATAATTCCGAAACGATTGTCGAATGTCTGATTAAAGCTGCGGCGACGGCGGGGATAGAACTGCGGCTGGGAACCCCTGTTAGTTCGGTGAAACAACCAGCCAAGAATCAATTTGAGCTGGTTTTGAAGTCGGGAGAGACGCTAAAATGCGATCGCCTATTACTGGCGACAGGAAACAGTCTAGGGGGTTATAAAATAGCTCAAGAATTTGGTCATCATATAGAACCGCCTGTTCCTTCATTATTTACCTTCAATATTGTCGATGAAAAACTGAGAGCATTAGCAGGAGTCAGCGTTGATCCTGTACAGTTACGGTTGTCTATTGATGGAAAACCCCAACTAGAACAAACTGGCCCCTTGCTAATTACCCACTGGGGAATGAGTGGCCCCGCTGTGTTGAAGCTTTCTGCTTGGGGTGCGAGAGTTTTACATGACAGCCACTACCAAACCACATTATTGATTAATTGGCTGCCACATTTACAGCAAGAACAAGTACGGCAAAAAATCTTAGATGTCAAAGCTGAATGGGGTAAACGTCCAATTGCTTTGCATCGTGGCGTGGACTTACCCCACCGCCTCTGGCAATATATCATCACCCGTATTGATATCACTGCCGATGATCGTTGGGCAGAAATATCTAATAAAAAATTGAATCAACTGGTAAGAGAACTCACCCAAGGAGAATACGCAATTACAGGTAAAGGAGTTTTCAAAGAAGAATTTGTCACCTGTGGAGGCGTTAACCTCAAAGAAGTCAACTTCAAGACAATGGAAAGTAGGTTAGTTCCTGGTTTATATTTTGCTGGAGAAATCTTAGATATTGATGGCATTACAGGTGGGTTTAACTTCCAAAGTGCTTGGACAACCGCCTATTTAGCCGGTAATGCAATGGGAAGCAGTGAACAGTGAACAGTTATCAGTTATCAGTTATCAGACCTAACCCTGACAACTGACTTTTCTAATGCAATAGTTCCTCAACCTGATGCTGACTCCATAAGTTTCTATAAAGCCCCGTCTGTTGTACAAGTTCAAAATGAGTACCAATCTGGACAATTTGACCTTTGTCCATGACGAAAATTCTGTCAGCAGCAGCGGCGGCTGATAATTGATGAGTGATAAAAATCACAGTTTTTCGTTCCGTGCCACCGGAAATATTTTTGAGGATTTGTGTTGCTGTTTGATTATCAACGCTGGAGAGGGCATCATCCAAAATTAACACTGGGGCATCGATGAGCATTGCCCTAGCCAAGGCTGTACGTTGACGCTGACCACCAGAGAGGGTGATGCCACGTTCTCCGACTATGGTCTCATATTGCTGGGGAAAGTTATGAATTTCTGGGTGAATCTGAGCGAGTTGGGCTACGGCTTCGACATCCTGCTGTTCACTAACTGGGTCCCCGTAACGGATATTGTTTTTGATGGTGGTGCTGAAGAGAAAGCTATCTTGTGGGACATAGGCGATCGCCCCGCGCAAATCTGCCAATGCTATTTTGGTAATATCTGTGTCATCTAAATATAATTGTCCTGGTGCAATATCTAACAAGCGGGGTAAGGCATTGGCTAAAGTGGATTTCCCTGAACCGATCGCCCCGACAATTGCCACTGTTTCCCCAGGATGGATCGTAAAATTAACCTTGGCGATCGCCTGGGTATTGTAGCCTGGGTAAGTATAGTTGAAATTTTTAGCTGTGAGTTTCCCTTTAACTTTAGACTGGGGCAAATGTACAACTTCTGCAGTGTCTTGAATCTTTGGTGTCACTGAGAGAATAGATTCTAGACGATCAATACTCACCTCACCCCTTTGGTAGGCGGTGATGGTGAATCCTAACAAAGCCGTGGGGAAAACCAGCCGTTCCACATAAATCAATAGCGCCAAAAAGTCACCAACAGCCAGCGTTCCTGTGGAAATTCGCGTCGCACCTAGCCAGATAATCACCAGTGAACTAAAACTTGCTAGTCCACCAATGAGGGGAAATAGCGTATTGCGGCTTTTTGCTAGTTCCAAGTTAGCCGCCAATAGTTGTTGATTTTGATTGGCGAAGGCTTGACGCTCGTTTTCTTCTTGGGCGTAGATTTTAATCAGGGCGATACCGCTGATATCTTCTTGAATGAGTCCACTGATGTCGGAGAGTTGCTCTTGTACTGCTGTTTGTTGTTGGCGTAAGCGATCGCTAAATAGATGCACCAACAAGAACATCAAAGGATATACTGCCAGGGAAGCTAATGTGAGATCCACACTAATTAACAACATTACTGGCAGTGTTAGAGCATAGGCAAACAACGTATTTGCTAAACTCAGTACGGCGAAACCCAACAACCGCCTGATATTTTCTACATCACTTGTAGCTCTACTAATCAAATCGCCAGCTGTATTAGTCGCAAAATAAGCAGGCTCCAGCTTGAGTAGGTGTTGAAAAATCCGCTGTTTTAGGTCAAATTCCACCTCACGGCCTACCCCAAATAGCCAGATGCGGGATGCCATACGCATTAACCACATTGCTGAACTGAGCAAGATAATTATTACGACATAATTTATTATTTGCTGCCAGCTGAATGTCGTTGAAAGTGCGTCAACACAACCACGAATCAACCAGGGTATATACACACCCAAGGCATTCACAGAGAACAAAGCGATAATGCCGAATAGCGTCTCCCGCCAATGGGGACGCATGTAAGCACCGAGTTTAGCAAGTCGTCGAGATGTTGCCATTTAATAAGAAGTTAAGGGTTCAGGGTCAAAAGTCAAAGAGTCAAGAGTTAGGAGTCAAAGAGTCAAGAGTCAAGAGTCAAGGGTCAAAGGTTAGTAATCTTCATCTCCCTGCACCCTGCTCCCTGCTCCCTGCTCCCTGCCCAATGCCCATGCTTTTTCAGCCTGATTATTGGCGTCCACGCAAGAAAAAGTAAATCTGATTGAGATAACTTTCCCAGACTTGTGTTGTTAATTGTAGCGTCTCCGCACTTGGGACAAAGTCTTCCAGTCGCAAACCCCGTGTACGGATTTCTTGGGGATTTTGCAGCAGGTAGGGTGGGATTTTCACTTCCAGGGAGTTAAATGCCAGAGTCACCTGACCGATATCTTCCTGAGATACGATACTATCCCCTGCTACTAAAGCTGCAGATGTGGGAGCGGCGACACCCAGAGAAGAGGCTAGCTGGAAGTTCTGGACAACTTCTTGATTGGCTAACTGAGTATCACCGATCATGGCTATTGGCGCTCTCACCAAAAAATAAGCGATCGCTGGTGTACTAGATAACATCAAAAGTGTCAATGCCCAACCCAGTAAGTATCCTCCTGGTTTATCAATCCCACCTCCCTTAATCCTCCCAGAGGCAAGCATCAACAACAAAACCGACGCTCCCAGAGGTTTGAGCGGAAATGATATTAACCTCCACAACGACGCCACAGCTGGTTCATTAGGGTTAACAAACGCCAGCGCTATGACGACCAGCACAATGACTATGACTAATCGCCCGACAAAATTCCCTGTTGGATAGAATCTTTGAAACAAAGAGTAGACGATAGCGCCAATCAAAAGCCACAGCAATACCCGGCTTAACAGTAGAAACATAGAATAACTCTCAAATTTTCCGTTGCGGTCAGCCCAGAGGTTTGAGAAAGTGAATTTATTTCATCGTCAAATTGTAATCGTACCGTTACTGACTTAAAATACATCAAACCTCACACCCAAAGACTACCGTCGTAGTGATTTTAGTGCAATTTTTTGCTAGTGGGTCTATTATTTGCAATTTTCCAGATGAGTAATGAGTCACCAGTAAATTAAATTAATTGAGTAGTTGACGATTCACAAGGAAAAACTATGTCGCCCAGAAAGCCGACTATTTTGGTGACAGGGGGAGCTGGATATATTGGTTCCCATACAGTGCTGGCTCTGAAAAGAGCCGGTTATCACGTAGTTATCCTCGATAATTTAGTGTATGGACACCGCGATTTGGTAGAAAAGGTTTTGCAGGTGGAGCTTGTCGTCGGTGATACCACTGATCGCGCTTTATTAGATGATCTGTTTAAAACCCACGATATTGCTGCAGTTATGCACTTTTCTGCTTATGCCTACGTGGGTGAATCAGTCACAGACCCAGCTAAATACTACCGCAACAATGTTATAGGCACGCTGACACTGTTAGAAGCGATGCTGGCGGCATCTGTGAAGAAATTTGTCTTTTCTTCGACTTGCGCCACTTATGGTGTGCCGGAAGTTGTCCCCATTCCCGAAAATCATCCCCAAAATCCGATTAATCCCTATGGCATGACTAAGCTGATGGTAGAGCGGATTCTTGCTGATTTTGATGTGGCTTATGGTTTTAAGTCGGTGTTATTCCGCTATTTTAATGCTGCTGGTGCTGACCCTAATGGATTATTAGGTGAGGATCACAATCCAGAAACCCATTTGATTCCTTTGGTGTTGCAGACAGCTTTGGGTAAACGTGAATCAATCTCGATTTTTGGTACTGATTACCCTACGCCCGATGGTACCTGTATTCGTGATTATATTCATGTGAGTGACTTAGCAGATGCCCATATTTTAGGACTGGAATATTTATTAAAAGATGGTGATAGTGAAGTTTTCAACTTAGGTAATGGCCAGGGGTTCTCTGTGAGAGAAGTCATTGCCGCTGCTGAACATGTTACAGGAGTTGATATTCCTATTCAAGAATGCGATCGCCGTCCTGGAGATCCCCCGGCTTTAATTGGTAGCGGTGATAAAGCCAGAAAAATCCTCGGCTGGCTACCCCAGTATCCAGACATCAAGGATATTGTCGTTCATGCTTGGCAATGGCATCAACAGCGACATAGGTAGTTAGTAAAGTTTTAAATCGTAGGGGTGGGGAAACCCCACCCCTACGATTCTTCCATGAGTGCGATCGCATTGGTGATTGAATTAGTTACGAAAAATAGCAAAACGACTAAATTATTTTAGCTTTGCGCCCCGAAAAATTAGCCGCAACCACAGCCATCCTAAGCCACTTCCAATAAAATAATAGGGGAAATCTGCCCAAGTGAAGGCAGTACCAATTAACATTCTTCCCGCCCAAAATGAACGTGCCCAATTGAGAAATGGCGGATGCCATAATTGCATAAATTCCAACAAGCAAGTAATTACCAATACCCATAAAGGGATTTGCCAAACTGCTCGGCGAGTGGGAATAAATAGAAAGGCGAATAGACACCAAAATATCTCATAAAAAATCCCTCCTACCTCTTGATTCAACCACCAAGTAGAGTAGCGATAGTGGCTGTATAAAAGTCCAATAGGGAGAATAATAGCCAGCGAAAGAATAGAACGCCTGCGAATGTTTGTTTCCAATCAACTATTTCCCCCCATAAAAGGAGACGCAGAATCTTTATAAGTATAGTCGTGCCAAGCTATAGTGTCACTGGTTTCCAATCAATTTTTTCCCCCTTTCCTGCCTTGTAATACGACAAATAGAATGCCGATGACTGGCAGAATTAGTATAGCGATCGCCCAAAATGGCAACTGTGCAGATGATTTCTGTTGCTCATTATTGACGTTTTGCAAGTTTTGTGCAGCATTAACTACAGATGAACCCGCTGCCACTGTAACTTCAAAATTAAACTCAAACGGTTGGAAACTCTCCCTAGTTGCAGGTTTACCAGTCAGTTGGAGTTGATAAATTCCCGGCTTCGGAAACGTAATTTCTGTACCTGGTGTGCCTTGATAGCGTTCAGCAGCTACAGGCTTTAAGGTTGGCTCAAGTAATGCTGGCTCACCTTGAGTATGGGGTTCGGCATAAACTGCCAACTGGCAATTACAATCTTTGAGGGGAATGACTTTGCCGCCTTTGCGAGTGAGAGCAAACCAGGTTTTGGCAGGTTCGCCAGCACGAGGATTATCATTCGGTTCAATGTGGAGAGTACCACCAACATTTGTGCCTATTTTCACTTTATGGGCAGAAGCGATGTGAATAGGAGCAATGGCGATGCCAGATATCAGCAGCGCTAGAGAGGCTGCATTTCCCAAACAGCGTAGATAGGGCTTACCGTGATTTACTTGGGGGAACATAAAACTTTTCTACAGTTAATTTTGACCAAAACCAGCGCCAGCGCGCGAGTAGGACACTGAGAGTAACAAAACCCATCAGCACGGCCGCTAATTTATTCCCCCAAGTAGATTGTAAGGAACCCAAGTAATGGGAACCAATCAGCAGAGCATGAACGGCACTCAAAAGCAAAGCTGGCACACCCAATAGATGAATCTGTCGCCAATGTTTGCCCAAGGACTTCTGGAATAAGTCAAAACTTGTGCCAGCAGCAGGAGTCATCAATATCAATGCTACAACACCAGCAGCCATCCCCCATTGAAACTGTGGTGGCAAGAAATAAAAAGCAGCAAAATTCCACTGCAATGAATGTTCCATCATGTGTGTGGTATGAGCCACAGACAACGCAAAGGCCCCTACACCCAAAACACGACGATAACGCAGCGGTGAAGCCCAAAAATTGCTGATGGGACGAGCAATCAGCGTTAAGATTAAACAGATTAACGCGGCGTGTCCGGTGTAATCTACCATTGTGTCGCCAGTCCGCAGCAAGGTAATCGCGCCGATGGCGAGAGTTACCCACCCACCCAGCCGAAATAATTGACTGCGTTGATCTCGACTAACCAAAGAAGTAGCAACCCCGATACCAAGCATTGTGGGTAGGGTTCCCAAGCCAAAAGCCAGCATGGTGGCAGCACCCATCCATAAGTTGCCAGTTTCAGCGGCTTTAATTTGGGCGGCGTAAAGGAAACCACAGGGCATTAAACCCCAAGTCATCCCTAAAAGTGCGGATGTCCACCATCTGGTTTGTAAGGAAAGTTTGACCATGCCCGTACTCAGGCGATCGTGTAAACTTACCCGTAATAGGGGATGTAACACGGGAATTCGCGGTAATAAGTCGGGTTTTACTTGTCCTAGCCCAAACCAGATCAACATCACGCCGGTCATAATTGCCATCCAGCGGCGTAAGTCACTGCCAATACCCGCTAGTTGTCCACTCTGTAGCAATACTGAACCCAGCATCCCAATGCCAGCACCGACTAGAGCATAGCTTAACATCCGCCCCAGGTTCAGCAAAATGTGAAATTTTAATTGTTGTCGCCAATCAGGAGTTTTTTGCTGATGAGATAGGGAAAATGCCATCGTCAGGGGGCTACACATGCCCAAACAATGACCAAAACTACCCAGAAACCCCAGGAGCATAATGAGCGATAAGTCTAGGAGCATAAGGCGGTTCTCAGCCCGGTGCAGTACATCCTTGATTGGGGAGTTAGGAGCCGGAATTCAGGAGTTGGGAGATGGAATTTGGGAGTTGGGAGATGGAATTCTATTCTTTGGGTATATCTCATCCATCTGAAAATGGTGATAAAAGCGCTGAGGCACTTTCCTATTGAGGAACTTTAAGTGAAATTGCGGTATCTGTCAAAAGACGAGCTGTCGAACTTGGCGGATTAACCCAAAATTTAATTCATATGAAAAAATGGATTTGGCTAGTGTTGCTGGTACTGGTGGTAGTTGTGGCTTTTGGTAGTAGAGGTGGGACATTTTTTGAGCAGCATCCCTCACCAGAAATTGTAGTGAGTGTTCCCGCACAACAACCTCAACAACCGCCACAATCCCCACCGGTGAAAAGTACCCTACAGATATCTGCTGACAAACTATTTACCCACATTCAAAAGCTAAATTTTCAGCGTTATACATTTGAGGGGCGATCGCTTACTCGTACCTACATCATAAATGAACTGCAAAAATTGGGCTGGAAACCGAAGCTGGAAGACTTCTCTGCAGGTATTAATATCTTTGCTGAACGAACGGGAACTGACAAAAAAGCTGGAGCAATTCTCGTAGCAGCTCATTTTGACACCGTTGCTGCTTCCCCTGGTGCTGATGACAATGCTAGTGGCGTTGCTGTGGTATTAGAAGTTGCCCGCCTGCTCAATTCATATTCCACACCACGGACACTACAATTAGCTTTTTTTGACCAAGAAGAAACCGGACTTTTAGGTAGTAAAGCCTTTATCAGCAAAAAAACACGTTTAAAAAACCTGCGTGGTGTCATCGTCATGGATATGGTCGGTTATGCTTGCTACACTGCTGGTTGTCAGCAGTATCCCAAAGCCTTACCCGTCAAACCACCCACTGATAAAGGTGACTTTTTAGCCGTAGTTGGAGATACAGAACATTTACCTTTGCTGAATGCCTTTCAAAACTCAAATTCAGCAAATCTACCACCAGTACTGACACTGCCAATTCCTCTCAAAGGTTTGCTAGCACCCGATACCCTACGTAGTGACCATGCCCCTTTCTGGTATCAAGGAGTGGGTGCTGTGTTGGTGACAGATACAGCTAATCTGCGTACTCCCCACTACCACCAACCCAGTGATATCCCTGCCACTATCGATCGCCCTTTCTTCCTCGGTGCAGCACAGATTGTAGTTAATGCTACGGCTAGATTATTAGATAATAGTGAAGTTTTGGTGACTCAACCAGCATCTTGAACCTAAGCGAGGTTAGTTTCAGATCCCCGAGATCTTGCAGCCCCATAAAATTAACGTGATACCAATTCAAATAATAGACCTCTTGCACAAGTCGTTCTTTTCATTCTTTTCTTTGCTTCTATCCTACGGGAACGACTTCGTCGAATGCGCCTTTGCGTGGGGCAAAAAAATATTTATGTAAGAGGTCTAATGTTTGTGATACATGGGTTGTGTTGAAGGGCGGGAAAACCCCGCCCCTACAATTTATCCGTCACATTTTTTTGGCAAATTGGTATGAGTTCGACAGATTCCGCACAATCGCTACCTAACCAGAAACCCGCCAAATCTTGATAGTACGATCCTCGCTACCACTGACAAGGGTTTTACCATCTGGACTGAAACTGACGGATGTCACCGTATTATTATGCCCCGCCAGGGTGATGATTTCTTCTCCGGTAGCGATATTCCACAGTTTGATGGTGCGATCGCGGCTTGCACTAGCAAGGGTATTACCATCTGGACTAAAGCTAATGGATGTCACAGTGTTAGCATGTCCCGCCAGGGTGATGATTTCTTCTCCAGTAACGATATTCCACAGCTTGATTGTGCGATCGCGATTAGCACTAGCCAAGATTTTCCCATCTGGACTGATGGCGAGGGATGTAATCGTTTTAGCACTGACTAATGTGCGAATTGTGTATCCTTTAGTCAAATTCCACAATTTGATAGTTTTGTCAAAACTACCACTGGCCAGGGTTTTAGCATCCGGGCTAATGGCGATTGACCTTACCCAAAATTGATGTCCTACGAGTGTCCGAATATGCTGTCCTGTGGCCAGGTTCCAGACTTTGATGGTGTTGTCATCACTACCACTGACGATGGTTTTACCATCCCGGCTGATGACTAGGGCATGAATTGAGTCGGAATGCCCAATTAAGGTATGGATTTGCTTTCCTGTAGCGATGTTCCACACCTTAATGGTGTTGTCATCACTACCACTAACGAGGGTTCGTCCATCTGGGGTGATATCAACAACATTCACCTTTTGGGAATGCCCGTTTAAAGTAGAAATTGACTCACCTGTGGCGAGATTCCAGAGTTTGATGGTGCGATCGCTATTACTCGCAATTATTTGCCCATCAGGACTAATAGCAACAGACAAAACCGAATTTTCAGTACTCTTGAGGGTGTTAGCTAAAGCAATATTGCCCAAGCTAATCTTGGGTGGCTGACCTAAAACTGCTTCACTATTGCCTTGACGATGATGTGGCTTACTCAAACGAGAGGACAAAATGGTTTGAATACTTTGAAACTGCTGATACCAAGAGTCGCCAAATCCAAATAACAGAGTAACAGCAGATACCAAAACTAAACTTCTTAGGACACTGAATTTTTTTGGTAAATACTTTGTTTGAGTTATGGGGAGTTTAGTCGCAGACTTACCAGATAGTGGCTGTAGGAGTGATTGCTTTTGTGTCAATTCTCTGATCACTTCATCGGCTGATTGGTAGCGGTGTTGGATATCTTTTTGCAACAGTTTATCAAAAACATGCTCCAATTCAGCATTGATCGGACTTCGCAAATATTGCCGCCAATTTGCTACCCAGCCATAGCCATGTTCCATCCATAACTGAAAGGGAGAAATTCCCGTTAGTAGATGAAAGCAGGTAGCCCCCAAACCAAACAAATCACTAGATGGATAAGCTTTACCATCTCTGATTTGTTCAATTGGGGAATAACCGTGTGAACCAATTGATGTGCCGATTTTATTGTTTACTCTGGCTGTAAACTGCTTTGATGAGCCGAAATCAATTAAGCTTAATCGTCCATCAATGTGACGGCGGATGATATTTTCTGGCTTGAGGTCTCGGTGAATGACGCCGCGATCGTGAATAAATTTGAGAATAGGCAATAAATCTAGCAGGATTGCTTGAATTTCCCTATCTCTATATATTTTCTTCTGCTGCAACTCCTTTAACAAATTTTCCCCATTGATAAACTGCTGTACCAAATACATACAGTGATCTTGTTCAAAGTAAGCCATCAAAGTGGGAATTTGTGGATGTTCTCCGAGTTCTTGGAGTCGCTTCGCTTCTTCAGCAAACAACTCCATCGCCTTTTTTTGTGACCAAGTTCCTTGAAACTTTGGGGCTAGTTGCTTGATGACGCAGCGTTCATTGAGTTTATCGACATCTTGTGATAAATAAGTTCTGCCAAATCCCCCTTCATCTGAAAGCACGCGGATAACACGAAAGCGATTTCTCAAAAGTGGTATCAGTGGAGTGCTACAAGTTTGGCATAACTTGTTGCTTTCGGGATTCAGGGGATTTGGGCAATCGGGATTTAAGCAGCAGATCATGAGCTGACAGGCGCGATTGCATGACAAATTATGCTAAGTTTGCCCCGGAATTTCCCTTGATTTCAGATTAGCTCTCGCGTACTTATGGTAGAAAACCCTAGTGTTGGGGATTGGGGAATTACTTAATATAGTCAGCGTTTGTGGATATAATCAGTTTTCCCCAGTCAGGGAAAACTACGAGAGCCAGCAGATTATTTCTCCGATTATATAATAATCTGATTTAAAAAGCTTTGGAAACTGCTAACTCTTGTAAATAAAACTTGTATATCCGTAACTGACAAATTTATTAAAACATGTGTGCTAATTAAAGGCAGTCACAATTCTGACTAAAATTGTTTTTGCTATTGTTAATGATTAATGATTATTTGTTAATTTGATACTTGATGTATGTAACGGTTTAATTTGTCATGTGGCTTGGCTGCGCGTAACTTCGCCTGCCAATCGCGAATAGCGATCGCTGTTCTTTGTACAGGTGGTAAGTAAATTGGTAGTGCTTCTTCTTGTGTATTATTTATGTTTTTTAGTGGTTGGGTAGTTAAGCAGTTAGTCAAAGTTGGTACATAGCTTTCTAAACCCAAAGCTCTAATAACTTCATCAGCGGTTTTAAAGCGCTCATCAAGCGAAATCTTGACCATTTTGCTTAAAATTTGAGCAAATCCATCACTGACATTTACCTCTTTTTGCCAACATATCTCACCCGTGTTTCTATCATGTTCAAATTCCAAAGGGCCTTTACCAGTCAATAAATAAAGCGCTGTCACACCAAGTGCGTAAATATCACTGGCGTAAACCGGACACAGAGAAAATTGTTCTGGTGGCGCAAATCCCATCGTCCCGATGAAATTTGTAGACATATTTTTATAGTTTGAGTTTTCGCAAACTTCGGCTAATTTCTCTTTGACTGCACCAAAATCGATCAGTACAAATCTCTGGTCATCTTCACAGCGTAATAAATTCTGAGGTTTAATATCTCGATGAATTACATGATGTTTATGAAGATACTTTAATACAGGTAATAATTCTTGTAAAAACTGTTTCACAGCAGCTTCATTTTTCCGGCCAGTTCTTCTGACTTCTCTAGCCAAAGTAGAACCACGTATATATTCTTGAACTAAATAAAACTCCCCATTCCCTTCAAAGTAGTCCAACAGCATAGGAATTTGCGAATGACTACCGAGTTGACCCAAAGTTTTTGCTTCTTTTTCAAAGCGTTCAGATGCCTTTTTTAAACTTTTGGCACTACTTGCTTTGGGGCAAAGTTGCTTAATAACACATAGCGGCTTGCCTGGCAATAAAGCATTTCTGGCTAAAAAGGTGATCCCAAAACCACCCCTACCGAGAATTCTGATAACTTCATAGCGATCGCGAAATAGTTCCTTAGAACCACACATTTGACCGAGCTGAGTCTGTTGTGAAACGCTTTCATGCAACTTCATTATTTTCGGAGAAAATCGGTTCATTGGTAAATAACAGCTACTCTTTGATGTTCTTAATTTAACTATAAAGATTTTTTCACGCTAGTAGGATTACCATATCTTTGCAGAATCATGACTTTTGCTACTACTTAGCTCAAAATTTAAAGTAGAAAATTCAAAAAGCTAGAGCAAATTAATCCGGATAAAATTGCTAGAGAAATTAGACAATAAATCCTTGCGTAAGTATATGTAGGGTGGGCACTGCCCACCATAACTCCTACTGTGTAAGCACAAGTGATTTAATCACCCCCAAATCTCGTTTCTTCGGGTGTTTTAGACGGTGAGAGTACGGCACCGAAAACCTCGGACGGTGCGTAAGAGAGCGGCATGACACACCCTACTGGCTACTTCATACTTGATTAAGGTACTTCAATGGGGATCAAAGCATTTTCCGGCAAATAGTTACGGAAACGCCCTTCATCCGATAACACCAAAATTAAACTTAGGTGATAATCGGGCGGCACTTGTAAATCTGCCCAGGGTATGGCTACCTCTAAACAGTTATCTAAAGCTATTTGGGCGCGGCTGAAACGGGGATACCATTGATAAGTCTCTCCGGCTTCTCGAAACTGAAGGGTCTGTGTCAGCAAATTAATTTCTAGATGGTGGTGAAATAGATAATTAGTTGGTGCTGTATCTGGCACTTCGGCTAAGGGAATGGGGCTATTGACCATTGTTTTGTCTGGATAGAACCATAACAAGTTCAATTCCGGTGGCAAATCCCCACCTGGGACAATGCCGTTTTTGAAGTCCACCCGTAAATAGAAATTGAGGTGATCTACCCCATACCAAAGTCGCTGGACAAGGCTGCTGTTGTGCATTGTCCCCCGCGCCCCACCGATTTCTATGCGTCCAGCTTTGTTCCAGTCTTGTTCATCACCTTTACCATCAATAACGGGATGAATAAATCCTTCTGGGCTATGGTCTACTCTCACTGCGTGGGATTCTACTGGTTGGCGCAAGTAGGAAGGTATGGGTTCATTGAGGGCTTTGTAAATGCCATACAAGTGTTCGCGGAACAACTGGTCAAAGATGGCATCTTGATTGGAAGAATGCCCTTCACCAAACCACCAGAACCAGTCAGAACCTTCAGCGGCATACAATGCTTCCCAAGCTTCGGGATTTGTTTCTTCGGTGGCTTCGGGATGATTAGCGAGGGTAGCCCTGGCTTGAGTCAGGTAGTCCCAAGCGCGATTTTTGGCAGGGTCGCCAATCCAGGTGGTGAAGCTGCCATCTACCCAAGAACCACTGTGTAGTTGTCCGCTAGGGATGGTGGCGGTAGCAGGAAATTCTGCGAGAAATTCGGAAACAGTGACGAGTTTGAGGTGGGGTTCTAACTCTAGGGTCTGATATAAAGCTTCGAGGAAGGGTTTGCCATCTTGGGGATAAAATTCCCAGCAATTTTCCCCATCTAGAGCGATGGTGACTAGCCAAGGTTTTTCGCTATGGCTGTCTCTTTGCATTTTAGCGATCGCTTGTAGGTGTCCCACTAAATCTGCTGCTGCTTGTTTTGGCGGCATCGCGCTGTAGGTAAAGCCAATTAAATCTGATAATCTATGGTCACGAAAGACAATTGACACATCACCGGCTGGGGTTTCTAAGCGGTAGGGTTGGTAAAGCAGTTGTGGTTCTTGGATATTTCCTGCCCCATCCCGATGAAAAAAGTGTTTCAGTGTCCATCCCAGGACGGCTTCGTCTGAGCAAATCCACTTAAATCCTTGCTTAATAATATACGGCAATATTTCCGGGCTGACTGACTGTTCTGAAGGCCACAAACCACGGGGTTCTTGCCCAAATCTATCTGTATATAACTCCCATGCTTTCCGCAAGTGGCGAGGGATATCTTCTGCCCACTGAAAGCGATACCCTGGAAGCGTCATATTTGGCACTGCTACTCGCCCAGCGTTAGTATCAGCTAACAAGGGCA
Organism: Calothrix sp. PCC 7507; assembly: GCF_000316575.1. GTDB lineage: Bacteria > Cyanobacteriota > Cyanobacteriia > Cyanobacteriales > Nostocaceae > Fortiea. The sequence continues at coordinate 5,614,332 of NC_019682.1, read as the reverse complement.
AAATGGGGTGGGTGTAGGGTGTGGTTGTCACCTCTAACTGCCCTGAAGCTTGCATTTTGCGATGTTGGGGGATGATGCGACTGAGGATGTCTCGTTGTTTAGAATAAATGCGCTGGCGATCGCTTAAAGTAAAATTGCGCCCCTGCTTTAACCAAGTGTCAATTTCGGGATCATCCCAAAACAGCGGATCAATCCACGCCAGATTATGCCAAGCTAACAAATCGCCATAATCTTGCAGTTGCCAATTTGCTAAACACCAAGCTTGTCCTTGCTCCTGTCGTTGATGATATAACTCGGCATAGCGGGGATGGGGATCAATCAAAGTGTGGTGATTAGCATCAAAAAAATGCTGGATGATAAATTCCCGCTGTTGTTGATCGAGTTTTTCGACAGGTGTCAGACTAGCTGTAAGATAAGGGTCAAAAGCAGTACCAGCAATATAATCTTCTAGTTGTAATATCAGAGATGGTACTAAATTTACAGTTTGGTGTAGTTTAGGATACCGCTCTAGCATTAACACCAAATCCAAATAATCTTTAGTGCCATGTAACCGTACCCAAGGCAAGCGATACTGCTGACTAGCAGAAAGCGAAACGCCGCTGCCAGGAGATTTGTACAGCGGCTGATGTTGATGCCAAATAAAAGCGACGTGGAGAGGGTGGGACATAGGGAATGATAGGGAATTGGGTAGTTAATGATAAATTATGAATGATCGCAATTCAGTATTCATACCTCATAAAACACTTAGTCCCTAGCTCCTAGCCCCTAGCCCCTAGATTACTTGCTCAACTTCGGCAATTTCGGGAATCATTTCCCTGAGACGGCGTTCAATACCCATTCTCAGAGTCATTGTGGAACTGGGGCAAGAACCACAAGCACCTTGTAGCCGCAGTTTCACCACAGGGCCGTCAAGTTCTACAACTTCTACGTTACCACCATCAGACATCAGATAGGGGCGCATTTCATCTAAGACTGTTTCAACGTTGTCGATTGTCAATTCCATAATTTTAGACCAGGTAAGTTAACGATGGGCATTGGGCATTGGGCATTGGGCATTGGGCATTTTTCCCTGTGTTCCCTGCTCCCTTGGCATATTCCTAGTACAACCAGCCCCTATTCCACAAAATTTTATTTTCTAGCTTTTCTAAAATGATCCTAGACCTATTTGCAGCTAGATTTTCAGTTGTCTAGTGAACATTTGCCATTTGTCAGTGGTTGGTTATCTATTTTTCATGACTTTGTACTAGGGATTAGCTAGAGTTTTACCGAAGAAGCGGAGGGGCTGCTTTTGCTCTTAGCTGGGGGAGCAAGAGAAGAGTCCCTCTGCCGTGGAGCGGAGCAGAACATGGGTATAAAGCCCCGCCCTTCGTCGTCGTCTTACTGGGGCGGAGTACAATCGGGCGCTCAGTTTTCCCCCTTGCTCCCTGCCCCCTGCTCCCCTGCCTCTTTTGTCTATTGCCTATTGCCTATTCCCCATCCCCCAAAAGCTTGATATTAGAGTAGCTGAACTCAGTGGTGCTGCGATCGCCATCTTGAAACTCATGCACAACCTGTTTGGTCAATAAATAATAATCACCAAACTTTTCATAGGTATCTTCAAATTTCAGCACACTTGTGACTTCATCGGTTTTGGCGTTACGGAATACTGCATCGTACCGCAGGGCAATGTAACCCGCACCTGTATGGAAATTTTCGTGGGTATCGATGACAAAAGCATTGCGAGCGATCGCCCGACTCACCTGATAAATTTCCCCACCCCGGATTTTATAATGGGAATCTCCGGAGTCGCTTTTGACTATAATTTCCACTGCACCAGTTTCATCTGTCTCGCCCAGGGTAAACTCACACTTGCCATAAGACTCCTCAAAACTGGAGTGTTGGCGATGAATTACTACATCCTGTAATTGGATATAAATACCTTCCTGCACCTCTTCATTGGCAATACCTACAACTTCTACACTCAGGTCGCGGTTAATGCTAATCTTGCCAGTGTAAACGTCTGTGCCCTGCACTAGCTGCACATTTGCACTGTAACCAGGAAAGTTTGTGTCCCAAGTGTAACGACCTTCGTAAGCGGTTTGAAATAAAACGCTTGCTGTTGTTTGATCTGTCATAGTCACCACTTTGACTTCACTGTTACTCAGTTTAGTCCAATTCTCCTCAAGGGTAGACCTCACAGCTTGGTTGCAGCCGGAACAAACTATGTTTTGGGGATTACTGAATTTATTGGCGATCGCACAGCGTTTTTTGCGGGCGATGCAGATAGTTCTAGGTTGGATTTCAGTAGTCGTCAAACAACCCAAATTTGCAAAACTAGTTGAGAAATTCTCTCATTATTTAATAATAAAAAACTATAAGCACAGGCATAACTAATTAACCTTTCCAATTTCATTATCTGTAATAGGTAGTTCGCGAAACATGGCGAGTAAAATGCCTCTAACATATACAATCTGAGTCGTCATCACCAGATGAAACTATCACAGGTTGTTGATACAAGGGTACTGTAAACGTCACAGTTGAACCCAGCCCTTCGCCGAGACTGTAGAAATGCACTTCACCACCCATAGCCTCTACTAACTTCTGGGATATCGCCAGTCCCAAACCAGTACCGCCATATTGGCGAGTGCGGGAGCCATCCACTTGAGAAAATAATTGAAATAATTTATCTTGCTTATCTAGAGAAACACCAATACCAGTGTCTGCTACGCGCACTCTCACCATTCCAGGGAATGGCTGTTCTTGAAATTTTGCCTTTTTGAGAACTATATCGGCGCTGATGGTGACACCACCTTCCTGGGTGAATTTGATAGCATTGTTCACCAAGTTGAGCATCACTTGTAGTAACCTCTGGTAGTTACCTTGGACGATGATTTCATCAGAAGTAGCAGGCCTTTGCATCCGAAAGCTGAGGCTTCGTATCTGCGCTTGGGGACGCATGAAGTTATCTACATCACTAAATAGTTCATCCAGTTTAACTGGCGCACAATCTAGCTCCATTTTCCCCGCTTCGATTTTGGCAATGTCCAAAATGTCGTTGATGATATTTAGCAGGTGTATTGATAAATGGTGCGCTTCTGAGAGAAACTGATTTTGTTCTTCAGGATCGTCTGCCATTCCCTCTAAAATCAGCTTGAGGAATCCGATCATCCCGTTGAGTGGGGTACGGATTTCGTGGGAAACATTGGCGAGAAATTCGCTTTTAAGACGTGAGGCTGCTTCAGCTTTTTGACGGGCTTCTTCTAATTCTTTATATAAAGTAGCATGAGCGATCGCTGTTCCCAACTGATCTGCCATCTCTTTAGCTAGTTCGATTTCCGATTCTGTCAGTGGATAGCACTCATCCCGGAGACTCAGCGCAATCAATCCATTTGCTTGGTCTTGATAGCATGTAGCAACCACTAAAATTTTTTGTTCTGGACACAAATTATACCCAGATACTTCCATAACAATCGGTTCTAGGGTTGTTAGTGCTTGAGCAAAAGCAGGTTCAGAAGTTACATCTATTTCTACACCACGCATCGATTTCCGATCTGACTGGTGATACTCTGCTATGACTTGCACTTTCGAGCTAGAAGGCTGATAAGGACAGATAATACAGCGCTCTAATCGTAAAGCTTTTCCCAAACTATCAACGGTTTGTTGCCAAATGATATCTAGGTCTAATGTCCGCCGGATATTTCTGGTAATTCGGGTGACTATTTTTTGGTGTTGCTGTGAACGTAAAGTCAACTCTATCTGTGTGGGTGTTTTTAATACTACATCGAGTTCTTTTTTGTTGACTTTAGTTTGTAGTAAGCGTCCCATCACTAAAACTGTAGTAGCAGCTTTACCCAATTTCGGCATCACCGGACTGATTACCAACTCTAACTCAAACAACTGCTGATGATGACTAAACCAGCACTGCAATTTTTCAGGTATCAAACTTGTCAAAACCCGATGTAACTTTTCTAAATAAGCTTCCTTGTCTACCGGTACAAAGGCTTCCTGCTCATTTAGTTCGTTAACTATCTGCACCTGGTTTAATCCTAGCAATTCACTTTGCTGCCAGTAAAAGGTTATATAACGTCCTGCTCCATCTTGTGTGTATACCAACTCGGCTCCTAGAGTTGGTACGGGTACACCAGTCTGACCGGTAACAGATTCCAAATTTTGAGAGAATAAGTTAGGCAATTGGGAATTGGCAGTAATAGTCATTAATTGAGTTATATAAAAAAATAGCAGCCGACAACTAAGTTGTTAAAGCTGCTTAAAGTTTGGCATAAATTATTACAGCTTTGGCCTGCTTGATTGGTGTTTTTCCCGCTCTGGAAACCAGATTGATAGATTTTACACGTTTTTTATTTTGACTTTACAATTTGTTTACTACATCAATCATTCCATTCTCCTCTCGGTGGAACAGGTGTACGTACAGGATTGCGTGTTAGTTCATCATCTCGGGTAATTTCACCCCGTAACCATTGACGAATTGCTACTTCAATGACTTTACTTGGATCATTGGTTAAATGCTGAATCTGCTCCACTAACTCAGAATCTAAGCGGACGGCAATTTCTACCTTCTCGGCGTTTCTCTGTTCCGCATCGGTAGATTTCTCTTTCATATTCATAGGTTTATATGCTCAGAATTTGTTTTGTCAAAAGCTTTATAACGCAGCCCTATTATGATTTCGGGTTAGTTCACTGACAAATGTGAAAAATTATGGTTACATAGTTACCCGAAATACCACCAAAGTAACAGCTTACGGTCGTAAGTGGTAATTATTATAGAACTTACTAGACAATAGCTCTAGAAGTTTTGTCAGTAAAGTAGCTACTGCGAGCAATTATGGGTGGTAATTGCCTGCAATCTCTACACTATGCACTTGTATACATTTATTGTACGCTTCTGGATGATCAATACCAGCAGCCAAAATATAGACTTTTATAGATTCTTGAAAGTATACTCGACCAAATAAAGTTAGGGTGATGGGGTGATACCCCCAATGGGGATTGGGGAATAACTGTTGACTGTTGACTGTTGACTCCTGACTCTTGCCCCAATTTGCAGCGTCCTTGGCGAAGAAAGCATTAAAATACATGAAGTAAATAGCTTTATTAACCTTGGTTGCTGCTTCAGCAAAGATAGTATATGACTGACGTTCCCGCAGTTCGCATTCGCAATTTCTGTATTATTGCCCACATCGACCACGGGAAATCAACCCTTGCCGATCGCTTACTCCAAGCTACTGGTACGGTTGATAACCGACAGATGAAGGAACAGTTTCTCGACAATATGGATTTGGAACGGGAGCGCGGCATTACAATTAAGCTGCAGGCTGCCCGGATGAACTACACAGCCAAAGATGGTCAGCAATATGTGCTGAATTTAATTGATACTCCTGGACATGTGGATTTCTCCTATGAAGTGTCGCGCTCTCTGGCTGCTTGTGAAGGGGCGTTATTAGTAGTAGATGCATCTCAAGGTGTGGAAGCACAAACCTTGGCAAATGTCTATCTAGCGCTGGAGCATAACTTGGAAATTATTCCAGTGTTAAATAAGATAGATTTGCCAGGTGCAGATCCAGACAGGGTAATTGGCGAAATTGAAGAAATCATCGGACTAGATTGCAGTGGTGCAATTCTCGCCTCTGCTAAAGAAGGAATTGGGGTTCCTGAGATTTTAGAAGCGATTGTGGAGCGGATACCACCAGCTGCTGATACAAGCAAGGAACGTTTGCGGGCGTTAATCTTTGATAGTTACTATGACAGCTACCGGGGTGTAATTGTCTATTTCCGGGTGATGGATGGGAATGTCAAAAAAGGCGATCGCGTCCATTTGATGGCTTCGGGGAAAGAATACGAAATTGACGAGTTAGGCATTTTATCTCCCACTCAGAAGCAAGTGCAAGAATTACATGCTGGGGAAGTAGGCTATTTAGCAGCGTCAATTAGAGCTGTGGCTGATGCGCGGGTGGGGGATACCATTACTCTGGCTAACGCTAAAGCCACGTCAGCCTTACCTGGTTACACAGAGGCTAACCCAATGGTGTTTTGCGGGATGTTCCCCATCGACGCTGATCAATTTGAAGACTTGCGGGAAGCTTTAGAAAAACTCGAACTCAATGACGCGGCGCTACATTACGAACCGGAAACCTCAAGCGCTATGGGGTTTGGCTTCCGTTGTGGGTTTTTGGGCTTGCTGCACATGGAAATTGTCCAGGAACGTTTGGAACGGGAGTACAATCTAGACTTAATTATCACAGCGCCTTCGGTAGTTTATAAAGTCATCACTGTTAAAGGCGAAGAGCTTTACATTGATAATCCTAGCCGCTTACCCGCTCCCAACGATCGCGAAAAAATTGAAGAACCCTACGTCCAAGTAGAAATGATCACGCCGGAAGTATACGTTGGGAGTTTGATGGAATTGTCCCAAAACCGACGCGGTGTTTTCAAGGATATGAAATATCTCACCCAAGGACGGACTACACTGACGTATGAGCTACCCTTGGCGGAAGTTGTCACCGACTTTTTTGATCAAATGAAGTCGCGATCGCGTGGTTATGCCAGCATGGAATATCACATTATCGGCTACCGCGAAAATCCTTTGGTGAAGCTGGATATCATGATCAATGGCGATCCAGTAGATTCTTTGGCGATGATTGTCCATCGTGACAAAGCATATAACGTCGGGCGATCGATGGCTGAAAAGCTTAAGGAACTAATTCCTCGCCATCAGTTTAAGGTACCAATTCAAGCTTCTATCGGGAGTAAAGTCATCGCCAGTGAACATATCCCAGCTTTGCGAAAAGATGTGTTAGCTAAGTGCTACGGTGGTGACATTAGCCGGAAGAAGAAACTTTTGCAAAAGCAAGCCAAAGGTAAAAAGCGGATGAAGTCTGTCGGTACGGTGGATGTACCCCAAGAGGCTTTTATGGCTGTATTAAAGCTGGATCAAAGCTAATTCTATTAATTGTTTTTCAACGCAGAGGGGCGCTGAGGTAAGCGCTGAGGTTCGCAGAGTAGGGTTGAGTAAGACAAAGTTTTTGGATATCAGGGGGAGAGGGTGATGAGAGTTCGCTCTTTTGAACCTTTTTCCTGATTTTTGTCTGGAAAATGATGAGGTGATGGGAGAAAACATTCTTCCCATCGCCTCATTTACCAGTTAATATTTTGGGTTATGATTCAGTACTAAAAAATGGCAGTTGGTCATCAAGAATAGGCAATAGGCAAAAGTCAAGAGTCAAGAGTCAAGAGTCAAGAGTCATCAATTATTCTCTCCCAGTCCCCAGTCCCTAGTCCCCAGTCCCCAATCCCCAGTCCCCAGTCCCCAATCCCCAATCCCCAGTCCCCAGTCCCCAATCCCCAGTCCCCAATCCAGCCTTAACCAAAGACTGTTAAAAAAGCTCACAATTTTAGTAAATATACTCACTGCAAACAGCATCCCTGTAACTTTAGATAAATATAGTTTTGCAGCTTTTTATAAAGCATTGGAGAGTCTAGTAAATGAAGATACTGGTACTGAGTTGGGAATTCCCACCAAGGATAGTTGGTGGAATTGCTCGTCATGTAGCTGAGTTATACCCGGAACTGGTTAAGCTGGGTCATGAAGTCCACCTGATTACAACTGAGTTTGGTCAAGCATCGATGTATGAAGTGGTGGAAGGAGTCCACATACATCGGGTACCAGTAAATGCTGGTCACGACTTTTTCCACTGGGTGGTAAATTTAAATGGGAGCCTGGGTCATCACGGTGGGAAGTTAATTTTGGAAGAGGGACCCTTTGATTTAATCCATGCTCATGATTGGTTGGTTGGGGATGCGGCGATCGCTCTCAAGCATAACTTTAAAATACCACTGATTGCGACAATTCACGCTACGGAATACGGGCGCTATAACGGTATTCATACAGATACACAACGCTATATTAATCACAAAGAAGACTTGTTAGTTTATGATGCTTGGCGCGTGATCGTGTGTAGCGAATATATGCGTGGGGAAGTAGAACGCGCGTTAAATAGTCCTGGGGACAAAATTGATGTGATTTATAACGGGATTCGTCCAGAGAAGAAACAGCACCACCAAGATTTTCATGCTCAGGATTTTCGCAGCCGCTTTGCCGAAGATGACGAAAAAATCGTTTATTATGTCGGGCGGATGACATACGAGAAGGGTGTCCCGTTATTACTCAATGCGGCTCCCAAGGTGCTTTGGGAAATGGGGGGTAATGTTAAATTTGTCATCGTTGGTGGTGGCAATACTGACCATCTCAAGCGTCAAGCCTGGGATTTAGGCATTTGGGATAAGTGCTATTTTACCGGCTTTCTCTCTGATGAATATTTAGATAAATTCCAAACTGTGGCTGACTGTGCGGTGTTTCCTAGTCTGTATGAACCCTTTGGGATTGTGGCTTTAGAAAGCTTTGCTTCTCGTGTCCCAGTGGTAGTTTCCAACACAGGCGGTTTTCCCGAAGTAGTACAACATACGAAGACAGGCATTGTTACCTGGGTAAATAATTCTGATTCCATCGCTTGGGGAATTTTAGAAGTCCTGAAAAATCCAGGTTATCGGCAATGGTTAGTGGATAATGCTTATGAAGATTTAGCACAGCGCTTCTGCTGGACGAAATTAGCTAGGCAAACCGAGGCTGTTTATCAACGAGTTGTCAAAGAGCGATCGCAAGTTTTGTGGCTTTAAAACCTATAAATTACAATAGCGCAGAGGAAAAATGTTCACTCTGCGTTATTTTGGGTGAAAAATACAGTACAATCCCTGTACGCTGGGAATCATACCCCTTCTGGTGAGAGAGTAAGCAATATTTGCAGTTTGCGCCAGAAAATTAGTATGACAGATGCATTCCCCAAGATTGCAAAGTGCTGGAGGACTGTAAGAAACAGGTTGTCAGATATCAGAGACTACCTCAGATCATATCTTACAGTAGAATCAACACCCTACTTCGAGCAAAAGACTGCCTATGAGGAAAAGACTACTTATATTGCTCCTGCTTTAGCAGGGCCTGCTCTTGCTTTCGGTGGGGGTGGCCCCGATGTCGATGACGCTATCCAATGGATGATCAATCAAGTTAGAGGATGTACCAACTGCGCCACCAAAGTAGATGTTGTCGTTATCCGCGCCGCTGGTGATTATGAATATAATCGGTTAATTAAGGCGATGAAAGGCGTGAGTTCTGTAGAAACGCTTCTCATTAGCAATAGACAAGATGCCAACAAAGCGGAGATTGTCGAGAAAGTCAGAAATGCTGATGTGATTTTCTTTGCAGGTGGCGACCAGTGCCGATACATTCGTAACTGGAAAGATACTAAGCTGGAGAATGCTGTGCAATCAGTCTACGCCAAAGGTGGTGGCATTGGTGGCACAAGTGCAGGTGCGATGATCCTCAGTGAATACGTTTATGATGCTTGCGCTTCTTCCGAAAAAGGTATTGAAACCAGGGATGCACTCGAAGATCCCTACCGCGACATTACTTTTACTTACAACTTTTTTCGATGGCACAATTTGCAAGGAACTATTGTAGATACCCACTTCGATAGGCGAGAAAGAATGGGTCGAATTATGACATTTATTGCTCGTCAGATTAAGGATGGTGTATCTAAAAGTGTTTTAGGTATAGCAGTGAGTGAAAGTACTTCGGTGGTAGTGGATAAAAATGGTCTGGCGAAAGTCATGGGTAGGGGTGCAGCGTACTTTATACTCGGCGATCATATGCCGGAAGTTTGTGAACGTAGAACTCCTTTGACTTTTTCCAATTACAAAATTTGGAAGCTTCGTAGTGGTGAAACTTTCAACTTGAAAAACAGACCAACCTCAGGCTACTATCTCAGAAATGTGAAAAGGGGAAGGATTGATTACAATCCCTATTAAATCAGTGAACAGTGTAGACGCGTAGCGGCTTGCCGCAGGCTACAGTGAACAGTAAATTTGATAACTGATAACTGATGAGGGGGAAGTTTGAGTTGCGAAAATAGAAACTTGGACTTTTAAGCTTGAAGTTCCGAGTTCAAAGGCTGACGCTTCGAGTTCAAAGGCTGACGCTTTATGTTCAAAGGCTGACGCTTCGAGTTCTGAGGGTGAAGTTCCAAGTTCTGAGGGTGAAGTTCCAAGTTCAAAGGCTGACGCTTCGAGTTCAAAGGCTGACGCTTCGAGTTCTGAGGGTGAAGTTCCAAGTTCAAAGGCTGACACTTCGAGTTCTGAGGGTGAAGTTCCAAGTTCTAACTCTCAACTGTTCCCTCATCACCCTCATCACCCCCATCTCTTCTACACCAGGGTTGCTTGCTTGCGTAAACTTTGAATAGTAGCGATCGCATGTTTCGCTACAATATCAATCTCTTCTTCTGTATTCAGCCGTCCAATTCCAAACCGCACGGAAGCATAAGCTAGCTGTTCTGAATGTCCCAAGGCTGTGAGTACATGGGAGGGTGCAGTGTTGGTGGAAGTGCAAGCAGAACCAGAAGACACCGCCGCCACTGGCTGTAAACCTAGCAACAGCGCCGCCCCATCTACTCCCTCAACACTGATATTCAAATTCCCCGCTAGCCGCTGTGTAGGATGTCCGTTAATCTGAATCCCTTGTAAATGTGAGAGATGTAACCACAATCTTTCTCTGAGACTTGTTAAACGTTGGTTTTCTGTCGCTTGTTCTGTCAAAGCAATTTCCACAGCTTTACCAAAACCCACAATTTGCGGTGTATATAATGTGCCAGAACGCATCCCCCGCTCATGTCCACCCCCATGTTGCTGGGGAGCAATTTGCACTCTGGGATTGCGCCTGCGGACATACAGTGCCCCAATACCTTTTGGCCCATACACTTTATGTGCGGTGAGGGACATCAAGTCTATTTTCTGCGATCGCACATCTAAGGGAATTTTACCAATAGCTTGGGCTGCATCTGTGTGGAATAGGATTTGGCGATGTCTACAGATTTCCCCAATTTCTTTTAATGGCTGCAATACACCTATTTCATTATTTGCAGCCATCACCGATACCAAAATCGTATCGGGACGTAAAGCTTTTTCTAACTCAGTTAAATCAATTAAACCGTCTTTTTGAACTGGGAGAATAGTAATGTCAAATCCGAGTGTTTTTAAATATTCACAAGGGTCTAAAACAGCCTTATGTTCAGTTGCAGCAGTAATAATATGTTGACCTTTTTGAAAATAAGCTTCCGCCACACCTTTAATAGCCAAATTATTAGCTTCCGTCGCCCCACTAGTGAAAACAATTTCTTCTGGTGTAGCGTTAATTGCTGTTGCTAAAATCTCTCGCGCCTGTTTAATAGCCGCTTCTGCTTCCCAACCATAAACGTGACTATTACTAGCTGGATTACCAAAATTTTCTGTGAAATAGGGTAGCATTGCTGCTAATACCCGTTTATCTACGGCGGTAGTAGCGTGGTTATCAAGATAAATAGGACGACTAGACATAATTAACTCAAAACTTGACTCAGGTTTTTTAAAATTCTCAAAACTTGATATAGTTCATTTTCTCGCCTTAAAAGCGTAAATTCATCAGATAGGGCATATTGAGGTACATTTGACTTATTAAGCTTTAAGAAAAGAAAATGACTACCATTAGTTACTAATCCAAACACAGGTTGTTCTGGATGAGGATTAGCCAACATGTAAGCAAGTGCTTGAGGTATGGCTTCTAAAAGAGAAAAGCTAGCTCTTTTAGATTCAATCACTAACAACCAGAGTTGTTCTTGAATCACTAAAATATCAATTCGCCCTCTGACAATTTCTCCTTTATCCTCCAAAGCAATTTCAATAGATTCTTCAGTAGCAACTAAAAATGGATCATTATAAAATCCCGCAAAATCTAACAACGGGGATAATACGATCATTTTGACCGCATTTTCTAATATTGGTGGGCGCTTAACTAAGCGAAGAAAATTAGTTCTAACTCTGTCTAGATATTGCTTTTCTAAATCTGTGATTTCTGGTATAGCGTCAAGCCACTCTGTAAAAAAACCTGCACTATCAGTCTGTTGCAGACCAAATCTTTCTTCTAAATAAGCAAGTCCGACATTTTGCGCTTGGATTACTTGAACCATAGCTCATGCAAAAGGTGTGTATAATTATTCTAATACTATTTTTATAGGGCTAATATTTTATTTTTTAATATTATGTAGGATGGGCAATGCCTGCGATATCCAGTCTTTAGTGGGCAATGCCCACCCTATGAAGCCTGAAACTTTTTCAAAAGTCAAATTTTATTCTTATAACTAGCCCATAATGAAATATTGGCGTGAAACCATAGCTGTAACTCAACGGATCTTAATTGAACTGTTACGTCGCCGCCGGAGTCTAATTTTTTGGACTATTTTCCCAATTTCAGTTTTAACTCTCAGTGGATTTATTTTAGCAGAGCGGGCAAAACTACCAATCACCGATGCTTTTGCCTATGCTGCGCCCTCAACATTAGTTGGCGCAGCTCTATTTTTTAGCTGTTTAGGTGGGAGTGTCGCCACTGTAGTTGCAGAAAGAGAACAGCAAACCCTCAAACGCCTTTTTATTTCCCCTTTAAGTGGGATATCCTATTTTTTGGGCATTTTTCTAGCTCATAGTTGCATTGGCATTGGTCAGACACTATTAGTTTATGCGATCGCCGCTTTTTGGGGTGCTAGTTTTAAAGGTTCTATTTTCTTAGGACTCACAATTATTCTTATGAGTATCATTGCTTATGTTGGCTTAGGCTTTATTTTGGGTACACAATTAGCTCGTCGCATTGAAGATGTTAATTCTCTAGTCGCCGCTTTTGGCGTACCTTTATTAATTCTCGGCGGAGCATTCTTACCCGCTTCACTATTCCCTAAAACACTGATTAATATTGCCAAATATAACCCAATCTATCACATGAATGAAGCTCTTGTAGGAGTTTCCGCTAAGGGTGATGAAATTGGCAATATTGCATCACACTTTGGGTTTTTAGCTGTGTTTACTGTCATGATGGTTATTGGTGGATGGTTATCTTATCAGCGGATGTTGATAGTAGAAAGAAGACTGTGAGCATCCAGGTTAACAGTTATATATTTTCTGCATTAAAAAATAAAATTAAATCTATGCTAAAAATTCATCAGTTAAATAAGTCTTACGGTAAAAGACAAGTTCTACAAAATTTGAGCTTGTATATCAATTCGGGAGAAATTTATGGCTTGCTGGGTGCAAATGGAGCCGGAAAAACCACCACAATTAATATTATTTGTAATTTACTAACCGCTGATAGTGGTGAGATTAGATTGAATAATCAACCTATTTCGTCAGCCACAAAAAAATTAATAGGCATTGCCACCCAAGAGAATTTGCTTTATAAAACTCTATCTTGTGAGGAAAATCTGAGATTTTTTGCTGATATCTATGGTTTAGACAAGAAAACACGAGAAAAACAGGTGACAGAAACTCTAGCAGCAGTAAATTTATTAGATAGAGCCAAAAGTCCGGTAGAAACTCTTAGCGGCGGGATGCAACGACGGTTGAATATTGCAGTGGCTTTAGTACATCAGCCGCAGTTAGTGATTCTAGATGAACCAACTACAGGTTTAGATATTGAAGCCAGATATGAAATTTGGGAGTTAATTAGGCAACTGAAAAATCAAGGAATTACAGTTTTAATGACGACTCATTTATTAGATGAAGCAGAGCGTCTTTGCCACAGAATTGGTATTTTGAAAAATGGTCAGATTTTGGCTGATGGTAGTTTAGCAGAATTACGCACATTGATTCCCGCCCAAGAAATTGTTGTGATACAAACAAGAGAAGAAGCACAAGCGATCGCCAGAGCTCAAGAATATGGTTACACACATCGGTATTATGGTAATGATTTAGCTTTTTGGTTGCCAAAGCCTATGGAATTAAAGGAAATTATTGCACTGTTTGCAGGAATAACACTTGATTCTATAGCCCGCCAACCTGTAAGATTGGAACACATTTATTTGCAAATCACACAGCAAGCATTAGATCAAGCAAAAGAACCTTAGCAGCTACAGCGGAATTCAGGAGTCAGAATTTAGGAGTAAAACAAGATTTGCGATCGTGGTTGTGTGCCCCAGCAAATTGAAATACCCCATATAAAATTTTATTCCTGACTGCTGAATTCTGCTGTATGACTTACCTTTTTCTTAAACTACAAGCCAGATTTATAAAAATACTGCATCTATTTCCGAACAACACAGCTCATAGCAAAACAACATTACTACCCAAAGGCATCACAGTAGTAGCAACATGAGTGATTTGCCGATCAGCGTTGTACCACTCTTTTATCATTACAAACTCCGTAACAGGATCGTAAAGTAAAACTTCTATAGGCATCCGAAACTCGGAACAATAATGCACATCCCCATCCTTGGCAAAGTATACAGCACCACGTCCGTGCTTGTAGAATCCAATCAAGGCGGTTTTAGCGAGAGTATTCCAAGAAACGTATTTCATAATACTACTTTGTAAGGGACAGTATTTTCTTGAAGTCTTTAATATCACTTCATGCAAGATATACTTAGCTGATCTCTGCTCATCCGTATAAAAACTGAGATTGATCAACCCTTGTTATAGCAAAATGTTTAGTGTCAAATGGAATATCACGCTTTTTAGCCCCATAAAAACTGGGATGCACCCGCTCAAGAGAGTTATGAATTGTTAACTCGCGGCCTGATTTGCCCTCATTTTAAGAATTGCAGGTATTGCAGTGTGGCGCGCATCGCATCTCAAACTCTGTTCGCCCAAAGGGCTTATCACTTAGCCTTGCTTAGGTACAGCGAGAAAATTGAATGCTTGAAACGGATACTCATGAGCTTGATCAAATCGTTCAAAGCTCAATGGTTGCCCATTGTTGAGAAAATCTTTAAGTAGGAATATTGAGTATGAATGTTGCTGAGTTAAAAACTCAAACACTTCAGCAGTAGTAAAGTTGAAGGTAGCGAGTTTTTCTCGGCCAGACTCAAATAAAACAATTGGCTGATAGCGAGATAATGTCTCTTCAGCACCACGCAGTACTGCTAATTCCGCACCAATAACATCGATTTTAATAAAATCAACACGCTGCTCTGGATTGAGAACATTGTCTAGTCTTTCAGACTTAACAATAATTTTCTCAGTATTTTCACTCTCCTCTTTTTTTTCTGCGTAAAGCGCATTCACACCTGAGACACGAGTATTGATATAAAATGCCACCTCCCCAGGTTTGTCGCTCAGTGCTAATTCTCTAATATCTACTTCTGGAAACTTTTGTCTCAGCCAATTTGCTTTATGTGGCGTTGGCTCAAAAGCTATGTGTTTTCCTTGGGGAGCAAGCTGCAGCATTGTGTTGAGCAACGCACCTAAATGGCATCCTATATCAAAACAGTTAAATGAGTGATTGATTACACGCCGCATCATCTGCTCAATTCTGTATGGCTCTAGATAAATTTCTTGTAGTTCAGGATACTTTTTTTGTTCTCTAATTTGTACAAGAGACCTGAGAGTCTCTGCTGGTTTCTGCAACGGTGTACGGATCAGAAGGTGCTTAAAGTAGTCTTGCATGAGTTTCAGAATTCCATCAGTACAAAAACTCAATTAGCCTACAATACTTCTTTAAGTATGTAAAAGTACTTAAACTACAATTGCACTAAATTAAAGAATTTATCAAGTTAAGAACTTATATTTACTACTCCATATCTGGAAATTACTCTTTGTCATTTTTTTGTGCCATCATGTCATTTTAACTTACGTTAAAAATGTCTTGATATTTAGATGTCATGAGAGAAAATGGAGAACAGACAAACACTAATGAGGATTCCAAAATTATGACTGACAGAAGACGCTCTGATGATTTTAAGCAGGTGAGCGGCTATGTTCCGGTAGATTTGGCGCGGGAATTCAAAAGCATTTGCGCTCGTGAAGGAGTCTCCCAAAGTGACGCATTAGAAGAGATGATTCGTGAGTGGATAGGCAAAAGAACCGGATCTCACCCCTCAACCCCTCAAACAACCCCTCCAGAAACAATTGCGGATGTCGTCAGGACTAACATGACAAAACTTAAAAGTTGTGGAGTCAAAAATTTACATGCACTTTCCAGGGGAGAAGTACTACCTACACCAGGAGATTTCGCCATTATCACCTCGGCTCTGGCCATTCCTGAAGAACAGCGGAAAAATATTTGGCAAAAAACTTTAAAATTTTCCGTGTTGAGCGAATTTATGGGTGTAAAAGTATATAAAGATTCTGGAGGTGTAAAAGAAGATGAGTGTGAGCATTCTCAGAACTCTGAACCTACCGGGCTGGAACTATAAAATCTCCTTTGAGGGGATTTCTATCCTTGCCCCTACAAAACGAGATGCTACTCACCTGGCCCAAAGCTACGGAGATGCTCTCAGTGAGACCGCGTCAAAAATCAAAGGTAAGGTACGGATAGGGTGGAGAGGCTGCAAACACCCAATTGAGTTTTTTGGGTGGATGTCATCTGCCGAAGCGCCGCAGCCTTCCGAAACTGCTGAAAGTATCTTGAGTTGTGGCGGTGCGGTTTTTTGTAGCCAGTTACATATCCCCGTGGATTTGTTATACCGCATGGTTTCAGCCGCCGACAATGAGCGTCCAGTGAGCATTGTCAGACAAGACAACCGTAAGCAGATCATTGTTAATCAGCCAATGGCTGACATGTTGCAGACTCCGCCTGAGGTGGCTACTCAAAGGGTGATGAACCACTTTTGGCTACCAGAGGATTTGGCTCAACTGGAACAACGGCTACAGAGGCAAGGACGATTCACTTGGACTTACTCTGCGGGACTCAATGAGCAAGCTTGGGCTGTTCTCACCACTCAATTTGAGGCTTTCGAGGTTGAAGGCATTTGGTATAGACAGGGAACTTGTTTATCAACTCCTCAGCTTGTGCCAATTCCGCCAGGAGCATTTGCTCCAGCCGCTTAGGTGGACAATTTAATCACTTCCAGACGCAAATCATGTCAGGGTGCGCTGCTTTTTGGGGACTGGGGACTGGGGATTGGGGATTGGGGATTGGGGATTGGGGACTGGGGACTGGGGATTGGGGACTGGGGATTGGGGATTGGGAGAGTGAATAATTCTTGACCCTTGACTCTTGACCCTTGACTTTTGACTCTTGACTCTTGCCTAAAACAATGACTCGATTTTTGGTGAGCCATCGGGCTTGATCCAGGCAATTTGGGCGATGCGGCGATCGCGTGCATATTGCCGGATAGCTTGGGGATCTCGTGCAACTAAATCCATTTCCACCCGCACTAAGTCAGTGGAATCGCGCAGTTTTTGCGCGTAGGCGAAGGCGGCAGCATCAGCTTTGGGCGTTTCTGGGACTACCAACCAATCGCTAGCTGGCGGATTTTGTGGTAATTGCTGAGTAGATAAGATAACTTGGTATAAATCTTCGATATTGAGTGCAAAGCCAATGCCGGGGATGTCTTCGCCTTGGGGATGATATAACCCTAAAAGTTTGTCGTAGCGACCACCACGACCTAAAATTTGGGCTTGTCCTGGGCTATCACTGACGACTTCAAAGACAATTCCTGTATAGTAATCTATGGTTTGAATCAGGCTGAGGTCAAGGATTAAAGGGAAATTTCCCCCTGATTCTAATAACTGCACTAGGGAGGTGAGGTTATTAACTGCCTCTTGTTGTGCTTGATTGAGATTCAAGCTATTGACTTTTTGTAAGACATCAGAACTATTACCCCGTAGATCCAGCATAATGCGGGCACGATCGCGTAATTCGTCACTTAGAGGTAAAGTATCTATAGTCACGCGGTCGAGATTAGCGATCGCACTACGGATTTGATCGCGTAAATGAACAGGAAAAGCATCAAGAAGCGATCGGGTGATTCCCGCCTCACCTAAAATTAAATGCCACCGTTGCAATGACAGCGCTGACAAGCAATCCGCCACCAATAACAGCACTTCCGCATTTGCCAGCAATCCACCAACACCCAGTAACTCCACCCCAGCCTGATAAAACTCATGCTGGCGATTATGCCTGTTTTCCCAAATGCGCCGAAACACATTGGCGTTGTAGTACAGCCGTTGGGGATATGTTACCCCTGCCATGCGAGTGACAACAGTGCGAGCAATCGAGGCTGTCAATTCTGGACGCAGCCCTAATTCTTCATCTTCAGCATTTTGCAGTTGAATTACCGTTTGACGCTGAATTGCTTCACCCGCCATGAGAGTATCCATGCGTTCCAGCGTTGAGGTGATAATCCTGTGATATCCCCAGCGGTGAAACACCTGCTGTAACCTATCTTCAATCCAGCGTTTTTGAGCCACATCTAAAGGCAATAAATCCCTAGCTCCCGCTGCTGGTTGATACACCATTAAATCCTCCGTAATGTTCAGTCAAAGTTGAGACTGAAATTAGAACTTCCAAAAACAGGAGTCTCAGCAATGGAATACATTGTATCTCGGCAACGGAGACATTTCTGCTAGAGCGATCGCCTAAAATGAATATACTTAAAGTCAGTGAACAGTCTTAAAGACATAAGATGGAGAATCGTTACCCAACAGATGAAACTGATAACTGTTCACTGATAACTGTTGATGGAGGTAACAGCGATGGTTTCCCAAATTGAATCTTCTGCACCTTCGGAGATTTTTTATCCTGAATCTGATGATCAGCCGATGGCGAATAATACAGAACACTTTGAAATGATCGTTCTGGTCAAGGGCAATTTAGATATTCTGTTTGCTGACGATCCCAATGTTTTTATCGCTGGCGATTTATTCTGGTATCCTATCCAAGGCAATAATAAAATAAAATACGCACCTGATGTCATGGTTGCCCTCAGTCGCCCTAAAGGCCGTCGCTCTTCTTATAAGCAGTGGGAAGAAGGAAACCAGCCGCCGCATGTGGTGTTTGAAATCATCTCACCAGCCAACACAATAGCGGAAATGGATCGCAAGTTGCTATTCTACGAACGTCATGGTGTGGAAGAATACTATATATACGACTCAGCAAATAATCAACTACGAGTTTGGTTACGCGGTGAGTACGGCTTAGATTGGGTGGATTTTGGTCAAACGTGGGTAAGTCCACGGCTGCAAATTACTTTTGATGTCTCCGGTGAACACTGGCAACTTTTCTACCCAGATGGTCAACCTTTTGTGACATTTGGTGAGTTAATGGCACAAGCGCAAGCTGCACAACAGCAAGCGCAAGCTGCACAACAACAAGCACAAGCTGCACAACAGCGCCTGCAACAAGCAGTACCGCGACTATTGAGTATGGGATTAAATCGAGAACAAGTAGGGGATGCTTTGGGATTGAGTGTAGAAGAAGTAGAAGCGATCGCCCTGAATCTCTAAGTTGATCGTACAAAAAGCGATCGCCCTCAAAAGCTGCGTCTTAGTGTTTAGTCTGGTTACAAGTCTCAAAAACCTAACACCTCCATTGATTTTTCCAGTACTTCTTTAGGGCGAAATGGTTTAGTCAGATATAAGTCTGCACCAACCTCCATTCCTTTTTGTTTATCAAATTCCTGTCCCTTAGCTGTCAAGATGATGATGTAGATGTCAGTCATTTGCAACTCATGTTTCACAATCTGGCAGACTTTCAGACCATTCATTTTAGGCATCATCACATCAAGAAAAACCAAGTTTGGTTTTTCAGTTTTAATGGTTTCGAGAGCTTCTTCGCCATTTCTCGCAGTTAGAAGTTCAACCCCTTCATCTTCTAATGCTTCTAGGGCTTGTTCCATCAAAATCAAGATATTCGGTTCATCATCGACAATCAGAATTTTTTGGCTCATAGGATTTGTCATTAGTCATTGGGCATTAGTCATTAGTCATTAGTCATTAGTCATTAGTCATTAGTCATTAGTCATTAGTCATTAGTCATTAGTCATTAGTCATTAGTCATTAGTCATTAGTCATTAGTCATTAGTCATTAGTCATTAGTCATTGGGCATTAGAAAACTCTTCCCCAGTCCCCAGTCCCCAGTCCCCAGTCCCCAGTCCCCAGTCCCCAGTCCCTAGTCCCTAGTCCCCAAATTATTGATCGGACAGCATGATGAAAAATACATTCTCCAATTCCTTCTCAAACCGTAGGGTTTTCACCAAATCGGCTTCTTGAGAAAAAATAGAATCAATGATGATCATGTCAGGTTTAGCTGACAACGCTTTATTGATGCATTCTTGGGGGTTGGAAGCTCCAATCACGCTGTATCCCTGAGTTTGTAGCACATCCGATAGGATTTTAAAAGTTGACGCATTTTTATCAACTACCAATACCTTTTTACTGGAAGTGCCTTGAGAAAGTAGTGAGCCAATTTCGGTGAGGAGGTTCTCGGTGTTGATGGGCTTGGTAAGATAGCGATCGATGCCAATATGGTAGCCTCGTTCTTTGTTTTCAATAATTGACAAAATGATGATGGGAATATCTGCTGTCTGAGGATCATTTTTGAGGACAGCCGCGACATCGAAACCGTTGATTTGAGGCATCATCACATCCAAGAGAATCAAATCGGGACGGGCTGTTTTGATTTGATGAATTGCATCTACGCCGTCTTTTCCTTCCCGGACGTTGTAGCCTTCGTTTTCTAGTTGTTGACGCAGCAGTTCTCGAATGTTGGCATCATCATCCACCACTAAAATGGTTTTGCGGTTTTCTTCCAGGACAGTGTTTGTGGTGATCACATGTTCTTTGAGTTGTTTTACCAAGGCATCTAGATTCAGCTTGGCACTGGTTGTATGATTGCTGGTGTAAATCGGAATGATGAACGAAAACGTACTCCCTTCACCTGGCTGACTTTCTACCCAGATTCTACCGCCGTGATGTTCAACAATTTGTTTGCAGATGGGCAGTCCTAAGCCTGTGCCTTTGGGTTTGTCGGTGAGGGTGTCGCCAACTTGCCGGAATTTCTCGAACACCTTAGGCTGGTCTTCAGGTGCAATGCCAACGCCTGTATCAATGATGCTAATG
Organism: Calothrix sp. PCC 7507; assembly: GCF_000316575.1. Taxonomy (GTDB): domain Bacteria; phylum Cyanobacteriota; class Cyanobacteriia; order Cyanobacteriales; family Nostocaceae; genus Fortiea. The sequence continues at coordinate 5,593,430 of NC_019682.1, read as the reverse complement.
CAAACACCGTTGTTTTGTTGTCTGATGCGGCAAGTTATGGAACCGGATTCGGTAAACTTAATGGCATTGGAAATCAAATTAATCAAGACTTGGAGTAAACGATTGCGATCGCCCACTACTTCAGGTAATCCCGGTTCAATGTCGCTAATTAGCTGCAAGCCATTGGTTTGAAACAATGCGGCTGTGGAAGTGGTTGCCCAATCTACTAACTCACTTGGATCAAGGGGCTGCATTTGCCATTCCACTTTACCTGCTTCCATTTTGGCAATGTCTAAGACATCGTTAATCAAAGATGTCAGCCGTTCTGCTTCCGACACAATAATCTTAAGGTTGTCACCCACTCGCTTGATAGTTTTCTGCAGCTTGCGGTCTTCGGTAGAAAGCATCGGGAACACATCAGTTTCCAGCTTTTCTTGAATGATGGAAGCAAAACCGAGGACAGAAGTCAATGGTGTCCGCAGTTCGTGGGAAACCGTGGAGATGAAATCGGTCTTCATCTTGTCGATTTCCTTTTCTGCAGTCACATCCCGAATCAGCAGCGCCGAACCAAAGCAGACAGCTGGTTCATTGACTACCGCCCTTTTGAAGATGGCGGTGGCTACTGCTTGACCAATGCGTTCTTTCGCTAGGGCAACTTCCGCAGCAAACACTTCGCTGGGATGGGACTGAGTTCGGTCAACCAAGTTTGCTAAACCGGATATCGGTAATTCCTGATAGTGACCTTTGACAAGATTAGCTGTCAATCCATACATAGTTAAAAACGCAGGATTGAAGTGGGTAATTTGTCCGGTGGTGTCTACCACTAACAAACCATCGGCTAAGTTATCCAAAATAGCATTTAAACCTTGGGCTTCTGCTAGGGTATTTTCCAGGGCAGCCGTCCTTTCTGCTACTCTGGTTTCTAGTTTTTGATTTAGTTGCCGCAGAGCAATTTCTGCTTGTTTACGGGCAGTAATATCAGTATTAATTTCCAGAACAGCGGCAGGCTGACCAGAAATGTTTCGTTGCAGAGTCCATCGGCTCTGAACCGTGATCAGTTTACCATCGCGGGTGAGGTGTTGCACTTCTCCTTCCCAATAGCCTTGCTGTAATAATTCGGCGATGATTGCTTCTTTTGGTTTGGGAAAGGTTTTTTTGAGAAATGTGTAAATGTATTGGCCTTTTGCCTCCTCACGAGTCCAGCCGTAAAGCCTCTGTGCGCCTTGATTCCAGTATGATATTTTGTCGGTCATGTCGCGGACGATGATCGCATCGCTGGAATGATTCAACATGTCCATCAGCCGTTGATTTTCGGCTTCTGCTAGCTTGCGTTCATGAATATCAGTGCAGGTGCCAATCCATTCCCGGATACTCCCATCTGCTTCCATGACGGGGGCACCATACACAGAGAAATAGCGGTATATACCATCCTTGTCACGTAGCCGATATTCGGTTTGATAAAGACCTCTGTTGGCTACAGCCGCACTCCAAACTTCTGCGGAACGGGCGCGATCGTCAGGGTGAATTGGATCTAGCCAGCCCCAACCGTCAACCTCCTCTTGAATCTGACCTGTGTAGGCGATCCAAGTCAGCATTTCACTGCTGATCGCCAGTCCTTCCGGAGTAGCCGCCCAAATGATCTGTGAGGTAGCAGTTACTAAAGCGCCATATCGTTCTTTAAGACGCTGATTTTCGGCTTCTGCCAGCTTGCGATCGTGAATATCAGTGCAGATGCCAATCCACTCGCGAACACTACCGTCTTCTTCGATCACAGGGGCACCCCACACCCAAAAGTAGCGATAGATGCCATCTTTGCCCCGAATTCGGTATTCAATTTGATAGACCTGACAGTTCGTCACAGCCTCTCCCCAAACTTTACCAGTGCGATCGCGATCTTCAGGATGAACGGCCTCAATCCAGCCCCCATTCTCAGCTTCAGCTAAAGTTTGACCTGTATAGGCAATCCAACTTGTTAGTTCAAAACATATTCCTTCTGGTGTGCTGACCCAGATAATTTGGGTATTAGCTGTCACCAGAGAACGGTATCGGGCTTCGCTTTGTTTCAAGATTTTTTCAGCGTTTTGGTTTTCTTGGTGGGCAGGCTTGAGGTCGCTAATGTCCTCTACCGTTGACAAAATTAGTTGCCCTCCGTCCTTGTCGATCAGCACTCCCGAAAGCCTAACCGGAACCAAATACCCATCTTTGTGGATGTATTCTATTTCACAGGCTCTGTAGCGCCCAGTCCGTTCTAGGCTCTCTAGCATAGCTGCCTTGGCGGCATCTTTTTGGGACATCATCTCCCAGTAGTTAAAATTTAGGGTTTCCGGGATGGTGCTACCCAAAATGGCAGCATAAGCAGGGTTGATATCAATCAGCGTCCCATCCATCTGGCACAATGCTAAACCAACTGGGCATTGTTCAAATAACTGACGGTTGTATTCATCAATTTGGCTAGGCATAGTTGAAATTTCCTCAGGGATGTAGGTGGGTAGGGTTAGTACAACAGAACCAAGACAACAAGGTGGCGTAAAGCTTTAAGGAAATTGGGTGGCGTTGGAACATTTGGTAAATTTGATCGGGTGATGCAGTGCCCATATCAGGACTCTGTTCGGAAAGTCGCTGAATCAGTTGAGTATGGCGGATCAGCAAATCAACTGGTTTGAGTGTTGGTATTGTTGATGGAATGAAGCCTTCCGCATCGGCAGTGGGGGATGATTCTGTGATAGGAGTTGATGGATCAGAAGTGCTATTCTGTGCTTCAGGAGCCTCTGCCAAGGTGCAATTTACGGGAATTTGAATCCAGAATTCCGTCCCTTCACCTGGTTGAGAACGGCACTTGAGTACTCCCCGATGTTTGTCCACAATAATTTGGTAGCTGATTGCCATACCTAACCCGGTTCCTTTGCCAACATCTTTAGTGGTGAAGAAGGGATCGTAGATGCGGCGGATTACCTCCTGCTTCATGCCTGGGCCGTTATCGGCAATGCGAATCACAACCCACTGTTTGTCCAAGAATTGGGTGCGAATAGTGATTTGGGGAGTCGGGATTCGGGAGTTGGGAGTCGGGGAGCCTTGAGTTGTGAGTTGTAAATTGTGAGTTAATTCTGACTTCCCCATTCCCTCTTCTAAAGCATCAATAGCATTTGCCAGGATGTTCATAAATACCTGATTCAACTGTCCGGGGTAGCATTCAATCAGGGGAAGTTTTGCATAGTCTTTAATGATTTCAATTGCTGGACGATGAACATCTGCTTTGACGCGATGGTGAAGAATCATCAGCGTGCCGTCGATACCATCGTGGATGTTGACGGCTTTCATTTCGGCTTCGTCATGGCGGGAGAAGTTTTTCAGGGATTGGACAATTTCCACGATGCGACTTGTTCCCAGTTTCATGGAATCTAGCAGTTTGGGGAGGTCTTCCATGATAAATTCCAGGTCTATATTGTCTAAATCTGATTCCAGTTCACAAGGAGCAATAGGTAGGACTTGCTGATACTTGGACAACAGGTGTAACAAATTTTGGGCGTACTCTGCGACATACCTCAAATTGCCGCAAATGAAGTTGACTGGGTTGTTAATTTCGTGGGCGACTCCAGCAATCAGTTGCCCCAAAGAAGACATTTTCTCGCTTTGGATTAACTGGGTTTGTACCAGTTGTAAGTCTTGGAGAGCTTGCTGCAGCTTTTGTGTCTGGGCTTTTGCTTGGATGGCTGCTTGAGTACTTTGTTCATAAAGTACAGCCTTGTCAATGGCGATCGCACTTTGAGAGGCAAAGATACTCACAAGTTTCAGGTGTTCAGCCTTGTAAGAGTCAGTTTTTTGTGTACCAATAGCGATCGCTCCCAGTACACGCTCCTTGGCTCTCAGTGGTACACAAATCAAAGCATTAACGTTTTTCTGTCCCCATAATCGAGGATCGGCTTGCACATTATTGACGAGTTCTGCGCGGTTGGATTGCACAATATTGCCGATAATTCCTTTACCTGGTTTTGGCTGACTGTGCTTAAAAAACACTCCAAATTCGGCAATAATTTCAAACTCAGCTGCATCTGGACTCAGCAACAGAATCATCCCCGCCGACGATTCAATCAATTGACTCAATTCCTGAAGCACAAGTTCAGCAATCTGTCGCCTATCTAAACTCGTTGTCAATTGAGTCGAGATATCCTGAAATAAATCAATTTCCTGATATCGCTCTAGCAATTCTTTAGCGAGTTCTTTCTTCTCAGCTTCCTGCTTTGCCACAAACGAGAGCAAAGTCGCCAGTAGCGTGGCCTGTTCTCCCCCAACAACCCAACCGATAATTTCTCCTGACACCTCAATTGGATATCGGCTTTCTAATGGTTGCTCCCCAATACTAATCAATTTCGTGCCATCTGCCAGTTCAACATTGCAATTGATGTTGAACTGGTAAACTAAGTTATGAATAAGAGATAGCAACTCTTTTTTGTTAAGAATTTTTCTGAGGCTAACTGCGGACATGGAACACCTCAAATTTCTTGAGTGATGAAATAGCCGAGAATCTAAACAGTTGCATTAGCGTAGTTATCCGTCCCCTGCGGATCAGCAAGTTACGCCCAGCATCTCCACAAAATAGAGGAATTGTCATAAAAATCTAGGGAATATAATAATTTACTAATTAAGAGTAGTCTTCCCATAAAAGATTGGCGATGTAACAGCAAAGTTAAGCAGTCGCAAATACTTATGAAAAACTCCATCCCCAAGGGGATAGAGTCTTTGGGAATGTGGAATGGGGCGGCTATCCCCATCCGTGTCTACTTAAGCTCAAACGCTTGCCCGACATACGTTTTACCCCCTTAATCCCACGCCAGGTGCTAAAGAGCGGGTTCCGCTTTAGCGGTACAAGTCGGCAGAGCCGCCCAACGCACTGGCTCCCCAATATATCGGGGAGGGTTAGGGTGGGGTAACGAGGATAGTCGCGGTAAGTGAGAGTTTCAAGGCTTTCACGTTAAGTTGACACCAATGGGCTATCCCTCTCCACTCACACTTTGGCAGAGCTTCAGTGAATCGCTCTTAGTTTGGAGTTTCCCGCCGCTTTCTATGAACTTGTTACCAGAGGTGCCTCAATGTAACTAGGCTTAAAACCTTTACCAATGACAAATGACAACCTTGCCAGTTAGCTTTAATTGCGCCGATCTACTTATATTTACTTTTTAATCCAATGGGTTACCTTGTCCCTACAGCCTGTGGGATAACTATTTTTTCTTCCCACCAAACAAACCCCCAAACAAACCCCCACTTCCAGACTTATCTGATTGTTTCCCATCAGCATTGACAGGTGCAGACACTTTAGCAGCAGCAGATGGTTGTCCTAAAGCCTTATCTATTTTGGGTTTCCATGCCAAAGCTGATTGGTCATTAGGGTCTAATTTCAGAGCATTGTCAAAATGAATCTTGGCCATTTTTAGCTGATTTTGCTTCACATAAACGACTGCAATCAGGCTATGACAACGACTATTTTTGGGCTCTAGTTTGAGAGCATCTTTTAACTCTACCTGAGCTTGGGCAAATTGATTTTTTTCGATTAAAGTTTGAGCGCGACGGATGTACTGTTCTGCAACAGAATCTTCGGTTGCTGGTGGTGGTGTCGGTGCGGGTGCTTTATTTGGTGTTGGACTTGGGGGAGTGACTGAATTAGTCTTAGCTGGAGGAGGAGGCGGTGCTGCTAATGATTTACCAGCACTCCGCATTAAGTAAATTAAATTCAACTCACTAATTTGGGCAATGACTTGTGGTACTTGCTGTAAAGAGTCATATTGAGTTGCCGCCAGTTTAGCGATCGCACTCTTATACAAGTGATCTATATTTGGTGAACTAGCCAGCTGTTTAGCCAAGTCTGTATGCAGTTCCACTGAACCGGATTCCTGCACTAAACGCTTGCCTAGTTGAGACAAAACTATAATATATTCCGAGCGTGTGCGTTCTGCAGTTAGCTTTTCGTAAGCTGGGTTAACCAACTTAGATAATAATTCACCTGCTAGCTGTTTTTGGGCAGCACCTACACTACTATTACTATCGGGGTGCAAAAGGCGAGCAATTGCTAAATAGCGTTTACGGATCTCTTTCACATCCGCATCCACTGGAACACACAAAATTGCGTGATGATCTATAAAATCATATTTAAAAATTCCACGGTCTATTCTTAGAGACATAACAGGGATATGCACCATAGTAGTAGAGTGATTATTTCTAGTTTACTTCTATACCTTGGGTAGTTGTCAGTAGTCATTTGTCATTTGTCAAGAGTTAGGAGTCAGGAGTGAGGAGTCAAGGGTCATTAATTATTTATCTTGCTCCCTGCTCCCTGCTCCCTCTGCCCCATATCATTTCCACGCTGAGAGTGGCGGAACTTGCAACAATTCACGACTGAGGTTGTCGTGAATATAACCATTAGTGGCGAGAATTCTCCCAGACTCAATTTTTACGGGAGTCCCATCATAGGCAGTGACTTTACCCCCAGCTTCTTGTACTAAGATGATGCCTGCAGTAATATCCCAAGGAGAGAGTCCTCGTTCCCAATAGCCATCAACACGCCCACAAGCAACATAAGCTAAATCCAGTGATGCTGAACCACTGCGTCTAACTCCTTGGGTAAGATGGGTGAGGTGACTAAATTCTGCGTAATTGTTGTCAGATGTTTCCCGGCGATCGTAGGCAAAACCTGTCACCAGTAAGCTTTTATTCAGATCGGATGTTTCCGACACCTGAATGCGGCGGCGATTACGTGTTGCACCTAAACCTGCAGCTGCACGGAATAGCTCATTATGGAAAGGGTCGTAAATGACTCCCACCTTTGGTACGCCATTAATTAATAGCCCAATGGAAACAGCAAAAAACGGGTATTGGTGCGCGTAATTGGTTGTGCCATCTAAAGGATCGATCGCCCACAGGTATTCATTTTCTTGATTGCCTAGTTTCCCCGATTCTTCAGCCAGGATGGAGTGTTGGGGAAAGTGGCGACGCAAAATTTCCAAAACAACCACTTCTGAGGCTTTATCGGCAGCGGTGACTAAATCACCAGGGCGTCCTTTTTCTGTAATTGCGTCTTCTAATTTACCCAAGTAACCTTGTAACACGGCACCAGCAGCTAGAGCCGCTTCCGTGGCAATTTCGAGAAAGATTTGATTTGTCATTTGTCATTTGTCATTTGTTATTTGTTATTGGGCATTGGGCATTTGTCAGGAGTCAGGAGTCAGGAGTCAGGAGTCAAGGGTTATTTTCTCTACTCCCTGCTCCCTGCCCCCTGCCCCCTGCCTCTTATCGAAACTGGCGACGAAATTCAGCAGGAGTAAGGCGCATGGGTTTTTCTGGCTTCCAAATTCCTTGTCTCATGAGTCTAGCTAATTGTTGGGAACGTTCTAAACGCTGGTCATATTTGTGGTTAGGCGATCGCCCTACGAACAACGCATAACCTTGTTTGACTAATTCTTCGTTCAACAACATTTTATCTTTCCATACATAAGCCAAAGTCCGCCCAATTTTGTCTTTAGTTTCTAAATCAAACTCCAAGGTAACAATTTGTTCTGCACCACCAATCAGCGCCTCTAATCCTTGCTTGGCGTCATCTCCCCAAGGACGCTGTCGCATATCTGGCGCATCAATACCAATTAACCGTACCGGGGAAATCAAGTTGGGTTGTTCAGCCATTCCCAGTACTTCTAAACTTTGCCCACTCACCACTCGCGCCACTTTCACTTGCACTTCATTAGCGGCTTGCTGATTCTTAGCTTGACAACTCACCAACAGTAATAAGCAAGCCACAATTGCTATTTTTTTCACCAATATACTAAAACGCACAGACCTATGAGTCTCCGCGCCTCTGCGCTTCTGCGTGAACCAAATCTTAATCTTCATCTAAAGGTAAACCCGCTCTAACTTTCCCCCTAGCAAAATAGCGCCCAAACTGGAGTTCATAGACTTCATCTTCATCTTGTGTCTCCACTTCCAAGTCAGAACGGGGGTAACTGACGCATAACAAAGCGTAGCCTTTGCGCTGTAATGCTGGCGACAGTCCGATCGCTTCCGGTTGGTAAATTTCTCCTGACAGCACCCTGACAGCACAAGTAGTACAAGCACCATTGCGGCAAGAAAACGGTAGCTCTGTTCCTTGTTGTTCAGCACTATGCAGGATGTAGCGGTCTTCTGGGACTTGTAGACTGTATTCTTTGCCAGTATGGCGATCGTGGACTCTAATCGTGTATTTTCGGGACATCTTGATTCGGGATTTTGGATGAGTGTCTGTTTTTATCTTTGCATTTTCTGGTGTTTCATTGTACAATCGTAAATCGTGGCACCTGGAGAGGTGGCCGAGTGGTTGAAGGCGCAGACCTGGAAAGTCTGTTATGCAGAAATGTATACGAGGGTTCGAATCCCTCCCTCTCCGTTAAACACATACAGGGTAAGGGTTTTAGCTCTTGCCCTGATGTTTTTTTTGTCAAGTTTTTGGTTTAAGTGGGATAAGTGGTTTAAGAACTACAAAGTCAAGGATTTTGAGGTGAGAAACTGTGACTTAATTGTCACTCATACATAGACATAGTTATTCATTCATGGGTAGTAAAGGAAGCTTAAGCCTAGAAAAATGGGATTTATTGATGAGTTATGTACGTCATCATCCCAGCAATGAAGAACTTTCCCAAGCAGACTACCAAGCTAAACAAGAAGGTAAATTGCAGCCAGCTAAACTTTTAGTGGGTGGAAATTTTTACTTTAGAAACTCTGATTTTGTGGGTAATAAATATCTGCCACCAGGAATTATAGTTGAAGCAGAGGTGTACGATAACATATAGCATTTTCTAGTCTGGTGAGGTACAAATTTATCTGCGTTTATCCGCGTCCATCCTCTTCTATCAGCGGTTAATTATTTTTGTCTGTACCTCACCAATGTGGGAATCGCTATAATATGTCAAGTCTGGCTCTCACCAATTGAGTGCGAATTTGTTTTTATAGATGAATTGGAATTTATTTAAACTTCTAACGACACTGCAAGAGTTTTCTGTCCTGTTCTGAAATCATTGAACCAACTGGTACAGATATTTTATTATACTCAGTGCTGGCAACCCAGAAGTAGCATATTTCTGGAAAAGGCATGATGTTAGATGTAGGAAACTTCAGATATCACTTGAAGCTAAAAGATATCTGGAGGGACTAATGATTGATCGAGTTGTAAATCTGATTTTTATCGATTTCTTTGCCCTGGCAATTAATATCACACTAGGTACAGTGCTGCGTAGTAAAATATGCAACTACTCCTGGGAATGTCAACCTGAAAAAGAAAACACAAACTCTCAAGAATCGATATCAAAAGAGTTGTGGGAGCCAGAGGAGGATGTAAAAAGGTAAGATCCTTACGGATGCATTAAGTAACTTGACGTAAATAATTGTCGCTAGGATAAGACAATAGGCAATCTTGCTATAGGTAGAAGGGTTTTAGCCTTCTTAGTCCAAAAAACCTTGACTCTTGACTCCTGACTCCCATGACAGAAGATATCACCCCATGCCTACAAACCCTTATGCTTGGCTAGACGATTCTCTAAAAACTATTCATCAGGCGGATTGGTATCGATCTGTACAAGCAATCGAGGGGCTTCCCGGTGCGACTGTGTTATTAGCAGGGCAAGAGGTGATTAATTTTGCTAGTAATGACTATTTGGGGTTAGCCGGGGATGAGCGATTAATTCAGGCGGGGATGGCATCTCTGCAAAAATTTGGTACTGGTAGCACTGGTTCAAGACTACTTAGTGGACATCGGGAATTACATAGAGAATTAGAAAAGGCGATCGCCGCTCTCAAACAAACAGAAGATGCAATAGTATTTAGTTCAGGCTATCTCGCAAATTTAGGTGCGATCGCTGCTTTGGTAGGCAAGCGCGATTTAATATTATCTGACCAATACAATCACTCTAGTTTGAAAAACGGTGCAATTCTCAGTGGTGCAGCGATCGTCGAATATCCCCACGGTGATGTTGCAGCTTTGAAAATCCAGTTGAGCCAGCAACGACAAAATTACCGCCGCTGTTTAATTATTACCGATAGCGTCTTCAGCATGGATGGTGACTTATGTCCTTTACCAACGCTGCTGAGTTTAGCTGATGAATTTAGCTGTATGCTGCTAGTAGATGAAGCTCATGCCACTGGAGTAATGGGTAAAACTGGTGCAGGGTGTGTGGAACATTTTGGGTTGACGGGAAAGCAATTAATTCAAGTTGGCACTTTGAGTAAAGCCCTTGGTAGTTTAGGCGGCTATGTCGTAGGAAGTGCAACTTTAATAGATTTTTTACGGAATCGCGCGCCTACCTGGATTTACACGACTGCGCTTTCGCCTGCCGACACAGCCGTGGCTTTAGCCGCAATCAAGATAGTGCAACAAGAACCGCAACGCCGCACCCAATTGTGGGGAAATGTAGATTATTTCAAAAAGCTAATGCAAGCACATCTACCTAAATTAAAATTATTGCCTTCAGAATCACCTATTGTATGTTTTCAATTGCCCAGCGCCACAGCAGCATTAATAACTAGTAAGCATCTCACAACATCTGCTATATTTGCCCCAGCGATTCGTCCGCCCACAGTACCCACAAGTCGGATCAGAATATCTATGATGGCGACTCATGAACCAAGGCATATTGAAAAATTGGTAGCCGCACTGATTAAAATCAATAGGCAATAATAGGCAATCTTGCTATAGAAGAAAGGATTTGACTCTTATACCAGAGGCTAAGTGTGCCAGTTGGCTTTAGTCCTGTACTTCAAGAAATTTCCAAATCATTCAATTCCAACTCCTGTCCTTGGCGAATCTCACAGTAGGGTTGGTGGCACTCTGGACACTGATAAAGAGGATCTATTGGTTGAAATTCCACATTGCAAGTAGCGCAGTAACAAACAATTGGTAGATACTCCGAGTGCAGATGAGCATCTTGAGCAATTGTACCATTTTTGACAACCTCAAAGGCTTGAGCCAAAGACTCCGGTGTCACATCAGATGCTGCACCAATCTGAATTTTAATCTCGTGAATGTGATGTGCGCCTAGTTGTCTAGCACGGTTGACAGCAGTTTCTAAGAGATTTTGCATCAACCAAAGTTCAGCCATAAATTGTTATTTCTGTCAAGAATTTGGATAATTTTCACTAGTGCGATCGCTATTCCCGTTTCGGCGACTGGTGATAGATCATCCCCGACTTCAAAGTAGAGTCCGGGCACCCTCACCAACCAAGCTGTGGGACAATAACCATAACTAGCTTGAGTGAGAGCGAGGAGCGATCGCGGATCATTGATGTGCCCACTAATGAGACTAGAAAGAGAGGGTAAGAGGGATTGTACTTGCACTTGAGAGCTTTCGGAACCTAAGTAAGCATTAACAAAGATGACTAACTCAACACTTGCTAAAGTTGTAGTTAGTTTAGGGATAAGTTGGCTAACTGCTAGAGATTTCACGGTTGATAAATGCCAAGTAGCGATCGCATTAGCGACTCTTTGTCCAATGCCATCATCACTATACAAGTCATTACCATAACCAATCACCATCACAGTCTCATTCATTCTTTTGACCCTTACCCCATCTCCCTTTTTGCCTATTTGGGATTATGTAGTGACCAATCTGTCACGAGAAATGCGACTTTCCCTCTCAGCATCCTCATAAACTTCCACTTTCAGGGGCTTGTAGATGAATTCATACCCAGAAAGATGCTACCCATGATTCGTATGAGTATGGTGGGAAAGCAAAGTTTCTAGCCAACGGTGATTGTTTCTTGAACAGTTTCTTTGGCTTTTGGCAAATTAGCTGAAAGATGTACAATCTGGACAGAACAAAGAGCATGGTGGAGAACATAGTTACTGACGCTACCCAGGAATAGTTCTGCTAATCCTGAAAGACCACGACGCCCGATGATAATTAGGTCTGCGTTCCAATTGCGAGCTAACTCACAGATGAGACGACCAGGAAGGCCAAGGCTTTGAGTAAATTCTGCGTTCACCCCCGCTGTGTTTGCTTGAGCGCAGAAGGTTTGTAACATCTCAAGACCTTCATTTTTAAAGCTGTCCCACTGCTTTTGATAGTACTCAAAGCTGGAAGAGCTTAATCCTGGATAGTATTCAAAATTAGATAACATAGGAATATAAGGGCTACCTTCTTCCTCCGCAGATAATACATGCTGTAGCATTAAGCTAGCTCCTGTTAACTTTGCTAAAGCTAATGCTTGGGCAAACACTTGTTGTCCCATTTCTGAGCGATCTAATGCAACTAAAATCTTTTTAAACATATAGACCTCTGTTATTTATTGAAAGCGGTGGGAGAACATTCCTTATGAGCGAGGAGGAAAGCCGCCCCAAGCGGCAAGATAGGCGTCGGACATTGGTAAATCCTTTCCAGGACTCATTCCCCATTCCCAAACTACTTTTGGCAATTGTTATAGATAAAATTTCTTTAATTATTTAGTCTGAGTGTTCTATCGCTTCTCTTGCTACAGTTATGTTTATAGATCAAGAATTTGAGGAACTTGTGAGGACAACAAACAATTCTGCTCTCAGCTCGACTTTATCCAAAATTAAGAACTTGCTCTCCTTTATTCGGCAAAAACCCTGGCTTTTTGGCAAATACTTTTTCTACGTCACTGATTATCGATAAATTACAAAAACTAAACCTATCGCCGTACAAGAGTTTCGGTGTCAGGTTTTAGAGTTCGTAAAAATGGATAAAGTCGCACTAATGCTCTTAATGATAATATTTATGATTTATTAATAGCGATCGCCCACAAAAATCTCATGATACTTTTGGCAATATTAAGCATCTTTACACAAAAGTATCACCCTGATATCTGCTAGCTTATACTAGTCTCTAGAGCGTAAGCATCATTTATAAATTCAGCTTTTAAAATAAAAAATAATATTCAGCCCATATCCTTAAAGATGCCTGCAAGCTCAATATTAATTAAAGTTTTGAATTGATGTTTTTTTAATTGTTCTGATAAATTCCTTATCTTCAGAAAAGCCTGTGATATGAAGATTTTAGTTGTAGAGGATGACGAGTTACTGGCCGCAACACTCACCGCCATTCTTACTAATCACAACTATGCGGTCGAAGTTGCCATTGATGGTGATGCTGCTTGGAATTTAATTGAAATTTATGACTACGATTTAATTCTCCTAGATGTCATCTTGCCGAAGCTAGATGGTGTGAGTCTTTGTCGGCAAATTCGGTCTAGTGGTATGCAAATGCCAGTCTTGTTATTGACAGGACGCGATAGTAGTCATGAGAAAGCAATTGGACTAGATGCAGGTGCAGATGACTATGTGGTTAAACCCTTTGACGCAGAGGAATTAGTGGCACGTGTCCGAGCTTTATTGCGTCGGGGAGCATCAACATCACAGCCTGTACTAGAGTGGGGCGATTTACGGCTTGACCCTAGTAGTTGTGAAGTCACCTACGCTCAAGATTTACTGTCATTAACCCCAAAAGAATATGCCCTTTTGGAGCTATTCCTGCGAAACAGCCACCGGGTATTTAGCTGCGGCATGATTTTGGCACATCTTTGGTCTTATGACGATACTCCCACAGAAGAAGCTGTTCGCACCCATATTAAAGGTTTACGGCAGAAACTCAAGGCTGTGGGAGTGGCTAGTGATTTGATTGAAACAGTCTATGGCATTGGCTATCGGCTGAAACCGCAAGAAGCAGACAGGAGGAGAGAGGACACAGAGGGCGAGAAAAGGCACAAGGAAGAATTAAATCATGCTAAGTCTACTGTTCCTAATTGCAAATTGCAGCAGCAAACACTCACAGCAGTTGCAGGTATTTGGCAGCAATTTCAGGGGCGAGTTGATGAGCAGGTGAAGGTATTGGAGCAAGCAGCATCTCTCGGCAAAAAAGTATTAAATTCGGAAGTGCGACGACAAGCAGCACAAGAAGCCCACACCTTGGCGGGTTCTTTAGGTACTTTTGGCTTGGCTATTGGCTCTGAGCTAGCACGTAAAATCGAACAATTACTGAAATCTGACAAAAGTTTAACACTAACTCAAACTAGTAACTTGCATCATTGGGTTAAGCTACTGCGTCAGGAAATAGAAGCTAAAAAAGTCTCACCGCCACCTACTAGCGATGAACAGCCTTTAGTGTTGGTAATTGACAGTGATTTCGTGATTGCTGAACAGCTAGTTAAGGAATCTACTAACTGGGGGTTAAAAGTGGCAGTTGCCGCTAACATTGAGACAGCTAGAACTCAAATTAACTGCAAATATCCTAGCGTGGTGTTACTCGACCCTAGTGTCTCTTTTCATCAAGATGAAAGTTTGAGTCTGCTAGCGGAACTTTCCCAATCTCAACCTGCCGTACCAGTGCTAGTTTTTACTGAGCAGAGTGACTTTGCCAATCGTCTGCAACTGGCTCGTCATGGTGTACATACTTTCCTCCAGAAGCCGATGCTGATTGCTCAGGTGCTAGAAGCAATTACCCAAGTATTGCAACAAACACCTTTCACTGAAGCCAAGGTATTAGCTGTAGACGACGATCGCCAAATTCTCACATTACTACAAACCTTACTCAGCCCTTGGGGGCTAAAGGTAATTACCCTTGATGATCCACGGAAGTTCTGGGAAACGCTGGAAGCTGTTAAACCAGACATGCTGATTTTGGATGTGGAGATGCCTTACATCAATGGGATTGAGTTGTGCCAAGTGGTAAGGAGCGATCGCCACTGGAGTGAATTACCTATCCTCTTTCTCACAGTTCATCATGATGCGGAAATTTTGCATCAGGTATTCAGCGTGGGTGCTGATGATTTTGTCAGCAAACCCATTGTCGGGCCAGAGCTAGTGACTCGGATGATCAATCGCTTAGAGCGGGTGAAACTACTAAGGTGCATGGCTCAAGCTCATAATCAACGCGATCGCGCCTTTGCAGAAGTCGCACTCCAGCAGAGTCAGGCAGCCCTCCAAAAAGCTAATAACGAACTAGAATTGCGCGTAGCAGAACGCACTGCTGAGTTAGTGGGGCTAAATCGAAAATTACGCTCACAACTTGACGAACGTCAGCGAATTCAAGAAGAACTGCGGATTTCTCAAGCCAAATTTGCCCGGATTTTAGATATTGCCGATGATGCGATTATTTCCATTGATAGTCATCAATGCATCACCTTGTTTAACCAAGGAGCAGAAAAGATTTTTGGCTACTCTGCCGAGGAAGTAATTGGCCAGCGCCTGGACTTACTGTTACCACCACGCTTTGCCCAGTCTCACCGTCATCATGTCACTGATTTTGGTCAATCTCCCAGTCTAGCTAGGCGGATGGGAGAACGACGGGAAATATTCGGGTGTCGTCAGGATGGCACAGAATTTCCAGCAGAGGCTTCTATATCGAAGTTAAATATGGGGAATGAAATTTTTTATACGGTAATTCTACGTGATGTAACTGAGCGTAAACAAATTGAGCGGATGAAAGATGAGTTTGTTTCTGTCGTCAGTCATGAACTCCGCACACCCCTAACTTCGATTCACGGCTCACTAGGAATGCTAGCCAGCGGTTTACTCAACGCAGACTCAGAGCCAGGAAAACGCCTACTACAAATTGCCACTGATAGCAGCGATCGCCTAGTCCGTCTGATCAACGACATCCTAGACATTGAGCGGATTGAGTCGGGCAGGGTGAAAATGGCACGAGAAACCTGCAATCTGGCTGATTTGATTAAGTCAGCGGTGAATGTCATACAGCCGCTAGCAGACAAAGCTGGAGTGCAAATATCCATTGCCAGCTTATCTATGCAGCTATGGGCAGATCAAGACCGAATTGTCCAAACTTTGACTAATCTGCTGAGTAACGCCATTAAATTCTCGGCTGCTGAATCTACAATTTGGCTAACGACTCAAAAACAAGGGAATGAAGTTTTATTAGCAGTCAAAGACACAGGACGTGGCATCCCATCTGACAAACTTGATAGCATCTTTGAACGCTTTCAACAGGTCGATTCCTCCGATGCTCGCAACCATGATGGTACAGGTTTAGGCTTGGCAATTTGCCAGAGTATAGTGCAGCAACATGGTGGACATATCTGGGTTGAGAGTATTTTGGGCGAAGGTAGCACTTTTTACTTCACCCTGCCCATTTTAGAGCCTTTTCAGATATCTGAATTAGAAGACTCAATCACAGAACACTTACAACTGGGCACTCAAGATTCAGCACTCAGCCATCATCTCGCTCCCCTAGTCCTAGTCTGCGACGATGATCCAGTAATCAGTGCGGAGATGCAAACACTACTGGAACAAGGAGGATATCGAGTAGTAACGGTAACTAGTGGTCAAGCAGCGATCGCCTTAGCAGCTGCTCAACAGCCAAACGTTATTTTACTAGATTTAATGATGCCTGGGATGAATGGTTGGGAGACAATGGCAGTCTTGAAAGAACGAGCTAATACGAAAAATATTCCCATTGTGATTTGTAGTGTTTACAAACCAACTATCAATAGCCAAACTAATGCAGACTTTGCTGATTGGGTAAGTAAACCAGTCAAACAAAGTTACCTATTGCAGTCACTTAGGCAAGTCGTAGCTAAGTCCTCAAAGCGAGTCCGCATTTTGATTGTCGAGGATGATAATGATGTAGCTGATTTACTGATGGCTCTATTTGCCAGACATGATATTGAAACCTTCCTCGCCAAAAGCGGACGGGAAGCCATTCGCCTTAGTCAAGAAGTCAAACCTGACTTATTAATTCTCGACTTAGTTATGCCAGAAAGTGATGCTTTTGTAGTGGTAGATTGGCTACAACAACACAATCAACTTTGTAGTATACCCGTAGTTGTTTACTCGGCTAGGGATTTAGAAGAGTCGGAACGTAATCGACTCAAGTTAGGACATACAGAATTTTTGACCAAAGGGCTTGTGACAACCAAAGAATTTGAACAACGCGTGATGGAATTACTCCAAAAAATTACTCATTTTAAAAAGGGAATAGAGAACAGTTACCGAGTTGCCAATTTCCCATTCTCCGAAGAAGGTGGTAATCATGACAAAAAAGCGCATTTTAGTGGTTGATAATGAGCAGTATATTCAAGAAGTTGCCAAGATTTGCTTGGAAACCGTCGCTGGCTGGGAAGTGGTGACGGCAAACTCTGGTATTGAGGGTATAGCTAAAGCCGAGATTGGGCAACCAGATGCAATCCTGTTGGATGTGATGATGCCAGATATGGACGGTATCACTACCTTTGAGCAACTGCAAGCAAACCCAGCCACGCAAGCAATTCCGGTGATTTTATTAACCGCTAAAATCCAGGCTTCAGACCGCCGTCGCTATGCTCAAATGGGAATGGCTACAGCGATCGCTAAACCGTTTAATCCGCTAGAATTGGCTGGTCAGATAGCTACGGCGCTAAATTGGAATTTGGAACAGTAGAAAGAAGCGAATGGGAAATGGGAGAATGGGGGCGGGGAGTAGGGGGAGAAATAACAAATGACAAATAACAAATGAATTATTGGTTGATGAAATCAGAACCAGAGGTCTATAGCATCTTTGACTTGCAACGCGATGGTGAAACTATCTGGGATGGCGTTCGCAATTATCAAGCTCGCAATTTTCTAGTTCAAATGCAGTTGGGTGATTTAGCTTTTTTTTATCACTCCAATAGTAATCCTCCTGGTATTGCTGGATTGATGCGTGTGGTGAAAATAGGTATTGCTGATCCCAGCCAGTTTGAACCCACAAGTAAATACTACGACCCTAAATCAACTCCCGAATCACCTCGATGGCAAACAGTTGTTGTAGAATTTGTGGAGGTTTTTGCCAATCCCATTTGGCTATTCAAACTCAAAGAAGAATTTAGTCCAGAAGAGTTAATGGTTGTGAAAACAGGAAATCGGTTATCGGTGATCCCGGTTTCGGAAGAAGTGGCTAAGAAGATTTTGTTCCTACACACGGTAAGAGACAAAAGGCAAGAAGGCAACTAATCAGCAATACGTACTGAAATGCCTATTCCCTGTGATTCTCTATTGCCTATTTCCTTTCTTCACCTCTGGCATTGGTTCTTGGCGGGATGCTGGTTTAGCATATACAATCAAAAAGTATAAAATCTAACAATAGATTTTTTCTTATATGTCTAATAGCTAATGACTGAAGAGATCCAAATCGGCAACCGTACAATTAAATCTACTGAACTGATTCCCTTGCTGGCAAGTTACCAAATGCTGCCACAGTTACTGCGGGAATTGATTATCGACGAGGCGATCGCTACAATTGAGTGTACCCCGGAAGAAGTAGTCCAAGCTAAACAGCAGTTTTACGCTGAAAAACAGTTTACCAGCGAAGCTGATGTCAGCGCATGGATGGCACATCATGGTCTCAGTACTCATCAATTAGATGCTGTCACTGTTCGTAAGCTGAAAATTGAAAAATTCAAGCAAGCCACCTGGGGTAACAAGCTAGAATCCCATTTCTTTCAGCACAAGGGAAAACTAGACAAAGTGATTTATTCTCTTCTGCGGACTCAAGATGCAGGGATTGCTCAAGAACTTTATTTCCGCATTCAAGCCAAAGAACAGTCTTTTGCAGATTTGGCGCGTCAATACTCACTCGGGCCAGAAGCTCAAACTGGGGGTTTGGTTGGCCCGATTGAATTAAATGCACTCCACCCAGCAATGGCGCAAATGCTTTCTAGCACTCAACCGCATCAAGTTGTACCACCGACTCGCATCGCTGAATGGTTTGTGATTGTGCAACTGGAGAAATCTATTCCTGCACAATTGGATGAAGCAATGAAAGTGCGTTTGTTAAATGAACTTTTTGAAACCTGGCTCCAAGAACAGCAAAAGCAAATAAGAGAAGTCAGCCAGCAATCCCAAAACTCTGAATGAAAGGGAATAGGCAATAAGCAATAGGCAAGCCACCTACAAGGGTCGTTTTTCGATTTTGGGCGAACAACCGTTCGCCCCTACGTGTAATAATGGCGTAGTTGGTGGATGGGATAAATTTTGTTCGATCAAAGTTGTTAACTAAACTGCTGAGTATAAAACCGTGCATAGCGACGCTCTAGGGCTAACAATTCTGCGTGAGTTCCTGATTCCATAATTTGTCCTTTTTCTAGCACTAAAATGCGATCGCACTTTCTGACTGTAGATAACCGATGAGCAATAATAAACACGGTTCGTCCTTGCATTAGTCTTTCCAAGGCTTGCTGTACTAGTGCTTCTGACTCGGAATCTAAGGCTGATGTCGCCTCATCCAGGATCAAAATTCGCGGGTTGAGGAGAACAGCACGAGCGATCGCTATTCTTTGGCGTTGTCCACCCGATAAATTCACCCCGCGCTCACCCACCCAAGTGTTATAGCCCTCTGGTAGTTGGGTGATAAACTGATGGGCGTTAGCAATTCTCGCTGCTTCTGCAACAGCTGTCATTTCAAAAAATTCTTGTCCAAAGGCAATATTTTGAGCAATCGTTCCAGAAAACATGATGGTTTCTTGGGGAACAATGCCAATTTGACGCCGCAAACTATGCAGCGTCACATCCCGAATATCAACGCCATCAATCAAAATTTGACCAGCTACTGGATCATAAAAGCGGGGAAGGAGGTTGACAAATGTCGTTTTACCTGCGCCAGAAGCGCCCACCAGTGCGATCGCTTCCCCTGGCATTGCCAATAAACTAATATCTGTTAATACAGGTTCACCAGGTTTATAGGCAAACGACACATGACGATATTCGACTTTGCCTTGAACAGGAGTCAATGCGATCGCATTTGGTTTTTCCACCACCGCCGGTTGAATTGCTATTAATTCAAAAACCCGGTCAACGGAAGCTTCACCTTGTTTAAATTCGTTGTAGTTATTCGTCGTATGACCAATGGGGTCAATTAACAATCCCGCTGCAGCCAAGTAGCTGACAAACTCTCCCACAGTTAAGTTACTCCGGGAAATTTGCCACGCTCCCACAATTAATAAAGATAAAGCGCTCAAAGCTTCTAAAAATCCCACTATGGGAATCTGAATAGCTTTTAACCGTTCCGCTGAATATTTAGCTTGTAGACTGCGTTCTGCTTCATGGCTAAATCTCCCAAGTTCATAGTTTTCCGCAGTAAAAGCCTGTACCAAACGGATACCGCTGAAAACTTCGGTAAGTATAGCTGATAAACCCGACACGCGATTTTGACTACGCCGAGCATACTTTTGCAACCGTTCACCAAACCAGCCCACTAAAATAGCCATCAGCGGTGCAACAATTACTACAGCCAGAGTCAGTTGCCAATTCAAATAAATCATGTAGATAGGAATTGCCAACAACTGCAACACACAGGGAACAAAATCATGAAAGAGTTTGTTGATCACTTCCCCGATGCGGTCAATATCTTCCGTGAGACGGTAAGATAAATCACCGGCTTGTGCAGTTTCAAAATAACTGAGATTCAGTTTTTGCAGATGAGCATAAACTTGCTGACGGAGATGAAAAGCCGCTCTTAAAGCAGCTTTTGCCATATATATGTCTTGGATAGACTGAAAAAAGCCCCGTACAAGAAATATTAAGGCACAGATCCCGACCAGTTGGGCGATCGCCACTACATTACCTTGTCCAAAAGGAACTGCCAATTTACCCGCGACATTGATCAGCATTAATGTAGCCAGCACATATCCCAAAATGCCAACAAATCCCCTAATGATGTTTTGCCACTGGGGTCGAATATAAGGTAGTAGTTGCCAGTAATTAGAGCGCGTTTTCAAGCTGTAACGTCCACAATCATATCTTCCTTTGTTTGACGCTATCAGCTTTTGTGGAGTTTCTGAACAATTACGCAAAGAGAACCCACAGAACTAGCTCAAAGCCGCTATATTCTTCGTGGTTAGTCAAGAGTCAATGTCCAATGCCCGATTGGTGTCAACTTAAGGTTAAAAAGGCGGTTAAAAACTGTCGGTACACAGGCAAAACCCTTGATTTTACCTTAGTCCGCGCAGGCGGACTTTGTTTGTATAGCCGCGAATTCTATTCGCCCTGGCTCTAAGTTGACACCAATGCCCCATTTCCCCCTCTTGTATAAAGCTTTCATCACTTAACCCATAATTTGAGTATGTTTAGGGTTTCTTCTTAGACGAAAAGTAGTACAATTGTTCTATAGAATGAATTTATCTCTCAACGTCCACTAACTTAAGTGCAATCGCCTTTGAGAAAACCCGTTGGATTAACTCCTAAAGGCGGTGGATTTGTTGTGCGTACCAGGGAGTTTTGAGGAATCTAACATCATGATGACACAAATGCAGAGTGTAATTGCAGCCCAAGTTGACTCTCAAGCAATTGCCAAGTCGGAATTTGATGCATATATCGACGATAAAGTCAATGTTCTTAAAAGCGTTGATGTCGAAAAATTCTCCTTGTTTTCCCTTGCTGATGTCACCAAGACAATTTTGCATCATGCTTTTTGGTTGGCTGAACAAAAACAGCAGCTTTCACTCAAGCATTACAAAAAGCTACTTATTGATCAAGGTTGGCGGGGTGAGGAAAAAAGATATCTGAAGATTGCGGCGGTATTTAGTCAGTTTTCGCCCCAGGATTTAGCACAAATTGAACCTTTAACCGTATATCAGCTAGCAAATAACAGTAAAAAATATCAGCCAGTAATAGACGCTCTTTTAGACTTGAGCTACATTACCCAAGAAGCTGTACGCTCTCTAGTCAAAGAAAAACGCACTTCTCAAGAACCAAAACCCAAAAAACCAAGTATTTGGCGACGGACAAAGAATGGCGGTAGGTATTGCCAAATACCCGCCATTCATGAAGAGGATGAACGTACAGGTGTAACTCTGCAAAAGATGATGGACTCAGAGGGTTTAAGCGCCCAACAAATCGTATCAGAAGCCGTAGCCCTGCGACAGGCATACAAGGAAGGAAGGCTAGTTATTGATGGTGGCAATTTTCCAGAATATCAGGAATAGGCGATCGCACAATCAAACTTAGGTGACATCTTGCCAACAATTTCATGATTTCTTGGCTCTCTTGTCCTGAATTATATGAATAATTGACGGCACTAGAGAAATAAGTATAATTAGTCCAATAATCGGTAACAAATACTTATCCACCTGTTCTGGAGGCAGAGACTTTCCTAAGAAAAACCCTAACAAAGTAATTCCAAAAGTCCACAAAAAGCCACCAATTAAGTTGTAAGACATAAACGTCCGATAATGCATAGCACCAATACCAGCTACAATTGGCGCAAAAGTCCGAATAATTGGTGTGAACCGTGCTAAAACTATTGTCTTCTTCCCATGCTTTTCATAAAAATCTTGGGTTTTCACCAAGTGTTTTTTATGAAACAACCATGAATCTTCTTTCTGAAAAAATTTGCGGCCAAATCTGTGACCTGTTGCATAGCCTACATTATCACCAAGGACTGCACAAACAAAAGCACCAAATATTAGCACCCAAATATTCAGTTCTGATTTCGGCACAGACGCTATAAATCCTGCAGTAAACAGTAAACTATCTCCAGGTAGAAAAAATCCAATCAGCAAACCCGATTCAGCAAAGACAATTCCCCATATCCCAAAATAGCCCAGTGATTTAATCAGTTGTGGTAAATCAAAATGCATAGAATCTCAAATCATAAAGAACACGCTCACAACATCTTAGCGTTGAGCAAATTTTCAGAATAAACAATAAGATTAAGTTTACGTAAATATATTATTTATATATAAAATACGAAGATGCAAAGATACTTAAAAGTACTTAAGCTATTTTGGAGTGCTGCTATAGCGTCTGAGATGGAGTATCGCGTCAACTTTATCTTAGCTACCCTCAGCAGCTTGGGCAATCTCGCAGGCAGTCTCTTCGGACTATTCTTGTTTTATCGTCACGGCTACACCTTTGGTAGCTGGTCATGGGATGCAGCTTTAGTTGTCTTGGGAATTTTTACCCTACTGCAAGGTTTTTCTGCCACTTTTCTGGCTCCCAACCTCAATCGCATTGTCAGCCATGTGCAGCGCGGTACTTTGGACTTTGTCCTACTCAAGCCGATTCACAGTCAGTTTTGGCTTTCCACTCATACCATTTCCCCTTGGGGACTCCCAGATTTAGTTTTTGGTATTGCGATTATTGGCTATGCAGGTACAAAACTCGGCTTAAAAATCAGCAACTACTTGGTTAGTGCAGTACCGTTATTTTTTGGCTTGGTGATTCTTTACAGCCTGTGGTTTATACTGGGAGCAACCAGCATCTGGTTCGTAAAAGTATACAACACTACTGAAGTGTTACGCGGTTTGCTAGAAGCTGGGCGATATCCAATAACCGCATATCCCACAGCTTACCGCTTTTTCTTTACCTACGTAGTACCAGTGGCGTTTTTAACTACTATCCCAGCAGAAGCGATGCTAGGACAAGGCCACGCCACTTGGTTTATAGGTACAGCAGTGTTGGCATTAGCCCTGTTTTTTGTTTCTACTTGGTTTTGGAGCTTTGCTTTGCGGTTTTATACCAGCGCATCAAGTTAGTTACTGAAAGACAAATTTTTACTACTTGAGTATTTATTGAGCGATCGCCTAAAAGTCATCAAACCAATTATAGCGATCGCTTCTCTGCGGTTTTTTAATCCATGTGGTTACTGAGCGAAGCCGAAGTATGCAATTGAGCCTGAACCAGAGAGTCAAACACAATCATATGACTGACATTCGGCATTAATTGTCGCAAAATCTGTAAATAACCATCTGCATCTTGTCGCCAACGAAACCTAGCAACTACTATTCTTTGCATATTCGGTAGTTGCCGAATCACACACCAAGGATGGGTATTTGATTTTGGCTGAGACATTGATATCATAGAACAATCCTTCCCACTTTGTGGGATGTGTTAGGAATAGCGATCGCTCTCAAGTTTCCAGGCTCACAGGGCGATCGCTTTTGGTATGCGTAAACAACTTTTGTTGCATACGCGTCAATATGTACAAAAAGATTATCTGATGCATACGCATCAATGTCAACTATTTAGGATGGGCTACGTTAGGTTAAAGATTCGAGAGCTAGCTGAAGAGAGAGGCTGGACACTAAAAGATGTTGCTAACTACTCAGGAGTTAACTACAACACTGTTAGAAGTTATGTCCAGCGTGGTAGTCTCAACACCGTTGACCTATCTGCTGTATTTAAAATAGCCCGTGCGTTTGAAGTGACTTTAGAAGAATTGGTGGAAGTTTTGGAAGAGTAGGCGATCGCACTTTACAATCAATCAAGCCTCAGTGAAAACACAGAGGCATAAATCATTAATTATGTAAAAATAAATATTAGTAGCTTCATAGATTATTAGCTACCAAATAAATTTTAAAATTTAATAAGATAAACTGCGAATGCTTAAAATTGATGACGAAGGAAAAGCAAGGGATTTTATTAAAAATCTCCAAGATAAATTGCAGGCACAAATTGGAAAAAAATTTGTGTTTCTTTTAGTAGGTCGTACAGGAGTTGGTAAATCAAGTACCGTCAATAGCTTGATGGGTAAAGAGATAGCCTCAGTTGGTGACTATGAACCAACAACAATGGAGGTTAAAAATTATGACTCAGATATAAACAGTATATACTTCTTCATTTCATACTTCATACTTCGGCCTTCTTGTACTAGTAAGTTCAGTTTACCGTGTGAGATTTGCCCCACAGCCAAATAAAGATAAAATCAAACCAAATCTACACAAACAATCAACAACTCTGGGATGAAGACCCTAGCAAAATGGACAGTGGACGACTATCACCGCATGATAGCAGCCGGAATCTTAAGCGATCGCCATGTGGAGTTACTCGCCGGGGAAATTGTAGAAATGACACCAGAAACCCCAATACATTACAACACCGCAAAGCGAGGCGCGAAATACTTAGAGAATTTATTAGCAGGGAAAGCAGATGTCCGGTTTAATGGCCCGATAACCCTACAAAATTCAGAACCTGAACCAGATATCGCTATTGTTAGACCACTAGATTCTGTATATAATAACCGTCATCCTGAACCAGAAGATATCTTTTGGCTCATAGAAGTTGCTAAAACCAGCCAAAAAAAAGATTTAGAACTCAAAACAAAAATCTACGCCACTGCTCTGATACAAGAGTATTGGGTGATAGATTTATCTAGCAAACAAGTGACTATATTTCGCCAACCGCAAAATGGTCAATATTTTATTCAGCAGATTATCCTTGAAGGGATTATTTCCCCGTTAGCGTTTCCAGAAATCAAAGTATCTATAGAGCAACTTTTAAATCTTAACGGGTGACAAGGTGGCTCAAGATGAGATGTGGTAAGAATTTGAGAAAATAAGGTGGTAAAAAAATAGGGGGAAGTAAACCCCCACAAAAAAATAAAATGTTACCACAATCATATCAAACTATCTTCCGCAAGCACTTGAGTGAACAGCAGTATCTGACACTGGAGTTATTGTTGTTACTGATACAAGCTCATCGACAAGTAAAGCTGTCAACATTGGCCAGCTTATTTCCGCAAGCAATTACATATGAAAGTCGAAAACGCAATCTACAAAGATTTTTAGTGGTAGGTAATCTCTGCGTGAAATTATTGTGGTTTCCCCTGATCAAATATTGGATCAGACAACAGAGAACAGGACATAAATTAAATCGAGAACAGCGACGTTATTTCGATAAGAAAAAGCATCAAAAATATGGTTATTGGATGGTGGCACTGGATAGAACTCAGTGGAAAGGGCGGAATGTATTTATGGTGACATTGGTATGGGGTACTCATGCCTTACCACTATATTGGGAAACATTAAATCATGTGGGAAACAGTAATTTACAAACGCAAAAACGATTGATAAATACGGCGATGAAGCTGTTGAAAAAATGTCGAGTTGTGGTGTTGGCAGACAGAGAATTTCATAGTCCTAAACTCGCTAAATGGCTTGATGATCAAGGAATCTACTTTGCTTTACGTCAGAAGAAAGACCTTCACTTCCAGTCACAACCAGGACTTGAATATCAGGTACT